>NZ_JBFBAB010000001.1:0-1214430 GCF_040681975.1 Nocardia sp. NPDC051463
CAGCTGATCACCGAACCGGGCCAAATCCTCCTGAAACGACACGATCGCCGCAACCTCTCAAATCGAGAGTGTTGCGACGATCGCGTGAACCCGCCGGGGGCATGGCGGGGCGGTTGCATTGACGGGCTCCTGCATCCTGCAACCGTAGGTAACGGTTTGATAAATGTCAGCGATGGGTAGCCCGCAGATATGACAGCGATACAGAACCAGCCAACCCGGATCATGGGCGTGGAATGGGGTACCGCAACCTTGGCGTTGATGGCCTGCCTGATATTCACCCTCGGAATCGCGGCACTGACCAACTCGATCGTTCTCGCGGTCGGCTCAGGGACGCTCTTCGGCGCTGGGGTCGTGTTGACCTCGAAGATTCTGCCCGCCGAACGCTGAGCACGCGCCCAACGATCTGCCGGAAAAGAATATCGGCCCGAGCCTCGTAGCTGGCTTTTTCCTCATGCGTCTCGACCACGCACCAGATGTTTCGCCGCAGGCCTCATCACCGATCACGGGACTATTACGATGGCCGTGTACATGGCATGCGAATTGGGAACACACGCCGATATTCAGGTGAGGTGGTTCCGCTGGACGGTGAGGCTCCAGCAATGAGCGAACCTCACCACAGCGATCGCGGGGGCTTGGGCGAAGCCGATCCGCTCTCCAACATCCCGTTTCCCCTGGGACGCTGACGAGCGTACACCAAAGCCGTTGTGCGCGGGCTGGTTTCGGCGAAGGCAACGTCAGTGATCGGTGACTACAGCGGGTAGGTCCACGGCTCGAGCACCGACGGCAGGCAGATCGTGTCGGCCAGCGGATCGATCCGCAGGAAGGTCAGAAACTCCTCGAGGGTGTGACCGGTCGCGAGAATGTCGGCCAGCAGTTTCTGGGCAGCGTCCAAACCGTCATCGCCGCCGGGCCCCGCGATCCGTCGCTACTGTCCCACGCTCCCCTCAGCCGGCCTCGAAGGCCGGTGCGGCGGACGCGGCATGCTGCTCCGGGGCGTGCGTCGGACGGAGTTGGTATCCGTCTTTCAGATGCGCAGGTTGTGCTCGATGTCCTCGTGGAAGCTGGAGAGCGCCTGGTCGGTCAGGGTGGGCCGGGTGTCGGCAACGGCCGCCAGGAAGTCGTCGGTGCCAGCTGGCTGACCGCTGCGATGGGTCACCTCGCGCTCGAAGGCGCGTTGAGCTCCCTTGCGGGCTGCGAATTCGATATCTGCTGGGGTGAACATCTCGCTGGCCTGCACAAGTGCGTCGAGGTCCACCGCCTCCCCGGCCGGGCCCAGGTAGCGCCTCCAGATGGCCTCGCGAGCCGCCGGGTCGGGCGGGCCGACCGGAATGATGTAGTCGAACCGTCCGGGCCGCAAGAACGCGGGGTCGAGGGTTCGCAACGAGTTGGTGGCGCAGATCAGCAGCCGGTCGGTGTGGTCCCGAAATGCGGGGATCAGTTTGAGAAGTTCGTTGGTGACGCCGTGGCCGGGGTCGAGGGCGACGCCGGAACGTGCGGCGGCGATCTCCTCGACCTCGTCGATGAACAGCAGTACGCTCTCCAGCTCGGCCAGGTCCGAGAAGGCGTCGCGCAGCGACGCAGCGAGGCCGCCGGCCCCGTCGGATGCCAACCTGGAGGGGAACAACTCCACGAACGGCCATCCCAGGCGGGACGCCACGGCTTTGGCGAAACTGGTCTTGCCGGTGCCGGGTGGCCCGAACAGGATCACCGCCTTCGGTGGCGTCACGCCGTACCGATCGGCGACGTCGGGCTCTGCCAACGGCAGCACGATCCGTTTCTCGATGGTCTCCTTTGCCTCCCGCATGCCGACGAGGTCCTCCCACAGGCCCCGTGGCAGGATCCGGCCGCCGAGTTCGGCCAGCAGTCCCGCGTCTCCCGCACCCAGGTGCTGGACCTTCTCATGGAAGACCAGTCCGCCGACTTGGTGGTACCCGGAGTTCTCCAATGCCGTTGCCCCGGTCGCCCCGGGTGCGAGCACCGCGCTGATGCGGCGCACTCCAGATCCACGCAGACGCCGCTCGATGTCCGCGATCAGCGTGCTGCCAAGACCTCGGTTGCGCCACGAGCCCGACAGCGCGATGAGCACGATCCACGCACGCTCCCCGTCCACACGTGCCACGGCAAGGCCCACCACCTGCTCTGCGACGAGCGCGACAACGGCGGGCTGACCGTTCCTGGCCGCAGACACGACCTCGGACAGGGGGAACACCGGCTGTGGCAGGTCGGACTGGCGGTTCTGGTCCCACAGCTGGATGGCTTGATCCAGGTCGTCATCGTGGAAGTCCCGCAGGCGCCAGACCGGCACGCGCACCCACTTTCCGGCCCACCGGCGAAGCGGCGGGTCACAACCCGTCGGGATGCCCGGCGGCGCGCCTCTCCGGCCCGCGCCGTGGTATCCATCATTCTCCCCCGCCAGCCGGTCATCCAGCAAGCCGAGCGAGCCCCTCCTGCAGTGCAACGCAGCACTGGCGTTCCGCGAAGGCCTCGTCGTCCGCGGGCCGGACGATGCGCCGCCCCGCTCGAGGCGGTCGCACCGACCGTATCCGAGACTGAACCGGAAGGGGGCGGTCCAGTGCCTTGGAGCGACGTGATGTGGACGCCTCCACAGCACGCTCGAATGGTGATTCGTTGCCCCATCGGCAATCCCGAACGTACCTGGCATAGTCGCGCCTACGGTCGGATCGATGGGAGTTAGGTGAAGGATTAGGGGATTGGTCAACTTCAGGTACGAATCAGCCGATTCGTACGGCGGATGTGCCCACCGAGATCCCCGGAGAAATCCGTGGCTTCGGACGCGTTTCGAGTGGGCGCCGGTGTGAGATCGTTGTTCGATCATCGCGACCTAGCACCGGAACCGCACCCACCTTCTGGCGGTTCCCGATCAGCCGATGCCCTGCGTGCGAGTATGCCGAGTGCGGACCGAGCGGATGACCCCGGAGGGTCACCCGCTCGGTGTCGACTCTGGCAAGCGTCGAGTCAGTGGCGGAATGCGTCTTTGACCTTCTCGCCCGCATCCTTCAGGTCGGACTTGGCCTGATCGGCCTTACCTTCGTGCTGCTGCTCCTCGTGGCGATCGGTTCGCCCGCTCGTGCCCTGCCAATCCGAGAGTACCGTCCGGTATGCATCTGAATGTGATGCTGTCAGGGGTATGGGGGTAGCGGTGGATCCGTACAGAGTCCGGCGCTTAACTCGAAATATGTTGTAGGACGCGGTGGTTCGATTCGCCTATCTCCCGTTCGTTCCGATACGGATATATTGGTGGCGCGCGCGTTCGCCCGCCCCGAACGGTGATCACGATCCAGTAGAAACGGGTTGATCAGTGGAACTTGCCCGCGCGACCGCGACGACGCCGAATACTTCGGTCGGGACTCGGCCTGCCCGTGACAGCATTCACGACTGGATCGCCACCCGATCCGGACTATCGCGGCTGGGCGCGTGTTCTGATCGACCAAGGGAGTTCACCGTCAATGTCACTCGCCTGTGACAGCGCCTGGATATGCGTGGCCTGTGGCCAGATCACCTGCCAGCGGCCGTCACGAAGCTCGTAGATGTCGGTGTGCCAATATCGCTGATTCCGAAATCGGCGGCGATCTGCTTGAGCTGGTGGCCCGGTTCCCGGTTACGGGCGACCCGGACGACGGCTTCGCGGAACTCTTTGGGGGTAGGGCTTGGGCACGGTTTACATCCTTCCAGCAGTCCGCGTTCACCGCGCTACACGACCCCGCCAGCCGCACCCACTACGACCGCAAACGCGCCGAGAGCAAGAAGCACAACGCCGCCCTCATCTGCCTGGCCCGACGACGCTGCGATGTCCTCTTCGCGATGCTCAAAACCAAACAGCCCTACCGGACACCGGAACCCGTTGCGGCTTGACGAAAACCATAGGGACACCCCGCCACAGACCCAGAGGCCGTCGGCGAGTCCCTGCGAATGCGGAGAGTGACAGTCGAACCTTTCCGATTCAATTCCTGTGCCGAGCCGGGCGTATCTGGTTGCGGACGTGCGGACTGCACCCCCTTCACTTGACTTGAACCGCGCTTCAAGTGTCAGGTTGACTCCCATGGAGATTCGCCGCCATGCCACGCAGCGTCGTACGCAAGACGGCATCCATCGTGACATGTCTCAGACAAAGGTCACGTCCCTGATCGCTGAGGAGGCTTTCCCATGACGGAATCGACAGACTGGACCGATGCCGAACTGGGTCGGGCCAAGCCCCTCCCGACGCTGCTCGCGTGCTGCGGCGCGCTCGCGGCAACGCCTGCCCGCATGTTCCGGCCCCGTCGCCCCGATAAAGGCGTCCTGGCGAGCATCAGCGACGCGGGTCTGCCGTTTGCCCGTGCTTCGGTCCGTCTTACCGCCCTTACTCAAACCGGGCAGACAGCCCCGACCGCCCTCATCGCCGAAGGCGTACGCGATCCTCGACACTTGCGTCTGGGGATGACGACCTTCCTCGTCGAGCATCCGAAGGCTCGATTCCTGGTCGATCCAGCGGTGTGCGCCGACGTTCACGAACGAGTGCTGCCCCAGCTGGCCAAGCCGTTGCAAAGGTTCGTTGCTCCGGAGAAGCCCGTCATCGGACTGGCCGACATGCTCGGCCGGGTAGACGTGGATGTCGCCGACATCGACTTCGCGTTGCCCACTCACCTGCACTGGGACCACGTGTCGGGTCTGCTGGAACTTCCGGCTTCGATCCCCGTGTCCACCAACGCCGTCGAACACGACTGGGCGCTGGCAGGACCGGTGGCGCCGCTCGGGGTCGCTCGAGGTCCTCTCCTCGGGCGCACCTTCCAACTGTACGAACTGGACGGCCCCCCGGTGTCAACCTTCACACGCAGCCACGACGTTTTCGGTGACGGGTCGGTCGTCCTCGTGGACCTTCCCGGGCACACCCCGGGAAGCGTCGGTGTTCTCCTTGCGGTTGACGACGGCAGCCGGGTTCTCCTGGCAGGCGACTCGATCTGGCACGGACTGCAAGCCACGCTCCTTCGCGGCACGGCGCCGTTCCTCGGCCGAATCATCGACCACGACCACGAGGGCGCGGCATTCGACACGATCCACCGCCTCCACGTCCTCACGAACGAAGTCACCGTTGTCGCCAGCCATGATCATGGCGCGGCCAGCCGACTCCCCAGATGGTATTCGGGCGTTTCAGCGGATTCGAACAACGAGCCGCCCGCTGGGCCGCAGAGGTGAAAATATGGCCAACACAATGAAATGGGCAGCTCCGGGGGTGTCTCAACCTGGAGCAATAATCAAGACCTGTGGCTGATCGGGAGGGAGTGCCTTCCCGATTATCTGAAGTCACTTGTTTCGATCAAATTCAGCCCGCTAACACCGGCGGGAAGATATCCCGCGCTCGGGATAGTTCAGGATTTCGTCGACTTCAACGCGAGCGGCATTGTTCGATGGCCGTTCGTTCTCGAAAGAGATCGTTTGCGGCGGTAGTTGCCGGCGGCGTTATTGCCAGCCGAGATCGCTGCCTACATCGAGCGGTTCACCTAACAAATCGGCGAGCAGGGCCTTCGGGAATTTCACCGCGAAATCCTGGCGGGAACACATGAAACAGAGTCGATCCTTGGATAACAAAATCGTACAGCTATTCCAGAAGCTCAAAAAGATCGTGGCCGATATGTTCGACCGGAAAACCAAGATGGAGGCCGAATCCGTCGAACGTTTCAGCGAGGCAGCCAAGCTGGCGGCGAAAAGGCTTGATGAGAACGATATTCGGGCCGCAGGCCGGATCACCTATGCCGCAGAGCCCGAATCGGTGCGGACGATGCGCTCGTCCGGTACACCGTCTCGATCCACGATCGGTGATCCCCACAACCGACTGCCGTCGGAATATCTGGATCTGACGCCGGACGAAGTCGGACCCGCAATTGTCGGACCCGCACAGGCGACGCACGGGCCGGGGATCGCTCGTGCGCATGTGCTGGCATCGCGCGCCGCCTACCTCGAACTCCTGGAGGCAATAAGGCGTGGTGATGTCCTGCTGGCCGACTTGGACCCGCGGATGATCGCAAACTGGTCAAAGAACCTCGATGATTTCCTGCTGGCCGACTTGGGCCCGCGGAAGATCGTGGACTGGTCCCGGCTGGCCATGGCGGGAGAGCCGGGGCTGTGGACAGCTTGCACGGCCGACAATACGGTTGCGGGATTAATTTGGGTGTCGACACGTGACGATGGCGCCGGAATGGTGAATGCATGGTACGTGCATCCGAATTGGCACGGCACCGGAGTCGGCCGAGATTTGATGCGGACGGCGCTCGGCCGGCTAGGGAACGTCGATGTCTACACTCAAACAACCATGGGCACCACGGCGGTCGCGCGCTATGAGCGGTATGGATTCAAAATATTCGGGGAACGGGGAGATACACCGCCACCGCTGCGACACGCAGGGTTGTGCGCACCCCAGGTGACCTTGAAGCTCTCTTCAAAAGCGGCCGGACAGTAACTCAGCCGACTTCTCAGGAATGGCTCGCAACCGATCAGGTGATAGGTAGTGCTGAGAGCGCCTTGCCGGGTCCCACCGCAATGCCATTTATTGAACGCCCGTGCGTTGGCCAAGTAGATTTAACGCGGACGGCCCTCCCTGATGCAAAAGAAATGACATGGCAGCCGTTTCCGCTACCGAATTCAAGTCACGCGATCTCAGAATAGAGCACCGAACCGTGCCAAACGATTTTCACCTGCACTATCTGCGCATTCTCGTCGACCCGACTCTGCCATATACCTTTGCTCTTCTCCGTCGGGCTCGCCACCATCTAGCGCGTCCTTTACCGCGCCGGATCCCAGTTCGCCGAGCAGTGACCAAACCGGGGATCAAACCGTACGTCTGGTCGGTGGTGATGTAGTGACCGGGCGGGTGGCCAAGTTGTTGCTCGAACTGCCCAGCGGCTGGCGGACTTGGGTCTCACGTTGGCCGAGGGTGCGGAGCAGATGCCTCGCCAGTCCGCTGGCGGACTCAGGCGGGTCAGCCACGGACCCTCCGTGGCCGACCGGGAAGGCAAAGATGAGATCGAACGTGCAGCCGGTGACCTCACCTCACCGAGCGCCACACTCGCGCGACAAGGCCACGCCACGCATCCACCGTCGTCGGCGACGACAGCGGACGCGCACCACAGCCTGCAAGCGAACCTGGTGGGGTCGCCCCCGTCGGCCAGGGTAATGAAAGCTGGCGCCGCAACCCCCTGTCGCTCGACTTCAGCGAAACGGCAACGGTCATGCTCCCCATCCCCAACTTCAATGGATGGAGCGGGGGCGTCCTCACTGCGAACAAGATCGACAGGAACGCCATAGAAATGTATGGCTTTGGGTCGTGCCACCAGCTGGCTGCCACGCTGCACCACATGACCGGTTGGCCCATCGTGACCATCGACCGACAGATCAAAGGGAAATGGGTCGCCGACCACAGCGCTGTGCGCACCCCGACCGGAGACCTGCTCGACATCTTCGGCCACAGAAGACTGGACACCGTCATGGACCAACTCAAAGAGTCAGTGACAAAGCTCGGAGACGGGCCGGTCAGACATCGGGTCGTGCCTGTGGAACGCATGCCCGGTGATGTGCTGTCCGACATCGACCATCTACGCGGCGACCCCCTCTGGTGGGCCGCCGAGTACGATATGGCCGCTGTCGCGGTAAACAACCATTTCGCGCGATGTGTACTGCGCGACAATGGATATCCCCACCTCGCAGGTCATACAAACCCGTGTGGACCAAGCAGCCATCCAAGACCTGCGGCACCTCACCATCTCGAACGCGAAGCCCAACTAGTTGTAGTCCCACGCCGACCCGCGATCAGCCTCCGGTCCCCATCATCGAGGTCGAAGAACCACTCCAGCTCAACGTGGCAGCCCGAACCGACCGGCGCCGCCCTCGTCGGTCACGACGACATGAAATCACCTACAGCTCAACACCGCTCGATGTTCCGCGCGGAGCGCCGGATCGGGCGGAGCCGCTCCTCAACCCCGTGAGCCCGCGAGCTACGGCCCACATTCGCCAAGCGGCGTCCTCAAAATAGGTAGACTGGTCTATTGCATCAGTAGACCAGTCGGTCTACTGTGCTGAACATGGCAATTGACACCAAGCAAAGGGTCCTGGAGGCGGCTGCCGACTTGTTTCAGCGGCAGGGTTACAACGCGACCGGATTGAACCAGGTACTCGCGCAGAGCGATGCCCCCAAGGGTTCGCTCTACTTTCATTTTCCTGGGGGTAAGGAGCAACTGGCGGTGGAAGCGGTGGCCTTGGCAGGCAACCGGCTAGGAGAGGACCTTCGCCTCGCGTTGGCGGATGCCCCTGACGCGCGGACGGGCATCCTACGGATCTTCGACCTGCTAGCGCGCAACCTTGAAAGTTCCCAGTTTCAAGAAGGCTGCCCTGTGGCAACGGTGGCGTTGGAATCCGCCGCCGAGAGTCAACCGATTCGGACCGCTTGCGACGGTGTTTACACCCGTTGGATGGACGGCCTCGTCGGTTATTTGCGTTCACAGGCGGTTTCGAGCCCGCAGTCAGAGCGGCTTGGCGCGCTCATCCTGTCGTCGTTGCAGGGGGCCCTGCTCCTTGCCCGTGTCAAGCACGACGTCACGTGGGTGCAGACAGTCGGCACCGAGATGGCCGATCTCGTAGCCAAAACCATCGACGAAAGCGAATGACATGAAGATTCACCACCTAAATTGCGGTTCCGTGCGGATGATCGAGCCCACTTACGAAGGTCTCGAATCCGCACACGCGGTAAACCACTGTCTTCTCCTCGAGACCGATTCGGATGGTTTGGTACTCATCGAGACCGGTTTGGGTCTCGACGACGTGCACGACCCGAATACAGTGCTGGGGTCCGCGTGGGTCGAGATGTCCCAGCCGGTGCTTTCCGAAGAAGAGACCGCCATCCGCCAAGTGGAGAGACGCGGGTTCTCGGCCGACGACGTAAGACACATCTTCCTTACGCACCTCGACATCGACCACTGCGGCGGCCTGCCCGACTTTCCTGATGCGCAGGTACACGTTCTGGGCGCTGAGAAGGAAGCAGCATTCGCCGAAGCGCCGAGTTTTCGGTATCGCCCCGGGCACTGGGCGCATGGACCGAACTGGGTGTCCTATGCCCCAGAATCCAACGACGAGTGGTTCGGCTTCACCGCTCAGCGGGCACAAGGACTGTCCAGCGAAATATTGATGATTCCACTTGGTGGTCACACCGCCGGTCATGCCGGCGTCGCCGTCCGCACAGGTGATGAATGGATCCTGCATTGCGGTGACGCCTACTACTACCACCGCGAAGTGGAAGTGGACCATCATCCACACCCCTTGCTCGACTTTGTGCAGACTACCGCCGAGGTTCATCACGACCTTCGGCTCGGCACCCAAGCGCGGCTGCGCGAACTGGTTCGCGACCACGGCGATCAAGTCACGCTCATCTCCGCTCACGACCCCTGGGAGTTGCAGCGTCTTCAGGCCAATGGGCGATGACACAGATCAAGCCGGAGAGAGACATCGTGAACAACGAAACAGCCAGCAACGGTATGGCGTCAGTCAATGGCACCGAGATCTACTACGAAGTTCGCGGGGACGGGCCGCCGATCCTCTGCATCTCCGGTGGATTCGGCGACGCAGGCGCATGGGAGACCGTCGCCACGATGCTTGCCGATAGCCACACAGTGATCAGCTATGACCGGCGCGGGCATTCGCGCAGCCCTCGCCCGGAGGGATGGACAACGACCTCGATAGACGAGCAGGCAGCAGATGCCGCAGGTCTGATCGATGCGTTGGGACTCGGGCCAGCGGTGGTTTACGCGAACAGCTTGGGCGGCGCCATCGGGCTGACATTGGTGCTGCGCCATCCGCACCTGGTCCGGCTCGTGATCCTCCACGAACCATTTCTGGCGTCACTGCTTCCGGATCCTGCGCAAGCACACGCCCCATTGCGGCAGGTAGCAGCACCATATATAGCGGAAGGTGACCTGCGCGGGGCGGCAGACGCGTTGCTGAGAACACTGAATGGCGAGGCCTACGGCGCTATGTCCGTCGACCAAGTCGAACGAATGCTGGGCAACGCCGAAACTCTATTGGGCATCGACAGAGGCTTGGCGACACTGACTGTGGACATCACAGAGCCGACCGTCCCGCTGACCATCGCTCACGGAACGGAGTCCCCGGAGTTCCTCGTTGTCGGCGCCCGCCGGCTTGCAGAATTGCTCAGCAAGGGTCTCGTTACCCTTCCCGGTGCGCACGTTCCGCAGATCACCCATCCGCAGGCGGTTGCGGACACCATCCGCCAAGCCGTTAGCGCGGCGGGGCCGGCGTGAACCAGATGCAGAATGGGCCGTCCGTATCCAGATCGAGCTCGGGGCGCTTCGAGGCTCAGAAAGGTGCTGGCATCGATGCGATCACCGTTCTGGTTCCAGATGAATACGGGCGGCAGGTGTTGTCGCGCATCAACGGGGTTCGGGCATTGCGTTTCGACCACGGCCAACCGCTGCCAGTGGACGCCGAAGATGCCGAGGTGCTCGTTCCGCGGTTTCTCGCCCACCCTTCCGAGACAGTCGAGTTGATATGCGGCTTGCCAAGGCTACGGCTGATTCAGCTGCTGACTGCCGGCGCAGAGGATTGGATCGGTCGACTGCCCGCGGGTGTGGAGCTGTCCAACGCTCGGGGAGCTCATGGGGGCAGTGTCGCGGAGTGGGTTTTAGCAGTGTTGTTGACGTTCTACTGGGACTTGACGGCGTTCGCCGACGCGCAGAGCAAACATCGCTGGGCGCATCACCAGACAGACGGTTTGCGAGGTAAACGGATTCTGGTTGTAGGCGCAGGTGATTTGGGTACGACCTTGCAACGGAGGCTGGAGGTGTTCGATGTCACCGTGACCTTGGTCGGCACCGTGGCCCGTGACCAGGTGCGCGCAGTGGACGAGTTGCCCGAGCTGCTCGGTCGATATGACGTCGTAGTGTTGATGGTGCCGGTGACTTCGGAAACGGTGGGCATGGTGGACGCTGAGTTCCTCGCCAGGATGGCTGACGGTGCCGTGCTGGTGAACGCCGCGCGTGGAACTTTGGTGGACACAGACGCATTGGTCGCGGAGCTGTCCTCCGGACGGCTGCGTGCTGCGCTGGATGTGGCCGATCCGGAGCCGTTGCCGTCCGATCATCCACTGTGGACAGCGCCGGGTCTGCTGCTGACACCGCATATCGGCGGTAGCAGTCGCGGCAACTTCGACCGCGCTTACGCCATCGTGGCCGATGAGATCACCCGATTTGCGGCGGGCGAGAGCCCTAAGAATCTCGTGCGTGGCGAATATTGATCGAAGAGTCGACCCGTATCGGCCGGTGGCGAGATTCGCTGCGACGTCAGCCGGTAACCACAGCACATCTACGGCGAGCCCGATGACCCGGGTGCTGAATTGGTGCCGGACCGACTTACCAGTGTCCGTTGCCGCGGCCAGCTGGAGAGTTCACCGAGACAATGAAGACTGTCGTGCTGCCCGCCTCGTTCGGGCGCCACCGGGAAGTCCAGCCGGATCGCTTCGAGCATGCTGTCCCCGGACATTCCACTGAACGCTGCGTACCTGCCATCTGGACCGTTGTGCACCGGCACTTCAGCGCTTCGGAACACATGATAAGCCGCCTGAGGCTCTTCCCCGACGATCTGCCCCAGCGACAACCAGATCTGTACGACCCCGCGCAGGCAAGCCAAATTGCGAGGCCCATCAAACGCACGGCTGCCAAGCCGAGCACTTCACCGAAAGATATTGCAACCATGAGAGTTTCGATACGGCAAAGACTTGCAGACCTGGGTATGAATATGCCGCTGTCATGATTCCACGTGGCGGATATGCCGCGACGACCGAAGTCGGAGAGTTGCTGTTCATCTCGGGCCAACTTGCTGTCACCGACGGGCAACTTGTGGCTTCCGGCATCGTCGGCGCCGATATCGATCTTGCCACCGCTGAAGCCTGTGCTCGCGCGTGCGCTCTCAATGTTCTATCCCAACTCGAAGCCGCCACCGCGGCAGGCAGCGCGTTGCGAATTGTCAAGTTGACAGTCTTCGTGGCGAGTTCACCGGATTTCATTCAGCAGTCCCGCGTGGCCGACGCCGCATCCCAGCTGATCAACGAAGCCATCGGCACCACGGGTGGACACAGCCGATCTGCGATTGGAGTAGCCGCGCTTCCACTTGGCAGCCCAGTCGAGGTCGAGGCCATCGCGGCAATCACCGACAGATGATTTCCGCCGAGGCTCCCCCGGTTCGCAACTGTCACCGAATCCGGCTATCACCGCTACGGAGCCACCTGGCACCCGTTCGGTCACTCCATGACGATGTGACGAACGTGATCCAGACACACCGGTCGAGCAGGTGAGCGCCGATGCACTCCGAACCACATTGCGAACGATTCTCTCCCCGACCTGGTGAACCTGACACCCACATTCGATTCATAGGGATGGCAGGTGTATTCGACTTCGTCGGATGTTCGACGGCGGTTCAGAATTTCCTCAACAAGTGGGCTGAGAGCCACCACCCCGATGTCTCGGTCGTCGAGATCAACGACGGTTGCATCGACTTCTGTCGAATGCCGTGCGAGGAACTGTGGCTGTTGCCGTGATCGAATCCGGAAGAACCCACACATCTGGCTGACTACCGGCGCTCTATCTGGTTTCGAACGCGCCATCGCAGACGCCGCAGTTGCCTGAGCGACACCATTACGACCGCCGCTCTCCATTCCGGTCGCCTCGACGATCAGATCGACAACCTCCACGCAGCCGGGCGCGGTGCCAACATCCGGTCGGCGCACAGCGCCTGATCGCCGCACAGCCTCCGGACAGGTTGCTATACCGGCACCGTCAGCGCAGGTAGCGGGCGATCGCGTCGGCGACGCAGGCGGGTCGCTCGGCGCCCTCGAGCTCGATCGCGACGTGGCGCAACGCCTGCACTCCCCCGGGCACATCGGTGACCGAGGTCAGTGTCACTGTGCCGCGGATCCGGCCGCCGACCGGAATCGGAGCGAGGAACCGGACCCGGTCGAGACCGTAGTTGATCGCCATGCGGGCCGCGCTGACGGTCATCACCTGACGGGTGATCGGCACCAGCAGCGACAGGGTGAGGAAGCCGTGGGCAATAGTCTGCCCATAGGGCCCAGCGGCGGCGCGTTCGGGGTCGACGTGGATCCATTGATCGTCGCCTGTCGCCTCGGCGAAACGGTCGATGCGCTCCTGATCGATGGTGATCCAGTCGCTGGCCCCGAGTTCGGTACCGACCGCGGCGCGCAGTGCGTCGAAATCGGCGAAATCCGTTGTCATACAGCTCCTCCGAAACGTCGGCGCAGTTCACGCTTGAGCACCTTGTGCGTGGGGCCCAGCGGGAGCGCGGTGACGAACTCGACGCGGCGAGGGTACTTGTAGCGCGCGACCTGCTCCTTGCCGAAGTCGATCACGTCCTGCTCGGTCAGTTCACCGTCCGGCACGACGACCGCAACAATCTCCTCACCGTAGTGCTCGTCGGGCACTCCGATCACCGCGACCTGTGCGATGCGCGGATGCCGGATCAGCGCCGCCTCGACCTCGGTCGGATAGACATTGAACCCACCGCGCAGAATCATCTCTTTGATCCTGTCGACGATCCGCAGGCGGCCGGTTTCGTCGCGCACGCCCATGTCACCGGTGCGGAACCAGCCGTCGACCACCGCCGCCACCGTCGCCTCCGGCCTTCCGGTGTACCCGCTGAACACGTTGTGCCCGCGCACCACCACCTCGCCGGTCTCCCCCACCGGGAGCAGCACGATCCGGTCCGAGATCCCGGGATCGGCGATCTCGGTGTCGACACCCCACACCGGGTGCCCCACGGTCCCAGCCTCGGTGCCGTAGATCGGCTGGTTCACCGCCGCGGTCGGCGAGGTCTCCGAGAGCCCGTAGCCCTCGAGCACTGGCGCGCGGAACACCCGCTCGAATGCTTCGAGCACGGCGACGGGCAGCGACGCACCGCCGCTGACGCACAGCTTCAGCGTAGGCAGTTGCGGGGCGTTCGCGGCGGCTTCGATCAATGCGAGGTACATCGTCGGCACCCCATGGAACAGATTCACCCTCTCGGCCGCCATCAGCGAAACAGCCTCGGCCGCATCGAATCTCGGCATCAGCACGAGCGTGCCGCCGACGCGCCAGTGCGAGTTCATCGACACCGTCTGCCCGAACACGTGGAACAGCGGCAGCGCGCCGAGGGCGATGTCGTCACGATGGATCTCGTTGGCGTCGAAGGCGTTCACCGTCGCGCACATGACCATGTTCAGATGGCTGAGCTCGGCACCCTTGGGGACCCCGGTGGTACCGCTGGTATAAAACACGACCGCGGTGTCGAGCGGGCTGCGCGAGACGAACGCCGAGATCGGTTCGCCGACGAGATCGCCGGGCGCGACGACATCGATGCCCGCGCTACTCGCCGCAGCGGCGCCCGTCGCGGCCACCTGCGGATGACAGACCAGCAGCGACGCACCGCTGTCACGCAGCACGTAGTCCATCTCGGCGGCGGTGAGCAGCAGATGCACCGGCACCACCGTCGCGCCCGCGGCGAGGATGGCGAAGTAGGCACGCGGGAAGTCCGCGGTGTTCGGGCACAGCAGCGCCACCCGGTCACCGGGCCGCACACCGCGGGCGATCAGGGCACCCGCTTGTTCGCGCGCCTGGCGCCACAGGTCGGCGAAGGTAATACGCGATTCGCTTTCGATCAGCGCGAGATGGTTGGGCCGGCGGCGGGCGGGTTCGGCGAGGATGCTCGCCAGGGAGAGGGTGGCATTCACGGGTGTTCCTAGAGTTCGGCAGCGATGGCGAGGTATGGCACGAATGCCTAGCGGTGGAGGTGGACGGCAAGGCCCTGACCGACGCCGACGCACAGCGTCGCGACGGCATGGCGCGCATCGCGCTCGGCAAGCTCGATCGCGGCGGTGAGCGCCAGCCGCGCGCCGCTGGCGCCCAGCGGATGACCGAGGGCGATCGCGCCACCGTTGGGATTGACATGGTCGGCGTCGTCGGGCAGACCGAGCCCACGCAGCACGGCAAGTGCCTGCGCCGCGAAGGCCTCGTTCAGCTCCATGACGTCGACCTCGCCGATCCCCAGACCTGTTCGCGCGAGCAGCTTCTCGACAGCGGGCACCGGTCCGATGCCCATGATCCGCGGCGGCACGCCCGCCGAGGTCACGGCACCGACCCGGGCCAGCGGCGTGAGACCGTAACGTCGTACGGCATTCTCGGAAGCGAGCAGGACCGCCGCTGCACCGTCGTTGATGCCCGAGGCATTGCCTGCCGTGATCGACCCGCCGGGTACCACCGCACGCATCGCGGCGAGCGCGGCGGCGCTGGTCTCGCGCGGATGTTCGTCCCGATCGACCACAACCGGCGCACTGCGCCGCTGGGGGACCTGCACCGGCGCGATCTCGCGGGCCAGCCGACCGCGCGCGATCGCCGCCGCGGCCCGCTGTTGTGAGCGCAACGCGAACGCGTCCTGGTCGGCGCGGGCGATGCCGTACTCGTCGGCGACGTGCTGAGCGGTCTCGGGCATCGTGTCGGTGCCGTATCGCTCTTCCATCCGCGGGTTCACCAGCCTCCAGCCGAGCGTGGTGTCGGCCAGCTGCGCCGAACGGTCCCACGGAGCTCCGGTTTTCGGTATTACATATGGTGCCCTGGTCATCGATTCGACGCCGCCGGCGATCACCAGGTTCGCGTCACCGGCCCTGATCGCCCGCGCGGCGTAGCCGACCGCGTCCAGCCCTGAGGCGCACAACCGGTTGACCGTTACGCCGGGCACCTCCACCGGCAGCCCGGCGAGCAGGGCCGCCATCCGGGCGACATTGCGGTTGTCCTCGCCCGCCTGGTTCACGCAGCCGAGCACCACATCGTCGACGGCGGCCCAATCCACACCCGGAAGCCGTTGTGTGAGTGCGGTGATCGCGTGGGCGGCCAGGTCGTCGGGACGCACGGCGGCCAGCGAACCACCATAGCGGCCGAACGGCGTCCGCACGCCGTCGACCAAGAATGCGGTGCCCGTCACAGTCCCATGTCCTTGGCGATGATCATCTTCATCACCTCGCTGGTGCCACCGTAGATCCGGTTGACCCGGTTGTCGGCGTAGAGGCGAGCCACGGGGTACTCGTTGATGTAGCCGTAGCCGCCGTATAGCTGCAGACAGCGGTCGATCACTCGGGAGGCCACCTCGGTGCAGAACAGTTTGGCCGACGCCGCGTCTGCAGGGGTGAGCTCACCGCGGTCCAGGGCGTCCAACGCCCGGTCGACCACAGCTTCGGCGGCGTCGACCTCGGCCCGGCAGGCGGCCAGCTCGAACTTGGTGTTCTGGAAGTGGGCGACCGACTCTCCGAAAACGGTTCGCCCCCTGGTGTATTCGAGAGCGAACCGAATCGCGGACCTCGCCTGGGCGTAGGCGCCGACCGCGATCGATAGGCGCTCCTGCGGCAGGTTCTGCCCCAGGTAGCCGAATCCCTTGTGCGGCTCGCCCAACAGGTCTTCGACCGGTACCCGCACGTCGTCGAAGGACAGTTCGGCGGTGTCGGACACCTTGAGGCCGAGCTTGTCCAGCTTGCGTCCAACGGTGTACCCCGGCGACTTGGTATCGACGACGAGCAGCGAGATGCCGTAGCGGCGGTCGGTTTCCGACGCCGCGGCGGTTCGCGCACACACGATCACGCGGTCAGCGTGCACGCCACCGGTAATGAACGTCTTCGAACCATTGAGCACGTAGTGGGTGCCGTCCGCGGACAGTTGTGCGGTGGTACGCATCCCGGCGAGGTCGGAGCCGGCGCCCGGCTCGGTCATCGCGATCGCGAACATGATCTCGCCGGCGACGAAGCCGGGCAGCCAGCGGTGCTTCTGTGCCTCTGTCGCGAGGTTCTTCAGATACGGCAGGCACAGCCCGACATGCACCCCGGAACCACCGAAGGACACACCGGCCCTTGCGGTCTCCTCCATGAGAATTGCCTGGAACTTGAACGAGTCGATACCGGCGCCGCCGAATTCCTCGGGCACCTCGATCCCGAACACGCCCAGCTCGGCCAGTGCGCGGTAGAACTCGCGCGGCACGATGCCCGCCGCGTACCACTGCTCGTACACCGGCACGACCTGCGACTCGACAAACGCGCGCGCCGTTTTGCGGAACGCTTCGTGCTCGTCGGTAAAAACTGTTCGTTGCATGATGATCTCCGCAATTCAGAGACGGCGTCCGCCGTCGACGTACAGGGTCTGGCCAGTGACGAACCCGGCGTCGTCGGAGGCGAGGAAGGCGACCACGTTCGCGATATCGGTGGGTGTGCCGACCCGGCGCAGCGGGGTGATATCGGCCGTCTTGACCTGCAGTTCCTCGGTGCTCACACCGATCCGCGCGGCGGTGGCCGCAGTCATCTCGGTGGCGATGAAACCGGGCGCGACCGCGTTGACGCGGATACCGAACGGGCCCAGTTCCATCGCGAGGGTGCGGGTCAGACCCTGGATGCCTGCCTTCGCGGCGGCATAGTTGGCCTGCCCGCGATTGCCGAGCGCCGATACGCTCGAGGTGTTGACGATGGCGCCTCGACCGTAGGTAATCATGTGCTGCCGGACGGCTCTGCTGCACAAGAACGCGCCACGCAGGTGCACCGCCATGACGGTGTCCCAGTCCTGCACCGACATCTTGAACAGCAGGTTGTCGCGCAGTACGCCGGCGTTGTTGACCAGCACGTCGAGCGAACCCAGGTCGGCGATGGTGTGTGCTACTGCGGCTGCCACCGAATCCTCATCGGTGACATCGCAGCCGATGCCGATCACGGTGCCGCCTGCGGCACCGATTCTTTCGGCCGTGCGGACGGCGGCGTCGGCGTCGATGTCGACGACCGCGACGGCGAGACCGTCGGCCGCGAGCCGGGCAGCGGTCTCGGCACCGATGCCGCGCGCGGCCCCGGTGACGAAAGCTGTTCTGTGGGGCATGAATCGATCTCCTGATGTCAAGCGATGGCATTCACGCCGGTGAGGGCGCGGCCGATGAGCAGTTTCTGGATCTGGGTGGTGCCCTCGTAGAGGGTGAGCACGCGCGCGTCGCGCAGGTACTTCGCCACGGGGTACTCGTCGATGTAGCCATAGCCGCCGAACACCTGGATGGCGTTGTCGGCGGCCTTCACCGCCGCTTCGGAGGCAAACAGTTTCGCCGTCGACGCGGCGGTGCCGAATGGTTCGCCGCGGTCGACGAGATCGGCTGCGCGCCAGGCCAGCAGCCGCGCGGCGTCGGTCGCCACGGCGATGTCGGCGAGCAGTTCCTGCACGAGTTGGTGGCCGGCGATCGGCTTGCCGAACTGTTGGCGTTCGCTCGCGTACCGCACGGACGCCTCGAGGCAGGCGCGAGCCAGGCCGACGCACCCGGCGGCGACACCGATCCGTCCCTTGTCCAGCGCCGACATCGCGATCCGGAAGCCCTGCCCCTGCACACCAAGGCGCAGCGCATCGGGCACTCGCACTTGATCGAGAACGAGCTCGGCGGTCGCCTGCCCGCGCAGACCGAGCTTGCCGGTGATTTCGGTTCGCCCGAAGCCGGGCAGATCGGTGGGGACCAGGAACGCGGTGACGCCCTTCGGTCCCGGTCCTCCGGTCCGCGCGAACACCAGAGCGAGATCCGCCCAGGTCCCGTTGGTGATGAAGATCTTCGTGCCGTCGAGCACCCAGTCGTCGCCGTCGCGGGTCGCGCGGGTGATCAGGCTCGCGGCGTCGGAACCGGTGCCGGGCTCGGTGAGCGCGAAGCAGCCGAGCTGCTCCCCCGCGCACAGCGGCGGCAGGAATCGACGCTTCTGCTCTTCGGTGCCGTACCCGGCGATCGACTTGCCGACCAAGCCGAGCGAGACCGAGACGATGCCGCGCACCGCGCTGTCGCCGCGGCCGAGCTCTTCGAGCAGGACGCAGTAGGCGAGCATATCGCCGCCCGAGCCGCCGTAGTCCTCGTCGATGCCGATCCCGAGAAAGCCGAGCGCGCCGAGTTTGCCGACGATCTCCGGGTCCACCGATTCGGCCCGATCCCAGCGCGCGGCGTGCGGCACCACTTCCTTGTCCACCCAGGCACGGGCGACCTCGCGCAGATCGCGCTGTGTGGGTGTGAGCTGGAGATCCATCGGACCACTCCTGAACCAAACGATGTTAGGTTTACTTGGCCACCATAACCTAACGATGTTCGGTTAAACAAGAGTCGAGTCCGACTTCGGTGATACGGTCGAATCCCGTCTCGATAAGGAGTGATGCATGGCAAGGCCGCGCGTTCCGCTATTGAGCCGCAGCCGCATCCGCGACACCGCGCTGGAGATGATCGATCGCGACGGGCTCCCCGAGGTGTCCATGCGCAAACTCGCCGCCGAGCTCGGCGTCCAAGCTGCCTCGCTTTACGGTCACTTCCCGAACAAGGAAGAGCTCTTCGACGACATCGCCACCGGCATCATGAGCCACGTCGACACCTCGGCCTTCGACACCGAGAACTGGGACGCCGCCCTGCGTGCTTGGGCGCGTAGCTACCGCAAAGCCCTGGTCGAACACCCGAATTTCGTGCCGTACCTGGCAGCGGGCCCGGGTAGGCGCGCGGAGAACCTGCGCGCCGCCGACGCCGTTCACGGCGGACTCGTCAGCGCGGGCTGGCCGCCGCGCTACGCCACCATGATCGGCGCGGCCACCCGCTACCTGGTGATGGGCTCGACGGTGGGTTCGTTCGCCGGTGGATTCGCCGACGACATCCAGGTCTACCGCGACCGCTACCCTCACCTGAACCAGGCGCACCTACTGCGCGCGGTCGCCGACGAGATCGACAACGACAGCTTCGAACTCGCCCTCACGGCTTTCCTCACCGGCCTCGCCGCTACCTACACCACCGTCGTCGGCACCAACTGACTTCGACGCCAGCAACCGATACTGCGCTCGCGATCACTACCGGACTGGCGATCCCACGTACTGGCGTTGGCGGATCATGACAGGCTCGATGAAGAGGAGTTGATCAGCCTCGCGTTCGCGATGATCATCGGTGGGTTCGCGATCGTCACCTCGCTTTCCTCTATCGTCCTAGACGAGGGTCGACCCAAGTACGCCAGAAACCTGCCGTCGGACCGCCTATCCGCCTGTTGGTCCAGGCCGAGAGATTGCACGGCTATGAGCGGCGGGTTGGGCTAGCCTCAGCGGTGTGAGCGACCGCGGTGAGCAGAACTGGTATCCGGTGTCGAGGATCGGGTTCTTCACCGACATTGCGCGGGAGTGGATCTCGATCACTCGCGGGCAGATCGAGCTGTTCGGTCCGGCGGTCGGGCAGCCCTACCGGTTGGACGAGACGACCGTGAACCGTGCTACCGAGGTGTACGGTCACGGCGTATTCCCGGCACCCTCCAGTATCGGTTCGGCGGAACCCGATGCGTGTTCGTGTCGTCGCACCACCAGCGAAGCGACCAGTCACATCCTGGTCCGCCGGAAACCGGCCGACCTTCCATCCTTTGGGAATACCGACTTCACACGCGTCTCTTGATGCGAAACCCGCTCAGTATGTCTGGCCGGGCGGCCTCGGTCAGCACCCGGCGAGCTGGGGGCCATCAGCCCAGGTCGGTCGGGAACAGAGCGCGTGGCTCGAGGTCCAGGCGGGTGACCGGCTCGGCGTCGGGTGGGGTGAGGTTGAGTACCCAGTCGCCGAAACGGCGGATTGTGCTGGTGATGTACGGGGTGATGGTGGCCAGGTCGTCAGGGTCGACCGGATGTCCTTGCACGGCCAGGGCGTTCGCGGCGTCGGTGATATCCAGGGCGGTGGAGTAGATCGCGCAGTTGGCGACGAGCTCGTTGAACTTCACCACCTTCTCCTGGTGGTCGGGGTCGTTGTGGCCGATCAGCTTGCCGCCGAACATCAGCCACGCGACGAACCCGTGGAACGCTTCCACCCGGTTGGTGACGGCCGTGATCTGCTCCCGCAACTCTGATTCCGACAAAAACCGCAGCAACGTGATCGTCCGCACGACCCGGCCCAGTTCCCGGAACGCCTTGTAGAGGCGGTTCTTTCGGGAGTGGTTGCCCAGGTGGCGTAGCAGGGTCACCGACGATAACCGGCCTTCCCGGATCGAGATCCCGACCCGCAGCAGATCGGTCCAGTGGCGTTCGATCAGGTCCCAGTCGATCGCGTGGTCTCCGAACAGCGAATCGATGTGCTGATACCTGGTTCCGGGATCGGGCCGGTAGAACACCAGATCGTGCCAATGCCGGATCCGTGGCAGCAGATCGAACCCGAGGAGTGTCGCGAGCCCGAAGACCGGCAGCGACTGGCCTTGCGTGTCGGCGTGAATCACTTCCGGCTGCACCTCCGACGTGTTCTGCAGCAGGCCCTCGATGATATAGACCGCCTCCCACACCCCGCACGGGATGAAGTGTGAGAACAACGCGATGTAGGTAGAGGAGATGTGGCGCATCGCGATGCCGCCGAACCCGCCGTAACGGATGTGACTCCTGCTAGAAGGTTGTTCTCCCAGGTGTCGATCTGGGAGTCGTCCGCGGCCACCACCTGCCCGTCGCCCCATACCCCGGCGACATCCAGGGTGGCGAACGCGTTGATCACAGCCGCGGACGCCTTGTGGATCTTGCCGGCATCAGCGTGCTTGTTGCCGGCGGTGTAGATCTCGTGCGCCGAGGTGTGTTTCATGTGCCGGGCGACCTCGGCGGCGGTCAGGTTCCCACCATGGGTGAACGCGGTGATCACGTACCGGGCCATCGCGTCACGGATCTTGGGATCCGACCCCGACGCCGGCCCGAAATGCCCCCACCACCCAGTCAGATACGCCACCCGGGTCAGCACATCCAGCAGGATGCGCGATGCGGAAGCCGCTCATGGATCGCAGCCTGCAGCTTCAACGCCTCCGGACGCCGGTCACCGCCTGTGCGCCGCTTCAGTACAGGTTTGCCTTCGTCGAGCACCAGATCGGTGTTCGACGGATACCCAGCATCCACCCGCGCCGCCGTGCCTGCCAGGCGCCGCTTGTAGAACGCGACCAGCTCCCCGTGACTGCGCTGACTGCCGAGCGGCTCGCCGAACACCCTGAGGTCGTACTCCAGCGGGGACACGACCAGCGACATCGTCCTGTTTGGCGGGGTCTGTCAGCTACCGAGGAGGATCAGCGGTTGCGGATCGTGCTGGGGCTGTGGCCGGTGTGGTGGCGGAACCATCGCGAGAAGGCGCTGAGTTCGGAGAACCCGAGGTCGGCGGCGATGTTGGTGAGGGTGCGGTCGTGGTGGGTGAGATAACGGTGGGCAAGGTCGAGGCGGGTGGTGTTGAGGACGGTGGTGAAGGTTTCCCCGCTGCGTGCCAGATGTCGGTGCAGGGTGCGACGGTCCATGCCGAGGCGGTCGGCGACGGTGGCGGCTGTGCAGGGGTGGGTGGGGAGCAGGGTTTCGATGACGGCGCGTGCTTGTTCGGTGGTGGATTCGCCGGTGGGCGCAAGGGAACGCAGATACTCACGAGCGTAGGGGCGGAGCAGAGGGTCGGCCAGGGGGTTGGCGGTATCGAGATCGTGGGTGTAGCACACGATCCCGTCGAAGCTCTGCTCGAATTCGACCGAGGGGCCGAGGATCCGGTAGGCGCTGTCGCGCTGCGAGGGCCCGCTGTGGCTGAAGCAGACCGACAACGGGTGCCAGTCCGAGCCGAGGAACTCCTGCAGGATGCGGCAGGTGGCACCGACGGTGAGTTCGGTGGACTGCCGGCCGAGCGAGGCTTCGGGAGCTGCCTGGATGCGGATGGTGGTCAGGCGATCGGCCTGGGTGATCCGGGTGCGCAGCGCTTCGTTGTGCAGAGAAATGTGGCGGAGCACGACGTGCAGCGCACTGCGAATGTCGGGTTCCTCGCGGGCCACCAGCGCGACGGGCCCGAGGTTGGCCAGGCCGCGACGCGCGGCCAGCAGCAGTCCGAACTCTCCGCAGTTCGTTTCGTGCGCAGATCGCTCCAGCAGTTGGTTCACCACCGTGGCGGGCAACCAGGTGTCGCTGGCGGTGAGCGCTGCGGCGCCGATACCGACCGATCGCAACAACAACATCGGATCGACACCCAGTGACAGCGTGAGATCGACGTAGCCGGACAGGACAGCGCTGCGGACCATCGGAGCCATCGGGGATCTCCTTCTTCCATCCATCGGTCCCAGATTGTCAAACATTGTGTCTCAATCAGTCAAGCATGATGTCAAATGCGCGCATACCGTGACGGCTATCACGTTCAAACGATCACAGGAGCCGCCGGTGAGCATCGAGTCCGTACCCGCATCAACTCCCGTCGTCGACGCGATGCGCGCACAGGGTGCATGGAATCCGCTGTGGGACAGGCTGTTCGACTGGGATCCGGAGTGGACCGAGCAGTTCATGTCCATGGGTTCGCTGCCGCTCCGCCGTGGTGTGTTGTCCCCGCAGTTCGTGGAGCTGCTGAGCATCGCGGTCGATGCCGCGTGCACGCACATGTACTCGCCGGGGGTGCGCCGCCACATTCGCGCCGCCCTGGAGCTGGGCGTGTCGCGCGAGGAGATCCTCGCCGTCCTCGAGCTGACCAGCGTGCTGGGCATTCATGCCTGCAACCTCGGGGTCCCGGTACTCGCCGAAGAACTCGACGCCTTCGAGCGTCGCCGCGCGGAGCAGCGCTGAATCCCACGTCGCACCGCATCACCCACAACGATCAGAAAGGGACGATCATGCACTACCTCGATGATTCGCTACTGCCGGAGACCCAGGAGAAACTGGTCATCCAGGTGGCCCCCTACGGCCCGGAGTTCCTGCCCGGCGATTCCGACGACATTCCGGTGACGATGGACGAGCAGATCCAGAAGGCGGTGGACTGCTACAACGCTGGCGCACAGGTGCTGCACGTGCACGTGCGCGAGGCCGACGGCCACGGATCGAAGCGGTTCGAGATGTTCAACGAGATGCTGGGTCGCCTGCGTGAGGCGGTGCCGGAGATGATTCTTCAGGTCGGCGGGTCGATTTCGTTCGCGCCGCCGGAAGGTGGCGACCAGGCGAAGTGGCTGGACTACGACACCCGCCACATGCTGGCCGAGCTCGATCCGAAACCGGATCAGGTCACCATTGCCATCAACACCAGCCAGATGAACGTCATGGAGCTGCTCAGCGATGATGACATCGCGGGCACGTCGCTGCAGAACCCGGTGCTGGCCAAGGCATACCGCGACATGGTGGTCGAAGCCGGGCCGGAGTTCTACATCGAGCATCTGTGTCGGCTGACCGCGGCCGGTATCCAGCCGCATTTCATGCTCGGGACGGTGCATCAGCTCGAGACGGTGGAGCGGTTGATTCGCCGCGGCTTCTACACCGGCCCGCTGGTGCTGAATTACGTGGCGATCGGCGGCGGCGCAGCGGGGCTGCATCCGGCGGACCTGATGGAGTTCATTCGCCGGACCCCGGACGGCGCGGTGCTGACCATCGAAACGATCATGCGCAATGTCACCCCGGTGTGCACCATCGCGATCGCGTTGGGCCAGCACGTGCGGGTCGGTATCGAGGACAACCTGTGGGGCCGCAAGGGCGAACGGCGTACCTCGGTCGAACAGGTCGAGCAGATGGTCCGTATCGCCGACGAGCTCGGCCGCGGGGTGGCCTCGTGTAAGGAGGCACGCGACATCTACCTGTTCGACGAGGTCTACTCCGGCACCGACGAGGCGCTGGCCAAGATCGGGTTCCCGCCCAACCGGCAGCCCGGCCAGCTCGGATTCCTGCACCACGCTTGATGTTTCACCGGTGAGTGGGTCGGCCGCGTATGCCCGCGGCCGGCGCACCGCCCACTGTTTGTTCGTCGACAGGTTCCGGCCGCGCCAGGTCGGTCCGTCGGATTCGCCAGGCTCGAGGAAGCGCCATGGATATCTCCACCACCACCGACTCGTCGACGACGACCACCGGGACATCGAGGATCCGCTCGCGGACCTTCCCCTGGGTCGTGTTCGCACTGACCTTCGGATTGATGCTGTCGGACTACATGTCCCGCCAAGTGCTCTCGGCGGTGTTCCCGCTGCTGAAATCTGAATGGGGACTGTCGGATTCACAGCTGGGATCACTGACCAGCATCGTGGCCCTGATGGTCGGACTGCTGGCGTTCCCCTTGTCGCTGGTCGCGGACCGGTGGGGACGCGTGCGCAGCATGCTGATCATGGCGACGGCCTGGAGCCTGGCCACCCTGCTGTGCGCGCTCGCCACCGGCTACGGCCAGATGCTGGGCGCGCGTTTCCTGGTCGGAGTCGGGGAGGCTGCCTACGGCAGTGTCGGCGCCGCGGTGATGCTGGCGGTGTTCGCCCCGCATCTGCGCGCCTCGCTGAGCGGAGCGTTCCTGGCCGGCGGTTCGTTCGGGTCGGTCCTGGGTGTCGCGCTGGGCGGTGTCATCGCCGCACACATCGGCTGGCGCTGGACTTTCGCCCTGATGGCCGGTCTGGGGTTGCTGCTGGTCGGCACGTTCCGCGTCCTGGTCACCGAATCCGCTTTGCGCCGAAACGCTTTCGTCGAATCCGCGGCGACCGAAGCAGTCGCCGCCACGTCGACCGGCAGTGTCGTGCGGGCACCGCTGTCGAGCCTGTTCTCGTCGGTGTCGGTGTGGTGTGCCTATATCGGAGGTGGCCTGCAACTGTTCGTCGGGGCCGTGCTGATGGCCTGGCTGCCGAGCTTCTTCAACCGCTCCTATTCCATGCCCACCGACCGCGCCGGTCTCGCGGCCTCGGGATATGTGCTGCTCATCGGGACCGGAATGGTCGTGTGCGGCATTCTCACCGACCGCATCGGCCACCACCACTCGGCACGCCAATGGAGCAGTGCGCTGGTCTACTGCGCGATATCCCTGATCTTGCTCACCGTTGCGTTCAGCCTAGGCACCGGTCCCGCCCAGCTGACCCTGCTGGCGCTGGGAGCGCTGACCGCGGCCGGATCGGCGGGAGCGACGACCTCGATGGTGGCCAGTCTCACCCACGCCAGCTTGCGGGCAACCGCTTTCGCCACGATCATCTTGGCCAACAATGTCTTCGGTCTCGCTCTAGGGCCGCTGGTCGTGGGCTTTCTCGCTGACCGGTATGGGCTCGCAGCCGCCCTGCAACTGGTGCCCCTCGCCTACCTCGGCGCCATCGCCGCCCTGACCATGGGCCGGTACGCCTATCCGGCCGGCCTGCGCCGCCTAGCCCTCCTGGAGTCGGGTCGCCAGGCTGTCTGACCGCACCGTCACGTTCTACCGTCCGGCCGGAACCGATCCGGTCCCATCAATTCCGTGAGGTCTCACCATGCTCAATCTCGCTGTGCTGCTGGAAGACACAGCCCGCCGCAACCCGGGCCGCGATGCCGTCGTCGCCAGCGATCAGAGACTGACCTATGCCCAACTCGACGCCGCCGCGAACCAGATCGCCCACCTGCTCGCCGCGCACGACATCCAACCCGGTGACAAGGTCGCGCTGACCTGCCCCAATCTGGCGTGGTTCCCGATCATCTACTACGGCATCCTCAAGGCAAGAGCAGCGGTCATACCGCTGAACATCCTGCTCAAGGACCGCGAAATCACCCACCACCTCGACGATTCCAGAGCCAAGGCGTTCTTCTGCTTCGAAGGCACTCCGGAGCTTCCGACCGGCGAGTACGGCCGCGCCGGGTTCGACCGGGCCCAGAACTGCCGCCACCTTTTCCTCATCGATTCCCCAGCCCCACGGGACGTCGACGAGCCCGGTGAACTAGCCGCCATGCTGCGGGCATATCCCGGTGAAATCGCCACGCGGGCAAGGAATCCCGACGACACAGCAGTCGTCCTCTACACCTCCGGCACCACCGGCACGCCCAAAGGCGCCGAGCTGACCCACGCGAACATGCTGCTCAACGCCCTCACCGCCAACCGGCAGTTCAGCAGCCATCCCGCTCAGCCCGATCGGCATCTGGTGGTGCTGCCACTGTTCCACTCCTTCGGGCAGACGGTCAACATGAACGCCGGGTTCTCCATCGCCGCAACCCTTGTCCTGCAACCTCGCTTCGACGCCGCGGCGACTCTGGAACTGATGCGCACCGAACGCATCACTCTGTTGGCTGGTGTGCCGACCATGTACTGGGCCCTGCTCGACGCCCTCACCGGCGCCGATAACGCGGCTGAGATCGGCGACAGCCTGCGGCTGGCGGTCTCCGGCGGGGCCGCGCTGCCCGTCGAGATCCACACCCGCTTCCGGCAGCGGTTCGGAGTGACCATCGCCGAAGGCTACGGACTCTCGGAAACCTCCCCGCTGGCGCTGTTCTCAGATCTGGCCGACGAGCCGCGCCCCGGCTCGATCGGGCGACCGGTGTGGGGCGTCGAGGTGTGCCTGGTCGACGAGGAGTGGCAGACGGTGACCGGCGACCACACTGTCGGCGAGATCGCTATTCGCGGCCACAACGTGATGAAGGGCTACCACCGCAAGCCCGACGCGACAAGTGAAGTCATGCGCGATGGCTGGTTCCGCACCGGCGATCTGGCCCACCGCGACGGCGACGGCTACTACTACATCGTCGACCGCGCCAAGGACATGATCGTGCGCGGCGGACTCAATGTTTATCCCCGCGAGATCGAAGAAGTTCTGATGACCCACGAAGCGGTGTCACTGGCCGCGGTCGTCGGAATCCCGCACAACAGCCACGGCGAAGAGATCAAGGCATACATCATCGCCGCGCCCGGCACGACACCGTCGGAGAGCTCGCTCATCGACTGGGTCAAAGAGCGCATGGCCGCCTACAAATACCCCCGCCACATCGAATTCGTGTCCGCACTGCCGATGACCTCCACCGGCAAGATCCTCAAACGCGAACTCCGCGCCCACCACTGAAAACACTTGCACCGGCAACCACGTCACCACTCAGGCGCGGTCAGCAACCGAGAGGAGCGCACCATGCCGCTATCCGGCAAGACCGCTGTCGTCACAGGCGCGGGCCAAGGACTGGGCACGGTCGCAATGGCCGGCGCAGGTGCCATCGTCTACGGCGGTGTCGCCACCCCGCCGTTCCTGGCATACCTCGCCGCGGCCAGCGACGAGCAGAAGAACAGCCTCTACCAGCTGATCCTCCTCGGGAGACTGGGCACACCGAGGAATACGCGTCGCTGGCCGTCTACCTCGCGGGCGAGAACCACTACCTCACCGGACAGATCATCAGCCCCAACGGCGGAGCCGTGATCTGACCCTCGAGCTCGCGAACATCGAAAAGCCGTACCGGAGCATCGCTTTGCAGTATTCCACCGAGCCCGTCGTCGTCATCGTCCCGGGACTCAACGACCCGCCCCCGGACCACTGGCTGCACCGATTGGCCGCCACCAATACCCGCGCCCTCACCGTCTCGCGTCCGCCCGAGGGCATGCACCTGGATCGGGACGCCTGGGTGGCAAGCCTGGAGGGCACCTTGTCGGCCATCCCGGACGACATCGTTCTGGTCGCACACAGCGCCGGGGTTCTCACCGTCGTGCACTGGGCGCTGCGGCCGAGCCGACCGATCCACGGGGCGTTACTCGTCACACCACCGGACTTCGAAAACCCGCCCACCGACGATCCGGGAGTTCGGCGAATCGGCACGGCACATGGCTGGTGCCCCATCCCGCGCGGTCGGCTACCGTTCCCAACCACTCTCGCGGTCAGTGCCAACGACCCGCTCGCCACCAGCCGACGAGTGATCGGGATGGCCGAAGCCTGGGGCAGTCGGCCGGTCGATCTCGGTCCGGTCGGGCACCTCGACCCCGCCGCCGGCTACGGGCCATGGCCGCGGGCCAACAGACTGCTGACCGGACTCATCTCGCGCGCAGAGCGTTCCACCACCGAAGTACCCCGATAAAAAGGAAAACCGATGAGGAAAACCACCACCGCCGTACTCGCCGCGACAGCCATCGCGCTTGCCACCGCGACAGCCAACGCGACCCCGCAATCCGGCGACGACAACAGCGCCGTGCACTACGAAGTCACCCGTGAAGGCGACGCTGCGGTTCTGAAGGTCAGCGGCGGCGAACTGCAAA
The DNA here is from genome assembly GCF_040681975.1 of Nocardia sp. NPDC051463. Classification (NCBI taxonomy): domain Bacteria; kingdom Bacillati; phylum Actinomycetota; class Actinomycetes; order Mycobacteriales; family Nocardiaceae; genus Nocardia; species Nocardia sp. NPDC051463. Next base: position 28,984 of record NZ_JBFBAB010000001.1, read on the forward strand.
TCGCCGACGACCAAATAGTTCTCACCGACCACGACAATCGACCGGTCGCCGCGCTCCCACTGACCTACCGGATCGACAACACCGCCTACCCGATCACCGCCCGAATCGACGGCACCACCGCAACACTCACCCCCGACAAAACCACCGGAAAACCCGTAGAACAACCCGTCACCAGAGACCAGATCATCACCACAGATCAAGCCACCAAACAGGTCGCCGAGTCCTTCACCCCCCGCGACTCCCAAGCCCTCGGTGTCTTCGCCCAGCGCGCAGCCATCACAGCCGCCGTCAGCGCGGTCGTGGGTGCCGTACTCGGCGCGGGCGCCGGGTGTCTGGTCGGTGCGGCCGCCGGCGCCGCGATCGCCAGTCCTGTCCTGGTCCTGCTCGTCCCCTTCGTCGGCGCCACAATCGCGGGCTGTGTCCTCGGTGCCGCCACCCTCGGCGCCGTCGGAACCATGGGCGGACTCGTGCTGGCCGGCGGGCCCATCACACTGTTCTCCGCCATCCAGTACTTCTCCACGATCCTCGCGCCCTGCCCACCCGAACTTTCCTACTGCAAAGACCCCGCGCAGCAGCCCGCTCCGCCAGCCAAATAGCGTGCGCCACAGCCACACCCGGATCCCACCGGGTGTGGCTCCACGGCGGGCGGCTACACGGACCCCGCCACCACGCTCGCCAGCGATTTCACCGACCGAGGACCATGACACACCACCACACACCCGCGCCGACGAACCTGCACATCCAGCCCAGCAGACCACTGGGCACACCAGCCCGCCGCGAAAGCGATGGTCGCGCAGTCGGCTGGGTTCGTGAGCACTGGCCCGGAATCGCACTCGCCTTTGTCGCGGTCATCAACGTTCGAGGAAGTCGCGGCTTACGCCCCAAGGGTTCTGGACAAGATCGCGTCGAATCTGGAGCACAGCCTGCGCGACCTCGAACGCCGAGTGGGTTGAGTCACAACTCCGACGCCCGGATCCAGCAGTCTCGTCACCCGATCGGGACGAACGGCTTTGGCGATGCTGGTAATTCCGACGGCGGCTATCGGTGAACGCTGGCGTCGAACAGCGGGGCCGAGAGCTGTTGATATCGGCGAAATCTGATGCCGTCGGCGAGCGTATCTGGCTCCTTCGGCGTGTCCGACGAATGCACGCTCATGCCGACGAGCGGACGTTCTGTGGTGTGGCGGGGGCGACTGCTAGGGGACTGATCCTCACGATTCTGGCGTGGTCGCTAATCGAACTTTTCGCCGAGAACGAGGATTGGTCCTTCCCCCCACTTCGCCGCGGTGTCCAGATAGCTTCTGACCACGGCGAAGTTGATCAACTCCGGGTGGAAGTGCCCGCTGGTGCGGGATGTTGACCTTGACCCCGAGAAATGCATGTCGGAGGGACGCCTTGTCAAACACCAGTTCCTAGCTAGTTGCGCACGGCTCCATCGATTGCTCGATCGACTCCGTAGACACCAAGTTCGAGCAGGCGATCAAGGATATCGAGTAGCGCTGTGATGCGCTGTCGGTCGCGAGTCTGCGCCAACCCACGGACCACTAGATCCGAGATGTAATGAGCATCCCCGGCAGCACCGGTCCTGATGTCGGCCACGTCTTCACTATGGATGTTCAGAAAGTGGTGTGCAGCGAGGTCGATGAGATCGTCGACCTTGTCCGGCGCTTCCTGCAGCGTGATGAGCAGTTGCGTGGCCGCGTGTACGTAGCTTGGTGACACGATCAAGTCAGCCAGGAACTCGGCGTAAGGGCGCAGGTCGTCTCCACGCAGGTGACCGGCCAGGGTGCCAACCTTTTTGCGAACCTCATCGTCCTCGTCATGCATCAGGTGGCGCAGAGTAGACAGCACGAGTTCTGAATCGGCGGATCGATCAACCCTTGCGGCGCAGACCTCAGCCAGGCCGCGTCGAACTTCCACATCGCTGGCCAGAACTCGCTCCATTAGCGCTGGATGCCCCCATTGCAGCGCGGCAAATGCCGCCATGCGACCACCTGCTCTCCGAACCTCGGCATCTGTTGAGCTGAGCATGCGATTGATAACCGGATCGATCACTTCTGGATCGGCGTTGCCGATGTAGATCATCAGGTCGTCCAACTTGTCCGAGGCAAGTAGGAGATCGTCGGCGTCGATGAGGCGTTCGAAGGCTGCATAGGCCGTTGGCCGTGCATGCCGTAGGCAGGCAGCGATGGTGTGGGCGACACAGGCGCGGACGCTCAGTACTGGATCGCTCGCCAGCTCGGCGAGGTGAGGGGCAACGAGTTCCGTGCGCGTGCCATCAAGGTCGCGGACCAGGAGGTCACCGAGCGACTCAGCCAAGCTTCCTCGCGAGGTGTTGTATCCGTTCTGGAACATGTCACGTCCGGGTTGGTGGTCGTCTCGGCGTACGAAGACTGGCGAGTTGTCGACAGGGTCAGGAGCGTGCAGCGCTCGGTCGAGGACCATCTCAACGATGTCCAAAGGTGCCTCGGCATAGACGCGACGGACCGCCCAGCCAAGCCAGCGGTCACAGTCATCGAGGCCGAGGCTCATGATGTAACGGATCGAGTCGAAGACGGCGTGTTGTGCTTCTTCCGGAATAGATGCTTCTCCGAAGCCCCACAGGATCGCGCCGGGATAGGCTGCGTTGATCTCGGGCGTCAATTGCATGGCCAATCCAGCGAATCGAAGAGGATCCTCAGCCGTGTGCGCCTGCAGTTGCTGCGCCAACTCGCGAGCACCGCCTGCCTCGCTGCCGAAGTCACGGTCGTCGTTGTCGTGCTTTGCCATGGCCTGCAGCCACTGCGCGTTGCTCATCTTGCCTGTGGCTGAAGGTGATCGTGAACTACCAAATGCCCTGGAAATCCACCGCCTTCAAACTGTGAGGATAATTGGTAATGTTTAAAGATCGCGTACCGTCCAACTTCGCCGATGACGAGGTCGCCATCATCGAAAGAAGTACAGTCCGACTGAAAAGCGGCGAGGAGCGGAACGCTATCCAACTGGCAGACTCTTGGGAAGCTCACGTCGAGAAGATTGATCGCGACAGGTCGCTGCCGTGGTCAGACCGGTCGGTGTGGAACGAATACGACCTATGCGCCGCGATGTCTGTACGGGATTACCTGAAAAGTGCCATCAACACCCTGCCCGAGAAGCTGAGCGAAAAGATGGCAGCCTATGTTTCAGAGGCTGATGACGTATTTCGATCTATTACCGTCGACGATTCAGGTAAGCGCATGGCCGCTGTCGCCGACAGCGACACATCCGGACGCGGATGGTGGTGGTTTCGAGTGCCCGACTCGGGTCCAATTACTGAAGATTTGGCGCGTTGGAACCGATATGAGGACGAGTAGCAGCGAACCTCCACGATACATCGGTCCGCCGGAAACGGTACCTGCCCCCGATCTCAGGAACACCCTTATCGGTTGCCGTCGATTCGGTCCGATAGGAATTCTGTTATGTGGCGAATTCCTTCGGTGTAGCCGTTCTGGTGCACGCCGGTTCCGTAGAACTCCGCGGCTGCTGACCGGCTTTGCCTAGCTCGACGATGTCGGTGGTGATGTCGGGAGTGGTTGCGGCGGAGAGGTTTTCACTGGCTGTGGCGAGCGCAGCGCCGGCGAGGTCGACAGCAACAGGGACGAGGGTGGTGAATTCGAGTCCTGCGCCTACAGGGTCTCCGAGCGTCAGTTTTCGGTGGCTCTCCAGGCGGCTTCTTGTGCAAGGCCGATATTGGTGGTGGCCTGTCCCCAGTGAATGAGGCCGCCTGGTTTTAGAGTCCTTGTTGGCCCTGGTCAGGGCCGGAAGGGACACTGAAGGACATGTCAGGACGTAAGCGGCATTCCGCGGAGGACATCGTGCCGAAGCTGCGCCGTGCCGACGAGCTCGCAGCGGCGGGTCAGACGGGCGAGCAGATCGCCGCCGATCTGGGAGTGTCGGCCGCGACACTCTACAACTGGCGCCGCCAATACGGAGGCGTGGACACCGACGGCGCGAAAGAGCTCAAGGAGCTGCGGGAGATCGCCAAGGGAAAAATTCTGAGCCCAGCGGCCAACTGTCAAAGTCATCCAACTGGATGACCTTGAACCATTGACAGGAGTACCGGCATATAGCGATGCTGAAACTGTGTCAGGGCAGCATGATCCGACTCCAACTAGATGTAGGAGCAACACAGCATCGGCATTCGATCGCACGTGTGCTCCGTATCATGCAATCGGTTCCTTCCGCATTCGTACCTATGCATCAGCGATTGCGTACTCGGTCCAACCACGTTGCAGCACAGCGCATTTCGCCGATCCTCCTGGCTTCGCATTTGCGCCGCGGGGAAGGAATCCGACGACCTCTCTGGACACCGAAAACGTGTATGGTGACGGCATGTACACGAAAAGTGTGCATATCTGCCGCAATCATGGTGTCCTACTCCCCCTCCGGACACTCAATGACACGGTTCCGTGGCAAATCAGCCACGGAACCGTGTTTTTATTGGGTCTTTGACAGGGTCCGGACACGTTGGCGGGGGCAAAAATGCCGCGCGGTGGTGTCATTGAGAGGCCCGGACACCTTCCCGATGCCGACGTCGACGTCGGCTAGCACGGAGGGACCGTCGCCGCGGTCGGGCGTTGGCCTGGGTCGGCTCGATGCGACTACGTGTCCGAACCGGGCCAAGTACCACTCGATGACCTGGGCACGAGTCATCAAGGTGGGTATCTTCAAGATCTTGACCGTGGCCTGGCGAGCGTCGGATGATGGGTACCTGACAGTGGTGATGGTCGCTGCGAGCCGTGAAGTATTTCCGGTTCGAGCCAGGGCGGTCGATCAATCGGTCCAGCGCGTTCGGTGCTGGCGCTGTCGGTTTCCCGATCGTCTCCGAGCCGATGAGCAGTGCCGTTGTGCAGGCGCCGTTCGTCGCGTCGTCCCACATCCGCTACGGCGGATTCGGTGGGCTGGCGATGCGCCACATCTCCAGCACCTACATCGCCCTTTTCACCCACTTCATCCCCCGCGGGGTGTGGGAGGCGATCTACATCATCGAGGGCCAACTGCGCCATCTACTCCACCGCCCTGGACATCACCGACGCCGCCAACGTCCTTGCCGCGCAAGGGCATCCGATCGACCCGGATGACCTTGCCACGATCACTCCGTACATCACGCGCACGATCCGCCGCTTCGGCGACTGGGTACCCAACCTCACCCCACCCGAGGGGGAGCCGGTCACGCGCCTGGACCTCGAACCCCGCGCCCTGTTCCCCACAGGCACAGTTTGACACAGCCCGCCAGCGCCGTTCTTCGGGAAACCTCACCGGCCAGCTTCCAGCTCGACATGACTACCCGCCTGGATCTGAATCGAGAGCGGGAGGCTTATTCACAAGCGCCTTGATGGCCTCTGTCCGGGTGTAAGCGCTGTCCCAGCGGCCATCTGCCGTGGCGCGCGTTCGACCTCGGCCGAGGCCGGCACCGCGGCGGCGACGAATTCTTGGAGCAGGCCACTGGTGGGAAACTGTTCTCAAGTTCTGTCAGGGGTCGTGCCTACCCTGTCGTCATGGTGAGTGTGAAGGTCGTCGACGAAACGGCATCTGGGGGTCGCGACGACGGCTGGATGTTCGAGGTGACCGAGGAGCGGCTGCCACTGCGGGAGATCATCCGGCGGCGGGTATTCCAGGAGGTCGCCGAGCACAATGCAGGCGCGTCTTGTGGTGTCTTTCGTGGTCTGGTGCGGCCGGCGGATGCCGAGGTGGTGCGGGGCGGGTTCCGCACGACTGGTCGTGTCGATCCGGAACGTCAGTGCGAGGCGGCGTTGCAGGCTTTCGGGCGCAACGGTTTCGTGGTTCTGGTCGGCGATCGACAGATCGAGGAGCTGGACGAGGTCGTCGCGCTGCCGCCGGGTGTGGAAGTCACGTTCCTGAAGCTTGTTGTATTGGTGGGTGGCTGAAATGTCGAGGTCCGAGTACGAGACCGCGGCGCGGGACGCCATCGCCGCGGACGATATGGATGCCTTCTTCGACGCGTATCTGCAGGCATATCAGACGAAGACCGACCAGTACGTGTGGGGTGCGGTATTGGACATGGCACGCGTCCTGCCAGACGAGACCTCCGAGCGGTTGACTAGCGTCTGCGCCGCCGCGGCCCCGGCCGCTTCCGAGCACATCCGACACGGAATCGAGTACCTGAAGGGGATCCTCGTCCCTTCCAAGTACAAGAAAGCGGTCCTCGATGCCATCGCTGCGGACGATATGGGCAGGTTGTGCGCCGAGATTGTGCGGGTACACCAGATCGCCGAGTCCTCCCATATGGCGTCCGACTATGCCTTATGGCATGCCCTGTTCGCCAAGGTGCGTGAACTGCCGACCGAGACGGTCGAACGGCTTGCTCGCGCTTGCGAGGTTGCGTTCCCTACCGCTTCGGAGCGCGAGCAGCACTCTCTGCTGCTCTTGGTTTCGACCATCACACCCACCTTGCCGATCCTGGTTGACGAACGGCGAGCAGTGCTGGAAACCCTGTCGAACCACCACGGCAGGTTAAGCCTTTTCGCGGTCGATTCATCTCTGGCGCTGGCGGAACTGGCGTCCGGACGTATCTTGAGCCCTGAGGTCGTCGCGGTGTACCGCCGCGGAGCCTGCGAGAGGTACCTGGACTCTCGTGTTGCAGAGGTCGCCCGGCAATGTCCCGAACCAGTGGTCAATGTGGGTGAGCAATGGGCGGACCGAGCACTGGAGTTGGCGTGGTTGTCTCCGGGTTGGCACGACCTGCTGGCCTTCGCCGCAACCGCCACGATGGCAAGACCGAACGCCAAGTGGGAAAAGACCGGTCGAGCGCTGCTGGCGAAGGTGGATTCCTTCGACGAGAAGGTGCTGTCGTTGTTGGAACTGGTGGGCCGACCCAGGACGTTACCGCTGCGGCATCGTCTCGCCGAAGATCCCGGCCTCAACGACGAGTACGACCCGTTCAACGCGAACGCGGTGCGCGGTCTGCTGTGGCTGCTGACGTATCGGCCCCCGCAGCCGACGACTGCCCGCATCCTGGGCGGCCTGGTGGAAACGTCGCTGCGCAAAATCAAGGGTCTGGGACCACGTAACCCGAAGATGGCCAACGCTGGTGTTTACGCTCTGAGCCAGGTGAGCGGCGAGGCGGCGCTGGGTGAGCTGGCCCGCCTGGCCGCCACGGTGACTTACAAGGGCACGTTGAAGCTGATCAACGCCGCGCTGGAGACCAAGGCACACGCGCTCGGGCTGACCCGCACTCAGATCGAGGAGATGGCCGTGCCCACCTACGGCCTGACGTCGGTAGGCACGGCGGAATTCGCCTTCGGCGCTGCGTCGGCGACGGTGACCGTGGACGGTACCAAGGCGGTGCTGTGCTGGTTCACGAGCAAACCGGTGAAAAGCGTCCCGGCCGCGGTGAAACGCGACCATGCCGAGGAATTGAAAGAACTCGAGGCGACGGCCAAGGACATCGGCAAGATGCTGACCGCCCAAGTCGAACGGCTGGATCGCCAGTTCCTGGAGCGCCGCACCTGGGATTACCCCTCATGGCGGGAGTATTACATCGACCACCACTTGGTGGGCACGATCGCCCGCCGTTTGTTGTGGACAGTCGACGGGGTCGCCTGCGGCTACGCGGACGGCGCGCTGCGCGACGTGGCGGACAACCCGGTGGGTGGTGACGTCGTGGAGCTGTGGCACCCGCTCGGTCGCTCGACGGAGGAGATCCTCGCATGGCGAGACTGGTTGGAACGCAAGAATATTCGGCAGCCGTTCAAACAAGCCCATCGCGAGGTCTACCGACTCACCGACGCAGAACGCCACACCAGCACCTACTCGAACCGCTTCGCCGCGCACATCCTGCGCCAACACCAGTTCCACGCGTTGGCCGCTGTCCGGGGATGGCGCAACCAACTCTTGCTGGATGCCGACACCTCCGTGCCGCCACCGACCCGGGAACTGCCGCAGTGGGGTGTGCGCGCTGAATACTGGGTGGAGGGCGACCGCGGCGACACCGGGGACGTCGACAGAACGGAGTCCGGCAGCTACCTACGCCTGCACACCGACCAGGTGCGGTTCTACCCGATCGACGCACCACAGAACCTTGCCAACAGCGCATTCCACGGCGGCTTCCATGGGTCGGCCGAGCCACTGCCACTGTCGGACGTGCCCGAACTAGTCCTGAGCGAAGTACTGCGCGACGTGGACCTGTTCGTCGGTGTGGCCAGCATCGGCAACGATCCGACATGGTACGACGGTGGTCCGAACGGCAGGTTCGCCAACTACTGGACCGACTACAGTTTCGGCGACCTGAACCAGACCGCACAAACCAGACGTGATCTGCTGACCAGGCTGCTGCCCCGACTGGCCATCGGCCACCAATGCACCGTGGAAGACAGATTCCTGCACGTGCGAGGTACCAAGCATTCGTATCGGATCCACCTGGGCTCAGGAAACGTCCTGATCGACCCGAACAACCGCTATCTGTGCATCGTCCCCTCGGCACGAACAACCGAACCAGACTCGTTCCTGCCGTTCGACGGTGACCGGATGCTGTCGGTGATCCTCAGTAAAGCCCTGCTTCTGGCCAACGACACAAAAATCACCGACCCAACCATCCTGAGCCAACTCCCGTGACAATGCTTCAGGCGTGACAGTTGATCGAACTCGGTGCACCGATCGCCAACTCGTGGCGCACTTCCGCTCCTGACACGATCCTTACCTCACCCAAGACGAGGATGGGGCAGGCCTGTTTCATAGGTGGTCGCCTATGAAACAGGCTTCCTCTCGGCTCCTGTGCAGGTGCTTCACTGTTTCATAGGGCGTTTCAAATATCTGGACTTATGCAACGGACTCATGAAACAATTCCGGGGTGAGCTTCGTGGAGGCCCACGACTGTCCCATGTCGAGTTGCGCCGCTCCGGCGGGGTCGGCCTGCCGCACCGGCAAGGGCAGAGTCGCCGTCCAGCGATCTCGATCAGCGAGGGCCGCCTGTCGTCGGTGACGCTGCTGCGCCGCCTGGGCAACAACTCCCGCGGGGAACAGCGCCCCCGGCGCCTGCGCAGCAGATCGTTCCAGTGCGTCTCGATCAGTCCCAGTCGATCACGTTGTCGCCGAACAACGAGTCGATGTGCTTGGCAGCTCCACCCACACGGTTCCGGGCTTGCGCACCGCTGGGGTCGCGACGGTGACCGCTTTGGCGCGAGCGAGGGCACCAGACGGAACCGGGCGGTGTGGTACGAGATCGACTGCGGCGTCACCATCTGAAGCTCGTTTGCTTCCTCAGACGCGGCATCTCCAGGTCGGCGAATCCCACCGCGCCGAGAACTTGATCTTCGAGCTATGGGAAATCACCAGCGATGGGTCGTCCTCGCGATCGCCACCCTTCAACGATGGCTGATACCTTGCAGATTCGCACAGTTCGGCCAGTGCCTCGTCCAGATAGATGTATGAAGGAGACCTCTCCGCATGAACACGGCTGCACAGTGGTTCACCGGTCCGAACAGGCGTCGAAGTTGGATCGCGGTGCTGGTCGTGGCCGTCGTGGTGGGTGTCGCTGCGGTCGTATGGGCGGACCGATCACCACGGCAGTCCCAGCAGGCAACGCCGGTGGTGGGCGGCAAGTTTCGTATCGAGCCCACTCTAGGTTCCGCACCCACTCCTCGCTGGACGCTGCGCGCCGCCGATCTGTCCACTGACCCCGGCGCTGTTCTACTGTCCGCGCCGCACAGTCTGAACGTCTACTACGGAAACGGCACGCCGATGGATGCCGGGACCACGATCGTGGCGGCCACCGCGGTGCCGGACAGCGCGGGTGGCGGGGTCGGGCAGCCGGTCAGCGCGGTGCGACTGCACGGTATCGACCCCGATACCGGAAAGCCGCACTGGACAATCGATGTCGGCGCGATCGCCAGCTGCGCCGAACGGGTGTTTCAGGGCCTGCTGAGCTGTTGGGACACCCATCGGGTCCTGATCGTCGACAGCGCGACGGGCACGGTACTCACCGACCACATCACTGATTTCGAGGTGGAGCAGGTCGGTGCTCGCGACGGTGTCGTCACGGTGGCGGGGCGAACCGCGGATTGGCAGACCGCTGTCTTCACGCGAGGAACCGTCTCAGATATCGCCGCGAGCTGGCGTAAGACGTTTCCGACAGTGGTTCCCGGAGAGCCGGTCATACCCGTCATCAGCGCACCGGACTACTTCCGGTACGGGCGCTACGGCAACATTCGTGTCTACGATTTGCGCACTGGCGAGCCGCTTTTCACCGGACCGGTCGGCTATGTCTTCGACGGCGGCATGATCGCCTCGCAGGTGATCGATCGCAGCGGCACCGCGGGAAAGGTCGCGTTGCTCGGCCGCGACGGACACCGCATCACCGAGGTCGCCAATGCCAGCTTCATGCTCGAGTGGTACCCGGTCGCCACCGCGTCGCCACTGCCGATCCTGACCGGCGAGAGTGCCTACGAGCGCACGACAGGCCGAGTCCTGTGGACAAACCCCGAGATCGGCATCGACGACACAGCCGGGCGCAAGGACGCGATCGAGGGTGTGGTGCGAGATACCGTGATCATCCGATCACTCGATGGCACAACGCTTTCCGGGCTCGATCTCACCGACGGGCATCGAATCTGGCAGCGGCCCTCGCCGTTCGAACACGCCACGAAATTCACAAGCTATGACGGCATCACCGACGCAACCCATCTCATCTTGACCGACGGTGTCACCGTGCAGGCGATCGATGGCGTCGACGGAACTCCGGTGTGGTCGATGCTGTTGCCGCCCAGTGGTGATCCCAGAGTCCACTCGCAGGTGCGGGCGATGGGCGGTCGCATGGTCACCGTGACCGCGCGTGAATTCACCGGATACGCTGCAGCATAATGTGACTCGAACGTTCGGCGGCAGCCTTCATCGGCAAATTCAGTCGGCGACCGCAAGCGCCGGGTAGCCGGGTCGGTCGGTCCAAGGCCACCACCTGGGATACCTACGGCAGTCTTGCCACCCCGGCTGCGCGGGACAGCATCCACCTCGAAAGCCCCTGGAAGGAAACGTTCGAGGCGACTGGGAACAATGCCATCCCACTCGACCGGCTCGGCGCCTTCTTCCGTCACGAACGCTGAGCGGCCGCGGAGGAACCTTGGTGCGCTGGCTTGCCGCATGCGAGCCGTATCGACAAGTCCGGAACGATACGAAGGGCCGGTCGCCTGTCTCGGACCCCGATCATGCGTCTTACTTCCGCAGTGCCCCCTCGTGAAGGCGAAATCAGCGACATTAGACATGGTCTTAGCGGATGTCTCAATCCGCGGCGCGTTCCGCACTGCTCAGTCGCGCGCCCAGCGGCAATCGCGGGACGTCCTGGCCCCCAGAGGGTTTCACTCGTCCTCGGGAAGTCGTGGTTGCGTCGGGTGAAAGCCGTTCGCTGTCGGGAGGATAGATCGGCTCGGGGCGAGTTCCGAACAAGTAGTCGCGGAAGGCTCGCAGGTACTCGTCGAGTGAGCACCTGGAGAGCGATCGGTAATAGCCGATTATCGAGTGGTAGACGCTGATCAGCTCTGAGATCATCGCGGTCGGCGTTCGACATTGGTGCCGGTGGTAGGAAATCGCGGATGACCACGGTGCCGTGGTTCTGGATCGAATTCGACCCGCAGGAGTGCTCCGACGCCCAGTTCCCACCACGTGACTGCGGTCAAGAACTAGGCGCGGGCGTCCGCCCATGTGCGGCGCTGAACACGCACGCCCGCTCGATATGCGAGCACGAGGGACGACGAGTATTCGCCGAGCGCGATCGATGCGTGGACCGGGGTGGGGGTCGAAGCCAGCTACTGCACGGTCGAGACTCACCCCGTGCGGTTGTAACCGCTGGCGGGCGAGCAGGGGCTTCGGTCGACTCCGCTGTCGGGGTGAGGTTGTTGGATGCGACACCTCCCCCGACCCTCGGGCAGGCCCTGACTCGGCCTAGCCATTGATGAGGTGCGAGGTCTTCAGGGTGAAGGACGGTCGCGGCATAGACGCGACCGTCCTCGATGTCACACCACCCGACCCCGAATTGTTCTTCGTCTTCACGACGTTGCCCGGCCGGGCGGACCCGATGATCGTGATCCACCCGTCCGGACCCCGCACCGCTTACACCAGATGTTTCTACAGGTTGATGCGGAAGTGGATCGGCTGGGTGGTGCCGCCGATGGAGACGGTGCCCTCGGGGATCGTCGAGGCCTGGACGTCGGTGGTGTAGAAGCATGCCGTCGAGGCGGTGATCTCCGGCGCGGTGACGCTCACTGCCCCGTCGGGGCCGACCGTGACCGGCAGCGGAGTGTCGATGCCGGTGTTGGGGCAGCGATAGCGGACGATACCGCTCGGCGCCAGACCGACGCCTGAAGGGAAATCGAGGGTGATGGTCTGACCGGCGGTAACCGTGGTGTTCGCCGACACCGTGAACTCGAGTTGCGTGGTCACCCCCGCCGTCATCACCACCGGATCCGGTGGATCCTGAACAACTGAGAAGACGACAGCCTCCACACTCCGCACCCGATGGTTGATGGTGTCGGCGATATAGAGGTTGCCCGCCCCGTTCACCGCCACACCCTCCGGGACGTCGAGTTCGCCGTCGATGGCGGGCTGGTTGTCGCCGTTGTAGCCCTCGGTGCCGGTACCCGCCACCGTGGTGATGCCCCCGGCTGGATCCACCTTCCGCACCCGCTGGTTGTGGAGGTCGGCGATGTAGAGGTTGCCCGCCCCGTCCACCGCCACACCCTCCGGGACGTCGAGTTCGGCGTCGATGGCGGGCTGGTTGTCGCCGTTGTAGCCGCCGGTGCCGGTACTCGCCACCGTGGTGATAACCCCGGTAGCATGATCCACCCTCCGCACCCGATAGTTGACGCGGTCGACGATGTAGAGGTTGCCCGCCCCGTCCACCGCCACACCCTCCGGGTAGTTGAGGTCGGCGTCGATGGCGGGCTGGTTGTCGCCGTTGTAGCCGCTGGTGCCGGTACCTGCCACCGTGGTGATGACCCCGGTGGCATGATCCACCCTCCGCACCCGATGGTTGTAGCGTTCGGCGATGTAGAGGTTGCCCGCCCCGTCCACCGCGACACCCTCCGGGGTGTCAAGGTCGGCGTCGATCGCGGGCTGGTTGTCGCCGCTGTAGCCCTCGGTGCCGGTACCCGCCACCGTGGTGATGGCCTCGATAGCGATAGCTGCTGTGCTCATGCAAGCCTCCCTCTTCTCGAGTTCCGTATAACGACGGTGCATCGCAAGTGCTGTGAGGGCACCGCTTCGTGGTGCCCTCGCGCGGGGAATACCCCCCCGACTTCCCGAATACCCCACAGACAAGAAAGCCCGGAGAAAACGAGGGCTGACCTGTGATGATGCGATGGCTATACGGAAATGAAGTAGTACTGCCGATGGCCAGAACAAGATCATCAAGCTGTGCATCGGTGAATACCGATCGCGAACGTGCCCAGCCTTGGCTGACATCCGACTCGAGCCCTCACAATCGCGGGGGCTGCAGGCCTGATTGAGAGCGATGGGCACTTCGGCTCCGGCGCCGTGCCACGCTCGACCTCAGTCGCCGAGTGCTGCCACACCGGTCCGCGCGAATTTCTCGTCCAGGTCACCGCTGGGCGCACCCGCGACCCCGATGCCGGCGATCGGTGCGCCTTCGGTGACCACCGGGACACCGCCCCCCAGGAACAGGGTGCCGGGAATATCGGCCAGATGCGGGGCCTGGTCCAGACGCTCGGCCAACTGGGAGGTCGACGCGTTCCAGGATGCGGCGGTGAAGGCCTTCCGCTCCGCGGCCTCGTAGGACTGTGGTCCCGCGCCATCGCCGCGCAGCAGCACGATGGTGTTGCCGTCACGGTCGACGATTGTGACGCTGACCCGCTGGTTCTCCTGGCTCGCGGCGGCGAGCGCGGCCTGCGCGGCCTCGGTGGCGGCGGCCACGGTGAGGTGATCGGTCTGCCGCAGGCCGGCCGGCTCGACCTTGCCTGCCGGCGCCGGCGCCGGTGGCGCGGCCGCGCTGCCTCCAGCCCATACGCCGATGGTGCCAGCAGCGATGGCGGCGACGAGCGTTCCGCCGACGACGGCGCGGGCGCGCTTGCTCGTTTTCTTGTGTATGTCCATGTTTGCGTTCTCCTGTGGTAGGGCATCGATGGCGGCCGGCAGGTGCCACGATGGCCACCTACTGGTTGACGCCGGCCATCCCACGCCGGTTGCTGTCGACGGGCTGTTCGGGCGGCATAGGCAAGGGGGTAGTAGGTGAGGGGTCAGGTGGCGGTGGGGGCGCCCACGACGCGTCGCTCGCCGCCGTTGGTCTCTTGCCAGAGGCGGTAGACCTCGACCGCTTCGTCGCGGGGTTCGTGGCGCATGGGTAGGCGTCGCTGATCCCAGGGCTTGGCGACCTCGTCGTAGAAGGTGTTGAGTTCGAAGTACTTTCGGTCGTCGACGTAGTGCGGTTCGTAGGCGTCGCGGGTGGTGAGGAAGACGACCTCGTCGGGTGAGCAGTAGTAGAGCGCGCCCAGGCACATGGGGCAGGGCAGGGCGAGGATGTAGATGGTGGTGCCGGTCAGGTGTTCGGTACCGAGCTTGGTGCAGGCCTCACGGATGGCGAGGATCTCCGCGTGCGCGGTGGGATCGTTGGTCTGGGCGACCCTGTTCGGGCTCTCCGCCAGGATCTGGCCGTGCTTGACGATGACGGTAGCGAAGGGGCGGCCGCCCTCGGCGACGTTGCGGCGCGCGAGGTCGATGGTGTGTTGTGCGAAATCCATGAGTTTTCCTCGTACTGCGTTTCAGGCCACCGACCGCCCGTGAAGGCCGGACCGGGGAGGGATGTCCGCCAATCGCTGTGGCGCGGCTGCGCCTCTCCGGCGCAGGGCCCGGACCTTCGAGGTCGAAGGCTTGGCGACTGGTGTTGTCAGAACGGCTTCGTCGGCAGGTACTTTCCGTCCAGAGTGATGACGGCGCGCTCGCCGCCCTCGGGGTCGGCGACCTTCTTCACATCGAGCTTGAAGTTGATCGCGCTGATGATGCCGTCCCCGAACTGCTCGTGGACCAGGGCCTTGAGGGTGGTGCCGTAGACCTGCAGCATCTCGTAGAAGCGGTAGATCGTCGGATCGGTCGGGACCCCACCGGGGATCGACCCGCGGGTCGGGATGGTCTGCAGCAGCATCGCCGCGTCGCCGCCCAGGCCGAGCAGGTCGGCGACCGCCGCGGCGCTCTTCTCGGGCAGGGCGTGCTGGCCGAGGACAGCGGCGGTCACGAACGCAACCGACAGGCCGGCGGCATCCGCGAGCTCCTGCCAGGTGAGGTCCTTCCTCGTCTTGGCGTCCACCGCTGCGGCGGCCAGTGCCTGGCGGGCGGTGGGGTCGAACTGTGCGTGCACCATGATGTGTGGTTCCTTTCGGGTCGAATTCCGGCTTTGCCGGTGGTCGGGAGGTATCGGCGCAGTGGGGAGGTCCCGGGCGGCATACGCGCGGGACCCGAGACGGGAGATCAAGCAGCGAGCACACTGTCTGCTCCGGCGTCGTCGATGACGGTGATCGCGCCGGTGCCGATGTCGAACACCCATCCCTCGACGGTCGCGATGCCGGCGGCGACCGCGTGGGCAACCGAGGGGTGAGTGGCCAGGTTGGCCAGCTGTGCGAGGACATTCGCACGCACGAGCGCCGCAACGGCGTCGTCAGCGGCCTGGGCGACGGCGGTGTCCGCGTGACGTAGCCACTGGGCGATCGTCGGCGTTGCGCTCAGGTCGTGGCGTTCCGCCAGCGCGGTCATCGCCCCGCAGCCAGAGTGGCCGCACACCACGATGCGGGCAACCCTCAGCACGCCAACGGCGTACTCGATGCTCGCCCCGACGCCATCAGCGATGAGTGTGTAGGCGGGGACGAGGTTTCCCGCAGTGCGGATCACGAACAGCTCACCCGGCTCGCTGTGGGTGATCAACTCCGGGACCACGCGCGCGTCCGAGCAGCCGATGAACAGTGTCTCGGGGCGGTGGGTAGTGGCGAGGCGGGCGAACAGCTGCGCCTTGGCGGGGAAGACATCGCGTTGAAAGTGCGTGACACCGGCGGCGAGGTCGTGCATGGATCGCTCCCTTCGGGGCGCTTGGCCGGGATGGACTGACGAGATCCACCATGCACAACCTGTCGCTATAGAGTCCAATACTTACTTTTCATTGCAATGATTGGCTGCATCTATAGCCGTCGGGGGCGGCCGATACCGCTAGGTCGACCGTGCGGCGGCCTGGGCGGTCGCGGTGAATGCGCGGGCGGCCGCTGAGTGGTAGGCGCTGCTGCGACGCAGGAGTTCCACCGTCCGGGTGGGCAACGCGGGCGCTAGGGCGACGGGCAGCAGGTCGGGATGAGCGTGCGTGATGGCGTCGGGCAGGACGGTGGCGAGCGATCCTCGCCGAACGAACTCGACCAGCGCGCCGATGGAGTTGGCTTCGACCGTGATGCTCGGCGTGATCTCACAGTCATCGAAGTAATCGTCGATGTGAGACCGGGTCGCGAAGTCGCGACTGAGCAGCGCCAGTGGATGGTCCACGAGCTGCTGGACCGGTAGTGGCTCCGATCGCACAGCAAGGGCGTGGGCAGATCCGACCACCAGGCTGAGGTTCTCGGTGAACAGCGCGATGTTCTCGATCCCGGCGGCGTGGGTGCCGGTGAAGGCGATGCCGAGATCGACGCGGTCGGCGAGCAGGTCCGCCTCGATCCGGTCTTGGGTGGTCTCCACAACGGTGAGGGTCACGCCAGGGTGCGCTGCGTGGAACTGGTGCACCAGCGGGCCGATGAGGTAGGCGGTGATGGTCGGTGTCATCGCCACCCGCAGGTGCCCTCGGGAGAGGTCCTGCACGTCCTGGATAGCGCGCTCGCCGGCGTCGAGGTCGCGCAGCGCGAGACGGGCGTGATGCGCGTACGCCGCGCCGGCCTCGGTGAGGCGTACGGTGCGGCCGGACCGGTCGAGCAGCTGCACCCCCAGCGCTCGCTCGGCTTGCCTGACCTGCTGCGAGAGGGTCGGTTGAGATACGTGCAACGCCTCGGCCGCGCGGGTGAAGTTGCCATGATCGGCGACCGCCAACAGATACCGGATATGGCGCAGCTCCATGGCCACCACTATAGATGCGCTCTATCATGATGAGGGGAAGTAAGTCTTGGACTCTATCTCGCGCGCTGGGCACTCTGGAGATCAGCAACCAGTCAGGAGTTCTCAGGTGAACCAGCGTCCCCTCCGAAGCGCGTTGGCCGCGAGCGCATTCGCGGCGTTGTCCCTCGCAGCCGCGGCGTGCACGGCCACTTCCCCCGCCGCACAGACGGCAGCGGAAACCCCGCAGGCGCCGACCACGGACACCCCGACTGCTCCCGTCCCCGAGCCTGCACTGACCCGAGCCCCTCGCGATCCGGCCCTCGACCCGCAGCTGCTGCGGGCGGCGGCGGCCGACGACGCCGCGACCGTGCGAGAGTTGATTGCCCGCGGGGCCGACATCGAGACCCGAGGCGATCACGAGCGCACCCCACTGATCGCGGCCACGAAGAACCGGGCCGCCGCCGCGGCGCAGGCGTTGATCGGCGCCGGCGCCGACGTCAACGCCAAGGACGACCTCCAGGACTCGGCCTACCTTTATGCTGGCGCCGAGGGCCTCGACGACATCCTCGAGATGACACTGCGCCACGGCGCCGACCTGCGCAGCATGAACCGCTACGGGGGAACGGCGCTGATCCCGGCGAGCGAACACGGCTACCTCGCCACCGTCCGGAGGTTGATCAAGGCAGGCGTCGACGTCAACCACATCAACACACCGCGCTGGACCGCCCTGCACGAGGCGATCGTCTACGGAGATGGATCCGAGCGATACCAGCAGGTCGTGACCACCCTGCTCGACGCAGGCGCCGACCCGTCGATCCGCGATGGAGCCGGACGCACCGTGCTCGACAACGCGCAGCGCAGTGGCCAGACTGCGATCGTCTCGATTCTGCGCGGCCGCCCATGAGAGAAGGAGACGCGATGATCACGGGCGAGCAAGCCCATCTGCTGCGGGCGATCGCGCTCGCAGAACACGCCGGTCGCGAGGGCAACCGCCAGTTCGGTGCCGTGATCGTGGCCGCCGGCGGGGCCACGATCGCCGAGGGGCGCAACGAGGTAGCCAGTACGAGCATCGTCACCGCCCACGCCGAGCTGGTCGCGATCACGGCCGCGATCAAGGCCGGGCGCGCCGCGCAGCTGGACGGGGCCGCGATCTATGCCAGTGGCGAGCCATGCCCGATGTGCGCCGCGGCAGTCGTCTGGGCCGGGATCGCTCGCGTCGTGTTCGGCGCCGCCGAGCCGGATTTCACCGCGATCATCGGCGGGCACCCGCGATTCGGCCTGCGCTGCGCCGAGGTCATCGGGTCCAGCGACGCCGCGGTCACTGTCTGCGGCCCGAACCTGGACGACGAGGCACTCGCGCCGTTCCGGCGACACGCCGCCGCGAATCCATGACGCCAACAGCGCCATCGACAGTCCCTCGCCATCCTCTTCGACCGGGCCGACCGATTTCCGATCGTACGATTGAGGTCTTCCCTTCTGTCAGTGCGTCTTCCAGCTCGTCCGACTCTTGGTCGACCTCGGTCGAAGGTTCGGCGGCAAGGGAGCCCGGCAAGTGGGTGCGCCCTGTGCTTCGGCTCGACTTCCAGCGTTCCGTGCGACCGGCCACCAGCCCTGACGTATTCACGACGGGCGGCTACTTCCAGGTCGGAATTCCATTCGGTCGTTATGATCGAGTTCGTCGGTAGCTCTACCCATCGACAGCGGCATATTTGCCACGCCGACAAGAGGGCTCCGCCTTACGTTGCTCGAGCGCAACCCCGGATTCCGATTTGTCAGCCATGGCATTCAGGACACTTCGAGGAAAGCATTATGCGTACCGAAGGCGATACCTGGGACATCGTGAGCAGCGTCGGCATGACCGCGCTCGGCGTCGCGGCCGCGCGGGCGATCGAGACGAAACAACCGGATGCCCTTGTCCATGACGAGTACGCTGCCCTGTTCGTGGTGGCATCCGGCGATTCGGATATGAACCGACTGATCACCGATCCGACGTTGTGGGCGCAGATCCCGCTCACCTCTGGCTTCATCGGATATCGCAGTAGATTCTTTGACGAATTCTTCCTGTCTGCGGCGACGGCCGGGGTAACCCAGGCAGTGATCCTGGCCGCTGGGCTCGATGTCAGGGCCTACCGGCTGGATTGGCCGGCGGGCGAGATCGTGTTCGAGATCGACCAGCCCAAAGTGCTCGAGTTCAAACATCAGGTGCTCACCGAATCGGGCACCGCACCGAAGTCGGACCGGCGTGAGGTGGCCGTTGACCTGCGCGACGACTGGCCCGCGGCGCTTGTCGAGGCAGGCTTCGACCCGACCTCGCCCACCGCATGGTCGGCAGAAGGGTTGCTGCCCTACCTGCCAGGCGCCGCACAGGATGCCCTGTTCGCGCGAATCGGTCAGCTTTCCGCACCGGGTAGCAGGGTGGCGGCGGAGACCATCGACAATAACGTCGATGTGGGCCGCATCGCCGAGCAGCAGTCGGAATACCTGCAGGGCACCCCGTTCGGCAAGGTCGACCTCGCGTCGCTGTTCTATACCGACGACCGCACGGATCCTGCTGAATTGCTCACCGCGGATGGCTGGACTACATCGAGCCTGCACTTGCAGGAACTGGCCGCCCGCTACGACCGTCCCATGCCAACGGTCCCTGAGTCGCTGGCGCAAATGTTGGAAAGCACGCGATATCTGACAGCTATCAGGCCGTCCTGATTCAACGCCGGTTCAGCACAGCGCGAGCGGCATCCTGCTGTTCGCGCCGCTCGGCACCATCGCGGCGAGACGGATCGCGCACACCCTGCATTCGACCGACGTCACCCCGGTGGCGGTGCCGAGTGTGCCGCCTACGGCCGCGGCGCAGCGCGATCGCGGACGAGCGCGCAGCTGCGCTACACAGCGGGTTCGCGACCGATGGCAGTGTCCCGGACTGGCGCATCGGTGGACTACATCGGGCATAGCTATTTCTGGCAATTACCCCCGTGTGTCCGACGTGCGCGGAATTCGCCGACCGGGCGTAAGCGGTTGATCAGTGGTCTGCGCCCGACCCGACTACCGGTAGCAGTAGGAGTCGGAGGAGGCGTCGCCGCCCTGGAGGCGCACCTGGTGCACACGCAGACCCCGAAAGTCCTTGTCGTGCGGGAAGAACGACTCATCGATGGTCATTCCGCCGTCGGGATCGGTGTGCATCACGGCCATCCAGGCGCCGACACCGTCCGGGTAGAACTGGTCGTCCCACGCGCCATAGAGCGAGTTGGTGAGGAAGACCCGCCGACCGTTACGGCTGATCTCGACCATCTGGGGGCCGCCGGCGAGCGGCTGGTTCGGTGCGGCAGGGTGGGGGGTGCGTCCTACGATCCCGCCGAGCCGGACCGAACCGGTCTGTTTCGGGTTAGCCGGATCGCGCACATCGAACTGCTGGAGCTCCCCGGTTCCCCAGCACGAGACGTAGAGGTATGCGTCGTCGACCGATAGGTCGATGTCGGTGACCAACGGCGGCACCGCGCCGAACGGTTTCAGTGCCGGCGGCAGCAGGTCGGGATCAGCTGGCTCCGCCGGGATGGTGATCACCTTGTCGACCGCCCACTCGCTACCATCGCGGTGCCAACGCCACACGGAGGCCGACAAATCCTCGGTCGAGATCACGACGCCGACGAACCCCCAGGTGGCCTCCGGATCGTGCGAAGGTCGCAGCTCGAGTGCCATCTGGTATTGCGCGCCGAGATCGATCCGCTGCTGGTGCCGACCGGCGGCGAGGTCCCAGAAGTGGATCGCGTGGCCGTACTTGTTGGCCAGCAGCAGCTCCGGATTCAGCCCGTCCTCGATCATGGACGGGGTGCCCCACTCGCTGCTGATCAGCGTGTTCTGGTTGAGATGCCACCAGGCGTCGTACGCGAGGTACTGCGGCCCTCTATCGGTCTCCCATTGCCGCAGCACATCGAACGTAGCGTGATCGAGCAGCGCGATCCCGCCCGGCCCGTCCGATCCGTCTGCCCCACCGAGGCAGGTCATGAACACACCGTCCGGCCCGCAGTGCAGCGTGTGCGGGCGGGAGTACCCAGCCTTCGCTGCGAGCTCGGAGCTGTCCACGATCTTGGACAGGGTGGGCTGGCGTGGGTCGGGCTGGGTATCGAACACGTACAGGCGTGACGAGCGCAGACCCGGCACGATCAGGTACCGCCGAGCCAGACCCTCGATGTGGTGGCCCTCGTGCTTCAGCGCGCTGCTGCAAGCATTCCAGCCGAAATGGTGCAGCTCGTTGCCCAGGTGGGGCACCTCGGTCCAGCCCACCACCTGGCTGTAGGTGGCCGAGCCCGGATCGACATCGACTACTGACAGCGCATCCGGCTGCTGCGCCGCGGGGTCGAACGCAACAACGTACGCGAGCTGCTCCGGTAGCGCGGCCGCCGCCTCCGCTGCGCTCCGATAGAAGGTCGGGTCCATGTCTGAGCGATTCATTTCCAGCCTCCTTCATGTCGATAGGCGCAGACCCACACACCTCGCCCGATCTGGCGGGTCCGGTTACGAGCCTGTCGCCGTTCCCTTGCCGTTGTTCCGGGCTTCGACGGCCTTGACGGTCTTGTCGAGCGCATGTTTCAAGACGCCTTTGCCGACGGTTCCGACCACTACGCCGAGTACCCGTCCCCGGAGGTTCTTGCCCTCGCGCACCACGACAACATCCACATCGGTCGTCCCGTCCGGCCGGCGTGCGAAGGTGTAGGTATGGCCCGAGTGGCCGCCCCACACGTTGGAGTCGGTGGTCGTCATGACCACGCGGTTGGGGTCCGACCAGTCGTAGTGCAGGCGTTCCCAGATGCCGTGCGAGCCCTCCGTGACGTCGGCCTCGCCGAGACCCCTGGCGTGCACCTCGAGGTATTCGTCGGTGCTGTTGCCGAACAGTTGTGCGCGGCCGGGCCCGAAGTCGGTGAGCGCGGCGACAAACTGTTCGGGCGTCGAGTTCGTTGTCTCCTTGAAGTGAATGGTGGACATGTTTGCTCCTTTGTCTTCGGCGGTGACGTGCTGGTGTTCGTTCGTCGACGACGTTCCTGCCGCAGAGCGACGGCAGCGGCCGCGATCAGACGGGGAACGTCACTCCGGTCAATTTCTCCGAGACCGTCCACAAGCGTTGCTGAATCGCCACGTCGTGCGATTGTGAACTCGAATCGACGACTTTCGGGTAGCCGCGGGTCTCCAAGAATCCACCCGGTCCGTAGTACTGGCCGCCGAGCACATCGGGGTCGGTGGCGGCGCGGAGTATCGACAGGGCGCCCATCGCTGGGCTCTGCGTGGCGATGGGCGCGACCACAGGCATGAGCGCGCGGAGCGCAGCAGGCATGTTGCGCATCAAGTCGGTGTTGGCGGCACCGGGGTGCGCCGCGACCGCGATCGTCTTGCCGATGCCGGACAGGCGACGTTGCAGCTCGTAGGTGAACATCAGATTCGCCAGCTTGGACTGGCCGTACGCCGCCACTCGGTTGTAGGACCGTTCCCCCTGCAAATCGTCGAAGTTGATCCGCGCCCGGATGCGATGGCCGACGCTGCTGACCGTAACGACCCGCGAGCCCGGTACCGGCAGCATCCTCTCGAGCAACAGCCCGGTGAGGGCGAAGTGCCCCAAGTGATTCGTACCGAATTGCAGCTCGAACCCGTCGCTGGTGATCTGCCTCGGCGGGTACATCACCCCAGCGTTGTTGACCAACAGATCGATCGTGGAATACGCGGACCTGAGCTGCTCGGCAGCATTGCGCACGGATTTCAGCGAGGTCAGATCGAGCTGTTGGACGGTGGTGTCCGCGCCTGGGACAACGTCGGCAATCCGATCTGCGGCATATTTACCCTTGTCCACATCCCGCACCGCCAACACCACCGATGCGCCGTGTGCCGCGAGCGCTCGTGCGGCCTCGAACCCGAGTCCACTGTTGGCGCCGGTGACGATCGCCAGTCGGCCCCTCTGGACTGGTATGTCTTGCTCTGTCCACCTGTTCGCCATATTTCCTCCCAAAGATCGGTCGGTCCGTCGATTCATCCGACGAGCCTGGCGGGGACGAGACTTGTATTCCCACCGTTGCGCTCTCGGTGCGGTTGCGCAAGGGGCGACAACTGCCACGCACGCGCGCGCGGCGGATCGCCCAGGTCGTCGGCACCGTTGATCAGGCCGGCAAGGGAATCGACGGTTCGGGTACCAACGCTTTCAGGCTCGGAGGGGCCTCGTCATATCCGTTGTTTTGCGCCATTGCTACTGGAACCCCTCTCGGTGTTCTGCAATGTCATTGGGATGCAACGGATCCCAGCGGATGCAATGACCAAGGCATTGCCTCGATCGGGACTGCGACAGCGGATTTGTCCATCCGGCTCGTCCTGGATCCGGTCGTGAATTCGGGATCGGTTCCCATAACGACGCGGCCGTCGTCGTTGACCAGCACTACCCGCCGACCGAATGCCTGGAATCGCGGAAGCAAGACCTCCTCGATCACGGCAACCGGCACATCGGCACCGGCGATCCCGAGGAATATTCCGGATGTGGACGTGACCGGTATCGAGAATGTGCAGACATACTCGGCGGAGCACGCGTAATCGAGGTGCGGCCCCTGTACCCATCGCCGACCCTGCTCGCGCGGAACCGTGAACCAGTCCATTCCGGTGTAGTCGTAGAAATATTCACTATCGGGATTCAAATCCAACAGCAGCCGTTGCGCCTCCGGAAGCCACCATTCCAGGTGGCGGGGGCGATCAGCGAGGACGCCGTCGGCCATCACTACGCCGGCGCCGTTGAACAGCTTTCCGCGCCGCTCGAGCTCGCCGGCAATGGTCTCACGCAACGGCGCCAGATCGGTCGACTCGGGGGCAGACCGCAGCTTCTCGCTGAGACCATCCCACAGGGTTGTCAGCGCGGTTCCGATGGTTGCCAGCGACAGGTAGATCTCGTCGGTTAATTTTGCGACGAAATCAGCGAGCGACTCGATGGTCGTCGAGGCTGGAAAGCTATCGGTATCCCTCATCGATCACTGAGCTCCAAGCGTAGGGCGACGAGGCGGCGGATGCGTGATTCTGTCTGTGATTCTGCCAGTTCTCTGGCCTGGGCATCGTCTTCTCGTTCGATCGCGTCCACCAGGTCACGATGGGTGGCCGCCTCGGCCGCCGGGTCCAGTTTCAGCCGAGGCAGCCAGAGCAAGGCGGAGAGCTCGGCCTGCAGACCGACTTCGGCGCGGGTCAACCGGGTGGACTGCGCGCAGACCGCCATCTCGATATGGAAGCGGCTGTCGGCGCGGCGGGCGGAGACGAGTTCGGTGCTGTCCTTCAGCCGGTCGGTCAGGCTGCGGAGCCGGACTATATCGGCCCGCACCCCACGGCGCGCGGCGAACACAGCAACCGCTCCGGCGACGGCGAATTGCTCGTCCCCCAGGTCGCGCAGCTCCTGGATGCTCATCTGTTGCAACCGCGCCTGCGAGGTGTTCTCGAAGACCTCCGCCGAAGCGCTGATGAAGCTGCCACCTCCGCGCCCACGCTTGGTGTGCACGATGCCCTGCTGCCGAAGTACGACCAGCGCCTCCCGCAGGGTCATCGTCGATACGCCCAACTGATTGGCTAGATCGGTCTCGCTCGGCAATTGCTGGCCGTCGGCCATCACACCGAGGCTGATCGCAGCAGACAACCGCTGCACCACAGCCTCGGTTTTCGGACCGCCGCCCTCGAGTGGTGACAGCACGGCGCCGAGGGCGGTCAGTCCGGCCCTCTCCTGATGGGGCAACGCAACTCCTCGGGTGGCGGGGATGTGACACGATTCTAGCCCAATAACACTTGAAATATGAACTATGAAGTTAGAGGTACGCTTCTGCTGTTGCGGCCCTCGGGATCACCCTGGCAATCATCAGGCGATGGGTAGTGGACGCGAAGAACGACCATCGACCGCCTCGGCATAGGTGCGGCGACACAGGTGGGCGTCAGGGCATCAAACTGGTCATACGATTCAAAACAAGTCGTTTCTTAATCAGTGAGACTTAATGCGATATTTACGGAGAAAAGCATTGAACTATGAAATCTAATGTCTTATGTTATTGCAGTGTGAACTGCCCCACCGGACACCTCGACGCGCCGACGTCACGATCGAAGCAGGAATGCCCTATGTCCGAAGACCCGACCTGTCTTAGTCCGCACCTCCGGCGGTGCATCCCGGACCGTCGAGCGCAGCCGGTTGCTGGTGGTCGCCAAATGCACAAGGTAAGCGCACGACGACGGGATCTCGAAGATGGATGAGATGCGCCGAACGGAAGTTGACGGAATGCGTGTGACGTGGCGCTTCGTTCAGCATCATCTGATCGCAATTGTCGCCGTGCACAACGCATATGACGCTCCGGTAGCCTCCTTCTGCCCCAGTAACTACCCGGATCTCGCGCAAGCGCGAGAACTCCTTCCGGAACTGGCGAGGTTGTGGGATGCGGTCCGTCACGAATTCTGGACGAGACTCATCCCGCCGCTGCCCTTGGTGACCGAACAGCAGGTATTCGCATAACGTCGCCGAGTGCCGACCGTTCCGGCTCGGCCAGGGCGCAGGGCGCGCTCTGTCTCGATGCCGTCGAACCAGTCGTCGAAATACCCACCCGCTGCATGGGCAAGGTCTTCCTATGCGATGTTCAGCCGTTCGGACTGCTTCCCGTCGGCGATGCGGTTGCACTCAGGGGACCTCACTCATCAGTCGCGGCGCACGCCGGGCTTGCCGACAGGACCGGCAAGGTGGTGGGCTGTTCAGGTACGGCACATCGGTCATGTCCTGATCGGCTCGCAGTCCGGTCGCGACAGTAGGCGGTTCACCAGGCAATCGCTGGGAATAGCCGGCCGGACATCAGCGCAGAGACGACCATGGAGCGACACATGGACGACGAGACCGAACACGCGCCGCGGCTTACGGCATTCCCGCGCATCGACGACTACGGATTCATCTCCGACTGTGAGGTCACTGCACTTATCGCCCCCAGTGGAGCCATCGAGTGGATGTGTCTGCCCCGCATGGATTCTCCCAGTGTCTTTGCCGCCATCCTCGATCGTTCCGCTGGTTCGTTTCGATTCGCTCCTGCCGACTTCATGGTGCCCACCGATCGCCGTTATGTCCCCGGGACGATGGTCATGGAAACGAGTTGGCGCAGTGGCGAAGGGTGGGCGACGGTTCGCGATGTGCTGTTGGTCGGGCCCTGGCGGCACCAGACACCCGGCCGTAGTGCCCATCGTCGAACCCCCACCGACTACGACGCCGAGCACATTCTGCTGCGGACGGTGCACTGTGAGACTGGGCAGGTCCAGTTCGGACTCGACTGTCAGCCGTCCTTCGGCTACGGCAGGCATCGCGCTCACTGGGAGTACCTCGACAGCTACCACCTCGCGCAGGCCAGCGCTGACGGGATCGATCTACAGCTGACGCTGAGCACCGACATGCGCTTGGGACTGGAAGGGACGCACGCGCTTTCGCGCACCTTGTTGAAGGCGGGCGACACACGCTTCTGCGCGCTCTCCTGGGGTAGTCGTGATGCCCCCCGTGCCGTTGAGGAAGCCGATGAACGGCTGCTGCAGACGATCCATCATTGGCGGCACTGGCTGGCCGGCGGGCGGTTTCCGGACCATCCATGGACTGCCCAGCTCACCCGCAGCGCGTTGACCCTCAAGGGCCTGACCTTCGCCCCCACCGGCGCAATCAGCGCCGCGGCCACCACGTCACTACCCGAAACCCCAGGCGGACAACGCAATTGGGACTATCGCTACTCCTGGATACGCGACTCCGCCTTCGCGCTGTGGGGCCTGTACACACTGGGCTTCAGCTGGGAGGCGAACGACTTCTTCTCCTACATCATCAGCTTGACCGAAGACGTCCGGGATATGCAGATTGTCTACGGCATCGGCGGCGAAACCGATCTCACCGAGCGGACCCTCCCCCACTTGCGTGGCTACGAAAATGCCGGCCCTGTGCGCATCGGCAACGGCGCGTACCAGCAACGCCAGCACGATGTATGGGGCGCTGCGCTGGATGCGGTCTATCTCTACGCACGCAACCAAGACCAAATCGACGCACGAGCCTGGCCGCTGCTGGGGCGGGCGGTCAAAAGCGCTCTCACCTACTGGCGCGAGCCCGACCATGGCATCTGGGAAGTACGCGGGGAGCCCCAACACTTCACCTCCAGCAAGGTCATGTGTTGGGTTGCTGCCGATCGTGGCGCCCGGCTGGCCCGCATCCATCAGGACTTCGAACGCGCGCATCGCTGGCAACAGGCCGCAGACGAAATCCACGCCGATGTCTGCGCCCATGCGGTCGACTCCCGGCAGGTGTTCACCCAGTACTACGGCAGCACGGCGCTGGATGCGTCGACTCTGCTCATCCCGCTGGTTCGTTTCCTGCCCGCTGACGACGATCGGGTACGCAACACGGTGTTGGCCATCGCCGACGAACTGACCGAGGACGGCCTCGTGTTGCGGTACCGCGTCACTGAAACCGACGATGGATGCGCAGGGGAAGAAGGCGCTTTCACGATCTGCTCGTTCTGGCTGGTCTCGGCGCTGTCGGAGATCGGCGAAAAGGAACGAGCCAAGCAGCTGTGCGAGAAACTGATTGCCTACGCCAGCCCGCTGGGACTCTACGCCGAGGAGATCGACCCCCGAACTGGCAGGCACTGGGGCAACTATCCCCAGGCGTTCACCCACCTCGCGCTGATCAATGCCGTAATGCACGTCATTCAGGACGAACAAGCCGTACTGCGGCAGGAACTCGGCGGTGAATCGATCGCCCCACGACTGGGCGATGCCTCATTCACTCCGGGATATATGCACCGCTGACCCAGACGTTCGGCTTGACAACAACGGCTCGACCACACGACGCGAGACGGTGTGGTTCGCCGATCGGGCTTCCGGTTCGGGCTGCGGTGCATCGTAATTGGTGATCGGCTGGCTGCCGATGAGGTTGATCGGCCTGCTGGAGGACGGGTTTCGTGGCGATTCAGGTGTTCGCGGACTAGGAGTTGGCGCGTCTGCGGGAGTTTCCGAATATCAGCCGTGAGGAATTGTTCCGGTTTTTCACGCTCACCCAGCCGATATCGCGTTCCTGACGCCGGGGCGCGGACCGGAGGAGCGGCTCGGCCTGTCGGTGACACTGTGTGCGCTGCCGTGGTTGGGGTTCGTGCCGACAAAGTGGCCGCTGCGCCGCCGGTGGAGGTGGCACGGCTGGCCGAACCCCAGGCGAGGTCCTTCAGTGGCTTTGTTCGAGCCGACGGTTGACCTTCAGCGGACACGCGGGAGGACCTTCGTCTGGATGTGCCGACCAGGCGAGATGCCGTCTCATTAAGGGTGTCCGCTGATCTGTCCGATGCGGGGGTGCTTACCGTACGCTTCCCGCGTGACTGCAACCCTCATCGGCTACGCTCGATGCTCCACCGACGAGCAGGACCTTACTGCGCAGCGACAGATCCTGTGTGGGCTCGCAGTCGCCGAAGATCGGATCAACCTCGACCATGGCCTGACCGGCACTCGCCGCGCCCGGCCAGGTCTCGACCAAGCTCTCGCGGCCGTCCCGGCCGGCGACTTCCTGGTCGTCCCCAAACTCGACCGGCTCGCCCGTTCGGTGCCCGACGCCCGCGAGATCGGCGACTCCCCGGTCGCACGCGGTGTGAAGCTGTCGTTGGGCGGCACCATCTACGACCCGACAGACCCGATGGGCAAGATGTTCTTCAACATCCTGGCCACCTTCGCCGAATTCGAGGTCGACCTGGTGCGGATGCGCACACGCGAGGGGATGGCCGTTGCGAAGGCACAGGGCAAGCTGAAAGACAGGCAGCCTAAGCTTTCGGTCCGCCAGCAGTCCCATTTGCTGCAACAGCACCGTTCCGGCGAGCACACCATCGCCGATCTCGCCGACCTGTTCTCCGTGAGCCGCGCGACGGTCTATCGGGTCCTGGAACGCCAGAAGTCCACGGTTTCCTCGTCTACCAGGGCAGGGCAGTGACGTGCTGCCCTACACCTACCGGGTCACCAAATACGACCCCGCCGACCGCGACGAGTATGGCAGCTATACCGGCGCCGAGGACGCGCTCAGTGACCACGGGCCGATCGAAGCTGCTTACCTGCAGGCGGTGGCCGCCTTCACCGAAGACACCGGCGTCGATCAGCTGGCCATACGAGAACCGCAGATCACCGGCCTCGTCCACTTCGGCCTGGAGCCGACTATCGAAGGCCACGGTCTGGCCGGGCTCTTCCCGACCGATCTCACCGGTTTCCACGACGGCGCGCCGGTGCCGGTGGCCGTTGGCCTGGAACTGATCCGGGCAATGCTTCGCGACAACGGCGCCTCATGCCGTCTGGAGGTAGAGGACGTGTTCGCCGTGCACGTCGGGTGGGACCAGTACCTCTACGTCGGCACCAACCAGCCCTGTGAAAGGGCGCTGTCCCGTACCCGCGCACTGGGATTGTTTCCCGAACGGCTCGAGGCATCCCCCTACGATGCGGTTTTCGACGCCGAGCCCGGCGAACAGCGACCCGCCGACGACATTTTCTGGGCTCGGCTGCGGTGGTGCATCGCCACACACCAAGCTGTCCTCTTGGAAGAGGGATACATCCTCAACGCGTCGCGTTGGCACCGACTCACCAGCGACACTGTGGACGCGGTACGCGCAGAACTCACCCCTCGTGCTCTACTCACCGTCTGGCCCGACTTGTCGACCGACGTCGACGAGGTCCTTGCGGCTCTCCCCGCCGAAGGCTCGATCGAACTCGTCTGGGAGGACGAACACGGACAGATCACCAGCGTCATTGCCGACGAGACCCAGTTCACTGAACTGGCAGCGCAGGTCACCGGCGCACGTGCCGCAACCGCGATTTCCCTGTACGTCGACGAACGCCACCCCCTGTTCACCGCCGTCCTACCCGACAGGGACGGCGTCCTGCGAGCCCGGTGGAGGACCGAACTCACCCCCAGCGACCGCAACTGGGCATTGTTGAAGACCTTGCACCCAGGCCAGGTCATCAACGGCACCGTCAGTGAGATCGCCAGCTTCGGGGTGACGTTCGTCGACATCGGCGGCTTCACCGCGATGATCAACATCCCGGAACTGTCCTGGCGACCCGTCAGCCACCCCTCCGCGATCCTCACCGTCGGCCAGGAGATCACCACACAGATCCTCGACGTCGACACGGTGTGTGAACGTGTGGCTCTGTCGCTCAAAGCGTTGCAAGAGGATCCCATGCCGCAGATCGTCCAGCAGGTCGGCCAGATCGTCCGCGGTCGCGTCACCAAGCTCGTGCCGTTCGGCGCGTTCGTCCGCATCGAGGACCGCCCAGACGGCTTCGAAGGACTGGTACACAACACCGAACTGGCCGCGGGACACGTGGACAAGCCCGAAGGCATCGTGCAAGTCGGCGACGATCTCCACGTGAAAGTCATCGACGTCGACTTGAAACGCCGCCGAATCACCCTGTCACTCAAACAGGCCGTTGCAGCCACCTGCTCGACCGGCTCGGCCGGTCCCTCGAGCACCTGATCGAGCTGTCCAAGGCAGTTCGGGATCGCGGTGTGGACCTGATGGCGCTGGATCAGGGCATCGACACCTCCACCGCCGTCGGTCGCATATTCTTCCAAATCCTCGGTGCCATAGCCGAATTCGAACACGTTCTGATGTCGGAGCGCCGGGCGACGGCCTGGCCGCAGCCTGCTCCCGCGGACGTACCGGTGACCAGAAACCCGAACTCGGCCCCCGGCAGGTCCAACTGGACCGGGACCCCGATCCGGGCGCACAAATGTGGGCGGTTCGGTCTCACTGCTCGGGGAACCGGCGTGTCGAGGCTTCGGACCGAAACGTGTCGGGGGCGGTGGCGATAGACGGGGCAGTCCCACAGGTGTCAATACTGTGTAGGGCCGAAAAAGGCTGTAGACCAACAACTCTGGGTGCGGTCCGTACGGCGGTGATCCATGGTGAGACGCGTTTGCTCCTCGTCGGGGAAGCGGCCTACCGAAGCCGGCGCCCGGGACGCGCGCCTCTACCTCGGAATCGGGCAACCATGGCAATAACACGGCGACATGCCGTCGTCCTCATCGCTTTCGTGGCAGTCACGCCGGCAGCTTCGGCGTGTGGCACCCAGGCCACGTCGCCACCGTCAACCAACGCGCGGCTCACCACCTCGACGGCACCCGCCACCCGCGCGACACCTACCCCGACGGCAACCATCTCGGTGACAACCGCTTCGGTGATACCGACTACACCAGCCACGCCACCAGGGATCATTGCGCCCGTACCGCCTGTTGCGGCGCCCGCGCCGGCCGCACCTCCAGCCACGGCGCTGGGGCCGACAACCCCTGCGCCTCCCAGTGTCTATTACCCGAACTGCGCCGCAGCTCGGGCGGCGGGCGCCGCGCCGCTACGACGAGGCGAACCCGGCTACAGTTCGAAACTGGACCGCGACAACGACGGCGTCGCCTGCGAGTAAAGCCCTGCACAGACACCGAAAGCCGCTGCGCCACACCCTTGCTCGGGGAGCGGGTGCGGTGACAGTTATCGCGCGTGTCCGAGCCGACCGCGTGCGCTGTTGCGTCGTCGAGGCGGCGCGGATCGGGGGCAGGACACAGTCGGAATGCGTTTCACCTACCGCGTAGGGGTGGTTGTGGTGGAAGGTGTCGCGTGCGCGGAAGTGGTGCTCATGGTCTCGGGAATGCCGAGCTTGACCTTGATAGTGGGCTTCAGAAGGGTCTCCCACGCGGATCGCATTCTGTTGTATTCGTCGACACACCCGGCGGCACGCTGGTAGGGCAGGCGGCCTTTTTGCTCAGGCTCGTCCGGTTGTGCCAACAGAACGCCGAGCGCGCTGGGTAGGGCGCCGTAATCCCAGCACAGCAGGTTGTAGGCGCGTACCTGGGAGAGTGAGTGTTCGTCGGCGAAGGTGCGCGCGTCGAGACTCGCCGGATCATCGGAGATGTCGAACCAGAAGTCGGCCGCGGCGGCCACGCTACCGACGCCGACGGGGCCGGGAGTGGTCAACTCGAGCAGCGCCCCGAGCTGGTCGGCAGAGTCCTCCTCGCGTCCCGTTGTCGGCAGCGAATACAGGTTGATCGCCATATGCGCGGACTCGTGAAAGGTGATCATGCGCGTGACGCCGTCGAAGTACAGGTTGAAGTAACCAGGCGTTCCCTCGGACTGCAGCTTCGCATATTTCTCGGCAACCCCGAACATCTCATAGCAGAGGACAATCTCCTGCTTCTCCGGATCCCAGTATGCGTTGAATTCTCCGCATTCCTTGCCGACGACGGGAATGTCCTTGGGCAGCTTGTACACCGCGCCCAGGGACTCGGCAAGGTCTTCGATGACCTTGTTGTCTTGAGTGACGGTCTTGCCGTCCTTGGCCAGTTGCGAAAGCATCGCACGGTCGTACTTGGGCACGAACTTTCCGGTGTCCGGCACCTGGCTCACAGTCGCTGTGCCTGCAGTCCCTGCAGAGCCAGGTGGCTCCGGCTTTCCCTCCTTGTTCGACGAACACGCCGCGGTCGCCGCAATCAGGATCGCCACCGCCCCTGCCCGTCGGCACCATGTGGGAACCATTGCAATCCGCCTCTCCACACCGCAGAGTTCGAAGCTTGCTAGATAGTAGCAAGCGCGAGTGCTCGGCACGGCGGATTTGCGTCGCATCACTCAGGCGTCGTCGCGAACCGACACCTTCTCCGACCCGTCGGTCGATCGTGGCCGTCACCGAGAAATTGTGCTCTGAACTGCAATTAGCTAAGTTATCCGAGTCGAGTGCGCGAGCGAGAGAGGCCTCCGTCGCAGGGCGGCGTTTGGTCGTTGACGCGTCGGTTTCGCACGCCGCTCCTTGGGAATATTTGTGTTGCTGCTACATAACTCACGAGCTTTCGGACGCTGATGAGGCCAGCCTGAAGCGCTGCACACCTCGGAATGCGGCAGCGGTTCGCCGGCGCAGTGGAGGCATGATCGCAGGTTCGGATTCGTTGCTGTCGGAGCGGAATTACATTGCGGCCGAGCGGGAGCGCTCAGACCGTGAGGACCATGCGGTATCGGGCTCGTCCTTGTTCCATCGCGGCATACGCCTCGGCGGCTTGGTCCAGTGGCCGTTCCTGGATTCGCGCCCGCACGCCGGATCGGACGGCGAATTGCATCGTTTCCTCGATATCGCGCGCAGTGCCGGAGGCGTGGCCGGTGACGCTGAGTCCGGCCACGATCAGCTGCATCGGGCTGATCGGGAATGCCTCGGTCGTGACGCCGATGGCGATGAGTTCACCGCGCGGCAGCAGTCCACCTACCGTTTGGGCCATCGCTGTGGCGCTGCCCACGGTGCCCAGCACGACCGACGCACCGCCGAGCCCGCGCAATGCTTCGCTGACGTCGCCGGCGGTCGAGTCGATATAGCGGTGGGCGCCGAGAGCGCTGGCGTCTTCGGCTTTGTCGTGGCCGCGGGCTATCGCAATCGTTTCGAAGCCCATCGCGCGCGCGAACTGCACGCCGAGGTGACCCAGTCCGCCAATTCCCAGAATGGCCACGCGGTCGCCGGGCACCGCCCTGGATTCGCGAAGCGCGTGGTAAGTGGTGACTCCGGCACAACCCATCGGTGCGGCCTCGGTGAGGGAAAGCTCGTCGGGGACGCGGGCCAGTGCGTTGGCCGGTACAGTCACCGACTCGGCGTAGCCGCCGGGGTATTGCCAGCTGGGAACCTGCAAGTTCTGGCAGTGGATGAAGTCGCCGTTCCGGCATGGGATGCACTTACCACAGTGTCCACCGAACCAGCCCACAGCGACACGGTCACCGACGACGTAGTTGTCGACATCGGCGCCGAGTTCGGCGATCGTGCCTGCGATCTCATGCCCGGGTGTTAGCGGCCATGCCGTGTCCGGGAACGCGCCGCCGACGAACGCACGGTCGGTGCCGCAGATCCCACACGCCGAAACCGCGAGGCGCACATGGTCGCGAGGCGGTGAGGTCGTTTCGACATCGACGAGTTTCAACGCCGCACCTGCGGACTGCACGTGAACAGCCTGATGAGTAGACATCGATTTCCTCGCTTTCCTCGGGGAGCGGTCAGGAGCGGCGAGGGCCTCACCGCAGCGGGATCGAGGCAGCGGCGCCGGCAATTCTCCAACGGCCGTCCGGCCATCAGGTGACAATCGCCGATGCCAGGTCTTGGATGAACGCATGCATGCCCGCCAGCGTGTGCGCGGGCATCATGATGTCGCAGTATGGCAGGGCTGCCGCCATCGCACCGGTGGCCGGTCGGAATCGGGAGTCGCCCGCACGGGGATTGAGCCAAATGACGCGCCAAGCCCGGCGTCGAATCCTGGCCATCGCACGGGCGAGGACATCAGGAGTGTCGCTGTCCCAGCCATCCGATGCGATCACGACGACGGCGCCGCGCACCGCGTTGCCGGGCGGCGTGGCGAGCAGCGCGCCGAGGCATCGGCCTATGTGCGTGCCGCCGTAGCGGTCGACCACCTTGTCGTTGGCCCTGGCCACCGCGACCTCCGGCGAACGGTGCGCCAGCACCGAGGTCAGCCTGGTCAGCGAGGTGGAGAAGGCGAACACCTCGGGGCGATCGGGCGAACGGCGCTGCATCGCGGCCCGCATCAGGTGCAGGTAGATCGTCGAATACGGCTGCATCGAGCGGCTGACGTCGCAGATCATGACGATTCGGCGGGGGCGGCGCCGGGGCCGAGTGCGGACCAGCACCGCCGACTCCCAACCGGTGCGCCGGGAGTTGTTCATCGTCGCCCGGAAGTCGATCCGCTTGCCGTGCGGATGGTTTTCGTAGCGCCTGCTGCTGCGCTGCGGCCAGTGCGCCGACGCCTGCTCCAGCCAGGTTCCGACCGTTCGCAGATCGTCCGGATCGAAGTGGTCGAACGGTTCCTGTGCTCGCGCCGCGAACCGGCTCGGCAGCATGTCCGGCAGTGTCACACTCTGGTCGGTCGATCCACCGGCATCGATAGCCGATCGCATTGTCGCCCAAGGGACTTCGCCGCTTTGCTGCGACTGCCCACCGCCGCTGACACGCGGTGCCGACGCGCGATCGGTCGGTAGTCCACCCGTTCGGCTCGGCGGGTCCACGCCCAACACCGCGTCGGCGAACACTGTCGCGAAGACCGCGTCGAAGGCCGCGAGATCCTGCATGCGATCGACGAGCGTGAGTCGCGCGGCCCAGTAGAATTCGGTGCGCGACCGCGGCGCCATGCGGCGCAGGGCACGCACGAACAGCGCGGACCCGCTCGGCGCCACCGCGACGCCGCCACGCCGCAGCCGTGCAACCACCGCGACCGCGAATGCAGCCAGGTCGACACCCCGCAGCAGCACTGCCCGTGTCATCGCTTCCTACGCATCAGCTTGCGTACCAAGACAATTGCGACCGCGGCGGCAACCCCGAAGGCGATCGCAGGCGCATACTTCTTGATGATCGCGGGCCCGACCAAATCGACGAGATCGAGTGGTGCCGGTTCTGATTGTGCGGCCGGTTGCGGCCGCATCCCTCGGCTGTCCGGCCCGACCACCGGCTGGGTGACGACCGAATCGCCCACCGCGAGTTTCGCTTCCAGGGCTGCCACGAACTGACCGACCAGTTTCTCGGACACCTGCTGCAGCATCCCGCTGCCGAATTGGGCAAGCTTGCCGACGATCTTGAGGTCGGTGTCCACGGTGACGCGGGTCTTGTCGCCGTCTTCACGCAGCTGCGTGATGATGGTCGCCGCTGCGTTGCCGGATCCGCGTGAATCCCGGCCGCTGCCGTTGATAACGGCCCGATGGTCGTGTTCGTCGCGTTCCACGAAATGTGCCTTCCCAGTGAATTCGCTGATCACCGGGCCGACTTTGATCTTCAATTTGCCGAGGAAGTCGTCTCCCTCCCAGCCGACCATTTGTGCGCCTGGCATGAGCGGGACCACCTGTTCGAGGTCGGTCAGTACCTCCCATGCCTGCTCGACGGGTGCGTTGACGGTGAACTCATTGGCGATCTTCATCGACGTGTCCCTCTCATCCGGTAGCCAGGCCTTGGGTGTACTCGACGAATGCCGCCTGCACGGTGGTGCGGTCGTCGGGTGTCTTCGCCAGTGCGCTGAGCGCGGCGACCGCCTCCGGTGCGGTGAGATCGGCGACGTCGAGCGTCGCCAGCGCGGCGATCCAGTCGATGGTCTCGGCGACACCGGGCGGTTTGTCGAGATCGAGATCGCGGGCGCGGCCGACGAATCGGGTGGCGTGCTCGATCAGTGCGTCGGTTGCCCCGGGCACGGTGCGTCGCACGATCGCCACCGCGCGGGCCGGCGCTGGGTAGTCGATCCAGTGGTAGAGGCAGCGCCGTCGCAGCGCGTCGTGCAGGTCGCGACTGCGGTTCGAGGTCAGCACCGCGGTCGGCGGGTGTTCGGCGACAAAGGTCCCGAGTTCGGGAACGGTCACCGTGGCCTCACCGAGGAATTCGAGCAGCAGAGCTTCGAATTCGTCGTCGGCACGGTCGATTTCGTCGATCAACAGCACCGGGGGCATTGGACCGCGATACCGCACGCAGCGCAGGATCGGGCGGTCCACCAGGAATGCCTCGGTAAAGAGGTCGGCTTCGGTGAGGTCGGTGCCCCGCGCCTCGGCGAGCCGGATGCTGAGCAGTTGACGTTGGTAGTTCCAGTCGTACAGCGCTTCGCTCACGGTGAGGCCCTCGTAACACTGCAGGCGGATCAGCGGTGCGCCGAGCACGGTGGCCAGGGTCTTCGCCGCCGTCGTCTTGCCCACTCCCGGTTCACCTTCCAGCAGCAGTGGCCGTCCCAATGTGGTGGCCAGATAGAAGGCGGCGGCTGTTCCGGTATCGAGCAGGTAGTCGTCGGCGTCGAACCGTCGCATCACATCCTCGATATCTTCGAACGGTGACATCATGGTGAGGTCGCGGCGCGCAGGCGCTCATAGTCGTCCCAGGTGTCCACGTCCAAGGGCATCGGTGCGTCGATGTCGAGTCGCGACACCGGGACGCGGCCCGCCTCGATGATCTTCCACACGGCCTTGTCGCCGTGCGACCGGGCCAACTCGCCGAATATGCTGCGACTCAGCCAGAATGGATGCCCGATGCCGTCGTGGTAGTGGCAGACCGTGATCGCGGTGGACATTCCCTCGGCGATCAGTCGGTCGACGGTCGCCGCCGACACACCCGGTTGATCACCGAGCATCAGCACGATTCCAGCAGCCCGGGGATGCACCGAGCTCAGGGCCGAACGCAGCGAAGACGAACAGCCCGAATCGAAGTCATCCGCCATGACAATCTTCACCCCGGTGAGATCGACCTGCTGACGCACCGCCGCCGCCGCGCCGCCGAGGGTGACGATGATCTGATCGAAGGCGCAGGATCGCACTACGTCGAGGGTGGCACCGAGAACCGTCGTATTCCGATACGACAGTAACTGTTTCGCAGTGCCTAGACGCCGTGAGGTGCCGGCGGCGAGTACCACTCCGGTGACGACCCCGTTCGTCATGATCCTGTCTTCGTCGCTGCGAAGGAGGCGCGGCAGCCGGAGCTGCAGAACCAGTAGTCGACATCGTCGATAATGAGATGTGGCGTGTCCGGCCCGACC
Organism: Nocardia sp. NPDC051463; assembly: GCF_040681975.1. Taxonomy (NCBI): domain Bacteria; kingdom Bacillati; phylum Actinomycetota; class Actinomycetes; order Mycobacteriales; family Nocardiaceae; genus Nocardia; species Nocardia sp. NPDC051463. The sequence goes on from NZ_JBFBAB010000001.1 coordinate 66,565, forward strand.
GTCACCGTCATGCCGCACACTGGATCGAGCACCTCGACCGCGACATTCGCCCCGCGGGGTGTGACGACCAGGCCACCCTTTCGGACCGCCTGGATCACTTCCGCGACAATCGAGACGGCGATCTCCCCGGATGTCTTCGCGCCGATCGGTAAACCCACCGGGGTACGCACACGAGTCCGCTCCGCGTCGGTCAATTCGAGTTCGTCGAGGATCGACGCGCCCCGAATCCTGCTGGCCACCAACCCGACATACCCCACACCCGCGTCCAGCGCGACCCGGATCATCGCGGCCTCCGGGCCACCGTGGCTGGCGATCACCACCGCCGTCGTATCGGCCAGCGACTCCATCGAGTCGAATTCCGCAACACCGCGCCGGACCCCGAAACCCACCAATTCGCACGCGTTGGCCAAGGCGTCGGCGATGGGTGTCGCGCCGCAGATACCCACCAGCGGCGCCGGGATCTGCGGCTCGAGGAAGATCTCCAGCGCTCCGCCGGATAAACAGGGATTCACCACCACCGCCGCGCCGGGCGCTTCAGGAAAATGCAGGTCACCGTCGGGTAGCACGCGCAGTAGCACACTCTCGTGCGACTGCAGCGCACCCAGCGCCGCCTTACGGACCGAGTTCTGGGCGCACTGGCCGCCGACGAAGCCTTCGATCGTCCCGTCCTGCAACAGGATCGCCTCATCCCCGGCGTGCGCCGAGGTCGGCTGCTGTGCGCGCACGACGGTTGCCTGCACGAACGGAGTCCGGGTGCGGACCAGTTGCTGTGCGCGCTCGGTCATCTTCATCGGTGATCCCTCACTCAGATGGGCGGTGTGGCCCGCCCCTGCATCGCTTCCCACACCCGCGACGGTGTCAGCGGCATGTCCGCGTGCCGAACTCCGAACGGCGCCAGGGCATCCACCACCGCATTGACCACCGCCGGCGGTGATCCGACCGTGGCCGATTCGCCGATGCCTTTGGCACCGATCGGGTGGTGCGGCGACGGGGTGACCGTGTACCCGGTCTCGAAATGCGGAACCTCGAGCGCCGTCGGGATGAGGTAATCCATCAGGGATCCGCCGAGGCAGTTGCCGTCCTCGTCGAAGGCCATGATCTCCATCAGCGCCATGCCGATGCCGTCGGTGAGGCCGCCGTGCACCTGGCCCTCGATGATCATCGGATTGATCCGGGTGCCGCAGTCGTCGACAGCTAGGAAGCGCCGGACCTTTACCACCGCCGTCCCCGGGTCGACATCGACAACACAGAAGTACGCACCATACGGGTAGGTGAGATTCTCCGGATTGTAACAGATCTGCGCGTCGAGTCCGCCCTCGATGCCCTCGGGCAGATCACCGGCGCCGTGTGCGCGCATCGCGATCTGCTGGATTGTCACGGCCGCGGACGGATCACCCTTGACGTGGAACGAGCCCTTCTCCCACTCGAGGTCGGCGACGGAGACCTCGAGCATGCCGGACGCGATGATCCGCGCCTTGTCGCGCACCTTCCGCGCCACCAGTGCGGCAGCGGCGCCCGAGACCGGTGTCGACCGGCTGCCGTAGGTGCCCAGGCCGAACGGAGTCTGATCGGTGTCGCCGTGCACCACGTCGATGTCGTCCGGCGGGATGCCGAGTTCTTCGGCGACGATCTGGGCGAACGTCGTCTCATGCCCCTGACCCTGGGTCTGAACCGATATGCGCACAACAGCTTTGCCGGTCGGGTGCACACGCAGCTCGCACCCGTCGGCCATACCGAGTCCGAGGATGTCCATATCCTTGCGTGGACCCGCGCCGACGGCCTCGGTGAAGAAGGACATCCCGATGCCCATCAACTCGCCGCGGGCGCGCTTGCCCTGCTGCTCCTTGCGTAAGGCGTCGTAGCCGATCATGTCCATCGCCAGGCGCATGGTCTTCTCGTAGTCGCCGGAGTCGTAGACCCAGCCTGTCTTGCTGGTGTACGGGAACTGTTCGGGGCGAAGAAGATTCCGCAGCCGCAGCTCGGCTGGATCCATTTTCAGTTCGTAGGCGAGGCAATCCACCAACCGCTCGACGAAGTAGACGGCCTCGGTGATCCGGAACGAGCACGCGTAGGCGACGCCGCCAGGGGCTTTGTTCGTGTAGACCGCGGTCATCTTGCAGTAGGCGGCTTCGATGTCGTAACTACCGGTGAAGACGCCGAAGAAGCCGGCCGGATACTTCAACGGAGCGGCCGTACCGTTGAACGCGCCGTGATCGGCGAGGACGGTCGACCGGATGGCCAGGATTTTCCCCTCGGCGGTGGCGGCGATCTCGCCGACCATGATGTAGTCGCGGGCGAACCCGGTACTGGTGAGGTTTTCGCTGCGATCCTCCATCCACTTCACCGGCTTGCCCAGCAACAGCGACCCGACGATGGCGCAGACGTATCCCGGATAAATGGGCACCTTGTTGCCGAACCCGCCGCCGATATCGGGTGAGATCACCCGGATCTTGTGCTCGGGCAGTCCGGCCACCAACGCATAGAGCGTGCGGTGGGCATGCGGTGCTTGGCTCGTGGACCACAGCGTGAGCTTTCCCGTCACCGGATCGAGATCCGCGACGGCCCCGCAGGTCTCCATCGGGGCGGGATGCACTCGCGGATACACGATCTCCTGCTTGACGACGACATCGGCGCGCGCGAACACCGCCTCGGTCGCGGCGGCGTCGCCGGTCTCCCAGTCGAAACACCGGTTGTCGGTCTTGCCCTCGAGATCATCGCGGATCACCGGCCTATCGGGCGCCAGTGCGGTCCGAGCGTCGATCACCGGATCGAGCATCTCGTACTCGACGTTGATCAGCTCCAACGCATCACGCGCGCAGTAGCGGTCCTCGGCGACGACGAAGGCCACCTCTTGGCCCTGGAACCGGACCTTGTCCGTCGCCAGCACCGCCTGCACATCGTTGGACAGCGTCGGCATCCAGGCCAGTCCCTTCGCCGCCAGATCCGCACCTGTGACCACTGCCTTGACCTTCGGATGTGCTTGTGCCGCGGAGACATCGACGCTCACGATCCGCGCGTGCGCGAACGGGGAACGCAGGATAGCCAAATGCAACATGCCGGGCAGCGACACATCGTCGACGTAATTGCCGCGTCCGCGAATGAACCGTGGATCCTCCTTGCGCAGCATCCTGCCGTGACCACACGGCTTGTGGTCGTTGTCGACACGGTCTTCGGGCCGGGACTCGACGGCGGTCATGACGCGCTCTTTATCGGCGCCGGTGTGGCAACGGGTTCGGGCTCCACCGCTTCGCCTCGTTGCTTCGCCGCGGCCCACTGGATCGACCGCACGATGGTGGTATATCCGGTACAGCGACAGATCTGGCCCGAGATCGCCTCCCGGATGGTCTGCTCATCCGGATCAGGGTTGCGGTCGAGCAGGGCGCGGGCGGTGATCATCATGCCGGGCGTGCAGAATCCACACTGCAACCCGTGACACTGCATGAAGCCCTCCTGCACGGGATCGAGTTGGCCGTCCACCTCGAGCCCCTCGACAGTGCGTACCGCACGACCGCCGGCCATGACGGCCAGCATCGTACACGACTTCACCGGTTCGCCGTCGACTTCCACCACACAGGTACCGCAGTTGCTGGTGTCGCAACCCCAGTGGGTTCCGGTGAGCCGCAACTGGTCTCGCAGGAAATGCACGAGCAAGGTTCGCGGCTCGACCTCCGCGGTCACCGACTCGCCGTTGACGGTCATAGTTACCTGCATGGCTAATTCCCTTCCAGCGCAGGAGAATTCAGCACGCGCTCGACCGCGGTGCGCAGCACGCGAATCGTCAGTTCGGACGCGAGATGACGTTTGTAGTCCGCGCTGCCGCGCGCATCGGAGGCAGGTGAGCACGCTGCGCTCGCCCGGCGGCCCGCCTCCGCGAAGGCCTTCTCGGTGGGCGGCTCACCGAGAAGCACATCCACCGAGGATGCGAGCGCCACCGGATCGGGGTTGACCGCCGTGAGACCCATCCGCGCGGCGGCGATTGCCCCCTCTCGCAGTGTCACCGTCGCGCCGGCCGCCGCGATCGCCCAGTCGCCGACCCTACGCTCCACTTTCGCGTAGGCACTCGATGTCCGATGCCGTACGGGAATTCGGATCTCGATGAGAATTTCGTTGTGCGACATAGCAGTTTCGTACGGACCGACCAGGAAGTCGTCCATCGTGATCTCCCGTTCGCCGGACGGTCCGCGGACCAGGCAGGTGGCACCGAGGACCGTGCAGACCGTGGTGAGATCTTCGGCGGGATCGGCCTGGCACAGCGAGCCGCCGATCGTGCCGCGGTTGCGCACGACCGGATCGGCGATCACGCGCTCGGCGTCACGGAAGATCGGGCACACCGCGGCGAGGCGGTCTGATTCGAGCAAGTTCCGATGCCGGACCATCGCACCGATTCGCACCAGGGTCGGATCGGTGACGATGTAACCCAGCTCGGCCGCCAAGTCGTTGATGTCGATGAGGTATTCCGGATTGGCCAGACGCAGCTTCATCATCGGCAGCAGGCTGTGCCCGCCCGCGACGACGCGCGCCTCCTCCCCCAACCGGTCCAGTAGTCCGATGGCGTGGTCCACGCCCGTTGCGCGCTCGTACTCGAATGGCCCAGGAACTTGCATGTGATCGACCTCACATCAGCGGGAATGAGATCAGCCTCTGCCCCGCCGATGCGGTCGTCAAGAGCGAGTTAAGGAATCACTTAATTCGCTGTTCACGACCGGTGTGTGATGAATTCGGCCGCCGGTTTGGGCAAGTGAGCGCCCGCGTCCGCCCCAGCGGCGTGCGATGATCTCGGCCGCGATGGACACGGCGGTCTCCTCCGGCGTCCGGCCACCCAGATCCAGCCCGATCGGGCTGGCGAGCCGGGCGAGCTGCTCGTCGGTGAGGCCGGCCTGTCGCAACCGGGACAGTCGCTCGTCGTGTGTGCGGCGCGACCCCATGGCGCCGACATAGCCGATTTCCGGCGCGCACAGTGCCACCTCGAGCAGCGGAACGTCGAACTTGGGATCGTGGGTCAGCACGCAGACGACGGTCCGCGAATCGACCGCGCCTGCCGCAATCTGCGCGGCCAGGTAGCGGTGCGGCCAGTCGACGACGACCTCGTCGGCGGTCGGGAACCGGGCGGAGGTCGCGAAGACCGGCCGCGCGTCACAGACTGTCACCCGGTACCCGAGGAACGATCCCTGCTGAGCGACGGCGGCGGCGAAATCGATCGCCCCGAACACCAGCATTCGTGGCCGTCGGGCATAACTGGCGACGAACACCGCCATGCCCTCGCCGCGGCGCTGCCCGTCCGGACCGTAGGACAGCACCTCGCTGCGGCCGGCCGCGAGCAGCCCACCCGCGTCATCGAACACCGCATCGTCGGCACGGTTCGACCCCAGCGTGCCCCGCGCATCACTCGACCGGATCAGCAGTCGTCGCCCTACCCGCGCGGTGTCGGGGTGCTCGATAACGGTCGCGATCGCGACCGGCCGCTGGTCGGCGATGTCCGCGGCGACCTCGCCGAGTTCCGGGAACGTCTCCTGTGAGATCGCTTCGACGAAGATGTCGATGATTCCTCCGCAGGTGAGACCGACGGCGAAGGCGTCGTCATCGGAAAGGCCGTATCGCTGCAGCACCGGACGACCGGTCCGGACGACGTCGGCGGCGAGTTCGTAGACCGCGCCCTCGACGCAGCCACCGGAGACCGAACCGCTGACCGTCCCATCCGGGGCGACCACCATGGCCGCACCCGGCGGTCGTGGCGACGAACGGAAGGTCCGCACGACTGTCGCGACCCCAGCGGTGCCCCCGGCGTTCCAGGTTGTCATCAGATCGGTGAGCACGTCCTGCACGATGTCCTCCAGGCACTATGCGGCTGTCGGCGGTGCGTCCACCTCCAACGTAGACTCGAATTGTGACGCCCGCCCAGCTTCGGGCCTACTCGACCGTGGTGCGGCTCGGCTCCGTCCATGCGGCGGCCAGAGAGCTGGGGATGTCGGATGCCGGTGTCTCGACGCACATCGCCCAGCTGCGCAAGGAACTCGACGACCGCCTGTTCACCCGCGTGGCGTCGGGTCTGGCTTTCACGCCCGGCGGGCTGCGTCTGGCCAGCCGGGCAATCGAGATTCTCGGTCTGCAGCGCCAGACCGCCATCGAGGTGAGCGAGGCGGCGCACGGCCGACGACTGCTGCGCATCGCGGCTTCGAGCGCGTTCGCCGAACATGCGGCGCCCGGGCTCATCGACCTGTTCGCGGCGCGGGCGAAGGATCTGTCGGTCGAGCTGAGTGTGCATCCCACCAGCCAGTTCCGCAGCCTGATCGAGTCCAGGGCGGTGGACATCGCGCTGGGACCAGGGCAGGACAGCACCGACACGACCATCACCGCCCGGCCGTTCCTGAAGTATCAGATCATTTCGGTCGCGCGCCCCGACAGCCCACTTGCGGATGTCGCACCGCGCCCAGCGCTGCTGCGAGAGCAACAGTGGATGCTGGGCCCTGGCGCTGGCAGTGTCGACGGGCACATCGCGACAATGTTGCGCGAGTTGGCCATTCCCGAATCACACCAGCGCATCTTCCAAAGCGATGCTGCCGCCCTCGAAGAAGTCCGCCGTGTCGGGGGTGTCACCCTGACGATCGGCTTCGCCGTTGCCTCCGACCTCGCGGCCCGTCGGCTGAGCCACATCAAGGGACCCGGCCTTCAGGTATCCGATGAGTGGTGCGCGACCACCCTGCCCCCGGACACCCGCCAGCCCGCGGTATCGGAACTGCTCCGGTTCATCACTACCCCGCGCTGCATGCAGGCAATGATCCGCGGGTCCGGCGTAGGCGTGACGCGGTTCCGCCCGAAAGTGCATGTGACGCTGTGGAGTTGAACACGGGCACTGCGGTGGACTGCGGGTCCGCTCCTGCTTCGATGGGTCACACTGGGCCGGTCACACGCATGACGAGTGGCGTGCGTTGGGGGTAGCAGCAGCCGTCGATGCCCGCGGCGAGGGTGCCTATCATCGTGCCCGAATCGTCACCCGCTCGTTCAGTCGCGCGGCGATCCTCGCACACCAGTCTTACCGTCGCGACGAAAATTCGTCACCATCGTAGATACATCGCGATTGCTGAGGCAACGCGGCGAGGTCGAGATTGTCCTCCGGTGACAATGCCCGCCGTGAATTTCATTCATGCGCGACGGTGCCGAGCGACCGCATGATTTCTACCGTTGTCGTCATGCCCTGACCCCGTCCTGAGGACCGCTCATGAATCTTTCGACTCTCCCGGACCGTCGCGCCGCCGCCGCACCGGACGCAGCCGCCGTCGCCGACGACAGCACCGACCTGAACAACACAGGATTCTTGGACGCTGTGCGGCGCGCCGCCGGTACCCTGCGCGCCGCGGGAGTCTCGAGCGGCGACGTGGTCGCAATCATGTTGCCCAACACTGCTGCCTTTGTCGTATCCCTGTTCGCTACCTGGCGTGTGGGTGCCACGGTCACCCCTATCGACCCGTCGCTGACCGCCGCAGAGGCCGACCGCCAGCTGACCGACACGGGCGCCAAAGCCCTGATCACCGCAGGGCCGCCCGCCACCGGCGCTCCGGTCCACGCCGTCATACCCGCCGATGATCTCACCACCGCAGAACCCGATGCCGTGGAACCCGCACAGCCTCGCAACGACACACTGGCGCTGCTCATTTGTACCAACGGCACCATGGACAAACCCAACAGCGTGACGGTCGACCATGCCAACCTCAACGCCATGTGCTCCATGGTGATCGAGGCATTCGAACTCACCGGAGCCGACCACAGCCTGCTGACCCTGCCGCTGTTTCACGTCAACAGCATCGTGGTCGGCACCTTGTCACCGCTACTGGCCGGTGGCCACGCCACCATGGCCTTCAGCCCGAAGACGTTCGTCGACCGAATCGAGCGCAACCGTGCCACATACATCTCCGCAGTCCCGACCACGTATGCACTGCTGTCGGGTCTGCCCGACGAAATTCGACCGAACACCTCATCGGTACGATTCGCCATCTGCGGCGAGGCTCCGGCAGGCATCGAACTGCTGACCGAATTCGAACACCGCTACGGAATACCGATCATCGACGGTTATGTCTCCGAAGTTCCCGCACGCGTACGCTCGTACTGGTCACCGGAATCCGCAAGACGGACACCGTCGGAATTCGCTTGCCGGGCAAGCTGATTCGGGCCGCTGTCCGGAGCGTTCCGGTCGGGCCTCTCGATGGAAACGGCCGGCCACCAAATCCCGCGAATGCATGGCGACCTGCTCCACGACGCGTGAGGCTCATCGGAGGTGACACGTTCGGCCCCTCCTGGTGCGGAGTGACCGTGTTCAGGGCCGCGCCACGCTGAGATGACGGCGGAACCAGTCGAGGGCCAGATCCGCCACCTGCTCGAGTGCGCCGGGCTCTTCGAACAGGTGTGTCGCGAGAGGAACAACATCGATCTCGCTCGGACACGGCATTCGCAGCCGGGCCTCTCGATTCAGTTCCAGTACTCGCTTGTCGTTACCGCCGACGATAAGCAGCGTCGGTACGCGCACCAGCGCCAGCCGTGGACCGGCCAGGTCGGGGCGGCCGCCTCGAGAGACGACGGCGGCAACCTCGATACCGGGTTCGGTGGCCGCCCACAGAGCGGCACCCGCTCCGGTGCTCGCCCCGAAATATCCGGTGAGAAGGCCGCTGACTGCAGGCCGCGTGCGCAGCCAGCAGGTGACGTCGACGAGACGATGGGCGAGCATCTCGATATCGAAAACGCGGGCACGATCTCCCTCCTCGTCCGCGGTAAGCAGGTCGACCAGCATCGTCGCGAATCCCGCACGATTCAGTACATCAGCGACGAATCTGTTCCTCGGACTGCGCCGACCACTACCGCTCCCGTGCGCGAAGACGATCAGAGCGGCGGAGTTCTGCGGGACGGCCAGTAGCCCCGTCAGCCGGACAGACTCCGACGGCACGGTGACCTCGTCGGACCACGTCAAAGGATCGGATGCAGAGGGCGGCATCGAACACCTCCTGGTATTTGGAGTACTCGACCAGTCGGTCATGCGCAAGAGGTAGGGCAATCCCGCTGCGGCAAGCCAGCGACTGGATCGGAAACCGCCCGGCGCGGTAGGCGGCGCTCGGCGGATCACCGTCCGCGCGACAGCGCACCCACCGCATGTCGCACGAAGTCGGACCCGCTTCCGTGAGTGTGTTCCTCGAGCACTCGACCGATCTCGGAAAGCACTTCGGGCGTGGTCATCTCGTCGTGCGTGACGTCGAGCTGATAGGTGGCTACGGTTCCCGCGATATGCCTGCGCCAACGCCGTGCCGCGGTGTTCGGATCGGCCTTCACGGCGCCCTCGTGGTCGCGTGCCGCGGCGAAGAAGACCAGATCGCCGTCGTATCGCCGCGGATGGTGGCACTCGACCATGCGCACCGCCGCGTTGTAGGAGGCGGTCCACCGCTCCAGGTCGGCGCCGGTCACGTCGAGTGCGCCCGCCGGACTGTGCCGGAGTGCCGCGGCGGCCGCCGTCGCACTCAGTGCGCTCGATTCGATGGGCAGGCCGAGCATCGGGCCGAACTTGTGGACGAATTGACCGGGGGTGAGCTGATCGGGTGGCTCGAGGTGCCGCACCGCCAGATCGGTGTCGAGCAACACCAGCCGCACATGCTCACCGGCGCGCCGCAGCCGTGCCGCCATCTCGTGCGCGACGAATCCGCCGAAGGACCAGCCCAACAGCTCGTACGGGCCGCGCGGCGCGATCTTGCGGATCTCGCGCACATAGCGGTCGGCGTACTGACCGATGGTCGCCGGACCGCAGCCGCCGGGTCCGGCCGCCAATGTCGGCGACTGCAGCCCGTAGATCGGGCGGCGCGGGTCGACATACGCGCCGAGCCCGGCATAGCACCAGGCCACGCCCGAGGCGGGTGCTACACAGAACAGCGGTGGCAGGTCGATGCCCTCGGTTCTGGCTCGGATCGGCAGCACCACCTCCACGGCCGCTCGCATCGCTGCGGCGGTTTCCTTCGGTCCCGCCGCGCCCTTGTCGATGCGTTCGGCCAAGCCGGCGACTGTCGGATCGGTGAACACGGCCAGCACCGTGACCTCGGTGTGCAAGGCCGCCCCGAGCAGCCGTGCCGTCATGACCGCGCTCAGTGAATTGCCACCCAGATCGAAGAAGGAATCGTCGATACCGATGCCTTCGATGTCGAGCACCTTTTCGAATACATCGATGATGGTCCGCTCGCGGTCGGTCCGTGGCGCCCGGTGGGCGCGGCGCGGCGCGGCGCGTAGGTCCGGTACAGGCAGGGCAGCGCGGTCGAGTTTGCCGACCGGTGTGATCGGAATGCTGTCCAGCGAGACGATGACGGCGGGCACCATAGAGGCGGGCAGCGCCGAAGCGATCCGGCGGCGTACCTCATCGATATCCAACCGCACCCCGTCGGTGGGCAGTACGTAGGAAACCAGCAGGGTGGCGCCCGCCGGGCCTTCCTGCCCGGTGGTGATCGCGAACTCGATCTCCGGCAGCCCGGTAAGTGCGCTGTCGACTTCGCCGAGTTCGACCCGCAGGCCGCGAATCTTCACCTGAAAGTCGATGCGGCCCACATATTCCAGCGTGCGGGCATCCGCGCGCCAGCGCACCAGGTCCCCGGTGCGGTACATCCGCGCGCCCGCGGTGTCGAACGGATTCGCGACGAAACGCGTGGCGGTCAGGCCGCACCGGTCCAGATAGCCGCGCGCCAACGCAGGACCGGCCAGCCACAGTTCACCGACCGTGCCCGCGGGCACCGGCTGCAGCCAGGAGTCCAGCACCAGCACAGCCGTGCCGCAGATCGGGGTGCCGATGGAGACCGGCTCGTCGGCAGCCAGTTCGCTTCCGGTTGCCCAGATAGTGAATTCGCTCGGGCCGTACAGATTGAGCATGCGACGGCCGGTTGCCCACTCGGCCACCAGTTCCGGACCGCATGCCTCGCCCGCGACAGCGAGCACCTGTAGGTCGGGTAGATTGGTCGGCTCCATGGTGGACAGCACCGATGGGGTAATCACCACGTGGCTGACGTGTTCGTCGCGCAACAGATCTTCCAGTGCCGCACCGGCATACACCTCCGGGCGCGCCACCACCATCCGCCCACCGGATCCGTGCGCCATCAGCAGCTCGAACATCGAAGCGTCGAAACTCGGCGACGCCACATGCAGGACGCTCGCGGCGGAATCAACGAGCAGCGATTTCTGTTGTGCGGCAACGACACCCGCGATGCCACGGTGCCCGATCTGCACCGCCTTCGGCGTGCCGGTGGAACCGGAGGTGTAGATCAGATAGGCGGCCTGATCCGGGTGTATCCCGCCGCCCCGCTCGCAGTCGGTGATCGGCGCGGTCGAGCGGGTGACCGAGGCAGCCGCGGTGGCGACATCATCGAGTTGCAGCCAGTCCACCGCATCCGGCAGCTTCGCGCGACAGCCGGTGGTGGTGAGGCCGAGATCGGCCCTGGCATCGGCGACGAGGTAGGCGATCCGGTCGGCCGGATGGCCGGGATCGAGCGGGACGAACGCGGATCCCGTCTTCGCGACAGCCCACACCGACACCACCGATTCCACCGAGCGGGCGAGGGCGAGCAGCACCCGCCTGTCGGGGCCTGCGCCGTGCTCGAGCAGCAATCGAGCCAGCTGATTCGAGCGCAGGTCCAGTTCGCGGTAGGTCAGGTGGATGCCATTGCACGACAGCGCGATCGTCTCGGGTGCGCGGGTGACGACCGCATCGAGGATCGCGGGCAGCGTCTGCGGTTCCGGCGCGGGCGGTCCTGACACCATCGCCACCGCCGCGGCCGGATGGAGGGCGGCCAGCTTTGTCCTGTTGCCAGTGGCGAGTTGTGCCAGCAGCCCCTCGAAATGGTCGAGCAACCCGGCTGCCAGCGGGGTGTCCATGACGCCCCTGCGGTACTTCAACGTCACCTTCAGCGTTTCGGTCCGCTCGCCATCGGCGTCGTCGGTGCGGCGCGGCAGTACTTGCAGACACAGCGGATAGGGCGTGCTGTCGGTGGCGGTGACGTCGAGCACCCGCATACCGGCAATGTCGGGCATCTCGGCCAGCGCCTGTCGATCGAGCGGATAGGACTCGAACACAATTGCGGTGTCGAATAATTCGCGATGCCCGACAACATCGAGGGTGTCGACCAAATCGGCGTGCTGATGGTCGAGTAATGCGGCCTGCTCGGATTGGATGCGGCACAACAGTTCGGCGATGGTCAGGCTCGGGTCCAGCCGCACCCGGACCGGAACCGTATTGATGAACAGGCCGATGGTCGATTCCACATCGGCAAGCTGGGGTGGGCGACCGGAGACCGTGGCGCCGAAGACGACGTCGTCGTGGCCGGTGCGCGCGCGGAGAACCAGTGCCCATGCGGCCTGCACGGCGGTGTTCACGGTGACGCCCAGGGTGCGGGAAAACTCCCGCAGCCCAGCCACTGTTCGGGTGTCGATCTCGCACGACACCGCACCGGCCGCTGCTGCGGGAGAGCCCGCCGCGGCCGCCAGGGTCGGTGCGTCGATCCCCGTGAGGGTCTGTGCCCACGCGTTTCTGGTCGCTTCCGTGTCCTGTGTCGCGAGCCAGGCCAGAAACTCCCGATAGGACGGTGCGGCTGGCAGTCCGCGCGTATCGCCGTCGGTCGCATACAAGGTCAGCAGCTCCCGCACCAGTAGCGGCGTCGACCAGCCGTCCAGCACGATGTGGTGGTTGGTGAACAGCAAGCGATAGGTCTGGGCTCCGAGGCGGATCAAGTGCAGTCGTAGCAGCGGCGGATGTGCCAGATCGAAGCGCATTGTCGCGTCCTCGGCGACCAGTCTTTCGTATTCGGCGCGTGCCGAGTCCTCCGGTAGCCACGCCAGGTCGGTGGTGCGCCAGTCGATCTCGGCCGACCCGACGACGAGCTGTCGAACCCCGCCGTCGGAGGCCACGAATGCGGTCCGCAGACTGTCGTGGCGAGCCAGCGCCGCGGCCGCGGCGCGACGCAGCCGATCATCGTCGACAGTTCCCGCCAGTGACAGTACGAGCTGCACTACATAGTCGTCGACACCGTTGTCGAAACACGCATGGAAGTACAGTCCGAACTGCAGCGGCGAAAGCGGCCACACATCGGCCAACGTCGGGTATTGCCGCTCCCAGCCGTCGATATCCCGCTGTGTGCAGGCGGCGAGCGGGAAGTCCGACGGGGTGTGTCCGCCCGTCTCGACCTCTTCGGCATGTCGGGCCAGCGCGCCGAGCGCCTCGACCCAGAGGTGCGCCAGCGCCTCGACCTCGTCGGTGTGAAGGATCTCGGCGGCGAAAGTCCAGGTGGCGGCGATCTCGTCGCCGTCGGACATCGCATCGACATCGACCACCGCGGGCAACGCCATCGCAGCATCCCGGGTGACCGCGAACGGTGCGCCGGAACCGGAAATCGCCGGGCGGGGCAGCCACGGCCCCGACAGACCCCGGGTAGGGACTCGGCCGAGATAATTGAAGCCGATCTGCGGGGCGGGCAGGTCGGCCAGCACGGTCGCCGTGTCGGGGTTGAGGTGGCGCAGCAAGCCGTAGCCGATGCCGTTGTCCGGCACTGCGCGCAGCTGCTCCTTGATTTGCTTGATCGCCCGGCCGGCATGCAAGCCACCGGCGAAGGCATTGTCGATGTCGATCCCGCTGAGATCGAGGTCGACGGGGAACACCGTGGTGAACCAGCCGACGGTGCGGGCAAGATCCGCCCTCGGCGCAGGTGTATCCCCCCGTGCGACAGCAGGACTCACATCAGCATCCCCCGGGTCGGCACTCGATCCGGGTGCAACGTCTGCGCCGCCGCGGGATGCCGCGTTGCGGGCGGCGTCCTCCTCACGGCCGTGGCCTTCCAGCGCAACCAGCGTGTGTGCAGTCTCCACCGCGCCGCGTTCTGCTCGCCAGCGGGACACCGCCAATGCGAGCGCGGTCAACAGCACGTCGTTGGCGCCGCCGTGGAAGCGTTCCACAGCAGTGCCGAGCGCAGCCGCCGCGATGTCCGCGGGCACCCGGATATCGATACGACCCATAGTCGCCGCGGTGTCGCGGACCGGATCCAGCTGCCGCACATCGAGACCGGCGTCACGCAGGTCGAGCGCCTCCCGCCAGAAAGGCAATTCGGCGGCCCGGACCCGGTGTACCGCCTCGTCGGCCAGCGCCCGCGCCCAACGGCGCAGCGTGGTGCCGACCGGTTCCAGCGCGGGCGGCTGCCCCGCCATCAGCTGCGCCCACGCGTGTGCCAGGTCGGGCAGGATGATCCGCCACGACACCCCGTCGACCACCAGATGGTGCAGCACCAGCCACAACGAATCAGTTCGATCCCCGCTGCGTTCCAGCCACACGGCCCGCACCATTTCGCCGGCGGCCGGATCCAGCTCGTCGGCGGCGATCCGCAACTTTCGAGCGGCCCAGCTGCCGTCTCCAGCAGCGGTGTCCTGGGTGGCACGCTCGCCGCTGCCGGCACCCGATCGACCCGAAATATCGAGGCCCGCACGCACTTCTCGACCGGCGACCCCGTCCGATGTTGCGGCGGGCCCACGGTCGGACTCGGCCCGATCGACGACGGAATCGAAGCGGCTGTGCCGCAACACGGATTCGGCACGCACCGTGCCGACCGGCCGAGTGACCATCGTCCACGTCTCGCCGGTCCGGTCCAGCCGGGACCGCAGCACGTCGTGGTGGTCGATGACCACCTGCAAGGTGGCGGTCAGAGTGGCATGATCGATGCCCGGTGGGAGTTCGACGAGCACCGCTTGGGCGAAGTGGTCGAAGTTGCCGTGCGCCAGTACCTCGTCGGCGATCGGCATCGGCGCTATCACGCCGATGCCGCCGCCGGGTAGCTCCTCCAGTATCGGTGCCGCACCAGCTACCTCGGTGGCGACGGCGGCCAAGCCGGCAACGGTCTTGCGCTCGAACACATCCCGCGCGGTGAACGCGAGACCGGCCGCGTTCGCCCGCGCGACCAGCTGTACCGAGACGATGCTGTCGCCGCCGAGTGCGAAGAAACTCTGCTCCGCTCCCACCTCGTCCAAGCGCAAGACCTCCGCGAACAGTCTGGCGAGCAGGTGTTCGCGTGATGTCGCGGGCGGGCGCGAGACCTGTTCGTGCGCACCGAAATCCGGGGCAGGCAGTGCGGAGCGATCCACCTTGCCCGCAGTGGTCAACGGCAGCGCCGCGAGCAGCACCACGGCCGAGGGCACCATGTAGTCCGGCAGGAAATCGGCGACGAAGATCGTCAACTCGGCCGGGTCCGGCGCCGAATCCGGCTTGGGCGACACATAGGAGACGAGCACAGTACCGCCGGCCGGTGTGGTGGCGGGGACAGTGACCGCCATGGCCACCTCCGGATGCCGTTCCAGGCAGCTGTCCACCTCGCCTGGCTCGATGCGCAGGCCGCGAATCTGGACCTGCAAGTCGCTGCGGCCGAGGAACTCGAGGCCAAGGCCGTGGTCGGCCCACCGCGCGATGTCACCGGTGCGGTACATCCGGGTGCCGGACGCGGCGAACGGCGCGGCGACGAAACGTGCCGCAGTGAGGGCGAATCGGCCGAGGTAGCCGCGGGCCAGGCCGGGTCCGGTCAGATACAGCTCACCGGCGACGCCCACCGGGACGGGACGGAGTCGGCGGTCGAGAACGACAGCCGTCATCCCGGGCATCGGCCCACCGATCGCGTTCGGAGCATCCGGGTGCATGGGGTCGGTCATTGTCGCCGCGACGGTGGCCTCGGTGGGCCCGTAGCTGTTCACCAGGCGAACCCGGAAGGCCCAACGCGACACCACATCTACCGGGCACACATCCCCGCCGACGACCACCGCACGCAGCGCGGGTACCTCGGCGGGGTCGATCGAAGCGAGCACCGCCGGGGCGATCGAGAGCTGGGTGACGTCGTTGCTGCGCAGTACCGCGGCGAACTCCGGTCCCGCGTAGGCCTGCGGCGGCACGATCACCAAGGTGGCGCCACAGGCGAAGGCCACGAGCAGTTCCTCGATGGAGGAGTCGAAACTGGGCGAATCCGCGTGCCCGAGACGGGATGTCACATCGACGTTCAACGCGCGGCGCGACTCGGCGACCAACGTTGCCAGTCCGCGATGGGTAACGGCTACGCCCTTGGGCAATCCGGTGGATCCGGAGGTGTAGATCACATACACGGTGTTGTCGAGGCGGACCGGGGCGCGACGGTCGGTGTCGGTGATCGGGGCCGCATTCTGCCGTGCGCACAACGTGTCGACGCGCGCGTCGTCCAGGACGAGCCAGTCGATGCCGACAGGCAGCCCTGCCTGCGCCTCGGCGACGGTCAATCCGATGCTCGCGCCGCAATCGGCGAGCATGTGGGCGATCCGATCCGCGGGCAACATCGGGTCGATCGGGACGAAGGCCGCACCGGTTTTCGCCACGGCGGACGCCGCGAGTACCGACCGCACGGACCGTGCGATCACGATGGCGACCGCGCGTTCCGGGCCCGCACCGCGCGCGATGAGCAGCCGGGCCAGCCGGGTCGATTGCGCATCGAGCTCGGCGTAGGTCAGCTGTGTTTCGTCCGAGACAACCGCGACACCGTGCGGATTACGGCGCGCCCCCAGTGCGAGAAGCTCCGGGAACGATTGCGGCGCAACCGGATCCGCTCCCCGCACGGGCGTCAGCTGGGCGTACTCGCCGGGGTCGAGCAGTTCTACCGACGATACCGGCCGCTGCGGCCCGGCCGCGAGGAACCGGTGCAGGTAGCCGACGAACCGCCGATGGTGGCGCGCCAGTTCCGCCTCGGTGTAGAGATTCGGGTTGGCTTGGAAGTCGATATTGGTGCTCTCGCCACCGATGCCCGGATACAGATTGACGAACAGGTCGTCGATGACCCCCGAGGTGAGCACTCGCAGCCGACCGACGGCTTCGCCGAGGACCACCTTGGTATCGAGCGCCATGATGTTGACCGAAGGGCCGAAGCTCGCGACTTGATCGCTCGCGAAGCCGAGGTCTCGGAAGATGTCTTCCTGGCGATAGCGTTGCCTGCGCAGCGCGCCGGTGAGTTCATGCTGAGTGGCGCGGATGGCCGCGCCGACCGTGATCTCTTCGTCGATGGTGATGCGCAGTGGCACCACATTGGCCACCATGCCGCCGGAGTGACGCAGTGCGGCGGTGGTGCGCGCCGAAATAGGCAGGCTCAGCAACACATCGTCGCTCTCGCTGTCCCTGGCGCCGCTGGTGACTCGGGATAGATACGCCGCGAACGCGGCGACCAGAACCGGCGCCGGGCTCGAGTTTGCCGCCCGAGCCACCGATTCGAGCAACTCGGCGGTCTCCTTCGGTAGCGTCGCGCTCACCAGAAGTGGATGCGCATCCGCCACCGCCACCGCGCCGGACAGGCTCACCGCGGCCGGTGCCCCGTCCAGCCGCTGGGTCCAATACGCACCGTCGGAGTGGAAGCGCTCGGAATCGCGGTAGGCGGCGTCAGCAGCGACGATGTCGGTCAGGCACTGCGCCCGCGACGGCGGCACCGGCGTCCCGTTGACGGCGGCGGTGTAGAGTTCGGCGATCCGGCCGACCATCGTTGCGGCCGCGTAGCCGTCCAGCGCGATGTGGTGGATCCGGCAGTACCACAGCCAGGTGTCCTCGCCGATGCGCAGACCCGCGCCCTTCACCAGGCGATCGTGCAGGAGATCCAGCGGCGCGGTGTAGTCCGCGTGCATCCATTCTCGGGCCGCTCGCATCGGATCCGGTTCCGCGCGCAGATCGATGATCGCCTGCTCGGTCTCCATCGTCGGGTCCACGATCTGGTACGGGATGCCGTCGATCTCGATCAGGCGCAGGTAGCCGGTGCCGAACTCACGGCCGGCGCGACAACTCGCAGCGATCATGGCATCGAGGTCGATGTCGCCGATGCTCTCGATGTACTGAGCCATGGAGATCGGCACGGAACCGGCGACCTGCTGTGCGAACCAGATACCACGCTGCGCCGCCGAGAGCGGAAACGGCCCGGCCTCCATATCCCGTGTCGTCGTGGGATCGGTGTCTACATCCGCCGGTCGGTACCGCATGTGTTCCTCGCTCGAGCTATTCCTTGCCACCGACCACCGGGTGTAAGGACGCTCCCGCAAATCGCCGCATTCGAACCTCTCGCTGCACGCGTCTTACATCCTGATGCCACGTCTGGATGACCCGAGGGGGGCGTATCCTTCGCCCTGTCAGGCGTACGACCTGCCCTGGACCTAATCCTGTCTACCACTGAATCGTGCCACCGATGTTCACGGGTTACACGACAAAAACGAAATGCGGTGTGCGAGAAGTTCACCTCCGTGCCGAAATGATCGAAAAATCTCGTCGATCCAGAAACGAAAACCACTGCGTGACCGGCCGTCGCGGATCTTGCTGAGCGCTATATCACCGCGCGACAGGGTGGGGATGCGGTGTTCGATCGGCCACGATCGACATCGGCGCAGCGAGCGAGGCCATTCGGTGACCAGAATTCTCTGCTGGTCACGTCGACGCGCATCAGCGGTCGTTTTCAGGAGCACGTCCCTGGCGTCAAGGCTCGATCTCAAGGCGAGGTTCATGCTTTTCCGCATCGACTACGTCATGACCAGTATTACGACTACCAAAGAGGTCGCTCGTCGCGAACCCGGAGAGAATTCGCCGAGCGCAGTACCAATGCAGCGCGCATGTTGTTCTCTCGCGCACACAACCGCCACCGAATAGACCTCCTTCATTCGGTGAGTTCTGGCCGTATGTCTTCGACGTGAGCGGGTACGCAATTGGGTGCGAATTAGCGTGACATTTCGCATTCCTGGAATTCAAAACACAAAGTTCCCTGTTCGCACCGCTTCATTGTTCAAGTCTTGTTCGTCGACTCGAGAGTTCGCTCCTATTGCTGGGAATCACATTGGGGCACACGGAGATCAGTAGCGGAGGCCATCGGCGGCAGAGCATAGCCCCCGCATCCCCTCGTCCTTCGAATACATCGGTGTAACAACACAATTAGGCCCGCGCGCCGTTAGCTACTACTGCTCGACGCGGCGCACCCTGGCCAACCAAGCCGCTTCGTCGACCGTACTGCCCGGGGCGAGTCCGAGCTGCTCGGCCTCGACAACCACCTCGGTGACACGACCGCGGTAGCGAACGGGCCGCAACTCCTCCAGCACCCAGCCGCCACCGAACGCGTCGGTAATGGCCTCGCGCCCGATGCGTGGACCGAAACCCGGTTCGGCGGTCGAGAGGGCGAGGACATGGACCAGCCCGCCGGGCTTGCACACCCGGTGCAGACTGCGGACGTAGTCGGTCGGGTCACCGTCGTCGTGTGCGAAGACATGGAACAGCGCGCTGTCGATGATGGTGTCGTAGCGAGGCGCTCGGCCGAGATCCAGCGCATCGGCAACCTCGAAGCGCGCGGAGACACCGTGTGCGTCCGCATTGGCTCTGGCGTAGGCGATCGCGCTCGGCGACAGATCCACCCCGAGTACGTCATAGCCGAGCCGGGCCAGATGAATGGTGTGTTCACCGGCTCCACACCCGACGTCGAGCACCGCGCCGCGCACCAGGCCCTGCGCGATCACGTCGACGATCGCGGGCTGCGGCTCTCCGATCACCCATGGCGCAGCACCGCTGTCATAGACGGAATTCCAGAACTCGGCGGATTGAATCATGCCTCCAGTGTCCAACCTCGACTTTGATTGATGTCAATGCCGATCTCGCTGATACCTGGCACAGATGACAGAGGCCGATGCGGCCGTGGAGCTATGTAAGGCGCGGGACGAAGACGCGGAGTCCATTGCGGTGATCGGGTACGCCGGAGCCCGACAGCCATCATCGACGATGCGCCATGTCGTACCACTCGTGGGGAACCGACCAATCCCACCGCACGGCAGGCTGTGTGTCGACGGGGTTGGCGCGAGCCCACTCCGCGTAGCACCGCGCCGATCCGCCGAAGCACGCTCCGCACAGGATCAATCCACGAAGCAGGGAGCGCCACAGGGTGCGGCCTGAATTGCGTCGCGGCATCGCGACCTCCTCGACGGTGACAGCGGTTCCGAGCAGCCAATGCCTCAGGTCACGGACGATACCGCCGGGTGACGCCGGAGGAACGCGAAATGAAAGTTGTCGGTG
Organism: Nocardia sp. NPDC051463; assembly: GCF_040681975.1. Lineage (NCBI taxonomy): Bacteria > Bacillati > Actinomycetota > Actinomycetes > Mycobacteriales > Nocardiaceae > Nocardia > Nocardia sp. NPDC051463. Next base: position 86,639 of record NZ_JBFBAB010000001.1, read on the forward strand.
CCCAGTGGCACGATCGGTGCATGGTCACCGTCGAGGACGTGCGCGGACTTGCACTCACCCTCCCCCGTTCCTACGAGGCGATCGTGGCGGACCGCGTCAAGTTCCGCGTCGGTCGGATCGTGTATCTCGCCTTCTCCCGCGACGAGTCGATCATGGGCTTCGCCTTTCCCAAGCAGGAACGCGCCGCACTCATCGCGGCCGAACCGGAGAAGTTCCGAATGCCGCGGGTGTCGGATCAGCGCTACAACTGGGTCGACTGCTGGACGGCCGCCATCGACGAGCAGGAGATGCGCGAACTCGTCCTCGACGCGTGGCGCATGGTGGTGCCGAAATTTCTGCACGATCACCCGAGCACGTCCGACCAGTAGTCCGGCTCGCGTCCATCGCGCCCGCGGCGGCTCGGCACGAGCGATCGCGGCTGCCGCGGCCGTGCCGACGGTTTAATCTCGGGTATGCGAACTACGTTGCCTGCCAAGGTTGTGGAGGCGATCAACGGCGGATTGCTCGCCCATCTGGTCACGACCAACACCGACGGCTCACCGCACGTCCGCTGCGTGTGGACGCACGCCGAGGCCGATGCACTCACCATTGGGTCGATGGGCCTGGACAAACGCTACGTCCGTAACCTGCAGCGCGATCCCCGCGTCGCGGTGTCCTATGAATCAGGCCGGATCGACGACCACGGTCTTGCCGAATATGCGGTTGTCGAGGGCAATGCCATGGTGGCCGGGCCCGGTGGCCGTGAGCTGCTGAACCGGCTGGCCAAGTTCTACATCGGACCCGACTCCGACTTCCTGTCCGATCCGGCGGCCGGTGCCGGTGACCTCATCCACGTGACCATCACCAAGGTCAGTGGTATCGGCGACTGGCTGAACTGACTCACCTCTCCACCGTGTCACCGAGCGCGGCCGTTCAGGTTCCGATGGCCCGGCGTCCGATTCCCGTTAGCATGCACCGTATGACGCAGAGCCGGAGATGGCGTACGTCGGTGCTGGGAGCCTGCGTGGTCGCGCTGGCCGCCACGGGATGCATCGGTGCAGTCGATCGCGGCGACTTCGAGAACCTGGTACACGAACGGGGCGGCGGGTTGGTGACCGCACTGCCTGCCGCGGCGATCGAGGCATTGCGGGAGCGCTTGGGGGTGGCGGACTTTCAGACCAACGTCATCCTGTTGACCGCGCCGAACTCATCGCAGTTGCGGATCGTCGTGCCCGATCAACCGACCCAGCTCACCCGATTCTTCAGCGAGAAACACGACCTCGCGGGCCCGCAAGCGATGGCGCACTTCCGTATTCGGGTGCCGCAGCAGCCGGAGCAGCTCGACGACTACACGTTCGGTCAGAGGTCGCTGAGCAAACCGACGCCGGTCCAGGTGTCGGCGTCCGATAACCTGGACGGGGAGACGTTTGCGGTCAGCGAGGTGACCGGCTTGTCGCGGATCGAGGACATAGTCGATACTGCACTCGCGCGTAGCGGTCTCGAACAGGGCTATGTATCAACGATTTTGGCGAATCGCTTCACCCGCGACATTCGGATCACAGTCAACGTCACCTCGCCTCGTGCCGCGGCGGTCGCCCAGTTCGACAACGCCGGAGTATTCATTCGGGTGCAGCGAGTATGAGGCTCGGGAAACTGGCGGGGGTCCTCGCCGTGATCGCCGGATGCACCGCGCTTGTCGGATGCTTACTGCCGATTGCGATCTGGCCCGGAGAGGCGAAGCTGACCGCACCGTTGTTCTGCACCGCGCCGTATACCGAGCCGATGGTCGTATCGGATACCTTCGTCGACTCCGAAGGCACCGGGACAAATTTCACACTGTACTGCGTGGGCGATCGCGGCCAGTCCACCGACGAGGGCTTCCTACTGCCGTGGCTCGCACTGTGGGCCGCGCACACGGTGCTCGTCGGCGTAGTGGCGCTGCTGATCGCCGCATCCCACCGCGGCAGGCCTGAAGGTTTCGACGCCAGGCCCGAAATCTCCGACCCGTTGTAGTTCGGGGCACGGGCCGTGCTGTGTGCCGGGTATCGGCATTGCCAGGGTAACGCCGACCAAGACGTGCCCTACCTGCGAAAATAGTGGAGATCCCCGGTGTTCAGGCGTCTGACCGAACCAGCGCACGGTGGCAGAGATCGACGACGAAGCCTTCCGAACTCATCCTCACCACCGCCGGGATAATCCTTGCCGGATCCGGAACCATCGAATGCTCGACGCCATGGGCGGGGCCTGCACGGACCCTGGTCGTCCACCTGACCGACGACCATACGATCGGCGAGCGTCAGTAACGCCAACGTCGTTCGCCGGACCCGACGCTCGGGGCTGGCGTGCACAGCGAGTGGAAGATGTACTGAGGCAAGTAAGTTGAGTCCATGAGTGTCTGGATGGGCCTGATTTCCTTCGCCGCTGTGGCAGGATTGCTCACGTTGATTCCCGGCGTGGATACCGCACTGGTGCTGCGCGCAGCCATTGTCCGAGGCTCCCGCCACGCCTTCGCGACGGCGCTCGGTGTGGGGACCGGTGTGCTGGTCTGGGGCGCCGCCGCGGCGTGCGGCCTTTCGGTGTTGCTCACCACCTCGCATCTGGCCTACACGGTGTTGCGGATCGCGGGCGCTGTGTATCTCGTCTGGCTCGGTGTGAAGACCCTGGTCACGCTGTGGCGCGGTCGCGGGTCCACCACCGACGCCGACCACGCCGAAGGTGACGCGAGCGGTGGTCTGCTGCGCGCGTGGGCGCGCGGCGCGGCCACCAATCTCCTCAATCCGAAGATCGGCGTCTTCTACATCGCGATGCTGCCCCAGTTCATCCCGCCGGAGGCGCCACACCTGGCCATGGGGGTGGCGCTCGCGGTGGTTCACGACGTCGAAGGCATGCTGTGGTTCAGTGTGCTGATATTCGGCGTGCAGTTCACGAGGACATGGATAGCCCGCCCCTCGGTCAAACGGGCGATGGAAGCGATGACCGGCTCGGTCCTGCTGGCATTCGGAGTGAAGCTGGCATTGTCCGAGACACCATGAGCCTTGCGGCTATTTCTCGATTCCTTCGAAGTCGAACAGTCCGTTCCAGGTGAGCTCGGCCTTCCGCACTCGGTCCGACCGCCCCGCGGCAGCAACGTAATCGAACAGCGGGATGTCGGCCATGTCCGCGAGCAGCAGAGCCTGAGCGCGGGCCACGATCTTGTAGGACTCCTCCAAGGTCGCAGCGGCGAGCGCGGCATCGAGCAGGGCGTCCAACTCAGAGTTCTTGTAGTCGACATTGTTGATCGTGGAGAAGCTGTAGTACATGGAGGTCAGGAACTGCAGCATGGTGGGGTAATCGCCCTGCCAGCCGTAACGGAACGCCCTGCCGATGGTCCTCGAATTCACCAGATCTCGAATGTTTTTGAACGTCGGATACGGCGCACCGACCGCATCGATGCCGAGGGTGTTCTTGATGCTGTTCGCGACCGCTTCGACCCACGCTTGGTGGCCACCGTCGGAGTTGTAGGCGATCTCATAACGACCTGACCACGGTGAAATGGCATCCGTCTGCGCCCACACCTTCCTGGCCTCTTCCGGGTTGTACCGCAATACCTCGGAGCCCGGCAGATTTCCGTTGAATCCGGGCAGGGTGCTCGCGGTGAAATCCCGCGCGGGCTTCCGAAGGCCCTGGAAGATGTTCTCAGATATCTGTTCTCGATTGATTGCCATCGACAACGCTTTGCGACGCAGCAGCCCCTCCTCGCCGCCGAAGTGCGGAACATTGGTCTGGATGCCGAGGCATGCTTTGTACGCGATCGGCTTGGTGATCGCTCGGTCGCCCAGCTCTTTTTTGTAGGTCGAGAGCGCCGAGTCCGGGATGATGTCGAGGGTATCGAGGTTGCCTGCCTGCAGATCGGAGTAGGCCGTGTCGAACGACTGGTACATCACGAATCGCAGGCCCTTGTTCTTGGCGGGGCGCCCGCCTCGGTAATCCGGGTTGGGCACCACATCGATCTTGACGTTGTGCTCCCACCTTTCGAACTTGTACGGCCCGTTGCCGACCGGGTTCGCACCGAAGGCCTTCATGTCCTTGAACGCCACTTCGGGTAGCGGATAGAACGCGATGAAGCCCAACGCCGTCTCGAAATCGATAGACGGTTGCTTCAACTCCACGGTGAAGGTTCGGTCGTCGACGACTTTCAGCCCCGACATCGTCTGTGCCGTCGGCTTTTCCGCTGATACCTCGTCATATCCGAGGATCGGGTCGACCATCGAACCCTGCGGCTGCGCATTGGTGGCGAGTGCGCCGTAATTCCAGGCGTCGACGAACGACTTCGCTCCGCGAGGGTTTGTCCCGGATGTAGTTGCGTTCGATCTGCCCGGCGACGGCCAGGACCGCGAAGAACATCGCGCCCATGCCGTTGGGGTCGTAGATACCGGTGTCTCGGGCGCGGCCTCTTTCACCTGGTGGGCCGGCGCGAGCACCCGCTCGAGCTCGGGCCGGACCCTGACACGGGTGCTGGGTTGAAGCGGTCCCCGGGGTGGCCGACTGGACAGTCCCGGCGGGATTTATCTTGCGGTTGAGCATTGCACTTGGAGCGGGCTGCATTGTGTTGGTACGGGTTAGGGCTCGAGCACGATTTTGCCGTGGGTGTGTCGGCGTTCGAGTTCGGTGTAGGCCTGGCGGACCTGTGCCAACGGGTAGACGTTCGCGATCGGGACTTCGAGGTGTCCCTCAGCGATCAGGGCGGCCAATTCGGCGAGTACCTCAGCGCCCGGCCTGGCGTTCGTTCCGGGCTCGGTCATGACTCCGTACTTCGCGGCCGCGGCGAAATCGGCGATGGTATCGATCCGCTCGACCGCGACACCAAGAGCCAGTGCCAGTTCGACGTACCCGCCGCCGTGGGTGTCGATAAAGGCATCGATGCCGCCCGGTGCGGCTGCCTTCATCCGGTCGATGACGCCGTCACCGTATACGACCGGGATCACACCGTGGCTTTGCAGCCACTCGTGGTTGTACTGGCTCGCCAGGCCGATGACCGTGGCTCCGGCACGGCGCGCGAGCTGAACGGCGAGCGAGCCGACTCCTCCGGCTGCGGCGGAGACGACAACGGTCTCCCCCTTGTCGAGTTGCACGGAATGTACTGCCCCCCAGGCAGTCACCCCGGCGACGTACAGGCCGCCAGCCACCTCCCAAGGTACGTCGTTCGGTTTGGCTGTGAGGTTGTCGACGTCGACCAGGACCAACTCGGCCTGAGCGGCCCGCTTCTCGGAGAACCCGATCACCTCGTCGCCGACCGAGAATCGGTCGACTCCGCCGCCGACTTCCGCGACAACCCCGGCGAGATCACTGCCCTGCCCGGACGGAAAGGTCGAGGGAAAGATCTCAGCCATCGCGCCGGATCGGATGGCTGCCTCACCAGGGTTGATGCCTGCCGCTTTGACCCGCACGAGGACCTGCTCGTCCCCGGGCACCGGGCGGTCGATCTCGTCGACCCGCAAGACCTCGATTCCGCCGAACTTGTCGTATCTGACTGCCTTTGTCATTGTCGTGCTTCTCCTGCGACACGCGACGCGCGACTGACTTCGAGAACCGAAATGGTGGCCACCAGTGCGTCTGTCACCAGGACACCGTTCCGGCGTCGTCGAAGAATCCTCCGGTCGGGCCGTCGTCGGGCAGGGTCGCTAGGTGAATCGCGATGGCCGCACCCTGTTGCGGTGTACGGACGCCGCGAAAACCGTTGAGGTCGGTCGCGGTGAAACCCGGGCAACCGCTGTTGATCAATATATTGGTGTCGGTCAGCTCTTTGACGTATTGGATCGTGACGGCGTTGAGAAACGTCTTCGATGCCATGTATGCGGTGATCGCAAAAGAACCGATCTCGGTACTGGGCAGACCGGGCGTGGTTTGCAGGGTGAGAGAGCCGACGCTACTGGACATGTTGACGATGCGCGGAGATACGGAATCGCGCAGCATCGGCAACATCGCGTTGGTAACGCGAATGACACCGATCACATTGGTTTCCACGACGGTCCGCATGGTCGCGGGATCTACCGTGGTGGGTGTCTGTGGATGATCGCCGACGATTGCCGCGTTATTGACCAGGACGTCCAGACCTCCGGCGTGGTCGGCGATGAAACCGGCCGCCTCGGTCACACTTGCGTCGTCGGTCACGTCGAGCGGCACACCGAACGCATCGGTCCCGGCCGCGCGCAACTTCTCCACCGCGGTGTCACGACGGAGCCGATCCCGCGCACCCACACCGATTCGCCAGCCGAGCGCGCCCAGGCCAGCGGCGATCTCGTATCCGATTCCTTTGTTCGCGCCGGTCACCAGCGCGATCGTCTGTTCACTCACATCACCGATCCTGCTGCGGTTGCGGGTGCAGCGTCCAAGACCGATCGGGTGGGCGGCGATACCGCACGGGTATTGGTCGTGGTCATCGCCGGTTACCATGACCTGGTGGAGACGCGGGAGTTGCGATATTTCGTCGCCGTCGCCGAGGAGTTGCACTTCGGGCGGGCGGCACAACGGCTCGCGATGGCGCAACCACCGCTGTCGCGGGCAATCCAGCTGCTCGAACGGCGGCTCGGAGTCGTCCTGCTGCACCGTACCGCTCGCGCAATCACTTTGACCGAGGCCGGGGCGGTGCTGCTGCGGGAGGCCCGGACTGCGCTCGACGCGGTCGAAGCCGCTGAGCGGCGCACCCGTCGTGCCGCGGCCGACCGGCCCGGTGTGGTGCTGGCCACCAAGGCTGGAGCGTCCAGAGAACTGTTGTCGAAGCTGCTGCACGCCTACGCCGCCGAACCGGGCGCCGTGGCAGTCGAGGTGATGCTGTGCGGGCCCGGCCAGCCGGAAAGTCTGCTGCGCAACGGGCGTGCCGATGTTGCTCTGCTCCACCGGCCGTACGACACGACAGCCGGATTCGACACCGAGGACCTGCATACCGAACAGCAGGTCGTGGTCCTGCCCGCGGGTCATCCCTTTGCCAACCGGGCGCATGTGCCGTTGGCCGAGGTCACCACCTTGGCGAACCTGCCCCTGCCGCGCTGGCCTGGACGGGATGGCAGCTATCCGGACGGCCCCGGCCCCCAGGTGCGCGACCATACTCAACTATTCCAACTGATCGCGCTCGGGCTGGCCTGCGCGGTCGTGCCCGAATCGCTGCGAACCCAGCTGCGCGACGATCATGCCGTCGTGCCCGTGCCAGACGCACCGGCCGTCACGACCGTCATCGCTTGGCCACCACACAGCAGATCCAAGGCCGTTGCCGACCTCGTCCACACCGCGACACGCCTCTAACCCGACACCACTGTTCGCCGGCCGTACCGAGCATCAGCGATCTTTCGGGGTACATCCGGATTCGGGGTGCATCCGGAAATGCCGTGTGGCGTGCGGTTCTGAACGGCCACAGCTGAATGTCGAGCACGACCGGTGACGTCAGATATCAGAACAGTGTGTCGCGCATTCGTAAGGGTCGATAGCCGGTCGGCCCGAGTTGCGCCAGCTCGGCGTCGATATCGATATCGACCTCGATCGCGCCGAAGTAGTTGATGTTCTCCCCAGTGGGCCGGGGACACATGCGCCGGCACCTCGTGTCGACCCGGCGGCCTTCGCGCCGCATTTGCTCCACCGCGAGACCGAAATATTCTGTTGCCCAAACGATTACCGCATTCGTCGCCAGGGTCAGGCGCCACATTTGTTCGGCCTGGTCTCGAGATGGCATGCGACTCGATCTCCGAGCGCGACCTCGGCCGGTACAGGGTGATCTTGCCCAGATCCCGGATTCGGGGCGAGAGCTGCAGGCCGAGCAGTTCGAACAACGCGAAGTTGACCAGGGTCACCCCGTGGGTATCGGTCGCATGTCCGGTGATCGGCAGACCCTTGGCGTTGCCCAGGATCTCGTCCAACACGTAGTGCGCCTCGCGCCGCGTCGTGACGATCACCATGGTTCCGTACATGGTGTGCTGATCGGTGACGTGAGTGTGGGTCGACAAGTTCTGGTCGGCGAAGAAATGCGGGACCGTGCGGGCGGTGATCGACTTGCCGCGAGTCGGGAACCGCTGCCTGTCGCTGGAGGACAGGGTGCCGCCGTCGAAAGTCGCGGTGAGCGGCAGCCTTTGGCGGTAGACGCCCGTCGTCAGGGTTCGCCGCGCGCAGCGTATCCTCCCGCACGTCCCCTTCCTCGGTCCACCGCAGAATGTCGTTGGAGATGCCGCAGGCGTCGGCCATGCTGTACAGCCCGAGGTTGGTCGCGCCTGCCAAGCAGGACCGCGATGAGATTGCGTTTCAGATCCGAGCTGCGGGCCTGCTTGCCGGTGGCGTGGGTTACTACCGGAACCCCGATCATCAGCCACCGACCGGACGAACAATGCGACTTGCCAACCACCAGCCACGCTCGACGCGAAGGCACCAACCCATACAAAAGTCTCCGACCGACAAGGCCACAACACACCACAGGAGCTCTGCCACTTCGCCCCTGGGCTCGACACTCACCTCGGTACGGCAACCACCGACGCGGACAGCCCACGCCTACCGCAGTGAACTGTTCCAAGTCAGCAGTGGCGCCCGAGCCGAATGCATCGCATCGGGTTCCCATCGCTGGGAGTCCGACCTTGCCGTGGGGGTGGCGACGAAATGATACGGAACTGGGGTGAGCCATATGACTGAATTGATCGAACAGGTCGAGAAGCTGGCACGAGAGTTCGCGGCGAGCGGCGCGACAGTGGGAACGGTGGAGCTGCACAACGGTGTCGGCGGCTACGGCGCGTGGACTCGCGACATGGTCGGCGTGCAGAGACCGGTGCGTCTGGACCCCCTGCTCATATCGGCGGCGGTGCGTGCTGAACTGGGCGCGGAGGCGAACGACATGACGCAGATGCGGCTGCGGCTGTTCGGCGATAGCTATGAGTTCCAGTACCGTTGCGAGTCAGGGCGTTACTACGACGTCTTCGAGTGGGAGTTTGCCCGACAGGTGATCTGCGACCCCGCTTACCGCTATCCCGGCCATGCTATCCCGGTCCCGGTCCCGGTCACCGACGCCGCCCCCGATGGCCGCCCCACCGATCCGGAGTTGGTCGCGACCGTGGCCGACCTGGTCCGCGAGTACGTGGAGTTGCGCACTCGGCAAGAGGGCCACACGCCGCAGTTGGGCGGCGGGAACACCGAAGCCGAGATTGTCGCAGCCGAGACGCGGATCGGTTTCCGGCTGCCGGAGGAGCTGCGTGCGCTGTATCGGGTGGTGAGCTATGACGATGACCTAGGTCTGCTGGCGTTCACCCGGCTGTTGCCACTGGCTACCGTCGCCGCGGCCCACCTCAACGATGACGTCGAGACGGCCGGCCTGGACTACGGCAATGGCACCATCGGAGCGTGGCCGGACTCGCTGTTCGGCGGCCGCGGAAGCAGCGTGTTCGAATCTTGGCCCCACGGCGTGGTGCGCCGAGTCTCGCGCAGCCCGAAATGGCTGATTATCGGCACCTACGACCGCGATGTGACCGCTGTCGACCTCGACCCTGGCCCGATCGGCGTGTCCGGACAGGTGATCGATTTCGAACCCGACGGGACTTCCTCCGCAGTCCGGCGGGACGATTCCGTTCTCGCAGTGCTGCGGCGGACAGTCGAGTCGCTGCGCGCGGGCAAGTCGGTGCTGGAGGAGTACGACAACCCCCATCCGCTGGCTTGGGCGTGCCTGCGCGGCGTGGATGAATCGGTCGCGGAGCTTCCCGGTGCGATCGCCGTACAGGGTCTCACGGTCGAGGGTCGTGACTCGTTCGACGCCGCGGAACTGGCGGCGCTGCCGCTGCTGCGGGCGCTGCGCGTGCGCGGTGTGGAATCGGTGCAGCTGTCCGTGCCGCACACGGTTCCGCTGGAACAGTTGGAGCTCACCGCACCGCGTATCGATCTGGAGCCGCTGGCGGGCCACCCGACTCTGTGGGACCTCACTCTCCGTGGAGCGACCGAGCCCGTGCACATCGGCCCGTTGGCCACACTGCCGTCGCTGCAACGCCTGGACGTCTCGGAGATCGAGGTCTGGGACCTCGAGGCGGTCGCGGCGCTTCCGACCTTGCGGGTGCTGGTGGCCACCGTGCGGCAGTGGCAGCTGCTGCGTGATCGGGACGCGGTGCCCGCCGGACTGGCCGCCGCGGAGCTGGCGGGTGACGCCGCCTTCGACGACGAAATCACCTGGGCCGCAGGTTTCGGCGTGGACCCCGTCACCGCTTCGCTGCCGATCGTGCGCGGCACGCTCTGACGAGTTCCTCGATATCTCGTACTGGGTGATCGGAGCTACACCCACGACCTCCGACCGGTTTAGACCTGCTGATGCGTGCCTGGTCCGATCGCGGCTGGGCGACGCGAACCGATCGGAATACGCGCCCACGCACCACCGTTTACGGACGCACCTTCCGACAGATACGGTCGCACTATCGCGCAGAGTATGAACGGCTATCTCATCAGATCCAGGTTGAGTGCCCGCAACCGTTGGTCGGCGGCTGTAGCCGGTCCGAATGTCAGGCAGGGCCGGTCGGGAACAGCGCGCGGCCCGAGGTCCAGGCGCGTGATCGGCTCCCCCTCGGGTGGGGTGAGGTTGAGCACCCAGTCGCCGAAGCGGCGGATCGTGCGCGTGATGTAGGGGGTGATGGTGGCGAGGTCGTCGGGGTCGACCGGATGTCCTTGCGCGGCCAAGGCGTTGGCGTCGTCGGTGATGTGCAGGGCGGTCGAGTAGATCGTGCAATTCGCGACCAGTTCGTTGAACTTCACCACCCGTTCCTCGTGAACGGGATCGTTGTGACCGATCAGCTTGCCACCGAACATCAGCCACGCGGCGAACCCGTGGAACGTTTCCACCCGGTTGGTGATCGCGGTGATCTGCTGCCGCAGTTCGGGTTCGGACAGAAACCGGGCAGCGTGATAGTCCTGATGACGCGCCCAGCCGCTAACGGACATCCGAGCGATGACCAGTCGATGATGTCGTCCGGTGCGCTGGTCGCGCTACGGGCAGCTGGTCGTGAGCGGCCCACCCCGCAGTGCGGTATCGATCAGCTCCCGTACCGCGCTGTCGACAGGTTCGTCGGCGTGGCCGACCTGCCGTCCGGGACAGAACGACTGAAGGCTCCTGTTGGTAGCCCCCGGCAGTGAGTTCGTCTCTCCCCCGGCACCTTCGGTGAACAAGTGATAGGCGGGCAGGCCGGGCGGCACTGCGGGGTCAGCGTTGAGTTCGTGAGGAACTCCGATCCAGGAGCCATGTCGCGACAGCCCTCAGACCACACTGCACACAGCCATCCAAGGGGTTCACCGAGTTCGGGCGTGCCGAAGTCGACGTAGGTGCCGACCTGATCCGATCCGCCGAGGAACTTGGTGTAGTGCCGTTGGGCCAGGCCACCCATGGAGTGGCCGGCCAGGTCGACGTGCACCGCGCCGGTCTCGCGCCGGATCTCCGCAACCTTGTCGGACACAGCCCGCGCCGAGTCGGCGATCGCCGCGGTTCCGGTCGGGTTGCCGCGCAGCACCATCGAATACGCGGCATACCCGCGCGCGTCGAGCCAACTCCGCAGGCTTTCCAGTTTCTCTTGATCCGCGTCGTAGCCGCCGATCACCAACACCGGATTTCGACCAACGGCGGGGGTCGCGGCCGCATGGCCTGCGACCGAACCGACTGCCGCGCACACCATGACGACGGCCAATCGAACAATCCGCGCGAGCATCAGCACCGACCCGCTTTCATCGACAGTCCCCCGTTCGGCTGAACCTTACCGGCGTGCCATCGACCGTACGATGCCACCTGGATCACACACGTCGAGCCCCGAAGGGTGTTGGGCGATGCCGCACGACCAGCTCCGCGCGAAATTCCTTGCCGTCGACACCACCGCACTCTGCGACGCCGACAAGGCAACGCGCGTGCTGCACAGCGCCATTCGAGCCCGCTCCGCCACCACCATGATTTCGGGCCCGCATACACCGTCCGATGCCGAGACGACTTCTTCGCCGTCTTGCGCGCCATCGAATCCGCTACGCCCGGCGATGTCATCGTCGTCGTCGTCGTCGTCGACGGCGGTCGGGAGATCGCGTTGGCCGGCGAACCCTTCGCCCGCGGCGCCCTCGCCCGGAAACTCGGTGGCATCATTATCGACGGCGGCTACCGCGACATCACCTACGTCCGTACCTGCGAACTCCCGATCTGCAGCCGCTATGTCACCCCCATGGCAGGCACCACCGCAGCCCTCGGCGAACTGCAGATCCAGATTACCTGCGGCGGCGTCCCGGTGGCCCCTGGTGAGCTGATCCTCGCCGACGACGAAGGCGTCGTCGTCGTGGATCCCGCCCGTGCCGAGGCTCTCCTGGACGCGGCGGCAACCGTCAAAGCCGCCGAAGCAGCCGTCATTGCACAGTTGAACGCAGGATCGACCTTGAGCGATGGACTCAATGTCGCCGAACACACCGCGCTATTGCTGGACGGTGAGCCGTCGTCACTCCGATTTCTGTCCTGATTCCGGCGCACTGTCGAATCCGCAGCACGTCGTCAGGCGCCTCGGTTCTTCGCGACGTAGTCGTCGATCTCACCGAGGTGAACGTCCAACCGGGCGGACGTAATAGGGTTCCGGGTAGCAATCGTCGAAAATCGGGCGGATGCGGGCGTAGCTCCTGGTTGGGGTGACTTCGTGGTTGGGCTGCAGTGCGGGGTGGTTGGTCGTTGACTTGGCGGCCGATGAGGTTGGTCGGTGGGCTGGGGTTTGTGGCGCCACATGTGTTCGGGGATGAGGAGCTGGCGCTTCTGCGGGGGTCGTCCGCTGGTCCACGTTTGGGTGATAGCTACCGCGACCCCTGGTCGGTGTTTATCTGTGTCGCCGACTACGTATTCCAGAATGGGTCGCCCGCTTCCTTGCGGAGTCGGCGTTGCACCAGGAAGGGAACCACGCCGGGCCATTGCTTCCTCGGTGTGCTCAGCGCCGCGGCCATCTCCGCCGTGTTCGCCACGGTCATAACTGTCGTCTGGTCGAGTTCCGCGCTCGCCAACCCGAGCGCCGGATTCACGATCGACGGCCCCGGATGTAGCTGGCTGCCACTCCGATTCAGCTTGTTGTGCATGCATTCGTGGAACGCCAACTTCGCGAGCATTTCTGCATTGTGGCCGAGCCCGCGGACCTCGGATAGCATTTGCGAAGAACCATTCACGGCTCTGATCAACGTTCTACCCCCGAGCAACGGCGCACCCTGATCGTTCGCGAATTTCTCGATCGCCGAGAGGTCGTCCGGGATGAAATGCACCTCGAGAAATCTATCGTCGATGGCGAATTCGGCGGGCACCGGCAGAATCAGCGCGCCGTCCGCGAACCCGGCCTGCGTGGCGATCGGATCGAAGAAGCCCTTCAGCCGATTCATGACGTCGATCAACTTGCTGGCGGGCTGTAGGACTCCGAAGACGTCGCTGAGGAATACGTTGTAGGTTGCCATGGCGCCTCCCGCCATCGAACTTCGCCAACGCACGGGTCCGTTGGCTTTCCAGATCCCATTCGACACCAGCGTTCGGCCGTGATCGCGAGTAGTCAGCTACTTGTCTTTGCTGTTCGGCGGTATGCGCGGGCCATCATGTCGAGCAAACGCCCGGCAGTGGAACTATCACACATGTGTTCGAGTTCTGGTCACCGAAAGGACAGCAGGCCCGAATGACCGCGGCGAGATCCGATGACATGCAGCCATCATCCCCCGCCGATGCCGCCCGACCGGGCAAAGGCATCGATTCCACGACGAGCTCGTCACGCCGAAGACCCCGATGCCGATGAAAAGGCTGCCCCCTCAGAGCTTTACGCAGCTCGAGCGACCGCGCGGCAGGTCGCCGGGCGGTCGCTCGACGGCGTCATCCGGGCATGCTCAGGGCTTGTGGCGCGGATACGAGATAAACCGATGGCGGTGGTGGCGATGGTGATTGCGTTGCCGGCCGGGGCTTTCGGGTGGTGGCGGCGCGAGACGAGCAGGCCGCGCTCCGTGCGGTGGACCGTCGGCGGATCGCGAACCCGAACCTCCGCGATGCTCGACGGTGCGTGGCAGCCCGGCGAGTCCGCTGACATGGGGCGCGAAAGCCCGTTGCCAGGACCATATTCCGGATTGCGCCCATCTGATGCAGTTGGCGGCAGGCGAGTCGCTACCAGGGCCGATCGCCATCCAGCGACGGTTGCGCCGCCCGTCGAGGCCGGCTGCCGCCGAGCAAACTCCGTTGTGCTCCGCGCTCGACTCTCAGCGGGAAGTTCCCCGGTTCGTACGCCGCGTGATGCGCCGCCACCAACTCGCCTGCTCGGCTATGGATTCCGATTCGTGCTGCGGTGGAATCGCTTTCATCGGCACGGCGGTGTTCGGCTGTGCCGTGCCACGTTCGGTGCGCCACTGCGCGACGATGTCGTCGGCAGCGACCGGCGCGACCGGAACGTGCGGCCCGGTCGGCAGCCGCAGCCATTCGACGATCCGCCGGTTGAGCTCGGTCACTGTCTCGCGTACCTGCTGTTCGGTGTCCAACTCCCGCACGACCTCCGGCAGCCGCTCCACATCACGACGCAGCAGCAATGACGGCGGCAGCATCGCATCAGCGCTCGCACCTTCGCGCCGGAGGTAGTTCTTCAGCCACCAGTTCTCGTCATCCACGCCACCGGCCCCGGGAATAGGCTTTCCCGCACCGGGCAGGTTCTGGAACTCCCCACGCTCGGTCGCCTCGCGGATCTGCTTGTCGATCCACGATTCGAAGGAAATGCCCAACGGCTTGCGCTCGGTCATCGCCACCATGTCGACCGCACGTGCATACCGCGATATTACCGAGGTGCGGAATCGGAGGCCGTGCGAAGAATGTTCATCGAAACCGCCCTCGGCGGGTGCTTGTGTTCGGCACGGTGGGGAGCAGGCTCGGTACGAGAGGAGACTGGCAGGATGACCACACCGACGAACCCCGGCGCTGTCGCGCGTCGGTACATCGAGGCGATCGCGGCGCAGGACTGGGAGACGGTGGCAGCGTGCTGGCAGCCCGGCGCGATCGATGACTTCGTCGGGATCGCCCGACTGCGCGCGCCCGAGGACGTTGTCGACTACTTCCGGGCGATCCATCGTGCGGTGCCCGATTTTCGGGCCGAGATCATCTCGGTGACCGAGCAAGATGACCGAGCAGCGGTGCACTGGCGCATGTGGGGCACCTTCGACGGCACCGAGCCCTTGATCGGGGTCGCACCCAACGGGTGCGCGCTGAATATCCTCGGGACCGACGTGTTTGTCGTGCACGATGGCGCGATCGCGGCGAACACCGCAATCGCGAACGGCCTCGAGATCGCCAGGCAGTTGGCGATCATGCCCGCACAAGGTTCGAGGGCCGAGCGGTTGATGTTCATGCTCGTCAATTCCGTTGCGCCGGTTACCAAAGCGCTGCGTGCTCGGCGGCGGCGTAGCCCGGTAACCTGACCGACCGCCGCTGCCGCGTGCGGGGAGAAAGTCCGTCGTCCTGCTCGAGCGCGAGGACCCGCACCAGCGAACACGACGCGCGTCACCGTCGAGGTAGCGACGCGATCGCGCCGTGCGCCGATGACGGAGTCCGAACGGTGCATTCGGCCTGCCCGCCGGAGTTGGCTGCCAGCCAGTCGGCGAAGGGTCCGGCGATGCAATGGGGCAAGAGTTCGCGTTCGGTATCCGCCGCCACTGTTTCCTGCAATCCCAGTCGAGATGCCGACAATTCGGCCGCCGCGCTGGACATATCGATGACGACATCGATGCCGCGCGGCGTCCGGTCGGATCGACCGATCTCGACGACCTCGTGCCCCTCGCGGCGCAGCGCCTCGACAAGTTCTCGCCCTGCGCGTCCGGTGGCTCCGACCACCGCAAACCGGCTCAGGTTGTTCATCCCAACACTCCATCCCATCCACTCACCGGTGATCCGGCAGCTTCAGGATGTGCGGGCATGTTGATAATTTCGCGATACGTCCGCGATGGAGCGCTCGGTCCGGACGGTGGACGAGGCTTCCCTTCGGGCGCTGCCACCGCGCCGACTTGTCCGAGGCTCGGCGCAATCACCAGGTGCGGAAAACGCTCTCCGGATCAATACGATCACCGGCATGAACGACACGAACGAGCTGACTTCCCCGGCCGCAACCCCTACCGATGCGGTTGCGGAGAATACCGGGAACCCACTGCGCGGCTGGGAGAATGAAGATCACATCAGCCGCACCCAGTACCGGAAGGCGCTGGCGCAATACGAGTCGACGCGTCGGGCGGTGCTTGCCGCACTGTCGGACGATCCGACCATCGGGCGAATAACCGAAATCGGCCGCGAGTACGGAGAAGCATTCAACATCCTCGAGGAACAGGATCCCTTCATCGACACCGCCGACCGCGAGGATCTTTTCGATGCCCTCGACCACATCCTCGATGAAGCGGAAGCCGAGCTGAGACTCGACCTCGATTGGGCCCGTGAAAGCCTCATCGAAGGCGCCGAGTCCGTCCGCGACTGGTAGCCGCCGGGTACCTGGTCACCGCGCGTAACGCTCGGATCTGAGGTCGGGCTTGATCCGTCCGGCGGCGACCAGGGTTTGGAAGGCAACTCGCTTCCACGGGCACGACTCGACTCGGCAGTCCCGGTGCGTGCGCATCAATGTGTGTGCCTCATCGATGCTGAAGGCCTGGGCCGCATCCTGCGGCGGGGCATCGGCCGTGGGCCATCCGAGCGAACAGAACGCCTCACGGTCGACACGATCGCGAGACTCGTAGGGAATCGGCTCTTCCCGGCGTTCGTTGAGGACCGACGTCGCGAACAGCACGCCCGCGGTGACCGCGACGACTATCAGCACGACGAGAATCCACTGCCAACTGGTCATGGCCGGTCGCTTTCTGTGCTGTGCCGCACGCCGCGGCGCAAGGTTTGGTGCGGGGTGATGATGATCAAGTCGGCAACCACGAGCAGCGCACGAGCGAAATCGGCCACATGGATGTGGCTGGGTGTGATCACCGCGTCGGCGTCGGTTCTGCTCACCGCCACCAGGATCCGGCTGAACGGGTGTGGGACTTCCGGGCCGACAGTCACGATGGTGTCGAGCCGGTAGCCCTCGGCCGCCGCGAGATCATTGATCGCTTTTTCCTCGACCTCCCGGTCGTCGCCGGAGATGTCGCGCCGGAGGAATCCGATCGCGCGTTTCATCGCATTCCGGCCAGCTACGCTGGACATGCTTCAGGGGGCCCAATCTTCTGAGGTATACGAAAGGCTGAAGCGGCTGGAACCGCTTTGGTGCTTGTGGCCCCCGGTGGCTGGAACCACCGGGGGCCGCTCTTGTCGAGACCCGGAGCGATCACGGGCCAACTCCCGATCGGTCTGCTATGTGAAACCGTCCACCTCCGGGTCGTGATCGAGTCTCATCCGGAATACGAAGGCGCTGTACCGATCGCGCGGATAGCTGACGTCGGAGATCATCACCACTTCGTCGGCGGCATTGATGAATCTCTGGTGCACGGTCTTGACGAGTTCGCCTGCGGCGGTGCCCAACCACGTCGCGTGTTCAGGCACCGGCGGCCGGTCGGTGATCGTCTCCTCCAGGTACGCCGGGGCCTTCTGTACGTGGTCGACGGGCTGAAAGGTATCGGAGATCGAGATCGGTCGCCCATCCTCGGTGACGCGGGTGATCACGTGCATTACCTCGTCGTCGGGAGCGATGCCGAGCAGCTCCGCAAGGTTGCCCGCTGGACGTCGGCGGACATCGCGATCTACGCACACCGGACGATCCGACTCGTTGCCGAAAGAACCCTCCGCGCTTTCGAACTGCCGCTCGGGAGATACCCGGACCAGATCGGGTCGCTCGGAGACGAAAGTTCCCTTGCGGGCCACAGTGCGGACAAGCCCCTGACTGAGCAGCAGTGCGACCGCCTGACGGATGACAACACCCGAGACCTCATACCGCTCGGCCAGTTCCGAATAGCTGTGCAATTGGGTACCGGGCGCCAGCTTGCCGGTTCGAATCTGCTTCGCGATTTCGCCGGCGATGGCAACGTATGCGGGTTCCGGCATCGCGAGGTCCTTTCGACAGCGTGAGCCGAAGTGTATACGTCGCTGTGTATACACAATGCGGAATCGCCGAAAGTCAGGAGCGTCGGCGCCAGCACTGCGCGGTGTCGTCGAGGTTCCACCATGCGACGAAGTTCGAATCCTGATCGAGCAGCTGCCACTCGGCATCGAGGGTCTCGAAGAAGGCGTCGTTCGCCGTCTTTCCGCCGCGCGGCTCGCCGATATAGATGACGCGATCACCCCCTGCCCGCCGGTAGGACGCGAGCGCTTCCGACGCCATCGGATTACCCCAGCCCGGCGGCCAGCACAACAGCAGTACACCCGCGCCCTCGGCGCTCGCGGCGCGCAGCGCCGACAGTTCCTCCAGATCGCCCACCCGACTCCAGGTGGCGGGTTGACCTGCGGCAACGGGGAAAGACACGTTGTCGTGAACGCCGGGGGGTTCGGAATCGAATGCGAGCACCTCGCCTCCGCCCCTGGCAATCTGAGCGGCCCAGTATCCGCGACCGGCCCCGACTTCGAGCACCCGCCTGCCTCCGCACACCTGCGCGATCCAGCTCAGGGTTTCCGGCGAAGGGATGGCGTAGGCATAGGCAGCCTGCAGAACGGTCTGTGCGTACCCCAGTCGCGCGCTTCCGTTGTCTCGCCCCCCGTTCACCACCCGACCCGGCTCCCCCGCCCGGTCAGTGACAGCGGGAGCGACGATGTCCCAATACGGGTTGTCGCTCGGCCCGCCGGTCATGTAATGCAGCAGTCGAATGTCGAACGCACGATCGGCCTCGTCATCACCGCTGCCGGGCAACCGCGGGACGGTATCGAGGTAGTCCGCCACTGTCGGATACTCGGCCCGAAACCGCGCGTCATCGCCGAGCAGGGCAGCAAGCTCGTCTCGCCGCTCGGGTGCTAGTAGGAATTCGGTCACTCTTTGATTCTGACCGTCTCGTCGCGCCGCCGCCGTATCAACGGAAAATCTGTTGTCCGGCAATATCTTTCGTCAGAGACAAGATCATGACGCCGGCCCGGTGCCATCGCGCGCCCGTTTCGAGCGTGACCAGCCGAAGGTCAGCGATACCGCGCGCTTCCAATTGTCGTATTCCTCGGCACGCAGTTCGGGATCCATCTGTGGCATCCACTGTCCTGCCAGGCGCCAGTTGTTGCGCAGGCCTTCGAGGTCCGGCCAGTAGCCCACGGCCAGCCCAGCGGCGTAAGCCGCTCCGAGAGAGACGGTTTCGGGGACGAAGGGGCGCATGACGGGGATGTCGAGTACGTCGGCGACGATCTGCATGAGCAGGTTGTCGGAGGTCATGCCGCCGTCGACACGCAGGGTTTCGGCTTGCAGGCCGGAGTCGGCGTTCATCGCGTCGACCACTTCACGAGTCTGCCACGCGGTGGCTTCCAACACGGCGCGGGCAATGTGGCCTTTGGTGATGTAGGAGGTGAGGCCCGCGATGAGGCCGCGGGCGTCGCTGCGCCAGTGCGGGGCATAGAGACCGGAGAAGGCGGGGACGATGTAACAGCCACCGTTGTCTTCCACTGTGCGGGCGAGGGTTTCGATTTCGGGGGCGCTGGCCACCAGGCCGATATTGTCGCGGACCCATTGCACCAGGGAGCCGGTGACCGCGATCGGGCCTTCCAGGGCGTAGACCGGCTCGGGGCCGATCTGATAGCCGATGGTGGTGAGTAGACCGTGGGTGGATTGCACCAGTTCGGCGCCGGTGTTCATCATCAGGAAGCCGCCGGTGCCATAGGTACACTTGGTTTCCCCACGGGCGAAACAGGTTTGGCCGAACAGGGCCGCGTGCTGGTCGCCGAGAGCCGCGGCGATACGAATGCCGGGCACGACGCGGCGCGTGGTGCCGTAGTCCCCGGTCGAGGGTTGGATCCGGGGCAGCATCGCGGCGGGGATGTCGAAGAAACCGAGCAGCTCCTCGTCCCAGGTGAGCGTGGCCAGGTTCATCAGCAGGGTGCGGCTGGCGTTGGTGACATCGGTGACGTGGCTGCCGCCGTCGACGCCGCCGGTGAGGTTCCAGATCAGCCAGGATTCCATGGTGCCGAACAGGACTTCGCCGCGTTCGGCCCGCGCGCGCAGACCAGGAGTGGTGTCGAGCAGCCAGCGCAGCCGAGGTGCGGCGAAGTAGGTGGCCAGGGGTAGGCCGCACAGTTCACGGATCCGGTCCGCACCGGGTTTCGCCGCCAGTTCGTGGACCAGCTCTTCGGTGCGCACGTCCTGCCAGACGATGGCGCGGCGCAGCGGGGTGCCGGTGGCGCGATCCCATACCACCGTGGTCTCCCGCTGGTTGGCGATGCCGAGGGCGGCGATCTGATCGACGGTGATGCGGGAGTCGCGCAGCACCTGCGGCACGATGCGGTCGATATTGCGCCAGATCTCCATTGCGTCCTGCTCGACCCAGCCCGGCCGCGGATAGTGTTGCTGATGTTCACGCTGCGCCACACCGACCAGGCGGGCTCGCTGATCGAACAGGATGCACCGGGTGGAGGTGGTGCCCTGATCGATCGCCAGCACAAAGCGTTGTGTCATCCGCAGCTACTTCCTGTCGGGATCGGTGGCCGCATCCGCGGGTCACGGCCGGAGAGCGAATTCGGGTCGTACCCACGGCGGTCGAGTAACCACCCGGTACGGCGCGGGAAGGTCAGTGTCCCGCACCCAGATCACGCGACACGGCGTGCGCGGCGTCGAGCACATGACCCACCAGCGCGGGCCGATGCCGCAGCTTCGCGTCGCACAGCCGGTCGACGGGGCCGCTGATGCCGATGGCGCCGACCACAAGTCCACCATGGGCGCGGATCGGCGCCGCGATGCCCGCTTCGCCCGGCCGGAATTCCTCGGTGTCACCGGCCCATCCGGCCTGGCGCACCTCGGTAAGCGCCCTGGTGAGCAGGACGCGGTCGACGATCGTTCTCCGGGTGAGCGAGGGCAGGTCGCTACCGCGCACCGCGGCCGCCAGGTCGGAGTCGTAGGCCAGCAGCACCTTGCCGAGCGCGGTCGCGTGCGGCGGCAGCAACTCCCCGACCTCGAGTGCCTGTTCGCTGTTGTCGGGTCGAAAGACGTGATGGACCACCACCACAGTCCCCTCGGCCGGGGCTCCGATCCGCACCGACTCCCCGGTGCGCGCGGCAAGCCCGTCGGCCCAGTTGATCGCGCGTGAACGCAGCTCGTTGGCGTCGAGGTAACTGGTGCCCAGGTGCAGCAATGCCGCGCCGAGCTGGTACCTGCCGCTGGCCGGGTCCTGTTCGACGAACCCGACACCGTGCAGGGTGCGTAGGATGCCGTGCGCGGTGGGCTTGGCAAGACCGAGCGCCCCGGCAATATCGGCGACGCCGAGGCGGCCGGAACCGCGAGCGAGCAACCGCAGTACGGCCGCCGCTCGCTCGATCGATTGGATCGGACCTGGCATAACCGGAAACTTAACCGGAACCCTGGGGTTCGACAATGTCGAACGCGCGGCAATCTCTGAGCAATACCCGAGTCGCTCGGCAAGACCTGCGCCATAGCGACCTTCTCGACGCCCGAACAGTAGCCGCGTCAGCACCGCGCCGACGCTTCGATCGTTCAGCATTGTCGAACGCGAGGTGTATCCGATGACGAAATCCGTCCGTAACGTCGCATCGACGGTCGCGGTCGCGACCTAGCACGGCGAACGGAGACTCAACGGTGAACTTCGGCTCGATCTTGGTGGGTGAAGCACTCGGCGCGGGTGTGCTGATGCTCCTCGGAGTCGGTGTGGTCGCGAATGTGTTGCCGACCACTACAGGGTGGGCGCTCAGGATCGCCACGAGCGAGCACGTCATCGACGCACGGCACCTCGGCGCCCCGAAGCCGCGCATCGGCGAGGCGCAGTCATGAGCAGATATGTCGGCGCCATCGATCAGGGCACCACGAGCACCCGATTCATGGTGTTCGACCACGGGGGCAACGAAATTGCCCGTCACCAGCTCGAGCACGAACAGATCCTGCCGCAACCGGGCTGGGTGGAACACAATCCCACCGAGATCTGGGAACGCACCAGGGCCGTCATTCAGAGCACCCTCACCAAGGCCGATCTGACCGCCGCAGATTTCGCCGCCGTCGGCGTCACCAATCAGCGCGAAACCACGGTGGTGTGGAATCGCCGGACCGGCCGCCCCTACAGCAATGCCATCGTCTGGCAGGACACCCGCACCGATCGCATCGCCGCCGAGCTCGAAAGCGCAGGCCACGGCGAAATCATCCGCCGCAAGGCCGGTTTGCCGCCCGCTACCTACTTCTCCGGCGGCAAGCTGCGCTGGATCCTGGACAACGTCCCCGGCGTCGCGGCCGATGCGCAACGAGGCGAGGCGATCTTCGGCACCACCGACACCTGGCTGCTGTGGAACCTCACTGGCGGCACCGATGGTGGTGTGCACGTCACCGATCCCACCAACGCCGCCCGCACGATGCTGATGAGCCTGGAAACCCTCGACTGGGACGAAGAACTGTTGTCACTGTTCGGAATTCCGCGCCCCATGCTGCCTACCATCGCCCCCTCCGCCAACCCCGAGCTGTTCGGCACCACACGCACCGACGGACCGTTCGGCGGCACGGTGCCGCTGGCGGGCATCCTCGGTGATCAGCAGGCGGCCACCGTCGGGCAGGTGTGCTTCCGTCCCGGCGAAGCGAAGAACACCTATGGCACCGGAAACTTCCTACTGCTCAACACCGGTCACGAAATCGTGCGATCCACCCACGGGCTGCTCACCACCGTGGCCTATCAGTTCGGTGCCGAGAAGCCGGTGTACGCGCTGGAGGGCTCGATTGCGGTGACCGGCTCGGCCGTGCAGTGGCTACGTGATCAACTCGGCATCATTTCCGGTGCTGCACAAAGTGAATCGTTGGCGCGCCAAGCCGAGGACAACGGCGGGGTGTACTTCGTGCCCGCATTCTCCGGACTGTTCGCGCCCTACTGGCGATCCGATGCCCGTGGCGCGATCGTCGGTCTTTCGCGCTACAGCACCAACGCCCATCTCGCGCGCGCGACCCTCGAATCCATCTGCTACCAGACCCGCGATGTCGTCGAAGCCATGGAGGCCGACTCGGGGGTGCGGCTGGACGTGCTGCGCGTCGACGGCGGCGTCACCGCCAACGAACTGTGTATGCAGCTGCAGGCCGACTTCCTCGGCGTTGCCGTGTCGCGTCCGATGGTCGCCGAGACGACCGCGCTCGGCGCCGCCTACGCCGCCGGTCTCGCCGTCGGATTCTGGGGCAGCACAGACGAACTCGTGCAGAACTGGCACGAGGACAAACGCTGGAACCCGACTGGCAGTGAACACCAGCGCGAGCGCGGCTACGCCCGCTGGAAAAAGGCGGTCGCGCGCACCCTCGACTGGATCGACGGCGAGGACTGAAAAGCCTCGACAACCCGTTATCGACTACTGACTAGCACTGAAACAAGGAGAACGCTGTGTCCGCTCGTTTGGACCCCGCCTACCGCGCTGCCGCGCTGAACACCTTGGGCGACCACGAAATCGATGTCCTCGTCATCGGCGGCGGCGTCGTCGGCGCAGGCGCTGCCCTCGATGCCGCCGCGCGCGGCCTGTCGGTGACCCTGGTGGAAGCCAGGGACTTCGCGGCAGGCACGTCGAGCCGGTCGAGCAAACTCATCCACGGTGGACTGCGCTATCTCGAGCAGCTCGACTTCGCGCTGGTGCGCGAGGCACTGAAGGAACGCAGTCTGCTGTTGCGCAAACTGGCGCCGCACCTGGTCCGCCCGGTGTCGTTCCTGCTGCCGCTCCAGCATCGGGTGTGGGAGCGCGCCTACATCGGTGCGGGCGTCGCACTCTACGACACCATGGGCGGCGCACGGGCACTGCCGATGCACCGGCATCTGTCGCGTACACGGGCACTGGGCTTGGCGCCCGCGCTGCGTGCCGACGCGATGACCGGCGCCATCCGCTACTTCGATGCACAGGTCGACGACGCCCGCCACACCATGACGATTGCCCGCACCGCAGCGCAGCATGGCGCCACGGTACTGACCCGCACCAAGGTGACCGGCCTACTGCGCGACGGTGCCCGCGTCGTCGGCGCGCACGTCACCGATGTCGAATCCGGCCGCGAATACAGCGTGCGCGCTCGCCGCGTGATCAGTGCGACCGGCGTGTGGACCGACGAGATGAACCAGATGACCGGCGTGGAGTTCCCGTTTCATGTCCGCACCTCCAAGGGTGTGCACATTCTGGTTCCGCGCGAACGCCTCGACCTGGGCACCGGGCTGATCATGCGCACCGAGAAGAGCGTGCTGTTCGTGATTCCGTGGGGCAACCACTGGATCATCGGCACCACCGACACCGATTGGTCTCTGGACAAGGATCATCCCTCGGCAAGCAATGCCGACGTGCAGTATCTGCTCGACCACGTCAACGCGGTCCTGCGCGAGCCGCTGACCCGCGCCGACATCGTCGGCACCTATGCCGGTCTGCGCCCACTGCTGTCGGGCGCCTCCAGCGACACCGCCACCCTCTCGCGTGAACACGCTGTCGCCGAACCGGTTCCGGGCCTGCTGGTGATCGCGGGCGGCAAATACACCACCTACCGGGTGATGGCCGCCGACGTCGTCGACGCTGCCGTCGAGGGTCTCGGGCGCGCGGCCGCGCCGTCGGTGACCGAGCATCTGCCGCTACTCGGCGCGGTCGGCTACCAGGAACTGGCCGCCGACGTGCACAGCGTCGCTCAGCGAGCCGGACTGTCCACCAGCACCGTCGAACGACTGCTCGGCCGCTACGGCTCCGCCGTCTGCGACCTGTTCGAGCTGATCGCCGCCGACGCCGACCTCGGCAAGCCGATCACCGGCGCCGAGGAATACCTCGCCGCCGAAATCGTCTACGCGGTCACCCATGAGGGTGCGCTGCATCTCGACGATGTCCTTACGCGTCGCACCCGGATCTCCATCGAGTCCAGGGACCGCGGCCTGGCCGCTGCGCCGGAGATCGCCTGGTTGATCGGCCCCTACCTCGGCTGGGACGCTGCCGACACCGACCGCGAGGTCGCCCGCTACCGCGACCGCGTCCAGGCCGAGCTGGCGGCCAACGAGGCCGCCGACGACGAAACCGCCAACGCGGCTCGCTTGGTCGCCTGCGCCTGACCGGTCGGCGGGGAAGGCCGCGGCTAGGATTGCCGCCATGGACGAGATCGCCCGCAAGCCAACCGTGCTCGCCGTCGAGGCCGCCCTGCGTGCGGCCGGAGTGACCCCAGCGGTTCGGGTCCTGCCGGAGACCGCTCCCACCGCGGTCGCCGCGGCCGAACAACTCGGTTGCCCGGTCGCGGCGATCGCCAACAGCCTGATCTTCGATACCGGCGGCAGCCCGCTGTTGGTACTCACCAGTGGCGCGCATCGGGTCGACACCGGCAAGGTCGCCGCGCACCTGGGCGTCCCCGAACTCGCTCGTGCGAGTGCCGCATTCGTTCGCGAACACACCGGCCAGGCCATCGGCGGTGTGGCCCCGGTCGGGCACCCGGCTCCGATCCGGACGGTGATCGATGAGACCTTGGCCGTGCAGCAGCAGATCTGGGCGGCCGCCGGACACCCGCACACCGTTTTCCCGACCACTTTCGACGAGTTGGTCGCGGTCACCGGCGCCGAGGCGATCGCGGTCAACTAGCCCGATTCGGACGGCGCCGACGTGCGAGCGTCTCCCCGACGAGAACGCGCGCCGCGCCGCCCACGAACTCTGGTCAGCTCTGTGGTGACCGCAACACCAGGACGGTGATCTCGCTGGGCGCGAAAACCCGCAGCTGCGGGCCCCAGAATCCGGTGCCGCGGCTCGTGTACAGCTGGGTGCCCGCGCTGTGCCTGCTCAGTCCCGCGATCACCGGCTGCTCGAGCCGAACAAGGTAGTGGAACGGCCAGATCTGACCGCCGTGGGTGTGGCCGGAGATCTGCAGTGCGACACCCGCGGCGGCGGCTTCGGCAACCTGGCGGGGCTGATGGGCGAGCAGCACGATCGGTGTGTTCGGTTGCGCGCCCGCGAGGGCGGCAGACAGGTTCGGGCCATGGCCTTCGAGCCCGACACCGGTCGGGTCGTCGATGCCCGCCATCACCAGGTGATCCCCGCCACGGCCGACGGTCTCGTGCTGATTGTGCAGCGGCTGCCAACCGATCGAGGCCATGTGCTCGATCCAGCCGGGCGCATCGCCGAAGTATTCGTGGTTTCCGGTGATGTAGAACCTGCCGAGCTCGGCCTCCACCTTGCCGAGCGGATCCACCTGCGCGCGCCGCTTCGCGACCGACCCATCTGCGAGATCGCCTGCGTGGCAAGCGATATCGGGCCGCTGCGCGTTGACGACCTCGACCACCCGCTCCGACCAACGCAACCGGTCCAGCGCCGCGAAATGGGTATCGGTGATGACAACCATCCGCAGCCCGTCGAGTCCGCGCCCGAGTCCAGGGATCGACACCTCCACTGTGCGCACCCGAGGCACCCGCCGAGCCTCGACGATTCCCCACACCGTCAACACGGCCGCCACCGCGAGCACTCCGGCCGCGACGATGCGCGACCGCCCCGGATCCTCCACCCCGGCGACGATCAACCCGACCCGGGCAAGGTTGCCGATCACCGACCAACTGAACACCACCCACATCACACCGAGCAACGTGTCGCCGACGATGGATGCGGCATCCGACTGTGCGGGCCCGTGTCCGAGGAACATCGTCGCGGGCAGGCAGAGGAACCCGAGCACAAACACCGCCGACCCCAGCCAGAACAGCGCGCCTGCGCCGCCGGTCGGCGCCTCGACCACCGTCCACCAGGGCAGCAGGAACAGCACGGCGGGAATCGCCAGGAACAGAACAACACGCGGAACGTACTTCAACAGGATTCGTCCTTGTTGGCGCAGGGTGCAGCGCACGGTCCACTCCCGCCCGGCGCTATGGGCGCTATCGACGATAACAGCGTTAACCCAACGTCGGCGTCGACCACATCCCAGTACAGAACCTACGGCTGATAAGGCGGCGCGACGCCCCAGCCCCAATGCGGCATCGGCGCATCCAGTGGCGGGTGTGCCTCGGGCTGTGAGTTCGTCTGCGCGATACGGGTGCCCCACTCGATATAGGAGGCGAACGCAGCGCGGAATTCTGGGTCGGCGGGCAGACCGACCTCGTCGGCGGCGTCCATGAGCAGATTCACCCAGCGCCGCCGCTGCGGTTCGGTGATCGCTTTGCCGAGGTGCTGACGCACCATGTGGTGGTAGCCGCCGCGCTCGCTGCTATAGGTCTCGGGCCCACCGAAGACTTCGGCAAGCCACATCGCGACATATTTCGGATGCCCGGGGTCCATGCCGCGAAACAGTGGGCCGACCACATCGTCCTGCAGGACCTCACGGTAGAACGCGGTGGTCAATGCCTCGAAGGCCGACATGCCGCCCGCCCATTCGAACAGGGTCGGTACGGCGGGATCGCCGACAGCAGAGTCCGTCACCAGCCCACCCTACACAAAATCCGGACTGCACCACCGCGCGCGAACGTCCGTTGGGCGTCGGATTATCCAGGACTTCCCCCACTGCGGCATCACTCCGGCGAGGGAGACCAAATCCCCACCGGAGGTGATGATCTCAGCGGTTTGCACCCCTACCATGGCGGCGGTGACCGTTGCCGCTCTTGCCGTTCGCGGCCGTGTCCTGCTCGTCACAGGACTGTGCGCGCTGTTCGTGTCCGTCTGCGTGGCATCGGCGTTCGCCGACTCGCCCGCCTCGGGCGCGGACGTGTCGGTCGCCCAAAGCCTCGGAGATCGTGAACTGACTCTTGTGCTGCGCCGGGTGACCAGCGTGCCCGGCCCACTTCGCGTAGACGTCGTCACTCACACCGGGACTGCCGCAGGCCGACTCACCCTGGCGGCGACACCGACCGGAGCAGCAGCGCACCCGAGGGCACCTGCCCCGGGAGCGCCCAGCACCGAGACGGTGATCGACCTCGGCGGCACACCCGGGATGTACTCGGCCACACTGGTAATGGATCGGGCCGGGCCCTGGGAGCTGGCCGTCGGCGACGGCGTGCGCGTGGCGCGGATCCCGTTCATCGTGCCTGCACAGGTCACCTCACCGCCGGAGCGTCTGGTCTACGGCGGGTTCTTGGTCGCGGGGGTGCTGCTGCCCGTGTCGATTCTGATGGCTGTTCGCGCCCGCCGCAGCGGGTGGGCGCTGCTTCCAGCCGGTGGGATGGTGGCCGCACTCGCGGCGTCGGTGACCGCGGCGCTGCTCTCGGCGTCGCTGCCGCTTCCTCCGCAACCCGGCGGCCAGCTGGACCCGACGGTGGACAATGTCGAGAACCCCTATGCCCTACGACAACCGCTGATCTCGGACTTCTCCCGTCCCCCGGTACTGCTCACCGTCGCAGGTGGCCCATTGTCGGCCGGGCGGCCGGGCGAGCTCGATCTGGTCGTGATCGACGCGGCCACCGGCGCGCCCGTCGACGACCTGCTCGTCCACGACAGTGCGCTGATGCATCTGCTGGTGGTCGGCCCGTCCGGTCGACTGTCGCATCTGCACCCGATCCGGATCGCCCCCGGCCGCTATCAAGTCCATCTAGCCGCGCCCGAGCCCGGGCATCATGCCCTCTCGGCCGAGCTGGCCCGCCGCGGCGGCGGGATCCAAATGGTGCGCGCCGCAACCGGTTTCGTTGTCGCACCGGGTGTGACAGCACCGGTGCCGCCGGTGCGCGCGGTGTCTCTGGGCACAACGTCCACCACCGCATCGACGGTCGTGGACGCCAACCCCATCACGGTCAGGACTACGACCGCGGTAGCAGGCACACCGATCACCCTCACTGTCGAGGTCGGCGACACCGCAGACTTGCAACCTTGGCTCGGCATGGTCGGGCACTTGATCATGGCTGGACCGCTGCCGGATACCGATCGCACCGACATCGCTGCGGCCGTGGAGGATTCGCCCGTCTGGGGACACGCGCACTCGATGGGCTCGACATCGATGGCAGGTATGTCGGGGATGAGCGGTATGCACGAGATGGGTGGCACAACTGCGGCCGCGAGTCGGGGAACCATGCTGATGCCGTCCGTGAACGGCGACAGCGCCCCCGACGAAACCGTGGCCGCCTACGGACCCGATGTCCCTTTCACCTATACCTTTCCTTCCGCGGGCCGATATCGGCTGTGGATCCAGGTCGAACGGCACTACACCGTGCTCACTGTCCCGGTCGTACTCGATGTAGCGGCCGCCCCGACGGCGGGAGCGCACCGGTGAGCGCCACGCCGGTGACCAGCCGGGGTTCGCGGCGGTGTGGTGTTCTCGTCGGTGGTGGTGGCGCCGTCATCGTGGTCATCGCCGTCCTCGTGTGGCTCGTGTGGCCACGCTCGGCCGGCCCGGTGGTGCTGAACACCGGCACAGCTCAGCACCTCGTAACCGTCACTGTCGACAGGCTGCGCCTGGGCATCACCGACATCGACGTCACGATCACCGACCGGGCCGGTGTTCCGATCGACCATGCCGCAGTGCAGTTTCAGGCGAACCAGTCGCTCATGGGCCACGCCGGACAGCCGGTAACGGCGGCGCCCACGAGGCCCGGCCACTTCCATCTGACCGATGTGGCGTTGATGATGACCGGTCCCTGGGACCTGCGGCTGTCCATCGATACCCACGACGGCGGCGAGCAGCTCACGCTGCCGGTCTGGGTCGGTGGCTGACATCGAGGCCACCCACACGCGTCAGGAACAACCACCGCAGCAGGACCAGAGAAAGGACTGCCCGTCATGAGCACCCCAGCATCGTCCGACACGTCCGCAGACCGTGCCGGACCGTCGGTGACCACCGCGGAACCGGCTGCCGCCTCCGACAATGGCACGGCGGCTCGTATCGGGGCTTGGGGTGTCGTACTCGGCACCGCTGTCACACTGGTGGGCTTGAGCTGGGATATCCAGTGGCACAACGAAGTCGGCCCCGACACCTTCTTCACCCTGCCGCATCTGTTCCTGTACTCCGGCAGCGCGATCTCCGGGTTTGCCAGCCTCGCCATGGTTCTCATCGCCACCTCCGCCCAACGCGCCGGACGCCCGGTGCCCCGTATGGGCGGCACACCCATACGGGTGTTCGGCAGCAATCTCACCGCACCGCTCGGCTACATGATCGCCGGAGCTGGTGCGGCATTGTTCCTGCTCTACGGTCTCCTCGATCTGGAGTGGCATTCGATCTACGGCTTCGACGCGGTGCTGAACACCCCCTCGCACGTGGCGCTGTTCCTGTCGATCACGCTCACCATGATCGGCAGCGTCATCGTTTTCGCCGCCCATCGTGACCATCGCTGGGGCCGGGTCGGCATCGTGGTGGCGATCCCGATCCTGATCACCTTTGCGCCGATCCCCACCAACGCGTTGAACAACCTGCAGCTGCCCGCCGATCCGACCATTCTCGGAATCGTGTTGTTCGGGCCGATGCTGCTGATCCTCGGCGCCGCGTTGCTGGCCCGCGCCGGGGCAGCCGTCGCCATCGCAGGTTCGCTGGGAGCGATGCAGGCGATCCTGTGGTGGTTCTCGCCGTGGGCTGCCGAAACCTATGCCTCGGCGATCGGGCTGCCGCTGCGTGACGGTCTCACCGGCCGGCCACCGGAGCTGCCCGCGATCATGCCGATGTTCTTGATCGTGGCGGCCCTGGTCGTCGAAGGGTTGTTCTGGTCGGCCCGCACTCGCGGCTACGACGCCAAGAAGATCGTGTTGGTGGCCGGTGTCGCGACCGGCGTGATCGTCGGGGTGAGCTTTCCGCTGCAAATGAACCTCACCCATGCCACGTCGCACCTCGCCTTCGCCGATGTTCTGACGGTCACGCTGCTCGGGATTCCGCTCGGATTGCTCGCCGGGTTCCTCGGCGGCCGATTCACCACCATGCTGCCCGCACTCATTCCCGCGACGGAGGACCATCGATGATCGTGCCGCGCAGACTCGCTGTCGCCGTGCTCGCCGCTGTCACACTGTCGCTGGTCGCGATCGCACCGGCCGCCGCGTACGCGCCGGTAGACATCGTGCACACCGAGCGGGTCCAGGCCGGCCCCTACAGCCTCACCGTCGGGTTCTCCACCTGGCCCCTGCGTGCGATGAAGTCCCTGGACTTCACTTTTATGCCCGATGGCGGTATCGCAGACAAGTCCGGAACCTTGCGCGTGACCGGCCCCGCGATCAAGCCCGGACGCCGCGCCGCCCCACTGGTGCGGCACCCGCGCAAACGCGATTCGTGGGGCTTGGATGTCAAAGCGTTCGACGACCCCGGCAGCTATCGCTTCGCCTTCGCCATCGACGGGCCGCTCGGGCACGGTGAAGGGACCCTCGACGGCGTCGAAGTTCTCGACCAACCCGGACCACCCCTGCCGCTGAGCTGGACCATCGGTACCCTCCCGCTGCTGGGTCTGATCGCGTTTCTTGCGGTGGCCTGGCGTCGCACCCGACCGGACCGCCAACCCTTGATCGTCTAGAACCTGACCATGCGCGAATCGCGGTGCTGTCAGGCCGATTTCCGAGCGGTCGCGACCCGCCCGACAATCCAGGCCACCAGCACCGCGGCCAGGAACGACAACAGTGACGCGCTCATCCACGGCTGTTTGGTGAAGTGCAGCCTCTCCTGGATGTTCACCCAGAAGTCCGTCCAGACGCCCGCGTCACCCGGGTTGATGAGCTGATACACCGACAAGCCCACCAGCCAGGCGACGATCATCCCCCAGCGCGACGGTGCATCCGGTGCGGTATTCCAGTTCCCCTTCGCGCGCAGGAAGAAGTCGGCGACGAGCACACCGAGCAGCGGGACGAACACCGAACCGATCAACCCGAGGAAACCGAAGTAGTTCTCCATCTTCAGCTGCAGCGCCAGCACCGTGATCAGCGCGCCGAGCCCGATCGACAGCACCCGACGGTCGATGCGCGGCGTGAGGTTCTGGATAGACACCGCCGTGGAGTACACATTGGCGAAGGACTGATCGGCCTCTCGCAATACGAAAACGAAGAAGAACACCGCACCGAGACTCACCTGCAGGAACGGCGTGTACTGGCCGCCATCACCGGTCGCGAGGGCCAGCGCGAACAAGCCGAGGATGTAGGCGACGATCTGGGTGATCGCATACGCCCCGCTTGCCGCGCCGAAGGCGGCGCCGGTGCTGCGGGAATGGCGGGTGTAGTCGGCCGCGACCGGCACCCATGAGATCGACACGGCCAACGCCGCATCGGTGGCGATCCAGAACAAACTCCAGTCGACACCGAACGGCCCAGCACCCTTGGGGCCGGGATTGGTGGTCAGGTCGGGCAGACCCTTGTGCAGGAACTGGATGTAGAACCAGATCAGAGCGATCACGACACCGACGGTCACGAACCGGCGCAGCATCCGGACCGAGCCGAGCGGCCAGATCGTCAGCACCGTCGTCAGCACACCGGCCACCACCACATACAGCCAGTGCGGACCGCCGTCGAACAGCTCTTCGGCGGCA
The DNA here is from genome assembly GCF_040681975.1 of Nocardia sp. NPDC051463. Lineage (NCBI taxonomy): Bacteria > Bacillati > Actinomycetota > Actinomycetes > Mycobacteriales > Nocardiaceae > Nocardia > Nocardia sp. NPDC051463. Next base: position 119,057 of record NZ_JBFBAB010000001.1, read on the forward strand.
TTGCCGATGACGATCAACTCGAAGGTCCCCCAGCCGATGAGCTGAGCGATATTGAGCACCGTCGGCAGGTAACTGAGCTTCGCGCCGAACAGGCCACGCAGCAACACCATCGCGGGCTTGCCGGTCTGTGCCCCCGGCACCGCGGCCAGCCCGAGCATCACACCACCGAGGACCGTGCCCACGATCATCGCGAGGATGCCGGCGGCGATCGAGATCTGCGGCGCGTACTCGGTGTTCGGAGCCAGCACGGTATACGCGCCGGTGAATGCGACGAGGCTGACGCCGAGATTGGCCCAGAAGGCGCTCTGGTCCCAGAACGACAGCACCTTCGGTGCGGGCTCCTCGAGGGTCAGCGGCGCCTCGTGCCGTTCGGTTTCATCCAGGATCGGTGCGGACATGCCGGAGCACTACTCCCTACGCCGGCATTACCCGGACAGGTTCATGCGGTCGGCGAAACATCGGGTCCGCCCTCTCAGCCCGGCCGTGCCCGAGCTCCCGCGGTGGGGTCTTTATTCGGGCGAATAGTACACGCGACGAACCGTGTCACATAGCTTTCGGTCTTCGATCGAATCCAACGACTGGGCGTAAGCACCCACGGCCCGGTGTTCGACCACCAACCTGTCGGAAATCCGAAAGATGTGCACCTGCGCCCAGGCCACCGGTCTTCCCTCGATGAGACGACCGTGCCACCGCCGGAACCCATGGCCGATGTGCCGACGGCGGAGGGTGCACCACACACCATGACGCGGTTCTCGCTCGACATCACCTCGTGCAATTCCGCGCTGCGGTCTGCAAAACTCGTATCGCACCACTGAGTGACGACGTCGTCCAGCCCACGGCCACGGACGTTGCGGTAGAAGTCCGGTGCGAACAAATGCGAACGAACTCGGCACGGCGCGGCGCCGTGCAAGGTGTAATCGAGCCGATCGGTGGCCGATGCACGAGCCGTCGAAGGACGACACAGTTCGAGTGTTCACCGTGCCGCGCAGGCCGTCGCGGGATGCAGCGAATGCTGTTGTGCAGGCGGTGAACTTCGCCGAGGAGAGGCGGGCGCAGTTTTGATCGGAACCACACGTCGCGCGGTCGCCGTGCTCGGCGCGATCGCGATGCTGGCTGGGTCGGCGGCATGCGCGGCCGAAGACAAACCGTCCGCAGACAGCCCCGCGATCTCGACACCCGCCGCGCAGACGACCCGCGGCGAGATCGTCTCGGAAACACCGGTCGCCCAGATGTCGGCAGCCGACACCAGCACGTACCTGAACTCCTCGGTCCGCAACGGTGTCGACGCCTATCGCGTCGTGTACCGGACCATCGACACCAGCGGCCGGCCGACGACCGCAAGTGGCCTGGTCGTGCTGCCGCGCACCGACTCCCGCAGGCTGCGCGTGGTCAGCTACGCGCACGGCACGCTGTCGCTCAAGAGCGATGCACCGTCGGTGAACGGGGCCACCCGCCCGGACCGGGCACGCACGATCATGTTCGCCGCGGCAGGCTATGCGGCGGTCGCGCCGGACTATTTGGGACTCGGCGAAGGCCCGGGGTTCCATCCCTACACCCACGCACCGACAGAAGTCAGCGCCTCGGTCGACTTGTTGCGCGCGGCCCGGACGGTAGCAGCCCGCGCGCAACGCGAACTAGACCAGGACATCCTGGTCACCGGATTCTCTCAAGGCGGCCAGGCGGCGACGGCGCTGGGCAAGGCCCTGCACACCGGCCAGGTCCCCGACTTCGGACTCGCGGCGCTGGCCCCGGTGAGCGGACCCTACGACCTGCAGAACGTGCAGACGCCCGCAGCACTGGACGGCCGGGCCAGGCCCGCGAGCGCGGTCTTCTATTTCGCATACTGGCTCACCTCGATGAACCGCATCCACCATCTCTACAACAGCCCCACCGAAGCATTCCAGGAGCCGTATGCCGCCGAAGTAGAGGCGCTCTTCGACGGCAACCACACCGAAATCGCTATCGGCGCCGCGCTGCTCACCGCGCCACAACAACTGTTGACGCCCAAGTTCATCGCCTGGTCACGCAACCCCACCGGAGTCGCACGCGACGCCGTCGCCGACACCGACGGCACCTGCGACTGGACACCGCGCGTCCCGGTCCACCTCTATGCCGCATCCGGCGATCGCGACGTCCCTTACGCCAATTCCGAGCACTGCCTACAAGCACTGCACAGCGACAAGGTCACCCTGATCGACCTCGGCGATATCGACCACGGCAGCACCGCCGGCATCGCACTGCCACAGATCCTGGCGGCATTCGAACAACAGGCTCCACCCACCTGATCCGCCTCGCACCGCCGACTCGTGCCGCGGTACCTCGAGTCCTTGCTGTCGACGAACTCCGTCAGGTCCGGCCGGTCCTTGCTCAACGCCGTCACCAGCCGCGCCCGAGTTCGTAGACCACTGTCTTGAACAGGGAGCAGACCACAGACCGGAGTGCAGTGGAATGCGTGCGACGCTGGTCAACCACGGCGCGACATGGGACGATCGCCGAAGTGACCAGCAAACCCGCCACGGAACAGAACCTGCGCGACCTCGCGCGACTGCGCCGCGTCCGCGACCGGATGGACAGGGAATACACACAGCCACTGGACGTGGAGGCGCTCGCCCGCGACGCACACATGTCGGCCGGGCACCTCAGCCGCCAGTTCCGCCTCGCCTACGGCGAATCGCCGTACGGCTACCTGATGACACGACGTATCGAGCGCGCGATGGCGCTGCTGCGTCGTGGCGACCTCAGTGTCACCGAGGTCTGTTTCGCGGTCGGCTGCCAGTCGCTGGGCACCTTCAGCACTCGCTTCGCCGAGCTGGTCGGGATGCCGCCCAGCACCTACCGGCGCGAGGCCGCGCTCGCGACGGCGGGGATGCCGTCCTGCGTGGCGAAACAGGTGACCCGACCGATCAGGAATCGAGAAGCGCAGGTCGCCGACCCGCAATTAGCCTGATTGCCATGGACATCACCATTCACTCGAGCTTCCTGCCCCAGGACGACCCGGACGCCGCACTGGCCTTCTATCGCGACACCCTCGGCTTCGAGATCCGCAAAGACGTCGGATACAACGGGCTGCGCTGGATCACCGTCGGCCCCGCCGACCAGCCCGGAACCTCTATCGTCCTGCATCCGCCTGCCGTCGACCCCGGCATCACCGACGACGAGCGCCGTGTCATCCTCGAGATGATGGCCAAGGGCACCTACGGCGGCATCCTCCTGGCTACCAAGGACCTCGATGGAACCTTCGAGCGGATGCAGGCCAGCGACGCTGAGATCGTTCAAGAGCCGACCGAGCAGCCGTACGGCGTTCGCGACTGTGCGGTCCGTGATCCCGCGGGCAACCTTATCCGCATCCAGGAGCTGCGCTGAGCCGTCCGGCGATCGCGGCAATGACCTGCACAGACGGCACCTCGAGGAGCACGTGCATCGAGCGGCGGCCGTCACCCCGCACGACCGATATATGCCGCACAGGCTCCCGGGCGGCTCGAGACCGAGCTCAGCTATGGGCGTAGATGGCCGGTGACTCGTCGCCCGCACCCGGGCCATCACGTACTGAATGACCTCGCGGCGCATCGAGGCTCGGCGCGAGGTCGACGAGCTCGACCGCGAGCTGCCACCGGTCGATCCGACGACTCGGCCGGGCACGCCGACGAGGGATGAACCGACCGCACTGGTCGAAGCCTGATTAGATCGAGCGAGGCCACGACGACGGACACCGCCAACACGGCCCGCGCAACAGATGGAGACACGATGACCACGGCCACGAGGACGAAAACGACATCGCCGCACGCTGCCGATAGCCACGATCTGATCCGTGTGCACGGCGCCCGCGTGAACAATCTCCAGGACGTCAGCATCGAGATCCCCAAGCGCAGGCTGACGGTGTTCACCGGCGTTTCCGGCTCGGGCAAGAGCTCGCTGGTGTTCAGCACCATCGCCGCAGAGTCGCAGCGGCTGATCAACGAGACCTACAGCACCTTCGTACAGGGCTTCATGCCGACCCAGGCGCGGCCCGAGGTCGACGTGCTCGAAGGGCTGACCACCGTGATCACCGTCGACCAGCAGCGGATGGGTGCCGACCCACGCTCCACAGTCGGTACCGCCACCGACGCCAGCGCGATGCTGCGCATCCTCTTCAGCCGACTCGGGCAGCCGCACATCGGCTCGCCCCAGGCGTTCTCCTTCAACGTCGCCTCGATCAGCGGAGCGGGTGCGGTCGCGATCGAGCGCGCCGGACGGACCGTGAAGGAGCGTCGCAGCTTCAGCATCACCGGCGGCATGTGCCCGCGCTGCGAAGGCCGGGGCGCAGTCTCCGATATAGATCTCACTCAGCTCTACGACGACTCCAAGTCGCTCGCCGACGGCGCGTTCACCATCCCGGGCTGGAAGTCGGACAGTTTCTGGACGGTGCGGGTCTACGCCGAGTCGGGCTTCGTCGACCCCAACAAGCCGATCCGCAAATACACCAAGAAGGAGCTCAACGACTTCCTCTACAAAGAGCCGACCAAGGTGAAGGTCGACGGTGTCAACCTCACCTACGAAGGGCTGATCCCGAAGGTGCAGAAGTCGTTCCTGGCCAAGGACCCCGATGCGCTGCAGCCGCACATCCGGGCGTTCGTGGACCGGGCGGTCACCTTCACCACCTGTCCGGAATGCGATGGCACTCGGCTCAGCGAGCTGGCCCGCTCCTCGCGGATCAGCGGGATCAACATCGCCGACGCTTGCGCGATGCAGATCAGCGACCTCGCCGAATGGGTCCGCGGCCTCGACGAGCCGTCGGTGGCGCCGTTGCTCGCTGCGCTGGGGCACACCCTCGACTCGTTCGTGGAGATCGGACTGGGATACCTGTCGCTCGAAAGGCCGTCGGGCACGCTGTCGGGCGGTGAGGCGCAGCGCGTCAAGATGATCCGCCATCTCGGGTCGGCGCTCACCGACGTCACCTACGTCTTCGACGAGCCCACTATCGGACTGCATCCGCACGACATCCAGCGGATGAACGACCTGCTGCGGCAACTGCGGGACAAGGGCAACACAGTGCTCGTTGTGGAGCACAAACCGGAGACCATCGTCATCGCCGACCACGTCGTCGACCTCGGCCCCGGTGCCGGTACGGGGGGCGGCACCGTCTGCTTCGAGGGCACCGTCGAGGGGCTGCGGGCCAGCGGCACCATCACCGGCCGCCATTTCGACGACCGCGCCGCCGTCAAGGAGGATGTGCGCAAGCCCACCGGCACTCTGGAGATCCGCGGCGCGACAACACACAACCTCCAGGACGTCGACGTCGATATCCCGCTCGGGGTGCTCTGCGTCGTCACCGGCGTCGCCGGCTCCGGCAAGAGCTCACTGGTGCACGGATCGATCCCCCGCGGCACGGAGGTGGTGTCGGTCGACCAGGGCGCGATCCGCGGCTCGCGGCGCAGCAACCCGGCGACATACACCGGACTGCTCGACCCGATCCGCAAGGCGTTCGCGAAGACCAACGGCGTGAAGCCGGCGCTGTTCAGCGCCAACTCCGAGGGCGCCTGCCCCAACTGCAACGGCGTCGGGGTGATCTACACCGACCTGGCGATCATGGCAGGGGTCGCCACCACCTGCGAGGAGTGCGAGGGGAAGCGGTATCAGGCGTCGGTCCTGGAATACCACCTCGGCGGCCGCGACATCAGCGAGGTGCTGGCGATGTCGGTGACCGAGGCCGAAGAGTTCTTCGGCGCAGGCGAAGCACACATACCGGCCGCGCACGCCATCCTCGGCCGCCTCGCCGACGTCGGGCTCGGCTACCTCAGCCTCGGCCAGCCGCTCACCACGCTGTCCGGCGGCGAACGGCAGCGGCTCAAACTGGCCACCCACATGGCCGAGAAGGGCGGCGTCTACGTCCTCGATGAGCCGACCGCCGGCCTCCACCTCGCCGACGTCGAGCAGTTGCTCGGCTTGCTCGACCGCCTCGTCGACTCCGGCAAGTCGGTCATCGTCGTCGAGCACCATCAGGCGGTCATGGCGCACGCCGACTGGATCATCGACCTCGGCCCCGGCGCAGGCCACGACGGCGGCCGGATCGTCTTCGAAGGCACGCCTGCCGACCTCGTCGCCGCCCGTTCCACCCGCACCGGCGAGCACCTCGCGGCCTACGTCGGCAGTTGACCGAGGAACACACGGTAGAGCCACCGGCCACCGCGCGTCGCTCGGGGCCGGTGTCGGGCCCGCCTCGTCAGCAGAATTCGTACAGAGCCGATATCGGCTTCGGCCCGGCAGCGGCTGAGAGATCTCAACACCCGCCGGACCCGGCCGAAGCTGGGGCGGTTGTTCTTCGTGGACAACATTCACCCGGACGTGATCGCACCACGATGGCCTCGGAAATCCTGAAGCTGTCAGGAAGCGCAAAGTAGCTTCGGCGGCAACCGAATTCGTCTAGCGTGACCGGGCGTGCGTCAGGACTTGCCCTCCCCGACACCGCGGTCACCGGTGAGGACACGCTGCTTCTGATCCGCGGTCGGTCGGTGTCCGATCTGCACCGATCACCCGTTGGAGGGCCCGGAGTGGGGGCGGAAGTTCGTTCGGGCACGGCGGCCTGGGATGGACGATGCCGCCGAGAATGCTCGAGCCCCAAGTGTGTTCAGCTCGCGGCAGCATCGCCACACGGCGCGTCACCGATTCGGAAAGGAGCATGTCCGCCCACGGTGGACCACAAAACCGAAGGCAAGGAGATTACTCACTCCCTGCCACTATCAACATATAACGCACCAGGGGCCTTGCGGCAATACCCGGGTCGTGCTGCAGAATCTCCGGTCGAAGCCAGAACCTGCGGAAATCGGGATTCGTGAAGTACGTGTGTTTTTCGATGAGCGGGTCTCGCGGGATGCCGATCCGCCGCTGAGACTCACGGTGCGGATCGGGCGCTCTGTACGGAAGTGCGGGCGCGCGCCGCCGGACTGCGCGCAGCAGGTGGCCGAAATGCAACCTTGTCGAATGGGGGTTTTCATGATCGATGTGATCGTTGCCGGCGGCGGACCGACCGGTTTGATGCTGGCCAGCGAGTTGCGGCTACACGGCGTGCACACGCTCGTGCTGGAGAAGGAGTCGGAGCCGACCAGGCAGGTCCGGTCGCTCGGCCTGCATGTGCGCAGCGTCGAGGTGATGGACCAGCGCGGTCTGCTGGAGCGGTTTCTCGCGCACGGCCAGCAGTATCCGCTCGGCGGCTTCTTCGCCGGCATCACAAAGCCGCGGCCCGACCGGCTGGACACCACACATCCGTATGTCCTCGGCATCCCGCAGCCCGTCACCGAGCGCCTGCTGGCCGAACACGCCATCGAACTCGGCGTCGAGATCCGGCGCGGCTGCGAGTTGGTCGGGCTGAGCCAGGACGATCGCGGGGTGACCGTCGAGGCGGCCGACGGCAAACAGCTGCGCGCGCGCTACCTCGTAGGCTGCGACGGCGGCCGCAGCACGGTGCGCAAGCTGCTCGGCGTCGACTTTCCTGGCGAGCACACCCGAGTCGAATACCTGCTGGGCGAGATGGAGGTGGCCGCGCCGCCGGAGACGCTGGCCTCCGTGGTGGCCGAGGTCCGCAAGACCCACAAGGGGTTCGGGGCCGGGCCGTCCGGCGACGGATTGTACCGCGTGGTCGTGCCCGCCGCGGGGGTGGCCGAGGACCGGTCGGTCGCGCCGACCCTCGAGGAGTTCAAGCAGCAGCTGCGGGTGTTCGCGGGTACCGACTTCGGCGTGCACTCACCGCGTTGGCTGTCCCGCTTCGGCGACGCCACCCGGCTGGCCGAGCGCTACCGGGTCGGCCGGGTGCTGCTGGCCGGCGACGCGGCGCACATCCACCCACCACTGGGCGGGCAAGGCCTCAACCTCGGCGTCCAGGACGCGTTCAATCTGGGCTGGAAACTGGCCGCCGAGGTGAACGGCTGGGCACCGGAGGGTCTGCTGGACAGCTACCACACCGAACGGCACCCGATAGCCGCCGACGTACTGAACAACACCCGCGTGCAGTCCGAGCTGATGTCCACCGAGCCAGGTCCCCAGGCAGTACGCCGGCTGCTGTCGGAACTGATGGACTTCGAGGAGGTGAACCGGTACCTGACCGAGAAGATCACCGCGGTCGGGGTCCGCTACGACTTCGGTGCTGGGCATGAACTGCTCGGCCGGCGGCTACGCGACATCAGGTTGAAGCGGGGTCGTCTCTACGAGCTGATGCGCGGCGGCCGCGGCCTGCTGCTCGACCAGACGGGCCGGCTCTCGGTGGCGGGCTGGGCAGATCGAGTCGACCACGTCGTCGACGTCAGCGAAGAACTCGACGTGCCCGCGGCGCTGCTACGACCAGACGGCCACGTGGTGTGGGTCGGTGCAGACCAGCAGGATCTACTCAGCCGGCTGCCCAAGTGGTTCGGGGCTGCCGTTAGCTGAGCGAACAGCTAGGGGTCGAGGGACATCTCTGCGAAGTGGTTCGTCAGCATCCTCGCCGAAATTCCGGCGGCGCGAGATCAACAGCGACTTACAGGTCGTGCAGAACTGGAACTCCGCCGATGGAGTTGTCTTCTAAGGCAAGGGTTCTCAGCTCACCGGCGCCGACCGCGAGCCCACTGAGGTGTCGATGCTGACGTTGCACTTGCCGCAATCGCGATGGTGCAATCAATACCCTTCTGTTGCAAGCGGTCTCGGAGGAACCGAAGTTCCACGACCTGGTCGGCGACGGCGACCGTCGGTGCACGACGGTTCCCCAAGGCACGGGAAGGTGTTACAAGGGAGTTCACAACGAGATTTTGCAGCAGACAGGGATTCAGAACATGACCTCGATAAGCAAGCTCGCGGTCGTCCTTGTCGAATACGAGCCCTTACCAGTCCCACACCCCCGTTACGCTCCCGATCAGGCCTCGGTACCCAGGAGTTCGGCGGTGTAGGAACCAGGTTCGGGCAGAAGTTCCCTGTCCCACCACAGGACTTGCGCGCGGATGGCGGTCGTGTCGGTGCCGCGTGAGGTGTCGATGCGCACCGATATCGGTGCGGGCAGGGCCAGGAACGCGGTGACGAAGGGCAGTGACTCGGCCAGTTCCCACAGGGTGCGGGTCCGTCGAACGCCGTGCGCATGCGAACGTGCGCAGGTCACCGTCCAACCCGAGTGCATCGAGTCGCCGAGCGAATCGCGCGAGAGCGTCAGCGCGGACACCGTCTCATCTACGCAGTCGGCGACGGCGGCCAACTGGGTGTCAGCGGGAAAGTCAATGCTGGCCTCCAAGCCCAGTCCACCGACCACCTGCCGCTGTGTCCACGACTCGCGCAGCGTACGGTCGACCTGTTCTACCCAACGGTCGCCGGTGACGCGTTCCTCGAGGCCCAGCCGCCCATCGGGCCGCTCGACCAGCCGCAGCGTGCGCCAGCCGGACCGCACAGTCTGCCCGGCGGTGAATCGGGTGCCGTCGGCGATGGCGTCCTGGATGTCGTCGAGCACCCACGCCACCCACCACGCCCCGGATTCCGCCGCCGAGGTCAGAGCGACCCGGGCGACCACATCGGGCAGGCCCAGCTGCTCACCGATCATTGTGCGGGTCAGCCCATCTCCAAAACTCCCGAGCCCGTACCGCGCCCGCGTCATGGATAGCGGTGCCCGTCGCGGCCCGAACCAGATGCCGCCGTGCGTGATGTCCGCACCGTGACGCGACACAGTGGCGAGGACGCTGCCCGCCAGTGTGACCGGCGGTTCCATGATCACGGTGGTGTCCGGCGGCAGCGCCAGGAACTGCCGCAGGTACGGCAACTCCGCCAGCACCTGTCCGAGCGTCGAGAAGCCCGCGGGCTCATGGTCGTGCTCGTCCAGGCAGATGAGGAACCAGCCCGACATGCCCGGTTCTGGGGTGCCCACATTCCGGCGGAACCCGAGTTTGCCCGCGGTACGCGCACACGGACGCAGTGGCACTAGATCCGGTCCGGCGGCACCGCCGTCGGACATCTCCAGTTCGAGTCTGGCGCACACGGTCTGCTGATAATGCAGATCGGTGACGGTCTCGTCGACCTGTTCCGACCACACCTCGGGCGTGATCTCCTCCTCGAGCCCGAGCGTGCCATCATCGCGCGCGATGACCCGCAACAGCCGACCGCCGATGCGAACCACCTGCCGCGGTTCGATCCACTGGCCACCGAGAACCGTGTCGCGCAGCAGATCCAGGATGGCCCGCACCATGGCGGTATCGGGCACCGGCTCTCGCACGATCACCGTGAATTCGGCGTGCCCGGAGTCGGCGGCCGTCGTCGTTCGCAAACGCATCACCGCAGTGTTTCTACCTGCCATACCGTCGATTCCCAGTGGTGGGCAGCATTTCGGATTCAGTGCCGAACACATCACCCGAATCTGGTCAGCCGCCGGAGGCACCTGGAAGACCTACGCCCCCCGGGACCATCGAACACCTTGATCACCCAGGGAATTGATCACTCGAATACGAGTCCTAACACCAGTCTCAACCCCCAGCTACTCCGCTACGGGTGTGTTCGCCGCGCCCATGCGCCGCGTCTGGGCGAGCAGCTCGTCGAGTTGGGCTTCGGCACGTTGGGCGCGGGTCAGAGTTTGGGTGCGGGCTTCGTCTAATGCTTCGATGCGGTGGGCCGCCTCGGCGCGTGCCTTGTCGATGGCTGTCGCCGCTTCCGTGCGCACCGCAGCGAGCTCCGCGATAGCTGTGTGGCGCGCCTGCGCCAGCTCGGTGCGCGTTGCCTCGAGTTCCGTACGGACCCGGCGCCATTCCTCACGCGCTTCGTTGGCTGCCTCGACCCGTTCCACCGCGGCTTTCTCCGCTCGTTCGGTCGCGCGTTCGGCGTCTGCGGCCCGCTGGACGGCGAGGTCGCGTTCGGATTGCGCGGATGCCACCCGAGCCGCCGATTCGCGTTGGGCGTGCCCGATTTCGGTGTCGGCGCGCCGCTGTGCCTGCTGCACCTGTTCGGCGGCCTCCTGCCGGATCCGCTCGATTTCCTCGGCTGCTTCGCGGCGTACAGTACGGATTTCGGCTTCGGCGGCGCTGCGGGCTGCGAACACATCATCGGCGGCTTGTCTGGTCGTGCGTTCGACCTCGCGCAGTGCGTCGTCGCGGGTCGTATTCGCGACGACGACCAGACTTTCCGCGCGCTCTGCCGCCGCAGCGGCATCTTCCGCTGCGGCGTCGGCAATCGCCCTGGCTTCCTCAGCGTCGCGTCGGGCCTGCTCGGCGGCGACACCGGCCATCTCGGCCTCGGCGATTCGTCGGGCTGCATCAGCCTGAACGGCCTGGACCTGCGCTTCCGCGATGGAGGGGTCCGACAGCGTGGACAGTTCGGCAACGGCGGTGTTCAGAGTGGTGCCCAATTGCTCGGCCAGTCCACGGAACTGGGTGAGCAGCTCGTCGGCGCGTAAGCGGGCGACTGTCACCGGACCCTGCGGCGTCACAGTGACGGAAGTGGTTGCGGCTTCCGACTCCTGCTGTTGCCGTTGACGTTCGCGCCAGGCTCGCCATCGCGTGTGCTCCGGATGGTCACAGTATTCCGATGGTCGGCCGGGACCGCCGCCGCGAGTGATGGGTCGGGGGCAGCCGGGATAGTTGCATACGGTAGACACCACAGAATCGTAGCGTTTATTTCGTCCGATCCAACGTATTGAAACGAAACGAAATATCCGTCGCGCCAACATGTCTCATTTGGTGACACGAGATTCTGACCGCCGATAAGTGAACCTTATCGGCGGTCAGACTCCGCTAGACTTAACGATTGTCGATGTAAGAGTTCCGTTTTCGTTTGGTTGCAGCACACGAAACGAAACTGTTACGGAATCAAGAGAAAACTAGGGAGCTGATTCGTGGACGATCGAAACGCCGTTGTCGCGGTACCGGACTCGGTCCAGACCGAACTGCGCAAAGGAGTCCGCAGCGTCCTGATCGACGCTGCCGCACTCCGATTGGTGCGCGAACGCTTCGACGACAACCAAGCGGGATCGCTACGCCGATACCTCGAGGCATCGCAATCCGCGAATACCCTGCGCGCCTACCGCACCGACTGGATCGCCTGGGCCGCCTGGTGTGCGGTAGAGAATAGGCAAGCTCTGCCCGCCGACGCCTTGGATGTCGCGGTGTATTTGGCCGCCGCCGCCGACGCACGGCGTCACACCGACCCAACCACATTGCGTCACAGTGACAGCGAATCCGAGTCTCAGCACTGGGCTTTCAGTGCAGCTACCCTCGAACGCAAGGCTGCCGCCATCGCTGCTGTCCACGCTGCCAACGGACTACCCTCCCCCACCCGCTCCGACGTGGTTCGACTGACCCTGCGAGGTATTCGCCGCACCCGTCGTACCCAACCCACGCGCAAACGCCCCGTTCTGCTGCACACCCTCGAACAGTTGCTGGCAGGTCTACCCGAGCCGGGCTGGCCGACCGAACCCGCTCGCCGCCGCGACACCCTCGCGCTGCTCGTCGGATTCGCTGGTGCATTGCGGCGCAGCGAACTGGCCGCCCTGCGCATCACCGACATTCGCGTACACCTCGACCACCGCACCGGCGAACCACTCCTGCTGGTCCAACTGCCGACCACTAAAACCGACCCGACCGGCATCAGCGAACACCGCGTCGCGCTGCCCCGTGGCCAACACCCGCACACCTGCCCTGTCTGTGCCTTCGCCGACTGGATTCACCTACTCGAAGCCCACGCCGCCGACGCACTGCAATCCTGGCTCGCCGACACCCCACCGACACGACCGGACATCCACCGCTGCCACGGTTTTCGAGGCACCACCCTCGCCGACCAACCCCTGTTCCCCACCATCACCCGACACGGCGGCATCGCCGCCCGCCCCATGTCCGGGCGCGCCATCGCCGAACTCGTCAAGCGCTACGCCGCCCGCGCCGGCCTCGACCCCGCACTCTTCTCCGGCCACTCACTGCGCGCAGGCTTCGCGACGCAAGCCGCACTCGGCGGCGCGAGCGACCGCGAAATCATGCGCCAAGGCCGCTGGACCAACCCCCGCACCGTGCACGGCTACATCCGTACCGCAAACCCGTTGGAAGACAACGCCGTCACCAAACTGGGCTTGTGACAACGCACAATCGCCACTGCTTCCCGGCAAGCGCCGGCCGCACCGCACATTCTCGCCCGCAAGCGTCGGGCCTAGGGCATCAGCACCCTGACCTCCCGCAACTCAGCCTGGGCACACGAGATCCCCGGCCCCATCACCGCCGACATACTCGGTATCAACATCAGCACCGACCTGCCGGCGACCGACATCGAGACCGCTCTCGGCTTCGAGGTACACATCGACGAAACGATCCCCGAGGACCTCCGCCGACAACCTTCCCCACCGGGATAGTGGATCGAATTCACCATCCCGGCCTTGAACATCGTGGTTGGCTGTACCCCCCGGCAAGCCACAACCCCGGCGGTGTAGCGTGCGAACTCGCCCAGTGCATCCACGACGACGTCCCGGCTCGCGCCGGAAAGATCTGGCCCGCCGACCCTGAGGGCAGGGACCAGCCGTTGCTCCCCACCGATGACGGATGGCAGGGGCCGGGCGGCTCGATACCGTACGGGCAGGTCAAGGCGACGAAGGATCCCGATCCGAGCCTCGACGGCGTGGTCCGATGGTGGCTGTCCCGCAGCTACGACGGACTCATCGCCAGCCACTTCGGCGACATATGGTTCTCCCTCTGGCAATACGACGGCGACGAACAATGCATCACGTCAGGCATGCCGGTGACATGGCTCATCGGCGAAGGCCGACACGGAAAGTACCGCAAGGCAAGGCGAAGTCCGACCAGCGCAGCAGTAGCCGAGACGGCTCAGCATTCCGGTCGAATCGGTGTCGTCGTCCGGACAGCCCCGGGCCGCACCCCTCAGAACTACCAGCGACCACTCGCCGAAGGTGCTACCAGAGTGTGTGACGTAGCCCTGGAGTGCGGCCGGGTGGCGGCTGGTGACCCGATCCTTACCGGTACCCCTGATTCGGTACTTGGAAGCCGCCGATCTTCTGCTCGAGCAGTTCAGCCAACCGCAGCGGGGTGCGGTCCTCGAACATGGGACCGATGAGCTGCACTCCCACCGGCAGCCCCTCGGGGGACCGGCCCGCGGGTATGGCGGTGGCAGGCAGGCCGGGCATAGTGGCCATACCGGCCCAGACGAGCTGGTCGAAGTACGGGTACTCGATGCCGTCGATGTCGATGAGACGGTTCTCCAGACCTCCGTTGTGGTCGTGGGGGAAGGCAGGAGTGGGCGTGATGGGACACACCACGGCATCGAACTCGGCGAAGAGCCGCCGCCAGCCGTGACGGTGGAGTTCGCGACCGTTGTTCGCCTCGACCCAGTCGCGGTGACTGAGCACCATGCCGCGCAGCCGCGCCGCATCGAGACTCCGATCGTCCGCGCTCAGGGCGGCGGCGCGGGTCTGCAGCTGTTCGTACACGTCGACGGAAATGCCTGCGGCGGCGTGCGACAGCATCAGCATCATGTAGATCGTCGCCGCTTCGGTCGGATCGGGCAGCAGCCGACTGCGCCGTTCGACGCGGGCGCCCTCGTCGATGAGCGCCTCGGCGACCCGGTTCACGCCCGCCCGCACCGCCGATCCGGTCGGAATGAGCGGATGGTCCTCGACGATCAGGACACGGAAGTCCGACAGCCGCTGATGGCGCGCGGGCGGTAGTGCGAGGTCGGAGGCGACGCCGTGGGTCAGCGGGTCCGGTCCGGCCATCACGTCGAGCAGCAGCGCGAGGTCGCGGGCGGTGCGCGCCATCGGACCAACGACGGCGAGGTCGAGGTCGATCGGCAAGGCCGGCGCGGGCGGCGCGACCATGCCGCGGGTCGGCGCCAGCCCGAGCGTCGGCTTGTGCGCGTAGACACCGCAGAAATGCGCGGGGGTGCGCAGCGAACCGGCGAGGTCGGAACCGATGGACAGCGCACCGAATCCAGCCGCCAGGGCCGCCGCCGAACCGCCGGACGACCCACCCGACGTGCGGCTGTGATCCCACGGGTTGTTGGTGGTGCCGTAGATCTCGTTGAAGCTCTGGATATCTCGCAGCACCAACGGCACATTGGTCTTACCGAGCACCACCGCGCCCGCAGCCTTCAGCCGCGACACCTGTACCGCGTCCTCCGCTGGCACATAGTTCCCGTGCTGCGGCATGCCCCAGGTTGTGGGCAACCCGGCGATGTTGTAGGACTCTTTGACCGTCACCGGAATACCGAGTAGCGGCCCGCCCTCGTCCCGGGCGAGCGCCTGGTCGGCGCGGCGCGCGGCGGCCCGCGCACGGTCGAAGTCCGGCACACAGATCGCGTTGATCACCTTGTCGTCGCGCTCGATACGGGCGATCGCCTCGTCGGTCAGTTCCACCGAGGTCACTTCACCGGCACGCAAGGCGGCCGAAAGCTTCTCGGCCGACAGAAAGCTCCAGTCCATGAATCCGAATCTAGCGGTCTGCCGCAGGCGCTCGGCCCCACCTGAGTCGCCCACATCCACCCGAAGAGTCGAAACAGGCCACCTTGATTGGCAAAGTCACGCACTCGTTCGGCCGTCGAAGAGTGCCCGCCCGAGGTCACAGCGTCGGCAGCGGGCCAGGTCCATGGGCATAGAACACGACAGGACATAAAATGCCGCTTCGCACAACGGGATGGATATCTCCCTATTGATCATGTTCTGCTCCGACTTAACCGTTCGACCGACCACATGGCCATGGCGATGCCTGGCGGGGTCGGTGAGGGCCTGGATGTTCAGGAGACCTCCATCGGACACCCGCGCACTTGGCGAGAGGCTGCGCACCGACGTATGCCCGGACAGCTTCCATCAACACCGGCGCGGATGCGCCCTGCTCTGCACCATGGGGACAACCGCGAGTGCCGCAGCTGGTGCAAGGGTAGCGATGCGTTGTTCCACGCTGGTCACTGCAGAACTCCGGGTGGGTGGGGGCTGCCGCGGCGGGTCGCGGGTTTGGTGCTCGCGGGCGGGAGAGCGAGCTGTGCGTGCCACCGGGGAAGCGCTCGAAGCTCGAGTTGTCTTCGGCGATAACTGCGGATTCGCTTGCGGGGCTGAGTAATCGGGAGAGCGAACGCAAGCACGCTGTCGGGAGGCACACGGTCGCTGCGGCGTTGTCGTCGCCGCTCCCGCTGTGCGTAAGCCGTATCCGCGGCGAGGGTCGAATCGGGATCCCTACAAGCCGGCGATCGACGCGATGCTGCGTCAGGATCTCGATGCTCCGCGTACACAACGGCACACGATGAAACGGATCTTCGACCAACTCGTCGATGAGCACGCCATGACCGATGTGTCGTATCGGCGGGTGCGTGACTGTGTGGCCATGCGGCGCCGTGAGAGCCGCATCGAGGCGGGGCGCGGCCCGGCGGAGGCATTCATCCGGCAGACCCGTCGCCCCGCTGCGGAAGGCGAGGTCGATTTCGGCGAGGTCGGAGTGCGGTTGCGCGGAGAGTTGGTGACGGTGTATTTGATTTCGCTGCGGTTGTCGTTCCCAGGCAAGGCTGTGCATCGGGCGCACGCTCCGGTGAGCTCGAAGCGTTCTTCGAGGGCCATGTGCATGCTCTGGAAACTTCGGGCGGGGTCGGCAGCGTTGATCTTCGAGATACTGCCGCGGCTGGTTCGAACCGCGCGCGCTGCGACGAGGCAGGGCAACCTAGCGGTATGAACGGCTCACGAAACCGTCAGGCCGGACCAGCACTGTCCCGTAGGGCCAGCCGTCCACGACGTGCACCGGAACGTCGGCCTCCACGCCGGGATCGGCCGTGAGTACGCACCACTGCGATCCGACGAGATCCAGCGTGGACACCCCGTCGGTCACCCACATGTGCGGCAGGCGTGATCCCGGCGACCCGTCGAGGGCGAGGGCTACGTCCTCGGTGGAGGGGAGCTCCGCGCCGCCGTACCGGTAGCCCATGTGGACCACTGGCGCGTTGATCGCCCCGGCTGCCCTGCGCGCCTGCGCCATGTCCTTCCCCCAGTGCAGGGACGGATCGTTGAACCGCAGGCGCGCCTGCTCCATCGTCATGAGGGCCACCGGATGGCGCTCGGCGTGATAAGTCTCCAGCAGCTCGGGTCCGGCTTCGCCGCGCAGTACGTGCGCGAGCTTCCACGCCAGATTGTGTGCGTCGGCGATGCCGGTGTTCAACCCGAACGCGCCCAGCGGGGGGATGGCGTGCGCCGCGTCGCCCACCAGGAAGACTCGCCCGACGGAGAGCCGATCGGCCACCTGGCCGCACCCCCGGAACCTCAGCACACTGCGGATCTCCACCTCGATCGATGGGTCGCCGAGCGCGATGCCGATGATCTCGGCAGTCGGCTCCGTGTCGAGGGTGGTGAGGAACACCCACTCGCGTTCGCCGTCGACGGTCACCAACAGGCCGGTCGCGTCCGGATGCTCGATAGTGCACATTGCGAACGGCTTGCGGGGACGCAACTGCGCGTCGAACAGGATGCTCGTCGTTTCCCGACCGATCGCACCAGGGCCGGTGAGGCCGATACCGAGGATCTGCCGAACCCGGCTGCGCACACCGTCGGCCGCCACCAGATAGCGCGCCCGCACGACACGCCCGTCGGACAGGGTCGCCGTGACACCGCTGGAATCCTGTTCGCAGGAGCCGAGCGCCACGCCGAACTCCACGTCGCCAGCCTTGGTGATCAGCACGCGATCGAGACGGTTCTGTGCGCAGGTGCCGCGGATCCGGGCCGGTGTGTAGGCGAGTTCGGCCGCGCTTTTCGTCCACTCCGCGCTTTCGGTGAAGTCGGCCTCGGCGAGCGTGCGTCCTCTGATCTTCCCCGCCCGCAAGTCGACCGCGGCCTCGTTGACCGCGTGATCCAGGCCGACCTCGCGCAGGATCTCCACCGACCGCGATCCGATGCCGGTGGCCCTGGGGTGGGGCGAGAGCTCGGGCTTCTTCTCGACGACGAGGGGCTCGACGCCGTGGTGGCGCAACAGCACCGCGAGCATCAGCCCGACGGATCCGCCGCCGGCGATCAAAACATCTGTGGATACAGTGTGCCCGTTCATGGGCACACTGTATCCACTTCGGTAGACTCCTGTCCATGTCGCTTATCTGGGAGCGTGAGCCGTACCGGTCGAAAAGACAGGCCCTGAGCGTGGAGCGCATCGTGCACGCGTCCATCGCCATCGCCGACGCCGAGGGGCTAGACGCGCTGTCGATGCGCCGCGTCGCCGCCGAGCTGTCGACCGGCACGACCTCGCTCTACCGCTACGTGGACAGCCGCGACGACCTGCTCGACCTCATGGCCGACGCGGTACAGGACAACCACGTGCCGCTGACGGGAGACTGGCGCGCCGACCTCGAGACCTACGCCCACCACGAGCGCGAGCTGTGGCTACGGCATACCTGGCTCGCCCCGCTGCTGGCCAGCCGACCATCGCTGGGCCCCAACTGGCTGCGCGGCCTCGAGCACGCCCTCACCGCAGCCGCCCCGTTGACCTCCGACATCGCCGACGCGGGCTCGGCCGTCGGGCTGATCAGGGACTACGTGCGCGGCGCGGTCATGCGCGAGCTCGCCGAGAAAGAGACCCAGCGGCGCACCGGTCAGACCGAGGACCAGTGGCGCGCCGCCGTCGCCCCCTACATGCGCAAGGTCATCGAGAGCGGCGCATATCCCCGGGTTGCGCGCATGACCAAATCCGCCGACCTGAGCGCGGCCGAACAGTTCTCGTGCGGCTTGCGCCGCATCCTCACCGGGATCGCGGACGCTCAGCAGGCGACACAGTGACCACGAATGCACCGAGGCCGGTCCCGCCCGAAAAGGAACCATGGACGTAGCCGGTGCTTCACTTCCAGCAAGCGGGAGACAGGCTTATCGCCCACACATCCCCCACCTGGCGTTCGGCAGGATCGTCCGGATCTAGATCGCCGTGTCCGTATGGATCAACATCGGCGATCACGAAGATCCTCGCGCCGGCCTCGGACACCTTGTACCGCTCGATGTCCGTGGTGCTCGCGTCGTTGTCCGATTCGATGGAATGGCCCAAGCCAGTGATGACCTCGGCCAACTCGCCGAAACGCGCCCGCGGCGCGAACTCGCCATACGCGTTCAGCAGAGGCGCTGGCACGGCAGATGTCGCACCCCACCTGAGACGCTGCACCTGCAGACTGATGCCGAAGCATGGCCACGTGCCCTCGTCCTCCTGGAACGAAAGCTCCACAAGTCCGTAGTCCCGGCGCATGAGGGCCCGCGACCTGTCGTCCAGGTAGTCGGATCCCAGCGTCGCTTCCCACTCGGCAGGTTGGGTGCCGATCCCTGCGCCCAGCACTTCGCCACGCGTGGCGAAGTGCGCATAGAAATTCAGGTCGGGCATCTACATCTTCTCCACTGCCTCGATCAGAGCTTTCGCTTACCAGCCGATCCAACTGTCCTGCATCGCAAAGAAACCCGGCCACTCACTACAAACCCGCCAACCTTCGATCCACCAAAGCCGTCGGACAACTCGCCACCACACCGACGGAACGCTCCGCCGCGTGACATTTGGCGAAATCGGAGGTCTGTAGTGTTCGTCGATGCCGTGGTTCGTGCCGGGTCGTGGCGGCCGTCTGTGAGGCTGGAGTGGGATTTCCCTCGCGCCGATAGGGCTCGTCGTGAATCGCCGCCGTCTACCTCAACAGTGTTGCCGGCGGCGGTATCTCACTCGCCTCCGCCACCCCCACCGCAACCACCCCCACCGCAACCACCCCCGCCGCTGCAGCCGCCGTCCCCACCTCCACCGCAACCGCCACCGTTGATGTAACTGCCGAGTGCAGCGCCACCGCCGGCCTGAGCCGCCCGAGCCCGGCCCGCGGCCGTCCACGACGCGGCACGTTTGCGCTGACGGAGGAAACGGATACCACTGACCCCCACCAACACGACCGCAACGAAGAAAGCCGCGCCGCCCGCGACGGGATAGAACCCCACCAGCACAGCGCCCGCGAGCACAAACACCATAGCCATCAATACGTACATCAGAACCTCCCCGCCGAAGCAATGCACCCAGTTTATCGGGCGCTACCGACACAACCACGGAACAACCTGCGGCACTGGATGATCGATGCCGGTGCCGCACACTATGTCCTCCATCACGACAACCCCGCTCTGTGCACCGATGCCGATCGGCTAGACCATGCGTCGACTACTGTCAATCGGACATTCGACCGGTCGTATGCGGGGAGGTTTGGGCATCCGGCCGGTTGGGCACTGTACCGAGGGGTATCGAAATTTGGAGGTTACGCGATGGTGGGCGGACGGCCCCGACAGTTCGATGCCGATGCTGCTCTCGACCGGGCGCTGGAACTGTTCTGGCGGCAAGGATACGAAGGCACGGCGCTCTCGGATTTGACCGAGGCGATGGGTATCAACCGTCCCAGCCTCTACGCCGCGTTCGGCAACAAGGAGGATCTCTTCCGCAAAGTCCTCGACCGCTACGTCGGGGGCCCCCGCGCGTTCGCGACACACGCGTTGAATCGCCCCACCGCGGTCGAGGTCGCCGAAGCACTGATGTCCGGAACGATCGCGCTCACCACAGGCCCGAATACACCCCGCGGCTGCCTGCTCGTCAGTCACGCACACGCCTGCGGCCCCGACACCGACACGATCCGAGACGAAGTCATCGCACGGCGCACCGCCAGCACCGAGGAACTGTGTCACCGCCTCGAACGCGCCCGCGCCGAAGGCGATCTTCCGATCGAAGCGGACCCGAAAGCCCTGGCCTACTTCGTCACCGCCATCATCGACGGCATCGCCACCCAAGCCGCCAACGGCTGCAGCCACGAAGATCTCCGCCATATCTCCGAACTCGCCCTGCGCATGTGGCCGGCCCGAACCTCGGTCTGGGCCGCCGATCTCAGTCGACCGCTCTACCGAAGCCGACCCGTTCGCGCGGCCACTTCGTAAACGAACTCCACGCCATCGATCGGGTCGAGCTGCTCACCCACCCGCACGAAGCCGTACCCGCTGACCAACGCCAGAGATGGTTGGTTGTCCTGCCCGATCGATGCACGAACAACACGCACGCCCGGCGCACGCGCCGCCCGATCCAGCAACACCTCCAACGCCGCCCGCGCATACCCCCGACGCCGATACTGCGGGTCGATGGCGTACCCGACTTCGACCATGCCACGCGCATCCGGTGGACCGTGATACCCGGCGCACCCCACACAGATTCCTCGCTGCCGGTCCAGCACCACACCCGTCGTCCACGCGGCCACCGACGAGTCCGCCCGAACCTGCTCGTAGCGCAACCCCCACGCCCGCCGTAGATCCGGTTCGGTGAGATAAGCGATCATCGGCAGCCCAGAGGTCCGTGCAGCAACACCCACGTCGCCGTCGGCGAGCGCCCGCAGTGTCGGCAACCCCGGCGAAACCACCTCCACCAGAACTGCCGCTCGGGATTCTCCGACCATCACCACTCCTGTGCCGAACATCGCGTCGTCTCGTAGTGTCCCCGCGATTCGGCAGTGCGCCACAGCGCTTTTCGTGAAGTCGCCCGAGAAGTGCCGACCGGGCTGGCGAAGTTCCCGGCACCGGGCCGAAGGATCAGAGCCCGCGCCCCTTCGGCCGGTAATCTCCTCAGGATGCTCGGACAACACACGCGTGCCCGCCTGCGGCGAATCACGGCCCTCATAGCGGGTTGGACAGTCGTCACGGTAGTGGCGATCCCCGCGACGGCGCAGGAACCGGGCCAATTGCCCGCCACAAACGAATTGCGAGTGTGCACGCCGGGGGACTATCCGCCGTATTCAGTGGGCGACGGCGCGGGCGGATACATCGGGATCGACATCGAACTCATCCGAGGCTTCGCCGATGTGCTGCACCGCTCGATCCGTTTCATCCCGGTGACCTGGGCAACGCTGGCAACCGAATTCGCGCCGCAGCAGTGTGATGTCGCGGTCGGCGGAATCTCCGACCTGCCGGCACGCCGCGGGTTCTCCGACTTCTCGATCTCCTACGGCACCGATGGAAAAGCCCCGATCACGCGGCGCGCGAGCGGCGCCGATTACGCCACGATCGCGCAGATCAATCAACCCGGCGTGCGGGTAATCGCGAACCGCGGTGGTACCAACGAAGCGTTCGCGCGCAGGAACTTCCCCGACGCCCAACTAACTCTGTGGAACGACAACCTCACCCTCTTCGACGAAATCGATCAGGGTCGGGTGGATGTCTTCGTCACCGACTCGGTCGAAGGCCGATACCGCGTCCGCAACCACCCCGGTCTGCAGGTCCTGCACCCCGAGCGTCCATTCGACTCCTTCCAGAAGGTGTTCCTGCTGAAGAAGAACGACGCGGTCCTCGCCACGACCGTGAACGCGTGGCTGACAACCCAACTCGCCACCGGAGCCGTCGACCGCTCCTTCGCCCGATGGATCGGCGAGGACGCACCCACCAGCGGCAACTGAGTCACCCGCAAGATGGGCGCGCATGGTGTGTGCTGACCCAACTGAACGAAGTCCGGCGCCGAGCAGAATCCGGCGCGGTTCGAGGCGGTGGAGGAACCTCGCGACATCCGTGTCATCGTGCCTGCGTTGATCAATTGCGGAAGCCTTGCCGTTTCCGACGATCTAGAGTGTGCGCGATCGCAGATGCGGTCGCCGCGATCGTCCGGTCGCCGTCGTCGGCAAGCTCGGCGAGGACCCCCCGTGCCGCAACGCCGGGAATCTCGGCGAGCGCCTGCGTGATCCGCAAACGCGTCGGGGCATCGTCGGTGTTGTCGAGCTTGTCCTGCATGGCCAGGACGATGACGTCGGCAGCGGCCGCGACCTCCGCCAGCACTCCCAGGACCTCAGCGGCCTCGACATCGGACCGCCCCTCGACGACCATCCCGAGGAGGACAGGTATCGCATCGGCGACATGCCGGGAGCCCAGAGCCAGGGCTGCCCGGCTTCGCACCATCACGTCGCCGTCGTCGAGAGCCCTCCTCAGCAGCACCGTTGCTTCAGCGGTGGGCACTGCCGCTATCGCGACAGTCGCCCGACGCCGGACCTCGACCACCGCCGAATCCAGACCGATCGCCAGATCCGTCAACCCTTCACCGGCTGCCCGCGCCAACGACCACCGCAGTGCTCCGGCGACATTCGGGTCATGCTCCGACAGCGCTGCCGCGGCCAGCGCTTCGACGGGCAGCGACGCGCCCTCGTTCTGTGACAGCACCGCTTGTTGACGGCGGGCCCCGGACTCCGATTCGAGAGCGCGCAGCAGCGTGACGATGCCCATGACGTCCGCCCACTGCGCGGGCGCGGCCGCGTCGACGCGCTCGAGCTTCCTGAGTAGTTCCGCCTCGGCGGCGATCCGCGCTCGCGTATGCCCGATGAGCTCTCCCACCAGCTCGGACGGCGCAAAGTCGGGCTCGTCCAGCGCCCGCTTGGCTTCGTTCAGCGACAGTCCCAGGGTTCTGAGGCACTCGACATGGAAGAGGCGACGGATGTCGTCGGCGGAGTACTCGCGGTAGCCGTTGGATGTGCGGCCGGTCGGTTTCACCAGACCAAGTGCGTCGTAGTGACGCAGCATGCGGGTACTGACGCCGCAGCGCTGCGAGACCTCACCGATCAACATCCCATCGCCTTCCTTCTATGCGTCCAGACCCGTCACGGCGACGCGCGTGGCCATTTCGAGCGAGAGGGTGAACCCGCTGTCAGGGTCGCGACGGAGCCGCTGGGTGGCCTCTGCATGAGCACGAACGCGCGGATCGGGACTTGCCATGGCGACATCCAGAACGGGTGCACTGGCCGCTCCGAGAGCCGCCAGTGCACGGCTCAGGCCGAGCTGCACATGGTGATCACCCCGTCCGAGCGCGGTCGCCATATCGGCGGCGAGCTCACCCTCCTTGCCGGGCGGAACAAGCACCGCGGCGGCCCGCCACGCACTGAGCGCGACCTCGTCGTGTTCATCGTGCAGCAGTGTCGACACCGCAGGCCAGGCACTCCGGTCGCCGACCTTCGACAGGGTGTGCAGCGCCTGGCTGCGGGCCTGCGTGATGTCGGACCCGAGCTCCCCGAGCAGTCTCGGTACCGTGATCGCGGCAGGCAAACGACATAGCGCCCAGGTCAGCATGTCCCGGACGAAGAAGTCCGGTTCGACGGCACACCGGGCGACGAGGGCCTGCGCGAGACGCGGATCGCCCAGTGTGCCGGCCGAGAGCGCCGCCCGCAGTCGAGTCGACGAATCGGCACCGGCGAGAGCGTCGACGAGGCGAGCATCCGGCTCACCATGGTTGGTTGTTTTCAAGGCAACCACCTCCTTCGTCGACCACTCAAATCCTTGTCACTGTGTCAGGGTCAAGCCTTGGAGTCACAGCCACGCCGCGCCGAGCCGGTATCGAAACGGGTTGGGGCAGCTGGTTGCGCTCGTCCAGGAAAGGAAGGCGTGCGGGTCCGAGCCCGGTTGCTCGCCGCACGCGCGCCGGATTCTGCGGGCACTTCGGACGCGTTCATCGGCCTGACGTCCAACAAATACCGCCTCCGCTTCGCCGACAGCCAGGCAGCACGTGACCGACACCCTGTGCGTGAAGGTTCACGGAGTCGGGGTCCCCGTAGAAACGGCGCGGAAAACAACGGTATGGCGTATAGCCCCGTTAGAGGGCAGTTTTCACGTTCCGGGTGCGGGTCCGTGCTGTTGGTGCTTGGCTTGGCTGCCGATGATGTCGGTTGGTGTGCCGGAGGTCGAGGTTCGTGGCGACGCGGGTGTTCGCGGACGAGGAGCTGGAGCGTCTGCGGGGGTTCCCGGAGATCAGCCGCGAGGAACTGTTCCGGTATTTCACGCTGACCCCGGCGGACCTGGCGTTCGTGGATCCCGGCCGCGGCCGGGGCCCTGCGGAACGGTTGGGCCTGGCGGTGGCCCTGTGCACCCTGCCGTGGCTGGGGTTCGTGCCGGACCGGGTGGTGACTGCGCCGCCGGTGGCGGTGGCGCGGCTGGCCGAGCAGTTGAAGGTGGATGCGACCGATATCGGTTCCTATGGTCGGCGGGCGCAGACCCGTACCGAGCATCTGCGGTTGGTTGCGCAGTATCTGTCCGGCCGCACGTTCGAGCAAGCCGCCGTCATCGAATCCATCTTCGAGTAGTAGACCCGAACCTCAGCGCTCACGGGGCCCCGATCACGTGCCTATACCTGCGTGGTGATTCGGTCGATCGCCGAAGCGCAGAGTGTCACTAGCTCCTCGTCCTTCTCGAGAAAGCCGGACATGTGAAGGCCCGCACGCGCGATAAGGCGTCGCGGCTCAGCCAGCTCATTACGCAGCAGGGGCAGAAACGATTCGGCCGCCGCGCCGAGCATGCCCACACACTCGGCGATCCTGTCGCGCCCATATGTCTGTTCTTGCCACTCAGCCGCGAAAACCGGTAGCACCGGTACGGCTTCCCCGGTGATGCGGACCAGCGCCTCCCCGGCCTTGATCCTGTCCCACTTCTCGTCCGAGGCCAGCAGGGGAAGCAGGGATTCGACCAACGGCACACCGTGCTCGCCCATCTGCCCGGCCACCATCGCCGCTTGATCCGACTCCTCGGTACCGAGCCAGGACCGCACCACCGGCACGACCAGGTCGCTGTCGCCGGTGATCGACCACGCTGTCTCGGCCGCGCGCAGCGACACACTCGGGTTCGGACTCCGCATCAGCTCACCGACCATCGGCAGCGCAGCGGCCGCTGCCGGCCCGAAGTATTTCAGTGGGTACAAGGCTTTGTACACAATCGAGTCGTGCTCGGCTCGGATCGCGGCATCGAGTATCCGCTTGACATCCGGCAGCGCCTCGTACACGCCGAGGCAACCAACAGCCGTGAGGAGGTTGTCGAGCGCCGAACCACGGCCGCTACCGAGTTCCCGTGTGGTCTCGGCGACCTGCTCCAGGAGAGCAGGGACGAACTCGTGGCGGTGCGCGGTATATGCGCCCAACCTACCAACGAGCCGTCCCGTATCGTCACCGTTGTACAGTGCCGCGACCATTCCGGGAACGGCCCGCGCGTCGCCGAGCCGGGCCAAGGCGCACAACATCCTCCGATAGTGGGCCTGAATCTCCTCGTCAGGGTGACACCACGACTCCGGTCCGGCCGAGATCACCTGCTCGGCGAGGGCGTCCGCTGCCGGCGCAGCCAGATTGTAGGTGTCCGACAATACTTCCGCCGCCGCATGGCGGACCTCGCGCTCCGGTGCACGGAGCCGACCGCCGATCATCTCGATCAGATGCTCGAACGATCCGCGCCAACTTTGAATAAGCCAATCACTCAGGTGTAGCGCGTCGACGCGTCGCCCCGGATCCGGGTCACACAGACGGTGTTCGAGGAGCGCGATGCGATCGGCCGTGCGTCCGGTGAGCGCTTTGTCCAACTCGCGCAGAAGATCCCCGGTCCACTCATCGGCACGGGCCGCCTGTTTCGGAGCGAGCTCACGCAGCATCCCGAATAGGGTCGGCGTGAACGGTCGGTCGTCCGGCGGGGCGGCGGTGTAGCCGGGAAATTCACTGATCTCTTGCAGCAGGGCAACGGTTTTCGCGCCGAGGTCATCGACCCATTGCTCCGGCGCCAGCCGTGTGGCATGGACCAGCGCCGCCAGGCGCGTGCCGGGATCGTCGGCATCGACGGCAGTCCGCCCCAGCCAGTCGGCAACGGACGAGGTGTCGGCGCGCAAAGCCACGTCGGCAGTGGCACGGATCAGCGCGATGCGGCATTCGATCTCGGGCTCCGATTCCAGCTGTCCCCGCAACGATGCCAGCGCATGTTCGGTGTCGGCCGAAAACAGCGCCAGCGCCGCGGCGGCCGCCGACCGTACCTCGGCATCCCGATCCGCCAGCAGCGGCACAAAGTCCTCGGCGCGGTCCTGGATAGCCAAGTGCGCCTGCGCATATGGCGCGCGCTTCTCGGACTTGTCGGAGTCATCCGCGTCTCTCGCCGCGGCGGACTCGCCGATGGAGACGAACAGCTTTGCCACCGGCCCACGGTCCGCAATGGAAGTGTCCGTGATCAATTCGAACAGAAACGGCAAACACGCGACCGTCGAATCATAGACATCACCTTGGTGGTGCACCGCCCCCAGAAACCGATCCAGAGCAATCTCCCGCTCGCACGGATCTTCCGACGAGAAGCCCAGCAGGATCTCCGGCACATCCCCGGCCGGACCGTAGGCGTGTTGTAGTGAAGACCAATCGATATCGAGCAATCCAGCGAACATAACCCGCACTATGCTACCACCGCACCGACATCTCGATGCCGGCCGCGGGGGTGACGCGCTCATGCCGCGCTGTTGTGGAATCGCCCGTGCCCCACGGTCACTTGTGGCAACGGCACGACCGGCACCGGGCGACTCCGAACGCCTGCATGCACCAACGATTCTCGGACGCTCGGCGTCGAGCGTCGACGGTGCGGTAATGCTCACAGCGCGACCCCCAACTCCCCCATGAACCCACGGTAGTAGTTCCGCAATAGATTTCCCGCCTCAACAGTATTGAAGTATGCGGCGCCATCGGCAGGACCGGCTGGGCCGCGTGTGAAGAACCATGCGATTCCTTCGGCCCACAGCTCCCCTGGCTGCTTATAGTGCTCGATGTCCAATGAACTGGTGTCCTCTAGAAGGCGCATCACCTTCTGGGCCTGGAAAGAACAGCGACGGTGGCGTTGTCGGGAACGCCAGGGTGGTCGGGTGGTGTACTCACGGCAGCCTCGACCAAGGCATCGGCAAGCGCCTGAGCATCGTCGACGTGAGCGCCGATCAGGCCCCGATCCGGTCGCCCACTGGTTTGTGCACGCCGTCGCTGGTGATGAGGATCAGGTCCGCCCGCAGTCGGGCATGGTGTCGGCGGCGGCCATGATCCCGGCCTGAGCGGCACGGTGTCAGGCGACGACCGCGGCGGTGTCGGCGGCGCGCCGCGCTGCGGTGACAACGGCGGGATCGGAGCCGACTATAACCACGAAGCGCTTCCATGAATCGGCGGTGCTCGTCGTCGGACATCTCCATCTCAGAATCGATCATCAGGCACTCGCTTTCGGCCCGCACCCTTCACCTATAAAGAGCCTCAGAGCACCCGAAACTGCTACACCTCAGCGGAAAACAGACACCAGCCCGGCGGTCACCGAACAACCCACCGCTCAGCCAGGAGGGCGAGTTGCGGCATATCCGTTGTTTCCGCGCCGTTTCTACCGGGACCCCGAGTCACCAGATTCGCCTCCGGAGATCCGCGTATGGCTCAGCCCAGAGGCGAACCTAGCATTGGCGCTAGATTGCTAGCATGCTAGCATCACTTTCGTGGGCGACGAGGATGTGAAGCAGTTCAACGTCTACCTGCCGATCGGACTGATCAAGCAGGTCAAATATCAGTCGATCGAGTCGGGAATGTCATTGTCGGCACTGGTCGCCGACGCGCTGCGGGCATACCTCGACGACGCCCACCGGCAGTCATCGTCAGGAGAGGATTGATATGACGACCGAAGGTATCGAAGCCGTGCTCCTAGAGACCCACAATTGGGGCAAGGCGGCCAAGTTCCTGCAGGAGCTGGGATTCGAGGTGGAATTCGAGACCGACCACAACTCGGGCCAGTTCCGCAACGGTGACGGTCCCGCCGTTTTCGTTGCCGAGGTCCCTGCGACTCGGCAACCGCGCACGCAGCTGGTTCTGAAGGTCGCGGGCACCCAGAGCCGCCCCGGCGGCGAAGTCGATATCGTCACCGAGTTCGAGCAAACCCACTACGGCACCCAGGAGATGACCGTCCGCGACCCGGACGGGCGACTCTGGAGTCTGCAAGCACCGGCGGACAAGCAATGATCGCCATGCCGGACGAGCAGGTCGCCCCGGATAGCACCGCGATCCGGGTCGCGCTGTGGCGGGCGATGCACGTGCAGATCGATTCACCCCCTTACGTATTCCACGACGAAATAGGTCTGCGGCTGGCCTCACCCGAGGAAAGTTGGCGAAGTCGCCCGGACATGGACCCGCAAGCCACCAGTCAGATGCGAGCAGGCATCGTGTCCCGGGCCCGCTTCATCGAGGACCTCCTCGCTGAACAGATCGAGCATGGCGTAGATCAGTACGTGCTACTCGGTGCCGGACTGGATACCTTCGCACAACGCCGGCCCGAGCTCGCCGCACGGCTGACGGTGTTCGAGATCGACCAACCCGGCCCCCAAGCGTGGAAGCGACAACGCCTCGCCGAACTCGGATACGACATCCCGGATTGGTTGCGTCTGGTACCCGTCGATTTCGAAGTGGACTCGTGGTGTGATCGGCTGACAGCCGCCGGTTTCGACCCGCACCGCCCGGCGGTCGTGGCATCCACCGGCGTCTCCATGTACCTCACCAAGGAAACGAATATCGCAACCCTGCGCCAGATTGCGAAGCTCGCGCCCGGCACCACTCTGGCCACGACATTCATGGTGCCGCTCGAACTCGTCGGCCCCGAGGAACAACAGCTGCGCCGATATGTTGAGCAAGGTGCCCGCGCATCGGGCACTCCGTTCATCAGTTTCTTCGGTCCCGACGAGATCGTGGCGCTGGCCGAGGACGCGGGTTTCGCTGCCACCCAGCACATTTCGACCAGCGACATCGACCGTCGCTACTTCGCCGACCGCGCCGACGGTCTGCACCCCACCGAGTCGGAGCAGATTCTGGTGGCGACGTCCTAGTGTCGCAACTGTTCCGAGGTCGCGGCGCGCGGATGTAGTCCTTCGAAACCGTACCGTCCGAACAATATTCGCCACTTGCTGCCTCTCGGCAGGACCTCATCGCCGTCGCCGCGCCGGCGACCGCCGAAGCTTGTACCGCGCCCATCTCACGGGCGCGGTACAAGCACAACAGTGTGCTGTGGCCGACTGATCCAGAGTGGGACGCCGTGGCCTGCTCGGTGCTCAGCTCACCGCTTTTTCACGTGCTCGCCGATCCTTGCCTCGTCGGCGGCACCCGACGTCGTCAATGCCGAAAGCAGTCGGTCTCGAGACCATGTCGTCGTCGAGATTCGCCGCATCGCCGAACCCGAATGTCGCATACCGCGACTTCGAACTTCGCCGCGCTTGCGGACACTCGGTGGCCGGTTCGGACTGTGCGGCATGAGCGGAAGTCCACACGTCGGGATTCGAGTAGCGGCTACTCGTGTGTGCGTGGCGTCGCGGTCGTATTTTCGGGCACACCCTCGACCATCAACGCAGGAGGTGCGCGATGCCTCAGATCTACACCGTCGAGCATGGCGACACACTGTTCGGCATCGCGCTGCGGTTTTACGGCGACGGGATGAAATTCCCGATCATCGCCCAAGCGAACGGAATCGCCAATCCCGATCTGATCTTCCCGGGCCAGAATTTGCAGATACCGGACCTCGTGCCCCCACCTCCGCCTCCGCCGCCGCCGCAGCCTGCGCCCGGGCCCAAATCCGAACCGCCCCCGCGTCCGATCCTTTTCCGGCTACTGCGTCCGGCGGATCTATTGAACCTGCGATGTGAGGCGATCGGATGCCGAGTCCACACCGACGAAGGTCCGCCGGTCCCCGCGATGACCACCCACACTGTGGTATCCGGCGACACATTGTGGGACCTGGCGCAACGGTTCTACGGCGACCCGCACCTGTTCCCGTTGATCGCCGACGCCAACCGGATCCCCAACCCCAACCTGATCTTCCCGGGCCAGGCGCTGATCATCCCGTCGCGGCCGGCACCGCCTCCGCCCGCTGCGCCATTCACTCACACGGTGGTATCCGGCGACACATTGTGGGACCTCGCGCAGCGATTCTATGGTGACCCGTTCAAGTATCACCTGATCGCCGCGGCGAACGACCTCCTCGACCCGGACTCGATCTTTCCCGATCAAGTTCTCGTCATCCCCGAGCTGAACGGTCAGCCCGGTCCCACTCCCGATCACCCCCGCGGCCCGCGCCTGGTCGCGGTCATCGAAGACGCACACATCATCATCCGCTTCGGCGTGCAGAACATATACGAGGAGGCAACGTTCACCGGAACACCGGAACCGCTGGTGGCGCGGGCCCGGGCAGCCGACGACTCACGAGTGGTGTTCGAGCTGCCCAAAGGAACAGAACTGCCGTTCACCGTGTCCGGTGTGTTGAGTGCACTGACCACACTGGGACTGCGGGTACCGCCGCTGGCGATACCACCGCTGAAGGACGGGCAGCGCCGCCCACCCCAGGCCACCGTGGCGCCCACGGCACCGGCGCCCGACCAGACCGCGATCGAGGCACCCTATCGGCTCATCGTCTCACCCGATTCGACGGGCGGATTCATCCACGCGATCGACGCCGCAACGGCGCCAGGGGATTCCACTCGCGTAGAGCTGTGGCAGTCCCGACTCGGGATCCGCAAGACCGTCGACGGCACGTTCGTCGAGGTCGACGAGGACGCTGCTCGAACAGTACGCGCGGTGTGGGCGCGCGACCTCGACCCACAGGAGAGCGTGACCCCGGACTTCGGCTCACTGAAAGCGGCAGACCGCAAGGCCATCGTCCGTCAGACCGCCGACCCGACCGTCGTCGGAGGCCAGGGCGTCATCGAGCCCGAACCGCTGCATGTCGAGAAGTTGCATCTGAGCGCGCTGGGCGCGTGGGTGGACTGGCGTGTCGCCTGGCCCCGGGTCGAGGAGTACCCGGACTCTCCGCTGTCGGCGTACCGGCACCTGGCGCCGATGGGTCGCGACAGCTATGTACGGGTCGAAACACCGGTCTATCTTTATCCTTTCGGACATCGCGGCACGCTGGTAGAGATCACCGAACGCAAGATCGAGGCCGCCGAAGGCAATCGAGCCGCCCGACTGCTCAAGCGGAACTTCATCGTGTTGCGCGAGCACACTCGAACCTTCGAGTACGTGAAGCCCTTCCGATTGCCGTTCACATCGGTGTCGATCGCCCCCGTGGTGTCGCCGGATCTCGATGAGGTGGTCGACCGAACGAAGGTGTTCGTACCGATGGTTGCGAGTCAGCGCTACCGCTGGAAAGTCACCGGCATCGACTACGCCGGCCGCGAGATCGCCATGATGACACCACTGCTGGCCGTTCCACCCGCCGACTTCGGCCAGGCATTGAAGGAGTGGAACAAGATCGCCGGTGTGATCGACGTCGGCGGCGCGGAGGTCGCGTTCGGCCCATGGGAGACACCCGGAGACACTACCGCTCGCGCCCAGTACATCGACTTCACCGGCGATGCGGACCGGTTTACCAGCACCCCGTGGATGGTGCGGGCGCACATCACGATTCCGGCGCTGGCAGCGGTGAACCGGGGCGGTGGCCCGGTGGCCGTCCGATACCCATCGGCTTATGTGCAAGGCGGCTTCCAGCCTGCGGACCCCGCGAAAATCTTCCTCACCCTCGACAGCGAAAGCACACTCGACTTCGCAGGCGGCAGTGACCGCGGCGGCGGATTCATCGAGCCCAGCGTCGCGGTGAACGCGTTGTCCCGCTCACAGGGTGCGGTCGGCGACGCGGGTAAGACGCCCGGTGTAGGCATCACGACAGGCAAGTTCGATCCGGCCGCGTTCCTGGGTGGTGCGCTGCCCAAATTGTTCGGCCTTTTCGACCTCGGCGAACTCCTCCTCGCCGGACCGCTGGCGCAGGCACCGAAACTCATCGCCGAACAACTCGACCTGATCGGCTCGGTCGGCGCCGACTTCGCTGAGCTCGTCAAGGCGTTGGAGAAAGCGCGCGAAACGCTGGACGCGGACCTGACCGCCACGACGACCGCCGGGGCCGGGCAGCGGCTGCAGGAATTGCGCAACCAGGTTCAGCAGGCGCTGGACGCGCTACCGGCCAACGCGGTGCAGCCGCTGATCGATGCGCTCAACCAAGGCCCACCCGCCACCGATGGTGCCAATCCCGCGGCCGACGCGGCAGGCCGGATCCTGGCGGCCCTCGACACGGTGGAGACGCTGCGCACGAGCCCATTCATCGCGGCCTACCTTCGGGCTCTGATCGAACGACCGCACAAAGCACTGCATGCCGCGTTGCAGACCGTGCAGGACACCGCGAAACTCGTTGCCGCCCTCCAATCGCCGCTGGAGAACTCCACTATCCGCTACGACTGGACCCCGAAAATCAAGGACTGGTGGCCCCAACGACCCCCCGACCCCACCCCGGAGCAGATCGAGAAGAACGCGGTCTTCCTGCCCAAGGACCCGGCGCAGGCACTCGCGATCGCCGTCGAGATCCGTACCGGTCCGACCGGCGAGCCGCAGTCCGACGTCAGCGCCCAACTGCGTAACTTCCAGCTGCGGCTGCTGCCGGGCGAGCCATTGATGGCAATGACGTTCGGGCGCATCGGGTTCCGGGTCGCTACCGGCGGCAAGCCCGAGGTCGACGTCCAATTCGACGGCATGGAGTTCCTCGGCGCACTCGGATTCATCGAAAAACTTCGACAGCTCATTCCGTTCGACGGCTTCGCCGATCCGCCATATGTCGACATCACCGCCGAGGGCGCGACCGCGGGTTTCGACCTTGCCTTGCCCAGCGTCGCCGTCGGCGTGTTCACCATGGAGAACATCACGCTGGCCGCCGACTGCCGGGTGCCCTTCCTCGGCGAGGCTGTCACGGTCGGGTTCGGGTTCTGCAGCAAGGAGTCGCCCTTCCGGCTCACGGTGTCGGCGATCGGCGGCGGCGGTTGGGTCGGTATCCGGTTGGCGCCCAAGGGATTGGTGATGCTGGAGATGGGACTGGAGGCAGGCGCGGCGCTGAGCGTCGACCTCGGCGTGGCCTCCGGGTCGGTGTCGGTGATGATCGGGGTGTACCTGCGGTTGGAGGACAAGAAGGGCCAGCTGACCGGATACTTCCGCATCCGTGGCGAGGTGGAGGTGCTCGGCATCGCCTCCGCGTCGATCACCCTCGAGCTGTCGCTGACCTATCACTTCGACACCGGCAAGCTCATCGGCCGCGCCAGCCTGCGCATCGAAGTCGAGGTGCTGTTCTTCTCCGCGTCGGTCGAAGTCACCTGTGAGCGCAAACTTGCCGGGTCCAAAGGCGATCCCGCGCTGGCCGACATCATGCCCCCGGCCCAGGGCGGACAGGCGCTCTGGGACCAGTACTTCTCGTCATTCGCGATCGGAGTGTGACCCCCATGGCTACCACCCGGGTGATGACCACCGTCCTGCCCTATTCGGTGGATCCGGCGGACCCGTTCCACGTGTCCTTGTTCTTCTCCCATCGCCTCGAGGGCGGCGGTCGGCTCGGCGACTACCCGGTGATGCTGAACTGGGTCGCCACACTGCGCACCGCGAGAATTCGCCTACTTGCCGACACCAGCGTGGTACCGATCGCCTGCACGCCGTTGCTCGCGCCGACCGGTGACCCACGGATCGTTCCACCCAACGACACAGCCTGGCAGACAGCGTTTCCGGCGACCACCGCCGTACGGGATTATCCCCGACCCACGCTGACCGATGTGCCGTGGAACAGCTACCCCGCACACCGAACTCCCGATCATGCCCTCGAAGCGCACTACGCGTCGAACTGCTCGTGCCCGGTCAGCAGGCCCGGAGTAGTCGGCAACCCGCTCGCCGAGGAAGTGCTGAAGGTATTCGGGGGCATCGAAGGCGTCAGTGGCCTGGTCGACCGGCTGAAAAACTATGTCGTTCGCCGCACACGGCACCGGGATGGAGTCATTGCCGACCGCGACCGCGCCGCCCGCGACGCGGTCGCTCCGACACGTCCGGATCCAGCGACCATCGGGCCGGACACCGGCGGTAGTGAGGGCGATGGTGGCGGCGTCATCGTCAACGTGGCAGGACCACCACGCAGTTGGCAGTCGCCGATCGAGGCTCTGCTCGACCCCGACAACATCGACAAGCTGATCACCGAGTTCCTCAACGGTCTGCTCAACGACCCAACCGTCGACGACAATCCGATCCTGGCGATGCTGCGCGATGTACACGCCGCCCAGCGCTACTACAACCGCCCCGAGGAGCAGACAGCGCACAAGCAGCGGCCCACCGCAGGCGCGCAGCTCCCCCGCACCCCACACCCCACACCCGACTTCCACGAGCGGGCGGCATCCGCAGGTAACGTTCCCGCACTGGCCCGCACGCTCGGCTTAGTCGTGGACCTTCGGGTCGACGATCCGGCCGTACTACGTACCGCCACCACGATCCGGTGCGACGTGATCATCAACGGGGCCGAAGAGTACCTGTCTCCCGAAACTCTCTGCACCACAGTGGGTTCACGATTCCTGGCGGTTCCACAGACCGATCGGTGGCGCGCCGGGCGGCTCGCGCTCGGCGACCCCACGCGCTACCGCGTGATGGACCTCGACCCCGACGCGTCAGGCCTGTCGCTCGAGCAACTGCTCCGTAGTGTGGTGCGCGCCTTGGCAATCGAACTCAACGGCGACCGCGCCACCTTCGCCCCCGCAGGACTGCGCGCCACCGGATTCTCCCTCGCCGAACTCGGCCGCCCGAACGAGCTGCGACAACGCATCGCCAAGGCCGAGGCCATGGAACCGGTCGTGGAGCGACCAGGGACACCCCAGACACGCGAGCAGTTCCACTACGAAGAGCTGCTGCGCGGCATCCGCGTCGAGGTGTGGGACGACGCCACCCGGCTGTGGCACAACCTGCACCGGCGGCAAGTCGCCGCGACATTCGGCAACCAGCCCGTCGCCACCCTCTACGACATCGGCTATCTGCAGAATCCGCCGCTGAGCCGCACCCCCGGCAACGACGCCCACCCGTACTACGTCCACGAAGTGCTCGCCGGTTGGGACGGATGGAGTCTGTCCGCGCCGCGACCGGGCCGGATGGTCATCCACGATGACGGCAGGCACGGTGACGCGGGCAGCGAGCACATCACCGACCAGCCCGAAAATGTGGCCGACGACGCGCAACCCCCCGGCCTCGAGGTCCGTTCCACGCCAACACCGAAGTCGCTGCCTGCGTTGCGCTACGGCCGCCGCTACTCCTTCCGCATCGCCGGTGTCGACCTGGCGGGCAACAGCGTCCCGATGGATCCGCTGCCCACCACAGACCCACACGACACCACCGTCGCCGCCGCATCCGCACACCTCGACGCGCTGCGCGCAGAGGCCGCGCAACGCGACCAGAAGGGACTACTCGCGGCACTGAAGGCCAGGAAGATGGCAGCTCCGCGCGCGCTCACCGACGACGGGATGCGCGGCGAGGTCGAGCGCGCGACCGCATCGGTGGTCGAGAACGCGACATCGCTGCGGACCCACCCCCAGTGGGACATCGCCCCCGAACAACTGGCCGCCCTGTTCACCGATTCCGGCGACCCGAACACGGTCAGCTCGCCACGGCAGTTTCTGCGCTGGGACCCGATAGTCGCCCCGACACTGGTCCCTCGGGTGGCGTACACGCCAGGAGAGTCGTTGCAGCGCATGGTGATCCGGACCGGGCTCACCGACGGACCCGGACTGAGCCAGCGCCACCTCGCACCGCCGAAAGGCAGCCAGCTCGAAGCCGAGCAGGACGGTCGATTCGATGCACTGGTGCGCGCAGGCGAGCATGTCCGGGCCTACGCCACCGCGCTGAAGGAACGGGGCAACTTCTTCCACACCCGAATTCAGGACCTGAACTCACCCACCGGAAGCATCGCACAACCGGGCATCTCGCTGCTGGCCGCACCCAACGCCACCGGGCTCAAAACCCTCGCGGAGATCCAGGATCCCGAGGTACAGCCCGCCGAAGGTCAATACATCGCCCACGACGTCGATAACCTCGTGCTGCCCTACCTGCCGGACCCGTTCGCCGACGGCGTGGCGCTGATGTTCTACGAGGCAGGCGCGGATCACCGCTTCGCCAATCCACGTCTGCTGCAAACGGTAACGATCAAATACGCTGGTGTATGGCCCGAACTACAGCCGCTGCGACTGGTGGTCCACAACGCGCCCCGCTTGGATGCGCGCCAGGACGGTAACGTCATCCACGTCGGTCTGCCACCCGGTGAGCAGGTCGCGGTCGCCTTCTCGACGACGCTGGACCCCGAACATCTGGAGAAGATGGCGCTCTGGCGTTTTCACCCGGTCCACGACCCCGCGGTGCCCGAGACAGACCGCCGAACCCTCGCCCGCGCCGCCCGCGACGGCTGGCTGTGGTGGCTCACCCCGGATGAAGATCTGCGGCTGGTGCACGCCACGGCACGGCCTGCGACGCCACCGATGATCTCGCGACTGAAGGCGCGACCCCGCAACGCCAACGTTGTGACCGCCGACCTCGACGGTGTCATCGAGGTGCACGGCGCCAGCACCGAGAAGATCGAGCTACGTGCACGATGGGACGACCTCGTCGACGACCCGACCACCGATGAACCCGCGCTGAGCGGCACCAAAGCGATAGTTGTCGATCATCGTATCCAGGAACACGAGCGCGGGTCGCTGTTCACGCTCTTGGACCGCGGGCACGAGGTCGGCACGCGGATCACCGAAATGGGCGTCCGGACCGCCATCCACAGCCTGCCGGATACCAAGGCCCGCACCGTGCACTACCGATTACACGGCATCTCACGCTACCGCGAGTTCTTCCTGCCCAGCGAACTACCCAGCGCCGATGACGAGGCGTCGGCGGGCAACGAGGTCGCGGTGAACATCCCGAGCTCGGCGCCGCCGCTACCACCAGTGGTACGCGATGTGATCCCGATGTTCCTGTGGGAGCAGACGACCGAGCCCGAACACCCCTTCGCTGTCCGGCGGATTCGGCGCAGCGGTGTCCGCATCTGGCTGGACCGGCCGTGGTACTCCAGCGGCGACGGCGAGATGCTGGCCATCCTCACCACCGGCGATCCCGAGCTCGCCAAGGGCAAAGACGACGAGGTCAGCCTGTGGGCGCGCGACCCGATCCTGGCCGGCCCCGAGATGCGCAACACCTATGAGGTGCCGGTGCTTTCCGCGTGGGAGCAACGTGCGGTGCAATTGACGCTGGTACCACAGGACAAACCGGGTCGCCCGGTCGCGCACGTCGTCAGGGAACGCAAGTCCGACAAACCCGAGGACAGGGACAAGGTGATCAACGCCTATGCGTTCCGCCCCGAGTTTCATAAGGAGCGCAAACGCTGGTTCGTCGACGTGGTCCTGGACTCCGCACACGCGATCTGGCCGTTCCTGCGTTTGTCGGTCGCCCGGTATCAACCCAACTCGATTCCGGGCATGGCGTTCTCCGAGGTCGTCGCTACAGACTTCGTACAACTGCCACCAGAGCGAATCGGCACGTTGAGCCGACCGGAAGACGGCGAAGTACGGGTCAGCGTAACCGGTGTGACCGCCGTGACCGCGACGCCGGACTCCGACCGACCCACACCCCCAACCGACCGCGACACCTTCCGGAATGCGCTGTCGAAGTCGCGACGGGTGGTGGCGACGCTGCAGGCCCGGAACACGGCCTCCGGCTCCGACATCGACTGGGTCGACATCGTCTCGGTGCCGTGCGAGCCGGCCGGCGTACGCCTCGGGTCCTTCGAAGCGACCTGGTCCGCGGCGCTGCCCCTGAAGCCCGAGCAGCAGCTGCTGACACCGGGGACATCCGACGATCTGCGGGTACAGGTCGAGGAATACGAGGTGCTGCCCGCCGACCCGGTGCCCGGCGAGCAGACTCCGGGCACCACAGAACGATTGGTATACGCCGATCACTTCAGCCTGTAGGGCCCTCGGGAGTGGTCGCCGACACTTCAACGAAATTCGACTCTGCGCTGTGGAAGGCCGATGTGCCGGTTCATGCTGCGGGGCAGAATGTTTGGTGGGTGGCCCAGCTGCCCATGATGTCGGTCGGCGCGGGCGGGAATGCGGTTCAGAGGCCATTGCCCAGAATGGCGGCCGCTTGGTGGGCCTGCCGGCGCACTGTGTCGATGTCGTCGTCGAACATATTGGCGTAGAAGGTGATGCGCGCCGTGTCGGTGATGCCAGCGAAACGCAGCCAATAGTCGAAATAGCTGGCGTGGAAGTCGGCGCCGAACTCGTCCGGGCTGTTGGGGTGGTAGACGGCGGCCGTGTAGACCGAAACGGCCTTCTTGCCGGTGAGCAGGCCGCGGTACCCGGCCTGCTGGTCGATGGCGAACAGCAGGCCGTTCTGAGAAATCACGTCGATGAAATGTTTGAGGATATAGGGCAGTCCGTGATTCCACATGGGCACGCTGAACAGATAGTGCTCGTAGCTGTCGAAGCGGCGAAAGGTGTCCAGCACCCGATTCCAGCTCTCGCTTTGAGCGTCGGTGAGGGCGGTGCCGGTGAGGGCGTTCATCTTCGCCTGCGCGGCGGCCGGTCCCATCTCCGGAAGATCGGTCTCCCAGAGATTCCATTCGTCGATCACCGCGTCCGGATGGGCATCCAGGTAGGTGGCCAGGAAGCTGCCGGCCAAGGCGATCGATTCGGACTGTTCGCCGCGCGGCGAAGCCGAGACGTGAAGCAAACGTGTCATGACAATCCTCGAAGGTGTCGGTGGGATTCAGCTGTAGATCTGCTCGTAGAGGCCGCGAATCTCGGTATCGGCCGGGACACGCGGGTTGTTGGCGGGTGAACCCGAGGCCAGCGCCTGCTCGGCCATGACCGGGATCAGCTCGTGCCACCGGTCACTGTCGATTCCGTAGGTCGCTGGCGTGGGCACTCGCAGGTCTCGGCACAGCTCGGTCAGCGCCGAGACGAGATTGCCTGCCGCGGTGGCATTGTCGTCGAGGCCGGTGGCCACCCCGAGCGCGCGGGCGCAGTCGCCGTAGCGGGCCGGTGCCGCGCGAACCGAGAACGCCGTGACGGCCGGCAGCAGCATGGCATTCGAAAGACCATGCGCGACACCGAAATGCGCGCCGATCGGTCTGCTCATCCCGTGTACCAGAGCAACACTCGAATTAGAGAACGCCATCCCCGCGGTGGTGGCGGCGAGCATCATCTGCTCGCGGGCCTCGAGATCGTCACCATCGGCGTAGGCGCGGCGCAACACGCGACCGATGGTGCCGATCGCGACGAGAGCGAGGTTGTCGGAAAAGGGATTCGCCTTCGTGCTGACGTATGCCTCGATGGCATGGGTGAGTGCGTCCACACCGGTGTCGGACGTCAGACGCGGCGGCATCGAGACCGTCAGCTCGTAGTCGATCACTGCGGCGACCGGCAGGAACGCGGGCCCGACGCACAGCATCTTCTCGCCACCGGAACTGTCGCTGATCACCGTGAACTGCGTTGCCTCCGAGCCGCTTCCGGCCGTCGTCGGGACCGCGATGACCGGGAGCGCCGGACCGGAATTGGCGCGCGGAGCCTTGTAGTCCCGCATCTGCCCGCCCTGCCGGCCGAGCAAACCCAACGCCTTGGCGGTGTCCATCGGACTGCCGCCACCGAATCCGATCACCGAATCGGAGCCGTGCTCGCGGATGGCGAGCACACCGGCGGCAAGCGAATCGGTAGTGGGATCGGCGACCGTATCCGCGAACAGCCTCGGTGACACTCCAGCGGCCGTGAGGTCTTTGATCATTCGCTCCGCCGCGCCGGTGCCGACGAGGAACGAATCGGTGACCACGAGCGGGCGGGTCAGCCCGAGACTTGCGACCACGTCACCGATCTCACGGACCGCGCCGCCGCCGAGGCGCAGGATGCGCGGTAGTGCGAGGTGTGCGATCACTGTCGAATCTCCTTCCTACTCCGGTCGAGTCTCATGCGACATGTCGCAGATCGCAATCACTAAATCAGCACAGCGCTGTGCGTCTTCGCACAGCCCGTTAGCATTCGATGGTGATCGATGCGGATTCTCTCCGGTACTTCCTCGAGGTTGCCCGAACTCGCCGGCTCGTTGCCGCCGGGCAGCGGCTGGGCGTCAATCACACGACCGTAAGTCGCCGAATCGCCGCGCTCGAGCGCTCACTCGGAATCCGCCTGTTCGATCGGGCGCCCAGCGGATGGGTACTCACCGACGCGGGATACCGCCTGCTGGCCCACGCCGAGGCGGTCGAGTCGGCCCTGCTGGCCGCCATGGACAGCATCGCGACGGCTGGCCGTCTGTCGGGCACGGTACGGATCGCCACTCCCGATGGGTTCGGCGCGTTCCTCCTAGCACCGAATCTGGCCGAGTTGTGCGCACAGCATCCCGACCTGGATATTCAAATCGTTACCGCGACAAGGCAGGACGTCGTCGCGACCCGGGAATTCGATATCGCGGTCACCCTCGAGCCGCCGTCACCGAGGTCCGTGGAAGTCAGCGAACTCGCGGACTACCAGTTGGGACTGTTCGCGACGCGCGGCTACCTTGCCGCACATCCCCGCATCACTCGCGTGCTCGACCTGCGCGACCATCGACTGATCGGCTATGTCGACGCATTGCTCGACATTCCCGCCCTCCGGATTCTCGATGACATCCTCCCGGGGCTTCGCGTGAGCATTCAGACCAACAACATCACCGGCCAGTGGACCGCCGCCGCCGGTAGCCTGGGTATCGCCGTTCTGCCTCGCTATATCGGCGATTCCGATCCGCGGCTCGAGCGCGTCCTCGCCGAGGAGGTCACCGTCACACGGAAATATTGGCTCGTCGTACCGCGGGACCTGCACCGGCTCGCCCGGGTGCGGACCACGATCGCGATGCTCCGCACCCTCGTGGCGACCCAGGACGGCCTGATACCTCGCCACTAGCCACATCACGGGTTGGGGTTCCGGTAGCAAACCTCGAAAAAACAGCGGATACGGCGTAGCTGCTTGGGACGTGGGTTGATTCACTGATTCGACCTGCGGTGGTGGTGTTTGCTGGATGGCTCGGCTGCCAATGATGTTGGTAAGGGTGCCGGAGGTCGGTTCGTGGCGACGCGAGTGTTCGCGGATGAGGCGTTGGCGCATCTGCGGAAGTTCCCGCAGATCAGCCGGGACTGCGAGTGCGCGACACGCTGTTCCGACCACCCAGACCTCCGGCCTCCGCGGCCTCGAACACGCTCCGAACAGCCACTACAGTGCCCACTCCATGAGTGCCTGTCCGGACAGTTCAGAATGCATCACCCCGGGAGAATAGTCTCGGAAGGGTGTCGTGTTGCCGAACGCGTCGGCAGAGCGGCGATGAAGTCGATGAGGGTCGCTCCCCATAGAGTCGACGTCCCCTGAGTCGATGCCCATCTCGTAGACCTGACCGTAGGTCGGTCCCGGGCGATGATCAATGAACAGGACACCGGCATCGCTGGAATGCGCGATGCCCACTGCTGCATGCGGCCGAGCGGATCGTTTTCGGATCACCACCCCTACACCTTCAGGGTCTGGTTCAGCTCGATGTACATCCGGTGAGATTTGGCGACCTGGCTTGTATCGAGAAGCCCGTGCCGGTGCGGCAGGAGTTACGAGGCAATCGCCGCGCTGGGTCTCGATGACTCCGTTGTATCGTTCGAGCAGCACCCGCAAGTCTGGGTGCAGGGTGAATCCGAATGGGATCAATCTTCGAGCACCTGCGCCGCGGCCTGCCGGAACCCCGGGTTATGGCCACACCCGCGGCTGATCAGGCGACTTCAGACCCGTCGAAGTTCGAAAATGCGGAACTCGCGGCCACCGGAGAGCTCGCACTCCATCTCATAGCCGGGCCAGAACTCCACGGCCAGGTCCCAAGCCCGTTTACGGTCCGCTCCGGTGATCTCGGTGACGGTGACCTCGAGCTGTTCGGACTTCGTCCGCACGGTAGCCGTGCTCGCCGCACGCAGGTTCGCCGACCACACCGGATGCTTCGCGCTGCCCCAATTGGACCCCAGGACCAGGAAGTTCTCCTCGTGTGGCACATACAACAACGACGTCGTGCGCGGCAGCCCGGTTTTGCGGCCCATGACGGTGATCTCGATCGACGGCAGCCCCGCCAGATCGAGGATGCCACATTTGCCGCCGCTCACCCGGCGCACCACACGCTCCAGCCACAGCACCACCGGCGCTGTGCGCATGACCCAGCGTCGCGCCGCGAGCCATCGGGCGACAGCGGGCAAAGGATTGGACACCATCCTCGAATCCTGACAGACATCGGCACCCGACGAGCGCAGCGAAGCGCGCACTGAGACCACCTTCACTGCCTTACCCTCGATCCGGCTCGTTAAAGGTGGCGGGCAACACACTTAGGAGATCGCGGGTGGACGGTCGACTGCCAGCTCGGGCACGGTGCCCGCAAACCGTTCGATCTCCACCA
Organism: Nocardia sp. NPDC051463; assembly: GCF_040681975.1. Taxonomy (NCBI): domain Bacteria; kingdom Bacillati; phylum Actinomycetota; class Actinomycetes; order Mycobacteriales; family Nocardiaceae; genus Nocardia; species Nocardia sp. NPDC051463. The sequence continues at coordinate 162,032 of NZ_JBFBAB010000001.1, forward strand.
GCGCGAGCTGACCGGTACAGCCCTGACTCAGCCGGGAGGTGCCGCGATCTGAGGTGAGCACATTCGGGTTACCGTGCCTGCAAAAGCTGGGATCTGCGGGGTCGGGGTCATACCAGGCGCCCGTCGACAGTTGCGCGACACCGACGCGCACCCCGTCATCGACAACGACGCCCGCCAGGCAGCTGCCTCGGTCGTTGAAGATCCGCACAATATCGCCGTCGCCGATGCCGCGCGCACCCGCATCGTCGGGATGCAACCGCACCGGTTCTCGCCCACCAATTTTCGCGGACCGACTGTGCGCGCCGATGTCGAGCTGACTGTGCAGCTTCGTGCGCGGCTGATTGGCGATCAGCTGCAACGGGAATTGTGCCGCCGCCCGCCCGCCGAGCCATTCCTCCGGTTCCATCCACACCGGATGCCCAGGACAGTCCGGATAGCCGAAACCTTCGATGGTTTCGGAGAATATCTCGATCCTCCCGCTGGGCGTGGCCAACGGGAAACGCTCCGGGTCGGACCGGAACCGCGCGAACAACACCTGATCGGGGTCGGGTATCGGAAGCTCGAGCTGCTCGCTGTCCCAGAACACCTCGAAGTCCGGGACTTCGTCACCGCGGTGGGTCTGCCACTCCCGATACAGCTGCCGCAACCATTCTTGCGCCGTGCGACCCTCGGTGAATTCCTTTCCGACACCGAGGGTTTCGGCCAACTCGGCAAAGATCGCAAAATCGTCGCGCGCCTGCCCGTGCGGCCTGGTCAGCGCGGGCATCGGGAAGAAGACCCGATCGTTCTGCCCAGCGCCGTAGTCGTCACGTTCGATCGACATCGTCGCGGGAAGCACGATGTCGGCATGGCGGGCGGTCGCGGTCCAGAACGCATCGTGCACAACCACCGTTTCCGGGCGCGCGAACGCCGCACGCAACCTGGCCAGATCCTGATGGTGGTGAAAGGGATTCCCGCCGCACCAGTACACGAGCCTGATGTCGGGGTAGGTCAGTGTCCGACCGTCGTAGTCGTAGTCCGCACCAGGGCTCAGCAGCATGTCGGAGATCCTGGCGACCGGGATGAATGTGTCCACACCGTTGCGGCCCTGCGGGAACCTCGGCACCGAATAGGCACATGCAGCCTCACCGACATGCGCCGTCGACCCGTACCCATGGCCGAAACCGCCACCGGGCAAACCGATCTGACCGAGCATCGCCGCCAGCACCACCCCCAGCCACAGCGGTTGCTCACCGTGCTCGGCACGCTGCAACGACCAACTCACGGTCACCATCGTCCGCGCCGCGGCCATGTCCCGCGCCAACGCCCGAATCGTACCGGCAGCCAGCCCGGTGATCGGTGCCGCCCATTCCGGCCCCTTCACGACCCCGTCCCGCTCGCCACGCAGATAGCCGGCGAACCGCGCATAACCGACGGTGTACCGGTCGAGGAAGTCGTTGTCCGCCAACCCCTCCGCATCCAACACCTGTGCCAACGCCACCATCAGCGCCGCGTCGCTGCCCGGTCGCGGCGCCAGCCACTCGGCCTGCGCTTCGGCCGGGATATCGTCACGCAGCGGGCTGATCGACACGAACCGGCAGCCACGCGCCCGCGCCGCACCGATCCAAGTCCGCGTGTTGTGTCGTGACACTCCCCCCTGAGAGACCGCCGAATTCTTCGGTGACAACCCGCCGAAGGCCACCATCAACTCCGTGTTCTCCACGAGCACACTTTTGGCCGTCGCATGCCCGTCCAGCACCGACATATCGGCGATCACATGCGGCAACAGCACACTCGACGCGCCGAGGCTGTAACTGTTCACATGCCGCACATACCCACCGAGACAGTTCAGGAACCGATGCACCTGACTCTGCGCGTGATGGAACCGCCCCGCACTCGCCCACCCATAAGACCCGCCGTACACCGACTCCGCACCGTGCTCGCGATAGACCCGACCCAGCTCACCCGAAAGCAAACCCACCGCGGTCTCCCACGACACGGGAACAAACGGCTCGTCTCCGCGCCGAGCGGGCCCCGGCCCCTGTTCCAGCCACCCCCTACGCACATACGGCTGGTCGATTCGCGTCCGATGATGCTGCGCCGAGGCGACATTGTCGATCAACGCCATCGGCTCCGGATCACCACGCCACGGCCGCACCGAGGTCAGCCGCTCACCGTCACTATCAGCCTCGAACACTCCCCAATGCGTCAGATGCCCGGCCATCACACCACCGTAGCCCGCATACCGGAGCTCCCGCTTCCACCAAGTGTCCCGTAGTTCCGAAACACCGGCGGATCCTGAAAGACATGGACAACATGTCGAGCGCCGACGGCCTGAAGCCGCGAGCAGCTGGCTGCTCGACATCCGCGCCGATCCGCATGTCGAACTGCGCATTCGCGGCGGCAACTACACCGGCACCGCACGCCGGATCAACGACCCCGACGAACTCTGTCCCGCCCGCACCACCCTCTGCGAAACAGTCCACCGCACCGACTACGGCGAATTGGCCCTACATCTGCACGGTCGCCCGACACGGGCGAAAATCCAAGAGCTACAACACTATTGGTTCGGCACCGGAACCGCTGTCACCATCGACCTCGACAAGCGCCGTAGCGTCATGCCCCGACCACACCGAGCCGATCGGCGGGGTCGGAGCGCACACGACAACCCCGGGCCAGCTCAGGATTCGAACTCGACCGGCAGACCCGCTTCGGTCCAGTCCTGGATTCCGGCGCGGTAGGCGCGCACGTTCGTGTAGCCGAGCACGCGCAGTCTTCCGGCGACAACCTCACTGTTCTGGCACGACAGGTTCGAGCAGTAGGTGACAACGGGCGCATCCCTATCCGGAAGCAGCTGGGCGGCAAGGGAATCCACGTCCGCCGCCACAAGGCTTAGCGCGCCGGGCAGATGCGCCTTCTCGTAGTAGCCCGCACCGAGGGTATCGAGCACTGTCACCGCGCCTGCCTCGATCGCGGCGGCCAGTTCGGTCCGGGTGATCACTGTGGTCATGAGAATTTCCCTCCTCGACAACACGCATATATGTGCGTGCGCACACACTACTATGAAATGTGCAGGCGCACACAATGAGTAGGATCACCACGTGACGAACTCCGAAAAACACCGCCACGCCGCCGCCGCATGGTCGGCACTACTCCGCGTGCACGCACAGCTCGTCCCACAACTCGACACCGACCTGCGCCAATCCTTCGGGCTACCACTGGCCTGGTACGACGTCCTACTCGAACTCGACGACACCGAACCACTCCGCATGACCGACCTCGGCGACCGCGTCGTCCTCAGCCGTACCCGAGTCAGCAGACTCGTCACCGAAATGCAGACCGCAGGCCTGCTCACCCGCCGAACCAACCCCGACGACGCCAGATCCGCCTTCGTCTCGATCACCGACGCAGGCCGCACCCGCCTACGCGAATCCGCACCCCACTACCACACCACCATCGACAAGCACTTCGCCGACAAACTCGACGCCGACGAACTCACCACCCTCGCCACCACCCTCGGCAAAATCCTCGGCCCCACCCACCTCCCACTCACCACCACACCCCATAACCCACCACCACGCACACCCACCGACACGCCGATATAGTCGGTGGCTTGTCACTCGTGCAGCCCGCACTCGGTCTCATACCGAGAGCCCTACCGCTCCAAGGCGATCCAACATCGCGAACTACTGAAGTTCACCGCCGTCGGGGCCCTCGCCTGGTTCATCGACACCGGCGTCGTCTACACGGTCACTCACCGTCCTCGGTGAAAACCACTTACCGCAAGACTTCTCTGGCGTACTCATCGCCTCCTACCTCCTCAACCGCGAATAGTCCTTCCGCACCAGAGGCGGCCGCCAACGCCACCACGAAGCAACGCGCTTCTTCGCCATCAGCGCACTCGGCATCGGCGTCACCCTGCTCCCCAAGCCATCTCGCTCTACCTACTGCACCTCAGAACGCCCCACGTCGGGCCCCCCACCCAGGCCGTAGCCAACATCATCACCGGCCAAATCCTCGGCGTCCTCCTCGCCATGGTCTTCCACTTCTGGGCATTCCGCCGATTCGTCTTCCCCAACGACCTCCCCGAAGCCGAAAAGCACAGCATCTGAGCACACCAGCCCCATCTGTACCTTTGATGACAAGCACACCGTGCGTCCACCCGCGGAAAGGATGCAGCCCCTTGTCGACCGGCGCAGCACAACCGAGACCATCGTCGGCCCAGCCGAGCCGCCACCCGACGCAAGGAATCGGCTGATGTTCGCACGCTGGGGGAATCTCGTCCATCGCTTCCGCTTCGCCGTCCTCGGCATCACCGTCGCAGCACTATTGGCCCTCAGCAGCTACGGCATCGGCCTCGAAGACCACCTCAGCTCCAGCGGACTCGATGACCCCACCTCCGAATCCGCCCGCGCCGGCCGCCTCGCCGACGAAGCGTTCGGGCGCAACCACGACGGCGACGTCATCCTGCTATTCATCGCACCCACCGGCAAAACCGTCGACGACCCCGCTTTCAGCACCGCGGTAGTCGACCACCTCAACCGCCTCCCCCGCGACCACCCCAACGAAATCACCCGCATCAACGGTGCCTACTGGCACACCGAAACCGGAAAGTTCAGCGCCGCACAGGCCGCCACCAACGACAAGACCACAGCCTTCGCCGCACTCGCCATCCGCGGCGACAACGACACCGACATGGTGCGCAACTTCCGAAAAGTCAAGGAAGCCTTCCCCCTTCCTGGCATCCAAGTCCAGATCGCCGGCCTCCAAGCCGTCGGTGGCACCCTCAACGACACGATCACCACCGACACCAAGCGCATGGAGAAAATCGCCCTTCCCGCCGTCGCGGTGTTGCTGTTCTTCATCTTCGGTGGCCTGGTCGCCGCCGCACTACCGCTCATCATCGGCGGCCTCACCGTGCTCGGCGCGGGCGGCGTCGTCCGCATCCTCACCAACTTCACCGAAGTCAACTCCTTCGTCAACGGCGTCGTATCCATGGTCGGACTCGGCCTCGCCATCGACTACGGCCTCTTCATAGTCAGCCGATTCCGCGAAGAACTCGCCGAAGGCTACGACACTCCCACCGCCGTCCGGCGCACCGTCATGACCGCAGGACGCACCGTCGCCTTCTCCGCCACCATGATCATCGCCAGCCTGGGCGGACTACTGCTCTTCCCGCAGGGCTTCCTCAAATCCCTCGCCTACGGCGCCATCGCGACCGTCTCACTCGCAGCCCTCACCGCCGTCACCATCCTGCCCGCAATCCTCGCAATCCTCGGCCCGCGCGTAGACATGCTCGGACTCAAACGATTCCGCACAACAAAAACCGCCGACCAAGTAGAGAACGGCTTCTGGGGACGTGCCACCGGCTGGGTCATGCAACGCCCACTACACATCGCTGTCCCCCTCTGCATCGGATTGTTCCTGCTGATCCTGCCGATGAAGAACCTCGTCTTCGGCGGTATGAGCGAGAAATACCTACCCACCGACAATCCGGTCCGAACCGCCCAACAGAACTTCGACGAACTCTTCCACCTCCGCCAGACCGATCCACTACAGCTGATCATCACCTCCGACAATTCACTCGCCGTCGGCGAAGTCACGCGACGAGCCAACCAAGCACCCGGCCTCGCCCAGCAATTCGGCGTCCCGACACCTGCCCCATCGCATCCCGGCGTATACCGACTACAGGCTCCGCTCATCGATACCGCCAAGGGCGGCACAACCATCGAATACCTACGCGCCATGGATATTCCCGACGGCGTCACCCTCATGGTCGGCGGCAAACCTGCAATCGAAAAAGACAGCATCGACGCGCTGCTGTACCGCATGCCCATCATGATCGCGATGGTCCTGCTCATCACCACCATCCTGATGTTCCTCACCTTCGGATCACTGGTCCTTCCGATCAAGGCCGCACTCATGAGCGCACTCGGATTGGGCTCCACCCTCGGCATTCTGACCTGGATCTTCATCGACGGACACGGCGCAAGCCTGCTCAACTTCACCCCGCAACCGATCATGGCGCCGGTGCTCGTGCTCATCATCGCGATCATCTACGGCCTCTCGACCGACTACGAAGTCTTCCTGCTCTCCCGCATGGTCGAGGCCCGCGCCAACGGCGCGAGCACCAGCGAAGCCATCCGCACCGGCACCGCACACACCGGCCGCATCATCACCGCCGCCGCGCTCATCCTGCTTGTCGTCACCGGCGCCTTCGCCTTCTCCGATCTCGTGATGATGCAGTACATCGCCTACGGCATGATCGCCGCACTGTTCATCGACGCCACCATCCTGCGCATGCTCCTGGTCCCCGCGATCATGAAACTCCTGGGCGACGACTGCTGGTGGGCACCGGCCTGGATGAAACACATCCAACAGCGCATCGGCCTCGGCGAACCGATCCTCGACGATGAACGCCCCGGCACCAGCGAACTGCACGATCTAGTGAAGTCCACACCCATCACCGACCCGGTCACCAGGAAACTCCCCGTGGTCAGCACATCACGCTCCGAGCACGTCTGACAGCGCCCCGCACGCCGAAACCGCTCGGCAGCGCCGTCCACGGAGGTACGCTCACCGCCGGAAAGCGTCACCGCCGGCCACCGGACCGAAGGACGACCACCGATGAGCAGCCCTCGCTTCGAAGTCGAATACGCCGATCCGACGCCACTGCAGGCGCGCATCGACACACACCGGAAATACTCAGAGAAGCCCGACGACCCCGGCGCCGACGTGCTCGCCGCGATCGCGCTGACCGGAACCGAGCACCTAGCCGATATCGGCTGCGGCGATGCCCGATTCCTCGCCGATCTCGCCGCCCGCGGACACCGAGGCCCACTGGTCGGCATCGACACCTCACCCGCCATGGTCGCCGCGGCCGCGGCCGTCCCCAACGTGCACGCGGTACTCGCCTACGCCGAGCAGATCCCCTTCGACGACAACACCTTCGACGTCGTCACCGCACGGCACATGCTCTACCACGTGCCCGACCCGAGAGCCGCCCTCGTCGAGTTCCGACGCACCACCAAGCCCGGCGGTGCCGTGGCCATCGTGGTGAACCACCCCCACACCTGCCCGCGCACCGCGGAACTGATCGCCGCCCATGCGGGCAGCTACGGCGTCACCACCACCGCGGCCTTCGCCGCGACCGTCGATTCCGACACGCTGCCCGCGATGATGACCGACATTTTCGGCACCGTCCGGATCCACCGCTCCGACAACGCCCTCGTCTTCGATGCCGCCGCACCGCTGATCCGCTTCGCCGAAGCGTTGTTCAGCTTCCACGGCATCACCCCCGATCACCCCGAGCGGCAAGCGATCCTCGCCGACATGAGTGCAGACATCGAGGATTGGTTCGCCTACCATCCCGGCCAGAGCTGGCGCGATCCCAAGGGATATATCGTCGCCATCGCGGCAACATAGCGCGCATTGATCCCGGTCTCCACTCCTTGCTGCTTTTGTTTATTAGGAGTAGAGATGCGCCGGGAGCGACGGGGTTGTGTCAGAAAAGTAAGCTACATGTCGAGATGCGCATATCTACGTAGGTTCATGTTTTAGCGGGTCCTACTTTTCTTCTGTGCTGGATTCGTTTCACCGACGACCGAATCACTTGGCCTGCAGAAACTCCCCTGCGTTCCCAGCCCGGGGCCCGATCCCTCCGACTCCTCCCCCTGACAGGTCTGGCACCGCTCGATGCGCCACCCCCGCCCCGCCCACGCAGCCGATGGGGATTGCCCACTGAGAACTCCCCCACCCTGGCAGGCCTCCGAATCCTGAAGCCGTCAGGAAAAATTGCAGCGTAGTCTCGACGGCGACCGAATTCGTCTAGCGTGACCGGACAAACCTCAGCGTGATCTGCGGCTGCCCCCAGACGTAGGGGCTGGATCGACCCCGGCGGCGAACACCGCAAGGGCAAACAAGATGGTGGTGGCCGTCACCCCGGGCGTTATGCATCGAAGCTCGCCTTCGGTCATGGTGGTGCAGAGTTCGGAGACCGGCGTCGTCGGCGCTGCGGCCGATCCCCCGCGACACCGCGGCCACGTGAGGTGTAGCAGTGCAAGGCGATGACCGACCGCAGCGCTGCCCGCGAAAGCCTCTCGCGGACAACCGAGATCGCATGCTCCACGCGTGGCCGGGCCGGATCGAACGATCCGGCGCCCGGCCGGGGTCCGCCTGCCGATCAGTCGAGCACGGCATCGAACATGCCGCGCTCGTAGGCCCCTCCCTGCTGGCGCACGATCACGCCGAGCCGGTTCGCCGCGTTGATCATGGCGACCAGGTAGACCAGCGCTGCGATCTGGTCGTCGTCGTAGTGCGTGCGAACCTGTGCCCAGGTCTCGTCGGACACCCCCTGATGGGCGTCGGCGAGCCGGGTGCCCTCCTCGGCGAGCGCGAGCGCGGCCCGCTCGGCCTCGGTGAACACGGTGGACTCACGCCAGACGGCGACCAGGTTGATGCGGACCGCCGTTTCACCCGCGGCCGCGAGTTCCTTGGTGTGGACGTCGGCGCACCAGCCACAGCCGTTGATCTGGCTGGCACGCAGCTCTACCAGTTCCAGCGTGGACTTCGGCAGCGTCGCCTGCGTGATCGCCAGGCTGGTGTTGGCGAACCGCTTGCCGATCTTTGCGCCGAGCTCGTTCGTGGACAGGTTGAATCGGGGTTCCATGACTTGGTCCTCACTCGCGGTGCTGAATTGAACGACCATGAGACGGCGGCGACCAGATCCGCGTAACAGCGCGCTGACGTGACTAGCGCCACTCACACTTGGTGTTATAAAACGGCGGGGCCCGGCGTCTGGTGGGTGACACAGTCGAGAGTGAACCAGGAGCCACCCATGGCCGGTACTTCGCAGACCACGCCCGACGATCGCAGGGACAACAGCGGCCGCGGCTACCGCCCGGACCCCGCCACCGAGGGGTTCCTCGCCCACCGCAACCTGTTGTTCACTGTCGCCTACGAGTTGCTCGGCTCGGCCGCCGACGCCGAAGACGTCCTACAGGAGACCTGGCTGCGATGGGCGGGTGTCGACCTCGACACCGTGCGGGATCATCGCGCCTACCTCGTCCGGATCACCACCCGCCAGGCGCTCGACCGGCTGCGCACGCTCGGCCGCCGCAAGGAGTCTTACGTCGGACCGTGGCTGCCCGAACCGCTGCTGACCGCACCCGACGTTGCCGAGGATGTCGAACTGGCCGACAGCATCTCGATGGCAATGCTGCTGGTGCTGGAGACGCTCGCGCCCACCGAGCGGGCGGTGTTCGTGCTGCGCGAGGTGTTCGATCTGGGGTACGACGAAATCGCCGCAGCTGTCGACAAGAGCCCCGCCGCGGTCCGGCAACTCGCGTACCGGGCACGGGCATACGTTGCCGCGCGCCGACCGCGAGGGGTCGTTTCCGCGGCCGAGACCAGGGACGCCCTCGAGGCATTCCAACGAGCGGTCGAAACGGGCGACCTACAAAACCTGCTCGACATACTCGCGCCCGATGTCGTCCTCCTGAGTGACGGTGGCGGAGTTGTGCAGGCCGCGCTGTCGCCCGTCGTCGGGGCCGACGTAGTGGCTCGCGCGCTTGGCAGGATCGCCGCCGAGGCGGCACTGCGGCCTGCGCACGTCAATGGTCACCCGGCGCTGATCATCGAGCTCAACGGCAAGGTCGACACCACCGTGACAATGCGCTTCGACGACGGCCTGATCACCGGGCTCTACGCCGTGCGCAACCCTGAGAAGCTCTCGCGGATGCAACGCGAGACCGCCCTACGCCGATGAGTCGGGTATCGACCGAAAGCTACGAATGGGGCTCCTGCACAGCCAGATTCGGCCTCCATCTACTGCAATCCTGCGTCGTGTGCACCATTGCACCGATTGCCGCTTCAGATAATGCCTCAGCGTGGGAGTGTCGACTGGTCCAGCACCGGCAACGAGATTATGCTGACTTCGCCGTGGGACGTGGCGGCGTCCGCGCGGCGCACGGGGAAGCGGCCCGCCCGGCTCCGCACACGCGGCGTCGGGCGGGCCAACTCGGCCGATGTCCTCCAGCACATCGCGGTCACCGATGGGGCGCACCGCCGAGCATCTCCTTGCTGCCGGCAGGGGTTGCCACGCGCACGCGGAGCACTTACCGCGAAGCCTTACAGTCGTCGAGGATGAAATACCCGGGGGCAATCATCATCGAGCTCGTGCTGGTGGCGGTTATCGTCTTCGAACCCGTTGGTCTGGTGGCATTGGCGGTGCTGCTCGTCCGCAGCAGTCGCCGATTCGAGGCGCTGCAGCGGAGGCTCGACTCACGATCGCTCTGGATGAACGGTAGTCGCGAGGCGGTCAAGTGTGGGAGACCGCGAACCGGGTGCGCAAGAAGGGCTTCCGTGGCGCGGTTCTGAGCTCGATCGAGGAGCTGGCGGACTGGGTTCGCGACGAACGCCCCGACCTCACCAGACTTACTCCGACGGCCACGTCGTGATCGCGTTCTCCGATATCGAAGGGTCCACCGCACTCAACGAGCGGCTCGGTGATCGTGTCCGGGTCAAGCTGCTCGACCGCCGCGACAGGCTGATCCGCAACTTCGTCACCGAGCACGGTGGGCACATCGTGAAAAGTCAACGGGATGGCTTCATGATCGCCTTCGCCCACCCGGAGCGGGCGGTGCGGTGCGGATTGGATGTCCAGAATGCGCTCGGCAACGGGGTCGAACCCATCGGCATCGAGCGGATTCGCGTGCGCATCGGCATTCACATGGGCAAATCGGTCCGGCGCGGCGATGGCCTGCTCGAACGAAACGTGGCGATGGCAGCGCGGGTAGCCGGCCAAGCCGACGGCGGCGAAATCCTGATCAGCGCAGCAGTCACGGACGCTGTCGATGGCGACCCCGACATCGTTCTGGAGCAAGGACGCGAAGTAGAACCGAAGGGTTTTGCCGGCACCCACCACCTCTACCCGGTCGAACGGGCCTGACTGCGGGCTCGCCCCGCCTCCTCGGCGGAGCGACGGGAACCGGGGCAGGCCTGCCATTGGTACTGTTGCCCGGCAGGCCGGTACGCAACAACCGGCCTGCCGCGACCGATCGCGCCGAGTGGGCACCGTCAGGGCTACGGACGGCGGGACGTGGCAAGAGGTTCCACGGTCGGGTGTGCGGCCTTCGGCATGGTGGCGGCATCGGTAGGGGTGGGAGCCGGTGCGCGCCAACGGAACAGACGGGACGTGGGGGCGAGGGCCAAACCCTCCGGCACCGCGCGAGCACCGACGTCGCGCACGGCGGCGCGCCACCTGGAGTTGGGCATGTTGTTGCGGGTCGCCTGGCGCGACATCCACGACACCGCCTGCACCCGTCGTCGCCGTGCCTTCGAATACGCTCGCAGATCGGGTGCATGGGCCGCGAGTGTCACCGCGTCCTCGAGGGCCATGGCCGCACCTTGCCCGAGTTCTGGGCGCATCGCATGCGCCGAGTCGCCGACCAACGCGACTTTTCCGACGGCAAGTGTTCTCGGCACCGGCACTTCGAGGAACTCGTCCCGCAGAATCCGTTCCGGGTCAGCCGCTGCGAGGACTTCGGGCACCGGCGACGCCCACTCGGCGAAATGGTCGAAACTGTCGAAGCCGGGTTGGGCGGCCGCGAAGAAGTAGGTGCGTCCACCCGACATCGGTAAAACGCCGAATTCCGCGTGCACGCCCACGATGCCACCAGCGAACCCGGACACAGGGGTGTCGAGCACGCCCCGCCAGGTGGTGATCCCGGTGCGACGGACGGCGGTGTCGCCGGGCCAGAGACGCTGCCGGATCGCGCTGTGCACTCCGTCGGCGCCCACGATCAGATCGTGGCGTACCGTCTCGCCGCCGATGCGCAGGGTTCCGTCGAGGTCGACGTCCTCGACCGTGCTGCCCGGCCGCAGGCAGTCGCCCGGCAGCGCTTGTACGAGAAGGGAGATCAGGTCAGCGCGGTGCAGCACCGTGAAGCCGCCCGTCAGCGGTTTCGCCCAGCGCGTGAACAGGACTCGCCCGGCGGCGTTGCGGATCTCGCCGGGAGCCTCGCCGACTCCCGCAGCTCGTAGAGCGGCACCGACGCCGAGCGCGTCCAACGCGGTGATCGCGTTGGGGAACAGAGAGATTCCCGCGCCCACTTCGGTGAATTCCTGTGCCCGCTCATAGACGGTGACCTGCCATCCGTCATTACGCAGTGCGATTGCGGCAGCGAGGCCGCCGATCCCACCACCGACGATCCCGGCGCTGCGGCCTTGCGACATAGAATTCGACATGCTCTGCCCCCGTTGATATTTCAGCTCGGCGCACCCGAGGCTCATGTTACTCAACGGTAACAACACGCCGGCGCGATTGTCCAGAGCCAGGTACGCGACCGCGCTGCGGCTGGGCACCGCCGAGTCGGAGTCGATCGTGCGCCGGTCACCGCGGTGGCCCGAAACACCCCACCTACCAGGCCCTCGAAGAACGCGGCCGTGCGGTGCGCACCATCGTCGCTTGCGAATACCTCAGCTCCGAGGGGCTGCGTCACGAGATCCACAGCGGGTTGCAGGTGGTGCAGAACTGGAACTCCGCGACGGCGTCATCTACTACGGCAAGACGGCGCATTGATCGGCCCGGACCGCGAGCACACCGAGGTGTCCATGCTCGCACTGCACCTGCTGCAATGATCGCTGGTCCACATCAACACCCTGCTGCTGCAACGGATACTGCAAGACCCGGAGTTCCCGTAACCTCATGGGAGACAACGAGCGCCGCGACCTGTCGGCGCTGTTCTGGTCCAACATCAACCCCTACGGGCGGTTCCTGCTGGACATGAACCGTCGCCTCGACCTAGCCAGGCAGGCCGCATAGTAGCGGGTTCAGCGTTGCGGGTAGTCCCGGTCGCGGCCGGACCGAGTTGGCGCAGCTCGGGCCGACCGGGTACCGGCCCCTGAGAATGCGACACCCTGTTCTGACATCGCCGCAGGTCGGCCGGGGAGTGCTGTGCCCAGCCCTCGACGATTCTGGTGCCCCAGCGTATCTCGTGGTCGAAACCGTCGTTCCCGAGAATTCGACCTTTCCGCGCACATCAAGGCAACTGAAATGACTTGGACACGTTCAGCTTTGCGCGTATCGCGTGGCTGCATCAACTCGCCGCATCCTCGGCTGGGGGACTTGATTCAGCAGGTGCGTCGCCCCTATCTGGACGAGTAGATCGACGACTGGCAACGAGTACAACGACACTCACCAACCACACCATTACCCCGATTACCCCGATCACCCCGGTGAAGGTCGTTCCCCACGGCATGATGTACGGCCCGTAATGCGCCACTCGGGCCCAATATCCGCAGGGGCCCACATCTTCCGGAATGGTCGCGCATTCGGGGTGACCGATGGCCGCGAAGGCCAGGGTCGCGAGCATCGGAGTCGCAAAAGCCACACCGAGTACGACCGCCAGGTTTACGATCGCCAGGCTTACTATGCGGCGCGACAGGACTGCCATGCCGTCAAACCTAAGGCGCAGCGGGGGACGATGTCCACGCGCACCCGCGGCCATCAAAGGCCCGGCCGGTCTTCGTGCCAGCAACCCAATTCGGTCAGCCGCGCGTCCAGACCTACCGGCACATCGTGGCGCAGCTGCCCAGCCGAGTCGTCGCCGGAAACCATGCACCCAGTCCCGTCGGTGACATCCAGGAAGTCCTGAAGCGCCGGGGTTTCAAATCAGTCCACACGGACCGGTTATACCCAGCAAACCAGCGATTGTTGCCGGGGGCTTTGTAGCACGGCTGGGTGATCGAATACACCATGCCGCCGGCCTTTCACTTGGTGCGCGCTATGGCGTCATCGGCAATGTGGCGCATGGCCTGGACCACCGCTGTGGGAAAGGGGGCTTTGTCGAGCACGCGGTTGGCTTCAGCCCAGCGTGCCCGGATCATCCGGTGGACGGTTTCCTTGGCGGTGGCGGCAACGATGTCCCGGCAGACGGCCGCACCTCGGTCGTCCAGTTCGGGGTCGCCGAGCAGGGTGCGCAGGCACGCGGACTGTTCGGCGTCGGCGTGCTCGAGGGCAATCGCCACCAGGACAGTGTGTTTGCCGTCGCGCAGGTCATCGACATTGGATTTGCCGGTGCGTGCGGGATCTCCGTATACACCCAGCAGATCGTCTTGGAATTGGAAAGCCTCACCGAGCGGTCGGGCATAGCAGGTAAGGGCATCGTGAACCTGCGCGCCCGCATCGGCGATCGCGGCACCGAGCTGCAGTGGGCTGTCGAAGGTGTAGGCGACGGTCTTGTGGCGGATGATCTGCAGCGCGCGATCGATGTCGTTCGAAGGGCTGCCGGTGGCGAGCAGATCGAGATATTGGCCGTACATCACATCGCTGCGCATCGTGTCGACGACAGTGCGGGCTGCGGCGAGTTGTATGGCCGAGAGCTCAGCAGTGTTCAGTAGTTCGGCCGACCAAACCAGCGCGAGATCGCCGAGGATGATCGCCGCGTCCGCGCCGAACCTGCTCGGATCGGGTCGGTCGTTGTAGAGCTTGGCCAATGCGCGGTGGACGGTCGGTCTGTCGCGACGCGTATCACTGTTGTCGACGATGTCATCGTGGATCAGCACCGCCGCATGGAACATCTCCAGCGACGCCGCGGCCTTGATGACGAACGGGGGCAGTTCCGCGCTGCCGCCTGCGGCCAACCAGCCGAGAACGCACAGTAACGGCCGGATCCGCTTGCCTCCCGCAAAGAGAACAGCATGTAGCGCGCGGGTGACTTCCTCGGGTAGCAGAAGCGTCCCGGCGGTACGGGCCTTGTCGCGCATGAAGTCTCCCAACGCGGCATCTATCTGTCCGCGGATGGCCCGCAGATCGAGCGGTTCGGCGATGTGCACAGAGGTGGTCACGGTGTCGTCTCCGTTCCGTGGAGGTCTTCCTGTTGCGTGAGGGCGAACGCTGTTTCGAGCAGTGCGTCGACGACGAGGTGCTCAGGGACGGTGCGGATGATCCGGCCCCGGACGAGGACTGCCCCTTGCCATTGCCCGAGGAGATGCCGCCGTCGGCCACGCGAGCTTCGCCGGGACCGTTGACAGCACAACCCATTACGGCGACCCGCATAGGATGCGGAAACCCCTCGAACGCGGCTTCGACACGATTGGAGAGCCGACGGATATCGACCTGGACGCGACCACAGCCCGGGCAGGAAACTATGTCGAGTTTGCGTGGGCGAAGTCCGAGGGACTGCAGGAGGTGATTTACTGCGTTCACTTGATCGGCCGGCGGTGCGGAGATCGAGACGCGGATAGTGTCCCCGACTCCTTCCGACAGCAGGATCGTGAACGCGACAGCTGATGTGACGGTTCCCTGGAACATCGGACCGGCCTCGGTGACGCCGAAGTGAATCGGATAGTCGCAGCCCTCGGCGAGGTGCTGGTCGGCGAGTCACACGGGTCAGCGGGTCATGGTGTTTCACGGCAGTTTTCGAATCCCCGAAGTCGTGTCCCTCGAACAGCGCCGCCGTCCACAGTGCCGATTCCACCAGCGCCTCGGCGGTCACGGAGCCATGTTCGGCCAGCACCCTCGGGTCGCGGGAGCCCGCATTGACCCCGACGCGGATCGGTTTCCAGGCTGTCGCGCGCCTCCTGATTCCGATGGGCAGGCCCGTACTGCGGTCGACGGCCTCCGGCCCGAGCATCGCAGCCGACGAGGCCACGGTAATGGGCACTGGTGCGGTCATGAACGGCGCCCGACGGGCGCCGGGGCCGCGAAGGCAATGTCCTCCACAGCGGTGCGGTGCTCGCGGACCGTGACCGGGCCCATCGAGCGCAAAGCATCGATAACCCCTTCGATCAACCGCTGCGGCGCGGATGCCCCAGCGGACAGACCGATCACCCTCGCCGCCGTGAGCCAGTCCGGGTCGATCGCGGCAGCGTCTTCGATGAGATACGCCGGAATACCGTGGCGCTCGGCGACCTCGACCATCCGCTGCGAGTTGGAGGAATTGGTGGAATCGACGACCAGCACCAAGTCGCTGCGTCCGGCGATCGCTTCGACCGCATGCTGCCGGTTGGTGCTGGCGTAGCAGACATCGGCCCTGCCGGGACCACGCAGCTGCGGAAAGCGTTCGTGTAGTGCCCGAACCGTGCGTTCGGTCTCCTCCACCGACAAGGTGGTCTGGGTGAGGTAAGCGATCGGCGCGCCGTCCGGGATCTGCAGCGCGGCAACATCATCGGGACTATCGATGATCACCGTCGATTCCGGCGCCTCCCCGAAGGTCCCCTCGACCTCCTCGTGCCCGGCGTGCCCGACGAGCACGATCGTGTCTCCGCGCGCGGCGAAACGTATGGCCTCGGCATGGACCTTGGTGACCAGTGGACAGGTGGCGTCGACGACCGTCAGCCCACGCTGCGCGGCCTGTCGGCGAACCTGTGGTGAAACACCGTGTGCGGAGAACACCACTGTCGCGCCACGCGGAACCTCATCCAGCTCCTCGACGAACACCGCGCCGCGGCCGACGAGATCATCCACCACGTGTGCGTTGTGCACGATCTGTTTGCGGACATACACCGGTTCGTGCCGGTCGGGGGCGGCAAGCAGATATTCCACCGTATCGAGTGCGCGCTCGACGCCTGCGCAGAACGACCGTGGCGCGGCCAGCAGTACTGTCCAGTGCCTCGACATCGGCATCAGCCCCTTACGGCGACGGTGTCGACATGCCCCATAATGCCGATGGCGTCGGGGACCAAGATCGCCACCGCCACGATCGTGTCACCTACGTGGAAGGGCCACGGCCTCAAACGTTGTGACAGGTCCACGAGCAGTGCCGGATCATCGAAGCTGCGCAGCACGGGAATCCCCGTCACCGTCTCGGGAACGACTCGCACCTGGTCGGCCCCGGACTCGATGAACGACACCCGTCCCCGCATGGTGCACACCGTGCGGCGCTGGTTGACTCGGTACGCACCACCGCCTACCTCCACCCGAGGAACTTGCCGCAGCAGCCACCGGGAGGTGATCGTGGCCATTCGCCGCGGAGTCTCGGCGGTGGCCAGATTTCGGGCTGCAGCGGTACTCGGGGACAACTGTTCGACTCGCCCAGGGGAAGCGCCGGGCCCGTCGGTGACGGTCATTTCGGGATCGATAGACATAGCGGCACCTTCTCGCTGTGGTGGGTTGTTCGCCGGCGACCGAACGCACTCGACGGCCCGAGCACCGGGCGTGTCCTGCATGCTGTGACCGAGAGCAGCATTCGACCACATGAACATTCCAATTTTGATGACGGCTCGGAATAGTGTTGTTTGTCAACATATTTCACGAATTCGATGAAACGTCGAAAGTCTCTTCCGGGGCAATATTGATCGCCACCCCGCCGAATACAGCGGCGACGAAGAATTCATGCGCTGTCTATCGATCTCTATGTTTCACAAAGTGGGCCAAGGCCATCCGATCATCGACCGAGATCTATTCGGGCAGCGCATCGATTCGCGCTGCCCACCGCGGCTGCCGCACAGAGATGTCAGCGCCAGCCGCAACGCCTCCCCCCGCCTGGTTCGCATCGACGCCCCGACGCATCCCACCAGCCGAAGTGATAGCCGGTCATCAGACGCGACGGATCAGGCGGCACCTCTACCGAGTCCCGCAACAGCGGCTCGCACATTCGTCGGGACCACGTCAAGACTTCCCCGGCTCGGCGCTGTAAGGATGCCGAAGTTCTCGCCGTCGCCATACAGACCCCCTCCCTACTCATATGGTTTATGGCCGGCTATCGCGCCGGTCCCATAGCGGATAAAGCCGATCAATTCTTGAACGATTAGCGCTCGCTACACATGATTCGATGACAGAAGGGCCGATCGATAAATCGAATCGGCTATCCGGATTGAGGTGGCGATCTATGGGACACGACGTATCGGTAAGGCTGCGCAACCAGTTCGATGGAGCTCCTACACCGGACCGACGGCCCGGCACCTGTCACCAACTGCGTTATGTAGATCGAGCTCCAATACTAGTGTTCGAACGACCACCGGTACAGCCCTTACGGGCGAGTAAGTTTCGACCTCTCGGATCAGATGGACTCCGGATGATAGTGAGTACCAACTACTTCCGTGCACGATTTGCCGATATCGATCCGAAACCATCGAATCGTGTACGACCGAGCGAGTTTCCCGACTCGACGATCGTGATGCCCCGAGCCGGAGTACACCGGCGTCCAGTCGTAACGTATGAACGCCGTTGCGCCGGTCACCATCCGCGTCGAACGCGTCCGCGCGTTGGAAGCGGGGCCGGCGGACCCGAGTACATGTCCGATATCGCGGGCAAACACCCCATAGGCAGGCTCGGCGAACCCTACGAGGTGGCCGAAGCCATCGACGTCCCGGTCTCCGACGCCGCCTCGTTCATCACCGGCGTGATCCTCCCCGGTCGACGGCGGCTATCTCGCCCGATAACGGTTGGTGGATGTCACCGCGGAGGGCTCGATAGCGCCGAACATCGATCGGAGGGGTCTGCCATATGACCGAGCCACCCGAACGCTGCGTTTGCGTACGCTGCCGATACACGGGCATGCTCAGCGTGGCGGGTTCCACGGGATCAGGACGATCTTTCCGCGGACGCGGCCGGACTCGCTGAGTCGATGAGCTTTTGCCACCTCCGACAGGCTCAGCACCTGGTCAATCTCGACGCGGAGTTCGCCACGTTCGACCGCGGCCGTGACCTCCTCCAGACCGGTGCCCGACGGCACGACATAGTGGCGGCGATACCGAGGGTCGGCTTCGGCATCATTGCCTTGCGCATCGATGAGGCGACCGCCCGGAGCCAGCACCGGCAGCGAGCGCGAGCCGTATTCCCCACCGACGAGATCGAGCACCACGTCGATGTTCGCCACGGCGCTGGCGAAATCGGTTGTGGTGTAGTCGATCAGCTCGTCTGCGCCGATGCCACGAAGGAATTGATGGTTGACACCTCGGGCAGTGCCGACCACATGCGCGCCGCGGGCTTTGGCTATCTGAACCGCAAGATGGCCGACGCCACCCGAAGCCGCATGCACGAGCACCCGCAGACCCGGGCGGAGATCCGCGAGGGCCTGCCAGGCCGTCAGCGCGGCGGTCGGCAATGCCGCCGCGCGCACGTGATCGAGGGTCGCCGGTTTGGCGGCAAGGGCAACCTCCTGCGCGACAACATATTCGGCGTACGCGCCGAATCGGCTGAACACCATCCCGTGCACCTCGGCACCGAGCTGGAATCGCGTCGTGCCCGGACCTAGATCTTCGACGACTCCGGACACATCGAAGCCGAGAGTGAAAGGCGGATCTCCGAGTTCGCGGATCAACCCCGACCGCACCTTCCAATCCGCCGCGTTCACCGCGGTCGCAGCCACCCGGACCAGCACCTCACCTGTCCCCGGCCGAGGCCGATCGACCTCTACCGTCTCGAGAACTTCGGGACCGCCATATGTCTTCTGTGTGATTGCCAGCATGCTCATGATTCTCGGGCGGTCTAGTATCATTTGGGAAGAAGGCACCTTTTCGATACCGAGGTACCCAATGGATACTACCTGGGACCGGGAATCATCCCCGAACCTGGTCGACAGCTATCTCCAGCACTGCCCGGCGCGGGATGTGCTCAGCGTCCTTGCGGACAAATGGGTACTGCTGGTGCTCGGCGTGCTGCGCAACAGCAAGACGCCCGTCCGTTTCAACGACCTGCGTCGCCGTCTCGACGGCATTACTCAGAAGATGCTTACCAAGACCTTGCGCGGACTGGAACGCGACGGCCTCGTCCGCCGCGACGTGTATCCGACAGTCCCACCCCGAGTGGAGTATTCACTCACCGAACTCGGCGCCAGCCTCGGTGAACTCAGCCACGCTATGGGCATGTGGTCGGAGCGGCACCACATCGAAATCCGCACGGCACGTGCGGATTTCGATGCCAGGGCAGCCAGGGAACCCGAACCGCTCGGTTAGCGCAAGCGAGCAGCGAGCCGAATCGCGTTCATGTAAGCGATGGCTTCGATCGAGACCATCGGATTCACGCCGGATGCGGTGGGAAAGCAGGATCCATCCGCGACAACGAGATTCGAGTAACCCCACACCACACCGTCGGGGTCGGTGGCCGAATCCGCCGCCGATCCACCCATCCTGACCGAGCCCATGATGTGCAGCGCGCCCATCGCGCACCGACCAGGGTCGTAGCCTGCGTTGCGGCACTGGGCGACGAACTTCTCGTAGGAACCGCGCACGCCCGGCTCGTACGCCGGCCCCACCTGATGCCCCGAGGAGATTCGCCGCGCTCCAGCAGCTTCGAGAAGCCTCGCCGCGCCTTCGATTCCGGCGTGCATGTGCTTCTTGTCGTACTCCGACAACCGGTATCGGACCACCGCTTCGCCCTCGCGATCGGTCGACACCTCACCGTGGTCACGATCGCGTGTGATGACCCCCACCGCGACGGTGTGCGCGAGATCCAGCATGGCGTCGCGATGGGCGGCACCACCACGCCAGTTCATGAAGCCCACCGACATAGCCGGCGTCATAGGCCCGGTCTCGTAGATGACGCCGTAACCCGTGCCGTCCAGGTCGGCATGCTGCGTCGAGTAGCGGGTTTGCATGCCGCCTTCCCACGGCCTTATTTCTTCGTCGAACGTCCCGAACACCGCGGTGGCCGGGTGCAACCGCAGGTATCGGCCGATATTCTTGCCGGTAATACCGGATCTGCGCAGCAGCGCCGGTGTCTGAATAGCGCCCGCGGCAACGACAACCGCGCGAGATCTGATGGTGATCGACTTTCCGTCGGTGGTGACGGCTTCGACACCGGCCGCGGAACCGTTGTCCACCAATACCTTTCGCACATCGGTGTTGATCAGGATCCGCGCGCCGCGTTCGGCGGCGTCGGCCAGCCACGTCTTCGCGACAGATTGTTTGGCACCGATCCGACAACCGAATCCGCAACGACCGCACTCGACTCCAGCATCACAATCGCGGACATTGCGCGGCATCGCGTCGATATGCCACCCGAGCTCGGTCGCACCGCGCTCCAGTACGGTGTCGCGGGCGGAGATGGCGGAATGGTCGCGATTCACCGAAATCCTGCGCTCCACCGCATCCAGTGCCTCAGTGAACTCATCGGCCGCAAACTGTTCGGCGCCCAGGCTCGCCCATTCGTCGCGCACCGAGTCCGGTGTGCGGAACGAGGTGGTCCAGTTGACGACGGTGCCGCCGCCGAGGCAGGTGCCTGCCACGAGACCGAGTTGCCCCTCGGCGGTGGTGACCGGACCGGGAGCGTACAAACGCAGCAATCCCTCGAGTTCGCCGGAACCGAAGTTCGCGTCGTCGTAATAGCCGCCGCGTTCGACGACCACCACCGCCAGACCGGCCGCGGCAAGCACCCCGGCCGCGGTCCCGCCGCCTGCGCCGGACCCGATCACCACGACATCGCAATCCAGGGTGGTGCCCTCGGTCGGCTGCACCGGCCGCAATCCCGGGGCCGGCGCATCGGGTAGCGGTCCCGGCGGCGGCGCGAATCCCATTCGCTCCCAAGCGGGATGGATGCCGGTCGGCCCGGAGGCCACGTAGTAGGCGGTGACTGCCGCGGACTTCAACGCCTGGAACACCGCGCGCTTACGCGCGATACGGGAGCTGCCGAGACCGAGCAGTGCCTGCTCACGGTCGTGCGGAGTCAGCGAGGAGAATCGGCGTGCGCCGCGACCCGTGAGCAGACCGAATGTGCGGGAATCCCAGGCATTCAGCAGCAGGTCGAAGGCCTTCCCGTCGGCCGCACTCGGATTGCGTTCGAGCAACTGCTCGACAACTTCGACCGCGCCTATTTGCGTCGCGGACGGCAGCTCGGCCCCGTCTCCTGGTGTGAAGGTATCGCAGATGAGGCCGAGCGTGGCTCGCTGCTTGGCAGTCAATGGCATGACGAGAAGCATATTGCCCAACTGACTCAACGGCAGCAAAAGCGTTCCCGAAGACGGTGGCACACATGGTCAGGACAGGGACTCGGGCAACCACATCGCGGCCGCCCGTGTGACCATGGGCGCGGCGTCAGCCGAGTGGGGCCCGCTCGAACTCCCGATTGAGCACTCCCGAACGGAATGCCTCGACCTCCGCCGGACTGAAGCGCAGCTCCACACCGCCGACCGGCTGCGGTGCGGCGGCATCCGCACTGAACACGTAGACGCCGTCGTCGTGCCGCGTGCTCAAATACAAGTCGGGTCGGCCGGTACGCAGGCCCTCTTGAAAAGCGTCGAACTGCTGATCGGTGAAATACAGCAGCTGCTCGCCGGACACGGTCGTATCGAGGGCAGTGTCCTCGTCGGCCAGTTTGTCGTCCCAGACGGCGGTCCAGCCGTCTCGGCGGGCAATGCGGACACAGTTCTGGTTGGGTGAACTGGCCGCAGCCTTGATGAATTCGCCAATAGTGAAGGTCGGCTCCATTGTCGTTCCTTTCTACGGGGCAAAGCTGAGGCGGCGCAGGGACTCGGGAGCCCTTGCCCGCCCCGTGTTACGGCGTATAGCCGACGGCGGCGAAATTACACGGACGCGCCGGATGATCGATATCGACGGCTAGGTCCGGTCGCCAGTCCGGGGCATAGACGATGCCCGGGTCGACCAGTTCGAAGCCGTCGAAGAGCGCCGAGAACTGCGCGCGACTACGCAGCGTGACCGGATCCGAGGTTTCGTCGTACAACTCGGCGGCCGCGGCGATCTGCCGCTGCACCTCGGTGCCCGCGTCCTCCAGCGACACATGGGTCATGGCCGCGTAGCTGCCGGATGGTAGCCGGTCGCGCAATCGAGCCATCAGCGCCAGCGGTCGTTCGGACTCCGGCACGAAGGGCCAGACGCTCACGATCAGCAAGCCGACCGGCTGATCGAAGTCGATGAGGCGACGTGTATCGGTGTGATCGAGGATCAGATCGGGGTGGCGCAGGTCGGCTTCGACGATCGCCGTCGTCTCGAGTGCATGCTGGTGTAGCAGCAAATCATGGGCGCGGTTCACCGCTTCCAGGTCGTTGTCGACATAGACGACATGTGCGCCGGGAGCGAACTCACGGACGATGTCGTGGGTATTGCCGCCGGTCGGCAGGCCCGAGCCGATGTCGAGAAACTGCCGAATATCCTGCTCGACCATGAATCGCGCAGCGCGCCCGAGGAACTCGCGGTTGTGATGCGCCCAGGTGTCGAGGTGGGAAAAACGCGCGAAAACTCGCTCGGCGAACAGCTTGTCCGCATCGAAAACGGGTTCGCCGGTCAGGTAGTAGTGGTAGAGGCGGGCGGCCGACGGCACACGCGGATCGATCTCGCGGGACTCGAAATCGTTGGTGGCCATGAGGGCTCCTGTTCGTGCGGCTACGATCGGTTGGCTGTTTTGCGACGAAACGAGCGGGCGACGTGTTCCATGAACTGCCGTGAATCCTCGGCGCTCAGCGCGGCGGCGCTCAGCCGCGACCACACGGTCTCGCGGCGCGCGACGGCGGGTTTTTCATCGATGTAGCGGATGTCGCCTTGCAGTTCGTCGATCGCCATCTCCAGGTCTCCCGCGGCACCGGGCGAAGGCACTCGAATCAACGTGTACCGGTCCTCCATGCCCGCACCGTTGGTCGGGATCGCGAACGGCAGTACCTGGATGAGGATGTTCGGTCTTCGAGACAGCTCGTGCACGTGCTCCAGCTGATCGAGCATGACGTCGCGGTCACCGTATTCGCGACGCAGACAGGACTCGGACAGAATGGCGCGGAACTCGGGCGGATGACGCTTGACCAGGACTTCCTGCCGGGCCAGCCGCGCCTGCACCGAGTCCTCGACAGTGCTGCCGTCGGCCTCGCCCGCACCAGGGATCTCGGGCTTGTGCAGGGCACGAATGTAGGACTCGCATTGCACGAGGCCGGGCATGATCTCCGACTCGGCCGTGCGTAGCAGATCGGCGTGCGCCTCCAGATCGACAAGCAGTCGCAGCTCTTCGCTGTACGCGCGTCGATGGCTGGTACTCCAGTAGCCGCGGCGATGATTGTCACGCCTGAGCTCGAGCAGGGTGTCGACATAGCGTGCGTCACCGAAACCCAACCCACCCGCCAGCTTTTCGAGATCGCCGACCGAGATCGTGCCAATGCCATTGATCAGCCCGTTGATTCGGCTCTGACCGACCTCGATGATCTTTCCCGCGTCGGCCTGGCTGATGCCTGCGGACTTGATCATGTGCTCGATCTCGCGTCCCAGCAACAGTTTTCGTGCGGTCCGCAGTCGCGTAGCCATGGTTCCCAACGTATCCGACTGCACCGATATCGCCACTCCGCTTCCTGAAGCGTGATAATCACGGTACATTTAACACATTCACGATATCACGGAACGCCAAGGCAGCGGGCGTCATCGCTCGCAGTCCCCGCAACCCGGAGAGGGGCATCGGCTGATGACAACCAGACCGATCGCCGACGACGAGATGCGTGGGAAAACCTCAGCACCGCAATCTATTTCAGTCCGCAAGCCCGTCGCCGGAACCGTGCCGGCAGCCGGGAAGCGGATCGCCGCCCGCCATCACTGCTGCCGGCCGGACGGCACCGAACCGGACCTGAACGACCTCACCGCACGTGCGATCCTGGCCGCCGAGCACACGCTGCCGTGTGATCGCTGGCTGGCGGCCGCCGCATTCATGTCGGCCGACTTGGACGACGACTAAGGGCATGGATCGAATCCATACACGGCGACGCCGGTTGGAGCGGCGTCCGCGAGCGGAGCAGAGATGACTATCCATGACGCACAACAGTTTCGGCAGCCGCAGATAGCAATGGCGGCAGGCGAGCCTGGATTGCTACCGAGCGCCGACGAACTACTGGGCGCAATCCAGGACGACCGGTCCAGCAACCATCCACTCGCAGTGTCGGCGAGTCATGCGGGCAGCTTGCACCGCCGACGCATCGACGACCCCACGCGCACAGCCGAAATCGACACCCACCGATCCACTCTGATGCGCGCGATCGACCTGTGGGTGAGCCGAAACGTGCCGACCGCGCACACCGGCCCGACCATGCACACGGAAGGACTCGGGCCCGTCGTCGACCGACTTGCCGAACGGCTCGTACAAGCCGAACAGGCCACCCGCGCGCTGCCGGAGCACGATACGCGGGCGCGCCGAGCGCGCAATCGCCTCGATGAAATCCGCGTCGGTTATGACGTACTGATCGCCGAGGTGCTCGAGGGCAAACGTCAACTGCCCCGCACTGCCGCTCGACAATGATCAGCAGATCGCTGCGACCAGGACACCGATGGCCGCGCGAACCCGACCAACTCGGTCAGAGGTCGTGCTGGGCTCGAGGGCGCGAACCCGGTGCAGGTCGACACCTGTCGGAGGCGAACGCCTGCCGCACCGACATCTCGCGACAACGCTGTCTGCCACTCGACCGTGCGATCCGAGTCGCGCTAGCCACGACCCCTGGTGCCGCCATGGCATTTTCCTGAGTCGGTGCTGGTAGTTCGGGTAAGTTGACGCCAAGCGGAACACGTGGACGGCGACGCGCCCGACCCGGGCGATCAGGGTCGCGATCGAACTCACGGGCGAGTGGCAGCACGGCACCTTCTCCGAGGGAGCAGCGCTATGGATCTCAACACGATCACCGACATCGTTCGGCGCCCCCCGGACCGACCGGGTGCGGTCTGGCGCGATGGTGACGCATGGCTCGCAGGCGGCACGTGGTTGTTCTCCACCGAGCAGCCGGAGCTGCGGCGTCTCCTCGATCTCACCGCACTCGGTTGGGACAGCTTGGCGCCCAGCGATGCTGGGCTCGAGATCGGCGCGACGTGCACAATCGGTGAACTTGCGGCCTTCGTGCCGCGGAGCGACTGGCGCGCGGGTTCGCTGTTCGCCACCAGCTGCGAGGCGTTCCTATCCTCGTTCAAGATCTGGAATGCGGCGACTGTGGGCGGCAACATCTGTATGTCACTGCCCGCAGGACCGATGATCACCATGACAGTCGCGCTCGAAGCCACATACACACTGTGGGCCGCGGATGGGTCCGAACGCACCGTCGACGCGGCGGCCTTTGTCATGGGCAACCACCTCAACGTCCTCGCCCCCGGCGAGGTCTTGCGGCGCATCGATATCCCGGTCAGTGCGCTCCGCAAGCGGCAGGCACACCGACGCTTCACCCTCACGCACCTGGGCCGCTCGACTGTGTTCATGATCGCCACGCAGTCGCCCGGCGCCGCCGACCTGCTGCTGACCATCACGGCAGGCACCACACGTCCGGTGCGCCTGGCATTCGACACCATGCCCGATGCCGAGGAACTGCGGCAGTGCATCGATGCGATTCCCGCAGATCTGTGGTTCAGCGACCCGAACGGCACGCCCGACCACCGTCACCACCTGGCCAGGCACTTCGCTGAGGAGATCCGCATCGAGCTAGCCGAAGGATGCCCGCCATGACATACACCGTGAACGGAACGACCTTCGAAGACCGGCCGAACTCCGGTCAATGCCTGCGCACATTCGTGCGCTCGCTCGGCTACCACGGTGTCAAGAAGGGTTGCGACGCAGGCGATTGCGGTGCGTGCACGGTGTGGCTCGACAACATTCCGGTGCACAGCTGCATCACTCCCGCCTTCCGTGCGGAGGGGTGTGCGGTCACGACGATCGAAGGCCTCGGTTCGCCGGAGGACCTGCACCCGATGCAACGGCAGTTCCGCGACGCCCCAGGCTTCCAGTGCGGCTTTTGCACCGCGGGCATGATCATGACCGCGGTGGCGCTCACCGACGCCCAGAAGGCAGACCTGCCCCGCGCACTGAAAGGCAACCTCTGCCGTTGCACCGGTTATCGAGCGATCGAAGATGCGCTGAACGGCGTCGCCGGGATCGAGGTCGCCCTGCCGGGCCGGGCAGTCGGCGCGAGCGTGGGCGCGCCCGCGGCCACCGAAGTGGTGACGGGTCGCGCCGAGTTCACCATGGACACCGCCATCGACGGCATGTTGCATCTCGGGGTGTTGCGCTCACCCCACGCCCATGCCCGCATCGTGTCCATCGATAAGACCGCGGCGCTCGCGGTACCCGGTGTGCACCGGGTGTACACCTGGGCGGACGTACCGCGCAAACGGTTCACGACGGCGATACACACCGATCACCTCGTCGATCCGAGCGACACCTACATCCTCGACAACACGGTGCGCTTCGTCGGCCAACGAGTGGTCGCGGTGCTGGCCGACACCATTGCAGCCGCGGAAGCGGGCTGCCGCGCGGTGACTGTCGAGTACGAGGTGCTGCCCGCAGTCTTCGACCCGGAAGCCGCGATGGCCGACGGCGCGGCCCAGCTGCACGGCTCGGATGACCCGTTCGTGCATGATCCCGAGCACAACATCCTGCTCGAGATCCACGGGCACGTCGGGAACGTCGAGGCGGGGTTCGCCGAGGCCGATGTCATCCATGAGGGCACATACGTTTCACCACGCGTGCAGCACGCACACCTCGAGACGCACGGATCGATCGCGTGGATGGACGACGGTCGCCTGCACGTGCGCACCAGTTCGCAGTCCCCGTCGATCGCCAAAGGCAAGCTCGCCCATCTCTTCGACCTCCGGCCCGATCAGCTGCGCGTGTTCAGCAAGCGCGTCGGCGGTGGGTTCGGCGGCAAGCAGGAGGTCATATCCGAGGATCTGGTCGCCCTCGCCGCCTTGGACACCGGGCGGCCGGTCTGTCTCGAGTTCACCCGCGAGGAGGAATTCACTACTGCCTCACCGCGACACCCGATGGCGCTGACGATCAAGCTCGGCGCGCGAGCCGATGGCACGCTCACCGCGTTCCAGGTCCGCAATGTGTCGAACACGGGCGCGTATGGCAACCACGGTGGCGAGACACTGTTCGCGGGTGGGGCCGCCGTGGCGATCTACCGCTGCCCCAACAAGAAGTTCGACGCCTACGCGGTCTACACGAACACTGTGCCCAGCGGCGCACTGCGCGGCTACGGCATGACCCAGCCCGCGTTCGCGGTGGAGTCGGCAATGAACGAGTTGGCGATCGCGCTCGCCATGGACCCCTTCGAGCTACGGCGGCGCAATATCGTACGTCCCGGTGACGCCCTCATTTCGCTCGACGACAGGCCCGACGACGTCGGGTTCCGCGAGGACGGCCTCTCGCAATGCATCGATCTCGTCGACACGGCGCTGCGACGCAACGCTGACGGGCCGCCACCGGGAGACGGGTGGCTCGTCGGCACGGGCGCTGCCAGCTCGTTGCACGAGACCGCGCCCCCGACCGACCATCTCTCCGAGGCGTGGGTGACCCTCGGTGAAGACGGCGTCTACGAGCTTGCCATCGGCACCGTCGAGTTCGGTGAGGGCACCTCGACCGCCCACCTGCAAATCGCGGCCGACCAACTCGGCACCACGCCGTCGCGGATACGCCTGGTGCAGTCCGACACGGACCGAACGGGTTTCGATACGGGGGCATTCGCCAGTGCGGGCCTTTTCGTCGCAGGTAACGCTGTACTGCGGTCAGCCGAAGCCCTGCGCGATCGCATCCTGGCCTTCGCCGCGGCGCATGAGCGGGTCGATGTCGCATCGTGCTCGATGGACGACGACGGCGTCGTCTGCGGCGGCCGCCGTTTGTCCCTGTCCGAGCTGGTCGAACTGGCGCGTCGACGCGGCATCCGATTGACGGAGGCGCGCAAGGCTTTCGGGTCCCCGCGCAGCGTGGTCTTCAACAGTCACGGCTTCCGCATCGCCGTCCACCGGGTGACGGGTGAGGTCCGCATCCTCTATAGCGTGCACGCCGCCGACGCGGGAGTCGTCATCAATCCGGCGCAGGTGCGAGGCCAGATCGAGGGGGGCGTTGCCCAAGGCATCGGCTTCGCGCTGACGGAGAATTTCCACGTCGACGAGTACGGCGTCATGGTGAATCCGAACCTACGCAATTACCGCATCCCGACCTATGCCGATGTTCCCCGCACCGAGGTGCTCCTCGTCGACTCGACCGATTCTGTCGGACCGATGCATTCGAAGGGCATCGCGGAATGCTGCATCAACCCGGTGGCGCCTGCACTGGCCAACGCACTCGAGAATGCGACCGGGGTCCGATATCGAGCGCTGCCGTTCACACCGGAGCGCATCTACCGCCGGCTCGTCGAAAACACCGGTTTCAGTGCGGGCTGAGCCGTGAGGAGATCGTGATGGAAGCCGGAGAGCTCACCGACAATGCCGCGACTGTCATCATCGGCCAGAAAGTCCGCTCTGGTTTCGGGCGGGCCTTCAAGACCTGGCAGCAGGAAGTGAACGACGCGGCCGCGGGCTACGACGGATTTCTCGGCGCCGAGATCGCCGCCCCCACGGCCGCGCAAACCGAGTGGGTGGTGGTCTACCGCTTCGATTCCGTCGCTCACCTGCAGGCCTGGATCAACAGCGCCACCCGTCAGGACTATTTGGACAAGGGCAGGCAATACTTCGACGGCCCCGCCACCCAGCAGGTCATCAGCGGCGGCACGCGACCTACGGATCCACTCGTGACAGTCGTTGTCACCCACCGCGTCAATCACGACTGCGTTGCCGATTTCGTCGCGTGGCAGAAGCATCTGGCCCAGGAGGAAGCGAAATTCGAAGGCTTCCGCGGCAGCGAGCTTTTCCGACCTATCGAAGGCATCCAGGACGAGTGGACCGCGCTCTATCGTTTCGACACCTCGGCGAACTTGGCCAGGTGGCTCACCTCGGACCGGCGCCGGGAGCTCCTCGCCGAGGGCGAGAAGTTCAGCGAATTCCAGTTGCGCACCATCGACAATTCGTTCGGCAGCTGGTTCGCGTTCGACGAGAACGGCAACACCGCTGCCGCTCCGTCGGACACCAAGACGGCAATCGCGGTCTGGGTCGGTCTCTATCCGACCGTCGTGCTGCTCACCCTCGCGTTGTCGCCGTTGAAAATGCCGCTGTGGCTCGGGCTGCTCGTCGGCAACCTGTTGTCCAGTTTCACTATGAGTTTCTTCACCATGCCGTACTACGTGAACCGTCTGCTGAAGCAGTGGCTCCGGCCACCCCCGGACGCACCCGCCGCGAAGACGAACCTCGAGGGCCTGGCAGTTGTCGCCGCACTCACAGTGGCCTGGGTCGTCATCTTCTACGTAGTGACCAGGCAGCTCTGGTCGCTCCCCTGAGCGGGCGGGTACCCGCTAGCGACCGGCCAGGGGTGCAATCCCGGCCGATCCGGGGATTAGGGCAAGCGAGTTCAACAGCCGTGGGACAGGGTCGTGGCACCCGTAGCCGTTCGACTCAGGCTCGTACCATCGGACCTCGCCTCGGTTCTCGCCGAGCCCACTGACGAGCAGATCCGCGCCGACGGTCGTGCTTGTGGTCGCCACCTTTACCGCGGTGCCGTCGATGAAGGGGGCGAATGACATTGTCTCGCTGAAGGAAACTGCGACCGAGTGGTGGTTCGGGCTCTCGGTGTACATGGCGGGTTCGCCGTCGAGCCGCGATCCACTCGACCAACCGGTGACGAGGTCGAGGACTCCGTCACCGTTGAGGTCCGCCATGGCGACCGTTGGCGTGCCTTCGAAGGCGGTGCACGTTCGGATACGCCTGCGGCCCATCGTGAGTCGCGGTCCACTGCGCGCCGAGGCCACCCGCGTCGGGGGGCCGCCTGCCCGGACTGCGCCGACTACCGGTACCGGCTCCCAGGTCGTGGCGTACAGCGGCGTCGGCGGTCCTACTGGCGGGTAGCTGTAGCGTCCGACACATGGCCGGACAACAGTGGCTTGTGCCACATCACGAGAACCCGAGCATATCCACCAGCCGGTCGAGCTGCAGCTCGAACAACTCCGATCGATCGACGAACGTGTCGCGGCCGTACATGTCGAACACATCGAAGCTCACAGCGCCGAACATCGCGCTCCATACCGTGATCCCGCGCGCGAACAGCCAGTCCGGCGCATCCAGCCCGAACTCGATGCGGATCTGTGCGAAATTCGCTGCCAGCGAGGGAGATACGGCGACAGGCCTGGAAGGCTCGGTGAGCAGTCCGCCACGATAGGCCTGACCGTAGATTTGCAACAGCGCAGCGATCACCCGAACTCCCGGAGAGACGGTCTGTTCGGCGGGCGCGTCGTAGCCCGGAACCGGCGTGCCGAAAAGTAGCCCATACCAAGCAGATTCGGCGAGCGCCCAGGTGCGCACGGTCCGGCCGACCACTCGCAGCCGTTGCGCCGGGTCTTCGGGGGCCGCCGCAAGGGCCGCGTCCACGGCATCGCCCAACGCGTTGTAGCCCTCGACAACAAGCAGGGTGAGCAGCTCATCTCGGCTGCGCACATAACGATAGACCGCCGAGGACACGACGCCGAGGTCGCGTGCCACCGCACGCAACGACAGTGCGGCGGCACCGTCGGTCGCCAGATGTTCGCGGCCGATCCGGACGATATCGGCCATGGTTTGCGCCCGGGCCCGTGCGCGGGGAGTAGTCGACACGATTCCACCGTGCATTTCCCGGAGAGCATTGTCAACAACCGTGAGCAATGCTCTTGACAATACAGCGGGACTGCCGCATCCTGTCAAGAAAACGAGAGCATCGCTCTCTAGAGAGTCGGGGAGCCAATGACCGAACTGCACGTCGTCACCGGAGCCGGACCCACCGGCACCACCATCGCCGAGCGCCTGGCCGCCGCGGGTAAGCAGGTGCGGTTGCTCACCCGTTCCGGCAGCGGGCCCGCACACAACCTTATCGAACGGCGAGCGGTGAACGTCACTCTGCCCGAACAGCTTTCGGGCCAATTCGACGGCGCCACCGCCATCTATCACTGCGCAGGCGCCTCGCGCTACGCCGCGAAGACATGGCAGGCCGAGCTACCCCCTACCGAACAGGCGGTCATGGACGAGGCCGGAAAGGCCGACACCGTGGTCGTTTTCGCCGAGAATCTCTATTCCTACGGCAAGGTAGCGGGACCCATCATCGAAACCGGGCCCCGCAATGCCGATTTCGGCAAGCCCGCGGTCCGGACCCAGCTGGTGCGGGCACGGACCGCCCACGCCACCCCCACGGTGAGCGTCGCGGCCTCGGACTTCCTCGGCCCTTACGTGCGCGCCTCAGTGGCGGGCGAACAACTCTTCACCCCCATCCTCACCGGCAAGAAGGTGCAGGCGCTCGGCGAACTCGACGTCCCGCACTCCTTCACCTACGTGCCCGACCTCGCCGCCGCCATGATTCGGGCGGCCGTCGAGGAATCGGTATGGAATTCCTTCCTGCATGCGCCGACCGCGCCGCCGATCACCCAGCGCCAGCTCATCGACGGCATCGCCACCGCCGCCGGTGTCACCGCACCCAAGGTGTCCGCCGCGCCGATCACGTTGATCCGACTGCTGGGCCTGTTCAGCGCGCAGCTGCGCGAGCTCGCGGAAATGAGCTACCAGGTCGCACGTCCGTTCGTGCTCGACTCCACCGACAGCCAGCAGCGGCTCGGCCTGCACCCCACGCCCCTCGACGAGGCCGTCGCCACCACCGTCGCCTGGTGGAAAACTCAGCTGTGAAATGTCACTACCTGCTCATATCCACCCGATGACAGCCCATACTCGGGCGTAACCTACCGAGTAGTAGTGTTAGCGGTGTCACTGGCGACACCGATCGAGGAGCACCACATGGACCAGCGAGAGACGGATTTCGACGTACTCGTCGTCGGTTCAGGATTCGGCGGCAGCGTGACCGCGCTGCGGCTGATCGAGAAGGGCTACACGGTCGGCGTGCTCGAGGCAGGTCAGCGCTACGCCGATAGCGAACTGCCCGAGACCAGCTGGGACCTGCGGAAGTTCCTGTGGGCGCCCAAACTCGGCTGCTACGGCATCCAGCGCATCCACCCGCTGCGCAATGTCCTCATCCTCGGTGGTGCTGGCGTCGGTGGTGGGTCCCTGAACTACGCCAACACGCTGTATGTGCCGCCGGAGCCATTCTTCCAGGATGCACAGTGGCGTGACATCACCGACTGGCGTGCCGAACTGACACCGTATTACGAACGTGCACAGAGAATGCTCGGCGTAGTGCGTAATCCGCACATGACGCCGGCCGACGAGATCTTCAAGGAGGTGGCCGAGGATCTCGGCGTCGGCGACACCTTCGTGCAGACTCCGGTCGGCGTGTTCTTCGGTGAGCCGGGCAAGACCGTGGCGGACCCGTATTTCGGCGGTGTCGGCCCTGAGCGCACCGGCTGCCTCGAATGCGGTGAATGCATGACCGGCTGCCGGCACGGAGCGAAGAACACGCTCGTCAAGAACTACCTGTATCTTGCGGAAAACGCAGGCGCGCAGGTGATTCCCATGACGACGGTCACCGAACTGCGCCCGCTGCCGGACGGCACCTGGGACGTCGCGACCGAACGCACGGGCGCGTGGGTGCGCAAGCGTCCCGCGACATACACCGCTCGTCAGGTCGTCCTGGCCGCAGGCACCCTCGGCACCCAGAAGCTATTGCACGCGATGCGCGACAAGGGTGTGCTGCCCGAACTCTCCGATCGACTCGGCGAACTCACCAGGACGAACTCCGAATCCATCGTCGGAGCGGCGACCAAGAAGGTCACCCCCGGTGTGGATTTCACCAAGGGCGTCGCGATCACTTCCTCCATCCACCCCACCCACGACACGCACATCGAGCCGGTCCGCTACGGCAAGGGCTCCAATGTGATGGGCCTGCTGCAGACGCTGATGGTCGACGGTGGCGGCAGAATGCCACGCTGGCTGCGGTTCCTCGGCGTCGTGTTGCGCAACCCCTTGACCCTGCTCACCTTCCTCAGTGTGAAGAACTGGAGTGAGCGCACCATCATCACGCTGGTGATGCAGCACCTGGACAACTCCATCACGACCTACACCAAGCGCGGCCTGTTCGGCCGCAAGCTGACCAGCAAGCAGGGCCATGGCGAACCGAACCCGACCTGGATTCCGGCGGGCAACGACGTCACCCGCCGGGTCGCCGAGAAGATCGGCGGCATCGCAGGCGGCAGCTGGGGTGAGATCTTCAATATTCCTTTGACCGCGCACTTCTTGGGCGGTGCATCGATCGGCGCAGACCGGGAAACCGGTGTTATCGACGCCTACCACCGGGTATACGGCTACCCGACTCTGAGCGTCGTGGACGGTGCCGCGGTGTCGGCGAATCTCGGCGTCAATCCCTCGCTGACGATCACCGCGCAGGCCGAACGCGCCGCGGCCTATTGGCCGAACAACGGCGAGCAGGACACCCGCCCGGCACAAGGCCTTGCCTACCAACAAATTTCGCCGGTGGCGCCCAGGAATCCTGTCGTGCCCGCAGGCACGCCGACTGCGCTGGTGCTCCCGATCGTCGAGATCCGTACCGGCCGCGGCGCGGCCGACGAGAGTGCGACCGCCTGAATCCGCGCTCAGCTGGGGGGCGCGATCTTGGTGATGACGATCGAGCCTTCGCGATCCGCCACCGTCACGATCTGCCGATAGGTCCGCACAGTCGCAGTGGGACGACTCTCGGTGATCACCACATCGAATCGGCCATCACTCATCGGCACGATCAGGACACAGTGCTGACTGCCGGGCGGAATGGACGCGATACCCGCGTCGATCACCTCGATTTTCGGCACCGCCGCGTCCGGTGTGGTGACCGCCCGCGCTGCCTGTCCCGAACGCTCCACATAGTAGGCGTGCTGGAACGCCAGAATTACCTCCGGCCCGGTTGCGCTCGAACCGATGCCGTTGCCGCGCACCAGCTGTTCGGTCCGGGCCGCCTCACAGCCGGGCCGACCGCCGAGCACCGGATCGACGACCGTCGCTGACTGGCGCGGGTCGGTCGCCGCGGCACTGTAGACCAGCACAATCGCCGCTGTCGCCAATGACCCACCGATCGCGAACGCGCTGAGCCACCACAGTCGCAGCGGTCCGTGGTGCGCGCGATCAACACGCCGCCGCGAGCGGCGTTGGTGGCCGAGGCTCCGCCGTGGGTCCACGCGCTGCGGCGGCTGAAGCCGCCGTGGTGGCTGGAGCCGCTGCGATATGTCGAGA
This sequence comes from Nocardia sp. NPDC051463, assembly GCF_040681975.1. Taxonomy (NCBI): domain Bacteria; kingdom Bacillati; phylum Actinomycetota; class Actinomycetes; order Mycobacteriales; family Nocardiaceae; genus Nocardia; species Nocardia sp. NPDC051463. The sequence goes on from NZ_JBFBAB010000001.1 coordinate 196,910, forward strand.
CGTTGTGACAGTTCCGATGAGATCATGCCCGGCCACAACGGAACGGCCGACGCCCTACCCCGGCCACGACCCGCCGCGATATGGCCGCCGGACCCGGATGTGTTCGACGACGACATACTTTCGCCACACCCCCTTCGCCGACGCCCGTGGGCGAGCTCGGGATTCCTATGAATGCCGTTGTGCAATAACAAGATTGCACACCTTTGCCGTTTATGCGACCGAATGACCGATAGACTACCGAAAGGTCCACCAGTTATCTTCTGGCACATCATATTTCGGCTGCGCCGAGCCGCCGGCACACGGGCTGAAGTGGTGCCGCACCGCCCTCAGAACAGGCCGCGTTGCCGCAGATCGGCAACATACTTGCGGATCAGCGACGGCGACAAGTGTGGAATATCGTTGTCGGGGCCGATGTTCACGGCCCGCACCGCGGCGGTGAAGCCCTTGGCCGGAATCACCGATCCATCGACGGGCAGGCTGGGACGGCGATAGGCGTCCAGCAACGGCAACAGCGAGGCCTGCCGCTGCCGCTCGGGTAGACCCCGAAGCGCGGTGTCGAAGCGGGCGAACCACTCTCGATAGTCATCGATCCGCCGGATCGGGTGACCCGCCTCGATCAACCAGTCCACGAACACGTCGAGCGAAATACCGTCGGCGTGCGGGTTCAACACATCGAAGGTCTGGAAGCCCGCAGTCGTCTGCGCGCCGAGAGTGGCGATCGCCTCGGCGGTGAAGTCGGCGGGCAGCCCGTCGTAATGCGCACGCTGCCGAACACCGTCGGCAGCTGTCTCGTAGAACGAATACGGCGCGATGCCAGTGGCAAGCAGGCTGATCAACAACCGCGTGAACATGTCGGGTACGTTCAGCTGACCTGCGTAGCGGCTGTGGGCCAGGATCATGTCCGACCGGAAAACGGCGACCGGTAGGCCGCAGAGGTCGTGGGCTTCCCGCAGCAACACTTCGCCCGCCCATTTGCTGTTGCCGTAGCCGTTCGCGTAGCTGTCGTCGATGGTGCGCACTGGACTGATCTCGCGGATGTCGCCGTCTTCCTCGAAGATCGCAGGTGGAATCTGAGCGGCCACCGCAACCGTCGAGAGATAGTTGACGGGCTTGAGTCGTGTGGTGATAGCCAGGCGAACGAGTTCCGCGGTGCCGACAACATTGGGTCCGAACAACTGGCTGTAGGGCAAGACATGATTCACCAGCGCGGCTGGATGCACGATCAGCTCGACGCGGTCCGCGAGACGCTGCCATGTCGTGTCGTCCAAGCCCAGATTCGGTTCTCCGATGTCGCCTGCGACAACCTCCAGGTTCCGGCTCGCCAAATCCCGGAAGTGCCTCAACAGTCCGGCGTCGCCGCTGTCGAACGCCGCCTCGAGCCGTGCGCTCGCCGCGGCCGCGTCACGCCCCCGGACGAGACAGATCAGCGTGCCGCCGGTTCGATCCAGGCGTTCCAACCATTCGAGGCAGAGGAACCGACCCAGATACCCGTTCGCCCCGGTCAACAGCACGGTGCGGGCGGTCGCGGCGCGCGGGAGATCCCGTGCCGCAGCGAGGGTTCGGATGTCGATGAACTTGTCGAGTGTGAGATCACGGGCTCGAGCTCGGTCAACCCCGGAGCCGTGCACAACTGCGACCGTCGGACGTTCGGCCACGGAGTTCTTTACTGCCTCGATATACGCCGCGAGCCGATGGAGATCGTTGGCCGGGCTGGCGATGACGCCGACCGGCACCTCGACACCGAGGATTTCCCCGAGCAGATTCGAAAAGGACAGCGCAGCAAGGGAATCGCCACCGAGGTCGGCGAAGTGAGCGTCTGGCCGCAAATCCGTGGTCGCACAACCCAGCAACGCTCGGGCCGCACGGCCGATGGTGTCGAGCACGGGGAGGTGCGCGGCCGCGCGCCGCAGCGTGAGCAATTCGTTCGCCTGCCCTTCGGCAAGCTCGGCATACAGCTGCTGGAGCCGCGCACCGTAACGCTGGGTGAGCTTGGGCCGCAGCAGTTTACCGATCCCGGAAAGTAGGCCGTTGTCGGTGGTGAACGGCTCGGTCTCGACGAGGAAGTCGCGCGGGATCTCGTAAGAGTTCAGATCGCCTTCTTTGGCGATCCGTTGGAGCGACTCGGCCAGCGACAGCTTCAGCGCACCCGAGTCGGCGGCGGCAAGCGCGTCCGCGACGGGAACGATCACCGCAAGGAGATAGGCGCGTTCGCTACTGCCGTACACGAAGATCTGGCGAATCAGTGGACTATTGGCGAACACGGCCTCGAGATGCGACACGGCCACGAACTCACCCTGGGATAGTTTCAGCACGTTGTTGCGACGATCGACATAGACCAGCCGATCCGGTTCGAGCTCGGCCACGATGTCACCGGTCTTGTAGAAGCCGTCGGCGTCGAAAACTTCTGCGGTGGCCTCCGGCCGTTTGTAGTACCCGGGAATCATGGTCGAGGTCTTCAGCAGCAATTCGCCGCGTGGGTGCGGCTGATCGGTACGGAAGTAGCCGAGTTCGGGCACATCGACAAGTTTGTAGTCGAGCACCGGCGGCCGCCGCACCTGGTTGTCGATCACCAGACCGCCGCCGGCCTCGGTCGAGCCGTAACCGTCGTGCAGATCCAGGTCGAGCAGGGACTCGATGAACACCTTCGTCTCCGCGGCCAGCGGCGCGCTTCCGCAGAGTGCCGTCATGAACCGACCGCCGAAGAACTCTTGCCGCAGTTGCGCTTTGACCTCGCTGTCGAGCGCCGCGAGGTCGATGCCCGGCGTGGTGCGGCGGTCCATCTCGCTCTGATAGCGCTGAAACAGCATCTCGCACACCCGCGGAACGAAGAACAGCTCGGTCGGTCGCACCAACGCGATGTCATCGAACAGAGTCGAAATATCGCTCTTGGCGGCAAAGTAGGCGGTGCCGCCGCGAGCGAGCACCCCGAACAGGGACATGCGCCCCGCGACGTGGCTCATCGGCATGTAGTTGAGATTGATCGCGGACACCGGCGGCGCGCCGAGCCACATCGCTGCTACCAACCGGTCGGTGTACATCGCGCCTTTCGGCGTACCTGTGCTGCCAGAGGTGTAGATGAGCAGGGCCAGCGGATCGTCGTCGGGCTCAGGTACGGCAAGCGGAGCCTGCGGGAGGACGCGACCCTGTTCGAGGACGGTCGACAGTGATCGGACATCCACCGCGCTGCCCGCACGTGCGAGACGACGGCGCGCGGAGTCGAACGCTGCGCGCTGGTCGTCGTCCTCGGGGTGGTAGTCGAATACGATCAGCTGCCGCGGTGGGGTGCCCGCCAGAATACAGTCGACTGCGGCCTCGAGATGCTCCGGAGTCGCGGCCAGAATGCGCGGAGCGGTCTCCGCGATGATGGCCGCCAGCTGGGAGACCGACGCGCTCGCCTGCAGCGGGACGACGACCGCGCCGAGATGTACGCAGGCCAGATCGATTGTGGTGTAGTCGCGACTGGTGAAACCCAGAATCGCCACGAAATCGCCGGTGCGCAAAGGCTGTTCGGAATCTTGGTGCCATGCGCTCGCCACGACGGTCACCCGTGCCCACAGTTCGCCGTAACTGATCGTCTCGAAAGCGGGCAGCAATCGCAGCGAACGACGGCCCGTCGCGGCATCCACGGTTGGCTCCAGGGCGCGCTGCCCGAGGGCGGGGCGGTCGGCATAGGCACTCATGATCGCTGCCACCAGCTGCGCGAGACGCATGTGAGGTTGCCGAATCGTCTCGGTGACGGTGTCGATCGGTTGCGCGTCGCGAATCTGCTGCTCGGAAGCATACAAGTCGGCGATACGTCGCATGAGCCGCTCGCGTGTGTCGGGTGCCATTGCCTGCCTCGTGGGGTCGTTGCTCAACCTTCGGTCGCTTCGTGCGCTCACAACAGACACCTTTGTCCAGCAATACGTTAGCTTGTCTAAGTATTCCAGGACGGGCGCGGATCCGGCAATGGGCGAAATCGGGTGTGGTCGCGGCAGCCGGACCCCAGGTGCGGAAAGTGGACTACGGCCCCGAGAGTTCGGCCTACCGCTTCCGCTATGACGGGCCGGTGTTGCTCGCACATATCAGTGACCAGCACGCTGCACGAACCTGGCCGGAGAATCTCGGCGCCGCTGTCGTCCTACCCGCATAGCCCCCGATTGGCATTCCGGCCGGCAGTCGATCCGGCGTCGGACAGCTGCGCATAATCTGCGCCCAGCCGCCGATCACTGTGTCACAACGGCGGAAGTTCGAGATTCTCGCGGAAGGTTCCGCCGAGGTAGTCGTTCCCGACAATGCCTCGGCGGCGCAATTCGGGAAGTAGTCCGTTGGTGAGGAAGTCACGGGTCCGTGGGTCCTCGAGACCGCCCAGCGAGATGACCTCCAGCACTCCAGCCGAGTAGCGCTCCTCGATCGCGTCCGCAAGCTGCTCCGGAGTGCCTGCCGCGGCCCAGTGTCCGGTGTCTTTGGCAGCGATGATCAACTCGCGCAGGGTTCGGCCCGAGGCCGCGAGTTTGGTGAAGATCTCGACGCGCCCACGTCGACGATTCACCGAGGTCACCTCGGGCAGCAGGTGCTGTGGGATGGGTTTGTCCAAGGGGAGTTCCGAGAGGTCGATGCCGCCGCCGAACATGTCTGCCAAGCGGATTCGACCCGCGTCGAGATCGGTGGCTTCGGCATCCTCGCGGACCAATCGGCGCACCTCATCCTCCGTCGCCCCGTAGGTGGCGTGGAAAGAACTCATGATCAACGGTAATGCGTCGGCGCGGCCGAGTTCGGCCGCGCGGGCGCGCACCGTTTTCGTATAGGTGACGGCATCTTCGAGGGTGGGCAGTGAGGTGAACACGACTTCGGCGAACCGGGCGCCGAGCTCGATCCCACCCGCGGACTGACCCGCCTGGAATTGCACAGGTCGCCGCTGCGGCAGCGGCGGGATGTTGAGCGGCCCTTTCACCGTAAAGTACTGTCCCGCATAGTCGATCGGTCGCACGCGCGTCGCGTCGAGGGCCACGCCGCCGTACCCGTCGGGCGTCAGTGCGCCCGCGTGCCAGCTGTCGAACAGCGCGTTGACCACCTCGAGGGATTCGGATGCCCGCGCGTACCGTTCCTCCGGGGTCGGCAAGTCCTGGTCGCCGTAGTTCTCTTCGCCGACCGACGACGTGACGACGTTCCACGCCGCACGGCCGTTGCTCACATGATCGAGCGTTCCGAACAGCCGCGCCAGGTTGTACGGGTGGTGGAATGTGCTGGTCACGGTGGCAATCAAACCGACGTCCGTGGTCACCGAACTCAATGCGGACAGATAGATCAGCGGCTCCTGTGCGCCGATCGCGCCTTGCGCACCGAAGCTGAGCAGGTCGGCGGCGAACAGGGCATCGAACTTGTTGGCCTCCGCGATCTTCGCGATCTCGATGGAAGACGCGACAGTCGATTGCTGTGGATCCATAGCGGCCGCATACACACTTACGGCGCCACTGACTCCGGTGACCGTCTTCAGTGTCCGGCGTCGGACAGCACTCATCGTCTCTCATCCCGTCACGAAATCGACAGCGACTTCCGCGCTCTTCTGTGCACGCGAACACGGCAGCCCGGCCACCGGCACGACCCGGCACCTCGTCGAGTCCAACACTCGTCGCGCTCTGCGACGATGGTTCGGATCAGCCGAATTCAAATGACACGGGTGCCCAGATCCCCGAGTGGGTACAAGACCATTACGACGCAACACAAGTCGGCACCGCGATGGTCCACGACCGCGCCCGGCCGACCGGCTCCGATCCACCTGTCCAGGGTGTCCGCACCGCAACGGCGCGAGGCGGACACCCGCTCGGTGGCCACGTGAGGCGACTGTGAGCGAATCAGTGGCGTAGCCCACAACTCGCCTCTCGTAACCCGGCACCGGGTCGTCGCCGAACAGCGCACCCCTCAACTGGAATTGCCTGGAAGGCAGGCTATTCGGGCCTGTCCGTGAAGGCCGCGGATACCACTGCGGCAGAGGGTGTTTCGCATCGACTTACGCAATCACACCACTCGTCGGAACTTTCTCGTTGATGCGGCCGACCCATAAAACGCACTTCGAACCCTGACCGAACGTGCACTGGTCGAACCGAACCCAGTACCCATCGATGGCACCGCACGCTGTCGCACACCTCTCGGTCGAACCGGACCGAGGAACCCGAGTACGAGAAACGAGAAACTGTGAACACTGTCTCCCGAGCAGCCGCGATTGCCGTATTGGCAATCGCCGCGACGGGCGTCACCGCCGGTATGGCAGCGGCCGCACCCGCCGAGCCTCCCGCACCGGTGGCAGCGCCCTCCTTCAGCAACGAGAACACCGATGTCCTTGCCACCGTGCACGGTACAGAGCATATGACGCCGAACACCGGCGGTGTGGATCGGAATGCGGAAATCGACAAGGCGGTCGAGACGGTCACCGAGGCGTTCAATCACGCCAGCGCAGATGGTCGCATGATCGGCACGGTCGCGGGCGTCGTCGTCGGCTGCCCGCTCGGCGCGGTAACCGGAGGCACCCTGACCGTGCTCACCACGGCCGGCGTGCTGACCCCGATCGGCGTGGTCGGCGGTTGTATCCTCGGCGGCCTCACCCTGGGTGGCCTCGGCGGCACCATCGGCGCCGCGATCACCGGTCTGCCCGCACTCGCCGCCACCGCGAACGAGCAGTACAACGCGCTGCATGCCAAAGGGTTCGTCGCCGCACCGATCGATACACCCGCTCCTTAGTCCTCGGCCTGCCGCCGAGGGCGGTATGGCCTCCGCACCACAGCTGGAAGCGAGCATTCTCATGAAATACCCCACTCGGGCAGCCACCGTCACCGCACTGACCGCCGTGGCCGTTGCGATCGCGGCGGGCACCGCAGGCGCCGATCCGGCGCAGGCTTCCGACGCCCACACGGTCTCCGTCGAAGTCATGCCCGGTGTCGAATTCACCGGAGCGGCGTCGGACAATTCGTCCGTCCTCGACACACCGATCGGGTCGGTCACGATGCGCGACGGTCAAGTCGCGGTGCAGGATGCAGCCCAGCGGCCGATTCTCGGCACGCCGTTGGACACCGCGGCGGGCAGTCCGGCCGAATCGGTGACGATACCGGCCGCGCCCATCGCGACCGGTCAAGGCGACCTCCTCGCCGACATGCATCAGGCATGGCACCAGGCAGGACCGTACACCGGGCTCGCAGCCGGCATCGGTGGCACCGCAGGCGCTTTCGCGGGCATGGTCGTCGGCTGCCCGATCGGCGCGGTCACCCTCGGCAGCATGGCCACCGTCATGTCGGCGGCTGTACTGACCGTGCCTGCCATGATCGGCGGCTGCTTGGCAGGCGCAGGTACCACCGCCGCTTTCGGCGGCATGGTCGGTAGCGTCGCAGTCGGTGTGCCGGTCGGCATCGCCGTTGCCGTCGACAAGTACAACCAGATCCAGGCCAAGCGCGCCAACGGAACCGACGCGGCACCGCTGTCCTGACCACGCCGACGCCACTGGTGCGGTCATCACCGGATGACCGCACCAGCGTGCATATCAGGACCGCTCGCTCAGCACTGATCCCCCGGCCGCATCGGTCGCGCACCGCTCGGTGCGATACATCGACGCGGCACCCGACCTGGCGCACCAACCCGGTCGGTACCGGAGACCGGGACTCGCGTTGACTACGCTGTTGCGAATGCCCGAATCTGTGCCACTGACGAGGCTCCTCGACGATGCGGGGCTGCTGTCGCTCGAGCACCGGATCCACCTCGAAGATGTGCTCGGCACACATGTCTGGCAAGCCGATCTCGAGGGACGTCGACTCGAATTCATCGGCGAGCATCAGTCATTCGAATGCACCGACGTCCACCTGCTCGGCACCGCCGACGCCGAGACGTGGTTGTGGGGATGGGCAAATCCCTGGGGCTATCCGCCGTCACTGATCGAGGCGGCGAGGACAGTGCGCGAGTTCGGCTTCCAGTACGGAGTCGCCGAATTGTGTGCGGCGGAAATGCCGATCGCCCTCGCGGGCGCGGCACCGGAGCCCCACCAGGTGGCCACTCTCCTGGCGGACGCCGCGAAGATCGTCTGCGGACGCTGGAGTTCCTACTGCGGCGTCACCGACGGCACCTACGTCGCGTTTCTGGTCGACCATCCGGCGTTCCTGTTGCCACCACCCACCGCGTCCGGCCTCGCGCGCGTCATGGCACACGGCGTTCGCGCACTGCCGCTGACAGATCATCGACGCGCCGCACACAGCTACCTGACCCGACGCGGCCTGCGCACCGCATTCCTCGACGACTACGTCTTGCTCGCATTCAGCGGCCACGGTGTCGAAGGTGACATCGAATTCGATGCTTCCGGCCATATCGCAAACCTCGACATCCGAATGGTCACCGATCGCATCCCCCTGCCACCCGGGTCGAACGCGCAGTCGGCCCACGTGTACTAGATCCGCGTGCTCCCAGGTGGTCAACCGACCGCCACGCAGACCGTCGGCCGTGCAATTCCGCCAGTCCGTTCTAGGCTGTGACGGTGTCGCTTCAGCCAGGTGCCCAGTTCGCGGGCTATATCGTTCGCGCGCCGCTCGGCAGGGGCGGCAGCAGCGATGTGTATCTCGTCGACGATCCGGCGCGCTCGGGTCGGGCGGTGCTGAAGATCCTCGACCACCCGGCGACCGACTTATCCAGCGCACGAAAGCAATTCCGCTATGAGTTCGATATCGCCGGCACACTGCGTCACCCCAATGTCGTGGAGATGCTCGAGTATGGAGAGTTCCAGGATCAACCGTGGATGACCTACACCTATCGCGAAGGCGAACCCGGTTCCGGCCTGCTTCCGCGGCGACATGAAGAGATCGATCTGGCACGAATGCTCCCGGCGCTGGCCGGCATCGCCGCGGGATTGGACTACATCCATCAGCACAACGTGGTGCATCTCGACGTCAAACCGCACAATATGCTCATCGGCCCGCAGGGCACGGAGGCGGTGTTGACCGATTTCGGGATCGCGCACCGGCTCAGTGACAGTTCGCCGCTCGCCGGACCCGATGGGCTGGTGCCCGTATCACTCCCGTACGCAGCACCGGAGGTGCTGCGCGGCAAGCCGGTCTCCCCCGCGACAGATCAATATTCGCTGGCCTGTGCAATGGTCGAGTTCTTCACCGGCCGCCCGCCCTTCCCACTACCGACTCAGTTCGCGATCGCCGATGCGCATCTGTGGGGCATTCCCCCCGACGTGTCGTGGCGACGCCGGTGGATCCCGCACGCCGTCGACTCGATATTGAACAAGGCATTGGCGAAGGATCCGAACGCGCGATACGACTCGTGTGCGGAACCGATCCGCCTGATCACTCGGGTATTGCGTGACGTGGAACCACCGAAACACCACTGACGCACGCAGTTCCCCTATTCCGATCGGTGTTCCCGGCCGGGGTGTTGCCGAGGCAGGGACCGAGAGGAAAGCGCAGCGGCCCGACGTGGCCGACATCGACCGCCAGCGTGTGCCCATGGCCACTTGCGAAGAGCGCCCGCTGCTGTTCCTCGATGTCGACTGGCCGAATCGTGGACTCGGCCGCATCCACCAACCGACTACCGTCGCAACTCAAGCCCACGGCGGCCGATGGAAACCTGGTGAGGCCGCAGTGATACACAGTGCGCCGACACCTTGATCGGACACGGTGAACTCGTACCAATCAGGAGTACGCGCATGGCCGATGATTCCGTGGTCGCCGTCGGTGGTGTGGACACTCCAACCGCGCTTGCGCCATTCCACTATCACCATTTCGAGGTAGGCGGCGGTTGTGTCCGCAGGCAAACCCGCGAGCCAGTAGCGCGCATCGAGACGGTCGACCTGATAGACGTTTCCGGCCTCATCGTCGAAGGGCAGGATCAGTTCGCCGTCCATGCCGTGCTGGGGACGTAGGGTCGGCCCGCCCGGCAGAGCGTCGAGCAGGTCGGCGAGATAGTCACGAATCTGCTCGCGCGCGGTCGACTCGTCCAGCGAGCGATTCCATGAGACCGCCCTGGCCACGGGTTCCAACATCGGAAGTAGGCCATCATGAGCGGTGATCTCGGCCAAGTGCGGGAGCTTGTCGCGACTGAGCACGAACCCCTTGCTCATGAAGGCGTCGAAGGTCGAATCGAAGGGCTGCGGGCTATCGATATTGCCGCCGAGCGCGAAGCCGATCGTGCCCGCAGGCAGGTCCGGCGACACGCAGTAGCGGATGTTGCTGATGGCATCGGCGACGAGGACCACCCGGCTCGGCGAGATCTCGATGTCTCCATCCCAGTTGTGGACCACCGCGTCGCCGACGCCGAGCTCGGCGTAGGTAACCATGTCGCGTGGGCGCAGCGGGCCGAACGACTCGCCTTCAGGGGCGGTGAATCCAGCGTGGACGGTGTGCAGAAATGCGCGCAGCGGCTCCGGCAGACAGTCGAAGAACGGCGGCTCGCCTGCACCGAATGTGCTCGGATCCCAACCGATCCGGATAGCCGGTGGCTGGTAGTCCCGGCGCAATACGTAGAGCAGTACCCAATCACCGCGCAGCAGCGCCACCCGAACGTCGACGAGGCACTCCCCCAGTAGGGCACTGAACCTCGGCATCACGTTGAGAAAATCTAGATTCCATTGCGCGACTGCGAGATCCCGGCGGTCCTGCGGCCGCATGGCCCGCGCGATCGCCTGCCACCGAGGCGGCACATGTTCGACAGTGGGCGAACCGGGCTCGACGAGATCGGCGACCGCTGGTCGTAATGCATCGATGATCTCGGCGGGGCCGATCTCCTCCATACGAATTCCATCCTTCGGTGCGTGAGGCAGAACCTTTCAACGTACTTCGACATTCGCCGCGTCCGCCCCCATAGCTGGGAACTCCGATGCCCGGATCGGCTATGTCGCCGAGGCTTACCGGTTGCTGGCGAACCGTGCGTTAGCGCAACCATTCCCGCTCGGTGGCGGGCTGCGTCAGGCCGAGTAGAGGACTGCGGTGGGCTGCTCGGCTCGTCGGAAGCCGCTCGATGCCCGGTTCGAGCAGTGGCCGACGCTCGACTCAGTGCTCAGTGACGCCGCTGAGCTCATTCGGGGCGGCGTCCAAGGTGATGCTCGCTGCGACGGTGCCCGTCGCAAGGTCGATGCGGTGGACCTTCTTGCTGGCCGGGTCGGAGACATAAGCCGTCCCGCCGCGTGCGAAGAGCGCCGGGCGGGCCTGCTGCCACTGCAGCGGTTCCTGCCAGGCATCGATGACCGGGATGGCGCGGGTGACGGTGCCCGCTGCGGGATCGATCACATGGATGCGACCGTCGGTGCCGAGTACCAGCGCTTCGCCCTGCGGGCCGCGGGCCAGCGATCGGAAAGTGTAGCTGGTGCCGAGATCGACCAGTCGGAGTGTGCCGGTGGCCGTGTTGATGAGTGAAATCTGCTGTGGGCGTTCGAGTTCGGCGTCCTTGTCGTGCTTGTAGTCACCGAGCACGATCGAAGAGACAGCGCTGCCCGCGGCGTTCCCGATACGGCCGTATGGGGTCGGGCTGGTCACCTTGGTGATGACACCGTCGCGGTAGACCAGAACACCTGTCTGGCATCCGATCACGACTGCCTCGTCTTCGGCGGCGGCTTCCCCGTGCACGCCGGGGCAGTCCTCATTACGGGCGATTTCCCTGCGGTCCTTGTCGAGCACCGCGATGCCGACGCGCTTCTCCTCGGTGCCCAGCGTGATCACCAGTTCACCGTTGGCTAGTTCGACACCAACGCCGTGATGCGGTGCGGCGGCACGGTAGACGGTCGTCGTCGGCTTCTCTCCACCGAGTTTCGCGGGGTCGAAGGAGGTGACTTCGCCGGAGCCGTCCGCAAACAGAACCGTACGCCCCGCGTGCCGCACGACGTGGCCCGGCTCGGCAGCGGGGAAATCGGTGCCGGTGAACTGAGCGCCGACCGCGTCGAATACCCGGAAGCCGTCCTTGGTCGACACGATCAGATGACGATGATCCCCCGCCGGATTCAATCGGTTGAACCCCGCGAGTTTCGCCTCGCCCGTCTGCGCGAGGGTCACCGCGTCCAGGACATAGATCCCGCCGTCATAGGTCACTGCGATCGGCTCGCCACCCGAGGCGGACACCTTCTTCGAGTCGTCCGCGCCGCAGCCTCCGAGGACGACCACCGAAGCGATGAGCCCGGATATGACCGCTGATGTCGTTGCTCGTGATCGAATATGCATTACTACTCCAGTTCTCGTGCGGTATGCCACATTCACGCGGTGAGCCCGCGCGCGATCGCCTCGGTGTTGATGCGCATCATTTCCAGGTAGGCGCCGGCGCCCGCACCGGGTTCGGTGAGCGATTCGGTATACAGCCCGATGACCTGCACATGCACGCCTGCCTGTTCGGCGAGGACGCGGGCGAGCCGGTCTGGTTGCGATGAGCCGACGAAGATCGCGGGGACACCGGCGGCTCGGATCGCGTCGGCAAGGCCTTTGAGGTCGGACGAACTCGGCGACGCGAGCGTCGTCCCGCCGGGAATCACCGCGCCCACCACCCGGAAGCCGAAACGGTCTGCCAGATATCCGAATACGTGGTGATCGGTCACCAGTTGGCGGCGCTCTACCGGAATCGTGGCGAACCGCTCGGTCATCCAACGGTCGAGCTGATCGATCTCGGCCAGGTAGCGATCGGTCCTGGTCCGGAGGACTGCGGCATCGATGCCGCCGACATGCTCGATGATCTCGGCACTGATCACCTCGACGGCCTTGCGCGTCCGCTTCGGATCTGTCCAGAAGTGGGGATCGGCACTGCTCGCTGATTCGTCGGAGGCGTAGCTGAGCGGGTCGAGGTGATCGGCGACGGCGACCGTTGGGACACCGGCATTTTCGGCCGCCGCCACGTTGCGGATAACCCCTTCCTCCAAGCCGAGTCCGTTGTGCACGACCAGAGCGGCACGGTCGAGCAGTGCCGACTGTTTGGCAGATATCGCGAAAGAGTGCGGGTCGGCATCGGCAGGCATCAACACCGTGACTTCGGCGGCGTCACCGACGATTGCGCGCGTCAGATCACCGAGAATATTGGTGGTGACCACGATTCCGGCTCGCTCACCGCTAGTTGTCGCGCAGGCGGCGACCACCGGCAGCAGCATCGCCAAGACCGCGGCTATGCGCGTCACGGTTTTCATTCGCCGGTCTCCACCATGAGTGTCGGGTCGATACCGACGGTGAATGTGCGTGCCAGGCGTAGGTTGTCGTTGTAGGCGATCTCGTAGACCTTCCGTCGAGCCGCGTCGTTGACATAGGCGCGATTCGAATCGACCCGGATCACCGGCGGTATGGTGTTGTCGGCCAACGGCTCCAACAGTGCGATTTGCGCTGTCTCCCTATGACTTTCGGGATCAAAGCTGCGCAGCACTCCGTCTCGCGTCAGCACCAGCAGTGACGATCCCTCCCCCGCCGTGTTCACGGCCCGCACCGACCCGACCGACGCGAACGTCCACATCTTCTTGCGGACATCCAGCGTCCAGATCCCCTGCTGCCCGGACTTGGCGGTAAGCGTCGCGCTGCCAGGACGGTGAGTGAACTCCATCGCACGATCTGCTTCGACCACGTCTCGCGGGTAACCGATCTTCGCGCCGGTGAACACTCCGTCTTGGCGGGTCACCACCAAAGCCCCATCAGCACAACCGAAGACGACGCCGCGACGGGTCACCGCCCGACCGTGCGGGTTGATGCAGGGCTCTGCGACGGCCGTCACCTGCGCGCCGTCGCGGGCGCGAACCTCGACTCGCCCACTCGGGACCGCGACCAGCAGATGTTCGGCGTAGGGCACCACGCTACCGTCGGCGATCCGGCCCCGTTCGGAGACCGTCCCGCGCTCCAGGGCAAGCCGGTCGAGCAGGAGTGTGGGACCGCTCTCGAACGCCACCGCGACCACGGCACCGTCGCTGAGCACACCTGCCACCCGGCCGCCCACGATGGCGCCGATACCGCGGGCCGACGCGCGGTAGTAGTGGACGTGATCGCTGTGGTCGACCGTCCATCCACCGCTGTCCACGACATGTGCCGAATCCGCCGAGCCGACAAAGGCGAACCGCCCGTCGCCCGCAATCCCACGCGCGCCCTCGGCCCGACCGACCTCGACGACCTGCCCGGTGATCAGGTCGAGCACCTCGATGGCGCCGGTTCGCTCGTCGGCCAGGATCAGACGCGACTGCGCATCCGCAGTCTCCTCGGCTCCCGCCACGTAACCATGCGGCGTTTCCGCCGGCTGCCGACTCTCGGCGCCGATACCGCACCCTGCCAGTGGCACCGAAGCGACCGCACCTGCCGCCAAGGCGGCATAGCGAACACCCCTGCCGCGCAGCCGATCACGCAGTCCCGCAGCCAGCGCCGAGAAGAAGAACACCCCCACAGCGACCGTCGCGATCGTCGCACCGCCCGCGGTTCCGGCATGCCACGAAATGATCAGTCCGACAACGGTGGACAACGCGCCGAGCAATGCCGCAACGAACATGACCGCCGGAATACGATCCGCCCAATATGTCGCGGCCGCGGGCGGGGCGATCAGCAGCCCGAAGACCAGCAGAGTGCCGACGATATGGAACGACGCGACGATCGCCAGCGTCACCAGACCAACCAACGCAACCTGCGCGAGTCGCGGGCGCAGACCGAGTGTGTGCGCCTTGCGCGGGTCGAAGGTAAGCGCCACGAAACCGCGATGGCCGAGCATCGCGACCGCCACCGCAACGATCAGCGCGACAGCCAGATACCACAGATCTCGCTCACGCACGGCCAGCACATCACCGAACAAAAACCCGGTGAGATCTACGGCGAACGACTGTGAGCGGGAAACGATGATCACCCCTGAGGCGAGCATGCCCACGAACAGCAGCCCGATCCCAGTGTCGGCGGACAGCCGTCGATTGCGTCCGACTGCCGAGACACCGAATGCCATCGCCGCACAACTGATCGCGGCACCGAGGACCAGATTGCCGCCCAGTAGCGACGCCACGGCGACTCCGGGCAGCATGCCGTGCGCCATCGCGTCACCGAGAAATGCCATGCCGCGCACTACGACCCAAGTTCCGGCCAGCGCACAGATACAGGAGACGAGCAGGCCGCCCCACAATGCCCGTTGCACGAAAGCCACCTCGAACGGGGCGAATAGCCAATCCATGGTCGGCCACGATATGATGAAAACGATTATCATTACAAACGAGGTGACATGTCCCACACTCCCGTCCCGGCCGCGCTGCGCATCAGCGGACTATCCGCCGGCTATTCCGGCGGCCCGGTCCTCCACGACCTGACTACCGCCATCCCGTGCGGCCGCGTCACCGCCGTAGTCGGGCCCAACGGGTCGGGAAAATCCACGCTGCTCGGCGTCATCGCGGGCGTCATCACGCCACGAACAGGGACCGTGTGGCGACGATCGACGGAGCGGCCCGCATTCGTCGTGCAGCACACCGCGATCCCCGCAACACTGCCGCTCACCGTCCGCGAGACCGTCGCCATGGGGCGCTGGGCGCACCGCGGTCCATGGCGGTGGCTGTCCCGGCAGGACCGCAACATGGTGCACGCCTGCATGGAACGACTGGATATCACCGACCTCGCGACCCGCCGCCTGGACACCCTGTCCGGCGGACAACGCCAGCGAACCCTGGTCGCTCAAGCACTCGCCCAGGAAACGTCGCTTCTCCTACTCGACGAACCCGCCGCCGGACTGGATTCGGCAGCACAGCAAGAGATCTCCCGCGCAATCGGCGAGGTCAGCAGCCACGGCGTCACCGTAGTGCAGGCCACCCATGATAGGGACGAGGCGATGCGCGCCCACCATTGTCTGCTCCTGCGGGACGGCATGTTGATCGCCGAGGGGAAGCCGTCTGCCGCACTATCCGAGCGCTGAATCGACCTCCATTCACCGGACTTTCGCGACGCGGGACACCCACCGATAAACTGCGCCTTCTCCGCAACGTCCGACGAGGACGTCCAAGCGACCGTATCCAGCCCCTGCACACCGACATTGATCTTTCGCTGAACGCTTGTTATCCGAACGCGCCAGTCGAACGGATGACCCACAGCACCAGGAAGGTGAGCACGTGCGCGAAGCACAGGACATGATCCCGAAAGATGGACCGGGACAGGCGCGTCTGTTCCGCGCATGTATCGCAGCGCCTGCCGAGTCGCACCGCGTTGGGCACAACTCGGGTGAGCGCCAAGAGGATCGGGCCACCCGCGAGTAGCGCCGACAAGATCCGCAGCCAATCCGGATCGTCGCCGCGAAAGCCTTGAATACCCAACGCGCACAACAGAATAAGCATGACCCCTGCGATCAGCAGACTCATCGGCTTTTGAGGTCGTTATCGCCCGCGATAGTACTCAGCGATGGACGCGAGCACAGGTTCGGTTAGCTCTCCCCGACGCCCCCGCACCTGGACATCGAAGATCAGGTCCATCCATAAGGTCGACAGCAGACACCCAGAGAGGGCTACACGCCTGTCGCGTCCGACCGACCTTGGTTGAGGCACCTATCTCGTGATCATTTGCCGGTCGGGTCGCCGCCCCACGGGACTGCCACCGGCCTCGCTCGCTTGCGTCTACTCGGAGTGGCGCCAGCTCGGTGCGATGGTTGACCGTTGCCACCTCGCACCGAGCCACTACCAGCGACCAGGCCCGTCGATCTCAACAAACGACGGGCGCGGGCTCGCCGCGAACCCGGCCGTCGAGCCACTGCATTACCGCAGGGGCGCCCTGTGCCGCCGCGGACAAATGTTCGGGCGCGGACACCAGCATCGTCTGCAACTGCACCCCGGCCGCGCACCAGCGGCGATCGGTGTTGTTGACGGCGTCGACCGGAATCAGCGGATCGCTCGGCGAATGCCATTCGAACATCGGTATTTCCGGCACCCCGGCGTAGAGATCCAGACTGTTCTCCTCCACCACCGACCGGGCCTCGGGACTGTCGAAGACCGAGGTGCTGGTGACGTACTCACGAGCGCTGCCGTTGGCGCCGATGGCGAGGATATTGTTGGTGCAGCTGTTGGCCATGGCGTCACGGAGCGCGAGGCCACGCGGGTTGAGATACGCGCTGGTCGGCAGACGGTCCGGGTACTCCCGTTCCAGGCCGATTGCCGTTGCCATGGCCAGCCCGAAGGCCGGGTGCGGCTCGAAGCCCAGCGCCTGCGCCATCGTCACCAAGTTCGCCGGGTAGCCGCCGATGGCCGCGCCCACGAGCTGCAGCTCAGTTGCATATGACGGCTGCAGCGCTGCCGCCCATGCAGTGGCCAGGCCACCACCGGAGTAGCCGGCCATCACCGCTGGGCTGTGCTGCACGGCGAGCTCGGGCAGCCGCTTCACCGCCCGGATGCCGTCCAGTACGATTTGGCCACCCAAACGCCCGGCTCCGAGAGCGAACTGCGGTCCGAGATGATCCGGCAGCGCGACACTCCAACCTCGCTGCAGCACCGCATTCAACATCGGCGTCGTCGCCGTCAGATTCAGATCGCTGTTGTACAGCGTGTGCGATATCGCGCAGCCGGTACCGAGCGAATTGATGAAATGCTGATACGACAGCAACGGCGCGTCGGGCCGGTGCCCGACGGGGGTAAGGATCGTGGTGGTCGCCGCGATGGGCGCACCGTGCGTGTCCGTGGACCGGAACTTGACCAGTGAGACGGTGGCACCGGGGAATAGGGGTAGCGGCGGCATTCCCCGCACGTCGAGCACGTCACCGGGTCTGTGCGCTTCCAGATCCGCCGGGGCGGCGTAGAACGGGTCCGGATCGGGTTGCGGATATATCGGTCCCGCGGTTGCCGTTGTCGTCAGCAGCAGCGCGAGTGCCACGCCGCCGACTACACCGAAGACATGGGCCCAACCGCTGCGCTTACTGCCAAGGGAAGGAAGAAACGGACGAGTCAAGACCTTGACCTCCAAGGGTTGTGCGTGGCATTCGTCGATCAGCCAGGCTGAATTCAAGCGTTACCGCTGGCAAACTTACAGCGACACACTGAATCGCGAGCCGAATATGTCGAAAAACGACGCTTCGCCTCCCATGCGGTCCCGGGCCGGTAGCACTGTCGCCGAGCTTTTCAGAGCAACACCGCGGATACGTCGCGCCGAGATGGCCTGGAACAGTGGGTAAGCGCAGCGTCGAAATCCGGGGGGTTCGGCTTCGCGGGACATCACTTCGTAGCGGGCCGGTTCGAAGGAATGCGGTCCGTCGGCAGACGGTAGGCCGCGTCCCAGCTCGGGTCGCAATACTGATCAGCTGACGACGCCGCCGGCATCTGTCCACGCGACAGCCCGCAGCGGAAACGAGCCCATCCCGCGCACTGGCGCAGGCAGTGCGACCAGCCTGGCACCGGTGTCGGGAACCGCGTCCAGATTCGTCAAATGCTCGATGATCGGGATTCCCGCAGCGAGCAGAGTGTGGTGGCACGGCCGCGTCGGCAGGGACGTGTCGTCGACGTCGAGCGAGTCGATTCCGACCAGCGCCACATTGGCGGCGACCAACGCATCCGCGACTTCGCCGACCAGGAACGGATGCCCAGGGCCCCGGTATTCGGACGAACCCCACCGAGCCGACCACCCGGTGTGGACGAGCACCGCTTTGCCCCACAGCCGCGCCGGGTCGCCGAGCACATCCGGTCCCACCACGCGGACCCCCGCCACGCGGATCATCACGATCGGCACATTGAACAGCCGCTCCAGCGGCAGCTCGGCGATATCGGCACCATCGGCGTGGAAATGGAAGGGCGCGTCGATATAGGTCCCGGTTTTGCCGACCATATCCACGCGCGCGATGTCATAGGTCATGTCGATCAGCGGCGACTGCTCGCGCGAAATATCGGTGGTTACTCGCGGTCCGGGCAGGCTCGGATAGGTGAGCATGCCATCCGAGATCGGATGGGACAGCTCCCACATCGCCTTGCTCATGCTAGAGACCGTACCGGCCGGTCCCGCTGTGACCGGCGAGCTCATACCCAGTGCCTGATCGACAGGGCGAACTGCCGGCAATCGCTCACCGTCTTGCCGAGGTCGCCGCGTACCGGCCCTGTACACGCCACGTGTCCCCCGTCATGATCGTGGTCGGCTTACTCCTCGGAGGCGGGCTGTTCTTCCTCCGCCTACTGAAATTCAACCGCGAGGCGCTCGAGACCGAGCCCGCAGACGTGAGCGTCTTCGAACACCGACCGAGAGGTGATCGAGCGACTGCACCGCGCCATATGCGGGACACTAGCCTTGTCGCATGGCACGCGATGAGCGCGGTGTGACCGCCCAGAGTGAGGATTTCGCTTCCTGGTACAACGAGCTGGTTCTGAAGGCCGGCCTCGTCGACCGGGGTCCAGCCAAGGGCACGATGGTTATCCGACCGTATGGCTATCGCGTGTGGGAGTTACTACAAGCCGAACTCGATGAGCGGATCAAGGCGAGTGGGCACGAGAATGCGTACTTTCCACTGCTGATTCCGCAGAGCTACCTCGAGCGCGAGGCTGACCACGTCGACGGGTTCGCACCCGAATTGGCCGTGGTTACCCACGCGGAAGGCAAGGAGCTCGAGGAACCTCTGGTCGTACGGCCGACGTCGGAAACCATCATCGGGGAGATGATGGCCAAGTGGATCTCCTCGCATCGGGACCTGCCCCTACTCCTGAACCAGTGGGCCAACGTCGTCCGTTGGGAGATGAGGCCGCGAATGTTCTTGCGCACCACCGAGTTCCTGTGGCAGGAAGGCCACACCGCGCACGCCGATGAGCAGCAAGCGCGCGAGGAGATGCTGCTCGCACTGGGCATTTATCAGCAGGTGGCGCGCGACTATGCGGCGATGCCGGTAGTGCCCGGCGAGAAGACACCCGGTGAGCGGTTCGCGGGCGCGGTCTCGACGATGACGATCGAGTCGATGATGCGCGACGGTAAAGCCTTGCAGGCCGGTACATCGCACTACATGGGCACGAACTTCGCGGCAGCGTTCGGCATCCGCTATACCGGCGTTGACGGGCGAGAAGCATTGTGCCACACCACGTCCTGGGGCATGAGCACCCGAATGCTCGGCGGGATCGTGATGACTCACGGCGATGATCGGGGCCTGGTGCTGCCACCTCGGCTGGCGCCCTATCAGGTGGTGATCGTACCGATCACCCGCGGTGCCGGCGCGGACGTGGTAGCCGCGGCACAGACGCTGGCCGAGGGGCTGCGCGGGGCCGGAGTGCGGGTGCACGTCGATGACCGCGACCAGCTCAGTCCGGGATTCAAATTCAACGACTGGGAACTCAAGGGTGTCCCGGTCCGAGTCGAGTTGGGGCCCCGTGATCTGGCGGCCGGGACTGCCGTGCTGGTGCGCCGCTTGGGCGATCAGGGTAAGCAGTCGGTGCGGTTGGATACATTGCCGCAGCTCATGCCAGGCATTCTCGAAGAGTTCCAGATGTTCCTGCTGGCGCGGGCAGCCGAGTTCCGCGATACGCACACCTCTGACGTGGAGGACTGGGCGGCGTTCGAATCCGGTGTCGCATCGGGATGGGTCCGAGCGCTGCACTGCGGGCAGCCGGGTTGTGAGGACGACATCAAGACGGTGACCTCGGCGACGCCGCGATGTGTCCCGCTGGATGGGCCGCCGCAGACCGGCCGTTGCGTGCGCTGTGAGGCACCGGCCGTCTACGGCAAGCGGGTGATCTTCTCCCGCGCTTACTGAACCGACGGTGGATCACCCCATCCAGGGTGATCCACCTAGTTCTCCGGTGGGCTGGGCGTTTCGCCTCGGCCTACGGATCACCCATCACCGCGTCCACCGCCTCGCCGGGTAGTCCAACGATTGCTTCATGCCCTCACCTGAGCGCCGTTGACCTGCGGAAACCAGCCGGCCGACGCCGTCGCTTCCACATCGCGCGGCGTCAAAGCCTCGAGCGGCGGGCACCGCGGCGCCGTGGACGCAGCTGGAACAGGCGGTACCAGGCCAGCGCGAGGAAGATGACCCCTAGGCCGGCGACGGCTCCCATGTCGACCAGCCACGTGCCGAGGGTGTGTTCCCACAGCGGGTCAGGTCCGCCCGTGTGCGGTGTGAGGGTGTCGAGGTCGAGGGTGGCGGCCGCCGCGCCGAACCCCCAACGTGACGGCGACAGGTAGGACAGTTGCTCCAGGACGGGTGTGCCGGGGAGCCGCACCATCCCGCCCGTGAGCACCAGTTGTGCCATCGACAGCACAATCAGCAGCGGCAGTGTCTTCTCCGAGGTGTTCACCGACACCGACACGAGCAGGCCCAATGCCAGTGATGCGATACCGAGCAGCGCCATCACGAGAATGAGCTCCAGCTCGACCTTGGTGAAAATCCCCTTCGGCGGCATATCCACGCCGATGGTGCCGATCACGACCAACACTGCCGCCTGGAGGGTGGTTATCACTCCCAGGACCAGCAGTTTCGACATCAGGTAGACCCCCGCTGACAGGCCTGCCGCGCGTTCTCTGCGGTAGATCGTCTGTTCCTTGACGATCTCACGAATCGAGTTGCCGGTGCCGACGAAGCATGCCGCGAATGCCAAAACCATGAGCTTGGTCGGGGCATCGACGTTGGATCCCGGCGGCCCGGCGAATCCCTCGCCCGCGGGCACTGCAGCGATCAAGCCACCGAGAAGCAGGGGCATCACGCCCAGGAGCGCCAGATAACTTCGGTCCGAGGCAATCACCGCCAGATACCGCCGGCACAAGGTGCTGAGCTGGGCAAGCTTGGACTGCTGGGCGGGCGGCGGTGCCGGTGGGCGCACTTCCGCTGGGCCGACATCGTCGGTCAGGCCGACCGCCACGTAGTTCTCGAAGCGTGGCGACATCCGGAACTCACCGGCCCAGTCACGGTCATCATCGCGATCGAACGCCTGGAACACCTCGGCCCAGGTGCGCTGCGCGAATTGCTGTAGCCCCTCTTCGGGCGGCCCGTAATAAGCCAGCCGACCGCCGGGCACCAGGACCAGCAGGCGGTCGCAGGAATCGAGATTGGCCACGCTGTGCGTGACGACGATGACGGTCCGCCCGTCGTGCGCCAGTTCCGACAGCATTTCCATGACCGTTTTGTCCAGGCCCGGGTCGAGGCCGGAGGTCGGTTCGTCGAGAAACAACAGCGACGGTTTGGTGAGCAACTCCACTGCGACGCTCACCCGTTTGCGCTGCCCACCCGAGAGCTTGTCGATACGGGTATCGGCGTGCCGCGTCAAGCCGAGCTCGTCGAGCACCTCGTCGACCCGCTGCTCGCGCTCCTCGCTGCGCGTGTCACCAGGGAAGCGCAGCTCTGCCGCGTAGAGCAGCGCACGCCGCGTCGGAAGCTGGTTGTGCAGGATGTCCTCCTGCGGGACCAGCCCGATCCGGTGACGAAGCTCGTCGTAATTGGTGTACAGGTCGCGTCCGTCGTAGCGGACCGTCCCCTCCGTCGCCGGCCGCAACCCGGTGACCGCGCCGAGCAGCGTCGACTTGCCCGCCCCGCTGGGCCCGATGACCCCGACGAGCGAGCGCTGCGAAATGGGGAACCCCACCCGGTCGAGGAGCACCTTGCCTTCCGGTGTCCGCACGGTGATGTTCTGCACCGAGACCGACACGTCACCGGTGTCGACGAACTCCCGCAGCTCGTCGCCGACCAGCCGGAACGTGGTGTGCCCCATGCCGATCAAGTCCGATTCGGAGAGATCCGCGGCGTCCACCCGGGAACCGTTGATGTAGGTGCCGTTGTGGCTGTCGAGGTCGACGATCCGGTACCTGCCGTCGCCGTCCATGTGCAGCTCCGCGTGATGGCGGGAGACCATCAGATCGGGCACTACAACGTCGTTGTCGGCCGCGCGTCCGATCCGAAGCGTGGACGAGGTGATGCGGACGACCGCGCTGGGGTGGGCCGCCGGAGGTGAAGACCGAGAAACTCGCCGGGGCCGGCCCGGGTCGAACTTGACCGTTGCTTCATCGTCGAGTTTGTAGCCGGGATCGGGGACGATTATCGTGTCTCCCCCGATATCGCCACCGGACGCGTGGCCGGGTGGTGCTTCCACCGAGCAGCCAAGCTGCTCGCCATCCACAGCGTGTCCGAGCTGGAATGTCTCGTCGCGGTCGATCACCATCCGCTCGACGCGACGACCCGCGAAGAAGGTGCCGTTGAGGCTACCGGCGTCCTCGATTTCCCAACCGTCGGCACCCCGCTCCAAAACGGCGTGCAACGAAGATGCGCGCGGATCGGTCACAACGATGTCGGATGTCGGATCGCGACCGACTTTGTATGCGCCCCCGGCACGTAACCGATAGACGCGTTCTCTGGTTTGCACCACAAGAACCGGCGCCTCAGAGAATTCAGTGGAGGACGATTCATCCGCCATACCGCGAGTATACGACTGTCACCGCAAATGATCGGCAACCTCGAGATCTCGGTGCGGTATCCGCCCGCCTCGAGCCTCGTACTCCGCCCAGGCGAGGGTGGGCCGGTCAATGGCTTGCCATCGTGGGTGTGCACCCGCGCCGCCGCGCCCGGAACCGTCGCCACCAACCGCCCCGAACAGTCGATGGCGCTGCTCAACTCCGCGCGATCCGCGCCGATGTCAGCAAGCGCGCCCCTCCAGGTGCGCTCACGTGCTCGGTGGAGAATCGCGAGTTCGGCGGCAGCGTCGAGGAGTGAACGCCTACGTCGTCGGCCGCGGTTCACCTGACGGTCCAGGGCAGGCGTCGAACATCGCCGTACGCACAGATTCGACATCACACTGCGGTACCCGCATCCGGACACCGAGGATCGCCAGAACGACAGTGACTTGTTCTCGCTCTACACCGATCAGCGCCCCAACGTTCCCCAATGGCATGTCGTCAACTAACAGCAAATCCCGTCCGACCTTTGTGTGTCGTCGATACGAGCCCAAAGCATTGAAATTCGAATTCTCCGAACACAACTCGACGATGAACTTCTCTCAGTCCGGATCTCCGAGGTTCTTGGCATAGGCACCGAGCACGACTGTGTCGATGTCGCCGTGTTTGCTCACCGTCCACCACCGTCCGCTTCGGTGACCGAGCCATAGCGCACCACGCTGCCGCGCCGAGCGCTGCGGTGCCGAGAAACCACACTCGGCGGCCGAATGCTCCTGTCCACCAGCACTTCTGGCGTTCATCGCTATCATCGGCCGGTGACCGATGAGAACAAGGCAGTCGTCCAAGACATGTGGCGCGCGTTGGCCGAGCAGGACTTCGACTGTTTCGCCGACTATTTCGCCGACGACTTCCCTCGCCTGTTCATGGAGAATGTCGCAATGACCTGCCACGGGATCTACGCCGAGGGTGACCGAGTCATCGTGGAGCACACCATGAGTGCCACCCTCGCCAATGGCGACCCCTACCTCAACAACTACTGCTTCGTCTTCGAACTCCGCGAAGTCGCGGAGGGCGAGATACCTGAATCAGCTCAATGTCTGTCGTTGAGGACACCCACTTCGGGCGCGCCTGCGAGGCCGCTGAGCCGGGCGCGTGCTGCGCACCCCGCCCGACGGACAACTAGCTCGAGTTTTACCTCTGAACTGGCGTTTTGCGAACCCGGGTGATCATGGGTGAAGCCCTTGGTCGATCACGTGCACATCAAGACCAGCAGTGACCAGAAACCTTCCGAAACCGCAGGGCCACGCCCCCACCGAAAGTCGACAAAACACCAGTTCAGTGGTTAAAACTCGAGCTAGCCGATCTTGGCCATCACATGCTTGACGCGGGTGTAGTCCTCCAGCCCGTACATCGACAGGTCCTTGCCGTGCCCGGAGGACTTGAACCCGCCGTGCGGCATCTCAGCGATCAGCGCGGTGTGGGTGTTGATCCACACGCAGCCGAAGTCGAGCGCGGCCGACACCCGGAGCGCCCTCGACACATCCTTGGTCCACACCGAAGACGCCAGCCCATACTCGACGCCGTTGGCCCACCGGATCGCCTCGTCTTCGTCGGCGAAGGACTGCACGGTGATCACCGGGCCGAAGATCTCGTGCTGGCTCAGCCCGTCATGCTGCAGCAGCCCGCCGATGACCGTCGGTTCGACGTAATACCCGTGGTCGCCCTGCCGGTGCCCACCGGCCACGACCGAAGCGTGATCGGGCACGTCGCCGAGAAAGCCGAGCACCCGCTGTAATTGGTCGGCGTTGTTGACTGGTGGCACCCAGGCGTCCTCATCATCGGAGGCCTTGCCGAACGTCGTTGTTGCACGGCCGGCCTGCTCGGCCAGCGCCGCAGTCAAATCATCGGCCACCGACACGTGACCGAGCACCCGAGTGGCCGCCGTGCAATCCTGCCCGGCGTTGAAATAACCCGAGGCCGCGATACCCTCGGCAGCAGCAGCGATATCGGCGTCGGGGAACACGATTACCGGTGCTTTTCCGCCCAACTCCAGATGTGTGCGCTTCAGACGGCCTCCGGCCGACTCGGCGACCGCACGGCCTGCGGCCACCGAACCGGTGATCGACACCATCTTCGGGGTCGGATGCGCGACCACCGCCGCACCGGTCACCCGGTCACCGGTCACCACGTTGAGCACGCCTGGCGGCAGATGCTTGGAGGCCAGTTGGGCCAACATCACCGTCGTCACCGGCGTGGTGTCACTCGGCTTGATCACCACGGTGTTGCCCGCCGCGATCGCGGGAACAAACTTCCAGATCGCCATCATCATCGGGTAATTCCACGGCGTCACCTGGCCGACAACGCCGACCGGCTCCCGGCGGATCCACGATGTATGGCCCGCCAGGTATTCGCAGGCCGACTTGCCCTCGAGTACCCGTGCCGCCCCCGCGAAGAATCGGGTCTGGTCCAGCATCTGCGGGATCTCCGCAGCCGAAGTGACGTGTTTCGGCTTGCCGGTGTTGCGGCCCTCGGCCTCGACAAGCGCGTCCGCGACACGCTCCAACTCGTCGGCGAAGTCCAACAGCGCCTTCTGGCGGTGCGACGGCGTCGTACGCTTCCAGTCGCACAACGCCCTGGCCGCCGCCGCGTACGCATTGTCGATGTCCTGTTCGTTGGACACCGGGGCGGTGCCGTATTTATCGCCGGTGGCAGGGTCGACCAGCGCCATCGTCGCACCGCCGACCGAGTCGACGAGCTTGCCATCGATGAAGTTCTGGACCACTGTCATGCTGCCTCCTCGGCCGCTCTCTTCCGTCGGCAATTCTCTGGCACAGGACGTTCGGGCGACTTGGCATCTGATCGCCGTCGCCTGCTACTCATTGTTCATTAACATTCGATGCTATCGACACCGAATGCATTGAGCTTACTCCTTTTGTCGCGACCGAGGGCGATAGAGTCGGGACATTGCTTATACGATGATCGATATCGTTTCGTCTTCCATTGCAATGACTTTCGACTACACAACAGTGTAGCCATTCGAATTCAGCAAGGGTATGGGTCGTTACACCTGCCTTCCAAGCACGAAAAATCCTGTCTAACGGCAACTGCGGGCTCGAGCCGATCCCCTGGTCCGGCACGACCGGTCTCACCTTCACCCACTTTGTCTATGCTGACGCAGTGTTCGTCATCGCCTTGCCACCCGTTCGTAGGGTGTGCCTGTGTCCGGAATCCGGCATCAGCTGGTTGCGCATAGACCACGCCGGGCAGCGTTTACGCGGATTATTCGGACACGAAGCGGCCCGAACCCCATGCACCGTCAGCACGTCCGTCAACCGAGACAAATACGCCTTCTCCGCCGCATCGAACGACAGCACCCAATCAATGTCGAACACAACAGATTCGCTGCCGAACTCGCGGTGATCATGTCGCAAATTTTCAACCAGGAATAGGCATAAGTACGCCGATCGGATGCGTACTATCTAGCCGGCGACATCGAGCCTCTTCGGAACAGCGGGGTGCCTCCGGTGTACCCTTCGCGCCACGCGGTCGAACGGTAGGCCGCCCCGATGTCCGAC
This sequence comes from Nocardia sp. NPDC051463, assembly GCF_040681975.1. NCBI lineage: Bacteria > Bacillati > Actinomycetota > Actinomycetes > Mycobacteriales > Nocardiaceae > Nocardia > Nocardia sp. NPDC051463. The sequence continues at coordinate 223,731 of NZ_JBFBAB010000001.1, forward strand.
TACACCCCTCGACAGTCACGCTGTGGGCGGCGACCCAGGCCACCGCCCGCCCTGGTATCCCTATCGCGGCGGCGTTTTCGTCGTCACAGATCTCGACATGGCCAGTCGGGAGTGGTCATCGATGACGTTGCGGCAGAACGCTGTTCGGAGAGCGGGTGTGACGATTCGGGCTCCATCGTCCGGTGCGCCGGGAGGTCGCCGACCGGTTCTTCCTGCCTTGTGCCCGGCCGACACAGCGCCAGCCACCGCCGTCAGGGATAGTGCCGACTTGGTGACACCGACGTGGATCAGCGAGCCGGGGCAGTCGTGTTCGGAGCAGCGCGACGGCTCACCGGTCACCCGATCGATCCGCGAGAGCCTGTCGGCCCGACACCGCACCAGCACCGCATGCGCGGTCGAGGCCGCCGGACCGTGCCGGCCGGCGATCTGGACCGAATCGAGCCGGTATCGCCACCGCGGCCCGATCACCTACCGCACCACGGGTTCTGGCGTCCTGGTCGGGCTGTGGCGGGCCGCGAGCTGCGGTCGTTCTCCCGGCCACTCCCTCGGTAACAGCCGGCCCATTTGCGATGGGAGGCGGCATGATGAGAGGGACAAGCTGAATGGACGGCTATCGCACCTGTTGCGCAGGCAGCGCGACACCGCACCCAGCGCCCGGCCCTGCCCTGCCCTGAAACCCCGAGCGCCCCTACATCTGCTGAGTCGAGGGGCTATTCGGGCGGTTACGGGAGAGCTCTGCGATCCAGTTGGTGGGGCGCTGCGCGACGGGCGGCTGGAGCACGGGCTCGGTCGTCCGAGGCTCAGGCAGCCGCCGTGCCCTTCGTGCCAGCAAAACCATACCGGCGACAAGCACCCACCCTGATGCCGAGGTACCGAGCGTCGATAGGAGGAATCCCGCGAGCAGCGCGCCGATCGCCGTGCCGCCGTGGGTTATCAGCTTCGTTGCGCCGAAAACTCTACCCACGAGATCCTCTGAGAAAGCGCGAACTCGATACAGGGTCAGCGCAACACCCACGATCGGCGCAGTGAAGCCGACACTCATCCAGCACACCGCAAGCACGGCCGGATTGGAGCTGACCGCGATAGGCACGCACAGCACGGCCCACGTCCACAGGGTGCCGGTGAGGACGATCCGGGGGCTGATACGACTGGCAAGCCCGGCCGCCGGAGCAGCACCGAACAGGCCGCCCAGACCTGTACTACCCAACACCACACCGACTACCCAGGCTGGGTGGCCGGCATCTCTGATCTCCATGGTCGTCAGCAATATGAGGACCTGGAAAATCATGTTCGTTGCCCCGATAATTGCCGTCGCGGGTCGAACGAACGGTTCGGCCCACACGCTCCGCACGCCGCCCCAGGCATGGTTCCAATCCCAAAAGCGATCGGGCATCTCGTCATGGACTTCCGGTTTCTCCGGAACCCTGTCGCGCATTTTGGACAGGGTCCACAGACAGAACAGGTAGGAGGCGGCGTTCGCGAGAAATGGCAGACTGCGAGCAATGCCGAAGGCTGCTGCGCCGAGCGTGCGGCCCACCATGTTTGCGATCGGTTGCTCGGCCTCGAGGAACGCGAACGCTGCTGGACGCTCGTCCTCGCTGACAATGTCACGGACCAGGCCGAGCTCACCGATGTTGAAGAAAACGTATGCCGTTCCTTCGATGAACGCCGCTACAGTAAGGAACAACGACAGACCTGGCGGCCGTACGACGATCACCGCCGTCGCCAGCAGAGTTGCCGCCAACCCCATCCGTTGGCACATCATCAACATCCGCCGACGATCCCAGTAATCCGACGCGACGCCTGCGGGGACCTCGAATATCAAGCTCGGCAAGGTAAGCGCGAATCCCACCCAACTAGCTGCGATCGGTGAACCGGTGAGCCCCAGCGCCAACAGCGGGTAGGCGAGGCGGACACCCTGTAGGCCGATGTGCGAAGCGGCATTGCCGGACCACAACAATAGAAAACCTCTGTTGTTGTGAATGCTCGATTTGGCCACGGTCACATCAGCCTGGCAAGGGCAGCGACGACCCGGCGCAGGCTGCCGCGCCACGCCTTCACCACCATCAATGCAGCCAACCCGAAAGCGACTGCGGCCGAGGCGAACGCCCACGGGGTCAGTTCGGTTACCGGGAGTGCCACCTTCTCCCCCGGCCACGGGTAGGCAGACGTGCCCCGGAGCGCGCCGACCACCAGTCCTAACTGAGGGCCCAGCTCGTGGGCCATTCCGAGCGAAGCCTGCACCTGGGGCATTTTGCTGTCGAGGGTGAGCACATCGGTCAACACGAGCGCCGCGACCACAATTGCCGCGACGGCAGTGATGCCACCGGCCGTTTCACTGCCGTGAAGGATTGTCTGGATTGCCGCAGCGACCATGACGAATATCGCGACCGTGGCAAAAATTGCCAATTGACCGCTCATCCGAGCACCGGACGGTGCAGATACCGACCAGAGATTCAAATGGTTCGTCGTTCTCTTGATGCTACCGAAAGCGTTGACGGTGGCCGCGCCGTCCCAATTCGAGGCTTTCATCCAAGGCTGCCACATCATGCAGAACAACAATAAGCTCCCTGCTGCCGCCACAGCATAGGGCCATGTCTCCTTAACCGCCGGGGCGGGTTGTAGCTCCGGACCGGGCCGCGGGTGAGCAACGGTTTGTTGCGACGGCGATGGTTGCGCCATCAAAACAGCCCACGAACACGGAGTGGTGCCATTGTTTTTGTCAGGCGGTGCGCGATAACGCAGACCTGGGCAGCCAACGAGTTATTCGGCATGGGCGCAGTCTTCCATGCCCAAAGCCCAAACTTCTTCCCAGAGACGGGAATTCGCGTGGACGGCGCGCAAAACCATCGCGTTGATGTTTCTGAACGAAGTCTCGACTCCCGAGTATATGGAGCACATCGAGGGCTCCGGACCACCGGTCTCACCCAGAGACTCGATTTACGTTGTTATACCAGCGAATGCGGAGCGGTCGGGCCGGTTCACGAGGGGTCACCAGCCCGGCCGATGCGAAGCACTTGCTCACAGCCGACGAATTCGAGCGAGCCATGCGGCTACATCGACGAGGCCCTGCTCAGGCCACCCCTTGGCGCGAGCCCGATCGGCAATGGATTCGGTAATCCTGCCCCGATAGCGGGCCGGGCGCAGTTCTTCGAGGTCCCATCCCACACCGAATGCGTCGCGGATGATCTGGTCACTGACGCGCGATCCGAACGACAGGATGTGGATCAGTCCACCCGGCTTACACCCGGCGTGCAGACTGTGAACGTAGGCAGCCCGATGATCGGCATCGAAAACATGGAACAAGGCACTGTCTATGATCGTATCGTAGGTGGATCCGCCGAGCAGGAGCGCATCGCCGATCGTGAATCGCGCAGGCGATACGCCGATATCGAGGGCTTTGCGGCGGGCGGCGTCGATCGCCGGCGGGGAGACATCGATGCCGTGCGCATCGTAGCCGCGTCTGGCGAGGTGGATCACGTGTTCGCCTGTGCCGCAACCTATGTCGAGCACCAAACCCTTGATGCCGCCAGAACGTTCCAATGCCACGATTTCCGGCTGCGGCTCTTCGATCACCCACGGAGCAGATTGACTGCTGTACAACGAATTCCAGTAGTCCGCGACGTCTGCCATACGTTTCCCCACCCCTCTCTGATCACTATCAGTTATCGAAATTAACACCGCCGCTGAACCTCTCACACATTCCAGGAGTCCGCAACGCCGGGCACGCGACGTCCTCACTCCCATCCGATCACTTTCAGTTATCGAAACCGACACTGCCGCTGCATATCTCACACCTGTCCTGCAGTCCGCAACGCTTGCCATCCGACTCCCCACCCCCCCTTCGATCACTCTCAGTTATCGAAATCGACACCGTCGCTGCACATCGCACGTATTCCCAGAGTCGGGAGGCTGAATCGTCATGTCCCGGAGCATACTTGCGGCCGTCTGCATCGATATCTTCATCTCATATCGGTGAAACATGTTGGCGCACAGAATCACAAGGAGAACCGCCATGAACAACGAGACCCTTACTCTGTCCGAGTTGTCGAGCGTCGAGCTCGAAAACCTGCTGGAGAGCGCAACTCCGGCACTGCGCAGGGCCGTGCTGCGCGGGCAGGACGCCGGTGACGGCAACGACGTCGGCAGCTTCTGCTCTTTCATCGACGCCGATCTGGCCGAATAGTCGACTCGCACACCGGTCGCGAAGGGATGGTTACCAATTGTCGAACTCCGCCTCATGGCCGGTCGACACACTTGATGTGCAAGCCCTTCGCGATCGTGGCTGGCAACCGTTCCCGTTTACCGAGTTCGTACTGAAAATACATAGTCGCTGCAATCTGGCCTGCGATTACTGCTACATGTACGAGATGGCCGACCAGGGCTGGCGCCAACAGCCGAAAGTCATCTCTCCGCAAGTGATCGAAGCTACCTGCCGAAACATCGCAGAACACGTCGACGAACACACCATTCCACAGGTAAGTGTCGTACTGCACGGTGGAGAACCATTACTCGCCGGGCATCAGGTGGTCGAGTCGGTGGCACGCCGGCTGCATGAGCACTTGGCCGACAGGACAACATTGCGACTCGGCATCCAGACCAACGGCCTGCTCCTGGATCAGGAATTTCTGGATATCTTCCGGCGCTGGGGCATCAGGGTGGGCGTGAGCCTGGACGGGTCCGAAGTCGGGCACGACCGCCACCGCAGATATCGCAGTGGCGAAGGGAGTCACGCGCAGGTAGTCGAGAAGCTGAAGCTGCTCACCGAGCCGGAGAACCGGAGTCTCTACAGCGGCCTGCTCTGTGTGATCGATCTGGAGAACGACCCGATGGAGACTTATGCCGGCCTCTCCGCCTGCGAGCCGCCCGCGATCGACTTCTTGATGCCCCATGGAAATTGGGACCAGCCGCCACCCGGTCGGACGGCGAATCGCGACGACACCCCGTACGCGGATTGGCTCATTCCCCTGTTCGACTACTGGTACGAGTCGACACGGAACGAGCCGAGTGTTCGGATCTTCGAGGACATCATCGATATTTCCCTCGGTTTCGGCCGCGCATCGGAAACTGTGGGATCAGCGCCGATGCAAGTGGTCGTCATTGAAACCGACGGGCAGATCGAGCAGGTCGATACGCTGAAATCAGCCTTCCCGGACGCGACGAAACTGGGCGAACATGTTTCGCGCAGCCCGCTGTCGAACGCCCTGTGGAACCCATCGATAGTGGCGCGACAGCTCGGCTTGGAGGCGCTGAGCCCGGCATGCCTGAAATGCCCGATCCACAACATCTGCGGTGGCGGCCATTTCACACACCGGTATCAGTCGGCAACCGGATTCCTCAACCCCTCGGTGTACTGCCCGGATCTTTTCGCGTTGATCAGTCATGTCACCCGGCGCCTTCGCTCGGACCTCGACGTGTCCCGACGAAACGGCTCCGCGCGGTGAGCCGGGTCGAGCTTCGTGGCCGTGCCGCGGAGTTGGGCTCGGGCTATGGTGGCGCGGACCTGATCGTCGCGTTGCGGGCCGGGCAGCTCGCGAAGCGGCTCGCGATGCTCGGCCTGCTCGTCCGAGAAAGTGGTCGAGTGTGTCCCGCCGATGTCGAAAAGTCCGGCTTCGACGAAGCCTATAGCGCGCTGTGCGCACTGTATCGCACACAGCGAACGACGGTCGACAACCTACTGGCATACCCGAACACCGGAGTATGGCTGGCATATTGCCTGCGACGTATCCGAGCTGCGTCGGCCGAGCGCGCCCACATCTGGCCCGACCTCGGCTATCTGGGCTGGCTGACAGCCTCGGCACTGATCGAACTGGGAACTCCGGCCGAGCGGCCCGTGGTGGTGCGCGATGGCCACGTCATGCTACCGGCCGTAGGCTCGGCACGAATCGCCGCGGCCGATGTAGACGGTGTGGGGCGACTGCGCGTACGCGGGCCGGGCGCGATCACGATCGAATTCGACGGAACGAAGCTGGACATCCCGGATCTCACACGCCGGGACCACCCCGGCTGGCGACCACTGCAGCGGCTACGGGCGGGCGGCGGCAGCGATTTCGAGATCGTCATCGACGACCTCGACCCGTTCCGGGAATTCAACAATCTGTCCCGGTCCGCCCCGGCTGACAGCCGTCTGCCGTCGCTGTCCGAAAGCCAATTGAGCGACTGGTGTGCGGCATTCTCGGCCGCCTGGGTGTTGCTGGAACGAGATCATCCCGGTTACGCGCGGCCCATTTCGGTCGGTTTGCGCTGCTTCGTGCCACTCACCGCGGAACCGGTCTCGCCGAGTTCGAGCCGTACCTCCTACGACTCGTTCGGCTGCATCGCCGCGTCCTCGACGCGCAGTGCCAGTCAGCTGGTGCTGACCTTGATCCACGAGTTCCAGCATGCCAAGTTGGGGGCATTGACCGATGTGGTCGAACTATACGAAGACGACCCTCGGGAACGTTTCTATGCACCATGGCGGGATGATCCGCGTCCCATCGAATGGCTCATCCAAGGCATGTATGCGCATCTCGGCGTCACCGATTTCTGGCGTGCCGAGCGCCTACGCACGGAATCCGAGCTCGCGCACGTGGAATTCGCCCGCTGGCGGGCACAGGTGCATCGGTCGATCGCCGAAATCCTCGGTTCCGGAGTACTGACCGCGGCCGGCGAGGAGTTCGTTCGCGCGGCGGCCGAAACGCTGCGGCCGTGGCTCGACGACCAGGTTACTGATTCGGCAGCGCGCGCCGCCGACGACGCAGCCACCGGTCACTGGGTGGCGTGGTGTGTTCGAAACCTGCAGCTCGACGATGATGCACTGGAGGATCTGTTCTCATTGTGGAAGGCGGCCGGAGCCCCAGCGCTGCAGCAGGTTCCGCCCGGCCTGCCCACACGCCCGGACCGGAAGCGGCCGGAACTCCGAAGCCGGTTGCTACCGAGCTACCTTCGTCTACTGGAACAAGCGACGCGGGGGGGTTTCGACACCACACGAGACCTCGCGCCGGGTGATATCGCATACGGATCCGGCAACTACGCGGCGGCGGTAACGCACTACACGCGCGAGATCGAAGCGGGCCCACTGTGTCCCCAACCCTGGGCCGGGTTGGCACTCGCTCTGCAGCAATCGTTACCCCAGCATGAGGTGTCGGCTCTGTTGGCGCGAGCCGAAATCGTCGCGCAACTCTATTCCCGCATCAGGGCGTCCGGGCTCAACTGTGCCCCAACGGATCTGGTCCGTTGGTTGTCACGCGAAACACCGCAGCATGACTGACCGCGACGCCACGACGCGTGCTGGTGAGCTCCTGGCCGCCTATTGCGATCTCCGCAGCGCAGCTGGGCCGATCCATGCCCGAATCGTCGCGGACCTCGGCAATCGGCTGCTGTCGGGAACTCCATTGCCCTCCTACCAAGGAGTGACTCCAGGCTTGCTGCGGGCGCTGATCTCCCTCGATGCGCCGCACGTCCCCTACCTGGAGGATCCGCGACAGCTGGCCACGCCCGATCGCTCCGAACCGTGGAACTTCGTGTGCAACCAGCTCGACAGCTGGGACGATCTGTCGGGCTCACAGCGCCTGCGCGTGGCCCAGGTCCTGACGAAACTGGGATTCTGGCAACTCGTTATAGATCTCGCCTCCACCGAACAGACCGGCACCGATCGGCCGCAGACACGGCCGCTGGCCTTCCTTCATGCCACGGCGCTCTTCCGGCTCAACGAGCGGGACCGGACCGGTGTCACCCGTATGCGCGACCTGTCTATCGCCAAGGCGCTCGACGAGCGGCTGCCCACGTCGGCTCGCATCTCTGCCGCGCTGAATGTCGCTGTCCATTACGCGAGGACTTCTGGAGGTATCGATAACGCCAAGCACTGGCAAGCGATTGCCGAGTCATTCGTGTCGTCCGCATCGCTGGAGCGCCTGACCCCGCTGTTGCGCAGCGCATACTGGCGCGGCTTCGCCCTCATCCAGTTCGTGGAAGGCAGCTATGCCGAGGTCACCCGGATGATGGCGCGCTCCGAAGACTGTGCGCGCCAGGCCGTCGCCGATGCTAGCGATTCCGAGTCGCTGGCCGCCCTCGAGAACCTCAACGCCGTGCTCGAGACGTGTGCCCGGGCGGCATGGACCTCCGGTGATCACGACACCGCCGAGCGCTACTTCCAATGCCACCTCGACAACGATCCGTGGGACCCGAAACCACATGTGCGCCTGGCAGATTTCCTGTTCGCAACGGGACGAATCGACGATGCGCGAGACCGATATCAACGCGCCGCCGCGCTCGGCGCGCCCTACACGATATACGCCAGAGCCCGACTAGCACGATGCATCTCGATTCCGATGGCATCGACGGGCCATGAATAGTCCCGCCGCCGTGGTCACCCACAGCGCTCCAGCCGGCCGATACCCACCTGTCACTATCCCGTCGCATGTAAGGAAAACGATATGGCCATCGAGGCAGGGCAACTGCGCGATCACATCGATTTGATGACCTCGGCACGGATCCTGGCGGATCCCACGTGTGCCCGGGAAGCGCTCGATGAATTCGAAAATTTCCTGGCGGACTATCACGGTGTCGATGGAGTCAACCAGTTGGATCGACGCCCGGAGACCGCCGCGATGCTCGTGCGCCAGGACCTGCGGCGCAGTATTCAGCGGGTGGTGACCCATCGCGTCGCCGCAGTGCTGCTGCCCCTCGTGCTGGACCTGCTGGGCGATGATTCGAAGGCAATGGATCGCTTGGTGCGAGAACGGATCACCGAGGTCGACGAGTGGGAAGGCGCCCGGTATCGAGTATTTCGCGGTGACGAGGCGAAAATTGGTGCTGCATACGAGTATCTGTTCATGGCGGCGGCCGAACGAGACTTGTTCTCATGTTTCACGCCGGAACAGGCTGAGGCGCTGCGCCGGATCAACTACGACGCGACGGTCGCGGTGCGTGATGCAGCGTCGGCGACACGCGACGGGGAGTATGCGGAGTCGCCCGCGATGGATGTGCTCGCGGCCGAGCCCTATGTCACAGCCGGCGACGCCGCGCGGGCAACCATGCGCATGCGGACGGTCTCCTTCCTGAGTAACAACGCCGCCCCTGTCAGGGCCAACAACGGCTTGCGGCCTGACATCCTCAGCCAACTGCACACCAACGCGGTCGGTTTCGGTGAATTCTACGGCTCCGCGGTCGGCAGGATCCTGCCGCACACCTTCACATCGGATGGTTGCCCGAGGGATGTCTGGTTGGCAACCGAGCTCGGCAGCATCGCACCGATCTCCGCGGTGGCGGCACTCAAGGACGGGCCTGCCGGCACGTTGCTCTTTTCGGACCGCGGCAAGCGTGTCTACCGAGCCGCAGACAGCGACGGACGCTGGACCATACGGGCGGTCAGGCAACCGCTCACCTCGACTGCTGAACGCGTGGCCCGCGCGGAGGCCAGAGACCTGGGCCGAAAAGGTTTCCTGGGGCAGTGGGGACGCTGCCCCTCCAACCAGGGCCTCGCGCCGAATCGAGCGGAAGTGGAGCAGCACGCCGAGATGGTTGATCGAATCGACCAGATCACCGGCGGGCATGCCCCTGAGCACCTCCGGAGGATCGTCACCCCCGCCGACGTGTGCGCGATCGTGGCGGTGGGTTTGGTAGCCGCGCTCGAACGGCGCGGCATAGTGCAGCTCGATCCCGTGTCCGTCGAACCCGTTCTGCGTCGCGAACCGACCGAGCTCTAGGTTGTTCGAGCACGCACCTGACCTGCTTCGCCCAAGGCGGCGACAGTAGCAGTGTTGCCACACTCGAGTCCTTCGGCTCACCGCGATGGCGGAGGCAGGCTCACCACTTGCATTCGTCGCGCCCCTGAGTGGTGTCTCTACGCACCGGGATGAGACCGCCCGGCCGCGGATCGGCCGACTTGGTCCGGCCTGATGCCAAATGTCAGCGAATGCTGTAGCGCGGCAACGTCGGTCACGGGCCGACCGCACCGGAACACTCTCTCGGCCCGATGTCGGCGGTAACTCGAACAACTGGAAGTCGCCTACGTGCGTCGGATGCTCACGCAACTCTGACATCGAAACACCGAGTCCGTCGGCGTGAACCCGTCCCGGTGACGCGAGGCTTGGATCCCACCGCCAGCGGGGTCGACGTGGCTGGATCCAACACCAGAACCTGTCCTGCGCCCTCGGTGCAAGGCGAGTACGCTTATGTGTCTACACCGATCAGTAGCGTGTGCCGCCGGTTCGCCGGGAGGTGGAGGTGCTTAGCGCCACCGAGCAGTTCAGCAGGGAACGCGCCCCGTGCGGGAAGCTGAGGGACGGGGCTCGCCACCGCGAAGACGACGAATCGGGCCTGGTCATTGACGATCTGCGTGACGACTGTGGCTGCCGCCGGATTCGGCACATATTCCACGACGGCAGCGTTCGAATCAGAACCGTGCGCCATGACAGCGAGGTCCTGATGGACGAGCACAGCGCCGACTCCGAGGCCTGACCGACAACGACGCCCGGTGGTGCCACCATGACCGCTTCTCACGACATAGTGATCGTTGGCGGGGGTGGTGCGGGCCTGCGTGCGTCCATCGCCATCGCGGAACACAACCCGAGGTTGAGTATCGCGATCGTTTCCAAGGTCTATCCGATGCGCAGCCACACCGTCTCCGCCGAGGGTGGCGCAGCCGGAGTCGTCGGTCCCGGCGACAGCTTCCAAGAGCATGCATACGACACGGTCTCCGGCAGCGATTGGCTGTGTGATCAGGACGCTGTCGAGGCGTTCGTCGAAGAAGCACCGCGAGAACTGCTCCAGTTGGAGCATTGGGGCTGTCCATGGAGCCGCCGACCGGACGGGCACATCGCGGTACGGGCGTTCGGCGGAATGACGAACAATCGCACCTGGTTCGCAGCCGACAAGACCGGTTTTCACTTGCTGCACACCCTGTTCCAGACCGCACTGTCTTATCAGGACATCATCAGATACGACGAGTGGTTCGCAACAACATTGCTCGTCGACGACGGCAAGGTATGCGGCATCGTAGCCGTAGAGCTTGCCACGGGACGCGTCGAAACCATTCTCGCCAAAGCCGTCGTCGTATGCACTGGTGGCTGCGGCCGCGTGTATCCGTTCACCACCAACGCCAACATCAACACCGGCGACGGTATGGCGTTGGCTTACCGGGCGGGCGCGCCGCTCAAGGACATGGAATTCGTCCAATACCACCCGACCGGCCTTCCGTTCACGGGCATATTGATCACCGAGGCAGCGCGTGCGGAGGGCGGCTGGCTGCTCAACAAGGACGGTTACCGCTACTTACAGGATTACGACCTCGGGACGCCATCAGCGGTGCCGGTGATGCGAAGCATGGAACTCGGACCACGCGACCGGCTTTCGCAGGCGTTCGTGCACGAACTCCACAAGGGCCGGACCATCGGCACACCGTACGGACACGTCGTCCACCTCGACATCCGACACCTCGGTGCGGATCTCATCGACACGAAATTGCCTTTCGTGCGTGAGCTGTGCTCGAAGTACCAGAACATCGACCCGGTCCGGGAGCTGATACCGGTACGTCCCGTCGTCCACTACATGATGGGTGGCATCCATACCGACATACACGGCGCGACACCGCTGACGGGTCTCTACGCCGTCGGAGAGGTCGCCTGCGTCAGTATCAACGGCGCCAACCGGCTCGGGTCGAACTCCCTTCCCGAGTTGCTGGTCTTCGGTGCGCGAGCCGGTCGTGCCGCCGCCGAGTATGCGAGTTCTGCCACGGCCGACCGGACGGCGGCGGTTCTGGCACTCGGCCGCGCCGAACACGACCAGCTGGAACGGGATCTCACGCGACACACCGAGGGATCCGAACGCATCGCGCACATCCGCACCGAAATGCAGGAGACGATGGAGACCAGTGCCGGGATCTACCGGGACGGCGGCTCCCTCGCCGCGGGTGCCGACACGTTGTGCGAACTTCGCGATCGGTTCGGCCGCACATGCCTCGATGACCATAGCCGGGCGTTCAACACCGAACTGGTTGCGGTGCTCGAGCTGTCGTGCATGCTCGATGTGGCGGAATGCATCGTCGCCTGCGCGCTGGCGCGCGAGGAATCCCGGGGCGCGCACCAACGAACCGATTTCCCCGGCAGGAACGACCAGGGATTCCTTGCTCATTCGGTAATCCATCGGCAGCCGGACGGCACGGGCCGCGTCTCGTACCTACCGGTGACGATTACTCGCTGGCCGCCCGGCGAACGCGTATACGGGAGGTGATGGCGATGGTAGACCGGATAACTCTGCAGGTCGCACGCTATCGACCGGATCGAGAGGACGAACCGGTATGGCAGTCGTACGAAATTCCGCTGCGCAAGGAATGGACGGTGCTCGACGGCCTCAACTACATCAAGGACAATCTCGACGGAACAGTGTCCTACCGATGGTCCTGTCGGATGGGCATCTGCGGTAGCTGCGGGATGACCATCAACGGCGATCCACAACTGAGCTGCGCGACGTTCCTGACCGACTACGCGCCGGGGCCGGTGCGGGTCGAGCCATTGCACAACTTCCCGGTGATCCGGGATCTCGTGATAGAGATCAGCGACTTCATGCACAAGCTGACCGAGGTCGAGCCATGGCTGATCAGAACACGACACCAGCCACTCGAAGACGGTGAGTACCTGCAAACGCCGTCCGAAATGGACGACTACCAGAAATACAGCATGTGTATCAACTGCATGCTCTGCTACTCGGCTTGTCCCGTCTACGCGCTGCAGCCCGGGTTCCTCGGTCCGGCGGCGATCGCGCTGGCCCAACGCTACAACCTCGACTCGCGCGATGAGGGAGCCGAGGATCGGCGCGACGTCCTCGCGTCCGCTGAGGGAGTGTGGTCCTGCACCTTTGTCGGTGAGTGCACCACCGCCTGTCCGAAGGGGGTCGACCCGGCAGGCGCGATCCAACGCTACAAGCTCACCGCAGCCACACAATCGCTCCGAGATTTTCTCATGCCTTGGCGGACACGATGACCACGACATCACGGCTGTACCGAAAGCCGATCTCCACATTCTGGTGGGTGCGACGCCGCTCATACCTGATCTTCGTCCTGCGTGAACTCAGCAGCGTGTTCGTCGCCTGGTTCGTGGTATTCCTCCTGCTCCTGGTCAACGCGGTCAGTTCCGGAAGCGACGAGTACCAGCGGTTTCTGAGCTGGAGCGGCCGCCCATGGATGCTGGCAATGAACAGCGTCGCGCTGCTGTTCGTGCTTCTACACACGGTCACCTGGTTCAACCTCGCACCCAAGGCGATAGTGGTCCGCGTGCGTAATCGGCGCGTCGCACCGGTCGTGATCCTCGGGCTGCACTATCTACTGTGGGGTCTGCTGACGGCGATCACGGTGTGGGTGGTGCTGCGATGACGAAAAAGAGATCCCCGGAACCCTTGATGTGGCTGCTGTTCAGCATCGGCGGGATGGCCGCTGCGCTGCTCATACCGGTACTGCTGTTCCTGTTCGGCCTAGCTTTCCCGCTGAGCTGGCTCCCCACGCCCGACCACGTATACCTGCTGTCGGTGTTGCGTCAACCTGTCACCCGGGTGGTCCTCTTCGGACTCTGTGTACTGGCGCTATTCCATTCGGCACACCGCTTGCGGTACACGCTGTACGACGGCTTGCGGCTGGAGAAATTCAGCGCATCGATCATCCTGGCCTGCTACGGCGGCGCCGTCATCGGCTCGGGAGCCGCCGCTTACTTCCTGCTGCGCGCCTGACACGCGGGATAATCAGGTAGATAACAGCTCGTCGTTCTCCTCGAGTGGAGCCCGGCGTGCCTTACTCACCGAACCGGTCTCCCGATACATGGTCATCCATCCGACAGTTGTTTCGGCGCCCCTTCTGACGCGGTGATGATCTTGATCACCGCGGCAACAATCGGGCCGTCGGGATCGCTGAGACGCGGCAACGAACTCCGATTTACCAGCAGAGATCCGAGCGTGAGATCTACCAGTTCAGCACCGACCTGCTCGGCAGAGCTACGCCCTTCCGGCTCGAACCATGTCCACGCCCATTGCGCGGCACCGAAGATGAGCAGGCTCCGGATACTTCTATCGAACGGCCGGAACTCACCCGCCGCAATGCCCGCATCGAGCACACCGTGCATGATTCCGATGTAATGCCGGCGCAACTTACGCCCCTCAGAACTCTCGTCCTGCTGGGCGAACCGCGCGACCTCGCGCTGGAAAGCGACAGTCCGATTTCGATCATGCACCTGGTAGAGCATGGACGCGTGCAGAAGCCCGGCCAGCCGTTCGGTCGGCGTAGAAAACTCCGACACGATGCGCTCTGCCTCATCGATCCGCTGCCGCATATAGGAAATGTGCAGGGTTTCCAGCAACCGCGCCTTGGTTCCGTAGTGATGCACGATGAGGCCCTGCGAGATGCCCAACTCACGTGCCACACCGCTGAAGCTGGTCCCGTCGTAGCCCTTCTCGGCAACATGGCGCGTGAAAATATCGAGAATCGCACCCGACTTGCCATGCTCCGCCGCACGCCTACTCACCGATGCCACCCCTCCTCGTCCACAATTCCCGCACCCTCTCGCGTCCACCGACTACCCAACCAGTCGTTGACTGAGTGCGCAGTCAGTATTAGCATTATGCGCCAAGTCACAGCGGCGAACTCGCCGCATCAACCATTCATCTACATTCGAGCAATCAGATATGCAACAGCACGCCTATCCAGCTGAGGCCGCGATCGAACAACGCGCCTCCGATCTCCACACCCGAGCCTGCGTCCGCGGCCTGTGGAATCTGCGCGTCACAGCTTCACCAGCCGCAGCGGGTGGTCACCCCGCGCCATGAACTCTCGCCGCCAGCTGGTCACGATCCACCGCGTTACGGCCCTCGACTGCGAGCAGACAACCCCAACGAAGGCCACCACCTGGCCATCGTTGGCGACGAACCTCTTTGTCACACAACATAATTCGCTGTCAACCCTTCTCCTCGACTGCGACAGCCCGGTGACGAAGGACCATCCGGCATACCCGAAGCGTCAACCCGCGATGAAAGACATGTGATCCATGGACGCGGGTATGGCGGCGGCACCGGAGGATCCGGAGACGGCTGCGGGATCTCTGTTGTCGCCGGATCAACTATTGGCCGCGATCGCCGGTCGTCTCGCTGAGCCGTTGCCACTGATCGCGTGGGCGAGAGAACTGGGTGATCTACACGCCGCCCTTATTTCGGCGGTTTCGAATCCGCGGCGGCCTCCGCCAGAGGTCACCGAGACGGCCCTCCATGCGGACATCGCGAAGGTCATCGACAAGATCAACTCTTGGGCGGTGTTCTACGTCCGCCACAGCCGGTGCGCCCGCCGCCACACTCACTCCTTCGGTGAGGTGATCAGTCATGTCGCAAAGACCTATGCCGAGGCGTGGTGGACGGTACTGCACACCGACTGCGAGGAGCTTCGGCACTCGGCGTGGGTCCATCTCGGCGAGGTCCGTGAAGGCTACGCGCAACTCATCGGCGATATCCGGGACGGCCGCGTCCAACTCCCACTGGGATGGCGAGGCATCCGACATACCCGACAAAATGACAGCTCGTTCACCAAACAGGAAACCGACGGGGCCGAGGAGCACCAGGGCAAGCAGTAGCGGGCAGCAGCCCGCAGGCGGCGCGCCTCGGATCCGCATCAGGCTGGGTTGTCGCGTCGAGCGGTCAGCGATGGAACCGATCAGCTGCTGATACTGGTGGCGACCTCCGGGTCGGCGTTCGCCGAGTCCGGGCAATGGCGCTGGTCTCGGCGGGGTTTGTCGTCATGAATCAGGCTCGTTTCGTTGCGGTTTCGCCCGCCGCACCGAGAACGTCGAGCGCGGCGGCGACAATGCTGTCGGTGTCCAGACCGTGGTAGCGGAACACCTCATCGAGCGATCCGACCTGCCCGTACCGACTGACACCGAGCGCAATGTGATGTACACGATTGACACCGGCCAGGAACGCCAGCGTGTGTGGATGACCGTCGAGGACGCTGACGATCGGGTTCGCACGCGTGGCGGGAAACAGCTGATCGAGGATCCAACTGTCGGCGGTGCCACGGCCGTGGCGCGCCTGCATCGCCTCGAACAGCAGCCCGGGACTGGTGACGCAGACCACATCGGCGGCGACACCGGCCGACCCCAGCCGTTCGACGGCCGCCAACGCCTCGGTCATGACCGCGCCCATCGCGACTATGGTCACCACCGCGCCCGCACGGCGAACGATCGGATATCCGCCCGCCACTACTTGTTTGCGGCGGCGCTCCCGCGCGGCAGGATCTGAAGGTACATCGGCGAGCAGCTGGTCGACCGGCCTGGTCGACAACCTGAGGTACGCGGAGGTGCCGTCAGGGCGACCCAATCGGGCCAGGCTGGCCAGCAGCGTCCATTCCACGTCGATGACGAAAGCCGGCTCATAGGCGATCAGGCCCGGCGTTTCGATTCCCACCGACGGCGTCGTAATCGATTGGTGCGCACCACCTTCAGCAGCCAACGTCACCCCCGACGGGGTACCGATCAGAATGGACTGTCCGCCTGCGTACATGCCGTAGGTCCACGGTTCCAACGCACGCTCGACGAAGGGGTCGTAGAGCACACCGATCGGGAACAGCGGCTCTCCCCATCGGCTCCAGGTCGCGCCCAGCTCAGCGATCAACCCGACCAGGTTCGTTTCGGCGATACCGAGCTCCATATGCTGACCCGTCGGCCGCTCACGCCAATGCATCAGTGTCTCGGCGTCATCGGCGAACCAGTCCTGGCGCTCCGCGGTCGACCACACCCCGACCTTGTTGATCCAGCCCGCCAGATTCGTCGTCGAGCTGACGTCCGGGCTCACAGTGACCACCCGACCGGCCGCTTCCGGGGCCGCGCGAGTCAAGTCGAGCAGTGTCCTACCCAGCGCCGCCTGTGTGGTGGCCGAGCCCTTCGGAGTCCGGCCGAAATCCGCGGGAACAGCGGGCAGCGTGGGCATCGGAGCCGGGTCCCGGCGCAATCGCGCCGCCGTCTGCGCACACAGCTGTCCAGCAGCGGTCGCGATGTCGAATCGGCCCCATGGCCGCTGTGGGTCCATGGCCAGGTCCCCTGCGAGTGATTCGTACTCCGCGACCGTCAGCAGCGACGAATGGTTCTGCGGATGC
This sequence comes from Nocardia sp. NPDC051463, assembly GCF_040681975.1. Classification (NCBI taxonomy): domain Bacteria; kingdom Bacillati; phylum Actinomycetota; class Actinomycetes; order Mycobacteriales; family Nocardiaceae; genus Nocardia; species Nocardia sp. NPDC051463. The sequence goes on from NZ_JBFBAB010000001.1 coordinate 240,829, forward strand.
CCCTGGGAGGGCAGACCGTAACCCTTGATCGTGTAGGCGATGATCACCGTCGGCCGTGTGTCATCGATGCGTTCATAAGCATCGACCAGCGCCTGCATATCGTGACCGCCGAGATTGCGAATCGCGGCCGACAGTGTTGAATCATCCAGGCCCGCAATCAGTTCCACGATCCGCGCACCATTCGGACCGGTACCGGGCAGCCGGGCCCGCAACTCGGACGCGTCACAGCGCAACAGCCGCTGATACTCCGGATTCGGCATCTCCAGGATCCGGGCGCGCAGCGCGTCACCACCGGGCCGGGCGAACAACGACTCGAGCAACCGACCGAACTTGACGGTGATCACCTGCCACCCGGCCGCCTCGAACATCGACTCCAATCGGCCCGCCGCGATATTCGGCACCACCCGATCCAGCGACTGCCGGTTCAGGTCGACGATCCACACCACCTCACCGAGATCGACGGTGCCGGGATCCACGATCGCCTCCCAGACCGCGCCCTCGTCCAACTCGGCGTCGCCGACCAATGAATACTGCCGACCGCTGCCCGCATCCGCGCCCAGGGTGGAATTGACGTAACGGCGCGCCATCGCACCCCAAATCGGTGCCGTGGCACCGATACCCACCGAACCGGTGGAATAGTCGACCGGATCAGGATCTTTGGATCGGCTCGGATACGACTGCAAGCCACCGAACTGGCGCAGCGTCGTCAGATACGACTCGTCCAACTCGCCGAGCAGATAATTGATCGAATGCAGTACCGGGGATGCGTGCGGTTTCACCGACACCCGGTCACCGGCCCGCAGCTGGGTGAACCACAGCGAGGTCATGATCGACACCATCGACGCGCACGATGCCTGATGTCCACCGACCTTCAGCCCCGAGGTATTCGGCCGCACCCGATTCGCGTGGTGAATCATCGCCGTCGACAACCACAGCGTGCGCCGTTCGATCTGTGCCAATGCTTCGAGATCGGCCGCCGGGCCGATATTACGGCTGTGATCGTGCTCGGTGACCGTGGTCATCAACGTGCTCCTAGTCTGCGGTTGTACAGCGTGGACGCCGGTGCGAGAGCGACACCGAAGCCTCGGCAGTGGGGGCGCACAGAAGCCACAACCGAGACCCGGTGGATCCGCACACCCCGGCGAACCTTGCCGGGTCCTGTCTTCACGTGCGCAGATCGCACAAGATGTTCATGCCATGCACGCGATCGGCGCAACCGTGTCTTAAAATAATGTGCATACTGCCAACGAGCAGCCGTAGCGAAGGCTCACCGACTTGTCGAATCGACAAGCGCCACAGCGACCGGCAACGAATGGAGGCCGGTGCCATGGCCCGCGCTTTTCGCGCCGATCCGATCGATATCCGGATCCTCCGCGCACTCATCGCCGAACCACGCGCGAGCGCGATGGCGCTCGCCCAGCGAACAGGGTTGTCGCGAAACACGATTCAGGCACGGCTGAGCCGTTTGGACGATCGCAACGCGCTCGACTCGTTCGAGCGGTGCATCGACCCCGCGACCCTCGGGTACCCACTGCGCGCATTCCTGTTCGCCAACGTCACCCAACGCAAACTCACCGCCATCGCCGCGGATCTGGATGCGATCCCGGAAGTCCTGGAAGTACTGGGACTCAGCGGCACAATCGACCTTCTGATCCAGGTAGCCGCCCAGGATGCCGACGATCTCTACCGAATCGCAGGTCAAGTCCTGGAGATCGACGGAATAGACCGAACGACAACGGCACTGGTGATGCGCGGCCTGATCGACTATCGCATCACACCGCTGCTCCCGGATGACAAGTGACAAGGTTGCGATGTCGAGGCGCCGGTTCATCGAGGGCTCGGCGGCGGCCGAGGCGGTGCGCAGTTTGCGGACGTCACGCATCCGCTGTCGACGAATTCGCGATCGGTGCGCCTGTGCTGAACGGAGTAGGCGGCGGATGGCCTCGCTGACGGCGAGCGCAGTGTCGGCCCATTCGGCGCATTGCCACGCAGGGGACCCTGCCGCAGTGGACCACCGGAGCGTGTAGGTCGACAGGCCGGGAGGGCCCGGGCGCTGCGATGCTCGACGCATCCCGCGCCGGGCAACACACCCACGGTCCCGCGTGGCGGGATCACTCGAGATGGGCCGACAGCAGCCAGGCCGGAACCGACTTGCGGCCGCTCGGCTCGTCGCGCATACCCTCGAATTGGAAACCCGCGTCCGCCGGCAACACCGCAGGCAGATTGCCATGGATTCGCGCCGGCCTGATCTCATCGATCACCCAGTACTTCGACACCACCTCACGAAGTTCGTCGGCGGTGACCGGCGATGGCCCCGGATCAGGCACTTCGGGCAGAGCGGCCCGGTCGAACACCAGCACGAAATACGCCGCGCCCGGCGCAGCGGCACGCGCAACCGACTGCTGATAGCCCTCCCGCGACTCGACCGGGATCGAATGGAACAACGTGCTGTCGACGATGGTGCCGAAACGGTCGTCGTAGCCGGTGAAGGCGGCGATGTCGGCGACCTCGAACGAGGCGTTGACCAGGCCGCGCCTGGCGGCCTCGGCTCGGGCCAGCTCGACCGCGGTCGGCGACAGATCCAGGCCGACAGTGGTGAAACCCCGCTCGGCCAGATACAACGAGATCGCTGCCTCCCCGCATCCGACATCGAGGACATCGCCATGGAATCTGCCCTGCTCGATCAGCGCGGCGAGTTCCGGCTGGGGTTCCCCGATACTCCACGGCGGCTTGACGCCCGGCCCGAATGGGCCCCCTGTACCTCGGTAGATTTCTTCGAATTCGAAATCATGAGGGGTAGTCATCGACAATCCCTTCGTGTCACGTGTGAGCACCGCCGCGAAGCCAGTCGGGCCAGGGGACGCTCCAATCGCCGTTCTGCCAGACATCGAGGGGGTCGCCGCCGGTGTTGCGGACCTCGACGACGTCGCCGGGAATGACGAAGTCGTAGAACCACGACGCATCGTCGGGCGAGATGTTCAAGCAGCCGTGCGAGACGTTGGTGTTGCCTTGGGCCCACATGCTCGCGGCCAATTCGTGCACGAAGATTCCGTCGTGGCTGATGCGGACCGCGTGATTGATGCTCGTGCGGTAGCCGCCGGAGCTGGTCGGCAGGCCGTAGCTGGCGGAGTCCATGATCACCGGGTCGTTTCGGTCCAGCACGGTGTAGATGCCGGGGCGGGTCCAGAACGACAGGTAATTGGACCCGACGGCCGCGGTGCCGCCCTTGCCCATCGAGGTGGGCATGGTACGCACCAGGTTCCCGTTGTCGAAGACCTCGATCTGTTTGGTGTCGTCATCGGCGATCGCGATGTGCGCAGGGCCGATGATCACCGACACCCGTTGGTCGCGTAGGCCGTAGCGGCCTGCGCCGAGCGCGAGGCCGAAGAGTTCCGCCGCGATCGTGATCCTGGTTCCCGGTGCGTGATAGTGCTCCGGCCGCCAGTGTGCGTTCTGATCGTCGAGCCAGTACCAGGAACCGGTGACGGGGGGCTGGGTGGTGACCTTCAGGTGGCGTTCTACAGCCGCCCGATCGACGGGTTCGTCGAAATGGGCGACGAGCACGAAACCCACTCCGTAGGTGTCGTTTTCGGCCAACTCCACGAGATTGGCGGAGCGCAGCGAGAGGTCGATGAGCTGATCGGGTCGCACCGTGGTGCAGGTTGTCGTTGCGGTGACATCGCCGGTTTCGCCGTGTGCCACGGCTTTCGCGGTGTAGGTGTGTCCGTAGCCGAGCGGTTCGGCGCTGGTCCAGGTTCGCTGATCGGGTGCCGGTGTGCCCGGCAGGGCTCTGCCCGTTTCGTCGATCCATTCGACCGACCGCAGCATCCCTTCGGTGACCGTGACTGTACCGAGGCTGCGCGCGTCGACGTCGTGGGTGCCAGGTGGCGGATCGAACCGAAGTGTGGCGGGTTGGGGAGGCGCGGGTTCTCGCCCACACCCGGCCAAGGCGAGGCCACCCGCACCGGCGAAGCCGATCAGCAGCCGACGACGTCCCAATGCCACCGCGTATCTCCCTTCACTGGGTGCAGCAGGCCCGAACTCTGTCCGCCAGCATGTGGTAGCTATGTGCTTGCTGGGACGTCAACTGGCGGAATCTCCACCGATCCGTCGCACAACCGACACCGTTCCGCGATCGGTCCGGGTTCTGGCAAAACGGTCGTCCAGGTCTACAGAACTGGACGGTCACGAGCAGAATCCCCTCGCGGCGGCGGCACCGCCCAGCCCGTTCGTCGGTTCCAGCGCCGCAATGAAACCTATCAGCGATCCGCTAGCTAACGGGTTGTGAGCAACGCGCGTTGCCGGGGATTAACTTGCCGTGAGCGGGTATCCACCTCCTGTGAGGCTGATACGAATGCCGGGGGTGTATCGACCGCAGGCCGATACGACCTTGTTGATGCAGGCGATGCTCACTGCCACGATTCCACTCGACAAACGAGTACTCGACATGGGTACCGGCACGGGCGCTCTGGCGATTCGAGCAGCGATGGCGGGTGCTCGCAGTGTGACCGCCGTGGACATCTCATGGCCTGCGATCGTTTCGGCGTGGCTCAATAGTCGAGCACGCGGTGTCCGACTCGAATTGCTGCATGGGGAGCTTTCGCGCGTGCCGCACCGGAGGCTATTCGACTTGGTGCTTGTCAATCCGCCGTACGTGCCTTCTCCAAAGAAAGTTCCCTCCCGCGGTCCAGCGCGCGCATGGGAAGGCGGCACCGAGGGACGAGCTGTGCTGGATGTGCTGTGTCGGATGATGCCGCGCATGCTCGATAGTCACGGCGTCGGACTGATGGTCCATTCGGCGTTGTGCAAGCCGGAGGCTACGTTGTCACAGCTGCGCGAGGGTGGACTCAAAGCTGCGGTGGTGGCACGCGAAATGGTGGCCTTCGGGCCCAAAATGCGTAAACGTGCGGACTGGCTGGAATCAGCTGGGCTCATCGAGCCAGGACAACGACATGAAGAGTTGGTGGTGATCCGTGCCGACCGAACACAAGCGTGAGCGCCGCAGAGTAACCCTGACCCGAGACGGACCCGCATTGATCGAAGGTCCCGTGGAACTGGTGATGGACGACGGCACCGTCGTCACGTCGGACCGGTTTCTGGTCGCTGTGTGCATGTGCCGACGATCAGGCAACTATCCATTCTGCGATACCAGTCACCGCAAGCGCCGAACGAAACCTATCGCGGACTGAAAATGCCCTGCTGCCTTGCGCCGTATCCATGTCGATGACTTCACCCTGACGATCCGGATCGAGCTCATCACGAATGGTGTGCTCATAGTGATCATGGCATTAGTCGCTGGATACCTCTGCACTATCCGAGTCGAGCGAGCGTAAGGAGCTGCGTCCGGAGCGCCAGCTTCCGAGCACATGCTCTGCGAATCGATCCTCCAGCAAATTCGTCGCCTGAATGCCGAAGACAACTGATGCTGTCAGTTCGGGTTCCTGAGTAAGTAGATTCCCGATGACGTCGCGGCGCATGACTTGTTCGTGTACAGCGTCGGCCTCGACATGCTCGGTATAGAAAAGCACACAGGCAGGATCCGCATCCAGTCGTTCCAGTGCCTCCACCATCCGCCGCGATCCAGGTGGCGAGAGTATTTCCACCGACGCGAAATGACCAACCAATGCTCCGCGCAGGTCACGATGAAGCCCGAACAGCGACATCATGTTCACCAACGCAAGCATTGGAGCGGGAACGACGTTCAGATAAGAGAGATAGCCGGATGCCAGTCCGGCGCCCGTCAATAGGTCCGCAAACAACCGGGCGTGTATTCGATCGCCGCGCCCGCCGCCGAACTCGTCGAATTCAACAGCAACCACCGATGCCTTGGCCTGTCCGCGCAGCCGCGGAATCACCCAGGCGTAGGGGTCGGCCTCCTTGTGGTGATAGATCGAGCGGTGTACGAAATATTCACAGACATGCCACCATTCGCCGTCATCGCGTAAGTGCTGACTGACTCCGGTCGAGTCGACGGGCTCGACGAGCAAGCTGTCGAGCTCCTTTTTCAGCTCCTGGCCGCCCACGACGTCCCGCCGGAGAGCTGCCAAGAATCGGCACTCCAGTTCCGCGCGGAACCCGAGGAGGTTGGGATCCCATTCCCAGCAAGGATCAACCGACTCGAAGCCCCGGTAGTGCAGCTCGTAACAGATGTGTAACGCCAACTGCAGATCTTCACCGTAGGGGTCGGCATTATCGGGGCCGACTGCGATAGCGGCGCCGGTTCGGCCGCGCAGCAGGTCCACCACCGCGCGCGAGAGCGGGCCTCGCGGCGGCGGCAGAGTCGGGAACTCGATGTCGATCATGCTCGACGCATACCCACACCGCGCCCGGTTACGCGCGAGCGGGTCGGGCCGCGGATGATTCATTCGACGGTGTTGCCGAGTGGGTGGATAACGATAGTGAGCCAGCTCTGACCCCGCGTCGACTACCGCTGACGCTGAGGGTGCTCAGATGACAGCGTTGAACGCGACCGGGTCCTAGCGCGAACGTGCTCCAGAGGTCAGTAGTAATGCCGCCGGCCGCCGACGGCGCGACCCGTCGACCCCAACAGCAGTAACACGAGCCCGATGATCAGCACCACGATCCCGATCGTCCAGAGGATCGGGATGCTGAATATGAACCCAAGAACAAGAAGGATGACTCCGAGAACGATCATGGCCGGCTACCTAGTTTCGCTGCAGTATTCGAAGGGCCCGAGAAACCCTCCCGTGCTCCTATACGATCGTGGGTGCATGTCGGCACCAGTCATCACCCACCCAACTGTGGCCATGGGAAGAACAAACATGATGATCAACCCGAGGTCCTGCATATTCCAGTAGACGCCTCAGGACCAGGGATGTACATACCTGTTTTATCGCAGCTCAACAGTTGTGGCGGCGTGTTCGGGTTCGGCCGCACTGCATACAGATCAGCCGAATTTGCGGTCACGGTATGCTCAGTGCGACTCAATAGTCGCACTTCGCAGCCTGCCCCTCGAGCTTGCGGAAAAGTAGATCGCCGATGATGTCGGTGAGCTTGTCGATGCTTTTCGACTGACCAGCGACCGTACGTCCCTTGCCGCCGACCGACATGATTACTCCGCCGCAGTCGCATATCCCCCGCGGACCCACGCTATGAACGAAGACACCGACCCAGGCCCGAGCGAGCACCCCCGCACCGCCGACGAGGCGGAGCAGGCCCACAGCGACCTGGTCGCGCAACCCCACACCACCGACGAAGGCGGGCCCATCATCGCCGCGGAAGCTGCGGCGGCGCAGGCAAGTACGACGGAGAATCCGCTGGGGAAGCCGGGGCGTCGATTCGATCGGCGATCGCCGTTCATGGTCGGTATGGCGGGTGCGGCGGGCGTCGCGGTGACCTACGGCGCGATCCAGGCAGTACTCGCCGCGAGTCAAGTGCTGGTACTGATCACCATCGCGTTGTTTCTGGCGATCGGTTTGGAACCTGTCGTGTCGTGGCTGGTTCGACCATGGTTCCCGCGATGGGCCGCAGTGACCGCAGTATTCGTGGTGGCGGTCGGCTTGCTGGCAGGGTTCCTCGCGGCCGCGATACCTCCCTTGGTCACCCAAACCAGCGCGCTGGTCCACAACGCTCCGGACTACATCAACCATCTTGCGCAACGGTATCCACTCATCGACACGCTCGACACTCGCTTCCATCTCCAGGACCGACTCCAGGAAGGGCTCGGGTCCGATCCTTCGAAGCTGGCCGGAGGTGTCCTCGGCGCGGGGCGGATCGTCTTCAGCATTGTCAGTGGCACTGTGATCGTCGCCGTGCTGACCGGCTATTTCATGGCAAATTTCGCGCAGGTTCGCGCGTCGATCTACCGGCTGTTTCCGCGCTCCCGCCGCCCACGGGCGATCCTGATCGGCGATGAGATCTTCGTGAAGGTCGGCGGCTACATTCTGGGGAATCTGGTCATTTCGGTGATCACCGCGGTGTTGACCTTCATTTGGCTGATGATCTTCGATGTGCCGTACCCGCTGTTACTGGCCGTCCTGGTCGCTGTCCTCGACTTGATCCCGGTGGTGGGCTCTACCCTGGCGGGCATTATCGTGGCCCTGGTCGCGCTCACCGTGTCGGTGCCCGTCACGGTGGCTACCATTATTTTCTTCATCGTCCTGCGGTTGTTCGAGGACTACGTACTCGTGCCCAGAATTATCGGCAGAACGGTGCGGGTGCCTCCGATCGTGACGGTGGTGTCGGTTCTCGTCGGGGGCGCTTTGCTCGGGATTGTCGGTGCGCTGCTCGCCATTCCGGTCGCTGCCGCAGTGCTGCTGATCGTCGATGAAACGGTGCTGCCGTCGTTGGACGAGCGCTAGCTGTTCGGGTTCGGCTCACCCGGGGGCGCGGCCGATACAGGCCAACACGACTATGGCCGCCACCGCCTCGAGCGATTGAAATATGCCGGTGGACACGGAATCGGCACCCGTCGAGCGGATGACCTCGCCAGGGTCACCCGCTCGCGATCGACGCTGGCGGGCGCCGAATCAGTGGCGGAATGCGTCCTTGACCTTCTCGCCCGCATCCTTCAGGTCGGACTTGGCCTGATCGGCCTTGCCCTCGTGCTTCTTGTCCTTGTCGTCGGTGGCCGCGCCGAATTTTTCCTTGGCCTTACCGGCGAGTTTCTCGGCCTTGTTTTTTGCCTTGTCTACACCGCTCATGGTGCGAGCCCCTTTCCTCGAAGGTGCCCGGCCTGCATTTTCCAGCCGGTCCTCTTGCGGATAGCCGGTATTCGCGCCACCAAACAACGGTGCAGAGGCGACGCCCAACTGATGGGGGAGCTTGTCGGTTCCCAGCCACGGCTGCTCGGGCGAACGCGACTACATCTTGCTGTGTCGGGCCATGGCGAAGCTGTAGACGCCGTAGGTGATGATGCCCAGGCCGGACAATATGAGCAGGACGACTCCGTAGGGCTGAGCCCCCACGGTTTTGAAGGCGCCGTCGAGTCCGGCGGCTTTACCCGGATCGGAGCGACTCACGGCAAGGATCACCAGCAACCCGACCGCGGCGATGGCCAGCCCTTTCGCGATGTATCCGACCGTGCCCAGCCTGCGCACGAGGCCGCTGGTTGTGCCCTCGAGGTCATCGAGGAAGTTCTGGCTAACTCCTTTGTAGACGTGGTAGCCGCCGACCGCGATGATGAACAGCCCGCCCGCGATGAGGGCGATCGTGCCGGCGGTGGTGTGCATCATGCGGGCCGTGATCCCCGCACTTTGGCCGCTGCTGGACTCGCCGCTGCCGCGGGTGAATCCGAACGCGGAGACGGCGAAGGCGAAATAGACTACTGCCAGGGCAAACGCCTTGATCCGTTCAATCGCTTCGGACTTCTTGCTGTCGGCCTCAGGTTTGGACGAACTGCCGAGCGCCGCTTCGGCGAGCCGCCACAGCGCCATCGCCACAAACGCGACGACGCCGACCCACAGGGCGACGACGCCACCCGGTTTGCCGGCCAGTTCCGACATGGCCCCGGATTGGTCGGCGGTGCCGGCGCCGCCGAGGGCGATCCTGATCGCGATGTAGCCGATGATCAGGTGCACGATTCCGCTCACAATGAAGCCCGTTCGGGCGAATCGTTCGAAGATGCTGTTCTGGGCCAGCTGGACTGCTGTGGACGACGAGTTGTCGCTGGACGCCGGTGACGATGCGCCGGAGGACATCGGGGACGGGTTTTTGTCAGGCATGGTGCCTGCCTCGTATCGGTAGTGGTGGTACAGCTCCGCTGGGGTGCGACGGGCGGTATACGCGGCCGAGGCCGATTGTCCGACTGGCTCCGTCGTCTCGGGAACTCACCCGATATCGGTGATCACGGGGTGTCCTCCGAGTGGGCTCGCCGCGCTGTCAGCGTAGCAAGGCCACTCCCGCCGCCGGTAGCTCCGGACGGGATCAGCCCGTGCACCCGAGCGCTCATTTTCCCAGCTCGGAGGTAGTGAAGTGGCGTTAGGGTAGAGGGGGGAGGGTGCGAGGAGTCGAAAGATGAGCACCACCATTGTGATCGTGATCGTCGTTATCGCGGTTGTGGTCGTTTTGCTTGCGGCCTGGTTGTTGATGCGTCAACGGCGCGAGCATCTGCGGGTCGAGGCCGCGGGCATCCGCAACCGTGCGGCGGAACGGGAATTCGAGGTCGGTGAGCAGCAGGCACGGGCGGAGGAGGTCGCTGCCCGGAGTCGGGCGGCGAAGGCGGAAGGTGAGGTCAAGGCGGCGCAGGCCGCGCAGCTTGCCCAACAGGCGCAGGTGCATCGCAGCGAGGCGGCGGATTCGCGAACCGAGTTGGACAAGGAGTGGGAACGCGCGAATAAGGTCGATCCGGACTCGAAGTCGAGTGAGACGCACCAGGTGGCTGATCAAGAACAGCCGCCGCACCGCCCCTCACATTGATGCTGAGGTTTCTTCGGCTGACCGGGGCTCCGGAACATGAGCACGCCATCACCACCGACTCGGGGTCCTCCACCAACTGGCACGCCCGATGCCCGCGCATGCCCGGACAGATGCGGGGACCGCTATCAGGAACCTTGGCGCACATGGGCCCCGGAGTGCTGTGGGCCATCGGCGCGAAGTTTCGCACATCTAAATCGGCCGGTCATCGCCCCGGTCGGTGACGGAGCCATGCAGATGAACGACCTGGCCGAGTTGCACACCATGGTGCGCTATTGCTCTCGGTGGACCGATCCACCGCTAGTCGTCCGCGTCTTCGGCAACAACGACCTCAACCAGGTGACCTGGGAGCTGCGAGCGATGGGCGGCGCACCGAAGTTCGAAGAATCCCAGTCACTTCCGGAGGTGTCCTACGCTGACCTGGCACGCGGTATCGGGCATGTCCTCGATCGCGGTCGAGGACACCGACGACCCGGCCGAGGCATGGAAGCACGCATTGAGCACGGATCAGCCGACCCGCTCGATGTTCGCTGCGTCCCCGAGGTTCTACCGATCCCGCCCCCACACGACGTGAGCAAAGGAAAGAAATTGCGTAGGCCGTCCTGCGCGGTGATCCCGGAACCTGGCACCTCATAGCTCAGGACGCCGAAACCGAAGCGCAGGAATTCATTCCGCATATGGGCGAAAGGAACTCCTCATGCCTACCGAAAATCATCAGGATGTCGTCGAGTTACTCACTGCACAACACGAACAGATCAAAGATCTCTTCGCCCATCTGAAGTCGGGCAACGGCGACAAACAACAGCTGTTCGCCGAACTTGTGCGCCTCCTCTCGGTCCATGAAAGTGCCGAAGAAGAAGTGGTACATCCAATTGCCGCCCGTGCCCAATTCGGGGCTGACCACTTGGTGGCCGAAAGACTCGAAGAAGAGAATGATGCCAAACAAGCACTGGCAGAGCTGTATTCGCTCGGAGTCGACCATCCGGCCTTCGACACCAAACTGGCCGCGTTCGCCGAAGCGGTGACCGAACACGCTACTCACGAAGAGAACGAGGAGTTCTCACTGTTGCGCAGGCAGTATTCGGCAACTCAGTTGGAACACATGGCCGGGTCTGTTCGTGCCGCCGAAGCGATCGCCCCGACCAGACCGCATCCGCACGCAGGAGAATCAGCGTTGGCCAACGTGCTCACAGGTCCCCCCTTGGCATTGTTCGACCGGGCTCGCGACGCGGTGCGCGCGTGGCATCGAAAAGACGGCAAGTGACGGGAGGCCGTCGCTTGGTGGCGGCACCGGTACTGCTGTAGACGGCAGCCTTCCGACTGCAATTCATTGTGGCGTCAGGCCTCCGGGATGCCGTCGCGATCGGCCGCCTCGGCCTGTTCAGCCGTACTGACCCCTTACGCGTGCCCACGGTTTCGGTTACTTGCCCACGGCATAAAGGTCGCAAAACCAGTCGCCATGATCCGCTGATACGACGACCCGCTGATGCGAGCCAGCACATCGAGAGCCTTTGCCTCCCAACCGATCACGATCCGGGCACTGCCCTTGCGGACTCCGTTGAGGATCGTCGCCGCGGCCATTTCCGGCGAATGGATCGCCAACCACTTGTCGAAGAACTCCGCAAACGTCTGCGCATCCTCGTCCTCGGCAACCCTCGCGTTACGGGCGACTGCGGTCTTGATACCTCCGGGATGCACACACGTCACCTTGACCGGGTGCTCGGCAATCAACATTTCCTGGCGCAGTGCTTCGGTAAAGCCGCGCACGGCGAACTTCGCCGCGTTGTAGGCGCTCTGACCGGGAACGGCGACAAGACCGAACAGGCTCGAGATGTTGACGATGTGTCCATCGCCGGATGCGATCAGATGCGGCAGAAAGGCTTTTGTTCCGTTGACGACGCCCCAGAAGTCGATGTCCATGATCCGCTCGATGTCCTTGAACTCGGACTTCTCGACGGTGCCGTTGTAAGCGATGCCGGCGTTGTTGTAGATCTGGTTGACCGTGCCGAAATGTGCGACGACACCATCGGCATATGCCAGCACAGCCTCCCGTTCGGCGACATCGAGCCGGTCGGACTTGACGTCCGCGCCGAGCGCTGTGGCCTGGCGGACGGTTTCGGCAAGCCCCTCGGTGTCGATGTCGGAGAGGGCAAGCTTTGCGCCCTTCTTTGCCAGATCGAGGGCGAGGGCTCTGCCGATGCCGGATCCGGCCCCGGTGATGACGGCGACTCTGCCTTCGAATCGGCTCATCCGACGACAACCTTTGCCTCGTTGCTGTGGATTTCGCAGGTACCACGAGAAAGGACGTGAGTGCGCAGTTTCGCGCCGAGGTCGGCTACCGCCTCGGCCGCCTCGTCGAGAACGCTGACCTGAAGGTGGAAGTCGTGCCAGAGGTTGTCGAACCGGCGATGGTCGATGATGCCCGTCGCGGCCGCGATGGCTGCTTCGATCTTGTCCGCGTCGACAGAGATCGGATCGTCGCAGGCAGTCTGCATGACGATCGGCGGAAGGCCGGTCATGTCGCCGTATACCGGGGAAATGCCCGGCAGCCTCGGATCGAGGTTGCCGGCATAGCGCGGCGCCCATTCGGCCGTCATGGACGGAAGGATCAGGGGATCGCGCAGCATGCGTCGCGACCCATCGATGTCGATCGCGAGGTCGGCCCAGGGGCAGATCAGACCGAGTGCGGCCGGGGCAGCGATTCCGCGCTCGCGCAGTGCCATCGCGACCGCCAGTGTCAGTCCGCCCCCGGCAGAATCACCCGCGATGACCGCCGTTTTCGGGTCGAGGCCGGTTTCGAGTAGCCGGGCATAAACCGCCACCACCTCCTCGAGAGCGCTCGGATACCGGGCTTCCGGTACGCGGGAATAGTCCGGGATCACAGCGGTCATCCCGGCCGCTGCGGCGAGGTGTGCGACCAGGCCGCGATAGCCCCTTGCGCTACCGAGGGCATATCCGCCGCCATGGAGGTAGATCAGCGTCCCTTCGGGTTCGGCGTGCGCTGTCTGCGCCCGCTCGACCGGGACGCCAGCGATGGTGACACGCTCGAAGCGTGTGTCCTTGGGAGGGCGTGCGGTGGCGGTGAGCATCTCGACCATTCGGCGCTTCGCGCCGACGGAAACGCGGCGGGACGCGAACAGCGGTCGCGAGCTGCGCAGACAGGCCCGGATGACATGTCGATTGATTTTCACGATGAACTCTCGGAGAGGTTGGTAGTTGCCCTGTTCAGCGGATGGTGTGATCGGTGGCGAAATGCGTTGGCGTGCCACGCGTGTTCAGACCAGTTCCTCGAACCGCAGCAGGCCGTCTTGGATGGGGTCTTCGAGGAGCATCTTGGAGTCCTTCTCGTAGTGCATGAGCACCTTCCACGGTTCCTTGGATCCCTGTCGAGGCAAGGTGTCCTTGGCGCGCTGCACGTAACCGGACTGCAACTGGTCGAGCATGCCGACGTCCAGCATGGAATCCTCGACATCGGTGGGAGTGGCCACCGAGTGGCCGCTGTCGTCCATGTGCTTGAACAATCTGCACAGGTAGGCGCCGGCGATATCGGACTTCAGGGTCCACGGCGCGTTGGTGTATCCGAAAACCCAGGCCAGATTGGGAATGCTCTCCACGAGGACACCCTTGTAGGTCATCTGGTCGTGCAGCTCCCGCGCCTCACCGTCCACGGAAAGCTTCATTCCACCCAGCATCTGGATATCCAGGCCGGTGGCTGTCACGATGATGTCCGCCTCCAGTTCCCGCCCCGACTTCAGCAAGATGCCGGTCTCGGTGAAGGTCTCGATGTGATCGGTGACGACCGATGCCGCACCGGACGCCAGAACCTTGAAGAGATTGCCATCCGGCACAGCGCACAACCGCTCGTCCCACGGCATGTAATTCGGGGTGAAATGGCTCATGTCGAAGGCAGGGCCGACCTGGCGCCGGACCTGCCAGAGCAGAAGTCGGCGCATCGGACCAGGCCAGCGACGGCAAGCCAGATAGAGCCCACGCTGGATGCCGATGTTGCGCTTGCGCGCGAATGAGTACACCCATTTGTCGGGGAGGAATCGACCCAGGACCTGGGAGATCTTGTCGAGGGCCGGTACCGAGAAGATGTAGGACGGGGAGCGCTGCAACATGGTCACGTGGCCCGCGGCATCGGCCATCGACGGGACCAGCGTGACGGCTGTGGCGCCACTGCCGATCACGACGACCTTCTTACCGGTGTAGTCCAGATCTTCCGGCCAATGCTGAGGATGAACGCACCGACCCTGGAACCGGTCCACACCCGGGAACGTCGGCAGGTAGCCCGCGTCGTAGTTGTAATAGCCGGTGCAGCTGACGAGGAAGCCGCAGCTATATGTGCGGGTCTCCCCCGTCGCCTCGTGCAGTGCCGTCACGTTCCAGCGGCCCTCGGTCCTCGACCAGTCCGCGGCAATGATCTTCACGCCATAGTGGACCTTCTGATCGATGCCGTACTCCCTTGCGGTGTCGGCAATGTACTCGCGAATCGACGCACCGTCCGCGAGCACCGTCGAATCGTGCCACGGACGGAACTTGTACCCGAACGTGAACATGTCGGAGTCGGAACGAATACCGGGGTAGCGAAACAGATCCCAGGTGCCGCCTATCCGGGCCCGCCGCTCCAGCACGGCGATGGTCTTGTTCGGGAATTCGGCCGTCACCTGGCAAGCCGTACCGATGCCGGACAGCCCGGCACCAATGATCAGGATGTCGAAGTGTTTCGTACTCATGGCTTCCTCTTGTTTCTGGTGCTGCGTTCGCGGAGCGTCGTAGAAACAGAATGGCCGTGTGCCACATCACACGTCTTGACATCTTCCGACATACTTTTATCATTTCCCGACACAAGGGGTGGATCCGATGGGCAGCCTGATTCGCGCCACGAACCTCTGGGGGTACGGAGACCTCATGCGGGAACTCGGCGCCGACCCGGCGCCGTTCCTGGCGCGCTTCCACATCCCGTCAGGTATCGAAGACCAAGAGGACGCGTTCGTCTCGTTCGAGGCGTTCGTGCGTATGCTCGAAGCCAGCGCCGCCGAAATGGGTTGTCCGGACTTCGGACTTCGCCTCTCACGCTGGCAGGGTCTGGACATCCTCGGACCGATCGCAGTGATCGCGCGCAACGCTCAGACGTTGTTGGGCGGGCTGGAGGCGATCGCGCGCTACCTGTATGTCCATTCCCCCGCCTTGAAGCTGACGGTCAACCAGCGCACCGAGGAGACCGACCTCCAGTTCACCTTCGAGATGACCGAACCAGGTCTCTCCGACGTGCCCCAGGGCTACGAGCTGAGCATGGCCAACGGCGTACGCATGATTCGCCTTCTGGGCGGACCGCAAGCCGGCCCCCGCTTCATCTCGTTCATGCACGACAAACTGGGTCCAGACACCGCGTACGACGAAGTGCTGGGTTGCCGGGTGCTCTTCGGGCAAACGTGGTGCGGGTTGGAGCTACCCCTGGATCTGGCCGGCCGCCGCATCGACAGTGCGGATCCGGAGACCCGACGTATCGCCACGAAGTATCTGGAGTCCCACTATCTGCCCAGCACCGCTGCGCTGTCCGATCGCGTGACAGAGCTGACCCGGCGTCTGCTGCCCACCGGCCAATGCACCGCGGAAGTCATCGCCGACCAACTCTCGATGCATCCGCGCACCCTGCAACGGCGCCTGGCTGCGGAGGGTGTGCGATGTCAGGACCTCATCGAACGGGAGCGTCGCGACCATGCGGCGAGGTACCTCGCCGAACCGAGGTTGCATCTCAGCCAGATCGCCGCTCTGCTCGGCTATGCCGAACAGAGCACCCTCAACCGATCGTGTCGGCGGTGGTTCGGGAAAACACCTGGCCAGTACCGAGCGGACCTCCCGGGGGCACCGCGCAGCACGGACTTTCGCAACCCGACATGACCGGCAATGTCCGCGCATCGGCCGGTGCCGGACCGCGTTGCGGGCTCCATGCCCTGCATCAGGAGCCCCTCGATAGTTGAAGTCCGCGTTCGATCAAAAGCAGGGACACCCGCACTGGCCGCCTTCGCCGCAGCCTTCCCCGACGATCTCGACCTTCACCCGCTTCATGCGCCCTGATCGGAAGAGGCGAGCTGGTATGTCGCGAAGATGCCTTTATGGTCGCTGCCCCACTGCGCCGGCGAGCCGAGGAAATTGTCCTGGGTCGGTTCTTGGAATCGGGTACCGCGCACTATGGACCCGCGCGGGCCGATGATGCCGACAGCAGATAGGCACAGCTTGTCACCATGAGCGAAGATGTAATCGACACGGTCGCGTTCATCGGCCTCAGGAGCCCAGGCGAGCTCGGAGACATCCACATCGACGTTGTCCGAGGGCCAGGTAAGTCCGGGATGGGTGGCCGGGTCCGGATACATCGATCGGTAGGCATCGATGAAACCGGCTTGTTGCAGGCGTCGAGTGGTCTCCCACGCCAACACCACACCGTTGTGGTCGAACAAGTTCGCGGTGGCGGGCGTCCAATCCAGCAGCGACGGCTCGTTCAGATCGCCACCGATGATGACCGAAGACCCGTCGGCGATCTCGGCTTTCGCGTCGGCGAGAAAGTTGCTGATGATCTCCGGGCGGCTCGAGGCCGCGTTGATGCGCTCGATCACGACGGGATCGGTCACCGGGCCCTCCGGCAGCTTGTTCCACTCGTGCTCGGCGAACTCGCCCGGCGCCGGGGCCCCGGGCCCGTACCCTCGGGGCAGGTTGGAGGCATACCAGCGATACTCCAGGTGCGCGGAGTAGACGGTGAGGCGCTTTCCGTCGATGTTCAACCGCGCCTTGACCATCCATTGCAGATCAGCGCTGTCCTCGACCGGGAACACCGACAGAATTCCCGTGTCGTGCGAAGAGACGGCGTTGAACTCGTGCCCCCGCCGCACCAGCTCGGCTGCGACGGCCGTCGTCGCTTCGGTTGCCTCCGAGAGCAGCACGACCGAGGCCTGTGTCGAGACGACGAGATCGGTGATCAGCTCGATACCACGGGAGATCTTGCTGCCACTGTGCCACGTGTTCAACGCAAGCACTCGGATCTTTCGTGCCGTGGGGGCAGCAGCGGCAACGGACATCACCGCACCGGCCGCGAGCGCTCCGTCTGCCCCTGCCGACCCCAAGTTGTCGTCGCTTCGCGTCATCAACCCATCATGGCCTGCATCGAATGCCAACGATTGCGACAGTGCCGCTGCAGCACATCCGGGCCCAGGTGAGCGCCGGCGGTCGGACCCCCTCCGGCACGCCGGAGGGTTGCCGCACCGACAGCCCGATGCCCAGCCGCGGGAAGGCTTCTGGGCGTGCGCATTCCCGCTATCGGCGGCGGCTGGGCCCAGTGACCGTTCGATGACTGGCGTCCTGTGTTCCCACTCAGCTCGGTCGCAACGCCTTCGCCATCACTGTGTGCCGAGAGTGCCTGCAGGCAAGGCCGAGCCGCAATCGAAACCCACCAGATCACCACGATCAGGACACTGTCCACAACGCACAACACCGGATCAGAGCAGACAAGGACACCGACAGCCCTGGGGGAACACAAGTTCGGTGAACGGCGGTTCGGACGGGGCGGCCTCGGTAGCCGCTCCCACGCTGCGGACGACGCTCATGCGCGGTGACGACGTCGGCGCATGAGGGTGCACGCCGCTTGTGCCGCCTGCCCGGCCGCGCTGATCGTCTGCGGGTCGAACAGTATGCTGCTCGCCGCCCGAACCCCGCCAAGGCGCCTGGCGCTATATCGCGCCTGACATCACGTAGCCGATCACCTAGTTCGCAGGTTTCAACGAAGAGTTCTGCGCCCATTTGCTCGCACCGTCGGGCGCGTTGAGCGTGTCGATCAGCTCCACGGCGGAAAGCACCAGGACCGGTCCCCCGGCAGCAATTGTCCCCAGAATGCCGCCGA
This sequence comes from Nocardia sp. NPDC051463, assembly GCF_040681975.1. NCBI lineage: Bacteria > Bacillati > Actinomycetota > Actinomycetes > Mycobacteriales > Nocardiaceae > Nocardia > Nocardia sp. NPDC051463. The sequence goes on from NZ_JBFBAB010000001.1 coordinate 259,097, forward strand.
TCCCCGCACCGGCGATCGCCGCAGGTATGCAGCCCACCCCCAACAGCGGCAAACCCATAATGCATCCGGTAATCCCGCCGACGACCAGACCGATCGCGGTGCCGACGAATGTGCCGATCGTGGTGGCCAGGCGCAATCGCGTCGAGAACTCCGACATCGCGGCCTGGTTCTCGAGGGCCGATGCGACCGGCATCGCGGCCAAGGCAGCGGCGGGTCGCAGCTCACCGGGCGTCAACCGCAGCTCCTTCGCGTCTGTGCTGAGTGTGGAGTCAACTGTGAGCACCTGGTCGCCAATGGTGAATCGCGTTGGCACGACCATCACGGGCGCACCGCTCTCATCGCGAATCGTGAACGAGCTGTGATCGCGGTCGAGGACGAAGGTCCCTCCCGATAGGGTGGTTGTCACAACACGTTCCACCGTGGCGACCTTGTACTCGATGTCATGTTCGGTGGGTGCTTCCGCCCGGGCGGTTACCGATGCGATTGCTGCAAAGCATGCGATACCGACCGCCGCGATGCGCGAGGTTTCGATCACGAAATGTCCTTTTCTATTTCATGGAATCTATTTCATGAACCAGGGAAGCGAGATGGACCTGCTGAGTGTGCGCGACCGAAGACCGGCAGCGATGAGCCAACACGAAACCACAGCCACACTGTCCTGACCACCTTCACCCCGAGAAATAGGTGATAGGTACGAGCAAATGTCGGGAAATCAGGCAATGGGCATACCGAAAGTACGCTTCCTTGCCAGTGTTCGCTGACATCGGATTGGGATAGGGGATCGCATCGTCGTCCGCGCCTCAGTCGCCATCAACGTGCCCATCCGAGAAGTAACTGGGGACGCACGCGCGATCCAGCCGGGCGGGATAGGGGTCGCCCAATCGAACCGGCAGGCGACCTTTTCGGTATGCGCGGTCCACGTGGATCTGCGATAGCGGTTCGGACCCGAGTGCCCGGAACTCCCACCGTGTTCCCGTGGAATCCGGTTGCCAACCGTTCGGGTCGAGCCCGTATACCCGCGCGACGAGTCGGTCGACGACAACGATGGCGTAATGGGCGTTGCGTCTCGCGGCGCTGCTCACCCGCCACCATCGCCGATCTCGCTCGTAGAGCACTTCGGGGGACCGCAGGGCAGACGGCCCGCCATCCGGCCACGGCTGCGAGATGATGAGCGCGATACGTTCACCGACCGCGGTGAGGGCGCCCCAGCGCTGGAAGGCATGCGCCCGGTCCAGGCCCGTGACGGAGGCGACGTCGCCCAGCCCGGCCGTATGGTCGAGGGCGGCGGCGGCGGCTTCCAACATCGCGGCGTCGATCTCGTCCGCGAGCACACTGTGCACACGCAGCAGGGCTAGTTGGAACTCACGCGCCTCCACGAATTCCAACTCACCGTCTTCGTAGCGAGTCCATGCCTGTGGCCCGAGCCCGCTCAGTTGGCCAGCGAGTCCGACAAGGATGGTCCGCACGGACCGTGAGAGCCACAACCTCTCGGTTGCCCACATATCGCGCGCAAACGAATACCCGCCGCCGCTTACCTGCATATCAGTCATAGCCAGCGACTCTAGCGAGGATATACATCCAGTTCACAGATTTACCGGATCGATCTTAATTAAATTTCCTCGAAATAGCCGGTCGTTAGCCAAGCTCCTGCCGGTTGGTTCGTAGCTACCTTTTCGACGACATGGGTCGAAACGGTCTTCCGATCCACGACATCCACTCGAACAAAACCTGGACCCCAGATAGCAGGCCTCGGGCAAGGCAAATACCCGAAGCCCTCCCCCAACCGATCGGCCAGCGTAACGATATGGCGTCCTCCTACCGACGTCTGGGCAACTATGCGTTCCGCGACACTGTCAATGCTCGAAAAGGGAGTACACACTGATTGCGACACCGACGAACCCGATGACATCCACGGCCGCCGCCGAACCCGCCGCCACGGCCAACCGGTTCGATTGGTCGATCAGCCACGCCGACGACACGCTCGTGGTGACGTTCGGAGTGGAACGTGCCGGAATCGAGCTACCCGCTCCACTGCGAATCGGGGTGGAGTTGTTCTTTCAGGACAACGGCCTGTCGGGACCCACCATCGCTATCGGTGGTCCGGTCGGGCGCCACATCCGGCTCGTCACCGGCATCAGCAAAGCCGATCGGGCTATCGAGTACCTCCAACACTGCGGGGCGGTGCTCCACGTCGGCCGCGCCGAATTGCCCCTGCCTCCCGTTTCGGGACTCGACCCAGCATGGTCCGCGGGCGGCGGACACGGCCATCGCCATCGCATACCCCCGCTCGTAGCGGTGGCCGCCGCGGTTCGAGCGGTACGCCTGTACACCCCCGACGGACTCCAGCAACTCCCGTAGGCGACAAAAATCACGCGGGTCGTCGAGCCTCTTGGTGTTGATGGGAGCAGCTTGGAGCCGAATTCCAGACCGAAGGCGAACAGGCTGGTCCACACACGATTGCCTTGCGAGTTGGTGCCTGACGTGCTGTGCGGCCGGTGTCGAAACCGTCAGTGCCGCTTGGTGACTACGACAGGTTTGACCTCGGTAGGTATGCCCGACAGGGTGGACTCCGGGATGTTGAGCACAGTGGCCAGTACCGAGCGTGGGATGGAATTCATCGCGGCGAGAATGCCGATGTCGTCGTTGGTCTCGGCGGCGCTGGTGTTGAAGACGATGAGGACCTCGAGGGGTGTGTCGGTCCGGGCGTTTTCGAAGTAGTGGAAGAAGCCCTGTGGCGCGAACACGAGATCGCCCGGGTGCGCCTCGAAAGCCTCGGTGCGGTAGCTGCCGTCGGAGTGGGTACCGAGGATGGTCCATTTCGCGGTTCCGGAGATGTGGTAGTTCAACTCCCAGGCGCTGGGGTGCCAGTGCGGCTCGCGGATACCGCCCGGCTCCAAACGCACGAAGTAGACCGATCCGTTCTGCCCGGCCAAAACCGGGAAGTTGCCCTCATGGGCACCCTGGAGCATGCCGCCATCGAAGCGTTGCGGATCCGCGCGGGTGAGATGGAACAGGTGCGAGGAGTTCTGGAGGTTCTCGACGACCTCACCGGTGTTCGGCAGTTGAGTCGCCACCGTGTCGGCGCATGCTGCCGCCGCCATCAGTCCCGCGCCCAGCGCGGCACCACCCAGCGCCGCCGCACCGGTACCGAGTGCCGCGCGCCGGTTGACTCCTGTCATTTCGGATTCAGAATCGCTTGACATACGCCTCCGTTCGCAACGCAGACAGACAGGTGAGCAGCTATGCCGCAGCAGTCGACAGTGTATGACCCGCTCCCTCGGAACGGCGGTAGGACGCCGCACCGGTTCCAGCGCGCGGTGACCGTGCCACGGCCGGATCGATTCGCCGACGTTCACCCGTCGCGAGCCAAATAGTGGGTGCAGCTACTTTTAAGTGCGTTGCCGGTTGCATGCACACGGGATGACCACAGCAATACCAACAATGACACTGTCAAGTCATCAGACCGAGCAGACGTCGTGACCACCTACCGCGCTGGCTGTATCGTCGGCAAGCTCTCGCAGAACCAGGTTCCCAGCGGTCGGCGCACCGCTGGCGAATGCGGCGACAGGCTCTGCCATTGAAGTCCGGGCGCGAGTGGGCCGCGGTGGCGGCCTCGATATCGGCGGGATCGAGATCGTCGCATCCGATGCCGTGCACGTCACCTCGATACCTGCGGTGACGCAAGCGATCTCGGGGCCCATATGTATCGGGATCACAGTGCTCGTACCGCCCAGATGTGGGAACTCCTGTGCCGTGAGGTCGGCATGTTCGCTGTCGACCTTCTGCCACCCGGCAACAGTCGTCGCATCCCGACGCGCCAAAGTCGTGAACCCACGACAGCGTGTCGTTCGGATTGTCGATTCGAGGGGTGGTCGTGCGTCGGATAGCTGAGTGGCCCGCACGGTGGGCCGCGCCAAAAAGACGGAGGAAATGCGATGAACATGACCCGAACGGACGACGCGGCGGCCATCAGGCAGGTCTTGGCCGACCAGTACAAAGCATGGGTAGCCGGTGACGCGGACACTTTTGTCGCGGACTACACCGAGGACGCCACCGTGCTCATGCCCGGGTCCTACCGGCGGAACAGGGAGGAAGTTCGGCAGAGCATGGCGGCAAGTTTCGCTACGTTCCTCGAAAACTCCACCGTGACCGATGAGGTCCAAGACATCCGGTTCCTCGGTCAGGACTACGCAATCGTCGTCAGCAAGGCCGGGATCCTGTTCGCCGGCGAAACCGAAGTGCCCGCCGACCGGCTCGTCAATGCGACCTGGGTCTTCCAGAGGCGTGACGAGAGGTGGTTGGTCGCCGCCTACCACAACAGCCCTACCGACCCGAGCTAACGAACCCAGAGGCTGGGCCACCGCGCACATCACATCGGTGGCCCAGCTGTCGAAACTCGAGAGTCCAGGTGTTGCGGACCGCGAGGGCCTGTTCACCGGTGAGTGACTGTGGAGCAACGTCTTCGGCGATACGCACCGACCGGCCGCATCGTCCCCTCTCGCGCACAAATCCACTCATCGGCATCGCCTTCTCCTAAACGTGTTCGCGTGCTCTCATGCGCTGGCCCGAACTGCGAGAACATGATCGCGCCGCACCGAGTGGGCAGACCGCGCGCCCCGTCGACCACTTCGACGTCTGTCAGCACCCCATGGCAACGTCAGGCACCGGCCGATCAGCTCGAATTCCTCGCGCGCATCCTCGAATGTTCGTCTCCTGAAATCAGAAGGTGAACTGGCTGCCGTAGGCAGTGGTCTGCACCGTCCCGACCGCCGTACTCACCGTGGCAGTGATGAAGGGGACAGCCGATACCGGTGAGGCACACTGGCCGACGTTCAGCGCGGCGTTGTTGAAGATGAAGTGGTACGGGAACACCGTCCTGTCGTCCAGGTTGGCAGTCACCGTCGTGACGGTGGTGATCTGGCCCGGTGCCAACGTAGCTTCCAAGACCTCGGTCAAGCCCAGGGTGCCACCGACGGTCGGTCCGAGGCTCGCAGAGGGTGGGCTGGCCGAGGCACTCGGGGAAGTGGTGGCTGCGCTCTGGGAGGTGGGGGCGGCACTCCGGGAGATGGGGGCGGCACTCCGGGAGATGGGGGCGGCACTCCGGGAGATGGGGGCGGCACTCCGGGAGATGGGGGCGGCACTCCGGGACGTGGCTGCGGGACTCGGCGTTGTAGGCCTCGGCGTGAGCGTCACACTCGGCAGGCGGGCGGCAACGTCCGACTGGCTGAATTCGGGGGAAATACTCGCCAACAGCCCCTGATTGGGATCGATTCCGACGGTGAAGCCGTTGTCCAGACTGAGCGCGCAGCCGAGGAGGAACCCCGCGACGGCCTGGCCAGACGTTATTCCATTGCCCTCCACGGTCAGTGAGTAGTCGCCGGATAGCTGCGCGGCATGCGCGAACGTCATGAGGAAGTTCGGCATACGGTCGCCCGGTGGGTCCACTTTGACGTTGTCCACCGAAGTCGTCAGATGAATTCCGGCACCGGTTACGTCCGCACCGGGCGGTTGGGCTTGACTCAGCTCGGCGCCCGGCCACAGAACCAGCGCTAGGACGGCCGCGACCACACCGGTCGCGATAACGACGAATCGAGGTCGCATATTTGATCCCGTTTCGAATCGGATGTGCATCAGCGAAATCGTCTAAATAGATCTACATGGCTAATGCATGGCAAGCATAGTTGGATACCAGCCCGATGCGTCGAGGTTGCAGGGTGTGTCGCGCACCGACTGGGCACAGCCACAGATTGCCGGGCGCACACAGGATTCGATAATTCTCCCTGCCCCGGCCGCGTCATCCACTGAAACTATCCGCGCCGCAACGTACGACGAATACTCGAGGTCGAACGCTGGCAGAGGTCCAGGAGGCGCGAATCGCACCCCTCACCCACTCCTCGTGCAAGCGCATGTCGCATGCATGGCTTGGCGCCGCGACCAGAAACAGAGCTGAATCCTTGGCAGAACGCAGTACACGCCGTCGACCTGGCTGGTCAGACCGTTCTTGTAGCGATGCAGATCAGCCAGCGATCCGACGCCCCACCGCATATCTGGTTTCCACTGAATCCGCGAACGCATCGATGCCTATTCCTTCTCTACACACTGTGGGCTGAGTCAGGCGAATGTCACGGACGCTCATGCGGTGGGCACTGAAGTCCACATCGATGCCGAACTCGACCCCACCGGCTAATCAGCCACTGCGCATCCCCGAAACTCTGTTCTGATCGACATGCAGGGACCTTTTACCCGGGTACCGCGACGCGCCCTGGACAGTCCAGGCCCCGGTAAGAGTCTGCACCGCCGAACCATCCAGGTCGGCGAGCTTCACCGCGGCGAAAGCGCGCACGGCGTCGGAGGTGAGGAGCCGGAACGGAGGCCGCTGCGCGGCCAGCAGTTCGACCATGCGCCAGGAAGTTGACCTCCATGACCGCACGCACGGTGGCCACCACCTGCCACCCGCTCCGCGCGGCGGCGACGGCGGTGGCCAGACCGATACCGGAGGAGGTGCCAGTGATCAGGACGGTCTTGCTGCTCATCCTCTCAACCCCTTTCATTTACTGATCGAAACGGCACGAGAACGACGCCGACAACGCCATAAAGTCGTCAACTCCTTCAGCACCGGTCAGTTCCGATCTGCCAGAATGCCTGAAACCGCCGCCTGCCAAAATAAGTGGGCAATTTCGGGATGCGCGATGTCGCTATGGGATCCCACCGCCCCCTTGATCTTTGCAATGATGCGACTTGCATCGATGTTGTAATCAGTACCCGGGTCCAGCCCGTACTCGGCGTCGGCATCGAGGATTCCGTGGTCCACGGTGGGCTGACCGCCCTGCATCCCGAACGCCCCGATTGCTCCGTACTCGGGAAAGTGATTCCCGTCCAATAGCCGCTCTCGCCCAAGTTTCGCGCCGATCGGGAAAAATCGCCCGACGGCATGATCGTGAACCGACGTGGTCGTGACAACTGGACCAGCTACGAGCCGGTTCGAATCGAGCACTGGCCGAAAGTAGCCCGGCAAAGTCGGCGGAAACGGCAGCACCTCGGCGAAGGACCACAGCGACATCGCACCCTGGACGAGGAACAGTGAGCTCACCGGGCGCGGCAGTCGTTGGGTGAGCGTGCCCCCCGCGACTGGTCCCGCGATTGCGGCGGACACGACTATGCACCCGAAACTGTGCCCCATCAGGTGAATCCGCAGCGGGCGCGCGCTCTGCTGCAGTCGAATCAGTAGCTCGTGGACACCTGATTCACCGACCACACGGGCGCGGTGTTTCATCGACCAGAATGACAGCTGACGGGCTGGTGCAAGGATTATTTCTCGGGCCTTGACTCGACTACCACCACCCAGCAAACCGGGCTTGCCCACACCACCCGACACCGGCTCCGGTCCGACGGCGACCGCCCATTCTTTGGCAGTCTCAACCGGGGAGAATCCCTCTTGATCACTACCTGGCGCGGCGGTTGCGCCTGCTGACTGCAGGCCTGCCTCGCCGAACAACGCCTGATATGCCTCGTCGACTTCGGCTGAAAGATCAATGCTGTCGGTGGGCACGTCGTAATCCCCAGCATCGTCGGCTGCGGAGACGACCACGGTTAGGGCCCGGCGGGCAACTTCGGTGTCGGCTATGCGTTGGGAGTACAGGTCGACCAGTCCGGCGCTATCCAACTCACGTTCCGCCGCAAACTCGTCGCCTTCGCTGCTCAATAAGGCCGCACCCACAGCTTCGACTCCCCACGGGAGACTGGGCCAGTGAATTCCGATCGTCAGGGGTTTGAAGTCAGGAACCAACGCTTGCGCACGCGCCAGATCACGAGATCGGCCCTGCATCATCGGGATCCAGTCGTTGTACTGACTGATCGCTGCCGGTATGTCGCCCTTCCAGCCGTGGCTGGCGATGAAGACGTCCGTCACACCGTCGCCCGCCACCTCGGCGATTGTGTTGCTGAGCAAACTGCCGTCGGCCTCCGGACGCTCTGCGCCGTTCTCGTCGAAGAGTAGGAGGTAATAGTGCGATGATGTCGACGGGATCACACGTGCGGGCATGGTTCCTCCGTTGGCTAGTCGGCGGCTTCGGTACGGGGCAGCGGCGGACTGACTCTGGTGTCGACGTCGCAGTGCACCGTGTACAACAGTCCGAGCGGGTTGTTGTGCTGCTCCAAGAACATTCGCCGTGCACCGAGTACTGCCTCACCCAACGACGCCCCATCCAGCATCTTTTCCAGGAAGGTCTCGGCCCAGCGGATCCCGAACAACACAGGAGTCTTGCACTCCGTTCCGATAACTCCGCGTGCACCCTTGGCCATGAAGTACGGCACGAATCCGTCATAGAAACGTGGCGAAAGGTTCGCTGAGTCACACGCATTGATGAATACCAACGGCCGCTCCGGCAACCGCGAATCGGTAGAAGCGTTGCGATTGAGATCGGCCAGGGTTGCACTCTCGCCATCGCCCATGCTGAAGGCCGCAAGGTCCGGATCGCCGTCCGGGCCGGGACCTGTCGCGTGGCAGAAGAAGTAGATGAGCTTGTCGCGGTTCTCCCCATTGCGCAGCGCCCGGAACACGTCATCCCGCGTCGACCTCGAAAACAACTTCAGGCCCGAGCGCGCCGCCGCGATCTCGTTCCAGCGGCTCTGATGCTCTGCGACCAGGGTGATCCCCATCTGGGTATCGATCATCTGGTTGATGTTCAGGCTGACCTCGAGCGCGGGCCGACTCTCGATGGCATTCTGTTTGGAACCCCTCAACGTTTGAAGTGGCAACTGCTCGACGATGTGACGCAATCCAAGGAAATTGTTCCAATCAAGCTGTGCTCCATCGGAAGTCTCACCGAGATAGAGGCAAGCCCACGGAATAGGCAGGCGTTCAGCGAATACCTGGAGCTCGAGTTGAATCGCGGGGTCTGTGGCGTACTCTTTCAACCACTCGCCGACTGCTCGGGCATCTTCGCCAGCTCCTGGATGCAGGAATACCCGTTGGAACAATCGCGCGCCCGCAGGTGCCAGCAGCTCCAGCGCCTGCCGCTGCGCTCGCTCAGGAATGGTTACCTGATGCTGAAAGACCAGCTGTCGGTCGTGGGTGAGCGTCACCACCTTCAAGAGCGCCTTCCGGACCGTCTCGGCGGCGTCGGTCAGCTCGCCGACGGTGATGGGAAGCACAGCGCGGTTTCCCACCGATCCCAAAGCCCTGCAGAGATATCCGCTCGCCGGAGCAGGCTCGATCACAAGACAGATGTCTCGAGGTTCCAGCGCAGTAACGCTTTCGGGAGGACGCCCGGTCATCGTCGCGTTGACGGATGCCGGCGCGCTTCCTCCGACCTGCAGTGTCAGCTTCATCTGCGATACGAAGTTGCCGTCGAGGTGCGTAGTCGCGATCAGTTGACACAGTCCCTCACGGACCGCAGCGATCTCGAACCGCGCCTTCCCCCTCGAAGGGCCTGTTCTGGGCAATCGCAGCGGCCGCGTCCGCGGGCCAAGGATCTCGAAATCCGGCGAATCGAGCTGAACCGTCAGCGCGAACATATTTATGCTCGTGTCGGCGCCAACGAACACATCTTCGGGCCAAACACCCTCGACTGTCACCGAATTCGATGAAGACCCGACATCGAAGGCTATGGTGTATTGCTCATCGAGGCGCAAAGGTTGCGTGTTGTCGTGATCCTCGAGGTTCGCGTGGAAGAACCGCTCCTCGTGTGGGGCCGTGTCCGAGGCGGCCTGGATGGGCGGCACTATATCCAACCGCTCGACGCGTTCGGCCGTAGACTCGGTCAGCGATCGACGCCGGCTTCGACGGAGGCGGCGCCGCGGCATCTCATCGCCGCTGAGTGTGCCGGCTTCGCGAGACGTCCGCTGCTCGAGATCTGCGAGAACTCGCTTCACTGACAGCGGAACTCGCCCCCGTTCCCGATACCGCGAGCGCATTGCCTCGAGCGAAGCATCGTCAGGCGCCACCGCCAATGCATCGATTATCGACACAACCATGCGCAGTCTGCGCGCTTCCGTCGCCCCGAGGGGACCGCGGGGGAGATGACGAATGATCTCGTCTACCAACAGCTTGGAGTCGACAGCCCGCAAGCGAGTCAATTCGCTCAATGCGCCGAGGCTCAGCGGCGAAGGCCATGTGTCGATAATCCGGATCGCTAGTGCCGCAATCGAGGACGGTTCGGTCATGTCTCCCCTTCCTCTGGCTACCTCAGCGAAGGCGCCGTCAACCGATCGTCGAAAATGCAGTCTGATCGGTGGCGGCCGAATACGGTCGTCCGACGCCGAAGAGAGTAAAGCCCGCCCAGTCGCGAATCTGCGCGCCGTTCCGAGCCCGCACGACGCACGCGCTCTGTAATGCTCGGGCCGGACCCGAACCGGGTACGCCCCGATAGAACTCGGCCATCCAGTCGGCCGCCGCGTAGTCATCTATGTCCCACAGCGGCGCAACAATATTGATAGCGCCAGCCGCAAAGAACGCGGACAGCAGACCCAACGGCTCGTCACCGGGCCCAAAGCGGATCAGCGCTCCGTCACACACACTCAGCACAACCAGCTGGGCCGCGCTCAGATCTGCTCGACGGACCTCTTCGGCGTGCAGAAATCCATCGTGACAGTCGTCGGCCGCCAGCACAATCCGGTGCATGTCGAGGGCGTCGTTCTCGGGAAAGTCGCCATGGCTGGCGATGTGAACGAAATGCTTGCCAGGAGTGTCCCGATAAAAGGCGGATTCGCTTGCGGCCGCTCCTGTATGAACGTAAGTCTCGAATCCTTGCAAATGGTCAACGATCCGAGCGATCTCACGTTCGGCTTCGGGCAGCGATTCCCACTCTGGTGGCATCTCAGGATTCCCGAACCCAACAAAGGTCGACGGCGCGGGCATCTGCGACTGCCGCTGAGCGAGGTGCTGCCAGACCGAGATGCTCGGTGCCACCACCACTGGCGCCAGCTCGATAAGAAACCTGCCGTCAGAGTTTCGTAGTGCCGAGAACGGAACCGAATGGAGAACGCCCGACGGCACGATGGTGATTCGACTGAACTTCGATGCTGAAAACCCATACGTCTCGAGAGGGGCAATCAACATTCGATACAGCTGGGACAGGTCCTCCTCTATCAGGGCATCCTGCCCTTCACGAATGGCATACCGGGTCATCGCGATGAGGTTCATAAGAGGTCCGACATCGAGCGGCTGTTGGCCGTCGGCTTGTATTCGACCGATGAACTCCAATTTGCCGTCGTAGATGAGCGGCAAGTGAAGCGTCAGTGTCCGTTCGCGGGTGATCCACATGACCAACAGTGTGCCGCCGGGGTCGAGTTCTTCAAATGGAATGTGGTAGCTCACAATCGTTTCGTCGCCGGCGAGGCTTGCACTGACATCGGCGAGGTCGGTGATCGCCGCACTGCCCACGAAGCCCCCATCGGCAGCCGCATAGGTCCGCTCGAGCAGGTCGAGTTGCTCGATATGGTCGCCGATGCCCGTGAGACCGCCGAACGGCAACCTGCTGAGGAGTTGAAACTCGTCTGCGGCGGGCGTCGCTCTATTGGGCGCCGGCAGATGCAGCAACTGGATTTCCGTAGCCAAAGCCTTCCGGGCAACAACCGGATCACCGATTTGGCGCACGACGCCGTTGATCTCGTCCAGGAGACATCTCGCCTTGCCGATTTCCATCGACTCGAATGCCGCTGCGGCATCGGGTTCTAACTCATCGGCGAATTCATCGGCAACCATGCTGCCGATCGAGCGGTCGAGCACCTCGGCGATCTGCAATCTTCCGGCGCGGGAACGCTTGGAGCGTCGAACATCCTCGAGCCCCGTCTGGTATTCGCGACGCAGATTACGTAGGTGTTCGCTGAGGCGGGACGATGCCCGCTCCCCCTCATAACGGGTTGCCGACGCTGCGATGAACGTCACCACATCGCCCTCTGTGGCGGCTCGATCAACGACACCGGACAATCGATCGAAAGCCTTGTCCGGGCTACCGTACCGATACGAGAGCCTCGCAAGAATTCTCGCGTCCACCAGCAATTCGGCGGAGGTTGCGCCGGGAGGGGTCTTCGTACCAAGAAAGGATTCGAGTGCTAACGCAATCCGCCGGAGAGATTCCGTCACGGTGGTCCTGTCCGACCCGTCTTCGGAATCAAACCAATGCAAGCCCATGATTCGTTGCGCGGTGGCGAGCACCATACTCAAGAAGCTGGACCCACGTCCTGGAGAAGCGGCCGGAAGCAAACCAATCGCCTGCACAGCGTCGGCCAACGTCGTCAATAGCCATTCGCGATGCTTGCCTAACTCGCGCTGCTCCTCCAACGCTTCTGCCGCGAAATAGGCGCTGTCGGCGGCGACTGCCAGTGCAGCGAACTGCGAGGAGGCGCGCTTCATCCGGCGAGAGAGGCCAGCCATGACCTGCGCGTAGCTGCGTGCAGCCTCGTAATCCGGTACATCGACTGCGATGACCTTCATGACATCGGCGATGCGGATGCCGGTATCGACCGTGCCGGCGAGATCGCCGAGCTCCTGGCAGGCGGCCTGTTCGATGAACAGTGCAGCTTGCGCACGATCGAACTCGTTTCGTTCGATCGCATCGGTCGCCGCTTCATGCGCCACGAACCTCAGCTCGGTGGGAGTCTCCAGCGCCCCCAAAAGGCGTGCGAACTCCTCGCGATCGGCCCCGAAAAACCCTATGAGATCTTCAACCGTCTTCCGCGACCGCTCGGTGAGGTGTGCCCCGTCTGCCATATCCGCCTCTCCGCGAACATCGACGTCACTCCCGCTACCCTCAGTCGCCAGACCCCGATTGGCAGACCGACGACCAAGGTCCAACCGAATGCAATCGATCTGCACGGCACAGCGGTCGTACCTGAGGGTACCGCTGCAAACCGGCGATGGCGTCTCCTTTCGGAGACGAGAACAACGCTCGGATATTCAGGCCTTGGTGAACCGTTCGCCGTTTGCGTTCCGCGCACGAACCCCGAAGGTCGTCACCGAGCACTCGATCGGAACCGGTCTTCGAACCCACCGTTCCCGAGGACTGCCGGATCGACGGACAGCGGACGAAATGCGGAGTGTTCGACGCACATGCTGAACAATCAACTAACACCCCGGTGTCCGGGTCTCGTCTCGTGAGGGAACTCGAATGCGTAGAGCGGCAAGGATTCTGACCATAGCCGCAGCCCTGGTGAGCCTCGCTTCCTGCGATACCCCACCGGCGGGCGAGGGCGCTCCCGGAGGTCTTGCCGTTGGCAATCCCGTCGAGTTCGTCGTGGACACAATGAAACTCCAGATCGCGGAAGGGTGCACAGCCGTAGCTCTCGGCGATGCCTGCGTCGACATCGAGACAAAGGCCAAGAACACCGCGGAAACCCCGCAATATCGGCCACTCCCGCCGAAGTACCCGAGGACAGGCAGCTTCGTCGCCTACGTGGGCATGAGCAAGACATTGCCCGCAGGAGGTGTAGGGCGCGGGCCAAGCTCAATGCGGGCCAGACGCTGTACATCTACACCGAGAAGTGCGAGCCCGAGGACATCGTCGACACCTCGACCGAACCCGTGCCGCCGACCACGACCACCCGTGCCGCGCCTCCCTTGTCGACGACGGAGCCGCCCACAACCACCACCTCGCGCACCAGTGGCTGACAACGCGCCCGACGACCGGCAGGTCCGCGGAACATCGTTCGCCGATCTGTCGCAGCTGGCGCAGCTGATCGCGCAGTTTGTCGCCCCCGCAACGGTATTGGCGGGACTGCTGTACTACAGGGGGTTCTTCCACGCCAAAGGCTTCTGCGCCTATTTCGGGGTGGAGTCGACATCGCTGGGACCGTTGCCGGGACGCTCTTGCTGCTGAATGGGTTGTCCCAGTTGTCGTTCGAGACACCGATGAACCGCGGGCTGGGAGTCGCACCTTTCTGCGTCATCGCCGGAGTGCTGCTGTTATGGGCCGTCGTGCGCGCACGGCGACGACAGCTCATGACAGGATCGACCACAGCCGCACCGGCGACGACGCCGCTCGAGTGGGTATTGGTCTTCCTCCTCGTCGCCCGCACCTTCTTCTGGGGCGCGACGGCCTACTCCTTGGCGGTGGGCAAGGGGCGGGCGATCAAGTTCGAACGTTCCCTGCCCAGCGCCGCGGTGCTCACCCTCTATACCGAGAAGGCGCTCGATCTCACCGTCGGCGGCGTGCGGAAAGCAGCATGCACCGACCCCGGCTCTGCCTACCGTTACCGCTGCGACGGCCTGGTTCTGGTGATGAGCACCAGCGAAAACTACGTCATGCTGCCACGGACCTGGACCTATAAACAGGCCACAGCGATTGTGCTGCCATGGAATGGACCGGGAGCGCACCGACTGGAATTCGCCCGGTCGATACCCACCACACCACCGCCGGTCTGCTGACGCGTACCGAACCCGCGCCCGAGGGCCTGGATTCCGCCCACGCCTCTGTGCTGGGCATCCAGCAGCCGGTCATCGATCATCTGCTCGAAGAACATGCGATCGAACTGGGTGCGCCGGTCCGGCGTGGTTGCACGGTGACCGGTTTCGAGCAGGACCATGAGAGTGTGGCCGTCGATTCCACCGACGGGGAGCGGCTGCGTTCGCGTTTACCTGACTCTTCTGCTCGACGTGCTCGCTGCCAAGAGCTACGAGAAATCCTCCTACTCGATTCACGAAGTTGGTCGTATCGCTCAGAGGTACGCTGAACTTGCGACAGGTCTGTTGACGAATTTCTGGGCACGATCCGCTCACTCGTGCCGCTGGCGGGGCAGTGCCCAGCCGCGTACTTGCCGGCATGAGCTGGGAAATTCACGCGCCGACTCTCGACTGTCCGGCCTGGCTGAGTCAACCAGTGTGGGGCTACCCGCTCGAGCGGGGGTTGGAATGCAAGCAAGTACACCGTTTGCCAGTCGGGTGGTCACAGGACGGCACAATGGATGACACGTCAGCAGGTGGCGGGGACGCCACGTGGGGGCCAGCGGAGGCGTTCGGACGCTATCGGCTTCTGTCGCTGCTGGGCCAGGGCGGTATGGGCCAGGTGTGGCGGGCACATGATTCGCTGACCAACCGGGTGGTGGCGCTCAAGGTATTGCCCGAGCGCTTCGCCGATGACGAGCAGCTGCGCGAGCGCTTCCGCCGGGAGTGCCGGGCGGTGGCGCAGTTGACCGAGCCGCATGTGATCCCCATCCACGACTTCGGCGACATCGACGGTCGGCTCTATCTGAATATGCGCTTGATCGAGGGCACCGACCTGCACAAGGTGATCACGCAAGAAGGGGCATTGTCGCCGCGACGGGCAGTGGCGATCATCGCACAGGTGGCCGGCGCGCTGCAGGCGGCACACGACGCCGGGCTGGTCCACCGCGACGTCAAACCCACCAACATCCTGCTAGGGGCCGATGAGTTCGCCTCCCTGATCGACTTCGGGATCGCCCACGCCACCGACGACCGTACGCTGACCACGATCGGCGAGACCATCGGCACCGTCACCTACATGGCGCCGGAGGAGATCGGCACGGAGATCAAGGCCGATGCCCGAGTGGACGTGTACGCGTTGACGTGCGTGCTGTATGAGTGCCTGACCGGCCGGCCGCCGTTTGTGAGCGAATGGGGGATGCAGGGTGTGATCGCCCAACACCTCCACACCCCGCCGCCGCGTCCCAGCACCACTACATCCGATGTACCGACTGCGTTCGATGCGGTCATCGCCAAGGGAATGGCCAAAAATCCCGACGATCGTTACCAGACCGTGCGCGAGCTGGCCGCGGCGGCCTGCGCCGCGGTGGGCGATTCCGCGGTCAGCACCTCCGGGGGCGTGGCTGCGCGCCACGGGCGGCGAATCAGATTGTCGCCCAAGACCGCCGTGCTGCTCGCCGCCGCGGTCGTGGCTACGGCAGTGGCCGCCGTAGCTGTCGTCATCGGTGTCCAACGGGAATCAGGCGGCGGTGGCAACTCGCCCGCACCTATCGCCCCGGCTTACTCGTCACAGACTCCGCTGCCGTTCACCGGCGTCAGCCTGCCCACCGGTGTGGCGGTCGACACGGCGGGCAACATATACGTCACCGACATAGGTAACGATCGGGTGGTGAAATTGGCGGCGGGCGAGACGACGCCGACCCCACTGCCCTTCACCGGCTTGAAGAATCCCCAGGGCGTAGCGATCGACACGGCGGGCAACATATTCGTCACCGACACAAGTAACAATCGAGTGGTGAAATTGGCGGCGGGCGAGACGACGCCGACCCCACTGCCGTTCACCGGGCTCAAAGATCCCCGCGGTGTGGCGGTCGACACGGCGGGAGACGTGTACGTCGCCGACCGGAGTAATGATCGGGTGGTGAAATTGGCGGCGGGCGCGTCGGCACCGACCCCACTGCCGTTCACCGGGCTCAAAGATCCCCAGGGTGTGGCGGTCGACACGGCGGGCAACGTATACGTCACCGAATTGGGTACCGAGCGGGTGGTGAAGTTGGCACCGGGCGCGTCGGCACCGACCCCACTGCCGTTCACCGGGCTCAAAGATCCCCGCGGTGTGGCGGTCGACACGGCGGGAGACGTGTACGTCATCGACTGGGGTAACGAATGGGTGGTGAGGTTGGCGGCGGGCGCGTCGACGCCGACAACGCTGCCGTTCACCGGCCTGAAGAACCCCCAGGGCGTGGCGGTCGACACGGCGAACAATGTATACGTCACCGACCAGGGCCCCGAGCCGGTGTTGAAACTCCCGGTCGGCTGACCCTCGTTCCGCGATGTTGGGCCCGCTACACCAGCGACTCCCCATTCGAAGCCGACGGTTCGGCCGGGACTCCGGTTGACCGCAGTGTCTTCGTGGAGTTCACGAGGCGTTGGCGGGTACACGAATAGACCACCGGACGAGGCGCGGCGAGGCCGAACGACCGTAAACAGCCGTCGAACGCCGACACGCACCGAACGCGTTGGCGGCCTGCGCCGCCGCGGTCACGGCCATGCGGTGCGGATTCGATGTCTCCCACCGCAGCAGGCACAACGACCTTCTCACGCACATCGCCAACACCCGCCCGGTCGTGTCCAATCCGACACGGCAACCACCTGCGCACGCCGCCGCCGTGACACGAGTGGGACCACGGCCGCTTCGTCGAACACGGTAGGAGTCGCCTGATCGGCGAATGATGCTGTACTGCAGTGAAATTCATCGGTACGAATCCGCGGGTTAGAGCATGATCACTGTTCCAACCCACGGCTGGTGCGTTTATCTACAGCACCCTCGTCACTGCGGTTGCTTGTCCCGGTCCGATGTCATACCTCCGTGCCGTTGACGATTAGTGCGACGTCGATGTTCCCGCGCGTGGCGTTGGAGTACGGACACATCTGGTGTGCTGCGCGGACGAGGTCCGCGGCCTGCTCGGGATCGTCGATCGACGGCAGTGTGATGTCCAGTTCGACTCCCAGCTTGAACGCGCCGCTCCCGCTCGGGATGAGCATCACCCGTGAGCCGATCGCCGCGTCGTCCGCGTCGAGCTTCCTGCGCGGCGCCACCAGGGTCAGCACAGTTGCAAAGCACGCGGCGTAGCCGATCGCGAACAGCTGCTCGGGATTGGTCCCCGCACCGTCGCCGCCCAGTTCCTTCGGCTGCCGCAATTCCACCTCCAACCGGCCGTCGGTCGTCCGGCCGTGGCCTTGGGCGCGTCCGCCGATTACATGCGCCTGAGCCGTGTAGAGCGGCTTCGTCATAGTCCCTCTCCTCTCATTGACTTCCTGAATTGGAACTGTATGGTTCAAAAACAAGAAGTGCAAGATGACTCACTAGGAGATGCCGTGACGGGATGGCAAGTCGGCTACCTGGTCCCCGCCCGCGACCAGACCGTTCGCGGCGACCATGAACCGGGCCTCGCCGACGGAGTGCTGCCGCTGCTGCATCAGGGAGAGCAAGGATGACCACTTTCGTACTCGTTCATGGGGCCTGGCACGGCAGTTGGGCCTGGGATCGAGTCATCCCGCTGCTCGCCCAAGCCGGGGCACACGTCATCACACCCGCTCTTACGCTCGACAGTGACGTCGGGCTGCACGATCATGTCGACGAGGTCGTGACGGCGATCGACACCGCGACCGATCGGAACGTGATTCTCGTCGGTCACAGCTACGCCGGCCTGGTCGTCCGACAGGCAGCCGATCGGAGGCCGGAGCGGGTAGTCCACGTTGTCCTGGTGGAAGGGTGGGCGGGCGCTGATGGTGTCAGCGTGGCCGGCCTGGCTCCGAACTGGTTCATGACCAGGATCCGTGCGGCCGCGGGAGGCGGCTGGCGCATTCCCGCCCCGGCCCCTGCGTTGTTCGGCATCACCGATCCCGGCGATGCCCGATGGCTGGAACAGCGTCTCCGCGGCCATCCGCTGCGAAGCTTCACCGAACCCACACTCTTGTGCGGGGCCGTTGACCAGATACCCGGAACGGGCATCTACTGCCGACCGCAGACCTTTCCGTTCGCCCGGTTCATCGCGGAGATCGGGTATCGGCCGTTTGCCCTGGACGGTCCGCACGACGTGATGCTGAGCCATCCACAGAGCGTGGCGGGCATACTGCTGACGTTAAAAAACGAGAACCTCGAAGCTTAGAATGAGGAAGTGGACCAGCGAACGTACAACCAGTATTGCGCCACCGCGCGGACCCTCGACCTCGTCGGCGAGCGCTGGACACTGCTTCTCATCCGCGAGTTGCTGACCGGCCCCAAGCGGTTCGGTGATCTGCAGAAGTGCCTGCGCGGCATGGGTACCGGCCTGCTGGCGAGCCGGATGAAGTATCTCGAACGAGAGGGCCTGGCCGAGAAGGTCATGCTCCCCGCACCTGCACGCACTCCTGCCTATGCCCTCACTGACGCCGGCCGGGAGCTCGGGCCTGCGGTGCTGGAGTTGGCCCGGTGGGGCATGAAGTGGGCGATGGGCGAGCGGCGAGACAGTGAGACATTCCACCCGGGCTGGGCGGTGCTGGGCCTGGAAGCCTGCTTCGACGCCGAGGCCGCGGCCGCAGTGCGGGCAGTCTACGAGTTCCGCGTCGGTGACGAGGTATTCCATGTCCGCGTCGACGACGGCACGATCGAAGCGCTACACGGTCCCGCCCAGCATCCCGATGTAGTCATCGAGGCCGACTACGAGGTGTTCGCCGAACTGGCCGACGGCCGGTTGAGCCTCGCCGACGCAATCAAGAACGAAGCCGTCTCGACCTCCGGTGACCAACAGGCGCTGCGTCGATTGGGCACTCTCTTCCGCAGGCCGCGCCCCGTGGCTCGACGGGAGTCCTGACCCGGCCGGGCATACTTCTCAGCGTCACGCCACTATGCGACTGCTCCAGATCGATGGTGGCGTAACAGGGTGTAATTAGGTGAGGGCTGGCTGCCGATTCACAGTGTTACGGGCAGCGGAGCGATGCGCGGCCAGGGTGGCCGCCACACCCAGAGTGGCGATGGCGGCCAGTCCGAGCTCGAGGAAACGGGCCGAGCGCAACAGCGAGGGTTCGCCGAGGTTCACCAACACACCGGAGATAGCGGCGCCGAAGGCGGTGGCGATCAGCTGCACGGTGCCGATCGCGGCAGCGGCCTGCTGCGATTCGGCCGGATCCGGGCTACTGTCCATGACCGCCGCCGACAGGTGCGGCCATGCCAGCCCGATGCCACTGCCCGCGAGCATCATGCACAGCACCCACATCAGCAGCGCGGACAGGCGCGTGTCGCGGATCTGTGTGAGGGCGGTGAGCGTCAAACCGACGGCCAGCACCGCGGGACCGGCGATCCGCAGCCGATCGATGGTACTCGGCCGCTGCGCGCCCGCGCTGACGACCTGCGCCAGCGTCCAGCCCAGTGATGCTGCCGCACCGACGAATCCGGCCGCAAACGGGGCCAGCCCACCCAATTCCTGAGCGAAGAGTGGTACGAAGTTCTCCAAGCTGATGCCGATCGCGACCGCGACCATGGTCAAGTAGATCCAGCGCAGAGGCGAACTCTGCACGAAAGTCAGCCGCGGCAGCACCGTCACCGCGGCGCGCCGCTCCCAGGCCAGGAATCCGGCCACAACCGACAGCGCTGCCAGCACACCGGCCACGGTCCAGCCACCCCGCGGCAGCACGCCGGCGATGCTGACCAGCGCCGCGGCCACCATCAGCAACGTCAGCGAGACCACCGGAATCCGCTGCGCGTGACCGGAGTTTGCGGTGCCGCGCAGTGCGAACGGCACGATCGCCCCGACCGACACGGTCAATACCGCGAGGCATCCGAACGCCAGCCGCCACGGCCCCAGCTGAGCGAACACACCACCCAGCGCGGGTCCGATAAATGTTCCCACGCCCCACATCGCCGATACCAGCGCCGCCGCCCTGGCGCGCAGCGCGGCCGGATACGCCTGGTGAATCACCGCGTACCCCAACCCCATCAGTAGGCCACCGCCCAACCCCTGGACCGCCCGGCCCGCCAGCAGGACCGGCATAGACGGGCTCACCAAGCAAATCACGGTGCCGATCGAGAACAGTCCGAATCCGGTGAGATACGACCCGACCGGACCATTGGCGGCGAGCATCGAGCCCACGAGCGTCGAGGAAACGATCGAGGCCACCACGAAAATGGTTGTAGCCCAAGCTAAGTAGCGCGCACCGCCGATGTCGCCGATCGCTGTCGGCAGTAGGCTCGCGGTCACATAACTACTGATGGCGTACAGGGCTGTACCACCGGCCAACACGATCGTCACACCCAGTCGGTCACGAGTCAGCAGATCGCCCCAGCGGGCGCCGACTTCGGGCACAGAGTTCATCAGACTTTCTCAATCTCACTCATAGCAGCATGAATACGGACAGTGGCAGTCCCATGCCCGAACCGGCGGCCGGTCCGGCCGCCGGCGCGACGTCAGCCCAGAACTGGGAAGTTGGCGCGAATAACGTTGTGCGGATCGCGGTTTCGCTTGATCTCCCGCAGCCGCACCAGGGTGTCCGAATCGAATGCCGCGGCGGCGGACTCACCGGGAGCGAGGAACGTGTAGGGCTTGACGCCGGTGATGCTCGCCCCGAGCGCGCCGATGATCTCCTCGAACCGGTCACCGATGGCGCCGAGCAGGTGGGGCAACCCGAGCCCGAGCAGGTAGAGCGCATACGGTTCGGTGAGCGCTGCGCGCGCCCCGCTGTCGGGCCGATCCTGGGCGAGCGCGCCACCCAAACCGCGGATCTGCACATTGAGCAGCGGTGCGACGGGTGCGTCGATGAGGGTCTTCACCACCGCGTCACCGAGATCGGTGAGCAGTTCGCCCCGCGAGAGCGACGGGCTGGGATCGGTGGGTTCGGCAGTGATCCTGCCGATCTCGGCCGGGCTGAGTTCGCCTCGGGTATCGGCGATGATGCCATCGATCGTGTCGAGGCGACGGGTCAGGTGCCGTCCCTCGGCGGGATCGCCGAGGTAGGCGAAGTCGATGGCGACGGTCGGCGCCGCGCCGGGAATCTGGTAGCGCTGCAACCACACCGAAAGTTCGGCGGGCGCGCCGGCGGTGAGTTCGGTGAACAGGTCGAAGACCTCGCGGGTGCGGTCGACCGGCCACATCACCCGCCCGCCGTAGAGCCGGGGCAGCGCGAACAATTCGAATTCGAGACCGGTGACGATCGCGAAGTCGCCACCGCCGCCGCGCAAGGCCCAGAACAGGTCCGGATCGGAGTCGGCGGTGACTCGCTGCGGGCGCCCGGAGGCGTCGACGATCTCGACCGCGCGCACCGCGTTCGCGGCCCACCCGTATTTCCGGGCGAACCAACCGAACCCGCCGCCCAGGGTGTATCCGGTCACACCCACGACCGGGTTGCTCCCGGCCAGTCCCGTCAGTCCGTGCCGAGCCGCCGCGGCCTGCACCTGACCCCAGTGCACACCGCTGCCGACCCGAGCCATGCGCTGCTCGGCGTCGATGTCGATGCTGTCGAAGCGTGTAGTGCGTACCAGGATCGCGCCGTCGATATCGCCGGTCGCACCGTGCCCGGTCGGCTGCGTCACCACTGCACGACCCGCCCGCCGGGCGTACTCGAGCACCGCCGCCACATCCAGCGCATCGGCCACCTCGACAACGCCGGCCACAGACTGCGCGACTGCCGTGTTCCACGGCTGCGCCGCCCGATCGAAATCGGCGTCGCCCGGCAGGATCACACCGCCACGGACCGCAGTGCGCAAGTTATTCATAGACATTCTCAATCCTCGTTCATCATTGTCGTGCCGGGTTGTCTATTGGTCGACGACATAGGGTCCGTCAGTGTGACACGAGCTCCTCGCCGACGAACTCACCTGCGGGACTGGTGAGGGCTGTGCGACACGGGTGCCGAGGACGAATCGGGGCTCCCCGTCGCCAGGCTTCAAGAGCTGTTGACGACGGCCCGGAGTCCACATCGATGCACTGCCGCTGGATGCGCTGCCGCAGCAGCAGGCCGAAACGTGGTGGCCTCGAAGTGGATGCGGGGAGGACAGGCCGATCAACTCGGAGCCCAGCGTGGCGAGGGTCTTGTGTGTCCGCGACTGCTCGACGATCATGACCGTTTCGCCGCAATGGGTCAGCCAGTCGGCGAGGGCCGGACCCGCGATGCGCGCTCCAGAGACAAGGGCAGTCTTGTCGGTGACCTGCTGTGTCTCGATCATGGAAAGCAGCTTCGTGGGCGTCGCTCACCATCGGCTCACCATCGGCTCACCGTCACTCACCGACCAGTGTGGCCACCGCCTCAACGGGGTATCGGCGGCCCTTGACGAGCCGCTGCGCCAGCGGCGGCTCGGTACGCACCGCCGCCGGTGCCCGCGCGCTGATCCGGCCTCCACCTCGACGCGACGCGCCGGGATTTCCAGGGCCTCATCGTCGAAGCTCACAGACGTGTTCGCTCCAGCCATCCCGCCGAAGCCGGTAGGTGTTCCCGGAACTCGGTATGAGGAACACCCACCGCCGCTACCAGGCCCCTAGCACAACGCGCCAACCGGCTCGGTTTCCCCAGGTTGATCCGCACGAGATCTGAGATCGGTCAGCGGCGTAGGTCTCTGCGCCGCGACAGGTGGATCACACCGCGATGGACGGCAGTGTCACCGTCCGCCGGGTGTCGCGGCACATGTTCCGGTTGTAGGCACACCGCGCAATCGTTGATCCAGCCAATCCATGGTCGCGCCATAGGAGCTGACGTAGGCCGCCAGATGTTCACCGCCGACGATATTTTTCGTCGCCGCCACCCCCAGAGCACATTGCTCGCTCCACAGCTGCTCGGCCTCCGGCACGGGAATCCAAGGATCGTTGATACCGTGGTAAATGAACAGCGGCACTCCCGATTTCCGACCGTTCATACTCACATATTGGAAGATTGCCTCGGCCGATTCGCTGTCGAGCGACTTATCGATCGTGGCCATCGTGTCGACCGGGATGGGCATTATCCCGAGTGCACCGAAACTACTGCTGCAGATATCTTTGATGGGGGACGTCGCCATCCATTGCGCCGCATGGTTCATGAGCCTGAGGATTTCTGGGTGCTCCCGGCCGATCGCGAGCACGGTGGTGAGCAGGAATGCGGAGATATAGGAACCATCGAAGGCGTGGGCGAAGCGGCGATAGTCGGTGACCAATCCACCGAAACTCGCGCCAGCGAAATACGGGATCAGTTCCGGTGCGTGTTCCTCCACCAGCATGGCCGCAGCGTGGGAAGCGATGGCACCACCGGAGTATCCGGTCGAGGCGAAACGGCTCTCGCCGAACTGATCCGGGGCGAAATTGCGGACCGCGCGGATGGAGTCGAGCAGGTTGTGTCCGGCGACAGCCGGCTCCGCGTAGGCCATCAGGGGGCCCTCATGGTCGGGGATAATCAGCGCGTAGCCGTGCTCGATCGCCCATGCGGTCGGCGACGGGGTGAAATCGTTGCCGGTCGGGACTTCGATGCCGTGGGAGAGCACGTAACCGGGGGTGCAGCGCTTGCTGAGCGCGTTGATGGCCGGCGCGTTCACCAAGACGGGCTGGCTGCCGGGTCCGGCCCACGCCTTGGGGGGAAGGACCAGTGTCGCGGTGCCGATGGAGGGCTCACCGGCGGAGTTGGTGGTGCGGAATTTCAGGAGAGTGGCGCGTGAAATCGAGGTGAGGTTCAGGAGAAGCATCGTCGGCGCGGCCGACGCCGTCACATCCCGCCATTCCAGAATGTCGCCGGGCGCATAGCGGGCGAGATCCGCAGGCCAGGTGTCGAACAGCGGGTCACCGGTCGGCGCGGACTGCACAGCATTCCAAAGCGCTATCAGTTCCTGCGGCAGATCGCTCGGTGCCGCAAGGGGCCGCGACGCTCTCGGGAGCATCTTGGGCGGCGCGGGAAGATGAGAATCGATCCACTGCTGCAGCGGGTTCGCCCCCTCCGAAACACCAACGGACGGGGCAACCGACACCGAAGATTCCGGCGGATCCGTCTCCGCCCGGGCAGGTACCTGCCCCATTGTGATCGAAAGACCCAGTACCATCATGGCCGCAGTCAACGGATGCTTCACGATTCATCAAGTTACGACATGAAAGCTCGCAAACGTGGGATTTAGGATCCTGTTCATTCATGAACTTGCGATAATCGGCTACTTCTCGTGACAACGCGCGAAACGCGCCATTACCCTGCGTTCGGATGACCCTCCGACGCCTCGACCCGGCAGAGTTCTTTCCCTCCGGGTCTGCCAGTGCGTGCTACGTGACGGCGCCGGCGTGGCCGATATCGGACTTACGCGCACGCTGCCGATTGGTTGTCGTACTCCTCGCCGGGGACCGTCGTGAACAGGCCGACCTCACCAGAACACTGTATGGCTGGATCGGGCTCTCGGTGAGTTCGACGCTTACTTCCCGCTGCGACGCGGGTGCTGGCAGGCTCAATGGTGTGTCTATCGCCCAACTGCGCTGCACCGACTCGCGCAGCGACAACAACCGGAGGTCGATGATGACAAAACGACGCACTGTGCAAATCCGCAGAATCTACGACGACCCAACCCCTCGAGACGGCACCCGCGTCCTGGTGGACCGTCTCTGGCCCCGCGGCGTCAGCAAAACCAGAGCCCACCTCGACGAATGGTGCAAACAGATCGCTCCATCCACCGAACTGCGCACCTGGTATGGCCACGACCCAGAACTCTTCGATGAATTCGCCCGCCGGTATCGCGACGAACTGACCGGGCCTGACCGCGCCGCTGCCCTCACACACCTGCGCGAACTCGCAGGTCAGAACAGACTCACATTGCTCACCGGCACCAAGAACACCGACATCAGCGAAGCAGCCGTACTCGCCGATCTCGTCGCACAACCGAGCAGATCCCCCGAAAAGTGATAGAACGCAACGCAGGTCGGCCGTGGAAGCAGAACTCCCGCCGTATACATCGCCCGCGTCCACAACTCGAGGCCTTGTTCACACGAGCCGCGCCACCGCAGATCTCATCTGGTGGATACGGCGCGCAGTATTGAAGGCGTCCATCCAGATGCACCAGTGTCGCGAAAGCTGGACCGACGTCCTTGTCCACCAACGTCTACTGGTCACGTCGGGTGCCTGATCGCGTTGCACCGTCGATTCGACACAGGAGCGGCTCATGGTGACATTGGACCGGCTAGCGAACGTACTGGGTGGCTATGGGATCCGTCTGCGGTTGTGTTCGGTTCCCCGGTCCACCCAATTGCGCAGTGTGGTGATCCACGGGACCGATCAGGACCCCACGGAAGCGGGTGATGTGCTGCTGGGCATCGGGGCACGCTCGGTGCGGGAGGTGGTGGACTGGGCGGTGTCGGCGCGGGCTGTCGTCGCGCTCATCCGTGGGGATGAGGAGATCGCGGATGAGCCGGAGATCGAGGGTGTGGCGGTGATGGTGGTCGATCCTGCGGTGGCCTGGAGCGAGGTTGCCGCGGTGGTCTACGGGTTGGTGCTAGAAGGCCGCGAGACCGAGGCCGGGCGCGGCCCGACCGATTTGTTCGCGTTGGCCGACAGCCTGGCCGACGCGGTCGGGGGTGCGGTGACGATCGAGGACCGGATGTCTCGAGTGCTGGCCTATTCGAGGCCGCAGCAGCACCTCGACCCCGCACGGGTCGAGACGATCCTGGGCCGGGAGATGCCGCAGTGGCTGCGGGCGGTGTTCGATGCGCGCGGCGTCTTCACGCACTTGGCGGTCTCGGAGGAACCGTTGTTCGTTCCAGCGCAGACAGAACGTGGAGTGACAGGGCGGATGGTCGTGGCCGTGCGTGTGGGCCGGCAACTGCTGGGTTCGGTATGGGTGTCGTGCCCGGCACCGTTACACGGGGCTCGACGGGTGGCCTTGGCCGACGGCGCGCGCACGGTGGCCCTGCACCTGTTGCGGTCAAGAGCCAGCGCGGACCTGGAACGTCAAGTGGAATCCGAACTGGTGATCAGTTTGCTGGAGGGCGCCGCGGACGCGGCGACGGTGGCCAGCAGGCTGGGGTTGGCGCCGGAGAGTTTGCGGGCGATCGCGCTGCGCGCGCCGATCGCCGACGAGCAGCACGCGGCGCTGCTGCTGATCTTCGAGCGAGCAACGACCGGATTCGGCTGGTCCCGTCCGAGCCGCAGCGCCCTGGTCGGCGACACCATTTACACCGTGCTGCCCGCAGATCAGGCGGCGACCGCACGCCACTGGATCAGCGAGTTACAGGCGGCGCTGCCCGCGCAGATGACAGTGTTGGCCGGCATCAGTGGTGGGGCCAGGGCCACAGAATTGGCGTTGGCGCGCCAAGAGGCCGAGGAATGCCTGGCGCTACACGAGGCCCACTCAGCGGATGCTGCGCCCCCCGCCTATGACGAGTCGTGGGACGAGATCCTGCTGCAACGATTGCGCGCCGCGGGGCTTTCCGGACGCACCCCCGCACGGGGGCCGGTGTCGCAGTTGCGACGCCACGACCAGGCGCACTCCACCCACTACGTGGCCACGCTGCGCGCCTGGTTACAGGCCCAAGGCGACCCCGCCCAGGCGGGCGCACAGCTCGGCGTGCACGAGAACACCGTCCGTAACCGGCTGCGCAAGATGGCAGAGGTGACCAATCTGGGCTTGGACGACCCTCGCAAACGGCTCGCCATGATGATCGAACTCGCCATCACCGAGAACGAATGACTGTGCTGTGCCATCGCCACAAATCTCGACGCCTCGATTGTCGGATCGGCGCAACTGATCGCCTCGACAACCACGCCATCATGGAGTTGACAAGAACGCCACCGGCGGCAGGACTGACACGGTGAGCGTCAATCGGCCCGACAACCGACCATAGCCAGCCATTGTGCCAACGACGCGGCTACGGACCGGACACGCCGGGCGCATCGATTCGGCACGAGCCGAGCACCCGCGATACCTGTGGGCCTCAGCGACTCGGACCCGGCCCGACATCAGGGCCTGCGCGTTGTCAGGGGCGGCACCGCCGCCTTGGCCCGCCCCTGACAACAGAACAGTCCAGCGAAGGATTTGCCCCGTCGTGCCCAGCCGGTAACTAGCTGAACGGAGTTGAACGGAATGAAGAACATGCGGGTATGCGAGGTCATGCAACGACCGATCACCGCCGTGCGGCGCAACAGCACGGCACGCGAGGCGGCGATGATGCTCGCCGAACTGGGCTACGCGGCGTTGCCGGTTCTCGACCAGGACGATCGCCTCCTCGGGATACTCACCAGCGGTGACCTCTTGCGGGCCGGCGAACTCAACGGCGCGGTCAGTGCAGTGATGACCACACCGGCGATCTCGGTCCCCGACCACGCTGCACTGGCCGAGGTCATGAGCAGGCTGGTAACGCACGGACTGCGCAGTCTGCCAGTCGTCGATGGCGACAGCCGCGTCATCGGGATATTCAGCCGCGGCGACGCATTGCGACTCATGCTCACCCCCGACGACGCACTCGCCGCCGATGCGCAGAACCTGCTGGATCAGTACACCGGCGCACGACGCTGGCATGTCAACGTCCGCGAAGGCGACGCCACCATCTCCGGCCGGTTCGCCGACGAATCCGAGCGGCGAATCACCATAGCCCTCACCCGTACAGTGCCCGGTATCCGCACCGCGACCATCGCGACCGCAGCGGCCGCAGCCGTGCACTGACCCGGCAACCGCAACAGTCCGAATCCAACCTTCGACGTCAGCGGCGTACCGCCACAATCGGCGGATTCAGGGCTGTGGCACCGAACGTGGAACAGATTTGCGTCCGCTGAAAGAGATGCGCCGAGTATTGGCGCACCCGCAATCGTCGCGGACGCACAAGCGCCGCCGTTCCATGTAAACGATCCTGGCCTTGTCAGCGAATATTCGGATGGCGTGGTGGTGATACAGGGGCCGCTGGCAGGGCGGCCCATCCCTTCTCACTCGACCGCATCTCGAAACCACATTCCCACCACCAGCCCTGGAGACCCCGGATGACCCACGCACACCCCGTCTCATGCGCACGTCTTGTCGACCACCTACCCACGCTGCGGGCCACACTGCACGAGCAACGCCGCTTCCGCCTGCAGCAGTTGGCCGAACTCGAAGCCGAAATCAGCCGCACCGCCGCACCCGCCAACGCGGCTGATACGGCCAGACATGAGGTCACCATCAAGTTGGCCGCAGCAGCACGACAAGCGTTGGCCGACCTCGATGAAGCCCTCATGCTCATCACCACCGGCCGTTACGGCCGCTGTCGCCGCTGTTATGCCGAGATCCCGATCCACCTTTTGCAGACCGTTCCCACTTCACGGTGGTGCCTGAATTGTCGGCAGCGTCTCACCGCCGCCGGCCAAAAGCCGTCTCCAACCGATGCGCCTCCCGCTTCGAACCGCCGATAAGGTGAACGCACCGCCGAGTCCGGCTGTGCCGCACAGCTATATCGCCCGCAGGTAACGGTGCTTGTCCTCGGACGCGAACAGGATCACGCCTTCGTCCTCGACGTCGCCGGTGCGTCCGTCGACACCCTGGGTGGGAGGGGGTACTGGGCGTCATAGCCGGAAGGTACCGAATGTGACCGACATGCCGGATCGTCTCGGACTCTCGCGCCATACTGACGGTCATGGAGTATGAAGCCGCTCGCAGGGGACGGATAGGCGGAAACTCTGTGAGCGAGGATGGGCAAGCGTGAGCGCCCGACGCGCACGGCCGGGGCGCTACCGGTCCCCGTACTTCCACGGCTACCACAGTGCTTCGCCCACTCCGATCCTGTGGGGCCTCGGGGCGGTCGTCGGTGGTGTGATCCTCCTGCTGGTCGTGCTGACCCTCACCCACATGGGATCCACCGACAGACCGGCCGACACCGCCGTGGTGCCGTCGACCGACGCGCCAGCGCAGCCGACTGCCCCGCCGCAGCCGTGCTTCCCGTTCCAGGCGTCCTCCTGCTGACCTGGGTGACGCCATCCATTAACGGCGCCCCGATTACGCCCATCAGAGCTGCTCCCAGCCGGTCGAACCGGGACGATCGAGGAATCGCCGAGGAAACAAACGGCGGCCCACCCGAGCTGCTGCCGCCGATCGATGTGACACAGGCGCGAACCTTGACCAGTGAGCTGCGGGACGCGATCGCCGGGCACGGTGCGCCCGGCGCACCCGTTCGGCGAGCGCGGCGACCAACTCTTCGCGCTCGGCCTGGTTCTCATCTGCGGGTGTTGTGGAACACCGCCGCTGTGGGGCGAAGACCTCCCCCAGCCATTCGACGACTCCCGCCGCATCGGCCTGCGGGTAGGTCACTGCGGCGAACGCACCGAATTCGGCCCGGGCGAATCGCTCCCGCGCCGCCGGGCGCAGCACCAGGCCTTGTTCGGCCACCCAAACCTCCACTCGGGCTGGTGCCCAACTGCGCGGGGAAAGCCGCGTCTGGTCGAAAACTACTGCGGTTCAGAGGCACTGGCGACACACTCGGAGACAGCAGTGAGCCGGGTGAATCGCTCGGCGTCCGGCCGGGATGCCTGATTGGTGCGAAGATGATTGGGGCAGAATCAGATTCGCAGGTGGGAGCGAAACCATGAACGGCCAGGATGTTGTTGCGGGGCGCTTCGCTGACCGCAACCGCTACGCGGCACCATGCGGGCGATGTTCGGTGCTGATACGCGCTCGTGGCGGCGTCATCCGCGACAATTCGGAGACGGGCAAGGTCTTGATGTGCCTGACCTGTCTGGCAATCGAGCATGGTCCCGATACCGAGATCCGGCAGCCAACACCGCATGCGGCGGCGTGGGTGACCGTGCTGGTGCTGGGATTGACCCGTGCGTGCTGGCTCTGCGGTGCGGAGGTGGTCTGCGTCTCCGGGTTGTATCCGTACCAGCCCGCGCCAGAGTATCGCCACCTGATCACAACCCAGGACGAGGACGGCACCTTGCTGGCTACCGCAGCCGGGCTGCTCGACAGGATCGGCCGCCGCGACATCACCGACACGATCGGTTCGGTATACAGCCAATCGTTGAAGGCATGGACGATCGCGGTGAGTTGCCCGCACTGCCGTGGGTTGCAGGGCAACTACTTTATCGGCGAGGAAACGATGGGTCGTGTCCTCACCGACGGTATTGCCGGGCTCGAAGTCCTCGGTCGTGTCCCCTGCGCAACCCCCGAATGGCAGCGGATCGTCCATGACCCGCACTTCGCCTGGTTATCATTCTGACCGCCATATCCACACTGTGTCGCGATTCGGGCTGGGCGGTCGGTGATACGCGGCAGCATCAATCTTGTGACCGGGAAATCCGGTGCGCGCCAGCGGATTCAGCCAGGGGCAGGACCCACGGCAAACTGAACTACACGGCTGGCTTGCGCGGGAGAATCATAGAAGTTCTCGCAGCACGTAGGCGGTGGTGCCGTTCAGCCCGATGTGGCGCGGAAATCCGTCCCTGGATCACAGAACGTCGGTCGGAGCAGGTTCGACCGCACACCATTCGCTGCTCATCGCAAGGTACGTGGCTGATGTTGATAGCGAGGTTCATCGCGCACCTGCTGATCCGGTGTGGCGCCCTCCAGCTGCGCCCATGCCTGACGCGCGGCGACAGGGGCGTGCTCCCAGTCGGCGCGGATGGTGTCGATGCGGTCCAGCGTCGCGTGCAGTTCACAGGGGGTGAGGTCATGCTCGGACGCGGCTATGGAGAGCTGGGCGGCGAGCTGCTGAACGCGGGCGAAATCCGTGTGCAGGCGCGGCTGCCACGCCTGGATGGTGGTCAGGTTGGTGAGCATCGTGTACCTCCTGCGAGCAACTGCGTGTGATCGAGACGAGGACCAGCATGCGCCGATAACAACGTTCGAGCATCGGTAACCGATAGGTAGTCGACGCAATTTGCGGTGCGAGCCACTGATTTCCCGCGCGACTCGGCTATCGGAGATCGGGCCTTGGTTCCGGGTGTGACGCTGTGCACGAGCCTCATGGCTGTACCGGCCCGATCTGCGCGCATGGCCGCCGGTGAACCTACTGTTGCCTGCCCTGTCATGTCAGTGGATTTCTGCGATTGGCGCACCACCCCAGAGGGAGTTGGACTCGACGCGCCCGTATCTCGGTGACCAGTGCCGCGTAGCCCTCCCGGACCTCGGCGAGGTGGAACCACGCCTCGTGCCGCAGCTCCCTGTCGGTGGTGTGTAGGACCGTCCACCACGCGTCGGCGTAGACCTTGGCGACATGGCTGATCACCTCGCCGAGGGAATGGGTGTGCTTGCGCACGTTCGGAGTTCGTGGAACGTGGTGCACCGCCCAAGAATCGATCTCGCCGCCGATCCGCACGATGTCGGCATGACTCCCGGCTGCGTCGAAGTCTCCAGGATGTTGTGACAGGTTGAGATGCACGGGGATCATGGCCGCGTGCAGGTCACCCAACTCCCGCGCCCACCCGATCAGCGGCGAACCATGACTCAGGTGACCGGCAATCGCCGCCAACAGCTGCTCGGGTCCGAGCAGTGGCACTTGGCCGCGCATTATGTCCGGATCGTCGGCACGGAAACCGCCGGCGTTGCCCGCATCGCTGACCGACGAGAGAATCTCCACGTCGTCGCCGGTCCGCTTTCCGAATCCCACACCGACGTCTGCGTTCAGAGACTCGAATCTCTGTTTCGTGCTTTTCATGGCGCTTCTGAATCCTTGGAATATTTACAACCGGCCCGAAAACTTGTGCCAGGCGATCCGGTGAGGCCATGCCTTGGTCATCGCGGGCACACGTCGGGTTCGGGCGCACAAATCGTCGACGAGATCCTGGTAGCCGTCGGCGATGTCGTCGAGCTGTATCCAGATGTCCTCGAACGACGTGTTGTCCGGTTGTTCTTCAGCCGCCGACAGCATGGCCGAAATCAGGGCAAGCCGGTCGACGACCGAACCAACAGTCTCGGTGTGCAGGAATGCGTCAGCGTGTGGAGTAGGGATTACCGCCTCCACCCACCGGTCGATGCCACACATGAGCCCGATCCGCTGACCGACGACAGGCTCGAACTGGATCGCGTCGGTGAACGTGACCGCTCGCCGGTGCCACCGTGTCAGCGCGTAAGCGGCGTTGAGGAGCGGTTGAAAGTCGTACTCCCAGCCGCGGATTGCTGCCAGGAGCAGGTCTCTGCCGGGAAGGTTCTTCGCGGTCGCCGACGCCGACATCTCACTGGGCTCCTGCGAGTAGAGGCAACCGAAGCCAGCCGCCTACAGTGACATCGAACGACGACTCGGACCACGGCGTGTCCGGCCGACAGCACGCATCGAGCGCAGTCGACCAAGTGCACTGCCGGACCGTTACCGACTCGAACTCCACCACGAGGTACTCCTACTCACGTAGCTCGTCCGCGGTAATAGTTGATCGGACTCGGCCACCGCGGTTGACCAGGCGAACCCCAGTATGTGCAGATAGGGGCCAGCCGCGCATCGGTAACAAATAGGTAGTGGCAGCCACAACCCGGCGGACCGATAGTCGAGAACAGCGCGACGACCACCAGGCGATTGATTCTCAACTCGGGCAAGTCCATTGATGACCGTCACGCATACGTACGTGTAACGGCTCGCAAGATCTACGATCTGAGCTTCAGTCAGGGCAAAAGCTCGCGCTGAGTGAGAACATCGTCGACCACGGTCCAGTCGTCCTGCCGCGCACTGTCCCCGGCTCGTCCAGCGCCCGCTCCGCAAGCGCGGAGTGTGCGCGGCGCCAACCACCAGCCGGCGGCCGAGAACGAAGCGGACCGGCGAATCCCATCGCTGTGATTCCGGAATCGCTGTTGACCCATACCCGATCTGTCACCGCCGCCGCGGCGTCTGCGGTCGTTGTCCGGTCGAGCGCGGCTGCCTCGCTGCTTCTTTCCGAACCTGATCGATCAGGTCATCGGGAACGAGTTCGATGATGTCTTCTCGTGAGGTGATGACCAGTTTCTGGAAGATCGCGGCCATCTGCGCGTCGACGGTCCTGCGGGAATTGCCTCGGCGGGCCGCGATCGCGATGTTCGTCCATCCCGCCGCGGCCAGTGTCGCGACCGCCTCTTCGGCTGCCGACAACTCGTCCCAGTGCAAAGGGGCGTTCTTCCTTGCGGGATGCTCCATCGGCATCCTGTCGATGGACAGTGTGCCCAGCGCCAGGCGCTGCACCTCGTGCGACTCGGGATGCAACAGGGAGCCCTGCCTCTGCGCAGCAGCGAACGCCTCGGGTCCCAATACCCGGCGAGCGACGTCGATCGCCTTGTGCGTTTCATCGTCGAAGAGCCCTAGGACGCCGATGTTGATACCCAGGCCGCCGCGCTGCATTGCGGCTCCTCCAGCGAGTTGAGCGGTTTCGGTGGCCAGGGTCCTGAGTTCGGCCGGGTCGGTGCTTCCGGCCGCGATCAAGTCGGTGATGATCTGCGCCGATGACCATGCCCGGATGTACACCGCAAGCGACATGCCCCACTGGTCACCTGCAGCTATCTGGTATGCCAGCGCCGCGCGACCGACGGCCAATGCCTGGGTGGGATCACCATGTTTGGTCAACGTGATCGCCCACGCCAATTCGGCCCAAGCCTTCGCCCACCCGGCGCCGGACGCGGTGGCGCGATCCAGGTGACGCCGTGCGATCTGCAGGGCCTGCTGAGCCGATCCGAGGAGGCCGACGGCCACCGCCTCGTACAGCTCGCTTCTCCCCTCTCCACGGCTGTCGCCCACGGCACCGAACTTCTCGCGGGCGCGGGCCAACACGGTGATAGCCCTCGGGTCGCGGTGGGCCAGCATCAGTTTCGATCCCCACAGGAATTCGAGGGCAGCGGGCAGGCCGGTGTCGATTGCCGGCGTCTCCCGCCAGTTCCCTCGTCCCCCCGGGTCGCTGATGCAGAGGGCGGCACATTCCTCGAGCATCTCGTCGACGTCCTCGTTCCGGCCTTGGATCAGGGATAGCCACCCGATCAAGGTCATGGCAGCTATTTGCAGTTCAGTCGGTTGCGGAGTCAGTGTGCGGGTCGCTTGCAGTGTGCGTTCGGTCCACCAGCGTATTTCTCGGGCTGAGCCTTTGATGATGGGAAGAGCAACCAAGGTCGCGCAGATTTCCAGGCCGAGTTCGGGCTCTCCGGCGGTGAGACTTGTCTCGATCGCGGTCACGATGTTGTCCCACGCCACGTTCGCCCAGCTCTGTTCGTCAGGGCTGAACCAATCCACCGCTGCGACGACTCTGTCTCGATAGTATCGGCGATGACGCTGCGTGAACCGCCCTGGTTCGTCGACCTCGCCGGTGGAGCGTTGTGCCAGCCGGTGCCCGGCAAACAGGCGAATACTTTCCAGCAGGGAGTACCGCACCGTGGTCGGCGAAATGTGCCGGGTCACCAGCGACTGGTCGGCGAGACGCTCCAGCAAGCCCTCGACCTCTTCGGCCGCCACCCGCACCGACGCCTCTGTATTTCCACGGTCGGGTCCGGGTGCCGGATCGTCGGCGCAGACCGCCTCGATGGCTTCCAGGTCGGCGCCGACATCTAAAATGGAGCTGGTGCCGTCTTCGGGGTTGGTGTCATATCCGGCGGCGAAGACCGACATGCGGTCCAACAGCAACCGTTCCTTGTCCTGGCACAGGTCATAGGACCACGCGATGACGTCACCAACCCCCTGATGGCGGGGTTCTGTGCCCACTCGTGGTCCAGGTGACCATTGCAACCGTTTGTCGGTCGCCTCGCCGCTCAATTCCTGGAGAATCATCGCCAGCGGCTGTCGCAGCAGCCGCGCCGCGGCCAACCGGATATACAGCGGATGGTTGTGCACATGACGGCAAATCAGGCCGGCCATCGCAGTCTGATCAGTGTCGGCAATCGGATGATCGGTGAGTTCCGCACGTTGCCGGTACAACGTCAGGGCTTGCTGCTGTGTCAGTGGGGGGACTGCGATGATGTATTCGTCGACCCACCCTATCGGTTCACGGCTGGTCGCCAGGATGGTCAATCCTGGCACCGCTGCCAGCAACTCCGCGATCAGCTGACCTGCAGCGGCGAGAACATGCTCGCAATTGTCCATCACCAGCACCGCCGGAAGGCTCCGCCCGACCGCGTCGGTTCTGGTCAACGTGTCGATCAGCGCCTCCCACTCCGATCGACCCGAAAAGTCGGCCTCGACCACTGCGGCCGAGACCTCGGCCTCGACCTCGGCCTCACCGCACCCCTTGGTCAGCCGCGCCAGCCGCACCCAATACACCGGTAAATGATTCGCCTTGCCGAATCGGCGTAGCGTCTCGGTCGCGAGTCGTGTTTTCCCAATCCCTCCCGAGCCGACCAACGTAATCAACCGAGCCGAACCCAGCATCAAGGTGCTGATCTTGTCCAGCTCCGGACCACGACCAACGAAATCATCCGTTGCTGCCATCACATCCCCAGCGCGTACTCGGCGCGTCGTCGACATGGCACCGAGCGTAGTCACCCGAATCCGCCGCCCGCTATCACAAAGCAGATCGAACGTCTGGGTCCGGGCTGCGGGCACAGACACCAACCAGCCCGACATGCGCTCGGAGGGGACCGCCCGTCATCCCTCTGGCCCGACGCCACTACCACGTCCTCTACCCAATGCTCCACGACCGGCGGCCCTACCGGATACAACCGCAACCGTCCCGTGTCGCCAACGAAAATGCGCCGCCAGCGGCTCACCGGGCCCATCGGCGAGGTCCATACCCGCCTCGCGGCTGACCTATGGATCGCGAAGGGACCGTGCGGACTGACCCGCGGCGTGGGCACCGTGGTCAGACCTCGTTGCCGAATTGATGAACCTGACCGACATCGCCGCACTCGTGTGACGGCCGACTCTCACCCAGGGTCGGACAACGCTGACGATCCAGTGGCGGGTCCTCCGACATCAGACGAAGATCTACCGATGCCGAATGCGTCTGAAGGCCAGAGTGTTTCACCGGACACCGGACCCGAAGTCCGCACGCCTGCCGGCGTCGTGCGCGGCAGGTGGGAGAACACCATCGCGGTCTTCCGGGGCATCCCCTACGGCGAGCCGCCGGTCGGCGCCCGGCGGTTCAGGGCCCCCGTTCCGGTCGAGCGATGGGATGGTGTCCGCGATGCGCTGCAGTTCGGTCCACCGGTACCCCAGGCGAACAATGCCCATTCGGTGATGTCGTCGGTGTCCGGCAACGTCAACGACGGTTCCGACGACTGTTTGACGCTCAACGTGTGGTCCCCCGGCCTCGGTGCCGCGAGACTGCCGGTGATGGTGTGGATCCAGGGTGGCACGTACCTGGAGAACAACTCCGCCGATCCGCATTGCGACGGTGCGACGCTGGCCAGGTCCGGTGTCGTGGTGGTCAGCATGAACTATCGCGTCGGTGCCGACGGTTTCGCCCACATCACCGGCGCCCCGAACAACCGTGGCATCCTCGACCAGATCTCTGCGCTGCGGTGGGTCCAGGACAGTATCGCCGCGTTCGGCGGTGATCCGGCCAACGTCACGGTCTTCGGCCAGTCCGCGGGCGCCGCGTGCATCGCCGCCCTGCTTGTTATGCCGAGGGCGGCCGGACTGTTTCGCCGGGCGATCAGCCAAAGCATGCCCGGCACCTACTTCACGCAACAGCTCGCCGCCGCGATCTCGACCACGATCGCCGTCCAGCTCGGCGTCCAGGCCACCATCGCTGATCTTGCCGGTCTCCCACCGCGTGCACTGACCGACGCGACGAACGCGGTGATCGGCAAAATGCCGGAGTTCGTCGAGGTCTGGGGTCCGATGGCGCTCACGCCCACCCCGTTCTCACCCGTCGTCGACGGCGACGTGCTGCCGTGCGCACCGTGGCCTGCGGTAGCAGACGGTGCCGCACGCGAGGTCGACCTGCTCATCGGCCACACCCGCGACGAGTTCCGGCTCTACACGTCCCGGCCAGGCAGCGGACAGACCCCAGCGCGTATGGCCGCGGCATTCGATCACCTCGCACCAGACGCGGATGGCGACGGGCTCTACCGCACCGCCTACCCGGCCGCCACACGCGGCCGCCGATTCGAACTTCTCAACACCGACTGGCTGTTCCGGATGCCCAGCCTGCATCTCGCCGACGCCGCGCACACAGGCGGCGGACCCGTGTGGCTTTACGAACTGGCCTGGAGCTTCAACTCCGAACAGGGCGCCTCGCACTGCCTGGACTTCCTGCTCATCTTCGGCACCCTCAGCCCCGACGAGGTGCGTGCCCACCGCTCCGCCCACCCGAATGCGGCGAACGAAATTACTCACGTCGCCGAGCACATGCGCACTGAATGGGTAAGCTTCGCAACCCACGGCAGACCCGGCTGGGCACCCTACGAACCACAGACACGGACCACCCGCGTCTACAACGCAGAGCCGACCACCCAGCCCTACCCCGAGGAACCGTCGCGCCATATCTGGTCCGCGCACCAATTCGACACCCTGGACCTACCTCATGCCGAGTAACAGTCGACGACTGGCGGCCACATGCCGACTATCGCTGTAGATTCAGAGCCGTGAACCTCTGCAGGTCACACCCGAGGCCGAACTCCTCTCCACGAAGTATCCGCAAGACCGCACGAAAATGTCAGCGGCGAAACCGGATTCGGATGCCAGCGGGCGACTGCTCAGTGTCATCCGAATCGTCGGGTGGTCCGCCTGGGTGACCAGATCGGTTCTGGGCGCGACGTACCGCGCCGAAAAGTGCTGAGCAAATTGCCTTTCCAGTCGTATCGTGGAGCAGGTGAGCATCGTTTCGGACTACGAGCAGCTGATCGCAGACCAGACTCGCGTGCCGGGGGGGTGATCATCGTGACACCCTGATCAGCCTGCGCCGGCTGACCGAATTCCAGTTCGACTGCCGCGATTTCGCCGCGGCAGCCGTCGGCTACGAGCAGCTGCATGCCGCCCGAGTACGCATCCTCGGTGCCGATCACGAGGAGACGCTGATCATGCTTTCCAACCTGGCCACCTCCCGCGCCCTCATGGGTAACTACACCGGAGCCGTCGCCGATTACCAGCAGGTGTACGACGGGCGGGCACGCGTGCTTGGACCCGACAACCCGGACACACTGCGAACACTGGACATGCTGGCCGACACCCGGGCATCGGCCGGCGACCACGAGGGCGCCGCCGCTGACTTCAAGCAACTACTCGACACGCGCAACCGAGTACTCGGCCCGGAGCATGAGGAGACCCTGCGGACCCGCGGTGACCTCATCCACCAACAGAGCCTGCTGATCACAGCTCAACAGCAGACGTTAGACCAGGTAATCGACAACTAGCCTGTCCAGAAAACCTGTGAGGCGCGATGGCACGATCAGTGCTCGACCCGCTGACCAGCGATACGACAGATCACCCGAGAAGGAGCAATTGTCAAATCCTGTGGATCATGGGTGGCTCATGCTGCTCGCAGCCATTGATCGAGGGCTGTGAAGTCTTCGTCGGTGAGTCCTTGGGACGGCGTGACGTAGTGGAGGAGGACTCGCCCGCGATGATGCGCGGACACCCAGTCCCGATCGGCGTCGGTGATCTCGTCGTCGACCCAGACGAACGGGCGTCCGTCCGCCCAGTCCACCAGGGTCCGGGTCTTCCAGCAGAGCCCGAACCACCTGTCCTCGCGTTCATGCTTGTCGGATGACTCCGGCCAGTTCACGACCGGCAGCTGTGACAGCCCGATCCGCGGTGCTATCTCGGCGTTGGCTTCGTCTTCCCAAGTTGTGGCCCAAACTAGTTCACACGGCAGCGCCGCCAGCCGATGCCCCACTTCGGGACTGAGCCGCGATAAGTGTGATGCCGATGCAACGCCTTGCCGTTGGCGCTGCGGGTTCTCACCGAACGGAAGAAGCGGTCCGTCGACATCAAGGAAGAGTAGCGGGCGCTCCGCGCGATTGGTCATGCTGCGGTGACCTCCTCGCGCTCGACGTGGATGCCGCGCTCGAAGCGGGCTCCGGCACGCACGAGGGCGACAAGGTGTGGCGCGTTGACCGCGCGCCAGCGCTCCTGGGCCGACTCGATGAGCTTGAACGTCATCGCCACGGCGGCCGCGCGGGATCCGGCACCGCGGGTGACCTTGGTGCGCAGCCGGACGGTGGAGAACGTCGACTCGATCGGGTTCGTGGTGCGCAGGTGAATCCAGTGCTCGGCCGGGTAGTCGTAGAACGCCAGCAGCACGTCCTCGTCGTCGGCGATCTTCTTGACGGCCTTGGGGAACTTCGCTCCGTATTGCCGCTCGAAGGTCCTGATGGCTTTGGCTGCCTGGGCTTTGTCCTCGGCGTTGTAGATGTCTGCGATCGCGGCCTTGGCGGCCGGCTGCGCCGACTTCGGCATGGAATCCAAGACATTCGCGGTTTTGTGAACCCAGCAGCGCTGCTCCTTGGTCTCGGGAAACACCTCCCGGAGCGCCTTCCAGAAGCCCAGCGCCCCGTCGCCGACGGCGAGATGCGGGGCGCGCATCCCGCGCCGGGCGCAGTCGCGCAGCAGGTTCGCCCACGACTCGGAGGACTCCCGGTAGCCCTCGTCCATAGCTATCAGCTCTTTGCTGCCGTCGGCCCGGACGCCGACCAGGACCAGCACGCACGCCTTGGCCTGGTCCAGTCGTACCTTCAGGTGCACGCCGTCGGCCCAGACGTACACGAAGTCCGTCATCGACAGGTCCCGCTTCTGGAACGCCCTGTGGTCGTCAGTCCATTGTGAGGTGAGCCGGGACACGGTCGCCGACGACAGCCCGGCGGTCGAGCCGAGGAACTGCTCCAGGGCAGGGACGAAGTCGCCGGTGGACAGCCCGTGCAGGTAGAGCAGCGGCAGCACCTCGGAGATCTTCGGGGTCTTGCGTGCCCATGGCGGCAGGATCGCCGAGGAGAACCGTTTCCGCTCGCCGGTCTCGGCATCGACGCGCTTGTCGTTGACCCGCGGGGCCTTGACCTCGATCGCCCCGGCGCCGGTCA
Source organism: Nocardia sp. NPDC051463 (assembly GCF_040681975.1). NCBI lineage: Bacteria > Bacillati > Actinomycetota > Actinomycetes > Mycobacteriales > Nocardiaceae > Nocardia > Nocardia sp. NPDC051463. The sequence goes on from NZ_JBFBAB010000001.1 coordinate 299,299, forward strand.
CGATGTGTCGCGGCTGGTGGGACCCGTTGCGCACGACCAGACGACGGCCGTCGGCGTCGCGCTGGTCGGCCAGTTCGGCCAGGTAGGTGTCGACCTCGGCCTCCAGCGCGGCGGCCAGCATGCGCCGGGCGCCCTCTCGGACGATCTCGTCGATCAGCGATCCGTTCGGCGTCGTGCCGTCGGCATTGACTACGGTAAGCATGGGCGTGCCCTCCCGGCCGACGCGCCAACGTCGGCCTACTCAGTGACCTTCGAATCGATCACTCGGGAGGGTATGCCCCCGAGCCGATCCACAGGTTCTGAGCATTGCTCCCCGAGAAGCACGGTAGATCAGATGAGAAATACCAACTCAGGTACCGGTCCTGACCGAATCGCTACTGAGATCTCAACTCGCCTGGCTGGTGGAGGGTAGACATTCGAGGCGTAGGCCATTCCTCCTTGTGCGTCCCCCATCTGGGAGCTGGCCATGCTGGCGACCTCCCACATCCGGCCCCCCGTGGCATCCAATTGCGCTGGGCGGCAGGCACGGTAGGGTCTGCCGTGTCATTCGGGGAAGCCTCAGCCCCGACGCGTATCGAATGGTTGTGACGATCTTGATGGATGCACGGGGGCTGAGCGTAGTCGCGGTGAGCGTGGCGGTTGTGGCGGGTGGGCTGACGGGATGCGGGTCCGAGGCTGAGCCGGTGGAGGCACCGCTGTTCAGCGGCATGTCCGATTCCTGCGCAAAACTGGCGGCACCGGCCATGGACGCCATCCGGCAGTCCACTGGCAAACTCTGGAGCGCGGACGTCGCGTTCGAGGACGAGGGCAACCTGCCCGCTTCGGAGCCTGGTCAGTCGATAAAGGTCTGTGGCGCGTTGTATCTGGCCCCGCCCACACCCGTCGGGACCCGGTTGATCACTGCGGCGGAACGCCGCTTCATCACCTTGACGTTCTCGCTCCATTCCGACGATCATGCGGTCGCCTCCGCCAAGCACCAATTGGATTTCGTCCGCGACCAGGTCAAAGGCCGCACCACCTATAGCCTCGGCGACGAATCACTCGAAGGTGCTAACGGAAGCCCCAAGGTCACCCGCGCCATCACCGCCTTCCGCAAAAGCAACGCGGTTGTCGACGTGGCCGTTTCCGGATTGGACAGTTCCGGCAAGGACGTGGAAGTTTCCGAACTCGAGCCCGGATCACGCACGATCGCAAGGGCATTGGCCGACAACATTGGCGCTGCCCTCAAACTCAAATAGACCTCCGCCGAGCCATTCACTCGGCACGGCCCTGCAGTTGCGCCACCGGGCGAAGTCGACAACTGTCGAGGTTGGGCGGGTCTCGAAAGCCCACCATTCCAGCGCGCTCATCGGCGTAGGCGCGCAAAAGACATACCGAGTCCACGTCATCGAAAACTCGACTGACCAGCGAGACCTCAACATCCAAGTGAAACCGGCGGATATCCGACACAAGATCCATTCTCACCGATTGCCGGATCGCCGCTCGAACGAGCGATAGCCCGACTGTTCAGGCTGTGGTGGTCAGTGCGCGGTGCGGAGGGCGGCCGCCACCTGGGTTGAATCGAGCGGGTTGTTCAGACCCCAGTGACAAACCGCTCGCGTTCGTCGGGGCGATATCCCTATCTTCTAGACGACGTCGTCGCACATCGTACGCACGGTCGTGCGCAGTTTCGCATTCACCGCATCGCCGGCTTTCTATCGGCCGAGAAGTCGGTGCAGCCAGCCATTGTCGTCAGTGTTCGGATGGCCGGGGCACCATTGCTCGGCGGGAACGACGGCCTTGACCTGCGCGACGTGCCGACCGCAGCCGGACCATGTTGTTTTGCCACAGGATTTGCAGCGGGCGGGGCTACACATTGTGGGTGCCTTTCGGTGATCGACGGTCATACGGGAGTTACGTCGGCGTCGACGGCGTCGGCGAATTCACAGAACGCTTCGTAGGCGCGGGCGCCGTGGATGGTGGCCGGGCCGCCGTGCATGAGGAAGGTAACGCCGATGGCTTCAGCAGCTTCCTGGCGGGTGGCCCCGGCGCGGGCGGCGGCTTGCCCGTGCGAGGCAATGCAGCCGTCGCAGCCCTCGACCACACCGATCGCCAGGGCGATCAGCTCCTTCGTCTTGCGGTCGAGCGCACCGGGCGCGAAGGCGGCCTTGCTCAGTTCGCCGAAGCCCCGGTAGACCTCGGGGATCGCGCGGCGTAGTTCACGGTGCTGGGGTGAGAGTTCGCGGAGAACCTCGGTGCCGTAACGGGAGGCGTGGGCGTGCTGGACAAGTGATGACATCGGATTCCTTTCGTGTCCGCTGCGGGGCTCGGGGGTTCTGCCTCGCCACTGCATCCCCCCGGGGGGATACACTCTCGACGGTAGCATCCCCCTGGGGGGATATACAATCGGTAAGTGCGGCCCGCGACAGGCCGACCAGACGAAGGAGGCACCGTGCGACTCGAGCCCGCTGACGTGAAGGCCGTGATCACCCGCATGAAGCGGGCACACGGACACCTCGCCACCGTCATCCGCATGATGGAAGACGGGGCCGAATGCGAGGATGTCCTCATCCAACTCGCCGCGGTCAACAAGGCACTCAGCCGCAGCGGATACGCACTGGTGGCCACCGGACTTCAGCACTGCCTGACCACCGGCGGCCCGGACAGCGTCGACACGAAGAAGATGGAGAAACTCTTCCTCTCGCTCGCCTGATACGCGGCAAGGTGCCCTCACCCACGTCCGGGTGTAGTGGCGAGTGTGTGTCGAACCTCGGTCATATCAACCGCGCGGGCCTGTTCCGGCCGGTCTCTTGCTTCCGGACGGACTTCATCGATGGGCGCATACTGTCGTCGTCTCGGCATCGCCACGCCTGCAAGCCGCCAGAGTGCCGAAATGAATATCATCCCAGGGACATTGGACCCTTATCGACCGCCGCTCCGTACCGCGCGGATGGACATGGCGCCACATCCAGGCACTGAGATCATAGGCACTCGCCGGCGCCTGGGGCTCAGCCCCACGCATCCGGGGAACACGAGGTAAGAGCCACGGACATGGTGCAGAATCGGGGTACCCCGCGCGCGGGCAGCAAATCCGTGCTCAATGCTCCGAACACCACGGGCTCATCGGCGGCACACGAATCTCGCCGTCGGCAGGGACAACTCATCGACTCACGTGGTAGTCGCCTGCTCGGCGGCAACCGGGGCAACCAGCCCCAAGTCCGCGTCGTAGCGGCGATACAGGAGGTGTCCGCGACCGTCGCCGGGGTCGGTGAAGAGAAGGAACGGCAGCCCGGCGTCGCAAAGCCGGTCGACGGCCTGAGCCTCGGACAGCTCTGGGGCGAGGACAGCATCGACGGTCACCGACGACGCGGCTGACGGATCATGGAGTCGCTGTCGGGCGAACCGGATTGCGGAAGGCCCGCTTCGGTAGACGATCGCGTCGGCACCAGTGGCCGCATCAGTGAACAGGTGCGCATCATAGTCCATCGCGTCCATTACCGACACGGCCGTGGCGGGCGCGGCCATCAGTAGTGTGAAATGCTTGCGGCGAATGATCACCCCCGCACCGGACGAAGCGAGTGGCGGCCGCGTCGGATCCGGCCCGAGCGAAGTTTGCCGGCCGGTCGACAACCGTCTGATCAGCTCCTCCAATCGCACTACTGCGGGCAACACCACGCCCGCACCCGGCGTCAACGTTTGGATGCGCGCAGGAGTGCCGCGCACCCGTAGGTTCACTTGCACCAGCAGTGGTCCGTTTGCGCAGTTCGCGCCGGCGATCTTCACTCGGGCACCGCCCTCGATCGCGTACCTTGCCAGCAACCGACCGACCGCGCCCGCCACACGTTCGATCTCCAAGTCGGGAACGCGACCGCGCGGAAATACGATGACGCCTGGAAACACCGGGGTCGACCACCCTGCGGACGAACACATGACGATTTGACCTCGTTCTTCGATTTCCTCGTCTGGCACTCACACCTGATGTCGATGCAAACATCAAGTGCACCAACCACATCAGTGCCGAAAGACCCTTGACGTGAGGACCATCGACCGGAGTTCTCCTGCCGGCCGATTCGAGCCGCCGAACTACACCAGCGACAGCAGCACCAGCGGCGCCGCCCGGGCGACCGCGCAGTACCGGCGCAGCGCGCCGATCCGGTACATCGTCTGGAGGGTGAACCAGTAGACGAAGCCGACAGCGCACCCGGCGGTCAGCCACACACCTCGGCCCGAATCCACTGCCGGACACCAGAACAGGACACGCTACGCGCCGTGCGCACCAGACTCCGTGACGACGAAGCGTTTCACTCTGCGACATGACCCTTCGGTGGCCGTTGTGGAGGTGTCGTTCCGAGGTCACGCCACGGTGACATCGACGATGTCGCGTGGCCCCTGATCGAGCCGGAAGGGTGGGTACTCATCGCGCATCAGCGCCGCGTACGCCAGCACGCGGTACAGCCAGCGGTTGATGCCGATCACGAAATCGAACAATTTGGGCGGGTACTTCGCCGTGAACAGCAGAATCACCGCCGCAATCAGCACCAGCACACCGAGTAGCGGCACCGTGCCGCCGCCTTTGCCATTGTCGTCGCCCAAGTTCACCCCACCACCGGTCATGGCGAGCACGACCAGGTACTGCGGGATCGCGAGCAGCCACCACTTCAGCAGGACCAGACCACGCGATAGCTGTTCGGGATAGTCGACCTGGAAGTCGGCCGGATAGTTGGTGGGGCGCAGCGTGAACGGCGGATACCGATCGGTGCCGAGCGCGGCGTGCGAATAGAACTGCACCCGCCACGTCCAGCGGATCACCCCGACGTTGAAGTCGAAGAGCACCCTCGGATAGCGCCTGGTGAACAGGATGGCGAATCCGGCGACCATAGTCAGCACCACGAAGGCGATCCAGAGAAAGAACAGCATGATGTAGTGCGGAATCGCCAGCAGCCATTTCACCAGCCACAGCCAGCGTGATAGCGGTTCGTCGAGGTCTCCGCGAAGGTGGACAGGATAGGGATTCTTCTCGCCAGGAGTCACGATCGGCGCTCCTTGTCGCTCGTGTACTTCGACTGTGACATCGCTCCGATTCCCAACGGGAGGGGCCGAAAGTCACAGGCACAGGTGCCAATTCCCCTATTCGGTGATCGGGTCATCCCGCCGCCGGAGGTGACGATCGTCGGATTCGGCACCGCCGCCGAACGTCCCTGCGCCGACGGCGTCGATCTGTCTGCCGCGATGGCTGACCATCGGCCCCGCCAACAGGGCGTTTATCCCCTGCTGTCCTGCTCTGCCGCGGCGCATCCTGGAATCGGCTACAGCAGAGGTTCGGGCGCCGCACCCGACCCACGTCGAGGAGAAGGCAAGCAATGATGTTCTGGTACGACCACGGTTTGAGCGGTTGGGGCTACGCCTGGATGAGTATCTGGATGGTGGTGTTCTGGGGACTGCTGATCGCGGGTTTCGTGATGCTGGTGAAGTTCGCGTCGCAGCCGCATGACAGTCGGCCCTCGACCCCGGAATCCATTACCGCGGAACAACTTCTCGCTGCGCGGTTCGCCCGCGGCGAGATCGACCGAGACGAGTACGTCAGCCGGTTGGAGACCTTGCGTGGACACGGCACCAACACGACCCACCAGGCGACCAACAGCTGACCACCGATCCAGGTAACCACCCGCGTGCCGCGCCGCGCCCCGAGCCGCCGCCCAGGTGACCATCGACCCTCGAGAATAGGCGTAAGGCCCGTACCGAGCGGCCGTCGTGAAGACGACGCTTGCATCATGACCAGCACCGGTGTTCCTTCCGCGCCCGCCGTACCGGACCATCCAGCCATACTGGCGGCGCTGCGACTCGCCAGTCGGGCCCCGTCCGTGCACAACACACAGCCGTGGCGCTGGGTTTTCGACGGGGTCCGGCTGAATCTGTACCGTGATCCCGACCGACAGCTGACCGCCGCCGATCCGCTGAGCCGCCAGCTCGTGATCAGCTGTGGCGCGATGCTGCACCACGTCCGCACCGCCTTGGCTGCCCAAGGCTGGCACACCGATACGGTGCGACTGCCCGAGCCCACGCGGCCCGAATATCTCGCGGCACTCGACTTCCGGCCGTGGCCCGATCCGCCCGAGGGCATCCGCGCCCGCGCTCGCGCCATCGAACGCCGTCGCACCGATCGACTCCCGATGGGCGAACCGCACGATTGGCCCCAGCTCGTGCACGCCGCGCGCATGCTGGTGACGCCGCATGAACTCGAATTCGACGTGCTCGACGACAGCGCCAGCCCACAGTTGGCGGCGGCGTCCGAGCAGACCAAGGCGCTGCGTCGATACGACATGAGCTACCAGACCGAGTTGCACTGGTGGGCGGGGCATGCCGACACCCCCGAAGGTGTCCCTACGAGTTCACTCGTCTCCGATGAGGAATTCTCGCGCGTGAGCGTGGGACGCACCTTCCCCTCCGCGCCGCATTCGATGCGCCGCGCCGAGATGGAGGACAAGGCCCGGCTGTTGGTGCTGAGTTCGCCCGGCGAGTCGATCCCACAGTGGCTGCACACCGGTGAGGCGCTATCGGCGGTCCTGCTCGAATGCACCGCAATCGGACTGTCCACCTGCGCGCTGACGCACGTCACCGAACTTCCCGCGACCCGAAAGATCCTCGCGGGCATGCTCACTCACCCCGGAGTGCCGCAGGTCGTCATCCGGGTCGGCACCGCCCCGGAGGCGGACGACCAGCCGCCGACACCGCGGCGACCGCTATCGGACATCCTCGAAATCACCCGGCCCTGAACTACGCTGGGCCCGTCCTCGACCGACCCACTTCTTCACGTACCCGACTCCGGTCCACCCATGCCACCACAATTCACCCGCAGACAGAGCCGAATATCCTCGACCGGCACGGACCTCGTGCCCGATGTGCCGGTCGGTTCGTTCGGCCGCGGATCAGACGGCGACGATATCCCGCCGGTTGAATACGGGCAGTGCCGCCAGCAGCACCACGGAACCGGACAGCACCAACCACGCATAGGCCGCCGGGAGACCCGCACCGAGCGGACCGTCCTCGATCGCCTGATCGAACGGCGAGAGCGGCCCCCATGGCCGTACGCTCTCGACGATCTTGCTCGCGACATACAGTACGTAGGCGGCGACGGCGAACACCGATGCGGTGCCGAGCGCGACAATCCGTCGTCCCGTCGCCGCGCCGACCGCCAGAGCGAGCCAACCGAATTCAATACCCAGCAGCACCATTGCCAACGAGCCGGTCAGCGCGGCCCCGGTCGAGATGCCGAGTCCGAACAGCGCCGAGCACGCGATGATCGAGCCGCACAACACCGCCCCGAGCACGACCACCACCGTGGCGAGGACCGCCGCCTGTTGGACTGCCAGGCGAACCGGAGAGAGGCGGGTGATCAGAAGTACCTCCAGCGTGCCGCTCTGTTCTTCCCCCGCAACCGCCTTCGCACCGCGTCCGATGGCGAAGACGAGAAAGAGGATCGGCAGCAGCATGCTGAACAGTTCCGCGTTCAGAAAGCCCGTGCCGGTGACGAATTGGTCCATATTGAACAGCTTGCGTAGCGGTTCCGGATAGCTGTTCAGGAAGTCCCGCAGCCCTGCCATATCCGAAATCGATGGCCACAGCGCCGATTCCAGCAGGACGAGCGCGATGATGCCGATACTCCAGCCGAGCAGTCCACGGCGCTGATCGCGCAAGCTCTTCAGGTATACATTGCGCAGCATCGCTTCACGCCTGTCCGTAGTACGAGAGGAAGATTTCTTCCAGGTCGGGTTCCCTGCTGATGATGTCGACCACGCCGTATGGTGCGATCGCCTTCAACAGTTCCGCGGTCGACCCCGCCAGTTCGATATGGACGGCGGTGCCATTGCGCCGGACCTCTCGCACGCCCTCGATCCGCCGCAGCGCGTCCAGGTCCGGAACCTTCCCGGCGAAGCGCAGGTCGATCCGGTGCGAAGCCGCACTGGTCAGCTCGGTGACCGACCGGACCTCGATCAGCCGCCCCCGACGCAACATCCCGACCGTGTCGGCGACCGCTTGCACCTCCGAAAGCACGTGGGAGGAAAGGAAAACCGTGCGGCCCGCATCGCGGGCCTCGCGGACCATGGCAAGGAATTCGCGCTGTACCAGCGGATCCAGTCCGGTTGTCGGCTCGTCCAGAACGAGTAGGTCCGGTTCGGACATGAAGGCCTGCACGATGCCGACCTTCTGCCGGTTGCCGTGTGACATCGCACCGATGCGGTCGGTGACATCCAGGTCGAGGCGCTTCGCCAGCACAGTGCGGACGCTGTGATCGACGCCGCCGCGCAGATTGGCCACATACCTCAGATATTGGTCCGCGGTCATATCCGGGTAGGCGACGAATTGGCCCGGCAGATATCCGATGTGGCGTTGCGCGATCTCGCGATCGCGCACCGTATCCGCACCACAGACGCTGGCCGATCCGCTGGTCGGCCGCATGAGGCCGACGAGGATTCGAATCGTCGTCGTTTTGCCCGCACCGTTGGGACCCAGATAGCCGAAGACGACTCCGGCGGGAACCTGCAGTGTCACCGCGGACAACGCCGGCTTGTCGCCATAGGACTTGCTCAGCCGATCCATTCGGATCATCGACGGCACCTCTCTGTCGCGGCTGTTGGACGACCACCGCGGCGGTCCAGTCCGTAGCATCGGGTAGGGCCGGCCCCGCTGCGGTGGTCGGTACTTCGACTATCCGCCAGGAGATGCCCGCCATCACAGAGTCCGGTGGCCCGACCGCCGGGGCATATGGTCCTCTCTCAGGCCGGATGCGCCGCGTCGCGGGCGCGTTCGAGCAGGCGGTCGGTGGCCTCCTCGATGGCGGCGGCCAGCACCTCGATATCGGGTGTGGTGTCGTAGTCGCCGGTGATGCCGTACATCAGTTGGTCGCAGTAGCTGAGGATGCCGACGCCGGTGCGCAGACGCATCGCGATAGGGACATAGGCCAGGATCTCCAGCACCTCTCGGCCGTGCAGATACAGGCGGCGTTTCGGGCCGGGCACATTCGTCGCCAGACCCGCGATGCTGTGCTGCGGGAACCGGGAGGCGAGCCGGACTGCCCAGGCCACCGATGCGAAGGGCAGCAATCCGGCCAGCGTAATGAACGAGTTCGCGGCCGAGGCCTCGCCGCCTTGCTTATGGTGCGCCATCTGTGTGTGCACCGCGGTCAACTGATCCACCGGATCGGCCAGTTGGACGGGCAAGAGCGGAAGCATCACCGAAACGCGGTTGTCGAGCACGTTTTTCGCATTCGCGGCGCGTGTCGACACCGGGGCGAGAATCCGCAGTCGGTCGGTTTCGGGATCCTCGCCGCGGCGTAGCAGCAGGGTGCGGAACGCGGCGGTGAGGACGGCGAGCGCGACATCGTTCACGGTCACGCCGAAGGTCGCGCCGATTTCCCGGACGGTGCTCAGCGGGGTCCGCGCCGCCGCGTATCGCCGCTGGCGTCCGATCGGACCGTTCAGCGAAGTGTCGGGCGCGGGTCGCACGGCGGCCGCGACCAGCGGAATCGCAGCACGCAAGGTACTCAGCGCGAACCGCGGTGCGTCGAAGGGTAGCCGCAGGCCCTGCACCATCAGGCCGCGCCAGTCGGTTGCTCCATGCGCCTGCGGTTGCGTCGGCGCACGGTCTGTTGCCGCTGATTCGTCGCAGAACCGCTCGAACAACTGGATTCCCGATATGCCGTCGACCATGCTGTGGTGCGCCTTCACGATCATTGCCCAGCGGTCGTTCGCGAGATGTTCGATGATGACGCATTGCCACAACGGATGGTCGCGGTCGAGTCGCTCCTCCATGACCGTCGCCACCAGTTCGAACAGTGCCGCGTCATCACCGGGCTCCGGGAGCGCCATCCATCGAATGTGGTGCGCCAAATCGAATTCGCGATCATCCACCCAGACCGGCGCGGCGAGATCCCAGGGCCTCCTGCGCACTTTTTGCCTCAGCCGCGTATCCACTGCCAGCCGCCTCGCCAGTTCCCCGGCGAACTCCGCGCGCGTCGGCGGCGAGCCCGCGACGATCGCCACGGCCCCTATCCCGATACTCACGTGCCGATCGGTGTCCTCTAGTTCCATGAATCCCGAGTCCAACGGGCCCAATTCGGTCATCGCAGCCGGTCCATCTCGACGGCGTGGACGCCGTGACCGGGGTCGGCCACGGCCGCTACCACTGCCTCATCGTCTCGCGCCGGACTACCCATGCGGCAGATGCGAAAGGTCACCAGCGGTGATGACGTTGGGCCCGTCCGTGGCCTACTTCGAGGCCGAGGAATCGGATTTCGGGAATGCCGCCAGCACCACCGGACAGGGCGGCCAGAAGCCCACATTGGCAATGCCGACGGTCATCCCCAGATCCGGTCATGGACTGTCGGGGCACCCATCGTCCCTCCGATCGAGGACCAATGCACGCAGTCCGGTGTCCCCCCGTTTTCTACCGTTCGAGTCACCGAATTGTCGAAATTCGAAGGGGAATTTGTCATGGCCGTTCAGCACGAGAATCCGCACCACCTGGCATCGGCAGCAGTCGTGGTCGGTACCGACGGCTCGGGAACCGCCGACCTCGCTGTCCGCTGGGCCGCGGCAACCGCTGCCCAGCGCGGACGGCGATTACATATCGTGCACGCCCTCGATCTCGCCGCTACCCGTTCGCTCCTCGGCGCCTACGACGTGATGGTGCCCACGGTCGGCGACAGAATGCGCGCGCGCGGCGAGCAGGTCCTCGCCTCGGCTCAGCGGCTGGCCAGCGACATCGACCTGAATCTGCAGATAACTACTGAACTTTCCGAAGCGGATCCGGCGAAATTGCTGATCGCGCTGTCCGAAAGCGCCCATCTCGTCGCCATCGGCGCCACGCCAGGTGTCGGCACCCTCGCCCACTTCGGGTCGACCCTGCTCGCGGTCACCAGCCACGGACACGGCCGCATCGTCGTGGTGCGCGACACCGGCAACGGGCAGCGAACCCGCACCACAGGACCGGTCGTGGTCGGTGTCGACGGCAGCCCGGTCGGTGAGGCCGCCATCGCCGCCGCGTTCGCGGAAGCCTCCGAACGCAAGGCCGAACTCGTCGTCATACATGCCTGGAGTGATCTGAACGAGGGCCAGTTCGCTGGTCACCAGTATCTCGAAATCCCCATTGTCGACCTGGAGATCGCCGAGCACGCGCTATTGGCCGAGCGCCTCGCGGGCTGGCAGGGAAAGTATCCGAATGTGATCGTCACCCGGAAGGTCTTCGCTACCGGTCCGCGCGAGCATCTGGCCAAGTGGTCGACATCGGCCCAACTCGTTGTCGTAGGCAGCCGCGGCCGTGGCGGATTCCAGGGCCTCTTACTCGGCTCGACCAGCACTTGGCTGGTGCAGCATGCGCATTGCCCGGTCATGGTGGCGCACCCGGACCGACCCGCGCTATGAGCATCCGATGATTCCACCTGGAGGCGCGCCAAGAATTCGATTCGAGCGCGCTGTCGCTCTCGTGCGCGAAGACAACGGTGCCGATCGGGATCCCGGGCATCCGCAACTGCCGACCAGGTCCATTTTCCCGGAGGGATGTCGACATCGCACGCCAGGCGTCGCGGGCAGAACGATCGACCGGTAACGGTTATCGGAATCCGGCACCGCCGTGCGATGTCGCGGCGCGACGTCCCCAGCGTTAATGCCTGCCTCGGCCCCTGATTGCCGACGACAGTTCCTGGCGAATGGTCGCTAGGTTGGATCAACATCAGGACCATCGTCTCGCCCTCCGGCAACCTTCGGCCCTTGGCCCGAGCCCGTTGTCGTCGCAGGCTGGGTGATGCGCCACCCCGATTCGCACAGGGTGAATTCCAAGGAGGACACCATGCCGCCTTCAGACGATCCGTTCGCGACCGCCCTGCATACCGCGCACGAGTGGGTGCGGGCGGTTGCCGACGGCCTCGACACCGATGACCGCGGCTTCGCCTATCGCGCCCTGCGCGCATGGATGCACACCGTCCGGGATCGGATCAGCGTCACCGGGTCTGCACACCTGTCCGCGCAGCTGCCCGAGGTCCTGCGTGGCGTCTATTACGAGGGCTGGGTGCCGAGCCGTGTGCCGGTGCACCACGGTCTCACCGAATTCGTCACGGATTTCGCCAAGGCCGCGGGTGTCGATCCCGGCGAGGTCGGCCCGGTCGCGGGTGCGGTCACCAGTGCGCTGTCGGACCTGTTCTCCTCTGGCCAGCTGAACCGGGTGTTCGCGGTGCTGCCCATGCCGCTCTACGGGGTGCTGTGCGGCGCCCGCGCCGAACTCGACGAATTGCCCCCTGAACGGACATCGTCCTCCGACGAGCCCGAGGTCGCTCGGCTGGTTCTGCTCGAGTATCGGGTCCGGGCGCTCGGAGATGCTGTCGCCGCGCTCGTCCACGGGCTGGAGCGGCTGCCCACCGACGAATCCGGTAACCGGCGAACCGCTTCGGCGGCGCAAGAGGCCCATCGGATCCTGCTTGCCGAAGGGATCGCCCACACACGCCCGCGGGGGCGTTGAGCCGCCGCCGAGCCCTGTCCAGCGCCATCGCCGGGTGTACGCGCCCACCGGGCGTACCTCCCCGACCGCGGGTTGGGCGCGCAGGAGAGCAAAACCGCTCGCATACTGCTTCGCGTGGCGCCGGCCACCCGTTGCGCCCAAAGGCGTTCCGCTAAGCGGCAGTTCGAGGGACGGAGGACCGATTGTCACTATCTACGAGGACCGAAGACCTCGTTCGGCGTAGTCGCGCATGCCTGATGATTCGCCGGAGCCCAATGCCATATGTGACCGGGACCTTCGGCCGTAGTCACCGGCGTCGGCTCGGAGTGACGCTGAGGACAACCCGATTTCGAACGAGCGCACAGTGATGGGAATCGCGATGGGCGACTATGTGGCCGGATTCGAGGAACTCCGTCTCACCGATGGGGATCGAGCCGGTGGCAAGGGCGCGAACCTCGGCGAACTGGTGGCGGCGCGGCTGCCGGTGCCACCGGGGTTCGCGATCCTGCGGGCATGCTACGAGCAGGTGATCACCGAGGGCCCCGACGGCCGGGAACTGGATCGGCTGCACACCGAGGCACTCGAATCGAGCGCGAACACCTCGCGGGTGGCCGAATTGTGCCGTCAGATGCGCGAACTCGTGCACAAGGCCGTGCTCGACGGAGCTGTCCGCGAGGCGATCCTCACCGCGTATCACGCACTCGGCGACCGGGTTCCGGTGGCGGTCCGCTCCTCCGCGATCGGCGAGGACAGCGCCACCTCTTCCTTCGCCGGGATGAACATTTCCCGCACCAATGTGCACGGCGACACGAAGCTGCTCGAGACCGTAATCGACTGCTGGGCCTCGCTGTTCACCCCGCGCGTGGTCACCTATCGCGCCCGGCGCGGAATGCACGCGCGCCCGGTGATGGCCGTGGTGGTGCAGCGCATGGTGGCCGCACGAACCTCCGGCGTCGCGTTCACCGCCGATCCCGCGACCGGCCGCCGGGACCGGGTGGTGATCGAATCCGCCCGCGGCCAGGGCGAGGTCGTGGTGTCCGGCGCGACCGAACCCGATACCTACCTGTTCGACGCGGTCGGCCCCACTCTGCTCGAAACCCGCACCGGACACCAGACCTACGCGATCGTCGCCGGTCCCGACGGCGACCGGCAGGTGGAACTGACAGGTGACGAGGCGGAACTACCGGCACTCGACGAGAAGCAGGCAACGGCCGTCGCACGGCTCGCGCTGGCCGTTCAGCAACACCACGGCGGCAAACCACAAGACGTGGAGTGGGCCTTCGACGACGAAGCCCTGTGGCTGGTGCAGGCCCGGCCCATCACCACGCTCGCCGACCAGCCCAGCCCCCAGCCGATGTCGACCGCAGTGCCGCAACCCGTATTGGTGCGCGGTCTGGCCGCCGCGCCCGGCATCGCGACCGGCGCCGTCCGCATCCTCTCCTCCCCCGCCCAGGGGTCATCCCTGCGCGACGGTGAGGTTTTGGTGGCGGTGATGACCAATCCGGACTGGCTGCCCACTCTGACTCGTGCCGCCGCCGTAGTCACCGACAGCGGCGGCATGACATGTCACGCCGCCATCGTCGCCCGCGAGCTCGGCGTGCCCTGCATTGTCGGCGCCCGCACCGCGACCACCGCACTCACCGACGGCCTCATTGTCACCGTCGACGGCTCCGCGGGCGAAGTCCGCGCAGGACAACCGGAAACACCTACGACCGCGATCCCGGCCGCCGCACCGGCAGCCAACGCCACCGAATCGACCGCCACCCACGTCTATGTCAATCTCGGGCTTATCGAGGCGGCCGAACGCGCCGCGAAGACCGACGTCGACGGCGTCGGTCTGCTCCGCGCGGAAAACCTGCTGACTCAGGCCCTCGGCGGCAGACACCCCCGCGACCTCATCGCCCGCGGCGAGGAAAAACGGTTCGTCGACACGATGGCCGATTCGCTGCTGCGGATCACCACCGCCTTCGCGCCACGCCCGGTCATCTACCGCGCAACCGACCTGCGCAGCAACGAATTCCGCGAACTCACCGGCGGCACCACCTACGAACCGGTGGAACACAACCCGATGATCGGCTACCGCGGCTGCTACCGCTACATCCGCGAACCCGAAATGTTCAACCTCGAATTGGCCGCGCTGGCCCGAGTCCGCGAACAAACCCCCAACCTGCACTTGATGATCCCCTTCGTCCGCACCCGCTGGGAACTCGAAGCCTGCCTGCGCCTCGTCGACGCCAGCCCCCTCGGCCGCCAGCGCGGCCTGCATCGCTGGGTCATGGCCGAGGTCCCCTCGGTCATCCACTGGCTGCCCGAATACGTCGGTCTCGGCATCGACGGTGTCTCCATAGGCAGCAACGACCTCACCCAGCTGATGCTCGGCGTCGATCGCGACTCCGAACAGTGCGCAGAACTCTTCGACGAATCCGATCCGGCTGTCCTGGACGCCATCGGCCGCATCATCACCACTGCCCGCAACCTCGGCATCACTTCCTCGCTGTGCGGTCAGGCTCCCTCCAACCATCCCGAGTTCGCCGAACGTCTTGTCCGCATGGGCATCACCTCGATCTCCGTCACCCCGGACGCCGCCCCAGCGGCCCGGCGCGCGGTGGCCGTCGCCGAACGCCGCCTATTGCTCGACCAGGCTCTTACGGCAGGATGGGACTGACCGTCATTCAGCGGCGCAATCACCATATTTTGGGGCGGCGAGCCATTTCACCTGGGCGAGAGCCCCGGCCGATGCCACAATCGTCGAGTGAACCCCTTGCGTCGCCTCAGCCGTGTGGTGCTGGCGTTCGTGCTTGTGGCGCTGGCAGGCACCGTCGGCTATGTGATTCTGGGATTCGGGTTCCTCGACGCGCTTTATCAGACGGTGACGACGATAACGACGGTCGGTTTCCGGGAGGTCCATCCGCTCACCCCGATGGGCCAGGTGTTCACCATGGTGCTCATCCTGGTCGGCGCGGGCACCGTCTTCTATTTGTTCGGGGTCCTGCTGGAGGCCCTCATCGAAGGACATCTGCGGCACCATTTGGAGCGGAGAAGAATGAACCGCCGGATAGACCGGATGCGCGGGCATATCATCGTGTGCGGCTGGGGACGAGTGGGCCGCTCGACCGCGCAGTACCTCAACAGCCTCGGTAAGACGATCGTGGTCATCGATCGGGATCCACAACGATTGCAGGACATCGAGTTCGCGAACATCATCGGCGATGTCACCGACGACAGTGTTCTCGACGCGGCCGGCATCAAGCACGCCCACGCCTTGATCGCAGCACTGGACAATGACGCCGACAACGTATACGTGACGCTGTCGAGCAGATCACTGAGCGTAGATCTGGTGATCATCGCGCGGGCGCGGACCGAAGGCTCCAAATCCAAACTGCTTCGCGCCGGGGCGAATCGGGCGGTCAACCCCCAGCTGATCGGAGGTCGCCGGATGGCGGCATTCGCGTTGCAACCCAATGTGGCCGAGTTCCTCGACGTGGTCATGCACGAGGACACCCTCGAATACCGGATCGAGGAGATCGCGATCAGCGCCGAGTCACCCCTGGTCGGCCGCTCCTTGACCGACAGTGCCTTGCGCCGGACCACCGGCGCGCTGGTGCTGGCCCTTCGAACCTCGAACGGCCAGTTCATCGCGAACCCCACCGACGAAATCCAGCTCCACCTCGGCACTATCCTGATCGTCCTCGGCACCCCGACCCAGCTCGAGGCGGTACGCATCCACGCGGTGCCGTAGGCAAGTCGGTCCGAAGTCCCGGCATCGCCCCTGCGCAGCTCCCAGGTGAATCGACCACGCGTTGGGCGAACCCAGCGATCAGGATCGCGCCGATGTTCATCCGCAACGATGCCCGGTCGGGGACCAGCACGGTGAGATCCATCGCCGCCGCCCGTTCGATCGGATCGGTTACCGGCGTCACCATGAGCCCCCTTCACCAGCCACCCAGTATTGGCGTCGAGATCGACTGGCGTACAGGGCATTTCACGGACATCAGTGCGCGCGAACCACGATCATCGGCACCTCGGCCGCATGCAGCAGCGCATTGCTGGTGGAGCCGAGCAGCATGCTGTTGAATCCGCCGCGGCCGTGGCTGCCGACGATCAACAGCTGGGCGTTGTCCGATTCCTCGAGCAGCGAGTGCACGGGTCGGTCGGTGACCACGATTCGACGGACCTCGACATCCGGATAGCGTTCGCTCCAGCCCGCGAGACCTTCGGCGAGCAGCGCCTGTTCGGACTGCTGGGCAGTCTCCCAGCCCGTGATGGGCAGATCCAGTCCGCTCGTATCGCTCCAGGCGTGCAGAGCGACCAGGCCGACCTTACGGCGGGAGGCTTCTTCGAAGGCGAGTTCGATGGCGGGCACGCTGTTGTCGGTGCCGTCGACGCCGACCAGGACGGGGCGGCTCGCGGAGACCGGATCGACGGCCGAGATGTCGTGGATCACCGCGACCGGGCAGTGGGCGTGGCGGGTGACGGCGGTACTCACCGAGCCGAGCAGACCGCGCTGGAACGCGCCGATGCCGCGGCTGCCGACCACCAGCATGCGGACCTCCGCCGAACGCTCGATCAGCGTGGGGATGACTAATCCGGAGGTGATCTCGGTGGTAATGGTGAGATCCCCGCCGGGTGCGGCTGTACGGGCTACGCGGGTAGCTTCGGCGACGATGCGCTCCGCCTCTCGGCGCAGCCATTCGACGTCCGCCTCGGACAGCATCGGGCCCGGTCCCAAGCGGGTCTCGATCGCCATGGACGTGAGCAGGTGCAGCTTGCGGTGGTGCAATGTGGCGTCGACGGCAGCCCAGGCGACAGCCGCATAGGAACTCGTCGAACCGTCGACGGCCGCGAGGATCGGCGGGTCGAGTTGTGCTGTCCGGGAGGAGCGTTCGTCTGCCATGGTCTGCCCTTTCGATACCGATGTCATTGCCGGTCTTCGTTGATCGATCGCGTGAGCTGTCGCCATTGCCGGTCACATCGGACGCTACGGCGCCGGTCCAGCAGCCATGCGGTGCCTTGGACCAGACACCCTCCACAGAAACACACGCCGACGAGCAGGACGACGCCAACGCCGATCCCGGTCATCGGCGCCGCGGCGGGATCCCGCGGCCGACTGGTCGGCGCACCATCGGGGCCCAGCCATACCGCGATCCGATCGCCGGACCGGGCAAGGCGAGGGACCGATACGGTCGCGGCGCCGGACCGGCCGTTCGCCAGCCATTGCACCGCGGCCTGCACGTCGTGTTCCGACGTGCGTGCGGGCTGCTCGGTAACCACCGCCGTAACAACCGTTCTCGTTTCGCGCTCGGCGCGAATCCGGGCCGCGTCGGCGGTGTAGGCCGCGGTCCCGAGCGCCCCCGCGACCGGAACCGCGGTCAGCACCGCGGCTACCACGATGATCCGCACCGCCGCTTCTATCCGATCGGAGGCGCGCATCAGCGGATTCGTATTCCACGGCCGCAGCCACCAGATGTGGACCACTCGGACCCACCAGTCGCGTGGCGCGATCGTCGCGTTCTCCGACATCGCCAGTCACCTCTTCCGACGGCCGGGACACCATCGCTTAGAGCATCCCGCTTCGGCAGCGGCGCGGGCAGAGACCAAGGTCATTCGCAGGGTGGGCCGTCAGACCCTATATCTACCTCCTGCTGGTAGGCCGCGACCGCGGTCGGCAGGGTCGGATACAGGTGCCGTTCACCGATTCTCGCCGTCAGTCCGGAGGCGTCGAGGTCGTCGCGCAGATCCTGTTTGACCCGGGCGATCGCGAAGACGATGCCTTGCTCCGCCAGATCTGAGCGCAGCTGCTCGACCGCATCCAATGCAGTGAGGTCGACCTCCACGTTGGCCTCCGCGTTGAGCACGAACCACCGCACAGGCACTCCGCCCTCCTCGGCCCACGCGCACACCGCGCCAAGGGCCCTGCGACGGAAGTCCTCGGCGTTGGCGAAGCACAGGGGTGCGTCGTAGCGGTAGATCACCAATCCGGGAACGGGTTTCGCGTCCGGATAGTCGTCCACGTCGTGCATGCCCGCGAGCCCGGGGACGAAACCCAGGATGGCGTCGTGCGCGCGGGCGATCCGGCGCAGCAGATCGAAAATCGACAGCGCGATCGCCACCAATACGCCATAGAGCACACCGAGCGCGAGCACAGCCGCGACGGTGCCCAGCGCAAGCACCAGCTCACTGCGCCGGAATCGGGCGATGCGCCGGAACTCGGCCAGATCGATCAGGCGCAGCGCCGCGTAGATCACCAACGCGCCCAGCGCGGCCGTCGGGAAACCCGACAGGATGGCGCGCGCACCGAACAGCACCGCGACGATACCGGCCAGTGTGACGACGGAATACAGCTGGGTGCGCGCGCCCATGGCGTCCGCGATGCTGGTTCGGCTGCCGCTGCAGCTCACCGGCAGACCATGCATCAGACCGGAGGCGATATTCGTCGCGCCGAGCGCGGCGAGTTCGGTGTTCACCGCCACCTGTTCGCCGTGCTTGGCCGCGAAAGCCCTTGCCGTGAGGGCATTATCGGAGAATCCGACCACGGCGATGCCGACGGCGGGCAGGATCAGTCGCCCCACTTCCTCAGCGGGCACCCCGGACAGTCCCGGCACCGGGATCCCCGCCGGTATCGGCCCGACCACCCGAATGCCGTACCGCTGCAAGGAGAACAGCGCGACCACACCCGTCGCGACGAGCACAGCGAGCAGCGGTCCCGGCACTCGGGGAGCGCGCCGGGCCAGCACCAACAGTCCGATCAGTACCGCCGCGCCGAGCACGCTGGTCTCCCAATGCCACCGGTCCAGGTGTGCCGCGAAAGAACGCACTTGCGCCACCAGGGATTCGCCGTCGACCGGTACGCCGGTTACCCGCCCGAGTTGGCCGATGATCATGATGCCCGCGGTACCGGCAAGGTATCCGACGAGCACTGGTTTCGACAGCAGATCGGCGAGCACGCCGAGCCGGGCGATCGCCCCGATCAGGCACAATCCACCGACCAGCAGGGCGAGCACCGCCGCAAGCGCGGCGTATCGATCCGCGTCACCCACCGCGAGCGGCGCCAGCGTCACCGCCGTCATCAGCGCGGTCGTCGACTCCGGTCCCACCGACAACTGCCGCGAGGTGGACAGCAGCGTGTACACCGCCAACGGCCCGATCGTCGCCCATAGACCCACCACCGGCGGCAGCCCGGCAACGGTCGCGTACGCCATGACCTGCGGAACGAGATACGCGGCCACGGTGATGCCGGCGACCATGTCGGGCCGGAGCCAGGACCGCTGGTAGCCATAGAATTGCCGGAGCCCCGGAAGGGCACGAGCCAACACTGTTTCAGCATTGTCCACCGCGCAGCTGAACCCGACGGCCGAAAGTCACCGATCACGACCAACTGCCCCGGGGATCGGCGACATCAGACCCTGCCGTACACCCTTCGCACTCCGGCACAGCCGGGGCATGGCGACAAGACATTGCGCCGAATCGGCGGCCGCCGCGCCATACTGGCCATGCTGTCCGGCTTGGTGGCGATTTGGGCCGTCGCTGGAGCGCTCGGCCCGATCCCGTTCCACAGCTCGGTCTTCGCGAGTTCGATGCGCGCCCTCGTCGTCGGAGTGCCGATGATCGGCATCGCCGTGCTCGCGACCCGCGATGACGAACGGACACCGCAAGCCGCCTCCGTTCCGGGGCCGGCCCTCATCACCTGGATCATGGTGCAACTGGTGGTGTCCACGAGTTCAGCTGGCTGCAGCCGATCTGCGCGGCATTCGGCCGGGCCGTGTTGTTGCTCGGCGGCGCGCTGGTTCGTGGCGTCGCCCCCCGGCGGTGATCGCCGACGGTCGAAGGTCACTCCGGCTACGTAGGTTCGGCACTGTCTCGAGCCGCCGCCGGGTCGTAGCGTCTATTTTCACAGCATTTCCGCAGTTCAAAGCAAAGTAGGAGACTGAAATGCGGGCACGGGTCGTGTACGAATCGATGTTCGGCAACACCGCGGCCATCGCCGAGGCGATCGCCGACGGCTTGCGTGAGCATTCCGAGGTGGAGGTGCTCACCGTGGCGGCCGCCGCGGAGAAGCCTGAGCCGACGGTCGATCTGCTGGTGGTCGGAGGTCCGACGCACGCGTTCGGATTGAGCCGCGCGCGGACCCGTCGCGACGCCGCGACCCAGACCGACGCCCCCGTCGCGACCGACACCGGGATCCGGGAGTGGCTCGATGCGGCGCTGCCGGTGCCCGGAGGATCCAGGGCCGCGGCGTTCGGCACGAAGGCCGCCAAGCCGTCCTGGTTGCCGGGCTCGGCCGCGCGCGGCGCCGGCAGACGACTGCGGCGCTTGAACTATGAGCTCGCCGACGACCCCATGGACTTCTACGTCGAGGGCACCGCGGGTCCACTGGCGTCGGGGGAGCTGCCACGCGCGCGGGCGTGGGCCGAACACTTGGCGCACACCGAACTCGATCGCATCGCGCATCGGGTCTGAGACCGAGGATACAACGATGCACTATCGCGTCATGATCGATGAAGCGCGCCCTCAGACGGTGCTCGAACTTCGTCGCACAGTGCGCGCCGACCGTGCGGGCGACGATGTAGCCGCGGGCATGCAGGCACTCTACGAGCTGGCCGCTATCACTGGTCTGGCACCGGTCGGACCGCCGTCCACAACCTATCTGGGCTCCGGCTCCGGCTCCGGCTCCTCGACCGAGGTCGATTTCGGTCTGCCGGTAACTGCGGGATCCCTCGGCGATAACGGCGACCAGGTCACGGTGCGTGGCACCGAACCGGGTCGCTACGCCCATGTCACCCATCGCGGCGAGTATCAGCACATCGTCGACGCGTACCGGGCGCTGGAAAACTGGTTGCGTACCTCGTCGTTCCAACCGGTGGGGCCGTCGACCGAGGTGTACCTGGTTGCCCCCGACGAGGTGGTCGACCCACACGATCTGCTGACCGAGATCCGCATCCCGATCGCCCCGGTCGAACTCATCGCGCGGGTGCCCACCCTGTTCGCCGACACCGTCGCCACAGTGCGGGAGGCATTGGCCGAACAGGGTTTCGGTGTGCTGACCGAAATCGACGTACGCGCAACGCTGCACGCGAAGCTCGGCATCGAGATGGAGGACTACCTAATCCTCGGTGCCTGCAACCCGGCCCTCGCCCACCGGGCGCTCGAGCTGCACCGCCAGATCGGTCTACTCCTCCCTTGTAACGTGGTGGTCCGCACCGAGAACGATGCCACGGTCGTCGAAGCCGTCGACCCTGATCTCCTGGTGAGTCACACCCACCAGCCCGCCTTACAGCCGATCGCCCAGGAAGCCCGCGCCGGTCTGGCCGCTGCCCTCGAGACGGTCGTAAAACGCTCCCCCGCAACGGTTTAGCCGCCGATCGGCCAAGCGACTCGGATCCAGTCGGCTCGGGCCTGTTTCGTAGCTCGACATGGGCTCGAACGGGCTTCGGAGAAGTGGCTTCGGCCGCCGGCCGGTCGGAATTCGGTCGGCGGCCGAACCGGCGTGTGGACGCTAGGCACCCCGTCAGCGCCGGCACACCGCCTCGTATGGATCCAGTACGCCGTCCACTGCTCGACGAGCCGTCGCCGGCAGTCGCGCGGCGCTGGTCGGCGCCCAGCCGATGCGCAGCACCGCCTGCGGGTAGGCGGCAGAGCCGAGGACGCCGATGCGCACCTTGCGGCGCAGCTCCGGAATCTCGAACGGTTCGGTGAGCAGGCAGGTGGCAAGGCCGACATTGGTGGCGGTAAGCAGTACCGCGCTGATCGCCTCGCCCGCGCGCAGCTGTGCGAGTCGATCGTCGGCTGATGTGCCGATCACCAGCAACTCGGCGAAATCGGGTTCCTGGGCGCCGTCTGTCAGCTGAGGTGCGGCGGACGCGCGAGCAGGCAGTTCGTCACCGGGGCGAACGCTCGGGATGTTCCGGGCAGTCACACCGTCCGCCGTGCTACGTCGACCGGTCCAGTTCGCCGACTGGAACTGATACTCCGGGTCGGCGGCATACCGGTCGGCAGCGGTCTCTATCACAGTCACCAATACTTCACGTAGTCGATCGGCGGCATGCTGCACGATCGCACCCTGGGCGGCGGCCCGCTCGGTGAGCAGCCCCAGGTATCCGGGTGAGATCGGCCCTGAGCTGTAGTGTCTGCGGTCGGTCCGACGTGTCGAAATCGCCGCGCTCAGTGCCACATCCAGCTGTGTCTGCCGATGACGCACCGGTTCGATGGCGGCCAGGTGGTTCGGATCCACCGGATTCGGCAGCCGATGCACCACCGCGGACCACCCCAGTGCTGCTAGCGCGACGCGCAGATGATGTAGCGCCGCACCACAACTCAGGACGAGATCGCGCTGATCCGGATCAGTCGACGGCAGGGCGCGCGCCGGGTCGAGATAGAGGTGGATGGAACGATCACCGATCCGCCACCTCCACGGCTGAATGTTGTGCACCGACGGCGCCCGCACCGCGAGTCCCAGCGCTGTCTTGACAGTGTTGTCGTCGGGCAGTCCGTGGTCCATGTCGCCCTCCTTCGGCTTGTTTCGCACCACATTCCCACTGGCGCATCGCCGACGGTAAGAGCAGGACGGCCCCTTCCCGGTGGACTTCGGCCGCCTATCGACGACCGCCGAATTCCGAGGTCGCAAGGGAGGACTCGGCCGATCAACGACCTTCGGCCATCACCGGATAGCGGGTCGTCGCGCGAATCTGGGAGCCCAAAACCTGCGAAAGGATTCGATCAGACGGGTGTCGGCGTGGTCTTCGCCGACCTCCTTGATAAGGACGCCGCAGCCGCGACTGGCTACGCGAGCGATCCTGCGCACGGAGCTCGAACTCGATCACCGTATGGCGCTGAACGTGCACCTCGGCGTCGCACACCTGAGCGATCCTCTCGGTGGTCCGAGCGAACCAGTGCTCGTCATGCGCCGGATGGACGCGGGCCGCAGGCTCTGCCGTTCTCGCCACCCTGGCTGCCAGCCGACCGAGCTGTCGACGCTGGCCACGTGCTGGCTGCCCTCCACGCGAACGCCGGCGCGGTCCGCTATCTCGGGACGCAGGGTGCACTGCTCAACCGATGGCACGCGCTGTATGGTGCGCTGCGCGACCAACCCGCCGAACTCGGATAGCACACCCCGATCAGGTGGCGGCGATGCGGTATATCGCCGATGCGTGCCGGCTCTGGCAGATCGGCGGAGAATGGGACACCTCAGCCGCGCAGCAGGACCGGCCGACGAATCAAGGGACTTTGGTCCTCCAGCTAGGGTCCAACTCCGATACGCCGAGCCTGAACCACTCCGTACGCTGAGTCAGATCCGTGACGGAGAGGCGTAAATCCATGATCAAGGTGTTCTTGGTCGATGACCATGAAATCGTCCGCCGCGGTGTCGGAGACCTGATCGAACTCGAATCCGATCTCGAGGTGATCGGCGAGGCGGGCACCTTCTCTCAAGCGCTCGCCCGGATCCCGGCGCTGCGCCCCGATGTCATCGTGTTGGACGTCCGACTGCCCGACGGCAACGGCATCGAACTTTGCCGCGAGCTGCTCTCTGCGAATCCGAAACTGCGCTGCCTGATCCTGACCTCGTTCACCGATGAGCAGGCCATGCTCAACGCGATTCTCGCCGGCGCGAGCGGCTATGTGGTCAAGGACATCAAGGGCCTCGAGCTGATCGATGCGATCCGCGAGGTCGGCGCGGGTAAATCGCTGCTCGACAACCGGGCGGCGGCCGCGCTGATGGCCAAACTCCGGTCCGAGGCCGAGGCGAAAACTGGACCACTGGCCAGCCTCACCGATCAGGAACGCACCTTGCTGTCGTTGCTCGGTGAGGGCCTGACCAACCGGCAGATCGCCAGTCGCATGTTCCTGGCCGAGAAGACCGTCAAGAACTATGTCTCGCGGCTGTTGACCAAACTCGGCGTCGAGCGCCGCACACAGGCCGCCGTATTGGTATCGAAGCTGAACCAGCCGGAGCCGGACGAATAAGCGACCCCCGGTCGCTTCTACTCGGCGGATATCTCGGTCGGCGGTCCTGGCGTGGAAGAATGTTGGGCATGGAGCGCAAGTCGCCCGGAGCGAGACAGCAGGGGCGCCCGCCGGTGACAGAAACCCTGGCCCAGCTGCGGCTGCGTGAATTGCTGATCGAGGTCCAGGACCGCATCGCGCAGATCGTCGACGCGCGCGACCGGATGGACCGGCTGATGGAAGCCATGCTGGTGGTCACCGCCGGTCTGGACCTCGACAACACGCTGCGCACCATCGTGCACAGCGCCATCGAATTGGTTGACGCGGAATACGGCGCGCTCGGTGTCCGCGAGACCGACCCGACCAGCAACCAACTCGCCGAATTCGTCTACGAGGGCATCGATGACCGCACCCGCGTCATGATCGGCGACCTGCCGCGCGGTCACGGCGTCCTCGGTCTGCTCATCGAACAGCCGAAACCCATTCGGCTGGCCAATCTTTCGGATCACCCCTCTTCGGTCGGCTTTCCGGAGCACCATCCGCCGATGCACACCTTCCTCGGCGTTCCGGTACAGGTCCGCGACGAGGTGTTCGGCAACCTCTACCTCACCGAGAAAGCGGGTGGACTGGAGTTCACCGAAGACGACGAGGTGGTGGTGCAGGCGCTCGCCGCGGCCGCGGGCATCGCCATCGAGAACGCCCGGCTCTACGGGCAGTCCCGGATCCGCCAGCAATGGCTGGAGGCGACCCGGGATGTAGCCTCCGAACTACTGGCGGGCGGCGAACCGAGCGAGGTGCTCGAACTGGTCGTCGAACGGGCACTGACGCTGACCGAGTCGGCATGCACCTTCATCGCCTTGCCCCTCGATCCCGATATCCCGACCGACGAGGTGACCGAACTGGTGGTGCTCGCAGCGGCGGGCATCGACGCCGAAACGCTGCCCGGGCGTCAGATCCCACTGGACCAATCGCATTCCGGCGACGCGTTCCGGCACGGCCGCACCATCGCCGTCGACATGTTGGTCCACCATCCGCTGTTCGAGTCGGCCGCCAAATTCGGTCCGGCACTGATCCTTCCGCTGCGGGCCGGGAATTCGGTCATCGGAGTGCTCACCGCCATGCGGCCCGCCGACGCTGCGCAGTTGGACGCCGCGGCGCAGGCGATGATGGCCGCGATCGCCGACCTGGCAGCGCTGGCCCTGCAACTGGCCGATACCCAACAGCGGATGCGGGAACTCGATGTGCTCTCCGACCGCGACCGGATCGCGCGAGGTCTGCACGATCACGTCATCCAGCGACTATTCGCGGTCGGCCTATCGCTGCAGGGCACGATGCAGCGAGCCAGGGCCCCCGAGATCAAGTCCCGACTCGGCGAGACCATCGACGACGTCCAGGCGATCGTGCAGGACATCCGGCATTCGATCTTCGACCTGCAGAGCAACACCACGGCGGATTCGTCCAAGTACCGCAAACACCTGCACGGCATCGTCGTCGACATGACCGCCGACAGCGGGTTGCGCACCACCGTCCGACTCGCCGGTCCGGTAACAGTGCTCGCGCCACCGCTGTCCGATGACGTCGAGGCGGTCCTGCGCGAGGCCGTCAGTAATGTGGTGCGCCATGCGCACGCGACCACCGTGTCGATCGAGCTTCGGGTACGCGACGATGTCACCATCGAAGTGACCGATGACGGCATCGGAGTGCCCGATGACATCGCCCGGCGCAGTGGGTTGGCAAATCTCGCGGCGCGAGCCGAACAGGCCGGTGGCAGCTTCAGCATCGAGAACCGCCCCGAAGGCGGTACGGTACTGCGCTGGTCTGCCCCACTGTCCTAGCGCGACCTTGCTCCTCCAGAGCATCCGCTGGACCGGCCACGACATCCTCTGCTTCGCATCGAATTCGACCAATGGCCTCGCATGCGGGTCCTTTCGGCACTGTAGTGGGTCTGCGGCATTCGAGGACGCTGATTCGAACAGCCCCGTATCAGGAGAGTTCGATGCTCGATACCGCGTTCTGCGCACTCCCGCACATCAGATCCTGCTCAGAGAAGGATTGAGCTATGTCCCGCATCGAACGAGTCCACGTGTCGACGATATTGACGGTCACGCTTAACCCGACCGTGGACATATCCCTCGAGGTGCCGCGGCTGATCAGTGGTGGCAAGAACCGCGCCCGGTTGTGCTCGGTCCAAGGGGGTGGCGGCGGTATCAACGTCGCGCGTTGCATCAACAGGCTCGGTGGTTCGGTTACCGCAGTGCACACCTCCGGCGGTGAGGTCGGCCGACGGCTCGACCATCTGCTGGACGAGGAGGGTATGGACCATCGCCGGATCGAAATCGGGTCCGATACCCGCGAAGCGATCATTGTCGCCGAGGAATGGACAGGGCACAGTTACCACATCGTGCCGCCGGGTCCCGAACTCACCGAGATCGAAGAAATTCGATGTGTGGAAGAAATCGTCGTTGCGGCACAACACTGCTCCTATGCCGTGATCACCGGCGGCGCCACGCCCGGACTCCGCGACGATTTTTGTGCCGAGGTCGCCCACCATATCCGCCCTTACGGCACCCCGATCATCCTCGACATCACCGGAATGCAGCTGCGGAAAATACTGGAAGAGCCCGTATTCCTGATTCGGCTCGACCGACGCGAAGCCGCCGACCTCATCGGCAGGCCCATCGATGCCTTCAACGATGCGCGCACAGCCAACGACTGTCTACTCGACCTCGGGGCAACCGAATACGCGGTCACCACGGTCGGTGGACTCGGTGCCGTGTGCTCCGACCAGAACACGCACTACGAGATATCCGCGCCGCCGCTACCGAGGCCGCCTCGCAGTGATGCCTGCGCGGGCGACAGTTTGGTCGCCGCTGTGACCTATCAGCTGGTCCAAGGCAGCAGTTGCGTTCACGCCTGCGAGTACGGGGTGGCCGCCGCCGCGGCCACCGTCATGCTGCCCGGTAGTGCAGTGTTCGAGCGCGCAACCGTCGACGCCCTCCTCCCCGAGGTACGCACCAGTCCAACCAGCCGACTTTGACTCTCGATCGGCGATCGACCGTACCTCCGCACGAGAGCTCGACGGATGTGCAGATTTGATTTCGCCGAGTCGCCGTCGCTCTCGGCTACACACCAACCACCAGCAATGTGCGCTGACGGAGTAGGCGCAGCGAGGCACCGGATGCCGACCAGCATCGATTCAGCATTGCCCATCAGTCGCGGGGCAGCGGCCCGAATCGGAGTCGACTACTGGCGAGGGTTTCTCGGCAATGGGGCGAAGGTCCCACGGCAAGTGTCGGTTCGGCTCTATGCCTCCCGTCCGGCCCCCATAGCGTCAAAATCCCCACAGTGCACAGCACAGAGGAGAAAACGATGCGTGCACTCGTTGTCTACGAGTCGATGTTCGGCAACACCTCGGCGGTCGCAGAGTTTATAGCGCAAGGGCTGCGCGAGCACGCCGACGTAGAAGTGGTGAACGTGGCCGCCGCAGCCGAGTGTCCCGCTCCGACAGTGAACTTGCTCGTGGTCGGCGGACCCACCCACACGTTCGGGCTCAGCCGCCCGCAGACTCGCAGCGACGCCGCCAGACACACCGACGCGCCCATCGCGACCGACATCGGCGTCCGGGAATGGCTCGACGCAGCACTACCGGTCCCGCCGGGTCACCGCGCCGCGGCATTCGGCACCAAGATGGCCAAACCTTCGTGGCTGCCGGGATCGGCCGCACGCGGCATCGGAAAACGGCTGCGGCGCTTGGGCTATTCCCTCGCAGACCAGCCCATGGACTTCCTGGTCGAACACACGACCGGCCCGCTCACTGCGGGTGAGCTCGAACGCGCGCGCGTATGGGCTGCCCGGATCGCCTACACCGAACTCGACCGCATCATGCACCACACGTGACCCGTCGGACAACAGCCGAACCTCCTCGGGAGCGACCGGGTCGCCGCGGACAATGGACTGCTCGCCGGTGCGGCGGCGTGGTCGGTGGCCGTGGCGAATTGCGTGGCCTGCTTCTCGACGCCGCCAGCAAAGTCCGTGTCCACCAAGCTCATTGCCCGGCCATGGTCACCCACGAGGCACTGGAAGAAAGTGAAATCACATGTCCACCAGCAACAATTCCGCTGTCCTCGTCGGTGTCGACAGCTCCTCGACCACGCTCGCCGCCGTACGCTGGGCCGCCGCCCACGCAGCCCACCGGCGCGCACCGCTGCACATCATCCACGCGATCGGTGCCCCGATGGACTTCGGGCCAGGCATCGGCGTCCCGCAATTCGACTACGACGACTACCGTCAGGAGGGACGGGCGGTGCTCGACGCCGCGCGCAAGAACGCTGAGGCGGCAACCGCCCCCCTCGGCGAACTCGACATCACCACCGATCTGGCAGAGGCGCCGCCGATCCCAGTTCTGCGGGACCGGTCCAAGTCCGCCCGCCTGCTCGTCGTGGGCACCCACGGGCTCGGCGCCTTCAGCCGGACGGTTCTCGGATCGGTGAGTACCGCGCTGGCTCGGCACGCCGCATGCCCGGTCGCGGTGATCCCGGAAGCGGCCGTCCGCCCGAATGGCCCGGTGGTGGTCGGCGTCGACGGCTCGCAGTGCAGCGTCCGCGCTGTCGAGATCGCCTTCGAGGAGGCCGCGCACCGTGGCGCAGAGCTGGTCGCGGTGCATACCTGGTCGGAGTTCTTCCGCTACATTTCGCGCGCCGAAATGCAGGACGAGGCAGAGGAATTGCTTTCCGAGAACCTGGCCGGCTACGGCGAAAGGTATCCGGAGGTGCTGGTACGGCGGATCGTGGTCGAAGACCGCTCCGCCGCGCGACTGCTCGAGGAGGGCGAGAACGCTCAACTGATCGTCGTTGGCAGCCACGGGCGTGGCGGTTTCGCCGGAATGACCCTCGGTTCGGTCAGCCAGGCGGTGCTGCACGGGGCGAAAGTGCCGGTGATCATCGCCAGGTCAGTGAGCTGATCACTCGCCCGCGGTCACTCGGTCGGGCTGCCGGTGTTCGTCGGCAGCCGAACCGTGTCCCCCGGCGTCAGACGTGCGATCTGGTCACGACAGCTGATCTCGATCGGCGGCGAGGCACCGGGATCCGAACTGATCTCGACACCTTCGCCGCTGACCCGCACGGTAAGCCGGTGACCGCGATAGATCATGGGGAACGACATGGCGCCCATCGATTCCGGCCAAGACGGGCAGAAGATCAGGCGATCGCCGCGGATCTCCAGGCCGGTGAAGCAACGCTGCAGCAGGTCGACGCTGCCGGCCATGGCGCCGAGGTGAATTCCCTCCGCGGTGGTGCCGCCTTGGATGTCGGCGACATCGGATTCGAGCACAAGGTCGAAGAACTCCACGGCGCGATCACGATTGGCCCGGGCCAGTACCCACGCGTGCACCAGCGCGCTGAGCGTCGAGCCGTGCGAGGTACGCGAGAGGTAGTAGTCGATCGTGCGAGGAATCATCTCACCCGGCAGCTCATAGCCGAGCTGGTCCAGCAACTCGCGAAGTTCGTCGGCCGACAGCAGGTAGAACAGCATCAGCACGTCGGCTTGTTTGGCAGCCCGGTAGCGGTTGACGTCGTCCCCCTCCGCCTCCAGAATCCGATCCAGCCGCTGGATATTGCCGTAGCGCTGCCGGTAGTGGGCCCAATTCAGTTCGGCCAGTTGGTCATACCCGTCGA
The DNA here is from genome assembly GCF_040681975.1 of Nocardia sp. NPDC051463. Lineage (NCBI taxonomy): Bacteria > Bacillati > Actinomycetota > Actinomycetes > Mycobacteriales > Nocardiaceae > Nocardia > Nocardia sp. NPDC051463. The sequence continues at coordinate 329,376 of NZ_JBFBAB010000001.1, forward strand.
ACTGGCTGATGACTCCGTCATGGAAAGGCACGTACATGTGGTGGGCCACGTCCTGCCAGTGCTGCGGCTGCGACGGCTCCACTGCGAGCGTCTCCAGCAGTTCGGCTCGAGTACGCGGGGCAAGAAGATCCAGAGCGTCGATCGCCCGCAGGATCACCCAGGCCGCCATGACGTTGGTGTAGGCGTTGTTGTCGATACCCGCGCCGGGCGCATGCGGATAGCCGGTATGGAACTCGTCGGGACCGATCACACCGCGGATGGTGTAGCGGCCGCGCTCCGCGTCGTAATCGGCCAGACTCGACCAGAAACGGGCGATTTCCACCAGCAGTTCGGCGCCGCATCCGACGAGGAACTCCAGGTCTCCGGTCACTTGGTAGTACTGCCAGACGTTGTAGGCGATCACGATTCCGATGTGGTGCGCACGGCGACTGGAATCCGGATTCCAGCGCCCCGACAGCGGATTCAGATGCCAGCGCTGACTCTCTTCGCGGCCGTCGCTTCCGGATTGCCACGGGAACATCGCTCCGTTCAGGCCGGCCTCAGCGGCCGCGCGGCGAGCTTCGGGCAGGCGTCGATAGCGGTAGCGCAGCAGCGATCGGGTGATGTCCGGGAAGCGCGGATTCAGTACAGGGAAGACGAAGAGTTCGTCCCAGAACACGTGTCCGCGGTATGCCTCGCCGTGTAGGCCGCGTGCAGGGACGCCCACATCCAGGTCCGTGGTGTGCGGTGACAGAGTTTGCGTCAAGTGCATGAGATGCAGGCGCACGAGGCGTTCCGGGTTCGCTCTTCCGTCGAGGTCGATTCGCAGCCGTGCCCATAAATGCTTCCATGCGACGGCATGGCCCTCGAACAGGTCGGAGTAGCCGCCAGTGGTCTCGAGCCAGCGGGCAGCCTGCTCGCCGGGTTCCGCGGCGGCGTTGTCGTGTCCGGTGAAGACTGTGACTATCTTCTCCAGGGTCAACGGAGCCCCGGCGGCAATGTCGACGGTGAAGTCGTGCCCGATCAACCCGTCTCGATCGATCAAGTCGCTGGTCGTGTAGATCCGGTGTGCGCCCCGTCGCAAGGTGCTGCGCGTCGCCACTGCCACCGGTATGCCCGACGGGTCGGTACGCACCGCGACCAGCACCGAATCGTCCGACAGCGGCACCCCCCGTTCCATCACCAAGTGGGTGTCCGAGAGTTCGCGATAGCGCTCGACCAGCCGATTATGCACGCTGCCGTCGATCGCCGAACGGACGGTCAGTTTCCCCGACCAGTTCTCGGCCGTGATCATCGTCGCCAGCGCGCCCAGGTGCGGCCGGTGCATGGCGACGAACCGGCGTTGGGTCACCGCGGTGATTCGTCCCGTGGTGTCGCGGAAGCGGAACTGTCGTACGAGTTCGGCTCTGCGCAGATCCAATCGCTGTTGGTATTCGAGCAGTTCTGCGGCATCGAGGTCGAACCAGTCACCGTGCTCGATCCGGAAGGTCACAGGCAGCCAATTGGGCAGATTCACCAGGCTTTCGTTGTCGATGACGTGCCCCGCGATCTCATCGTGCAGCCGGTTGAACACCCCTGCGACATAAGTGCCGGGATAGTGGACCACTCCAGCCACGCATTCCGGTGCCGCGCCGCGGGTGGCGAAATAGCCGTTGCCCACCGTGCATAGCGATTCGCGGAGCTTTTCGCGCGCCGGCTCGTAGCCGTCGAAGGTGAGCGTCCACGATTCCGGCACTCCCGCACGGGTTCCGGCATGCAGCAACTGCACCAGCCACTCCAGGAAGTCGCGAACCTGCCGCGGTCCGGCCACCGCGAACCGAGCCGCGGTGTGCCTGTCGCCGGTCTCGTCGTGGCGCACCACGATGCCCAGCCCGTCGGATTCGACGGCATCGAAGGCGTCTTCGTCGGTCACGTCGTCCCCGAGATAGATCGGCAGCACCGGGAAGGTGAGGTGCTCCAGGATCCACCGCAGTGCGGTGCCCTTGTCCCAGTCCACATCCGGCCGCAGCTCGACGACCCGACGGCCATGGGTCACGCGCAAGCCGGCCACCCGGCCGGCTTCGTGTACCGCTGCGACCACCCCATTGACATCCTCGGCTGCGACATTGCGGTGATGGACGGCCACCGCGAATCGCTTGTGCTCGACCAGAACTCCTGGAACATCCCGCAATCGACGCCGCAGTTCGCCGGCCGCCACAGCGAGTGTCTTCTCGGCGCCGGGCGCGGCGTCGTGCACGTGACGGGTGCCGTCGGGGGCCATCAGCTCGAAGCCGTGACTGCCCGCGTACCAGATTCCGCTGACGCCGACGCTGTTGCGCAGGTCGGTCAGATCACGTCCACTGATGACCGCGACGGGGCATTGCGCGGCAAGTTCCGCCAGTGCCGCGGCCGCGCCGTCGACCGGCTTGGCGTCGGCGGGGTCGGCGACGATATCGGCCAAGGTGCCGTCGAAATCCAGTAGCACCGCCAGTTTCTCGGTGCTCAGCAGATCGGCGATAGTCGGCCGGCAATCGATGACATCCGAAAGTTCCGACATCCGCCGAAAGCCTCCGCGCAACCGCACCCGGCAGAGGTCATCGACGACGGCGTCGGCTCCTCGTACCAGTAGTCGATCCGCGTTCGCCTTCCGGTCGACCCCGATGACCAGCGCGAAGCCCCCGCTTCGACCGGCCGCTACGCCCGCCTCGGCATCCTCTACGACCACCGTCCGATCGGGTTCGGCCGCCAGTCGGCGCGCGGTCTCGACCAACATCGCCGGATCGGGTTTTCCTGGTAGGCGCAACTCCTCGGCATCGTTCCCATCCACCCGCACCGCGAACAAATCGGCGACGCCGGCGGCAGTGAGCACCTGCGGGCAGTGCCGACTGGCAGAGAACACGCCGGTGCCGATTCCCGCGGCGTTCAGTTTGCGAACGAGGTCGGCGGTAGAGGCGAACGCCCGGACACCCTCGCGCGCAAGGCGATCTAGGAATAGGCGATCCTTTCGGTTACCGAGCCCGCACACCGTTTCGGCCGTCTCCGGATCAGCGGCGGTGCCCCAAACCAGGGTGATACCTCGTGCGGCGAGAAAGTCCGCCACGCCCCGATAACGGGGTTTGCCGTCCACGAAGCGCAGATAGTCGGTTTCGGTGAACGGTGACCGGTCCTGCCCGGCGCTCGCCGGACGCCCGGTCAGAAAGTCGTCGAACAGTTCCGCCCACGCCGCGGCGTGCATCGACGCGGTGTCGGTGACCACCCCGTCCATATCGAAGATCACCGCGTCGTGGCGGCGTGAATCAATCTGCGGCGCTCCCGGCTCACCGTTGCCCACATCCTCCAGCCTGAACAGGTGGATCCGTCCTGTCCAGGGACAAAGGTCCGCGACAGCCGCCAGACTTAGGGGCCACCAGGGAAAAGATCCGGGACCATCGACTCCTCCTCAGTCGGCGTGGCAGACATACGGTCAGCGATATGAACCAGCTACCCACCGGAGAAACCATCGAGAAGGCCGTCCTGCTCGCCGGCCGGGCGCCGTCGCTGCACAACAGCCAGCCCTGGCACTGGACATTCGACGGTCACGCGCTGCTGCTGTTTGCCGTGCCAGAACGCAGACTCCCAGCGACCGACACTTCCGGGCGCCAGATGCTGATCAGTTGCGGTATCGCGCTGGGACATCTTCGCGCAGCTATGGCTGCGGCGGGTTGGCGTATTCTCGTCGCAGGCTTCCCCAACCCGAACCGTCGCGATCATTTGGCCACCGTCACGTTCCATCCGGCCCGCCTTGTGACCGATGCCGACCGCGCCCGTGCCGATGCCATCCTGCGCCGGCACACCGACCGGCTGCCATTCGCGGGTCCCGCCGACTGGTCCGATTTCGAGACCGTATTGCGTAGCACGTTCGATCCGGCCGACGCCCACCTCGATGTGCTCCGCGATGACAGCCGGCCCACTTTGGCCCGTGCGTCGCAGATGACTGCCTCCCTGCGCCGCTATGACGCCGACTATCACGCCGAACTCCAGTGGTGGACCGGCCACGTCGTCGGCAACGCCGGCATCCCCCGCGAGGCACTCGTCTCCGCGGAGGAACGTCAGCGAGTCGACGTAAGCCGCCAGTTCCCCCCAACCACCGGTGATCCGCGTCGAAGTGAGGCGACCGCCGACCATTCGGTGATACTCGTGCTGTCCACCGACGGTGACACCCCCGGCGAACTGGTGCGCTGCGGTGAGGTGCTGTCCACGGTGTTGCTGGAATGCACCCTCGCCGGATTCGCCACGTGCCCGCTGACTCACGTCATCGAAGTCCCGCAAAGCCGTGCTCTTGTCCGCACGCTGATCGATCGCTCCGGCTTGCCGCAAGCGCTGATCCGTGTCGGCACAGCACCCGAAGCCACGCAGAACGCTCCGGAGACGCCGCGCCGCCCGCTCGCCGAAATCCTCGATATGCCCGCTTCCGCCGACCAGGTGGACTGAGGCCCATCGACATCGGGGACATTCGCCCCCCACTTACGGGTAGCAGTGCCCTCGTGCCAGACCAACCGCTCGAACATGCTATGTGTTATGTCGGCAAGTCCCTCCCCCCTACCCTCACCCGACGGTGCACCAGACCCAGATATCGCACCGCTAGCGGTTCCCGCGGTGGTGCTCGCGTCGATCATGCTGATCGGGATGCTCGTCACGCTCGTTGTGTTCCTGCCCGATTGGGCACGCGACTACGGCGCGATCTCGGTGTACCTCGCTGTCTTGATCTACGTCGGTCTCGCGGTCCGGCTCTTGTGGTGGGGCTCGGCAATCCTGCGTGCCCGTGTGGTGGATTCCGAGGAATAGGGAGTCATGAAGCACGTCGCGGCAGCACTCGCCGGCCGCCGCGAGAGCGACAGCGTCTACGGCACCAGAAAGGTCTGGTTGCGACTCGGCCATGATTGAATCCGCGTCGCCCGGCCGGGGGGCGGCTCATGCGCGAGCTCGGACTGTGAGGGGCGGTGCGCGGCAAGGTCGAACGCACCACCATCGCCGACCCGGCCGTGCCCAGGCCGGCCGGAGTACGCACCCGCTGGGACGGGACGAGATCCCGCTCGATGTGTTCCAACGACACGAGGGATTTCCAGTCGGGCGGTTCCTCACATTCCGGCGGGCTCGGGGGCGCGCCGGCCCGGGTAGTGCTTCGAGGAGAGGTGTGCCGACGCGACCTCTTCTTGCGCACGCAGCTCATCGCTGGTGACCACATGTGCGTCCGGGCCGGGGAATGTGAGTGCCCGGTGCCCGGTGTCGGTCCAATGCACCAGGAAAGGTGGCGCCCCGTCCTTGCCGTGCACCTGCTCGATGAGACCGTGCCGGACTGCACCGCCAACGTTGCGCCCCTCGACTATCAGCCAGTTCCCTGCTTCCGCATGCATAAGAAGTCCACCTCCTTCTGGTCGAATTCCATCGTCGCGACGAGCGTGAAAGGACGGTAGGGCCATTGGTCGCTGAGCGCGATGGCATACGGCACGGCAGTGGGGATACACCACGCCCGGCCACCTGCTGGCCGTCCACTCTCATCGCGAGTTCGTCGCAGTGGGCTCGACCGGGTTGTGCGCCAACGTGAACAGCGCTTCGTCCTCCTGTGCGAAATGCAGACTGAGGATTGCGTCCAGCCCGTAGAGGGTGGCTCGCAGATCGTCGATCTGGTCGGCGTGGATTCCCTCCGGGGAGTCGTCGAGGTGGCGACGGATCCGCTGAACGAGCCGTTCGATCTCGGTATGCTCGCGACTCATCGTCACCATTGCCTCCGGGTCCCGCAGATACGCCGCCAGCGCCGGATACAGTTCGGACTCCTCGGCATGCTCGTGCGGCAGGATGTGCTCGACGAGGAGATCGAATGCGCGCCGTACCGCAGCGTCGGTACCCACGCCAGGCCCTTGTGACAGAGCGTCGGCGGCCTGCCGGACGGAGGCACGCGCGGCATGCAGCCCGCCGTGCTCGCGCGTGAAGCGAGCCACCAGCGGGTCGATCGCAGCTGTGGGGCGTCCACGATGAATTCGCAAGGCCCGCAACGCGTTCAGAATCACGGCGACGTCGATGCCCTCCTGTAGCAGTGCGCCGGCGGCCGGTGCAAGCAACCCGAAGGCGGCGGCGATCATCGCCGCCAGCGACAGCGCCATGCCCGCGGTCGCGCTCTGCACGGCCAACCGATGCGACCGCTGCGCTACCTCGACCGCATCTGCGAGCCGATCGATGCGGTCGTCCACGATCACAGCATCGGCTGCCTGCACTGCGGCCGTCGACCCGCGCGATCCGAGGGCGACGCCGACGTCGGCTGCCGCGAGCGCTGGGGCGTCGTTCACGCCGTCGCCGACCATCACGGTCACACCGTCGCGGCGTTCCGCTCGGATGGCCGCGATCTTATCGGCGGGGTCGGCGTCTGCGATTACCTCGGTGAGTCCCAGCAAATGCGCCACCTCGGCAGCATTCTCGACTCGGTCGCCGGTGAGCATGAGCAACCGCTTCAGCCCCGCGGATCGCAGCCGACGCATCGTCCGCGCGGCGTCCGCGCGGATACGGTCGCGCACCAGCAGCGCCACCACTGGCACATCGTCGACACACACCCAGACCAGGGCAGCCAGATCGAGTCGCGCCCGCCGCAACGCTGCCTGCGCCCAAGGCTCGGGATCGGTGTTCGCAGGCAGCCGCCCGACCCGCACTGCACGACCGTCCACGATCCCTGTCGCTCCCGCGCCGGGCCGCTCCGTGACATTCTGCGCCGTCGGCGGTTTCAGTCCGCGTGCCGCGGCCGCGGCGGTGACGGCGCGCGCGAGCACATGCGGTGAGAACATCTCCACCGCCGCGGCCTGGCATAACACCTGGTCGACTTCGGCATCGGGCGCGGTGAGAATGTCGATCACCTCGGGCCGCCCCACGGTGACTGTGCCGGTCTTGTCCATCGCCAGGCACCGTGCGCGCCCCAGGGTCTCGAGCGCGGCTCCGTCCTTGACCACGACACCTGCTCGCGCCGCGCGCGACATTCCTGCCGTGATCGCGACCGGCACCGCCAGCAGCAGTGGACAGGGTGTCGCGGTGACAACTACCGCGACCGCGCGCACCGGGTCCCCGGTGCCCAACCAGGCGGCTGCGGCGACTGTCAGCGCCAAGGGCAGGAACCACACTGCGACCCGATCCGCCAGGCGCGCCAGCGGCGCCGCCGCGGCCGCTGCCTGCCGCGCGAGCGTCACAATTCCCGCATAAGTACTGGTCTCCACCGTCGCCGAGGCCCGGATATCCGCGGCCGCACCGGCATTCACCACACCACTGCGGACCTCCGTGCTCGCGCGGCGCACCACCGGGACCGACTCTCCGGTCAGCGCTGATTCGTCGAACACCCCCGCAGTGGCGAGTACTCCGTCCACGGGCACCGTCTCACCGGGCAGCACGACCACGACATCCCCCGGTGCGATCGTCGTGGCCGCGACGGTCTCGATGCCGTCGCGGCGGCGACGATGTGCCTGCGCCGGCGCCCGTTGTAGCAACGCGGACAAGTCGCGCCCGGCGCGGCGGCCCGCATACGCCTCCAACACCCGACCGGTGGCCACCATCAGCGCGATCAGCGCTCCCGCGAAGTACTCTCCGACAGCGGCGGCGCCTGTCAGCGCCACCAGCGCGAGCAGATCAGCGCCATAACGTCGCTGCCGCAGGTCCGTCAGCACCGAGACTGCCGCAGGAAAGAACGTCGCCACGGTCGCGGCCAGCCACAACACATCGGCGCCCATCTCACTGAACGGGCGCGCCGCGAGCCCTATCGCGACCAGCGCGCCGGTGCTGGATGCGAGGGCGACCTCACGAGCCATTCCGCCGCCGCCCCGCGGCCTGTCGCCTGCCGAGTCGATATCACGTCCTGATCGAATTGGTGGATCAGCGACGTCGGACGGCAGTTTCATAAGCCACCTCCGATCACGCAGTGACACCTCCGCCGTAACCAGTGTGCTGCGAGCGCGATTACAACGGCCGAAAATAGCTCCGCGAACCCAGCCGTGGCGTGAGGGACCCGCAATCTCGACAGGAGCAGTTCGGTATCCAGCCTGCACACCGCTCAGAAGGCACGACAGATCCACTGGTCGGTCCTCGGACGGGACATTGGTCGCATAGTGACCTGACAAACGGCCCCAGCGTCCTCCCGAACAGTCGATGGCACCGCCGCGCAGGATGAGCTCCGAGAAGCTGCCGCTCTGCATGGACGCCGACTGACCTGTGGCCCGCTGCTCGGCCCGGTTCAGCTCATGATTGCCTTCGACGGTCACGGACCGCGCCCGCAACGCCACCGACCGGGGCTCTGTCGACCCGATAGCGTGAGCCGGCTGGTGACCTTGGTAGCTCGATGGTAGGGCGCTTGTCCTCCATCTTCTCGAGACGAAACCTGCGAAGCTGGCGGTGCCGGGACGGTCGGCCGGCGGACCCGGTAACGGGCCAGATCTGCGAGAGGGGTGCCCGCATGCTCGATGACTCGGCCCTGCTGAGTGGTGACCGTATGAGCCGCGCCGACCAACCGCTCGCGCAACTGCGCGAGACGCACACAGGCCTGGTTGTGCTGTGCGGGGACCGCGCCTACAAGGCGAAGAAACCGGTTGTGACGGACTTCCTCGACTTCGGCACGCCGGAGAAGCGCGAGCTGGCGTGCGTCCGGGAGCTCGAGCTCAACCGGCGTCTCGCGCCAGACGTCTACCTCGGTCTCGCACATCTGACGGATCCCGAGGGTGGTGCCGATGAACCGCTGGTCGTGATGCGCCGGATGCCGGACGCTCTGCGGCTATCCGTCCTGCTCGAGGACCGGACGCGAGGAGCGGTCGATGTGACTGCGCTGGCAAAGATTCTGGCCGTCTTTCACAACGGGGCGCGGCGCGACGCCGATATCGGACGTGCCGGAACCCCGGGACAGCTGCGGCGCCGCTGGCACACGTTGCTGCACCCCCTCCGCGATCATCCGCAAGAACCGGTCGATCCACAGGCTTTGGCCTGCACCGAAGATCTGGCCATGCGTTACATCGACGGCCGCGCCCAGCTGCTTGAGGAGCGGATCGCGGAAGGTCGCATCATCGACGGCCACGGGGATCTGCTGGCCGAAGATATTTTCGTTCTGCCCGACGGCTTCCGGATCCTGGACTGCCTCGACTTCGATGACGAGTTGCGGTACGTCGACGGCCTCGACGATGCCGCCTTCCTGGCGATGGACCTGGAGTTCCTCGGTCACCCAGAAGAAGGCCACAGATTCCTGACCGACTACCTGCGCGCGGCGGGCGATGCCCCACCGGCCTCGCTGCGACACCATTACATCGCCTATCGGGCGATGGTCCGGGCCAAGACCGATCACATCCGAGCAGGGCAGGGCGATCCGAATGCGGCCGGGCATGCGAGGAGGCATATCGAGCTAGCGGTCGACCACCTCGAGGATGGCGCCGTTCGTCTCGCGCTCGTCGGCGGTCTTCCCGGCACCGGAAAGTCCACGGTCGCTGCCGGTTTGGCGGCTTCGACGGGCGCCGACCTCATTTCCAGCGATAGGGTGCGCTCTGCTCTGCGTGCCGCTGGAGCGATCACTGGAACCTCCGGCACGTTCGGCGCAGGCGCCTACCAGCCCGCCGCGAAGGCACTCGTGTATTCGCGGCTGCTGACCCGGGCACGAGATCGTCTCGAGCGCGGGATGTCGGTAATACTCGACGCGAGCTGGATCGATGCGGAACAACGGGCCCAGGCCGCCACCCTGGCCGACCGAACCAGCAGCGATCTCATATCGCTGCGATGTGTCTGCCCCGGGCCTCTCGCGACCGAGCGGATCGACGCAAGGCGCCGAGGTGACTCGGAGGCGACGCCGGCAATCGCGGACGCATTGACCGCCACCGCGTCGCCGTGGCCCGAGGCGGTCGTGCTCGATACCACCCGGCCGATCGACGACTCGGTCAACGCGGCGCGGCAGGTTTGGCGTGACCTGATCGTCCGGGAAGCCCCGCCCCATCAGCCGTAGGTGTGCACCTTCGGCGGACTGATCGCCGTACAGGCGCGTGACAACTTCATCAGCCACCGGAAGCTCGCCCGCAGGCCGCCTCGGCGGGCGCAGGCCATGGCTGCGGCGGTCGGCGGCGAGCAGAGGACAAATGGCCTCCCCATTGGGGTCTTCGTGATCGGTTGCCGCTGGAGGGGAACGTGCACACTGACAGATATGGACACCGCCCAGGACGGCGGCGAGATACCTGATCGACAGCGAAGCGGTTCGAGGTAGTACGGAGTATTCGAAGGCAACACACGATGGACCCCAGTCAGTCCCATATGTCGCAGTCGGACCAGTTCTCGTGGAACATGGAGCGGGATCCGGTGCTGCGGTCGACGATAGTCTCGATCCTGACCCTCGATAGCGATCCGGACTGGGATCGCCTGGTGCGCACGATCGATCGCGGCACCCGCATCGTGCCGAGGTTGCGGGACCGGCTGGTGACCGTGCCGTTCGGTCTCGCACCACCCCGGTGGGAACCCGATTCGGAGTTCGATCTGTCCTGGCATCTGCGGCGTGGCGCGCTACCTGCGCCGGGGACGCTGTCCACCGTGCTCGAGTTCGCCCGCACCGAGGCCATGACCGCGTTCGATCCGGCCAGGCCGCTGTGGCGATCGACGTTGCTGAGCGGATTGGATGGCGCCGGTTGCGCGCTGGTCTTGACGGTGCACCACAGTCTTACCGATGGAGTCGGTGGTATTCGGATCGCCACCGGAGTGCTCGACTTCGATCGTGCGGGCACAGACCGTCGCCAACCGCCCGAGCCCCCGATGGATCGCAGCGGCGGGATACGCGACATCATGGCGTGGAACTGGGCCGTGGGCTCGAAGCTGCTCCATGGCGGTCTCACTGCGGCACTACCGACCGCGTGGCACACCGTTACGCACCCGAGGCGGGCAGTACGTGACGGCTTCGGACTCGCCACCTCCTTCGTCCGTTTGGCTCGGCCGGTCACCGCAACGTTGTCGCCGGTGATGACCGCGCGAAGTCTCGGTCGGCGACTGGCGGTGCTCGATGTTCCCGTCGAACAACTCCGTCGCTGCGCGCACGCCACGGGATGCACGATCAACGATGCGTTCCTGGCCGCGGTGGTCATCGGGCTGCGCATCTACCACGCTCGGCACGCCGCGGCAGTCGAGCGGCTGCGGGTGACCATGCCGATCAGTCTCCGCGTCGCCGATGATCCGCTCGGCGGCAACCGAATCACCCTCGCTCGCTTCGCGTTACCGGTCGATATCGACGACGTCGCGGACTTGATGCGTGCGCTGAGGGCCATCGTCGACCGTTGGCGCCACGAACCGTCGATACCGCTGTCCAATGTCGTCGCGGCCACACTCAATCAGTTGCCGGTCGGATTGCTCACCGAGATGCTCAAACATGTCGACTTCGTCGCCTCCAACGTCCCGGGTTCTCCGGTCCCCCTCTATCTGGCCGGAGCGCGGATCGACCGGATGTACTCCTTCGGCCCCACTATCGGCACGGCCGTCAATGTAACGCTGACCTCGCATGCCGGAACGTGCTACATCGGAATCAACACGGACACCGCCGCGATCCCGGACCTCACGACTCTGACCGAAAGTCTCGCGACAGGCTTCGAAACCGTGCTCCGCCTCGGTGATGAACCGGCACCGCCGGACGGGGCCGACCTGACTACCGAAACATTGCCGTCCACCCAGTCGTGACCACTCCCCTCAGCGACCGTCTCGGTCACCACCGCCATCGCTCGACATTCAGGGTTCGGTCGTCGGCTCGGCTCCACGCTCCAACTCCGTCAGCACCGCCTCGACCGCCCGCGGTACGGCCGCCGCGACCGATTCGGACAAGCCGACGCCGTAATCGAGGCGAGCCGCCTCGACAGCGAGGACGACCAGCTTGTCCGGGAACTTGCCGAGAGCGCAGCCCAGCGGCAACGCGTCCGAGATCCCGAGGGAGTGAGTGCTGGCGGTAGTGGTGGTGGTGCGACCGAGCGCGTCGAGGTCGGTGCGCCGGATCCGGCCTGGAGTGGCGGGCTCGCACAGGATGGCATCGATGATCACAGCGAGGTCGGCGCCGGCCCACAAGTCCAGAAGACCTGCGGGTTCACCATCGGACACAGCTACGAAAACACCTGGTATGAACAGCTTTTCGACGCAAGAGGCGACGGCGGGACCGATTCCGTCGTCGCGACGGTACGCGTTGCCGACGCCGATGACAACCGCCCACGGCACGGTCATCGACGTACCACATCGATGTTCAGGAAGTGCGCCGAACAGGAGATGCAGGGATCGTAGTTGCGGATGGTGCGTTCGCACAGCGTGGTGAGCGCGGCATCGTCGAGGTCGAGATTGTTCGCGACGACCTGGCGCAGGTCGTCCTCGATGGCGGCTTGGTTCTGAGATGTCGGTGGGATGATCGTGGCCGAGCGCACGATCCCCTCTTCGACTTCGTAACGGTGGTAGAGCAGTCCGCGCGGCGCCTCGCTGACGCCGTGGCCGGTTCCGGCGCGGGGCTCGACGGGAACCGCTGCGCGGGGCGGCCGTCGGTAGTCGGCGATGAGTCTGAGCGCCTCCTCGATGGCGTACACGACTTCGACCGCGCGCACCAAGATGCTGCGAAACGGATTACGGCATTCGTGGCCGAGCCCGATCTCCGCCGCGATCTGCCGTGCGGTCGGCGAGAGTTGCTGATAGTTCAGGGTGTATCGCGCCAGTGGCCCGGTCAGGTACGGTCTGCCATCGAGCGTCGCGTGTAAGGCGGTCGAGTGGGGCACCTGTCGCTCGACCACGTGGCCAGGAAACTCGGCCGCCAAGAACCGCATCCCGGTGCTGGTGCGGACCTCGCCCCCGTCGATGGCGTATCTGTCCGGTTCGGTCGCGGCGAGGAGTTCATATTCGAGCTCCAGGTCGGGGAAGTCGAAGCCTGCCACCTTGCGGGCGGTGTTCACGGCCAAATCGTGGGCATGACGCAGGCGCTCGGCCACCAGCGCGAAGTCGGCTGATTCGGGAACCGAATAGAAACCTCCGACCTTCACGTTGATGGGATGGATCGCCCGGCCGCCGAGGAGCTCGAGCAGACTGTTGCCGGCTTTCTTCACCGCCAGCCCCTGTTCGACGAGTTCGCGGTGGTCAGCAGCGAGTGTGATCGCGTCCGGGTAGCCGAGAAAGTCGGGGATGTGCAGCAGATACATGTGCAGGGCATGGCTGGAGATCCATTCGCCGCAGTACAACAACCGTCGCAGGTCTGCCAAGGGCTCGTCGAGCTCGACTCCGCAAAGCTGCTCGAGTGCATTGCAGGCGCTGGTCTGGTATGCCACCGGGCAGATGCCGCAAATGCGGGAGGTGATATCGGGTGGTTCGGTGTAGGCGCGCCCGCGCAGGAATGCCTCGAAAAACCGTGGTGGCTCGTAGATGTTCAGCTCCGCGCGCTCGACTCGGCCCTCCGAGATCACGATGTGGAGAGCGCCTTCGCCTTCCACCCTGGCCAGCGAGCCGACCTTCAATTGCCTACGTTGACTCATCGCGGCTCCTCTGCGCGAACTCGGGCGCGGCCGCGGCGTAGGTCGTGAACACCCGGTCGACGTCGTCGGCGGACATACCGTTGACGCGCAGGATGGGAAGCAGCGCATGGATATTCGGCTTTGCCATCGGGCCGAAGCACCCGTAGCAGCCGCGATGGTAGGCCGGACACAACGCACCGCATCCGGCCTGGGTAACCGGGCCCAGACAGGGAATTCCCTCAGCGACGGTGACGCAGGTGGTTCCGCGCCGTTTGCACTCGGTGCAGACACTGGTATTGGGGATATCGGGCCTGCGGCCGGCCAAGAACGCGCACAGGGTGTCGATCAGTTGGCGGCGGTCGATCGGGCAGCCGCGCAGCTCGAAATCTACCGGCACGTGCGTCGAAATCGCGGTGGAGGTGGACAGCGTGGCGATGTGCTCCGGGCTGGCGTAGACCACCGAGGTGAATTCTCTGACGTCGGCGAAATTGCGCAGCGCCTGAATACCGCCGTGGGTGGCGCATGCTCCGATCGTGACCAGAATCCTGGATTGCTCACGGATCTCGGCTATCCGGTGCAGCTCTTCCTCGGTGGTGATCGAACCTTCCACCAGTGATACGTCGTACGGTCCGGGCTCGGCGACGCTGGAGGCTTCCGTGAAGTGTGTGATGCGGACCCGGCCCGCGAGGGTGAGCAACTCGTCCTCGCAGTCGAGCAAGGTGAGCTGGCAGCCGTCACAGGAGGTGAACTTCCAGACCGCGAGTGTCGGTGTCTTCGTCATAGTTCCCTCACCGCCAGTAGTGGTTCGGCCACCGCGTAATCGGTGATCGGGCCGTCTCGGCACAGCAGCAGCGGGCCGAGCTGGCAATGGCCGCATCGCGCCACGCCGCACTGCATATTGCGCTCCAGCGATACTCGGATGCCGGTGCCCGGGATTCCTTTGCGCAGCAAGGTCTGAGCGCAGAAACGCATCATCGGCTCCGGCCCGCACAGGAATGCCGTAGTGCGGCCGGGGTCGAGATTCAGATGTGCCAGTGGCTCGGTGACAAAGCCGATCCGGCCCGACCAGCCCGGTGCCGAGTGGTCGACGGTCTGATGTAGTTCGATCGAACCAGTCGTTCTCCACCGCTTTTGGTCGTGGCGGAAAAGGATGTCCGCCGGGGTCCGCGCCCCGGTGACGACGACAATCCGGCGGTAGTCGTCGCGGGCGGCGAGCGCGCCGAGCACCACCGACCGTAATGGTGCCAGACCGACCCCGCCACCGACGATGACGAGGTCTCCAGCCACCGCCGACTCCAGATCCCATCCTGTGCCGAATGGTCCACGAACACCGACCAACCCGCCGATCTCGGTGTCGTGCAGCGCGCCGCTCACCGCGCCGACCGCCCGGATCGTGTGCTCCAGGATGTCGTCGTGTGCCGCGGGGTTTCCGCTGATCGAGATCGCGATCTCACCCACCCCGAAGCTGTAGAGCATCATGAATTGCCCGGCCCGAAATTGCTGTGCCACCCGTCGTACCGGTTCCAGTATCAAGGTCACGGTGTCGTGGGTCTGGGGTGTCCGGCCGACAACTCGGTAGGGCAGCATCGTGTCGCCGTCCGATGTCGGGTTGGCCTGCATCGCGACGCTCATCGACCACCTCGCTCGGTTACTGTGCGAGAGCTATCGGTGGTGCACTTTTCGGCCGGATTTCGGTACAGGTCCAGCAGCCTGGCCCGGGTCGCCTGCAGGCGTTCCAGCAGCGCCTCGAACAGCACCAGCGTCAGCGCACGACCGAATCGCGGATCCGCGTCGCCGAACCGGATCAGCACCGCCGAATCGAATTCGATAGCGTCCACTGGTTCGGCGGTCACCGCCCCGAAATGCCACCGATAGGGCGGCACCAGCCACGACCAGCCGAGCACGTCACCGCTGTCCAGAGTCTGGAGGACGACGTCGCCTTGCCCCGGCACATGCGCGTCCAAGAGTATCCGGCCGTGACGGATCAACCAGCACCGGTCCGCCGGTCGTCCTTCCTGGATCACCCGGTGCCGAGCGGGGAACGACACGTCGCGCCCGGCCCTGGCCAGCGTGTTCCGCTCGTCCTTACTCAGGGCGGCCAGGCGCGCGAACGCGGACAAATCGTCAACGGTCGGCATCGTCGGCTTCCTTGGCCAATTCGGCCAGCCGGGCAACCTCCGCGGTCAGATCGATCTCCGCCGGGCACCACGCGATACACCGTCCGCAGCCGACGCATCCCGAACTGTCGAACTGGTCGTACCAGGTGCCGAGTTTGTGGCTGAGCCACTGCCGGTATCGACTTTCGCCGGATTGCCGCACGCTGCCGCCATGTGTAAAGGAGAAGTCCAATTCGAAGCACGATGACCACCGCTCCCACCGTTGCGCATGATCGCCGGTGAGGTCGGTAACGTCCTCGGTGGTGGTGCAGAAACAAGTGGGGCACACCATGGTGCAGTTGCCGCAGGTCAGGCAGCGGCTCGCGACGTCTTGCCAGTGCGGCGATTCCCGGGAATCGCGAACCAGTGCACGGATATCGACGTCGGGCATCGCGCGGCCCATCCGGTCGGCCGCCGCCGACACCGCCGCGCGTGCCTGGACGATCTCCTCCGCATCGGCCGGACGCGCGGTGAGCTCGGCGAGGACATGTGCGCCGTCTTCGCTGCCCACCTCGACCAGGAACCGATGGCCCCCGGCGTCGACACACTCGGTCAGAGCGAGATCGTAGGCGGCGGTCACTCCCGGCCCGGTGCCCATGGATACGCAGAAACACACTCCGCCCGGCTCGGTGCAGTTCACCGCGACGATAAACAGGTCTTTGCGGCGGGCGGTGAACGAGGCGTCGGGATGTGCCCCGCCACCGAGCACTCGCCCGAGGATCGCGATCGAAGCCAGGTCGCAGCCGCGGACGCCGAGAAACGCCGAGCGGACCGGCACATCCTCGATCGGTTTCGGCTCCAGATCCGGCCCGGTCTCCAGCACCTTGCGGCGCGGCGCGTGCAGGAACTGCTTCCAGGATCCGGGCCCGGCCGAATGCGCGAATACCGTGTCGTCGTCGCGGCGATGGAGCCGATAGCGACCGGGCGCGGTCTCCACACCCCACCCCGCGGGCAGCTGAGTTCCGGAGTCCAGTTCGTCCAGCACGATCGCGCTGTCGCGAACCTGTGGACCGATGACTCGGTATCCGTTCTCGCGCAGCACATCAACTAGGCGATCCAGACCAGCGCGATCGATTATCACAGTGTCGCCAGGCATCATCGAACCCTTGTTCGGTCGGGTAGAGCCGTCCGATTTCGAGTCTGGTCGGGGACCGGCGCCGTGACGAGGGACGAAGGTCCCGGATCGCGATGGCCGATGCCATCGGTGCGGCTATCGGCTCGACACGCCGTCACCGACGTCCGAGTTGTGGCTCGACCAGTGCTGAATCACCAGTACTGGCAGGAGATTCGCGACGGCCTCGAGCCTTCCGGCATCCGGGTTTGTCATGTCGTGCTCCATGCAGACCGCGCAGAACTCACCCGGCGCAACGATGCTGACAGCGCTCAGCGTCGAAGCCGGCGCGCGCCAGTGGCGACTCACTCGATCCGCTCGCTGCGGCCAACACCCTGCGAGGGGCGGATTTCGGCATTGAGAGCGGCTCCGATGCCCGGCAGTGACGTCAAATTTCACCGTCACGATCGTCCCGATCCGCCAGCACGCGACGCGTGAATTCATCGACAATCGGCGTCAGAATTCACTCGCACAACCACTCTGGGATTGTGTCCTTGGATGTGCCCATATCGCGGCCGTCGTCGCCCGGGCCTGGAAATTACCGCGAGGTTGCGATCCGACGGCTTGTGGCCGAGAGGCGTTGACAAAGGGTAGCGAATCCGCGCAGTAACTCGGGGAGGAGGTCGTCGGCCCTCTCCCCCTGTCGTTTCCGGGTCGGGTGCCCACCATGGCGGGGACCTTTGCCCCTGTGCAGCGGCACGGGCGCGGCGCACGCTCATCCCCAGACGAACCGAGGAGGCGGCAATGGAGTACTGGGTGGGCCCGGTCGCGTCGGCACCGGAAACGGTGCTGCGGCGGGAGATCCGGCCGAACCGGAATCTGCTCGGCGAGGACATCGTCGAGGAATTCGGGAACCGGCCCGAATCGCACAACACGCCGGATCGACCAGCGCCGACGATCATGTTCCACCAGGGGCCACCTGCAGACGAGTCGACAGCGGTGGAATTCGGCGTGCTGGTCGAGCTGGCGCCCACACGCGGTCCGAGTTCCGGAGCACAGGTGGTCGTGATGCCGGGAACCCTGTGACGGACCTCGTCCGACCCGAATCCGAATTACGGATCGATCCCACTGAGCGGATCGACCTGCTGCTGCGCGATCTGCGCGGGGCCCGCTCCGGGTTGACTGCCAGGGAGGCCGAGCGGCGTCTGGTCCATTACGGACCGAACGTGCTGTGTCGCCGGGGTCGCCACAGCTGGCGGCGGGAACTGGCTCACCAGTTCACCCATCCCCTCGCGCTACTGCTGTGGGCAGCAGCCGGTTTGGCCGCGGCCGTCGGCATCGTCCCGGTGGCCATCGCGATTGTGGTCGTCATCGTGATCAACGCCGCGTTCGCATTCGCCCAGGAACGGCACGCTGAGCAGGCGGTTGAGGCATTGGCCGCCTACCTACCCATGCGAGCGAACATTGTCCGCGACCGACGGGCCATCGAAATCGACGCGACGGATGTGGTGCCCGGAGATGTCCTGATCATCGCGGAGGGCGACCGGATCTGCGCGGATGCGCGACTGCTCGAGGGCGGCATCGAAGTGGACCTGTCGGAACTGACCGGGGAGTCGATGCCGGTCTACCGCAGCGCCGACGCGATCGACGCCGGAGTTCCGCTGGCACAGGCGCGCGACCTGGTCTTCAGCGGCACTTCCTGTACCGAGGGCGAGGCCCGCGCAATCGTTTTCGCCACCGGGATGCACACCGAACTCGGCCGCATCGCCGCATTATCGGAGCGCGTCGATCGGGACGAGAGTCCCCTCGAACACCAAGTGCGCCGCGTCGCCTGGTTGATCGCGTTGATCTCCGTTCTGCTCGCGGCAGCCTTCATCCCGCTCGCGATGCTCGGAGCAGGGTTGTCTCCGATCAACTCCGTGATCTTCGCGGTCGGACTTTTGGTGGGCAATGTCCCGGAGGGGCTGCTGCCGGTGATCACGCTGGCGCTGGCGCTCGGTGTGCGGGAACTGGCGCGCCGCGGCGCAGTGGTCAAACGCCTCAGCGCCGTAGAGACCCTCGGCGCCACCGATGTGATCTGCACAGACAAGACCGGCACGCTCACCGAGAACCGCATGCGGGTCGTCGTGATCGACACCGCGACTGGATCCCACGACCCGACCGCGGTGCCGGCACCGCACGATCCGACCCTGACCTGCGTGTCGAAAGCGATGAATGCCTGCAGCAACGCCCGGCTGGACGACAAGGCCGGACCTGCTCTCGGCGACCCGACAGAACTGGCGCTTCTCGCCGCGGCCGCCGCCTTGGGTGAGCGAGTCGACAGCGACAGCCGACAGCGCTCGCGGCGACGCCTGTTCCATTTCGATCCGGTGCGCAAGCGTATGTCGACGGTCGATGCCGCCGAGACCGGCCGGCTGCGAGTACACGCCAAGGGCGCCCCGGAATCGGTGCTGCCGCTCTGCACCGCGGAACTCTGCGCCGACGGCACCACCCGGCCGCTGACGTCACAGCGCCACGGCCAACTCGCCGAGCTAGTCGATGTGCGGGCGAGGCAGGGCTTACGAGTGCTGGCGGCGGCAGCGCGCGACATACCTGATACAACCGCACCGCAGACCCGAGAGCAGGCCGAGCAGGATCTGGTCCTGCTCGGCCTGGTGGCCATGGAGGACCCTCCTCGCGCCGAGGTCGCCGATGCCGTGCGACTGTGCCACGAGGCGCATATCCGCATCATCGTCATCACCGGCGACCACGGGCTGACCGCGGCGGCCGTCGCCGCCGAGATCGGCATCACGCACGGGACGCCGACCGTGATCACCGGCGCGGAACTGGAGCAGATGGGCGAAAACGAACTCGATAAGCTGCTGTCCGGACCAGCCGAACTCATCTTCGCCCGTTCCTCGCCGGAGGCCAAACTGCGCGTCGCCGACGCGCTGCGGGCCGCCGGGCATGTCGTTGCGATGACGGGTGACGGCGTCAACGACGCGCCCGCTCTGAGGCGCGCCGACATCGGAGTGGCGATGGGCCGGTCCGGGACCGACGTGGCGCGTGAGGCCGCGACCATGGTGTTGACCGATGACAACTTCGCGACCATCACCGCAGCGATCCAAGCTGGGCGGCGGGTGTACGACAACATCCGCAAGTTCATCTGCTACATCTTCGCCCACGCCACCCCGGAGGTGACACCGTTGCTGGTGTTCGCGCTGTCCGGGGGTGCCGTTCCCCTGCCGCTGACCGTCATGCAACTGCTAGCGTTCGACGTCGGCACCGAGACCCTTCCCGCACTTGCGCTCGGACGGGAAGCAGCCGAACCCGGTCTGATGCAGCGGCCGCCCCGCACGCGCAGCGAGTCCGTGATCCGCACGCCGATGCTGCTACGAGCATGGCTGTTTCTGGGAGTTATAGCGGCGGCGCTTGCCATGGCAGGGTTCTTTTTCGTGCTGGTGAGCGGTGGCTGGCATCCGGGTGCGCCCACCGGGCCCGGTTCGCCGCTGCATCACACCTACCAGCAGGCGACCACGATGACTTTCTTCGGCATGATCACCGGCCAGATCGGCACAGCCTTCGCCGCCCGCACCGACCGGGCATCGCTGCGCTCGATCGGCGTCCTGTCCAATCCTTTGCTGCTGTGGGGGATTGCCTTCGAACTCGGCCTTGCCGCGGTGATCATCTACGTTCCACCTGTCCAGGACCTGCTGGGGACGGCCGCGCTCACACCGTCCATGCTCGCGTTCACCTTGCCGTACCCGCTCATCGTCTGGGGCGCCGACGAAGCGCGGCGCTGGCTACTACGTCGCCGCGCGGGCCGCCCAGCAGACCAGCGGTGACCATGGGCCCGGCCGCGTGGGCACGAGTCCTCTCATCTAGCCGACTGCACGCGAGGACGCTTCTTTGCATGACACACGAACATCGCCGCATCGCGGTCGTCTACGCGACCGAACAGGGATCGACCCGCGACATCGCCGAATTCATCGCCAACGAACTGGCGGGCCGCGAGACAACCGTCGAGCTCGCCGATATCGACCACGCCCCCGACTCGTCCCGTTTCGACACCCTTGTGCTGGGCAGCGCCATGCACAACATGGATTTCCTGCCGGCCGCTGTCGACTACATGCACGCACACCACGACGAGCTCGTCCACCGTCAGGTCTGGCTCTTCAGCGTCGGACTCGGCCCCTCCCTGCGGGGGCCCATCGGCCGTCGCGTCGGCCGAATCGTCCCGAAGAAGATTGCCGCGCTGCGCGATTCGATCGTCGCGCGCGACTACCGTGCGTTCGCGGGTCGCTACGACCGCGCCGGTGTTTCGCTGCGTGCTCGCGTTCAATACCGGCTGCTGGGCGGTGGCCGCTACGGGGATCTGCGGGACTGGGCCGCGATCCGAGCCTGGACCGACAACATCGCCCACAGTCTGCGGCTACCACCGGCCCGCTCGACCACAATCCATCCGTGAAAT
Source organism: Nocardia sp. NPDC051463 (assembly GCF_040681975.1). Lineage (NCBI taxonomy): Bacteria > Bacillati > Actinomycetota > Actinomycetes > Mycobacteriales > Nocardiaceae > Nocardia > Nocardia sp. NPDC051463. Next base: position 350,475 of record NZ_JBFBAB010000001.1, read on the forward strand.
GGCGCTGGCCATGAGCTTTCACCGGGATCCGCTCGTGCCCGCGGTCCCTACCGCGCACAAGTGGCTGCGCGCCATCACCGAGGCACTCGCCACCGACGACCGTGCCGACTGCGCAGTGGAGCCGTGAGATGCGAAAGTAACCACGTGGCGTGACAGTGGTCGAACATTGCGATCTCCGGTCCGAGTTGTCAGTGATCACGCCCGGACCAACCGACATACCGAAGCGTCCGGGCAAAGTCGGACATCAGTACTGCACGGCCCGTATCGGAACTGCCACGCTGGCCTTGCTCTGACATCGATGTCGCCCGCGCTCAACGCTCACGCACGACGATCATCGGGCACTCCACCGAATGCAGCAGCGCGGCGCTGGTGGATCCGAGCAAGATGCCGGCGAATCCGCCACGGCCGTGGCTGCCCACCACGACCAGCTGAGCACCTTCTGATTCATCGAGCAGCGAGCGAACCGGCATGTCGCGCACCAGCACACGCCGCACCGACACATCCGGGTACCGTTCGCCGAAACCGGCAAGCCGCTCTGCCAGCACTGCATCCTCGTGCTCTCTTACGGCATCCCAGCCGGGCAAAAGATCGATCCCGCTCGAATCACTCCACGCGTGCAGCGCGACCAGTCCGACTTTGCGTCGCGACGCCTCCTCGAAGGCGAGTTCGGTGGCGGGCACGCTGTTAGCGGTGCCATCCACGCCGACAAGCACCGGTTTACCCGACGAGAAGGCGTCGGTCGCCGAAGTCGAGTGCACCACCGCCACCGGGCAGTGTGCATGCCGGGTGACCGCCATACTCACAGAGCCGAGAAGACCTCGGCGGAACGCGCCGAGTCCACGGCTGCCCACAACCAACGTTCTGGCCTGTCGGGAGCGGTCGATCAAGTAGGGAGTGATCTGCTCCAGGTTCAACTCGGTGCTGATGGCAGGCGCCTCACCCACCGCCGCTGCCCTGGCCACCCGCTCGGCCTCCGCGAGCACCCGCTCGCCATCCTTGCGCAACCACTCCACATCGGCTTCGGTCGGCATGGGACCGAGGCCGATGCCGGACCGGATGGCGACGGAGGTAACGATGTGCAACCGGCAGCGGTGCACCGCGGCGTCCACAGCCGCCCACGCCACCGCGTGGTACGAAGTGGCCGAACCGTCGACGGCGGCCACTATGGGCTGATTCGTCCGCCCAGCTGATGCGGTCAGTTTTTCGGTCATGATGTCCTCCTCGGGTCCCGTTACCTCATTCCGTGTCCCCTGCCGATCGACCTGTTGACCGACCCTTACCGGGACTCCATCGAACACTGCGGATCCAGCCCGGAAACTATCCGATGGCCAGGAGTAGATCCATTGCGCCGCAGCATATTTCAGTCAGAGCGACATGGCCGAATACAATTCCGGACCAGATCGCATCGGAGATGGGAGATGGCACCTCCGCGGCCGCGATCGCCACAGACGAACCGGCGGCGACGGATACTGCAGCACCTGGAATCACTCTTGCGGGCAGCACTATCACCTGTCCGCCGGACCCAGCGGTTGCACGACCTCGTCAAGGGGGCGGCGCGCAGTCGCCGCAACCGCGTCGGCGCTTGGCACCGCCCAGCCAACCCTGACGATGATCTGCGGATATCCACTGTCGTCCAGAACCTTCGTGCGGATCCGATTTCTGGTGGCGGTCAACTCCATCGGCTCACTCAGTGGACACGTCGCCAGCCCGAGTGTCGTAGCGGTCAGCAGCACTGCGCTAGCGGCTTCACCGGCCCGCAACTGAGACATCCGGTCATCGCTGCTGGTGCTGAGCAGCATCATCCGGTCGGCGGCGTCCACATCGCGGACAACAGCCTGCGACAAACCCGGACTCGAGAATGGCCGAACGGTCGGATCGGCAGCGAACAGCACCGCGTTGCGCGCGGGCACGCCCTGCGATGTGGCGTGTTTGCCACTCCACTCGGCGATTTCGGCACTGTAGGAGAAATCATGGACATGCTCCCACGACGCCTGCTCGAATGCCCGCAGTAACTGTGTCCGAGCCGGTTCGGAATCCACATCACGCACAAGTACTCCGTTCGCGACACCCGCGGCGATGATGGCCTCGACATGTGCGGCGGGTACCTCCCATGAGGTGTAGCGTCGGCGATCGGAGCGGCGCATATCGATAGCGCGCGCCAGCTGGACGTCCTCAGGGGTGGATGTGGCGGAACGGAACTCGACAGCTGCGAGATGCTCCGGCTCGGCCGGATGCGGCAGCCGATGGATCCGCGCCTCCCAACCGAGTGCGCGGACTGCGACCCGCAGATGATGCAGTGCCGCACCACAACTCAGTACCAGATCGCGACCGTCCGGGTCCGTGTGGCGCAGCCATCGGCTTTCGTCGGCGTACAAGTGCACCGACTCGTCACCGTACCGCCACAGCCACGGCTGCGTGTTGTGCACCGACGGCGCCCGAGACGCCAGCGCCAGAGCGGATCGCAGAGTTTCGAGATCGAGATTTGTCTTCGGCATCGCTTGCCCCTTATCGGGATTCATCCGGAAGGCCCAGGACCTGACCGGCGGTCGCCCCGCCGTCCAGCACGAACTCCGAGCCTGTCGAGTAGGTGGCCTCGGTGACCAGGAAGCGCACCATGGCCGCGACCTCCTCGGGCTCACCGAAGCGAGCCAGCGGCTGGGACGCGGCAACGGATTCGTCCATACCCACTGTCATCTGGGTGTGCACAGGGCCGGGATGTATCGAACACACACGCACATTCGCGGACCCGAGCTCGAGAGCGGCCGCCTTCGTCAAACCCCGCAGACCCCACTTGCTTGCCACATAGGCGCCGATGCCCGCGTAACCGATGAGCCCGGCGGTGGACGAGATGTTGACGATCACCCCGCCGCCCGCGGCCCGCAACCGCGGCGCCGCCAAATGCATACCGAGCCAAGCGCCGTAGAGATTGACATCGATGACATGACGAAACATTGTCGGAGATTCGGATTCGACGCCACCGAAGTCGACGATGCCCGCATTGTTGATCAATACCCCCAACGGACCGAACTCCGCCTCGGCATCATCGAGAACCGCACGCCACCCGGCCTCATCGATCACGTCCAGTCGGCGGAAGATTACGCCAGGGCCGAGCGAATCGGCCAGCGCGTTGCCCTCGCATTCGAGCAGATCGCCGATCACCACGGCGATGTGCTCCTTCGCCAGGGCAGCCACCACGGCGGCGCCGATACCACGCGCACCCCCGGTGACCACCGCACTTCTGCCCTTCAGTTCGACCATGACGATTACCCTCCAGGTGGCTGTGGCCGCTGGTTTCGTGATTCAGCATTGCGCAATCCGCTGGCGTAGATGACGGCCGAAAGTCACCGAATGCCAGGTCCTCCGGCCACGATCGGCCCCGGAGACGGGCTTCGGTCGGTCAGGTGTGGTTTCTTGTTTGCGGTCCGCGGTATACGGTTCAGGCCACCTCTGATCCCGACGGCCGATCAGAGATTTGCCCTCTGCACGGGAACCCGTCGCTCGGTAAAGGGACGAGTCGTTGCCTGGTAGAGGACTTGGTCCTGACATAGGTGCGCACTCGGATGCGCGGCGTCACTCATTCCCGGAGTGGACGCCGGTCTGACCGCGGGCACTTCACCGCCGAACAGATCAACGCGGCGGCACCGCCGATCGACGATCGGTAAACCTCCACGGCTCCTGCACCATGCGGGCGCCGACCAGCCGGGGTTCCGCTATCCCCTTCCCCGCTGCTCGTGTTTGTCGTCGTGAGGGTGGACAACCATCACCGGGCATGAAGCGTGCTGCACCAGGTTGTTGGCCGTCGAGCCGAGGAACATGCCCGCGAATCCTCCGCGCCCCCGATTACCGACGACCAGCAACTGCGCAATCTTCGACCAGGACAACAGATGAGGGGCCGGCGCGGCCACGTCCACTTTCCGGGCAACGCGGACCTCTGGAAACTTCTCCTGCCAACCCGCGAGACGCTCAGCGAGAATCGCACGTTCGACGCTGTCGAGTTGTACTCCGGGCAATCCGGCGTGACCGGCGAACCGGCCGGAGTCCCAGTCGCTCCATACGTGGACGGCAACGAGTTCGGCACCGCGCTCGGCTGCTTCGGTGAACGCCGCCGCGATCGCAGCTTCACCGACCGGACTACCGTCCACGCCTACCACCACCGGTCCCGAGGCGTGGATGGTGCCGTTGGTATCGGGATCTGTACGTACGACGACCACCGTGCCCTGAGCGTGGGCGGTAACGGCCAGCAGAGTGGAGCCCAGATGGGTGAAAGTACCGGCGTTGCCGGTCGCACCGACAACGACCACGTAGGCGTCCGCGCTGTGTTTGATCAGCAAGTGCTTACCGTTGTCGGTGCTCGCGCGAGCCGAGACTCGCAGTTCGGCCGCAACCGAGCGGGCCAGACGTTCGGCCTGTGCGACCACGTCCCTTCCCTCTTCGCGAACCGCGTCGATGAACTCGGGGACCAACATCTCGTCACCCAACGCCCAACTGGACCCCACCAGATCCATACCGTGCAGAATCTCGAGCTCGCGTCCGCGTTCGTCCGCAAACTGTGCCGCCCACCGCACGGCGGTCCATGACCCGTCCGAACCGTCCACACCGACGATCACCTTCGCAGCGGCGAGCTGGTGGGGGTCACCGAATCGTGGCTCTGCCATAAGTGCCTCCCGAGCCTGTGTGATCGTGTGTCGAGCACCCGTCTCAACCATATGGGCCGCGCCGAGGTACGAATGCGGCTGATCGTCATCAAGACAAGGGCCGAAAGAACTGCTGCCGCGCCGCGTCGACTGGTCGGGCGCGTGTCGACTGGAAGACCGCATCCGCTGGGCACTCGCTGCGCAGCGGCGGCTTCTCGGCGGATCAAAGGCAACAGACCAAGCCTGTCCTGGCCTCGGGGGACATTCCGCGCTGCGGGAACGGAACACCGCCGGCGAAATGCTGCCCCGGGCCCGCGCAGCCCGACTCATATGACAGAGGACTCTGGTCTGCGCGCAGCGCTGGGTGGCCGCGCCACGGACGCCATTCCAGGCGGCGCTCGCTCGGCGAACGGCTCGGCCGCTTCTATCGCGGAGTCGGATTCACTCGCCGCGGCTGCTACCTACCCGTCGGATGATCCACCTCGCGGGCGTCATGTACACCTCGCGATACGACGGATGATCACCGTTTCCGCAGGTCGAGCTCTGTGGTTGATGCATGTTTCCCCCTTCGGGCACGCTGCGCACACGACTAGTTGTGGACCGGCGCGGAGTTGCGAAGCACTCACCTCACCCTGTTACGCCGCAACCGATCCCGGCAAACGCGAAGCACGCCGCCATCGGAAGATCTTCGCCGCTCCTACCCTGCACCGACGGCAAGACAACTCTGTGTCCGCGAACACCACTGCCAGCGTTCGATAACTACCGTCTACGCCCGCCCTGAATCGCCGATGACGATGGCAGAGTACAGCTCTCGCGCACCACCCCAGGAGCGGCTCCGCTTACCAGTCCGCGCAATCCATCGAGCACTCTCCTGAACCTCGACACCCTGACTCCGCTACCCCGCTGCCGGGTGGAGCTGTTGGTGATGCTCCGCCCAAGGACGCTGCCGCTCCGCCACACTCATCGCCAACAACTCCCGCAACTTCCTCCACGCCACCCCATCAGTCGGGGTATAAATCTGCATCCACGCATGCGGAACCGACGGCAACGACATACTCGTCAAGAACATCTCCAAATCCCCCACCGCCAAATTACGGACCTGCTTCGTACGACTGACCGGGACCGCGACATCGTTACGCGCCCACAACGCCTTGAAATTCGGGCTCTCCGAACACAACTCGACGATGAACTCCTCCCAATGCGGATCACCCAGGTTCTTGGCATAGGCACCGCGCAGATAGCCGACCATGCGGCGCAGGTCATCCCAATTGTGTTGGTAGGTATTGCAACACTCCGGGGTGAGGAAGACCCGGCGGGCGACGTTGCGTTCACCGGTCAAGAAACCAGGACACAACGCCTCATACGGCTCGTTATGAGCCAACACGTCATACCGCGCACTCAACACCACCCCCGGCAACGGCTCCAAATGATCCAGAATCACCTGAAGCTCCTCCGGCAGAGCAGTACCCGCATCCGCCGTCGGCACCGTAGGCACATCCGCCAACCGATACAAATGCGCCTTCTCCGCCACATCCAACGACAACGCCCGCGCAACCGAATTCAACACCTGCACACTGACATTGATACTGCGGCCCTGCTCGAGCCACGTATACCACGTCACGCCCACCCCTGACAGCTGTGCCACCTCCTCCCGACGGAGACCAGGAGTGCGCCTACGCGGCCCAGGAGGTAGCCCCACGTCCTCCGGTGAGATCCTGGCGCGACGGGACTTCAGGAAGGCCCCCAGCTCTGAACGCCGCGCCTTGCGCACTGCCTGAACATCAACAACACCGGACATGCTCAGATGCTCCCACACCTCACTAGCGGTATCCAGGTGCCACCAATACCAGTATCACCGGACGGTTCACCAAGCTCCCACGACAGGCTTCCCGTGACCGCCGACGTCGGTCAAGCAAGAAGGCGGTCGATCTTGATCGTGTCCGAACCGGCACCGACGGAAACCCCCCGACGCTTCCCAACCGCGGACAGGATCGTCACGTTAACCAACGAGCGAATGATGTCCCGCTTCGCCTCCAGCGGCGCAACTTCAGGGTCGTGCCACTTCGCGCGTGGCCCCGCTGCGGCGGCCACCTGCGGCATCGGCGGCGCAGCAGCCTGGGCGCGACGCTCCGCCAGCCTCAATCAACGGGGCCTTCTCCGCTCTGTACCACGCAATCTCTCGGTGACAGGTCCACATCGATCGCGTCGCTCAACCACTTCTCGTACGGATCCCGCAATCCACGCGCCTCCGCAAGAGCTGCGACTGCGTCATCGGCTGTCCGGATCAGCGAACCCAGCAAACCCGAATCCTCGAGCCGGCGCAGAACCACCTCGTCGACAAGCGCATCAACTAGATGATCAGCCCTTCGCGTCACGCAGCTGTTTTGCATGCACGCGTAGTAGCGGCGGCGATCCACGCAACGCCGAGACACCGCGGGGCCGCCGCACTTTCAACACCGAACGATTCCGGATAGCAACCATTTAGGCGCGGTGCCCCGGAATGATCCTCGCTGCGAATCGTTGAGGATGACATTCAGCCGCTCATGAATCAGACCGTCCCAGGCCGACTTCACAGTCAACCGGTTTCCGTATTCGTCGACATGCACACGCAACCCTGCCGCCGCTTCATTCACGAGAACGCGCTTGAACATGTCGCCGTCCCATTTTGTGCGCCACCCTTTCGGACGCGGACAGAGCAGCTGGGCGACCTCCGCACGCCGCAGGCCGGGCGTGCGCCGACGGGGCCCGGGTGGCAGGCCATCCTCCAGCGAAATCCGCGCACGCCGTGACTTCAGAAAGGAGCCCAGCTCGGCACCGCGCGCCTTGCGCAGGTGCGAATTCCACAACATCGGCCATCGTGTGATCGTCCCCGAAACCCGGGACCTTATCCAGGTGCTGCCGATACCAGTTTTACTGGGCTCCTGTTACTGGTGTCGAATTCGCTGCAAGCTCAGTGCATGACCCAGACGTTGTCACCGGGTTCGGCCAAGACGACACCCGCCACGCCGACTCCCCCACCATCTCCCGCGTACGGCGCGCGGCGCACCATTGCGATCCTCGCCGTCATCCTGACCGGTCAGTTCATGGCGGTGCTCGACGCCTCCATCGTGAATGTCGCTATTCCCTCCATCCGCACCTCGCTGCACACGAGCGGATCGGCGCTGCAGCTGATCGTCGCCGGATACGTCATCGCCTACGCCGTGCTGCTGGTCACCGGCGCCCGGCTGGGTGACAGGTTCACTCAGCGCCGCACTTTCATCGCCGGCCTCGCGGTGTTCACCGTGGCCTCATTAGCCTGCGGGTTGGCGTGGAATGAAGCCACCCTGATCGTGTTCCGATTCCTGCAGGGCGTCGGTGCGGCGGCCATGGTCCCGCAGATCATGACCCTGATCCAACGCAATTTCACCGGCAACGCCAGGGCCAAGGCGCTCAGCACATACTCCGCGATCATTTCCGGCGGCATGGTGGTCGGTCAGGTCGTGGGCGGCCTGATCGTCAACGCCAACCTCTGGGATAGCAGCTGGCGTGGCGTGTTCCTGGTCAATGTACCGATCGGTGTGGCGCTCCTGCTGGTCGCGCCGCGGGTATTGCCTTCGGACACGGCACGATTCGACCGCAAGCTCGATCTGGTCGGACTGGCGATGCTGACCGTTTCGGTGCTGCTGCTCGTCCTACCGATGGTGCTCGGCCACGAACAGCACTGGCCGCTGTGGACATGGATCGCCCTGGGCACCAGCGTGATCGGTGTCGTGGTATTCCTCGCCATCGAACGAGCGGTCGCGGCGCGCGGCGGCGAACCATTGTTCGCGCAACGGGTATTGCAGGCCCCCGGGTTGGTGCTCACCGCGGCGACGTTGTTCGTGATCATGGCGACCTTCGGCGGCTGGATGTTCGTGATGGCCATCCACCTGCAGAGCACCCTCGGCTACACCGCACTGCATGCGGGGCTGCTGTTCATCCCGATGGGCGCCACGTTCGCGCTGGCAAGCCTGAACTGGGAGCGCATTCCACACCGCTTCCACGCTGTCATGATCCCGCTGGGGCTCGTGCTCGGTGCGACGACGATGGTGACGCTCGGCACGCTGCTGCGCGACGGCGCCGACTTGGGCCCGCTGCCGCTGACGATCTTCGGAATCCAAGGTATCGGCTTCGGACTCGCGTTCAGCCCATTGATGACCAGGACCCTGGCCAAGATCCCGATGTCGCTCGCCGCGGACGCGAGCGGAATCCTGGTCACCAGCGTGCAGCTGGGCATCGTCGTCGGCATCGCCTGCTTCGGCACCCTTTTCCTGGGGCTGGTGGGCGCCACCGCTGTGTCGGCAGCCCATGCACTGGGCAGCACGGCGATCGCCGAGGGTGTGACGGTACTGGCCGCCGCCGCGCTCGCAACCAGGGCAGCGCGCTGAGCACCGTTCACAGGTGATTCGCCGGAAACCCACCGCTCACCCACAGCGGTGGGTTTCCGGCGGTTTGCTGTCCAGATTTCCAAGAAAGCGAACCCGTAGCCGCCGGATCCTCGTATGTTTGCCCTACGCAGTGTGGATCGGAGTGGGACAGTGCAGACAGCTGGGATAACAGCGGACTACGTCATCGTCGGCTCGGGATCCGCCGGTGCGGTCCTCGCCAACCGGCTCAGCGACGACCCCGGCACCACCGTGGTGCTGCTCGAGGCGGGGCCGCCCGACAAGAACAAGTTTGCCCACATTCCCGCTGCGTTCTCGAAACTGTTTCGCACAGAAGTGGATTGGGATTATCTCACCCAGCCGCAGCCGGAGCTGAACAACCGGCAGATTTATTGGCCGCGCGGGAAGATGTTCGGCGGATCGTCGTCGATGAACGCGATGATGTGGGTCCGCGGATTCCGCGCCGACTACGACGAGTGGGCGCTGCTGGCGGGCGAGGAGTGGGGATTCGCCGCCGCGGTGGAGCAGTACCGGCGCATCGAGAACGTCGAAGACGCGCAGTACCCGGACGAGGGGGCGGCCGGGCCGCTGCACATCTCACGGCAGCGCAGTCCACGGGCATCGACAGCGGCTTACCTGACCGCGGTGCAAGACGCCGGGTTCGCGGTGGAACCGCCGAACCGGCCGCAGCCGGACGGGTTCAGCGAAACCATGGTCACCCAGCGGGGCGGTCGCCGATGGAGTACGGCAGATGCCTATCTGCGGCCCGCGCTGCGACGGACGAATCTGACCGTCCGTACCGAAGCGCTCGTCTCCCGGGTCCTGTTCGAACGTGGTCCCGGGGGCGCACTGCGCGCGGTCGGCGTGGAATATCTGCAGGGCAACGCCTCGCACACGGTCACCGCGCGCCGCGAAGTGATCCTTTGCGGCGGCGCGATCAACAGCCCGCAGCTGCTCATGCTCTCCGGCATCGGCGACCGGGACGAGCTCACCAGGCAGGGCATCGAGGTCGTGCACCATGCCCCGGAGGTCGGCGCGAATCTGCAAGACCATCTGGTCGCCGGCATCGGCTACAGCGTCGAAGCGGACTCGCTGTTCACCGCGGAGAAGCCGCGCCAGCTGTTGGATTATCTGATCCGGCATCGCGGCATGCTGACCTCCAACGTCGGTGAGGCCTACGGGTTCGTGCGCAGCCGATCCGATCTCGACCTGCCCGATCTGGAACTGATCTTCGCGCCGGCACCCTTCTACTACGAAGGACTGCTCGACCCCACCGAGCACGGCGTCATCCTGGTGACGGTACTGCTGCGGCCGCATAGCCGCGGCCGCATCACCCTCGCCTCGAGCGACCCGACGGCGAAACCGGTCATCGATCCCAGATATCTCTCCGACAGTGCGGGCGCCGACCGCGCCGCGATCATGTCGGGGCTGCGAACCTGCGCCGAACTGGCGGCATCGCCTGCGATGAAAGCCGTACTCGGGCCGTTGATCTATCCGCCGCAAGCGCCGAGCGACATGGAAGCAACCCTCACACTGGCGCTGAACGGCTACTCGCACACCCTCTACCATCCGGTGGGCACCTGCCGAATGGGCACCGACGAAGCAAGCGTGGTCACACCGCGACTGGAAGTCCGTGGCGTGCACGGACTTCGGGTCGCCGATGCGTCGGTGATGCCGCTGCTCATCCGTGGCCACACCCATGCGCCGAGCGTGTTCATCGGCGAACAGGCGGCCAAGTTCATCAGCGCAGGGCGCTGACCACTTCCACACCAGGGTCTCGATTCGGCGCAGAGTGTCCGCGTCTCGGACAATCTCGGCGAACGGGGCAGAAGACCTCCGGACGTCCTCCCGAATAATTCCGGCAGCCCGAGGCCGCCGCGCTGTCTCCGACACGAGGTGGCTAATTCCCGTTGGTCCGGGCCGAGAGTTTCTCGATGAGTAAGGGCACACAGCGCTCGAGCGAACCCACCGCGCCGTAGGCGGCGGTCTGCGGCTGGGTGGCGTGCAATCGGGAGTGCCCAATTTCCTGACCGCGGCCTGCTTCGAGAGGGCACATTCGCGCGGTGCGAGGTCGGCGAACGCGGCAGGATCCGGTTGGCGAGCGCCGGTATGCGGTGTATCTCGGGGCTGCCACCTGGTGGCTCGCACCTGGGGGCGCCGGTGGGCAAGGCCCGCATTGGACAGCGGGGATCCGGAGCGGGCGTAGCGGGCACGTTCGACCGCTCGAGAGGTATCGGTCGCAACGCTGGAGGCGGAAACGCCGCCCATTCCCGGCGCCGGGGATTCCTCGACCTGGACCGAAACAAAGTAATGAAGTAATCATTGTCCTGTTGGACCGTTAGACAGAGAAACAGGAGCAGGAGTGCACAACGAACTGGAGTCCTTGCTGACCCGGGCCCTGACGCTCGACCGGCACTTCGCCAAGCTTATGGAAGGCCACCCGGCAGGAAGCGCTGCGCCCCTGCAAGATTCGGTGATTCGACCATTGACGGAAGCGTTCACCGAGATGACCGGCCGGGCCCCGGACGTCAACCCAGCCGAGGAAACCGGAGCAGAAACCACAGACCAGGTGTGGCAGCTCGCGCGCGACATCACCAGGTTCCGCGGCAACCCCGGACTACCGACAGGGGTTCAGGAGGCCACCGCCGCCCTTCAGCACCTGGCCGTCCTGTCCGCTGACGACCCGGACGCTCGCGTGGCCGAGCTCACCGCGCTCCAGTCCGGCCTGGAACCCCAGATCCAGGTCGCCCCCGACGGGCCGTACCTGGTCACCAACGCGACCAAGATCACCGACTGGCTGGGCGTGGCCATCCGAGCGCTCCCGCAGCTGGCCCTGTGCCGCTGCGGAGCCTCGGAGACGAAACCGCTCTGCGACGGCAGCCACGCCCGCATCGGATTCAGCGGCACCAAGGATCCGCAGCGGGTGCCCGACAGCCGAGAAACCTACGAGGGCGTTGCGGTCACCGTTCTCGACAACCGCGGCCTGTGTGCCCATTCCGGGTTCTGCACCGATCGGTTGCCGAACGTATTCCGGTCTAGCGCGGAACCTTTCGTCGCACCCAGCGGCGGCCGGATGGACGAGATCAAACGGGCGGCACGAGCCTGCCCCTCCGGCGCGCTCGGTTACGCAGTCGACGGCAAGGAGGGTGACGCCCCGGCCAGGGAACCCGCGATCGAGGTATCGAAGGACGGTCCGTACCGGATCACCGGTGGCATCCCGCTGGTCGATTGCGGCCAACGGAACACGGGCGCGTCGAGCGAGCACTACAGCCTCTGCCGGTGTGGCCACTCGCAGAACAAGCCGTTCTGCAGCGGCATGCACTATTACGTCGGATTCACCGATCCGGTGCCCTCCGAGGAGCCGACGCTGTTCGAGTGGGCAGGCGGCCTCCCCGCGCTCACCCGGATGACGCACATCTTCTACGGCAAGTACGTTCCCGAAGATCCACTGCTCGCGCCGCTTTTCGCCAGCATGTCTCCCGACCATCCCGAGCGTGTGGCTGCCTGGCTCGGCGAGACCTTCGGCGGACCGAAGCTCTACACCGAGATGTACGGCGGCTACGAGCACATGGTCGCCGAGCACGCGGGCAAGGCGCTCACCGAGGAGTGGCGGGCGCGGTGGGCGCAGCTCATCTCTCGTGCCGCAGATGACGCCGGGTTGCCGACCGACGCCGAATTCCGGGCCGCGCTCGCCGCCTACATCGAGTGGGGATCGCGCATCGCACTGGAGAATTCGCAGCCGGGCGCGACTCCCCCGCCGCACATGCCGGTACCGCAGTGGTGGTGGGTATGCAACGCCACACCTGGATCCCGGGTTTCCGCCCTCGCAGCTCCCGCCGAAGCCGAGCACACCATCGAACTACCGAGTCCGGACGAACCGGTCAGCTTCGACCGCCACATCAAACCGCTCTTCCGGGCGATGGACCGCAAATCGATGAGCTTCGTCTTCGATCTGTGGTCGCACACCGACGTCGTGCAACACGCCGCCGGTATCCTCGACCGACTCCAGCAAGGATCCATGCCCTGCGACGGCCGCTGGCCCCAAGACCACATCGATGTCTTCGCCCGCTGGATCGCCGACGGCACTCCCGAATAACAGCCGCGGCGCCACCGCTCTGCCCCACCGGGGTAGAGCGGACCGCGACAGTCGGGTTCGACCCCGCTAATCGGCGGTGCCGGACTCGGGTTCCGCGCTGAGGTGACGACCTCGAGAGGAGACCCGGTGACGCTGCCAAAGAAGGGTGCCCGGCGCATCGTCGTCGATGGGGTCGCCTACCGATGGCGCGTTCGGCGACGGCCGACCTATATGCAAGCAATCGCGTTGATGCGCTTGACCTTTGCTGTCGAGCACGCCGACTGTCCCGGCTCCACGTTGGTCGTCGAAACCAGCCACGCTCATTCCCGCAACTGGATGGGCATTCCCCCGGTTTCCGTCCGTCCTGCTGACGTTGCCGCGAGCATCCGTCTCGGACTGGCACGCGGATGGAAGCCGTCTTCTCCCGGTTCACCTTTCATGCTGGACCGGTCCGGCAGCGCCACCTCGCCCTGATCGCGGTCCGGAGCGCTCGGCACGGTAGCAAGGCCGGTCGTGTCGGGTGACAAATGGTTCGGACAGCGGGGAGTACCTGTGGTCGCCGGGTCGCTACGGAATGCCGAGGCCGTCGGTGCACGGATGCACCGACAGGGCTGGGGCACACCGGAGTTACCGGTCACGGTGATCGCCGCGGGCGAGCATCGGCCGGGACACCCGGTGCTCCGCCCTGCGGTCGAGAACCTACTCGGTGCGGGCGCGATCATCCATGCGCTGAACCAGCGCGGCGCGGCGCGCTGTCACCGGAAGCGCTCGTCGCCGAGGCGAGCTCCACCGGGTGTGGACATCGCGACCATCGTTACCGAGCGCTCCTCCGGTCGGGAGCTCGCGGAAGGCGGTTTGCCGACGACGTCGCGATCGCCACCGAACTCGAGACCAGCGACGTAGTGCCACTACTCGTCGACGGTGTCTTCATCGACGCCCGCCGCAGGTGATCAAGCGTGTCACCATGACATCTTTGGCGCCGATATGTGGTGTCCCTCGAGCTGGTGGCGGCCCTTCCAGCCGGACGTCGGGAAAGGCTCGCCCGATCGCCCCTCGCCCTCGCCCTCGCCCTCGGCATCGGCAGGCCGGATTGGCATGGCGTGCAACATTGCTCGTGCCGCACAAGTGCGCAGCGCGCACCTTCGCATCATCCGCCTTTCTGGTCCTACGTCGTTGTGGACCGCGAGCTCATGCGGCAACGAAGAGGCCGACAGACCCAGCGGCGAGCGCAAGCCACGGCAGCGGGTAGGCGATGTGGGAGTACCAGCGAGCGCGCACGATGGTGACGACCGCGCCGAGGAAGTACAGAACCAGGCCAATAGCGGCAACAAGGCCGATGGGCGGAATGAGGAGGCCGACCAGGAGGCCGAGCGCGCCGAGGGCCTTGAGACCGCCGAGCAGGCCGAGCGCCTGCGCGGGGATGCCGTAGTTCCGCATGTTGTCCAGCAGCCACTGCGGCCGGACAACATCGATGGCGGCCGCGCCCGCGGCGGCCACAGAGGCGAGCACGGTGACGACGATGTAAGCGATATGCACGGGAAATACCCTCCTGTTGGATGGACCCGATGTCTGCGATCGTGATGGGGCGCGCGAAGCGCCGCACCCACGGTCACTCGGGCGGTGTTGAGTTCGTCATCGGAGATGACGGATGGCGGCGAGGAAAGGTGACCGATGCACGCACAGGATTTGTTGGCGCGCCGATTCGAAACGCATCGTGGCCACCTGCGGTCGGTCGCCTATCGAATGCTCGGCTCCTCGAGCGAAGCCGAAGATGCGGTTCAGGAGGCATGGCTACGGCTGGCACTGGCCGACACCGGCGAGGTGGAGAATTTAGCGGGCTGGCTGACGACGGTCGTCTCACGGATCTGCCTGGACATGCTGCGATCGCGAGCCGCGCGGCGCGAAGACCCCATGGAGTCCCTCGTCGATCTCGGCGACACGGGCTACGACAGCGACCCGGAACACGAAGCCGTACTTATTGATTCGGTGGGCCGCGCGCTGCTGGTGGTGCTGGACACCCTTCGCCCCGACGAGCGGGTGGCATTCGTGTTGCACGACATGTTCGCGGTGCCGTTCGATCAGATCGCGCCGATTGTGCGGCGTACGACCGCCACGACCAAGAAACTCGCGAGCCGGGCCCGAGCGCGCGCCCACGGTGACGCGACCGCGTCCAGCACCGAACTCGCGGAGCAGCGCCATGTCGTCGAGGCGTTTCTCACCGCCGCGCGCAGTGGTGACCTCGGCGCGTTGCTGGCGGTGTTGGCACCGGAGGTGGTGCGCACCGCCGATCCCGCCGCGCTGCCCGCCGGAATGGCCTTGGTTGCCCGTGGTGCGGATGCCGTGGCGAAAGAGACCCTGCTGCTTCGCAATCGCTCGCAGGTCGCCACCATTGCCCTCGTCAACGGCGCGGTGGGCATCATCGTGGCGCCGCGTGGTCGGCTACTGCTCGCGCTCACTGTCTCGGTCGAAGGCGATCGGATCGCGGCCTACGAGGTGTACGCCGATCCGGCTCGCCTGCGACAGCTCGAGCTGGCGGTGCTTCCGGACTGACCGTCGAAGTTCACGCTATGGCGATGCGCAGCACAAATGCGCCGATCGACCGGATCGGTATGCCGCAGGCACGGGCATACGCTTCCCCGCCTTCGCCTTGACGTGGAAGCCGATACCGCCGAGAAAGTAGAGCATCGGCCCGACCGCGGCAGCAATCCCGACCGGCGCGAACCACAGGCCGATGAGCAGACCCGCCACACCGGCGAGCAGCACTGCGGCCAATGGATTCCGCCAGCGCTTCGACACCCCGATGGCGGCGCACCCTCCACGAACTGCGGACGCCGAGTGATCTCGAAGAACGCAGATATGGACAATATGACGGCAAGCAATACAGAAATAATGACGGTGGCAATGAACATAATGCGTTTCCTCGAATGTCACTCTCGGCGACTGCATTCGACATGGATCGGCGCGACGACCAACGGAACACGTGCGTCGCGACCATACGCCGGTCCGTCACCAAGCATTCCGAGGGCATGACAGATCTTCAGTCACGACACATCACCACCGAAAGGTGTCAGCTGCTCGATGGCCACGACGTATCCGTGGCAGTCCCATAACCAGCTGCGTTCGGCAAGTCACGAAATACCTCCGCCGCCATACGGTCCGGTGCCCTACCCGGCCTTGCGGCCGACGACGAACACTCGGCGGAAAGGTAGCCAGGTGGTGCCGTCGGTGTGGCGCGGGTATTCCGCCCGCAGCAGTGGGGCGAGTTGCGCGGTGAATGCTTGCCATTCGGTGTCGTCGAGCGCGTCGCGAACGGGACGCAGCGCAGTTCCGGTGAGCCATTCCAGCACGGGGTCCTCCCCCACGAGGCGCTGGAGGTAGGTGGTCTCCCATGCGTCGACCTGACAACCTGTGAGTAGTCGGGCGTATCCCTCTGGGTCGAGAACCGCGCGCGGTTCGAGGATGCCCGCCGGGGCCAGTTCGGTGCGCCACTGATCCCGGGACGCGAGTTCACGGAGTGTTCGGTGGGACGGCGCATCGAAGTTGCCGGGAACCTGGAAGGCCAGCCACGCTCCCGAAGGCATGCGAGCTACCCATCGAGGCAGCAAGGCCGTGTGGGTCGGCACCCATTGCAGGACGGCGTTGCAGATCACGACGTCGGTGTCCGGGGCGGGGTGCCACTCCTCGACGGCGCCGAGGGTGGCATCGACACCCCGATCTCGGGCTGCCGCGACCATGTCCGGCGAGGAGTCGGACGCCTCGATGATCGCTCCCGGCCAACGCTGCGCGAGTGCGAGGGTCAGATGGCCGGGCCCACATCCGAGGTCAACCACCCGGCGCGGCTGTTCGGCGGCCACACGGTTCAGCAGATCGAAGAACGCGCGTGAACGGTGGTCGTCGAACGCGAGGTACTTCTCGGGATCCCACATCGGCTCTCCAATGTCATTGGATTGCAACAAACCGTACGGACGTACTGTAAGACATCACAGGCAATACGGCCAGCATCTGCCGCAGAAACCCGTTCGCCACAGACTTCGCCTCCACGGTCCACCTCAACGGATCGACCCAGACCGATCAATGTCCGACCAGGCGCTCACGCGGCCTCGAATCAGGTCTCCCGACGCCACATCGCCGCCCGAGAAGCCGGGGTCGCGCTATCGAACATCGATCGACGCGACCCGAATCACTATTTCATAGTGATCTCGCACACATAACGTAACAATAACTAACAATTGAACTATTGCATTTCCCCAGCGCTATACCGGAAAACGGATGCAGTCTATCGATGCGGTTCAGGCAATTCGGACGTTATTCCGACGTGATCCTCCGCGACTTCTCGGTTAACGTCGCTGGCGGCCCGGATCAACATCCGGTTCTGACTCGAATCGCCGAACACCGGCAACCCTGCCCCACGATTCGAGGATCCCCGACATTCCTGGGGGCAGGGACCCGTGTGCAGCTTCCGCGGGCCGGTAGGGCGCAGGCAGGGAATCACTATGTTGAAGAACCGTAAGTTCACCACCCGTGCGCTCGGCACCACCGCCGTCATCGGCGCCCTCGTCGCCGTCCCGTTCAGTGTCGCCACCGCCACCGCGTCGGCCGACGGCCACAACTGGGACAGCGTCGCGCAATGCGAGAGCGGCGGCAACTGGGGCACCGAAACCGGCAACGGCTTCTCCGGCGGCCTGCAGTTCACCCAGAGCACCTGGGAAGCCAACGGCGGCTCCGGCAGCCCGAGCGGCGCCAGCCGCTCCGAGCAGATCCGCGTCGCGGAGAACGTGCTCGCCACCCAGGGCCCCGGCGCATGGCCGGTGTGCGGCGCCTACCTGTAAGGCCGCAACCTCGTTCGACCAGCACGGCCCTGTCACGCGGAATCCGCCGACAGGGCCGTGCCGCGTCACCGGC
Source organism: Nocardia sp. NPDC051463 (assembly GCF_040681975.1). Lineage (NCBI taxonomy): Bacteria > Bacillati > Actinomycetota > Actinomycetes > Mycobacteriales > Nocardiaceae > Nocardia > Nocardia sp. NPDC051463. Next base: position 368,489 of record NZ_JBFBAB010000001.1, read on the forward strand.
CGGAACGCGCTCTTGCTTACTTGCTCCGACACTGATGGCATTACTGAAACCTGTGTCAGTCCAAGGAGGCGCCCATGCTGTCGTTGCAGGAGATTTCGGACCGCCTGGAGATCCAGGATCTAATGGTCCGCTACTCGCACGCGGTCGACACTCGGCAGTGGGACCTGCTCGACGACGTCTTCACCGCGGACGCGCACATCGACTACTCGGCAATGGGCGGCGCGATCGGCGACCTTATGGCGACGAAAGCCTTTCTCGCCCAAGTGCTCCCGAACTTCCCGGCATTCCAGCATTTGGTCGGCAATTCGTCGATCACCGTCGACGGCGACACCGCGACCGGCCGCACGATGTGTCACAACCCGATGCTCGTCGCGAACGGCGACGGACAACAGAGCATCATGTTCTGCGGCCTGTGGTACCTCGACACCTTCGTCCGCATCGACGGTCGATGGCGTATCAAGGAGCGCGTCGAGGAAAAAAGCTACATGTATCTCACGCCTGCGACGCCGAGCATGGGCTGAATTGGCGAAGATATCGGCGCGCACGTGGCAGCAAGTGCCACTGAGCTGGCACTGCCCCACCCTGCCATCGCGAAACGGCGGGGCAGATGATGCACGGTCAACGGGGCGGTCCCGAGATCAGAGCGCGGTTTGTCGAGGGTGTCCCGAGAACGCCGGGCTGACCTATTCCGCATAGGCTCGCGTCACCGCGGAGGTCAACATATCGACGACTCCGCCGACCGCGCCGGGCTCGATCCCGCTTTCCCAGGTGCACGTCACCGGCTCCCCGACCGGACCGCCCTCGGCCAGAGCGGTTTTCACGCTGTCGCGGACGGCGGCGTGCACCGCTTCGATGGGGACTCCCGCCGCAGCGCAGCGGGCGGCGGCGTGCTCGAACCATGACAGCACCATCGAACCCGAGGCCTCGGCGGCATCCACGAGGACGAGTGCGAGCTCGAAGCCTGACTTGAGCAGCGCATCGGGGCCCGTCGCCCAGGCCTTGTCGTGTGGGCGCATCGTCATGGGACTCCCTCCGCGTAACGCCCTTGTCGGATTCCGACGCTACGGGCTGACCTACCGGCCTTCGAGCCGACGGGCCCGTTTCGGCGAATGGACGAACTCGGGTGCGGATTGATTGTGAAACATCCCTAAGTTGCCCGAACCGACGCGAACGCAGCCGCCTCGCAGCGGTTGCGTTCTCCATAACGAGGCAGCTCGCCATCGTGGCGTCGGGACGGCCTGCGGTTCGAAACTCGGACAATTGACCAGTTCAGCAGGACGTAGCCGATCTTGCGCGTTCTCGCACTGTGAACCCTCACAGGGATGCGCGCGCCAGGTTCGGAACATGCCCCGAACCGACAACGCCCCCTCGTTCCGCGAGGTCGCCACGTTACCGTGGGGTGCTTCGCCACGTTGCGACGCCGGAAGGGAGCCACGATGACCGTCACCAGTTCGGATCGACCGGATCTGACCGTATCGGGCAGGCCGGTGACGTCCTCACTGCAGGATGTCCGGGCATTGTCACAGCAGATGGTCGGGCACTTCGTCGAGAACGTCGTCCCATGCCGGACGTTGCCGGGCGAGGCGCTCAACGGTGACATCACCACCATCACTCGGGTGTGCCTGGAGTTGGCGGTGAGCATGTTCGACGGCACCGATATTCCGGAGAAGACCCAGCACCTGCAGAAGGTCGCGGCGGGGTGGGCCCGCGAGGGCATCCCGATCGACACGATCCACCATGCCGTGCACGAGGGTTTCAAGCTCGGTTTCGACCTCATCCTGGCCAACGCCACCGCCGACGACTTCGACAATCTCAAGCAGATCAGCAGACGATTGCTCGAAATCCTCGACACCATCACCTCCACCGTCTCGCAGGCCTACGTCCGGGAGCTACGGGCAGTGGTCAGTGAGCACCACACCGCCGCACACACGCTCACCTCAGCACTGCTCGGCGGCCATCCCACCTCCACCATGGCGCGCGAATGCGGGATCGGAATCGCCGAATCGTATTCCGTTCTTGCCGTGTCGATTCCGCAACACCCCGAGGAGCGCAATCCCAGGGTCGACAGCACCGTGGTCGCCCGGCGCAAGTTGCGCCGTGTGCAGGCCGAGCTCGCGACCCGGTGCGGCGAAGGTGCGCTGTCGCTGTTGAGCGTCGACGGCGGCACCATTCTGCTGCCTGCCACACTGTTCGAGGACCACGCCCTCGACGCGCTCATCGACCAGCTTTCGCACGCCGCACAAGTCCCGATCACCGCCGCGGTAGTGCCCGCGACCCCGGCCCAGGTGCCCGCCGCAGCTGATCAAGCCCATGAGCTGCTCGACATGGTGGCCCGGCTGCACAACGTCCACGGCCTGTATCGCTTCGACGATTTGGCCCTGGAATACCAGCTCACCCGGCCGGGCCCCGGCCTCGACCACCTGCGCACCCTGCTCGACCCACTCGACGAACACCCCGAACTGCTCGAGACCTTGCAACGCCATATCAGCAATAACCTCAATCGTCAGCGCACCGGACGCGCCTTGCACGTCCACACCAACACCGTCGACTATCGGCTCAAGCGCATCGGTCAGCTCACCGGCTTCGACCCCGCCCAAGCCTCCGGCGTCTGGTACCTCAGATCCGCGCTGATCGCCCGCAGCTACAAGCAACCGAAGCCAGGTGGACCACAGCGCGAAGCGAGCTAGGCCACCGGCCGAGACCGGCGCCCATAAGTCCAGTTCCTTCCGACTGGACCAGGACAAATCGGTTGGCGCGCTCGTAACGTCTGCAGCTGTGGACCAGAAACTAGCCGACGATCTCGCCGAGCTGCCAGCGCTGCTCGAGGTAGTCCGCCATGCTGCCGAACAGGTATTGACCGCAATCGCCGAACGTCCCGTAGCGCTGCCGCAGGATCCGGTGCCCGCTGCACCCCTGCCGGAACAGGGAATCGGTCTGCGCCAAGCGCTTTCGGAATTCCAGCATCGTTGGGAACCGAGCTTCTCCGGTAGCGCGGGCCCGCGCTACCTCGGCTTCGTCACTGGTGGCGCGACGCCTGCATCGATCGCGGGTGACTGGCTGACCAGCACATTCGACCAGAATGTCATGTCCGGCGGTGATTCCACGGCGATCGATCTGGAGCACGAGACCGTCGGATGGATCAGGCAGCTCTTCGGCTTGACGCAGCACACCGGCGCATTCGTGAGCGGCGCGACCACCTCGAACCTGGTCGGGTTGGCGATCGCGCGGGAATGGCTCGGCGAACAACTCGGGGTTTCCGTGGCCACTGCGGGGGTCGGCGCGCTCGGGCCCGTCCCCGTGTTGTCCGGATCGCCGCACTCGAGCATCACGAAGTCGTTGTCGATGCTCGGCATCGGTCGCGATCGGCTCCAGCGGATACCCGCGCTGTCGGATCGGGAAGCCGTCGACGTGGACCAACTCGCCGCCGCCCTCGCCGCCCTCGACGGTCGACCCGCCATCGTGGTCGCCAACGCCGGAACGGTGAATACCGTCGACTTCGACGATCTGCGTGCCATCGCGGCATTGCGCGAGCGCTTTCCCTTTTGGCTGCATGTCGATGGTGCTTTCGGAGCCTTCGCCGCGCTTTCGCCACCGCATGCGCATCTGGTCGACGGTCTCGCCGAGGCCGATTCGTTGTGCGTCGATCTACACAAGTGGCTCAACGTGCCCTACGACGCCGCGGTCCAGTTCACCCGGCGCCGCGACCTGCAGGCACGGGTCTTCCAGAACTCCGGCGCCGCCTACCTCGGCGCACCGACCGAAGAACCGGGATTCGGGGATCTGGTACCGGAGAACTCGCGGCGACTGCGTGCGCTCCCCGCCTGGTTCACCCTGTCGGCCTACGGCCGCGACGGACACCGAGAGATCGTGCAACGCAACATTTTCTGCGCAGGCCGCCTCGGCGATCAGCTCGCCGCGACCGGCGTGATCCGGCTGCTCGCCCCGGTGCGCCTCAACGTTGTCTGCTTCACTCTCGCCGACCAGCCCAGCTCCGAACGGGTGCGGGCACTGGCCGAGGCGATCGCCGCGAGCGGGGAAGCGTTCGTCACCCCGACGGTGTACGACGGGCAACCTGGACTGCGCGCCGCCGTGAGCAACTGGCGCACCACCGAAGCCGACATAGCCCGGGTGTGTGCTGTCATCACCGCCGCCGCCCGTGGGCTCCCCTAGATTCTCGTTGCGGCTCTGCCGGCGGCCCCACCTTGCGGTGGAGCCGCCGCAGCCGAACCAATCGGTGCCCGAGTCGATGCTCACACCCCGACCTCGACAAGCAGGTTGCCACATCGGAACGACTTCGTCGACTCGAGAAGCATCGATGCGTTCGTGCATGCACCCATGCTGTTGTGCGTTCGCAAGAGTGCGCGCCAACCAGGCAGATCGTGGTCGAAGCGCGTGCCTCGATAACGAAATAGCATCGAAGGCGACCCGTCGTTTCCGAACTGTTCCCGAATGGAAGGAACCGCGCTCAGAGATCGAACGCTCGGTCGGCAGTATCCAGAACACCGATAGTGCGGGAGATCTGCGCGCACAGCTGCCACGGCCGCTTGGTATCGGTGGTCGCCTTGCCACTGGTCAGAATCGCCCCCGAGAGCCCGCGGGCCGGATCTGCCCAACCGTATTGGGTGGTCAATCCACTACGCCCGAAATGAGATTCGGTATCTCGGCCGAACTTCGACCGCCGCCCGCCCAGTTCGAAGCCTGCCCGGCTCACCGCCCCGGCCAGCCCCGGCATCCACTTCGCCGGTTGCACCGCCTGCCGCAACGTGTCCGGTTCGATGATCCTGACGCCATCCAGTTCGCCGCCGCGCGTGAGGATTTCGTAGAACCGCGACAGCTCGTACGCCGTGGTGACGAGATTGCCCGAGGGAAGCTCCGCGGTGAGGAGGGCCCGCGTTGCGGCATCGGACACCCGACCGCCCATCCCGCCACCGAGCGCTTTGCGCGCCAGGAAGGTCGACACTCGAGACGCCCGCGGCCCGGTCTTCACGCTGGGAACCACCTTGTCGACATCCTCCGGGGCCACACCGAAGTTCGTCCACCGAAATCCCAGCGGATCGAGTACCTGCTCGGCCAGATGCTCACGCATCCGTCTTCCTGTTGCCCGCTGCACCAGCAGCCGTTGGATGAGCCCACCGGTCAGCGCGTGATAGACCCGGAACCGGCCCGGCGGCCAACTCGGGACGAGATCGGCCAACCCGCGCACCGCCAACTCCTCGTCGACCACCATTTCCATACCCTTGTACGGCGGCGTGACGAAAGGTACGCCCGCCGAATGGGACATGACGTCACCGATCGTGATGGCCACCTTGCCGTTGGCGGCGAATTCCGGAATGTACTGGCACACCGGATCGCTCAACGCGAACGCGCCCTGCTCGATCAGCATGAACATCAGTGCCGCCGACACACCCTTCGCTGTGGAGAACCCGCAGAACGGCGTTTCCGGCGTGACGAGCACTTTCGCCGCGCCAGGCCCGTCGGCGGGGGCGTTCCCCCAGCCGTGTCCGATGGCCCGGTTCAACACGATCTTCTCGTTGCGCCGCAGACACACCTGGATCGCGGGTGTCGTTCCCAGCCGGTACCAATCGCGTACCGAGTCCCACAGCGACTCGACCTCACCACGAGTCAGACCGGCGGCCGCCGGATCGTCCTCGTTCCCGACTGTCGTCACCGATTCCATATCCTCGGCGACCATCACCAACGAGCCAGACGATGTACTCATCCACCCACCATAGGTGCGTTCGCACCGGCAACCCTTGCTGGTCAGACCTGATAGTCCACTGAGAACTTCGCAAATGTGACACTTTGGACCCCGCCGGCCGCGTTGATATCGGCAGGACGGCCGCCACGGCCACGACGAAGGAGTGCGCCATGACGCTCATCGGAACGCTGATCGGGTACGCGTTGACGGTGTTCGTTCTCCTACTGCTCGCCAGGATGGTGCTGGACTGGGTGGGGGTGCTTGCCGGCGCTCCTTCGTGGACGACCCGTGCCCGCACCCTGACGCGCAACTGGACCGAACCGGTGATCGCACCGGTGCGCCGGATGCTGCGACCGGTTCGAGCGGGCGGGCTGTCGATCGACCTGGCGTTCACGGCGGTATTCGTCGTTGCGCTGATTCTGCGCACGATCGCCTTCAGCCTGTAGGCATCCTTCGCCGGGTGTTCCCGCGACAGATAGGGCGCTCGATCACTCAGTCTTGCCAATGTCGGGAATGCCCGATAATCAGAGAAATTGAGGGTCGGCCACGCGGCCGGATGGGTCGTGACCGAGTGAGGTAACGGATGTCGCTGTTCGTAAGCCCGCGGGCGGGTGCCGCCCGGACCACCTGCAGTGAGGTGGCTCGATGAGCCCGGGACCCAAGACACCGTACAAGCCGGAAGCCGCCATCCCGGACGAATTCGAAGTCGACCTGCCGAACCATCGCGAAGGATGGCCTCCCGTCCTGATCTCGATTGTCGACTTCGCCGATGAGACCCTGCAGGACAATGTCATCAACTTGGCGGCAGGCACCCCGGGCGCGCAGACGGATCCGATGGACATTCTTCGTAACAAAGTGGAGATCCTCGCCAAATCCACGGACGGAAAACCCAGCTCCGCACTGGCAGATGACTACGGACAGAAGATCGCCAAGGTCGACGACATCAAGACGAAACTGCATGACCATAACGTGAAGGTCGACAGCTCCTCGTACTCCACCTACAAGACATCCAACACGACATTCAACTTCGTCATCAAGAAGATTCGCGCGCTGGAGGACACGCTGGGCACCTCCGACGGGCCCACCGCACCATCGCCATACATCTCCCCCACCACATTGACATACCTGCTCAACGCGATATTCGACACCCTCGGTGCCGTCCATGACAAGATCGCGTCGGCGATCGACGATATACAGGGTGATGCCGACAGAATTCACCGCTCGACGCCCTCCTATGGCGCCCCCTCCTACGCGGCTCCCTCCTATGGCGCGCGCCAGGCCCCGCTCCCCCTGCCGCGCAGCAATGGCGAGTACGCGGCCGGCCCCGCGAGGGACAAGGTCGATGTGGCAATCAAAGCCGCGTGGGGCGAACTCGCCAGGGGCGTCCACGAAACGAATGGCAACAATCATGTCGACGCGCCGTACAACATCGACGACGCGTGGTGCGCGTCATTCGCGACCTGGGCGTGGAAGGAGGCAGGCATCGACGTCGACTGGAGCAACAAGAACTACGTACCTGCCATCTGGGCCGACGCAGGCAGACTCCGGGACAATATTTCGGCTGCGGCCGCGGGCGACCTGCTCATCTGGGGCGACCAAGGCCACATCGGCCTCGTCGTCGCTCGGAACGGCAACATGATCACCACGATCGAAGGCAACTCCGGCGATCAGGTGGCCGAGCACACCTACGACATCACCAAGGGCGGCTTCGCGGGTGTCGTCCATCCACCAGCAGGCTCCAGGTCTCCAGGTGTGGGAAGTCTGCAACAAACCGCCGTGTGAATCCTTGGCTACGGTCCTCGCACGTCGTCTTCACTGAGGCGGCCGCGACACTGAGTCCCATGGATCGAGTTCGTCAAATGTGGCGAACCCGCCCATTGACGTCGCTTCACCTATCGGGATCCGCGATCTCAGCGCGGATCCCCCGAAAGAAGAGTGAGCAATGGATATTCAAGGAATCCTGGGCCTGATCCTCGGTGCTGGCAGCAGCGTGCTCAGCCTTGGTAGCAGCCTGGTCCGCTAAAGCTCCGACCACAGGCAGGCAAACGCTCACCGGCGAATGCACGCCGACACGGAAGACCGGGCGCTCGTACGAGCGTCCGGTTCGCCGCCCGGCAAGGCGTCCGCGCAACGCGAATGTGCTTGCCATACAGCAGCATTCGACTGATCCGCTCGAGCAAAAGCGATCACACCTCATGCCCCGGTTGTGGACCCGGGACGAATGATCATCAAGACCGTGACAGTCGCCCACAGCAGGTTGAATGTTCCGGTGTACATCGCCAATTGACTGATCACGGCGCGCGCGGGCGCAGTAGGATGCGACATCCCGGTGAGCTGCGTAAGGATCTTCGCCTGGTCAGGAAGCACCATCAGTGCAAGGACCCCTGCCGCAGCGGCGGTCAGGCCGATCGAGATCATCAACCAGGTATCCCCCAGCGCGCCGAGGCTTATCGCGGTGGCGAATCCGAACACCGGGACGACTATCCCGACAGCGGCGTACACCCGGCAGATGCGATGCAAGGTCCCAAGCACCACAACCGGTTGTCCCCCACCAGGTTCGGCTGCGGCACGACGCGCGAAGGCGGGGAACATGCTGGCGGCGACGGTGACCGATCCGACCGTGATGATCGCGGCGAGGACGTGGACCGAGAGCAGAAACTTGGTCACGACGCGATGACCCCCGACGACACTGATCCTGCGGACACAAGCATGGGCATTCGATCCTTTCCGTTGGCGCTTCCCGCCGACGGTAGCCAGCGCGCGCGATCATCGGAATCGGCTGGATTGCCATATCCCAACGGATTCTCGCCAACCTGCTCAACTCCTCCTGGAACGGACAACCCCAGGCCAGAATGCTTGGCGGGAATTGTGGTCGGGCCTAGTTTGTAGCCATGCACACTGTCGCCGTCCTGGCGCTGGACAAGGTCATCCCCTTCGACCTGTCCACACCGATCGAGGTCTTCACCCGCATCCGGGTCCCCGACGGTCGCACGCCCTACCGGGTCCGCGTCTGCGGTGCGACGCAGACAGTCGACGCGGGCGCGTTCACTCTGCAGCCACGCTGGGGCATGGAAGCGCTGGCCGGCGCCGACACCATCATCCTGCCGGGCTGCTCCGACCCGACCGCCCCGATCCCGCCCGAGGTCATCGATGCACTGAAACTGGCGGCGCACAACGGAACCCGCATCGCCTCGATCTGCTCGGGCGCGTTCATCCTCGCCGCCACCGGGCTGCTCGACGGACATCGCGCCACCACGCATTGGCTCGCCGCCGAACTACTCGCCGCACGGTATCCGCTGATCCAGGTCGATCCGAATGTGCTCTACGTGGACAATGGCCACATACTGACCTCTGCGGGCGCCTCGGCCGGAATCGACCTGTGTCTGCATCTGATTCGCCGCGATCACGGCGCCGCGGTGGCCGCCGCCGCCGCCCGTCTCTCGGTCATGCCGCTGGAACGTGAAGGCGGACAAGCCCAGTACATCGTCCAGGACAAACTGCCCGCACCACGCGGCTCGGTTCTGGAGCCGGTGTTGCATTGGATGGAGGACAATGCGGCACGGGAACTCACCCTCGATGACATCGCCCTCCACGCAGGCATGAGTACCCGCACCCTCAACCGTCATTTCCGCGAACAGACCGGCACCACACCGATCCAGTGGCTGCATCGCACGCGCATCCGCCATGCCCAATACCTGTTGGAAGCCACCGCGCACCCGGTCGATCGGATCGCGGGCCAGGTCGGGTTCGGCTCGCCCACGGCCTTTCGTGACCGCTTCAAGCGCATAGTCGGCACCAGCCCGAACGCTTATCGGTCGGCCTTCCACAACGCCGAAAAGGTGTGATGATTCAGTAGTTTTCCAGCGCTTGTGCCCGCCGAGCGGACTCGGCGAGCCGAAGGTTGGTTACCTCCAGCTGACGGACGGTACTGGCCGCCAAGTCTCGAACCTGCTCCGGCGCGAGGCGACCACACAGGCGACCCCAGTGCACGCCGACCTCGTCGCCGACCTCGACGTCCGGCACCGCGCTGTATCCATCGGACCAGATGTCCGCGCGGTGTATCGACGGCGTGGACAGCTCGAGCGTCTGCCCGTTCCACACCAGTGTCCGACAGCGCAATGCGACGCCGGTTCGGTCACGGGAAACGACTGTTCCCCAGATGATCCGGCAATTGTCGAGGACGCTCACCGGATGCTCATCCATCCCCCTGCCCAATAGTCGCGACCACGGGTACACACCGAACACGTGGAAACAGTGGTTGGCTGCGGCTTCCTCGGCCAGCTCCGAGGTGAGGTGCGCCCAGTAGGCTCCTGCCACCGGACCGATCACCGAAAGCAGCTCGGTCATGAAGGCCCCCGCGTCGAGTTGAGCGCCGATTCCGCCACCGTGCCAATAGGATTCGACGAGGCGATGGTCCAGCGGATCATCGATCCCGGTCAGCCGGGACATCACCTGCAGGTAGGGCCACACGCCGGAGAAGCGGGTGGCGGCCGCCCGAATCTCGGCACCGGAGCCGCCACGCAATGCCGCCGCCTCCGCAGGACCGCAGAAGCCGAGCCGGTTGGGCGCGTAGGTGTACCGCGCGAACATGTCCGTACCACGTGCGTCCATCACCCCTGCGGCTCCCCTGCCAGATCGGACTGCCAGCGATGCTCGACATCACCGATGCGCCACACCGCGAGGGCCGCGATCCAGGTGAACGCGAACAGTCCGACGATGATGAAGCCCATCGCACCCAGATCGAGGTTCCCGACCCAGGCCAGCGGCCCTGTGGTGACATCGAGCTTCTCGGCGAAGATCGAAATCACTTCCTGCACACCGATCAGCAGGGCGACCGCCACCGACAGTCCCGTCACGACGATGTTGTAGTAGATCTTGCGGATCGGCCTGGCGAACGCCCAGCCGTAGGCAAAGTTCATGAAGGTCCCGTCCAAGGCGTCGAACAGCGACATGCCCGCCGAAAAAAGGACGGGCAGAACCAGGATCGAGTACCACGGCAGAGCGGTCGCCGCGGCGCCGCCCGCGATCACCAGCAGACTCACCTCGGTGACCGTGTCGAAGCCGAGGCCGAAGAGCATCCCGACCGGGTACATCTGCCACGGTGTGCGCACCGCACGCGTCATCGGTGCGAAGAGCCGGTTCAGTGCGCCCCTGGATTCCAGTTGCGCTTCGAGCTGCGTCTCGTCGTAGCTGCCCCGACGCATCGTTCGGAAAACGCGCCAGATCCCGATCAGCGATACTGAATTCAGGAGCCCGATCAGGATCAGGAAGGTGCCCGAGACACCGGTGCCGAACACGCCGGTCCACTGTTGCAGGGCGGAGTTCTCGTTCTGGATATTGGCCGCGAGCGCTGTGACACCCAGCGCGAGCAGCGCAACGAGAACGAACACGATCGTGGAATGCCCTAGCGAGAACCAGAATCCCACCGACAGCGGCTGCCGCTTGTCAGCCACCAGCTTCCGCGTGGTGTTGTCGATCGCGGCGATGTGGTCGGCGTCGACGGCGTGCCGCATGCCGAGGGTGTAGGCGGTGACGCCCAGCCCGACACCGAATACGGTGCCCTCCACCACATAGTTGTTCGGGACGACAAGGAAGCACAATGTGGCCCAGCCGACGATATGCAGGGTGAGGACGGTGGCGACCATTCCGACGATGCCGACCCGTTGGCGAGGTTCCATTCCGGTCCACACAGGCCGCAACGCCTTCGGATAGTTGGTGATCGATACGATGGCGTGGACCTCGCTATCTCTTCAGCGGCGGATCACCGCCCCTCTCAACAAATCCGCGGTAGCTGCTCTCCGGCTGGCAGCGCGACCACCCTGGTGCCCCCCAAGGCGGTGCGCGCGACCACCATGCCCGGATGCTCCGCGACGCACACCCCGATCGCTTCCGCCCGCGCACCGAGCGGATGATCGCGCATCGCGGCCAGCACTCGATCCGCGTCCTGCGGTGGGACGAAGGCGATCAGCTTCCCCTCGTTGGCGACGTACATCGGGTCCAAGCCGAGCAGACCACACGCATCGCGCACCTCGGCGGGCACGGGAAGATTCCTTTCGTCCAGTGAGACACCGACTTTCGCGACACCCGCGATCTCGTTGAGTGTCGCCGCCACACCGCCGCGGGTGGGGTCGCGCAGGACGTGCACATCCGCGCCGGTCGCGAGCATCGCCGCGACCAAGCCATTGAGTGGCGCGGTGTCACTGACCACAGTGGTCCCGAATTCGAGCCCTTCGCGACAGCTCATCACCGCGACCCCGTGCACTCCGATATCACCGCTGACGAGCACGACATCGCCCGGCACCGCGCGCTGCGGCCGGATATCGACACCCTCATCGACGATGCCGATCCCTGCGGTATTGATGAAGATGCCGTCGCCGTGCCCGGCATCGACCACCTTGGTGTCACCGGTGACGAGCGTGACCCCGGCCGCGAGCGCCGCAGTACCCAACGCCTTGGCGATGTGCGCGATATCGGCGAGCGCGGTGCCCTCCTCGAGGATGAACGCGGTCGAGAGCACCATCGGCCGCGCACCAGCCATCGCCAGGTCGTTGACGGTGCCGTTGACCGCGAGGTCGCCGATCGAACCGCCGGGAAACACCAGCGGCTTCACCACGAACGAGTCCGTCGAGAAGGCCAGCCGGGCGCCGCCGAGTGTGATCACCGCGGAGTCGCCCATGCCCGCTTCGGCGGCAGACCCGAACGCGGGCAGGAAGAGATGCTCGATCAACTCGCCCGACATCGCGCCGCCGCCGCCGTGCCCCATCACAATGTTCGGTGAGTCTCGTAGGGGCATCGGGCACACCCAGTTCTCCATGTCGATCGTCGGAGCCGGGGCGGACATTCCGATCTGGTCAGGCATGAGCCACCTCCGCGGGTTGATCGAGGCGCCGATAGAGGTAGTAGGCCGCGCAGGCGCCCTCCGACGACACCATGGTGGCACCCAACGGGTTTCGTGGTGTGCACTCCTTGCCGAACGCGGCACACTCGTGCGGTTTGATGAGGCCCTGCAGCACCTCGCCGGAGCGGCAGATCGACGATTCCGCGGTATGCAGGTCGCCCACCGAGAACCGCTGCTCGGCGTCGTAATCGCGGTAACGCTCCGAGAGCCGCCACCCACTCTTCGGTATCACCCCGATGCCACGCCAGGCACGGTCGGTGACATCGAAGACATCCCGCAGCATCGCTTTCGCGGCGGCATTGCCCTCGGCCATCACTGCACGGGGATACGCGTTCTCCAACTCGTGTCGGCCTTCTTCGAGCTGAATCACAGTGCGGCGGATGCCCTCCAGGATGTCGAGCGGCTCGAAGCCGGTGACTACCATCGGCACCCGATATTTCTCGGCGAGCGGCGGATATTCCTCGGTGCCCATCACGCTGCACACGTGCCCGGCCGCGAGGAACCCCTGCACTCGGCAGCTCGGCGACTCCATGATCGCGGCGATCGCGGGTGGCACCAGCACGTGTGAGACGAGCAGCGAGAAGTTCTCTATGCCCAGGCGCTTCGCTTGATAGACGGTCATGGCGTTGGCAGGTGCGGTCGTCTCGAACCCGATTCCGAAGAACACCACCTGGCGATCCGGGTTCTCCCTGGCGATATTGAGCGCGTCCAGCGGTGAATAGACCACTCGGACGTCGCCGCCCTCGCTCTTGACGTGGAAGAGGTCCTTCTTGCTACCTGGCACACGCAGCATGTCACCGAACGAACAGAAGATCACACCGGGTCGCGCGGCGATATCCAGTGCCTTGTCGATCACTTCGAGCGGAGTCACGCAGACCGGACAGCCCGGTCCGTGGATCATCTCGATCTGATCGGGAAGCAGCTGGTCGATGCCGTGCCGGATGATCGAATGGGTCTGTCCGCCACAGACTTCCATTATGGCCCAGCGCTGCGTGGTGGCCCCGCGGATCTTGTCGAGCAGCTTCTTGGCCAGCTCCGGATTGCTGAACTCGTCGAGATACTTCATGGCGCCACCTCTGTGTCGTGTTGCGGCTCTGTTGGTTCGGCCTCTTCGGCCGTGGGGTCGGCGAGACCGGCTTGTCTGGCGGCCAACGCGAAACCGTCGCCGAATTCCTCGTTCAGCACGCCGAGGTGCTCGAATTCGGCCAAGGTCCGCAGCGCGGACTCCTCGTCGAGACGCTGGATGGCGAAGCCCACGTGGACGACCACGTAGTCACCGACAGCCGCGTCCGGGATGTATTGCAGGCACACATCTTTGTGCACGCCGCCGAAGTCGACGACGGACATCAGCGTGCCGTCGCGTTCCTCGAGGCTGAGCACCTTTCCTGGGACTGCCAGGCACATCGTCGGCTCTCCTTTCGCTCAGCCCGCGCCCGCGGCGAGTATCTGCCCGAACGCGAGACCGCCATCGTTCGGCGGCAGCCGACGATGACACAGGACGTGGAATCCGTTTTCCCGCAGCAATGTTCGCGACTGCGACAACAACAAGGCGTTCTGGAAGACCCCGCCCGACAGGGCGACGGTCGTCGATTCGCTCGCGTAGGCGAGCGCCAGTTCGAGGACAAGGCGCGCGACGGCCCGGTGAAATCGCGCGCCGATCACAGCAGGTGCGACGCCGCGCGTGGAGTCGGCGACCACGGCGGCGATTATCGGCGCCGCGTCGATGACGACGGGTTCGATGTCGTGATCGAGCTCGAACCGATAGGCGTGCGGGTCGATAGCGTCGTCGGAAGCGACGTCACGTGACAGGCCTTCCAGCTCGATCGCGGCCTGCGCTTCATAATCAGCGACGTGGCGTACGCCGGCCAACGACGACACGGCGTCGAACAGCCGCCCCATGCTCGAGGTCGGCACACAGCCGAGGCCGGTCTCGAATTGATGAGACAACACACCTCTTTCGTTCACCGGACACACCGCGACCGACGCGATGGACGGCGACCACTCGATGCCCGCCGCCCGCAGATGTGCCAGCGCCATCCGGTACGGCCGCTGCACACTCGCATCGCCACCCGCCAGCGGCACGTATTTCAGGTGCGCGAGTCGCCGGAAGCCTTTGTAGCCGGCCAGCAGCACCTCACCACCCCAGACCGCCCCATCGGGACCGAACCCCGTCCCGTCGAAGGCGAGACCGACGACCGTCGCCGATTCGCTGAGCCCGTGCTCGCCCATGACCGCAGCGATGTGGGCATGGTGGTGCTGGACCGTCCGGATGGGCCGGTCACCCGCGTGCTGCCGCGCCCACGCGGTGGACCGGTAGAGCGGATGCGCGTCGACCGCCAGCTGCGCCGGCCGGACACCGGTGAGGTCCTCCAGATGCTGTTCGGCAGCGTCGAACGCGCGCAGGGTCGCCAGGTCGTCCATATCCCCGATGTGCTGGCTGAGCCACGCGTAGCGGCCATCGGCCACCGCACAGGTGTTCTTGAGGTCGCCGCCCACCGCCACGGTGGGCGGCACGGGCACCGGTAGTGCCAATGGCATCGGCGCATAGCCACGCGAGCGCCGGATCGGAAGTTCGATCCCGTCGACCAGCCGCACCACCGAGTCGTCGCACGGCACAAGGATGCGACGGTTGTGCGCGAGCCAGCCGTCGGCGAGATCGGCGAGCCGCTCGCGCGCATCGGCGTCGTCGTAGCAGATCGGCTCGCCGCCGAGGTTGCCCGAGGTCATCACCAGCACCCGCGGGACGGGTGGATCGCCGGGCAGACCGAACAGCAGCACGTGCAGCGGAGTGTAGGCGAGCATGACTCCGAGATCAGGGTTGCGCGGCGCGACGGATTCGGCGAGCGCGCGATCGCCGCGAGCCAACAGCACGATCGGTCGTTGCGGACAGGTCAGCAGGGCGGCGCCGGTCTCGTCGACATCGGCGATCGAGCGCGCCGCGGCCAGATCCGCGACCATGACGGCGAAGGGCTTGTCGCCGCGGCGCTTTCTCCTGCGCAACTCGGCAACAGCGGCCTCGTTTCCGGCATCGCAGGCGAGGTGATAGCCGCCGATGCCCTTCACCGCGAGAATCCCACCTGCGCGCAGCAATTCTTTTGCGGCCGTCAAAGGATCGCCGGGGTGGCAGCGCACATCATCCGAGATAATCTGTGGCACACCTACATTCGTGGCACTGTCGACAAATTCGAGCGTCGGTCCGCAGTCCGGGCACGCGATCGGCTGGGCGTGGAAGCGCCGGTCGACCGGGTCTGCGTATTCGCGAGCGCAGTGCTCGCACATCGCGAAATCGGCCATCGAGGTCTGTCCGCGGTCATAGGGCAGACCGGCGATGATGGTGAACCGTGGACCGCAGTTGGTGCAGTTGATGAAGGGATGGCGGTAGCGGCGGTTCTGTGGATCACATAGTTCGCGAGCGCAGTCCGCGCACATCGCGACATCGGGCGAAGCCAAGGTTCGTCCACCGTCACGGGTGGTGTCCGCAATGTGGAATCCGGTGCCACCGCATACCGTGACAGCGACCTCGTGCACCGATTCCACTACGGCGAGCGGCGGAGGGCTATGTCGAACTCGGCGTGCGAACTCGTCCAGATCCGCGGGGGCACCTTCGACTTCGACTATCACACCGGAACTGTTGTTCGACACGCTGCCGGACAACGCCAATTCGGCCGCTGTGGTGTAGACGAACGGACGGAATCCGACGCCCTGCACCACACCGCGGATGATCAAGCGCCGCCGTGCTCGCGCGCCGGTCACGGCTCGCCACCGTTGCCCAGCAGGCGAAGTCCGTCCAGCGCCCGCGCCGCGCCTGCCTCGTCGGTCTTCTCGATCGCGAAGCCCATGTGAATGATCACCCAGTCACCGGGTTGCGCCGGATCATCCTCGAGGAGGCCCACATTCACCTTCCGCTTCTCGCCGGAGACATCCACCAGCGCGATCTGGTTGTGGTAGCCGTCGAGAATCTCGACGACCCGACCCGGGATACCGAGACACATCGTTCACACCTCCTGTCGTGCGCTCAGCAGGTCCGCGACGACTCGATCGACGGCGTCCACCGCCGCGTCCACCGCCGCGCCGACCGGCCCGGACAAGCCGATCCCTTCGGCAACGGACTCGATCTGGCAGCCGACGACGACCGTCGACGGCACTGTCCCGCCGAGCGCTCGCACACCCGCGAACACGGCGTCCGGATTCATGGCGTGGGCGTCGAGTTGCGCAGCGCTCGTCGGATCGGGCTCCGCGTGAAAGACCACGAGCGCACCCGGAGTTCCGCGATTCGGCACGGCGTCGATCAGCACCAGTGCCTCCCACCGGTCGAGCAGGTCGTAGGCGAGATGCATGCCACGGATTCCGTAGTCGACCACGCGCACGTCACTCTCGGGGTGCGGCGGCAACCGCCGCACCACCTCCGGTCCGAATCCGTCGTCGCCGAGGAAGATGTTGCCGATCCCGGCGACCAATATCTTGGCCGTCTGCTCGCTCCTTTCCCGGTGCGCTTGCCGTCGGCTACATGTGCCGAATCTTGAAATAGCGCCTGAGATCCGGTATAGACCGGACACCGAGATAGAGACCGCCCGCTACTATCAGCGCGACCACTCCTGTCGCGATCAATCCCACCGTTTCCATGGCGGACCTTCCTTTCCGTTCTCGGGGCTGCTGAGTGGTTCGATTTCCTCCGGTGCGAAATACAGATAGCGGCCGTACCATTCGTGCAGGTCGGCGGCTGGGTCGTCCGCGATGACAACCCCGACATGGGCCTGACCGTCGACGTCTTCGTGCACCGAGGTGACCCGCGCGAGCTTGCCGGCGAAGAACAGATCCTGGGCGTCCGCGCGCCGTGTCGGATGCAGCCGGACCAGGCTGCCTCGGCTCACGCGAACACCCCGAATCGAGACCGCATCCGATTCCGGCGCAACGGCGTTGTCCGCCAACGGATCCCACCAGTCGACGCCCTCGGGGATTTCTGGCACCAGCCGCGGTGGTGTCGAGCCTGATTCGCTGAAGTCCGGTGGACCAGGATCCGGTCGCCCCAGGTGTGGGTCGCGCAGCACGCCGTGCAACAGCTGCATCGCCTCCGGGGTCATGCCGTCACAACGATCGATGATTTGGGCTGCGCGCGCATCGGTGGCGCGGGCCTGCGCCTTCTCTTCATTGGTCATCGTCATCACGCGCAAGGTGAGGATCTCGTCGATCTCGGTGGAATCGAACAGCGGTCCCTCGCTCTGCTCGGCGATCTCGGGGTGGTCGTAGAGAATGATCGGGGAAATCAACAGCAAGCTGTCGTCATCGGGCGGTCCCGCCAGCACCGGAAAGCAGCGGTGCTGGTGGCAGCGTGCGACAGCGTCGATCGAATCCGCAGGCGGCTCGAGCAGCGAAATGAACTGTGCGCCATCGACTTCGGCGATGACGTGCGCGCCGATCAGTGAGCGCGCGATGGCATCGTCCTTGTCGGTCGCGGACGGGCCGATATTCCGGACCTCGACCGTGAGGCGCAGGTAACCCCCGTCGGGCTGCACCGACATCGCCAGCCCGCCTTTCACCGGAAGCCGAGTCCGTACCAATCGGCCCGCCGCCCGGCCCTCGGCGTCGACGATTTCCTCCACATCGAAGCCGCCGGGTACCTGCACCGGCTGTGTCATGTCGGTGGCCGGAAGTGGACCGAAGGTCAGCTCACGCTCGACGGCTTCGTCCCACGTGATCCACGACCGCGTTCCGACGACGAGTTCGTCGACCGAGTGACCGTCGGCATCCACCGCGAGGCGACGCTGCAACTGCAGAAAACGGACGGTCAGCGTGATAGACGCCGCGGCGCCCGCGGCGAGCAGACATTGCGCCGACAGGCTCGACTCCTCGCCGACGCCCGCCTGCGCCGCGCCCTCAGGCCCCAGCACACCGAACTGCCAACGGGATTGGTTCTTGCGGGAATTCGCCCGGTAGGGGTAGAGCAGATAGCCCTCGTAGAGCACAGCGTCGGCGACCGCACGGGCCCGCGCTGCGCCGGGAGATATGGCGGCGCTCATGGGATCTCCTCGGCCGAGGAAGCCAGCAGGTGTGTGACCGCATCATCGAAGCCGAGCATGCCGTGGCCGGACTTATACGCGGCGAGCCCGTCGAGAGTATCCCTGCTCAACCGCACCCAGCCGGAGTTCGGAAAATGCGCGGCCACCAGGTCCTGCCAGACCGAAACCGGCATATCGAACTTGTCCTCGCGGTCCCACGGAATCTGCTGGACGGCGAACCCGGTCTGCCCCTTGAAGAAAACGGTGCCGCTGAACAGGAAGATCAAGGGCACGGTGCCACCGCGCAGCGCGTGCAGATACTTGGAGCCGGTCACCTCGAAGTCGTAGGTGCACGGCATCGGCAGGTCTACTTCGGTGCCGCCATTGAATCCGGGAATCATAGTGGCGCAATGCATCCAGAGAAACGAACGCTGTGTGTCCTGCCACCGCTCACGCGGACCGAACAGGTCGGCCAGACCTGCGCTCTCCTCGTCGGTATAGGTACGACGGTACGGCTCGATGCGCACCTGCGCTCGCAGCGCGATCGCATGCACCGGGTCTTCGCCGAGCGCGGCGATACCGACCCGCGCGGACAGGATCGGCGCCACCGCATAGGGCTCCGGCTTGATCCCGAGGACGGCGAAGGTGGTCGAGTAGACGGGGCTCATCGCACACCACCCGGCCGTGCACGGGCGGAGATCTCGGTGAAGAATTCGTCCATGTAGCGGCGAACATCCTGACCGCCATCGAAACCACGCCACAGCATCCGCATCCGGCCGACGAATTCGTAGCACGCATCGATCGGCAGCAGCAGACACACGGCGTCAGTGGTGCCGCGCTCGGGCACACGAATCAGCAATGCCTCGACATCGGCGGCGAGCACATCGAGTTCCGGATGTCGCGCCAGCACCGATCGCCACTGCTCCAGTGGCAGTTCCGATTCCGTCGCTCCCGCCGGACCCGGATAGAACGCGACGGTCTTGTCGAGCGCGGAATTGCGGAAGAAGAACGCCAGGCCCACCGGGATCTCGAGCGCGTCCCACTCACCTTGACTGATGGTGAAGTCGGGGAAGAACAGATAGCGGTCGGGCACCGCCCGGTACCGCAGAGCGGCGTTCTCAGCTGTGAACAGCAGGTAGCAGCCTCGGCAGACACACATCAATTGTCTGCCTTCGATATCCACCACGTGCTGATGGATATCGGCGATCGGCTCGGCACACATTTCACACCGCTCGCCCGCACGCACCGCCGGCCTCCGGTCGGCGGTGATGCGTTGCAGGACATGGAATGGTGTCGTCACCCGTGCACCCCCACCGGCACCGCCACCGACAACTCACCGGAGCGCACCAGCACGGGCAGCGGATCGAGGTGCCCTTCACCGTCGACTCGGGCACCGGCGTGCACGACATCGAAATGGGCAAGGCAGGTCGGGCACCGCAGCACCGCGTCGCCGACCGGGAACCCGACCCGGCGCTGTAATGCCGCGCCCGCCAGCGATTTCTCGCACGCCGGACAACGGTCCCGGTAGGCGTACAGGCCGTCACCGACCCGGCAGGCCAAGATCGGCAGCCCACCGACAGCGAACCCACCGACCTCGCCCGGCTGCAACTGGGCAAGCTCTGGCACGGCGACCCAACTTCCCGACGGCGATTCGTCCGCGTGCACCCGGGCGAACAACGAGTCGGCCGAGATCAGGCCGGACGCCGACTTCTGTTGTGCAGCAACCACTTCGATGCGTTCGATCTCCGGCGCGGCCGCACGCACCGCGTCCTCCACGGCCAGCTCGAGCGTTACCGACGACGACGGGCAGGTGCGGCAGCTGCCCGCGAATTCGAGCCGCACCACCCCGTCGGCGACATCGAGCAACTCCACATCCCCGCCGTGCGACCCGAGGTAAGGCCGCACACTGTCCAACGCGGTCAGCACTCGCGTGTGCAGGTCGTGCGGATGCAGGCCGTGCACGAGAAGCAGGCTGGCGACCAAGTCGTCACGCGCCAGCCGATCGACGGCGGGGCCGTCGATCAGCTGCAATACGCGTGCCAACGCGGCGCCGTACAGATCCGCGACCTCACGCACCAATTGCTCGGCGCGTTCGCGCGCTACCGCGCCGCCGACGGTGCTGGCTTCGAGCAGAGCCTCGATGCGCTCGCCAGCGTCTCGCCAGCGACCCGCTTCCGCCTGCTCTGGTTCGTCCGCCGCAGCGACGTGCTGTTGCCCCGGGCGATCGTCCACTGTCGTCTCCTGTCGTGTCGCCCGGTTCAGCTCACTCAGCGGTGAGCGTTTGTGTCGGGGAGTGCAGCTTCTCCAGCGTCTTTCCGTTGCCGAGATACATGTGCACGCCGCATGGCAGGCACGGATCGAAGCTGCGTACGGTACGCATGATGTCGATCCCCTTGAAGTGCTCCCGATCGTTCTCCTCGAAGATCGGTTGCCCCTGCACGGCGTCCTCATAGGGGCCGGGCGTGCCGAAGCTGTCGCGGGGGTTGGCATTCCACGGTGTCGGCGGATACGGGTGGTAGTTCGCGATCTTGCCGTCCCGAATGACCATGTGGTGCGACAGCACGCCACGCACGGCCTCGGTGAAGCCACAGCCGATGCCCTCGTCGGGCACCTCGAACTTCTCCCAGGTCTTGGTGCGGCCCGCGCGAATCTCCGCCAAAGCCTTCTCGGCGAAGTGCAGAGCGCTCGCCGCCGCGTAGGCCTGGAAGTAGGTGCGGGCGCGGTTGCGTTCGATAGTGTTGCTGCCGTGGGCGGGGATCTTCCATTCGAAGGTCACCGGGCCTTTGAGCGCGGTCTTCGGCAGGTCGATCTGCACACTGTGCCCCGTCGACTTCACATACCCGTTGTCGACAAGGCCGGCCAGCGCCGTCGCCCACAGTCGGGCCAGCGGTCCGCCGCCGGTGTCGAGTGCGAGATGGTCGGTGCCGTCGAACCAACGAGGTGACATCACCCAGCTGTACTTGTCGTCCATGTCGCGCTTCTGCGGCTTGGGATTGGTGTGCTGGTTCCACGGGTGGCGACGATCGATCGGATTACCGAGAGGGTCGGTTGTCACGAACATCTCCTGGTCGGTCCAGTCCTCGTAATACGAACTACCCAGGAGGATTCGGATGCCCAGATTGATGTCGACCAGGGAAGTGGTGATCAGCTTTCCGTCTACCACGATGCCCGGGCTGACGAACATCTTGCGGCCCCACGCCTCCATATCCTTGTAATCGAAGTTGCACACCTCGGGATCCTGGAACGAACCCCAGCACCCGAGCAGCGTGCGGCGTAGGCCCACTTGGTCGTAGCCGGGCAGTGCTTCGTAGAAGAAGTCGAACAGATCATCGTGCATCGGCACGACCTTCTTCATGAACTCGACGTAGCGCATCAGCCGAGACATGTAGTCGGTCATCAGCTGAATCGTCGCGACTGTGCCGACACCGCCGGGATACAGCGTCGAGGGATGCACATGCCTGCCCTCCATCAGGCAGAACATCTCACGGGTGTAGCGGCTGACCTGCAGTGCCTCGCGATAGAACTCGCCGGTGAACGGGTTGAGGGCCCGCATGATGTCGGCAATGGTCCGATAGCCGTGTTCGCCGGAATGCGGTGACAGTGTTTTCTCCGCCATCGCCAGCACGCCGGGATTGGTTTCGGCGACCATCTTTTCGCAGAAGTCCACGCCGACCAGGTTTTCCTGAAAGATGTTGTGATCGAACATATACTCGGCGGCCTCGCCCAGATTGACGATCCACTCTCCCAGGTTCGGCGGCTTCACACCGTAGGCCATGTTCTGGCAATAGCAGGAGCAGGTGGCATGATTATCGCCGCAGATTCCGCAGATGCGGCTGGTAATGAAGTGCGCGTCACGAGGATCCTTGCCGCGCATGAAGATCGAGTATCCACGGAAGATAGAGGAGGTGCTGTGGCACTCGACCACCTCACGATTCTCGAAATCTATTTTGGTGTAGATGCCTAGGCTGCCGACGATTCGGGTGATCGGATCCCACGCCATTTCGACGAGACTGTCGGGATCGATCTTTCGGTGTGACGGCTCCGGGATGATCTGTGTCATCGAAGATTCTCCTACCAGGTGCGCGACGCGCCGGATTCCAGCTTCTGGCCCTTGTGCCGCCAGCGTGGTTCTTTATCGAGTGTGTTGCCGGTGATGTGACGCAAGCTGCGGATCACCGACCCGTAGAGGCCCGATGCCTTGGAGGAGAGCTTTCCGCCCGGTGGCTCGTCCATGAACGGCATGAATTTGTCGGGGAAGCCGGGCATAGTGCAGCCGATGCAGATACCACCCACATTCGGACAGCCGCCGACGCCGTTGATCCAACCGCGTTTGGGCACATTGCATTTGACGACCGGGCCCCAACATCCCAGTTTCACAATGCATTTCGGCGAACCGTACTCCGTAGCAAAGTCTCCCTGCTCGTAGTAGCCCGCCCGGTCACAGCCCTCGTGCACGGTAGCGCCGAACAGCCATTTCGGCCGCAACGCTTCGTCGAGCGGGATCATCGGCGCTTGGCCGGTTGCCATGTAGAGCAGGTACGTCAGTGTCTCCGACAGGTTGTCCGGCTGGATCGGGCAACCGGGAACGCAGACGATCGGGATATCCGCCTTGCTCTTCCAGTTCCAGCCCAGATAGTCCGGCACGCCCATGGCACCCGTCGGGTTGCCTGCCATCGCATGGATGCCGCCGTAGGTAGCACAGGTACCGACCGCGACAACAGCGGTCGCTTTGGGTGCGAGGCGGTCGATCCATTCACTGGTCGTCATCGGCTGACCAGTAGCCGGATTGTTACCAAATCCGCACCAATAGCCTTCCTCGTGCAATTGCTCGTTCGGAATCGACCCTTCCACGACCAGCACGAACGGTTCCAATTCTCCGCGATCCGCTTTGAAGAACCATTCGAGGAAGTCGTCGGCACCGCCTGTCGGACCGCATTCGAAATCGATGAGCGGCCAATGAACCGCGATCTTCGGCAAGCCGGGGAGGGCCCCCAGTGCAATTTCTTCGATACTCGGCTGAGTGGCTGCAGTCAGCGCCACCGAGTCACCGTCACAACCTAGGCCGGCATTGATCCACAAGACATGGATCAACGCTTCTTCGGCTCGGACTGCTTCCTGAGTTGGCACAACCGCCACCTTCCGAAGTCCGGACACCGGGTGACGGTCTCGCCCATTTTGAAGAACGTCACCGCTATGTGACCCTGATCACAAGAGTTTAGGCGCGCTCGACAACATGATCAAGACTGGCCGATGCTGCGAAGCGTTCCTTCGCAAGCCAGTCATACCAGCGCGCCATGCCGTCGCCGGTGGTCACCGAGATCGGCAGCATTTCGACGCCCGGGTTGATCGAACGGACATATTCGCGGCATTTATCCAGATCGAAGTCCACATAGGGCAGCAGATCGGTCTTGTTGACGATGACAAGCCCTGCGGCGGCAAACATATGTGGGTACTTGAGTGGCTTGTCGGTCCCTTCCGTCACCGAAATGACGACGACCTTGCTGCGCTCACCCAGATCGAACAGCGCGGGGCAGACCAGATTGCCGACATTCTCGATGAACAACAGGGTGCCCGGCGCAGGCGCCAAGGCATCGAACGCCCGCCGCAGCATGTCGGCGTCCAGATGGCAACCTGCGCCGGTATTGATCTGCACCACCGCGCAGCCGGTCGCCTTGATCCGCTCCGCATCCAACAGGGTCTCCTGGTCGCCCTCGATGACGGCGATCGGTACCTCGTCGAGCTCTCCGATGGTGCGCTCGAGCAGCGTTGTCTTACCCGCGCCCGGTGAGCTGGTCATGTTGAACGCCACGATATTTCGCTGTTCGAGCCAATCACGATTATGGCGAGCCAGCAGGTCGTTCTTCGCCAAGATCTTCTGTTCGAGGGTGATCGTCTCGGTCACCGGTAGATGCATATGATCAGCGCCGTGATCATGATGGTGATCGTGACTGTCGCCGTGATCATGGTGATGACCGCCGTGATCGTGATCGTGATCGTGAGGGACGGTGATCATGGCAGTTGCGTCGTTACCACATCCGCAGGTTGCGCACATTCTTCGCTCACTTCCATCGACCGGATTCGCAGTTCCCGCCCGGAAATCACATCGACGTCGGCACTTCCGCAGTGACACAGCACAACCAGGTCGGTCAGCGTGAAGTCCGCGCCGCAGGACCGGCAGACCGCCCGGCCCGATACCTGCTCGATCTCGAGCCGCGCCCCGTCCGCCACCGTGCCTTCGGCGGCGAGCTCGAAGCAGAACTGCATCGCGTCCGGAACCACCGCGCAGAGGGCACCGACCGCAACGGTGACACTGTGCACCTTCCGTCCCGCCGCGTGCCCGCACACGGCGTCGATGACACTCTGCGTAATCGCCATTTCGTGCACGACGGCCTCGGCTCGTTAAGAGAGTGGACCGACAACGTTACTCCTGCCCATCGGCCGTTTGCAGACATTCCGTGTCCCGACACGGGACTCAGAACCTGTCCCAGACGTATCCCGCTGTGTGGTGTCGATGATGTCGGCCGAGATCCACCTGACATCTCCCGAGACCAGGAACGCGAGGGTTCTGCCGAGGACGTCGATGGCGCCCTTGCTCATCACGTGGGCCACCTGAGACGGTGCGGCCGGGCAGGGCGCGCAACGAGAAGAGATTGACGCTGGTCGGCGGCCCGGTCGGCACCACTGGGATCCCGAGTCGTTCACTGTCCCGTCGCCGGGCTCAGGAACGTACCTCCGCTGGCGTCGATGATGTTGGCGGTGATCCAGCGGGCATCGTCGGAGGCCAGGAACGCGACCACATCGGCAATGTCCGCGGGGCGGCCCGATCGGCCGAGCGCGGTCATCGAGGCCATCATCGCGCTGGCCTCCGGGATGGCGAACATGGCTGCGGTACTGTCGGTCTCGGTTGCTCCGGGGGCAACGGTGTTCACCGTGATTCCGCGTGGCCCGAGTTCAACGGCGAGGGTTTTGCCCAGGACATCGATGGCACCTTTGCTCATCGCGTAGGCCACCTGAGACGGTGCGGCCAAGCGGGGCGCGCACGAGGAGATATTGACGATGCGACCGCCGTCGTTCAGCAGCGGCAGCGCGTGTTGGAGGATGAAGAAGGGGGCAGCCACATTGACGGCGAAAAGCCGATCGAACTCCTCCGGCTCGACCTGGGCGATCGAACCACCCATACCGCCGCCGCCCGCGTTATTTACCAGAATGTCCAACCGCTCGCCGAACGGTCCGGCCGCGAGTCCGGCGAACAGCGTGTCAACCCCGTCCGGGGTACCCAGCGCGGCGCGCACTGCGAACGCTTTTCCGCCGGCAGCCTCGATATCGGCCACGGTCTTGGCGGCAGCCTGCTCGTTACTACCGTAGTGCACGATGACGCTCGCGCCATCGGCTGCCAATCGCATCGCGACGGCCCGACCGATGCCTCGCGACGATCCGGTGACCAGTGCGGTTTTACCGTGCAGATTCGACATATCGAGTCCCTACCTTGCTTCTGAAGTGCTGGTGTGCGGTTCGAGGATTAGCCTCGGCCACGGCGCTCACCACCTGGTCACCATCGGCTCACCACCTGTCGCTGAGATCGGTGCTGGCATACTCTGCGGCATGATTACCGCAGGTCGAGTAACGAATTCGAACGGTGCCTGATGCTTTTCAGAATCTTGGGCCCGATCGAGGTGTGTCGCGAGGACGGTCGCCCGGTTGCGGTCGGGGGGCCGCAGGTTCGCGCGCTGTTGGCACTGCTGTTGCTCGATGCCGGACAGGTCGTCGGACGTGAACGGCTGATCGACGGGCTGTACGGCGAAGACCCACCCGCGGATGCGGCGCACGCTCTGCAGTCGCAGGTTTCGCGGCTGCGACGTGGCTTGCGTGAGGCAACAGCGTCCGGCGTAGCCGTCGAGCACAGCTCGGCGGGGTATCGGCTCGCCGTCGATCCGGACAGGGTCGACGCGCACCGCTTCGGTTGTTCGGCCGAGGACGGGCGGCGGGCACTTGCCGCCGGGGATCCGGCGGCCGCGGCAACGCTGTTGACCGAGGCGCTGAGCTTGTGGCGCGGCGAGGCCCTCGCCGACGTCTTGGACGCCCCATTCGCCGCGCCACATGCGGCACGCCTTGCCGACGCACGGGCCGCCGCGCTGGAGGATCGCGCCGCGGCACTGCTTGCGCTGGGCGATCACCGAGCCGTCGCGGCAGACTTACCGGAGTTGTTGGTCTCCGACCCGCTGCGTGAACGAGCCGTCGCGCTGTTGATGCGGGCGCTGTCTGCGGGTGGGCGGCAGGCGGAGGCGCTTGCCCTGTTCGCACAGACCAAGCAGCTGCTCGCCGACGAGTTGGGCGCCGACCCCGCCGCGGAGCTCACGACGGCACACCTGGCTATCCTGCGGGCCGAGTCCACGGCAACCCCGATCGCATGCCGCATGCCCGCTCAGCTCACCAGCTTCGTAGGTCGCGAGCGTGAGCTCCGCCAAGTGGCGGCGCTGCTTTCACAGGAACGGCTGGTGACGCTGACCGGTCCGGGCGGCACCGGTAAAACCCGTCTGGCCGTCGAGATCGGCGCTCGCGCACGAGGTGAGGCGCACTTCATCGATCTTTCGCCGTCGGTCGACCGCGCGCAGGCCCTACAGGCGATCGCCGGGGCACTCGGGGTACGCGAAACAGGGCTGCTGCCTTCGGATTCAGGTCCGGCAGACGTCGAATCCCGACTCGTCGACGCGCTCGCCGACCGTGCGCAGCTGATCATCCTGGACAACTGCGAGCAGGTGATCGACATTGTCGCCGCGCTCGCTCATCGGCTGCTCGCGGCGTGTCCCGGTCTCCGAATTCTCGCCACCAGCCGCGAGGCGCTGAACATCACCGGTGAAACCTTGTTCCCGTTAGGGCAATTGGCCGTGCCCGCGCCGGACGTCGAGCTTTCCGAGGCATTGGGCTCCCCCGCGGTGCGACTGTTCGCCGACCGCGCAGCGGCTTCGCGGCCTGGTTTCGTGGTGGACGCGGGCACCATCGGACCGGTACGACGGATCTGCGCCGACCTCGACGGTCTGCCGCTGGCGATCGAACTGGCCGCCGCCAGGTTGCGCACGCTCGCTCTCGAAGAGATCGAAACCCGACTGGCCCAACGGTTCCGGCTGCTGTCGCGCGGAAGCCGCACGGCCGCACCGCGACACCAGACCCTGCGCGCGGTGGTCCAATGGAGCTGGGATCTGCTCGACGCTGGCGAACAAGCCCTCGCCAGGCGTTTCACGGTATTCGCGGGAGGCGCCACGCTGACCGACGCCGAACGAGTATGCGATTCACCGAATACCGACGACCTCCTGTCAAGTCTCGTGGACAAGTCCTTGGTCGACGTCGACTCGGGCCGATACCGCATGCTGGCGACGGTACGCGAGTTCTGCGCGGAGCGACTCGCCGAAGCCGGTGAGACAGCACAGCTCAACCGTCGCCATGCCGAGTACTTCGTGACACTGGTCGAACACGCGGACCTCCGGCTACGCGGGCCCGAGCAGCTAGAATTCCTGACCCGGCTCGCCGCCGAGCACGCCAACCTGATCGGCGCGCTGCGCTGGGCCGTCGGCGAGGGTGCGACCGTCTCCGACCCGCCGGATGCCGGCGACCCGAAGTTGGCTCTGCGACTCATCGCGGCGTCGTCGTGGTTCTGGTGGTTGCGCGGGCTGCGCGGCGAGTCCGCGCCGCTGGCCACCCAACTATTGGACCGGCTCGGTTCCGAAACTCCTGCCGAGGAATACGCCCTGTGCGTCGCGACCGCCGCCCAAGGTCACGGCGATCCGAGCGACCACCTCGCGCGGGCCGCCACGGCGATCGCGAACTACGACCGGCCGTTGCAACGGCCATATCTCTTGCTGCTCTTGATGGTCGGCGGCGGCAAAATCGATATACCCGTCGAACAGCAGCGCAACCTGTTCAGCGCCGATCCGTGGTCACAGGCGTTCCTGCGCGTCGGACAAGGGCTCGAACTTATCTTCGCCGGGCAGCCGTCGGCGGCAGAGCGCGAATTCACGGCCGCGCTGGACGGCTTCCGTCCGCTCGGCGACCGGTGGGCGATCGCGACCGTGCTGGACAAGCTGGCAGCGATCGCCGACGGTCGCGGCGAACCTGTGCGCTCGGTGGAGTTGATGGACGAGGCCATCACGCTCGTCGAACAACTCGGCACGGTCGAAGACACCGCAGACCTGCTCAACCGCCGGGCAGATGCCAGGGTTCGGCGCGGGGCATTCGATGCGGCTCGCGCGGATTATCAACGTGCCGAAGAGTTTTCGCGCACGATCGGATGCCCGAGCATGCGCGCCAACGCGCACAGAGGACTCGGCGATATCGCTCGGATCGAAGGCGACTCCGCGCTGGCGGCACAGGAGTATGCGCTGGCGCTCGAACTGAGCGAACACATCTCGATCAGCGCGCAGGAGACTCGGGCCAGGATCCTCATCGGGTCGGGCTGGGTCGCCGCGGGGCACGGCAACCTCGCGCAGGCCCAGTTGGCACACCGGGCCGGTCTCGCCGCCGCCGTGGCCAGCGGAAACCTGCCCGTCGCCGCGGGCGCGGTGGAGGGCTTGGCCGATACTTGCCTGCTGGCAGGCGACGCTGAGCGCGCGGCCGTGCTGCTCGGTGCGGGAGCTGCCCTGCGTGGTGGGCCCTCGTCGGACGACCGTGATGTCGCGCGGGTTGTCGCCGAAGCCGAGCGCCTGCTCGGGCCGAGACACTACCTCGATGCCCGGCAGCGGGGCAGCGTTCTCGCACTTCATGAGGTGGTGCATCTAGCCGGTGAGTGACGGTTGGCAGACGGTGAGCGTTCGGTGAGCGCCGACGCCCACGCTTGCCATATGACAACGACACAGCGTCTCGCCAATAAGACTGTCTTGATCTGCGGCGCCAGCGTCGCGGGCCCGGCCCTCGCATACTGGCTGCACCGATACGGGTTCACCGTCACCGTCGTCGAGCAAGCTCCCGCTCTTCGGGAAGGCGGCTACAAGGTCGACCTGCGTGGTGTCGCGATGAATGTCATCGAGCGGATGGGTCTGCTGCCCGAGATCCGGAAAGCGAGCACCCAGATACGCGGCGGCGCATGGGTGAACAGGTCAGGCAAGGCGCTCGCGTCGCTCGGCCCCGATCTGATCGGCATGCGCGCCCCAGGTGACGAGGAAGTACTGCGCGGTGATCTCGCCCGAATCATGTTCGACGCGAGTAAGAGTGGCGTCGAGTATCTGTTCGGGGACTCGATCACCGCTATCGCCCAGGTGCCGCACGGGGTGCATGTGAGTTTCGAACATGCCCCGACGCGGGTGTTCGATTTGGTTGTCGGTGCCGACGGATTACATTCGACCGTGCGGCGCCAGGTGCTCGGGCCCGAAACCGAGTTCGTCCGCCACACCGGGATGCACGCGTGCGTATTCAGCGTGCCCAATCACCTCGATCTGGACCGTTGGGAGCTCATCTATCCCACACCGGGCAGAGTGGTGCAGGTCTACAGCACCCAGCAGTCCGCGGCTAAGGCCCAATTCGTCTTTCCGACACCGAAAACACTGCCCGACCGGCGGGATGTCGCCGGGCAGCAGCGCCTGGTCACCGATACATTCGCCGACGGTGGGTGGGAGACCGCGACGCTGCTCGAGGCGATGCCTCACTCCCCCGACTTCTATTTCGACTCGGTCAGTCAAGTCCGCCTCGACCAGTGGTCGCTGCGGCGCATTGCCTTGGTCGGCGACGCCGCCTACAGCCCGTCGCCACTATCCGGCCAGGGCACCAGCCTTGCCATTGTCGGCGCGTATGTCCTTGCGGGGGAACTGAAGTCGGCCGGCGGCGACCACCACGTCGCATTCCCGAGCTACCAGGACAGGATGCGCGACTACGTCGAGCTGAACCTGGCCCTCGGCTGGGATAACGCCAGCCAGATGGTGGCGGGCAGCAAGAGCGCCATTCGGATGCAGACCACCATGTTGCGTATGCTGCGCTACCTGCCGTGGAAGGACCTCGCACTGCGCCCGATCATGAAGCCGCTCAACCACGCTGCCAACGCCCTCACCCTTGAGGACTACTGAATCGAATATCTCAGGTCAAGCGACATATGGGCGCTCGGACCTTGCCGATCGGAGAGCTTCACCGAACCAGACGAGTTGGTCGAGCAATTTACTGGCGGCGGCCTTGCTCGGCGCGGGCTCGATCGGCTGGCCCAGCGAATCGAATTGCTGTGCGGCGCCGTGGAAGCTGACGGTGTCACGCACGGTGACCGCGTGCAGCTCCGTGAAAACCTGCTTCAGATGTTCGACAGCACGCAAACCACCCGAGATGCCCCCGTAGGACACAAATCCGATCGGTTTCGCCTGCCACTGGGTGAAGTGCCAATCGATCGCGTTCTTCAGCGGCGCAGGGTAGCTGTGGTTGTACTCCGGTGTCACCACAACGAACGCCTCCGCGTTCGCGAGGCGGGCGCCCGTTTCCGCCAGCGCAAGTGCGCCCTGCGCACCCAGGTCGTCGGACATGTGCGGCGGCAGCTGCGCGTCCGCGAGATCGATGAGGTCGACACTGAGGTCCTCGCGCTGAGCGGCGAGTTCGACGAACCACTTGGCGACAGTCGGGCCGAATCGCCCGGAGCGGGTGCTTCCGACGATCACGGCGAGCTGGAGTGGACTAACTGTTGGGGTCATGCACGAAGCATCGAACATCAATGAAGGTTGAGGTCAAATCGGCCGGGCGGCGAGGTGCAGCGGCTCCCCAACATCCACCACCCACGCAGCCCTCGGCGCCTGCACCGCGCTGGCGCGCACCAGCGGCGAATTTCGACGCGGGCGAGGTCGAGCACGGCCGGCCTACTCCGCGACGCTGCGCCACCCACCGCTCGGTGCACACACTGCGGCCACGGTCGATCAGCTCATTGCAGGTCGACTGGCCCTCGAGCTCGGCGCCGGAGAGCGTGGCCGAATTCGAGATCTATCGGAGCACCTTTCGCACAGCGGGTGGGTCGACTGGACGAGATGGTGGCCACCTGGCAGCGCAGTTGGTCGGGCGACGGCCGGTTCGGCGGTCGCTACTGGCGTCTCGACGACCTGTCGCGCACGCTGTCCACCAAGGACATCACCGCGATACGTGTCGAAATTATTAATACCGAACGGTATTCGGCTACTCACAGTGACGGAAACCGAAAGGTATTGATACCGCATGGTATTCAATTAACCTCACACCTCGAGATACCGAAAGGTATTGATACCGAGAGGTATTCTTGTGTGGTTTCCGGGGGAAATGCTCGCCCGATCGGAATTCTCCTGACATTTGCTGTACATCACTCGTGACGGTGTGTAGCGTCTGGAATCCTGAAACCCTCACAGGACAGGACAGGCCAGGAGCGCGTGATCGGAATCGACGGCTGTGTGCAACGCATTATGAACATTCCCGGTGCGCGCAGCGTGACGCTCGTGGACGCGAGCGGTCTGGCTATCGCCGCAAGCGGCAGGCATGCTCTGGTCGACGAGCACGAAGACGCTGCGGCCACCGCCGACGTTCTCCGAGCGGTGCTCGACTGCCCGGCGCTCGCCACCGGCCATGACGATGTCATGACTGAGCTCATTGTGTGCGGCACCCGCGGATATCACCTGTTGAATCTGGTGAACGGCGACTTCGACGGCCGACTCTTCGTACACGTGCTATTCGACGACGACACCGGAAATCTCGGGATGGCGCGATTTCAGCTCCAGGCCATTCTCGCCGAATTGGCCGTGGACGTTCATGAGCGTTGAGATCGCGGTCGAACTACGTCGGCTCGAAAAGGAAAGGCGCACCGGGATGTTGGAAACCCTGGCGTTGCTGGCGGAGTCCGAGCCCTGTCCTGCGGAGCTGACGTGACCGCGCGCAAGAAACTGCTCGGCGAACTGATGGGAAGGTTGACCAAGGTGGCGATGCCAGGACCCGAACCGAACACTATGGTGCTCGCGGAACTGCGAGCCCTACGCGATCGCGTCCCGCGGCTGACCGGCTCACTGGTCGCATCCAGTGACGGCCTGCTCGTCGCCCACGATCTGCCGGCGCACATCGAACCCGACACGATGGCCGCGATGGCCGCCGCGCAACTGTCGTTGTCGCACCGGTTGGCCACCACCGCACACGGCGGCGGCTTCCACGAGGTCGTAGTGCGCGGCACCGACGGGCATGTGGTGATCTACGCGGCGGGTTGGACCTCGCTGACGGTGCTGGCGGGCCCCGATGTGAATGTCGGCAGGCTCCATCTGGAGTCGCGCCCGGTGGCCCGCGCGATCGCCGACCAGCTGACGGCGACGTCGAACGAACTCGACAAAGACAACTAACACCGATTGAAAGGAACAGACATGTCCAACTTGGATCTGGCGCTCAAAGACATGATGGTGATCGACGGCGCGCTCGGCGCGGCCGTCGTCGACTACAACAGCGGCATGGCACTCGGCATGGTCAGCAGTTCCAAGTCCCTGGATCTGCAGGTCGCGGCGGCGGGCAATACCGAGGTGGTGCGCGCCAAGATGCGCACCATGGAGCAGCTCGGGCTCAACGACGGTATCGAGGACATTCTCATCACGCTCTCGGGCCAGTACCACATCATCCGGCCGATGACCGGGCGTAAATCCAAGGGCCTTTTCCTCTACCTCGCGATGGACCGAGGCCGGGCCAACCTCGCGATGGCCCGACACCGCCTCAGGGGCATCGAGGAAGAGCTCGACGTGTGATCGGCCCGCGTGCGGCGCCTGGGGCGGGCTCCGGACGCCGCGCGCGCAACGTCGACCTATTCGGGCGCTCCGAACCAGCGAGTCACTGCGCTCGACAGCCCGTCGATCTCGGTGGAGTCGGTAGCCCACGCCACATAGCCGTCGGGGCGAATGAGCATCGCCGCGAGAGAGCGCGATCGGGCGGGTTTTGCGGTGACGACTCGGACTCGGGAAAGCCAGGGGGCCACCAAGTTTCGGAGTTCGGCGGAGTCGGTGAGGTCGAGCAGGACTGCGGCGCCGTCCACGAAATGGTCTTCGACCCGGCTGCCATCGGACAGTTCGAAATCGGGGGCTGTCGCTCCGGTGAGTTCGTGGCCACCGCCGAAGTCATAGCGGTGACGAACGCCCGATATGTTCTTGAAGAGGGTCGTTGCCCCGTCGGTCGTGGCCAGTAGTTCGGCGAAGACGGTGCGCAGTGCCCGGCTTCGCTGGTCCAGCCGCATCAATGCGACTTGCGCGCGGGTCCAATCCAGCACCCAAGCGCCGATCGGATGCCGCTCGGCGGTGTAGGTGTCCAGCAGGTTCGCCGGCGCCCAGCCGCGCACGACCGCGGCGAGCTTCCAGCCAACATTCACCGCGTCGCCGATGCCGAGATTGAGGCCCTGGCCGCCGAACGGGGAATGCACGTGCGCGGCGTCGCCTGCCAGCAGGACCCGACCACGGCGGTAATCGGTGACCTGCCGAGTGTTGTCGGTGAATCGGGTAGCCGAGTGCACCGCCGTGATCTCGACCGGCACGCCGGAGACCGCGCGCAAACTGGCCTGGAGCTCGTCCGCGGTGATCGGTGCGTCCCGGTCGGCGGGCGGTCCATCCATCTCCACGGTGAGGAAACGACCCGGCGTCGGACCGTACGCGTAAATGCCCGTGGGCGTCGAGCTCCAACCCGGCACCAGTCCTTCGGCACCCGCCATCTCCACGACCGCCTGATGCCCGGTGATCTCGGGATCGAGGCCGGGAAATTCGAATCCCGCCAGCTTGCGCACGAGGCTGCGGCCACCGTCGCAACCCACCAGCCACGCCGCGCGGACTTCGACATCGCCGAGCCGAACGACGACGGCATCGGTGACGTCGGTGAAACCGGTCAACTCCACACCGCGACGAATCACCACACCGAGTTCCTCGGCGCGCCGGGCGAGGATTGCTTCGATGCCCTGCTGCGGCACCAGGAACACACCGGCGGCTGGACCGAGATCAGCGAAGTCCTGGTCCTCGTAGTCGATATCCTCGACATCGAGGAAAACCCCGGCGAAATGACCTGCGCCGGGCCGCTTGCTCGTCGTCCCGATCACCGTGCCACCACGCTGCGCCTGGAACTTCCGTACCACCGCCAGCGTCTCGTCCTGCAACTCGACCAACTCGGGCAGTAGACCGCGCCGGGCGAGCGCTCGTGCCGTCGGCACATTGATCGCGCCCGCCTTGAGCGTCATGTCGGGTTCGTTCAGCCGTTCGACCACCAGCACATCTACCCCGGTCAGCCGTAATTCGCAGGCCAGCATCAAGCCGACGGGCCCGGCTCCGGCGATCACCACATCGAATGTCTCGTTCATGAATCACACTGTGCCGAGACCTGATTGCGCGCACCTTGCGCCTCCTTGCGTGCCGCTTGCGTCGATGGCGCGACGAGCCGTGCTGCACAATGCTTCCGACCTCGCGACCGCACGCGGGCGCTCGGATCACCGCATTGCCCGGCGCAGGCAACGGCGCCACGGTGTGCCGGCGCGAAATCTCGAACGACCCGTCGTTGCTACTTTGGTCGAATGACCAGCGAATCGCCAGCGGTAACACAGCGGCGCCGCGAGCAGCTCCGCGACTTCCTGCGCACCCGCCGGGCGCGGCTGACACCCGGTGATGTCGGTGTGGCGGCGGTCGGCAGGCGGCGAACGCCCGGGCTGCGGCGCGAGGAGGTCGCCATGCTGGCCGGAGTCGGCGTGTCCTGGTACACGTGGCTCGAGCAGGGACGCGACATCAAGGTTTCGACCGAAGTACTCGACGCCATCGGCCGTGCGCTGCGGCTGACCGAGCCCGAGCGCGCGCACCTGTATGTGCTGGCCGGGCTCAACCCACCGAGGAGCGGCGGGACGCGGGATGCTGTGGTCACCCCGGAGCTGCGAGCGCTGCTCGATGCGTGGGCGCCGCGGCCCGCGGTGCTGCGGGACCGGTACTGGAACCTGCTCGCGATCAACGATGCCGCGCATAGAGCTCTCGGCTACGACGGCGTCGACCACAACTGCCTTTTCACCTTCTTCACCAATGCTCGGCACCGCGCCATGCACCTGCACTGGGAGTCGGTCGCGCCCGATGTCGTCGCTGCCTTTCGCGCCGAAGCCGCGCGCGCCCCCGGCGACCCGGAGTTCGACAGGGTGGTCAACGAGCTCACCGCCGTCAGCCCCGAGTTCGCCGAACTGTGGGCCCGCCACGACGTGGCAGGCCCCACCCAGGCCGTGAAGGCGGTACACCACCCCGAGGTAGGCGACCTGATCTTCGACATGCTGCCGTTGGCCGTCGCCGATCACCCCGACTGGCATGTGGAGTTGTACAACCCACGCCCGGACACCGGAACCGAGGTTCGGCTCGAACGCCTCAGCCACATCCGGCTCGCCGCCCCGGCCTGAGCGCCAGCCTGGTGGTGCCACACCCTGGATAACTGCACACTGTTTGCCGTGCGCAGTGTTGGGGAGGCTGATTGTCATGCCCCACAGCAACTCTCGTTTCGACGACAAGATCGCACTCATCACGGGCGGCAGCAGCGGCATGGGCCTGGCCACCGCACGCCGGCTGCTCGCCGAAGGCGCACAGGTGGTCATCACCGGACGCGACAAGGTGAAGCTCGATGCCGCGCTCGACGTGCTCGACGGCGGGGACCGCGTCCTCCCGATCCGCGGCGACGTGGCGAACCTCGCTGATCTCGACGCCATGACGACCGCGATCCGTGCACGCTACGGGCGGCTGGACGTGGTCTTCGCCAATGCAGGTGTCGGCGCGTTCCAGCCGCACAGTAAGATCACCGAGGCCGAATTCGATCGGGCCGTCGGCATCAACTTCAAAGGCGTGTTCTTCACCATCCAACGGGCCGTTCCACTGCTGCCGAAGCATGCGGCGATCGTCATCAACGCCTCGTGGACGCTGCACCGTGGCCTGGCTGACGCTTCCCTCTACTCGGCAACCAAAGCGGCGGTGCACAATCTGGCGCACACACTCGCCGCCGAGTTGGGGCCCAAGGGAATTCGGGTCAACTCCGTCAGCCCCGGCTACATCGAAACCCCCATGTTCCACGACAACGTCTCCGCGGCGGCGGCCGCCGCCGTGGTCGCCGAGGTGGCCGCCGGTCGCATCGGTACCGCCGAAGATGTCGCCGACGCGGTCGCCTTCCTCGCCTCCGATGCAGCGTCCTACATCAATGGACAGGACCTCATCATCGACGGCGGCCTGGTCACGGCCGTCAGCCGGCCGACGAACCAGTCCGAATCCTC
This sequence comes from Nocardia sp. NPDC051463, assembly GCF_040681975.1. NCBI lineage: Bacteria > Bacillati > Actinomycetota > Actinomycetes > Mycobacteriales > Nocardiaceae > Nocardia > Nocardia sp. NPDC051463. Next base: position 405,286 of record NZ_JBFBAB010000001.1, read on the forward strand.
CACCGGGCGCGGCAATGCTCGCGCTGCCGGGCTGGGTACGACACGACTGCTCAGGGAGAATCCATGACCTCCTTCATTATTCAGCGCAACGGCCGAGCAGCCACCAACGAAGAGTTGGCACCACTCGCTTTCGCCGGCTATGCCCACTTCACGGCAATGCAGGTGCGCGATAGCCGGATCCGTGGCCTCGACCTGCATCTGGAGCGGCTGCGCGTGGCGTCGATGGAATTGTTCGGCCAGGCCCTACCGGACGACCGTGTTCGGTCCTACTTGCGGACGGCATTGGCGGTGAGTCCGCCCGATGTCTCGCTGACGGCCACGGTGTACTCCCCCGCGGGCGAGTTCACCACGACCGGTATCGACGTCGAGCCCGATGTGCTGGTCCGCACCGGACCGGCGACTACTGGTCCGCAGGGCCCGTTGAGGCTGGCGACCGTCGAGTACGAACGGGTCCTGCCCGCGGTAAAACACGTCGGCGAGGTCGCCAAAACCTACTTCCTGCGGAACGCGGTCGCCCACGGCCTCGACGACGCGGCCTTCCTCGACCGTAAGGGCAGGCTCAGCGAGGCCTCGATCTGGAATCTGGCCTTCTGGGACGGCACCACGGTGGTGTGGCCGGTCGCCGAGATGCTGGACGGGACCACCATGAGCATCGTGCGCAGGCAGCTCGATCGCCTGGACATTTCGCAGCGCAACCGGGAGATCACGCCCGCCGACGTGCCCACGCTGACCGGAGCCGTGGTCATGAACTCATGGACCCCGGGCATCGCGGTGCACCGCATCGGCCCTGCCGCTGTGCCCGAGGCACCGGCGTTCGTGGACCTACTACATAAGGCTTACCGGGCCGAACCACTCACTGCGCCGTAGCGGCTGCGCGGTGTCTCAGCCTGCGTCGACCACCAAGGCGGTGGAATTATCGGTTCCGCCGGATCGTAAAGCATTGTCCACCAAAGCTTCCGCGGTGACACCCGCCGTCGCCGCGCCGGCGAGTATCGCCTTGATTTCGGTCATGTTCAGGGGCTTGTGCACACCATCGGTGCTCAGCAACAGCCTGCCTCTGCTCGACCCGGTGACGGTGTGCCCGATCGCCCCCGGGCGCACGGTGCGTGCCGAGGTGGTGACAAGGTGATTCAGTCGTGGCGCCGCGTGCAGTCCTCTGGCGCGAAAGTGTTCGGCGACAGTGTGATCCGTCGTGATCTGCTGCAGCACCCGGCCGTTCCACCGGTACGCGCGACAGTCGCCGACCCACGCTATATCGCACGGACCGTTGGGCTGATCGGTCGCAAGCACGGCGACGACAAGCACGCTGTCGGCGCCGTCCTGCGGGAACTCATCCAGCAATTTCTGCTGAGCCGCGAGTATTCCCGCTACCGCCCCGCTGCGCGCGCCCACCCGTGCTGCGCTATTCGCGACGGTACGTGCCGCTCGCGCAGCGAGCAGGTGATCACCGATACCATCGGCGACGACAAAAGCAGTACGTCCCGCTGTCGAATCGGTATAGGTGGCCACGGCGTCAGCGTTGATCGACCGCGAACCGCGTCTGCTCACCGACTCCCCCGCGATACCGGTGAGCCACACCGGCTCACGAGGAATGATGGCGGTCGTCACTGCTGTGTGCACGGCCTGACCTCCTCGGACTGCGCCCTGCCCGTGCTGCCGATCAGCACCACCTCAGTCAACCGCACCATCGTGAGGACAGCACCAGAATCACCCGTGCAGTTCCTGTGAATCCGGCGGCCGCCCTCGGCTGAGCAACCGCGCCCACAGCTGCTCGATCACCCGCTCACCGAGCCCGACCTGCCTGGTGATATATCGACGCGCCGATCCGTAGGCGGCGACCTCCCGAACCGGTCGGCGAGAAACCGCCACGGATCGACGTTCGGGTCGACATCGGCCTGGTCGTAGGGCCGATGCTCGATGCTGTCGTTAGCGTAGACGAACCGCTCCGGCACCGCACCGCCCGCCTCGACCCCCACCGGGACAACCGCCCCGAGACAACCGCACGCCCGTCACCGGCCCGATAGCCACCCAAGTCACGCAAATTGTGCAATCGCTCGAACTCGATGTGCCGCTTCATATTCCTGTCTTACTCGATACCCGAGCAAGGCAAGATGTCCGTCGGCTCATTCGATGCGATGCGGCCGCTCAGTGCCCCGGCAGCACGCAGACCACGTCGAGGCCGAGGACGTGGTTGAGGCGGCCGAAAGCCAGCCATGAGCCGATGCTCATGCTCAGTTCCACGATTTCGGTCTGGGTGTAGTGCGCGGTCATGCGGTCCCAGAACTCCTGGTCCAGATTGTGGTGGTCGAGGGCGTAGCGTTCGGCGTATTCGGCGGACAGGCGAGTGCGTTCGTCGAAGGCATCGGTAGTACGCCAGTTGGTCACCGCCTCGGCGAAGCCCTCTTCGACCTTGGTGCCGTCGCGTTCGGTGCGCCAGTCCAGGCAGAAGATACACCCGTTGATCTGGGCGATGCGCAGTCGTGCGGCTTCGAATTCGCGCAGGCCGAGGGTGGTGTGCGAGTAGACCGACAGGGAGAAGTTCGACGCGGCGAGACCGATGCCGGGAACCATTTCGCCCCAGACGTAGCCGATGGGATCTTTGCCTTCGGGGATATCGATGTTCATGAGTGTTTCCTTCCGAGCTTGCCGACCGCGGGGCGCAGTGGGACATCGAGTGCGTCGTAGAGACCTGGCTCGGCGTCGACCAACCAGTCGATAGCGTTCACCAGCCTGCCTACGGCAGTGGCGTTTCCGCCCGCGGCGCGGTTGTCGTCCTCGTCGCCGGCTTCGATGGTGACCTCGATGCGGGGGTGGCCTTCGATGATCACGCGGTGCGCGCCCGCCCCGTCGGGTGGTGTCGGCCAGTCCGGCGCGCACGAGGGATGGATGCGGGTGACGTGCTCGATGACGATGCGCGGCTGCCCTTCGACGATGCCCTGCACCTCGAACCGCACCGCGCCCTGCGTGCCCGCGTCGAATTCGCCCATCGTCGTTGTCGTGACAGCGGATTCGAGGGCACGTCGGTCCAACGTTTCACGGATCTCGTCGAGTTCGACACCGAGTGCCCGCGCCATCATTCGAATCTGCCCGCCCCATACCATCGTCGGGATACCCGGCGCGGTCATCGGCGGCTGGTAGTCCATAGATTGGCCCATACCGACCAGGTAGCGGACCGAATCGGGCTGATCATAGGTCGAGTAGTCGAAGATCTCCTGGCAGCGGATCACCTCGACGGTGTGGCCGAGGCCGCTGAGCAACAGCGGCAGCACGTCGTTGCCCCAGCCGGGGTCCACCCCGGAGACGAACAGCGATCCGCCGCCTTCCGCAGTCGCGGCCAGCACACTGTCGCGAAGTTCCGGTGGAGCGTTGCGCGGATCGTAGAGCGCATACAGCGCGGGCGTGACGACAACGGCACCGGCACGCAGGGCTCTGAGAATGTCGGCGAGCGCGTCATCGGGACGGATATCTCCGGACGCCGCATAGACGATCGCACGCGGTCGCGCGGCCAGCATCACATCGACATCATCGGACGCCGCGACACCTATCTCGTAGTCGAGCCCTGCCAGTGTGCCCGCGTCGCGGCCCACCTTTTCCGGGTTGTGCACGAGCACACCCGTCAGTTCCAGTTCGGGATGAGCCTCGACAGCACGGATGGCCGACCGGCCGACATTGCCCGTGCCCCAAACGATCGTGGGGATCATCGGCCGAGACTAGCAAGCGCTTGGTTCGGTGTCCGGAATATGCGCAATGTCGAAGCGCGACCGAGCAATTCGCGACGAACAGTCATGGCGTGGCGTTGTACCTGGCCAAATATCCGGCGAGACGCCGCAGATCGTCGTCGCCCCACTCGAGGAAGCGCTCGGCGAAGGCATCCCGACGACGCCGTTCCGCGTCGCCCGCAATGCGACGACCCTCCAGCGTCGGGCGCAAGTGATACTTGCGCCGATTGCCGGGATCGACCTCCCTGGTCAGATACCCGAGCTGCTCCAGCGCCCCGACCTGTCTACTCACCGTGGATTTGTCCAGCAGAAAGTGATCCGCGACGTCGGCGGCCTGGCAACCGTCCCGTTCGATGATCAAGTCGAGGACACTGAAGGCCACCAGCGACAGCTCGGGGTGCAGCTCGGCAGCTTTGCCGCGGGCGCGACGCGCGAACGCGGTGAGCTCGCGCTGAATGGTCTGAATCGCCGCTGCGCGGCTGACCTCTCGCATGGTTGTATGATACAACCATAATAGTTGTATTTACCAACCATTTGGAGTCGCCCCATGGTTTCGCGCCAACTTCGGCATGTCGCCGTGCATCTACTCACCCCGCTGCTGATGTGCCTCGGTATGGCACTGGCATACCTCGGCGCATTCCACCAGCCGGAGCCGAACCATCTGAAGGTGGCCATCGTCGGCACCGCACCGCAGGAGAAGGTGCTCGCGCAGACGATGAAAGACAAGGCCGGCGACGCCCTCGAAGTGGTGACCCTGCCCGGCCGAGCCGACGCCATTACCCAGTTGCGCGACCGCACGCTGGCGGGCGCCTACATCCCCGATACGCAGCATCCCGAACTGGCCGTGGCCAGGGCCGGGTCCGACACCACCGCCATGGCCGTCGAACTGGTTTTCCAACAGGTTGCCGGACACCAGGACGTGCCGCTGACCGTCACCGACGTCGCGCCGCCGGCCAACGGCGACCCCACCGCACAAGGGATCTTCTTCCTGCTGGTGGCATTGAGCGTCGGCGCGTATGGCAGCGTCGCGGCCATCGGCGCAGCCGGCACCGGGTTGCGGATCGGCGTGCGGGCGCTCGTGGGCGTGGCGACCTCGCTGATGGTGAGCATCATCGGGATCACGGTCGCCGGACCGCTGTTCCATGTGGTCGACCACGACTACGTCGGGATCTGGGCGCTGTCGTGGCTCTACTGCGCGGGCATCGCCTTGGTGGGCATCGGACTGCATACCTTCCTGAAGCGCTGGACCACCCTCGTACTGATGATCCTGTTCGTCATGCTCAACTTCACGACCTCCGGCGGCATCTATCGCCCGGAACTCCAGAGCGGATTCTTCGGTGCGCTGCACAGCTTCTGGAACGGCGCGGGTTTCGTCGAGGGCGCGCGCAGCCTGCTCTACTTCGACGGCGGCGCCGGCCTGGACGGGCGCGTGGTGAGCCTGTTCCTATGGCTGGCCGCGGGCGCAGCGCTGCTGGTCGCGGCGGGCCGCCACGAGAAGCGCCGGTCCCCGGTCGGCGCGCAAGCCAACTCGGCGAGCGTTCGACAAGAGGCCGAGGAAGAGATCGCGGAGGCGGTCTGTGTCTGATCGCCGATCCCGCAGCACCTATCGGCATCGACAAGGTACGATGTTGTGCGTCGGCAGCCGAATGTGTTGAGTAGGCTGGCCACCAGGGCTTGTTCGCTTCTTCTGCAAAGATCAAAGTATCTGTAACTGAAAGTAACAGATACATGCACCCGGCCCGGGCTCCCTCCATCGACTTGGACACGATGGGGCATGCGAGACCCGGCGGCATGTTTCGGGTTGCATCGGCCCTGAGGCGATCGAGCATTCCCATCGACCCGACCGGGTTGATCGCCGTGTCGCTGTCGTGCTAATCATGATCCGTGCCGCGTGGCGCCGCCGAGTGGACGGCCGTCGCCATGGAGGCGCCATGATCGAGGAGACCGCCATGCGTCCACATTCGCGTCCGCACTGACGCCGAGCCGCGCCTTCGGCGCAGGCCATATCGCATAACGGAGCCCGCTTTTCGGGCCAGCTACCGCCGATCCATTGCGACCGGCGGGATTCTCTCTCGATCGAAGGACTTCCCATGCCTGACAACACCCCCATGCCCGCACCAAACCGGTCGGTTGACCGCGTTCACGCCCTCGGGCGTGAACTCACCGAGGTACACCAGGTCCTGCGCACCGAACTGCGCCGTGTCCGTAACGAATTCGACCGCTACCTGGCGGGCGATGAGGTACCGCCCACGCGACTTCGCACGCACTGCACGGCATTCTGTGCGGCCTTGACGCGGCATCACACGAGCGAGGACACCACGGCCTTCCCCGCCCTTGGCAACCAATTCCCGGAACTGGCACCGGTGCTCGCCGAGCTCAGCGCCGATCATCACCTCGTCGCAGACATCCTGCGCAGGCTGCAACAGCTTCTCGCCCAGGTTGGACCGGACAACGCGAAGACCGCACAGCGCGAACTCGACGGCCTCGCCGCAATCCTCGAATCCCATTTCCAGTGGGAAGAGCGCCGACTCGTCGAGGCGTTCGATGCGCTCGAAATCGCTGCTTCGACAGGCGAACAACTCTTCGGCGTAACGGTATCCGCCCCAGCGGAGGATTGAGCCGCGGGCCTTCTGACCGGCCGAGTACGGTATATCCCGCCACACCGCACAGGACGGGGGCGACGACCATCGGTGGAAAGGCGGGGCGCGAATGACTGAGCCGTATTCACAGTGGCATGCGCGGAATTCGGCCGACAACCTACCGCTGGCCGCCCGCTACCAGTCCGCTGATCCGATCCGCTGGAGCGGCAGCATGGTCTATCCCATGTACACCGAGCAGGTCGGACCCGCGCCCATCTTGGTCAGCATGACACTGCTGTCGGCGGCACCACCCGCCGGACTGCGCGGACACGGGATCGGTCTGTCGATGACCGATGGCCATATCCGCCTCGCAGGCAGGCAACTCGGCGGCGTCGATGTGTGGAGTGATGCTCTCGCCTCGGGCATCACCTTCGAACTGTTCCCCAACAACCCCGGCGCCCTGTTCAGTCTGACGCCGGTCTGGGTCGACCCGTTCGGAATCGAGCAGTCGTATTCGGGCAATTACGGCATGCTGATCGAGCAACCGCCGAGCGGCCGACTCGTGCTCTGGTGCAGCGTCGGCGAAGGCCCACCGAATTTCGCCAATCTCGTGGTCGAGATCGAGACGACACTCGCCGACACCATGGTTCCCGAAAGCGCCGCCGCGCAGCGCCCGCCGACCCACAGCCCGCCCGCACACGCCCCGCTCCCACAGCAACCACCCGCACACGATCCACTCCCGCAGAGCCCATTGCCCCAAAGCTCTCCGCACAACCCACCCGGGCAAGACCCGCTTCCACAGAACCCATCCCAGCACGACCCGCGCCCGCAGAACCCCTTGCCGCAGGACCCACCCCCGCAAAGCTCTCCGCACAACCCACCCCGGCAAGACCCGCTTCCACAGAACCCGCCCCGGCACGAGGTCCACCCGCAGAACCCCCTCCCACAAAACCCGCCCCAACACGAGACCCACCGGCAGAACCCGCCCGTGCAAAGCCTCCCGCACGAACCATCCCGGCACGGTCCACTCTCGCAGGACCCACTCGCACAGAACTCATCCCAGCATGTCCTGCTTCAGCAGGACCTCCTCACCCAGGACCCGTTCGTACAGAACCCCTCCCGGCACGAGTCGCTCCAGCAGAACGCTGTTTCGCAGTACTCACCCACGCAAAGCCAATCCCTGCGCCTCCCATCCCGGATAAGCCCGGCCACGCAAGGCCCATCCTCGCCAACCCCACCCTCGCCAACCCCATCCCCGCCAAGCCCTGCCGCGCAAACCGCACCGATTCCGGTCACGACCGCGGCCGCGCCCGAACCCCGGTATCGCAGCGCCCTTTACGATCTCGGCGTGGCCATGTACAGCCGCGGCGAGGAAGATGGAGCGTGCAGCCTATGGGCGCAGGCAGCCGAGGCAGGCCACGCCGCCGCGGCCTACGACCTCGGCGTTGTCCGTTTTCGCGGCGGCGACCTCGCCGGGGCCGAACACTGGTGGCGTACGGCGGCCGATCGCCGCGAGTCCCGCGCGATGATCGGACTCGCCGAACTTCTGGAACGCCAGGGCAATTCGTCGGAGGCCGGCGTTTGGCGCGCGTGCGCCGCCGAGGAGCACACCGCCGAGAACGATCATTCGGTCAGTTCCGGCTGAACCGAACGCAATTCGTCACGCGCCGCCATCAAAGCGAACCCGAGCAGATTCAATCCGCGCCACTGCGTCGGGTTCTCGGCCCGTGGATCGTCGGCGGCCAAGCCGATGCCCCAGATCCGATCCACCGGACTGGCCTCCACCAGCACGCGGTTCCCTGTCCCGAGCAGATATCGCTTCAGCTCCTCGTGCTGCCCGAACTTCGCGATCGCTGCCGGCCACCACAATGTCGAAACGTTGTGCATCCCAGATGATGTCGTTGAACCCTCGGACCTGCCTGCCCAGCTCCTTCGCCTGTTTCGGATGCCCCGCGTCGACAACCCGCTCAGCAATGTCGTTGTCCCCGAACAACATCGCCTTTCCCCACATCATGTAGTGCTCGGCGGTGGCAAAGGTCAGTCCGTCGGCCTGGAACGGCGCAGGCCACCACTGACTGAAGCAGCCGGGCCCGACACTGCCGTCCGGCTGCGGCTGATGCCCCCAGAACCGCACGTACTTCACCCGCCCCGCACCCTCGGCATAGCTGATCAACTCCGTAACCGACCGCACGCGCATGCCCGACAGTGTCCCCGAACAGCATCGCCGCCGCAGGTCGATTACCGGCACAATCGGCAACGCCACTGCCCGCACATGGGCGGATATTTCATTCGCACAACGAGATACGGTGTCGTAAATTGGCGGGCGCGGGAACACTGTGGCAGAAACGGAGCGTGTGCGGCCTGCGTGCACTACACGCGGCTGCGCGCGCGGGCTTGGTTTCTGCCAGCGCACCGCACTGCTCCGATTCCCCGTCACCACTGATCCGGTCTTCCCCGCCTACGAGAAGGACCCCCATTATGCGGGCCGCCTGCGCTCCAGGTACGCAGGCAACGACCGTATCCGTTGCGTCCACGCCGACTTCCGCTTGGGGCCACTGTCGATCGCCGGAAGTTCCGCCCCGGCCCCCGTCCCCGGCGTCGACGCGGCAGTTCTGCGGCTCACCAGGCGGCAGCAGCCGCTGCCCCCGCCGGAAGCAATGGCCGATTACCGTCGCGTGGTCGGCCTCGGCTTCGCCGGTGGCTCCTTTGCCTCGTCTCGCCGACGTGCCTTCCCACCCAGAACTGTGCGCACGGCGTGCGCAAGCGCCGGGATAGCCGCCGATCTGCCGGTAGGTTTCGTACCGCCGGACAGTTGGCTCGCTGTGTACCGGGCACTGTGGTAGCAACTTCCCGGTTCAACAGTCCGCCGATGTGGCGGAGCGAGGATACGATGCGCAGATGGCGCACCCCGCTCCGCCGGCCTCGGAGGCGACGGTCACTCCGGACCGATCGCCCAATAGCTCGCGTGGGGTCGCCGAGGTCGTCAAGCGCTTCGCCGAGGCGTGGCGGGCCTCGGACACGCCGCCGGACCTGCCCGCCTACCTTCCAGACTCCCCCGCCATCCGCCGGGTGTCGCTGATCGAGTTGATCAAGGTCGATCTCGCCAACCGGTGGATGCGAGGGGCCGAGCCGAAGCGGCTGTCGCAGTATGTCGAGGATCTACCGGAGCTGAGCGCCTGGCCGTTGCCACCGGATCTGATCTACGAGGAGTTCCACGTCCGCAGGCGGGCAGGCAGTTCGGTGGAAGTCACCGAATACACCGCCGCGTATCCCGACCAGGCCGACCAGCTTTCCGAAATGCTGGCCACCGACGATTACCGCAGCACGCTCGTCGCGGGGCCCGCCGAGCCTGTGAACCTCGACGACATCGAAGTCGGCCAGAAGATCGACGACTTCGACCTGATGACCGTGCTGGGGCGCGGTGCGTTCGCCAAGGTGTTCCTGGCCCGGCAGCGATCGATGCAGCGCCTGGTCGCAGTGAAGATTTCGCAGGACAAGAGCGCCGAGCCACAGACCTTGGCGCAGCTGGATCACGACTACATCGTGCGGGTGTTCGACCATCGCGTGCTGGAGGGACGCAGGCTGCGGCTGCTCTATATGCAGTACGTGCCAGGCGGGACGCTGTTCACGGTGCTCGAACGGGTGCGGGCGACACCTGCTGAGGAACGCAACGGCGCATTGCTGGTGGATGTCATCGATTCGGTGCTCACCGACAAGGGCGAGATCCGGCCGAGCGAGTCGGTGACGCGGGCGGAATTGGCGAGGTTGTCCTGGCCGGAAACGATCGCCTGGCTCGGTCGCAGATTGGCAGAGGCGCTGGACTACGCCGGGCGCTGCGGGGTCCTGCACCGCGATATCAAACCGGCGAATGTGCTGCTGACCGCAGAGGGTATCCCCAAGCTCGCCGATTTCAACATCAGTTTCAGTGGCAATGTCTCCGGCGACAGCCCGCTCGCCTACTTCGGCGGCTCGCTGGCGTATATGTCCCCAGAGCAGTTGGCGGCCGTGCATCCGGACCGGTCGGCCTCGGCGGCCGATCTCGACACCCGCAGTGATCTCTACGCGCTGGCAGTCATGCTGTGGGAATTACTTACCGGCCGAAAACCTTTCGACGACGACGCGGCGACCGGCGGCGACCGCACCGCGCTCGACGGGATGTTGCTGCGCCGCTCGGGCAGCCCGCAGTCGCTGCCGTACGGCCATCTTCCGCCCGATTGCCCGGCCGCGCTACGCCGAGCGCTGGTGCGTGCGCTCGACCCCGATCCGGACAAACGGTGGCCGGGCGGCGCGGATATGGCGCAGCAGTTCGACGTCTGCCTGGATGCCCGGGCCCGCGATCTCGTCGATCCGCCGGCGCGCAGCGGACGCCTGCGGGCCAGACCGCTCATGCACCCGATCATGGCACTCGCCATCGCAGTGCCCAACGCACTGGCGATCCTTTACAGCTACAGCCACAATCGAACGCTGATCATCGACAAACTGGACGAGCAGGCACAGCACCGCTTCGACCAGGTCGCCCTTGCCGCCTACGGGATCTGTTTCTTCATCGGATTCGTGGTCACCAATGTGTTGCTCGCCCACCTGTGGTCGGTCTCGCGTGGGCTGCGCGCTGGCCGGCCCTACGATGCGGCAATCCTGGCTCGTGCGCGTACCGAAACACTGCAGCTCGGTCGCCGTAATGTGCTGACCTGCTTCGCTTTATGGGCTCTTTCGGGGGTTGTCGTGCCAGTTTCTGTGCAGCTGTCGGGCAATCAGCTCAGTGCCGAGGCGTACGTGCATTTCTTCATCACCCAGATCGTCTGCGGCGCCATCGCCATGGCCTACCCGTATTTCCTGGTCACCTTCTTTGCCGTGCGCAGTCTGTACCCGATGTTCCTGCCGCACGGCGGGCTCGGTGCCGAGGACGCGCGCCAGCTGGAGCAATTGGACCGAGCCAGCACCTATTTCCTCGTCGTCGCGGCCGCCGTTCCGCTGCTCGGTGTCGCGGGCGCAACATTCATTCCGCCGGAGGACATTCCCGCGGTGATCATTGCCTTGCGTGTGCTGTGCGTCGGCAGTGCTCTGGCCTTTGTCGGCGTCTATTGGCTGTTCCGCATGCTCGAGCAGGATCTCGCGGCGCTACAGCGCATCGTCTCGCGCGGTTGATCGGTCAGTTCGACTGAACCGAGGTGTGCGCGAGGACCTTGCCGGTTGCGCTGCGGGGGCTGGGCATCCACGAGGGTCACATCCCGCGGGATCGAACAGCAGCTGAGTCCTCGACACATTGCTGATGAATTGCCGGTAAATCTGTCTCAGACGAACCCTCCCGGCATCCGGCCGAAGCCTGCACAATGTGATCGAGAACGCCGCCCGGACAGTCATGTCCGCACGGCCGAACATGGGGAGACACGCATGAGCTCGAGAACAGACCTCGAACGCGAACTGGGCGGGCCGCTTTCGGCCCTCGATCTACTCTCCGATCAGGAGGCCGCCGAGCTGCTGAGGATGTTCCGCACGGCACAGCGAATCGAGACCGAGGGGCTGACCGAAGCAGTGGACAAGGTGGTCGGCGCGCTGCCGTGGCCATTGCGCACGGCGGCCAAAAAGATCATGTTCGGGAATGCGCTGGGCTGATGGCGGACTTGATAACCAAGGCCCAGATCATTCTGCTGGCCAGGACTTTGCACGTGCAGGCCGAGTGCCTCGCACACCTCGAAAAGCTCGGTGCCGACCAGCTACACCAGCTACAAGAACGCATGGCGGGCATAATCTTCGATCGGAACAACACGCTCTTCGAGCGACTCAGCGCGCTGGTTCCGATCGTGCCGCTGCGTATTTCATTGTCAGCGATCTGGCGCTCGGCACCGAACTGGCTGCCCTCACCGGCGCGCTCGACACCTAGCGTGTCGCCTATACCGGCGTGAAGTCCCGGCTGCCGATGTAGCCGGGCCGCCGTGCAGGCGCGGCATATGGTTCCACCAGGGTGTTCTCCACACTGTTGAATACCAGGAAGATATTCGAGCGCGGGAACGGGGTGATGTTGTTCGACGACCCGTGCATGACATTGGAGTCGAACAGCAACGCCGATCCAGCGGCGCCGGTGAACTGGGCGATCCCACACCGGTTGGCCAGCGCCACCACATCGGCCCGGCTCGGCACACCGATCTCCTGTTCCTGCAACGACTCCCGGTAGTGCTCGGAGGGCGTACTGCCGGTACAGGGCACAAAGGTACGGTGCGATCCGGGCATCATCATGAGGCTGCCGTTGATCGAATAGTTGTTGGTGAGTGCAATTGACAGGCTCACCGCCCGCGGTGTGGGCATCCCGTCCTCCGCATGCCAGGTCTCGAAATCCGAATGCCAATAGAAACCTGCGCCGCGGAAGCCCGGCATGTAATTGACTCGGCTCTGATGCAGATAGACCTCTGAACCCAGTACCTGCCTTGCCAATCCGGCGACACGTGACTCGCGCACGAGCTCGGCCACCGCCGCGCTGAGCCGATGCACTTCGAAGATCGAGCGCACCTGGTTCGACGACTTCTCCACAATGACGCGGTCGTCGCCGTCCAGCACCGGATCTCCGGCGAGGCGGTCGATTTCGGCGCTGAAATCGGCCACCTCATCGGGAGTCAGTAGCGCGTCGAGGATCGCGAACCCGTCGGCATCCAAGTTTCCCAGTTCCTGGTCCTCGATCCGGCCCCATACCGTCGGATCAGGGCGATCCAGGTGCGGCGCGGGGCTGCCGCGGCGGGTCGGGTAGCGATCGGTGATGCGAGTGTCAGTGTGCGCCAACACTATTACATATTCCTTTCAGACCGCGTTGGCGGCGACGAGCGGGTAGACGCCATTGCTGTCGTGGACTTCCTGCCCGGTCACCGGGGGGTTGAAGACGCACATCATCCGCATCCCGGTGCGCGCGTGCAGCCGGTGGCGCTCGTGCTCGTCGAGCAGGTACATCGAGCCGGGTTCGAGTTCGTAGGTGACGTCGTTGTCCAGATCGGTGAGCGTCCCCTCCCCTTCGATCAGCCACACGGCTTCCACGTGATACCGGTAATGGAATACGTGCTCGGTGCCTGCGTCGATGGTGGTCTCGTGGAAGGAGAACCCGACGCCGTCACCGCCGAGGACGATGCGCTTGCTGCGCCAACCCGTGCCGGCGACGTCGCGTTCGGTACCGGTGATGGCCGCGGTGGTTCGTACGATCATCTCAGCGCCCCCCAATGGTGTCGATGGCCGTGCTCAGTAGATCGAGGCCGAGGTCGAGTTCCTCGTCGCTGATAGTCAACGGCGGCAGCAACTTCACTACCTCGTCCATGGAACCCGAGGTTTCCACCAGTAGCCCGCGCTCGAAGGCGACCTGGCAGACCTTGCTCGCCTGGGACGGGTCGTCGAACACCACGCCCTGCACCAGCCCGCGCCCACGCAGCGAGACGCCGGGAATCTCCGCGGCCAGCCTGCCGAGCACCTGCTCGATCCGCTCGCCCTTCGTCTCGGTCGAGGCCTGCAGCGCGCCGTCGGACCAGAAATGTTCCAGCGCAACCTGTGCCGTGACGAAGGCCGGGTTGTTGCCGCGGAAGGTGCCGTTGTGCTCTCCCGGCGTCCACTGGTCGAGTTCCGGCTTGAACAGCACCAGCGCCATCGGCAACCCGTAGCCGCCGATCGACTTCGACAGCGTCACGATGTCCGGAGTGATGCCGGCAACCTCGAAGGAGAAGAACGGCCCGGTCCGCCCACACCCCATCTGCACGTCGTCGACGATCAGCAGGATCTCCCGAGCGGCGCACAATCCGGCGAGGTGGCGCAGCCATTCCGGACGTGCCACATTGACGCCGCCCTCGCCCTGCACGGTCTCCACGATCACCGCGGCTGGGCGATCGAAGCCGGATGACGTGTCGTCGAGCACGCGCTCCATCCATTGGAAATCGGCGGTGGTGCCGTCGAAATAGCCGTCATAGGGCATCGGCGTCGCATGCACCAACGGCACGCCCGCACCCGCGCGCTTGGCGGCGTTGCCGGTCACCGACAATGCGCCGAGCGTCATGCCGTGGAAGGCGTTGGTGAAGCTGAGGATGGTCTTGCGGCCGGTGATCTTGCGCGCGAGCTTCAGCGCAGCCTCGACCGCATTGGCACCTGTGGGGCCGGGGAATTGAACCTTGTAGTCCAGACCGCGCGGCGCGAGGACGGTGTCGCGCAACGTCTCCAGTAACCGCCGCTTGGCCACAGTCGACATATCCAGTCCGTGCGTAATGCCGTCGCTCGCGATGTAATCCAGCAGCGGCTGCTTGAGCACCGGATTGTTGTGGCCGTAGTTCAGCGCGCCCGCACCCGCGAAGAAGTCGAGGTAATCCTTGCCGTCCTCGTCGCGCAGCCAGGACCCCTTGGCGGTAGTGAAAACCGTGGGCCATGCTCGGCAATATCCGCGAACATTCGATTCGAGTTCTTCGAAAATGGTTGTTTCAGCGGTAATCATCGGCGATCCTCCTGCGTGGAACGGGCGGTCGGGGCGATTCGATAGAGATCTTCTGCGGCGTGGCTGTCCGGGAAAACTCCGGGTTCGAACAAGGGGCGCTTGGTGATTCGCGCATCGCGGCGGCGCGCCACCGCCGCGAACATGGCGATGGATCCGGGGTTGTCCGGGGCGATGGTCGTTTCCAGCACCGAAACTCCGGCTCCGGCGACGGTGTCGAGCAATTTGTCGAGCAGCGCGGCACCGATGCCGCGACCCTGCTGGGCCCGCTCGACCGCCACCTGCCAGACGAACACCGTGTGTGGCGCCTGCGGACGCATGTAGCCGATCACGAAACCCACGACCCGGCCGCCCACTTCGGCGACCACCGAGGTGCCGGGGAAGTCCCGGCACCAGAGCAGATAGGCATAGCTGGAGTTGGTATCCAGCACATGGGAATTCTTCGCGATCCGCCAGATGTCGGCCGCGTCGCCGATCCGTGGCGCGCGCAGCACAACGCGCGCTCCCGGCGCGGAATTTACTGCGTCCGACGGTGATTCAGCATGTGGTCGATCGATCGTTGCGGTGGACAGTGTTGGCAGTGACATACATCTCCCAGGTTGGGTCTGCAGTACTTATCCAGGCTTACGAATCAACTTTGAGGTGATCCGGTCGAGTTGTTTACGGTCGTGTTACGAAAAGGTCACGACCGCCCCGGCAAGGCCGGGCAACCGGAGGGTGAACCGGGCGCCGCCGCCCGGTCGGTCCAGGCACTCGACCCGACCGCGATGCGCGGACATCGTTTCGGCGACCAATGCCAGACCGATGCCGGTGCCGGTCACCGAGCTGCGACCCGACCGCATGGTCACGAAGCGCTCGAAGATGCGATCGCGATCCGCGGCGGGCACACCGGGCCCCGCGTCGTCAACGGTGATCACCGCGTCGTCGCCATCGCGGCGCACGGTCACCGCTACCACGCCGCCACCGTGCCGGTCGGCATTCGCCAGCAGATTCACCAGGGCTCGTTCCAGCTCGAGCTTGCGGCCGCGCACGGTCACGTCCTCGACCACGGTCAGCAGCTCCGGTGCGTGCCTGCTGCCTGCCAGCGTGTGGGTCAGCAGCTCGGCGACCGACAATGGATCGGCATCGCCGCGGTGCATACCCGCCTCGGCGCGGGCCAAGGCCAGCAGATCGTCGAGCAGCCTGCGCAGGTGATCGATCTCATCGGTGACCAGCCCCAGCGCCCGGCGCGGGCGCTCGGGAAACTCGCCGCTGTGTCGATTGAGCACGTCGACGCCTGCCATCAGGGTGGTCAGCGGGGTGCGCAATTCGTGGCTGACATCGCCGACCAGGCGGTGTTCACGCTCGATCCGCCGCTGCAGCGAGTCGACCATGGTGTTGAACGATCCGACAGTCGTGGCCAGGTCCGGGTCACGGGTCACCGGCAGCCGAGTGGTGAGATCACCTGCCGCAATCCGAGCGGCGGTCCTGGAGACCTGCTGCAGGGGCGTGAGCACCCGCTTGCTGGCCCACCAGCCGACGGCGGCGCCGATCAGAGTAGCGACCAGCGCGCAGCCGATCAGAACGTTGCGCAGCAACTCCAGATCGGACTGCAGATCGCCGGCCGCGTAGCCCTGCGTCTGCGGCCGCTGCGCCTCCAGGTAGCTGCGGCTGATGGCGAAGACCGAAGTCACCAGTACCAGGGACATCAGCGCGGTTATCGCGGCGAACGCCGCCATTACCCGGGTGCGCAGGCTCCAGCGCTCCGGATCGAAGCCGAATGCGCGCCTGCGTTGCGCCGCAGTGTGCCGCTGTTCGCTCACGGAGTGCTGCCGGTCAGCGGCGTGCTCCCAGCGCGCGGGTGCGGACTGCTCCCGATCAGCGCTGCACATCCAGCCGGTAGCCGAGCCCACGCACCGTCACCACGATGCGCGGGTCGGACGGATCCAGCTCGATCTTGGTGCGCAATCTGCGCATATGCACATCGACGATGCGCTCGTCGCCGAAAAAGCCACGGTCCCACACCCTTTCGAGGAGCAGAGTGCGGCTGAGCACCCGGCCGGGAGTGTCAGCCAGCTCGCACAACAGCCGGAACTCGGTCAGCGTCAACCCGATCTCTTCGTCGCCGCGCCGCACCGCACCACCGTCCGGGGCCAAGACCAAGGGCGCTGCCGGGTGGGCGTCGAGCACCACTTCCTGTGGGGCGTCCCGCTCAGCGGACAGCCGCGCGCGCCGTCGCAGCGCCCGCATCCTTGCGGTGATCTCCTTGATCTCGAACGGTTTGGCGACGAAATCGTCCGCGCCGGCCTCCAGCGCCGCCACCACGTCGTGAGTATCGTCACGCGCGCTGACCACGATGATCGGTACGTCGTGTTCGCGCCGAATCTCCCGGATGCAGTCGA
Organism: Nocardia sp. NPDC051463; assembly: GCF_040681975.1. NCBI lineage: Bacteria > Bacillati > Actinomycetota > Actinomycetes > Mycobacteriales > Nocardiaceae > Nocardia > Nocardia sp. NPDC051463. Next base: position 422,411 of record NZ_JBFBAB010000001.1, read on the forward strand.
AGCCATCCATGCCGCCGAGCATCAGATCGACGATCATCACATCGGGCACGCCATTGCTGCGCAGATGAATGAGCGCGTCCTCGGCTTCCTCCGCCTCTGCGACGTCGTAGCCTTCGTCTTCCATGGCCAACCGCAGTGCACCACGCACACGATTGTCATCTTCCACGATCATCAGGTTCGCGCTCAAGACCCTCATCCTTTGCAGACACGCGTGGAGCGTGCCGCGACGCGGAGAATCGCATCCCCATACCGACGCGACAGTTTCCGCACTTCGAGCAACTTGCCGAACACACACTTACCCGGACCGACCGTTCGGTAAACGTCGCGGTTCTCGGTCAAAGATGTGTACAGCGGCTTCCAGCCTGCTCATGAATACGACGGCGGCGCAAGCTGGAGGTGATCTCCGACACGATTACGCGTCGACTCGGACGGGTCATCCGACCACGCGATCCACGCCCTCGAGCCGGTTGAAATTGCTGAGCGACCCATCAGCCCACTGCTCCTGATACAGGAAGCTCAAACCCTGTGCATCGAAGTCGGCGAACCATTCATCCCAGTCCACCGGCTGCAGGACAGCACCACCGTAACCAGGGAAATCCAGGCGCAGCACACCGAGGTGCCCGTTGTAGGCACTGCCTGGCATCGTCGCAGGACGCGCACCACGCCGCTCGGCCCACCGCCGAATGACCTCGTGATCGGTAGTGACCAACGCGCGTTCCGGCCGCGCAGGCCGGTCGGCGGGAGAGGAGATTTCTCGTGCTTGTTTCAGCGACCGTGAACTATCCGGAGCGGTGTGCACGTTCCGGGTACTCGGTCGTCGCTGGGGGTTCATGACGACCTCCTGCGCCATAGGCATCGAAATCCGACTACTGTCTGCGTACCCCTGGGTCGAAACCGGCAAACCGATTCCGCAATACCACGAAATACGTCCTGAGTGGGCAACCCGAGGCATTCCGACCGACAGTGCGCTCAATCGCGCAAGGCCTGCTCGCGCAGCGACTTCAGCGTGCGTGACAGAATGCGTGACACGTGCATCTGGGAGACGCCGAGATACTCGGCGATCTGGTTTTGGGTCTTCGACTCGAAGAAGCGCATGATCAACACCCGACGCTCCCGCTCGGGTAGCTCCGCGATCAGCGGCTTCACCGCCATGAAATCCTCTACCAGATGGTAGGAGGACTCCTCGGCGCCGAGGCTTTCCAGTAGCGGCAACAATGCGTTCTCGTTGTCGTCACCGGCCAGCGCATCGATCGAGGACGACTGATAGGCGTTGCCCGCAATCAACGCCTGGGTGACCTCCACCAGATCCACCTCGAGTTCGGCGGCAATCTCCCTTGCTTTCGGAATGCGGCCCAGCCGCTGCGCGAGAGTCTCGACCGCGGGGCCGATGGTCAGCTGAATCTCCTTGACCCGCCGCGGAACTCGCACCGACCAGGTGTTGTCGCGGAAATGCCTGCGTACCTCGCCCATGATCGTCGGTACCGCGAACGACAGGAACGACGAACCGCGATCGATGTCGAAACGATCGGTCGCATGCACCAGCCCGAGCCGCGCCACCTGCAGCAGATCGTCGAAGGCCTCGCCACGCCCGGCGAACCTGCGAGCAATGTGCTCCGCCAAGGGCAGACAACGCTCGATGAGCTCGTCGCGCAGCGTTTCCCGGCGCGGGTCGTCAGAGTCCAGCGCGGCGACCTTCTCGAAGAGCGGCTCGATATTGTCATAGCTGTCGCCCGGGGATCTCGATTCACCGGGCATCCGAGGCACCTCGCACCCAGCTGAAGTCGACCGCGGTCGGATATCCCGAGACCATGCTGTCGAACGGGGACTGCACCGCGGCGATGGAATCGGTCAGGGTACGCACAATATGCCAGCCGAAGCCCGCGTGCGCCACCGCTGCTTCCGCCGCCGCGACCGAGGAGACGTGTACGAACATCTGCGTCTGGTCATAACTGAACTCACAGTCGATAGTCGAGCCCGGCACCGCGTCCAAGATCAGCGAAGTAGCCACCTCGTCGAGCGCGAGCCGGATATCGGTCACTTCGTCGAGTGCGAAATCCGCAATCATCGCCACGGTTTCGGCGAGGGCGCGCAGCATCGTCAGGTGTGCCAATTGCGCAGGCACCTGGATCCCGATCGTTGTCGCCTCCACCGAATCGCGCTCCTTCCAGGATCGTTCGAACAGGTACCCGAGGGTTCAGGGTCGAAACCCGTATTCACTACTCGCTTTTCGCCACCGCCACGGTGCAACCACCCGGGCGGCGGCGAACAGGACCGCGACCCGCAATCGCACCCTCGTGGTGCCCTCGACGACGTCGACCACCACAACCACCACACCGATCAGCGACGCGCCGAGCAAGGCTACCGACCATCGCCCACTGGTGCGCCACCACGACCACACTGCCCAAACCGTGCCGCCGAAACAGAATCCGATGCCGGGACACCGGCGCGACAAGGAAAACATCGCGGCGACAGCGGCGGCGAGGTAAAGCAGCTCTACCGCTCGCTTACCCGGGTTCCCAGCGCATACACGCCCCATTCTGGGGTATTCGCATGAATGCCCCTTGTTCGACGGTTCGACCCTGAAAGGACATATTATGCACGGCGAGCCGAGCGATTCGAGCCGAAACAACGACATCGACCAGCCCGAACACGATTTTCCGGACGACTCACGCACCACAAGAACCCATGCCGGTGAATCTATAGAAGATACCCGCAACTGGCCGGGAATCATTCTCTTCGGCGTCGGTATCGCCTTGCTCGCGCTCACCCTGACCGCCGCTGGTTACGGATTTGCCGGCTGGGTGATTATTGGCGGTGTCTCGTGCATCGTTTGCCTGGGAATGGGTGCGACGCTGGTGATCGCCGAGCACCGGCGAGTCAGGAACCAGGAAGGGCTCGGCCTCAACGAACCGCACGACCATTGATATCTATTTCGTCAGGAGAATCCGACATGAGAACAACCGATCGACCGCACCGGGTGGCGATCGCCGCGTGCGCGGTCGCCGCCGCGACCGCCGTGTTCGCCAGCGGCTGCGACGAGGCGAAGAAGGCAGTCAACGCGGGCGGTGACACACCGTGCAATGAGTTCGTTGCGCAAGACAAAGACAAGCAGCGCATCACCGTGACGAAGTTCCTCGAGCAAGAACGCAGCGACAAGTCCGTGCCGACGAACGACCGGACGATCGATGCCGCGATTGCGTCCATCGAATTGATGTGTGCGGCGCAGGCCAATCCTGATACGCCGATCAGGAAAGCAGATCTGACAGGCATATTCGTTCCCAAGTAGGCTGATACAGTTGAAACGAAAGGGTTGCCGAGCGGAAGCCCGGCAACCCTTTCTGCATTCAACTATGAAATCTTCTACGAGGACTTGACTCGACTACTGGCCGCGTTGATACGCGCGTTGACGCTGTTCGTCCAAAGCGGCTTCAGCACGTTCCTTTTCGGCGGCGGCCTCCTTCTGCGCAGCTGCGCGCTGAGATTCCGCCTTGTCCTGCTGAGCCTTTCCTTCGTCCCGCAGGTCGTCGTTTCCGAAGACGGCTCCTACGGCCTCCTTGACCTTTCCCTTGACACCTTCGACAGCGCCTTCGACTCCTTCGCGGGGACCACTATTGTGTTCGGACACGATATCTACCTCCGAAATGTCGGCTATCAGGTGGACACTCACCGCATACCCGCCACCGATGGGCTCAATCGGAAGACTCGATTTTTCGAAGGTAACGGTGATCACCACAACTCTCGGCGTTTGCGCATGAAGGCAACGGGTATCGCCTCGGCGGAACGGTTATGACCCCAGATAGAGGAGCACACCATGGAATCCGCGACGGTACCTCCCATTCCCGATCCCGATCCGGTACCGGAGCCAGGGTCACCGCCGCCGATACCGCAGCCGGGAGAACCGGTTCCGCCGGCACCGGACCCGGTGCCACCGCCTGTTCCGGAACCACCGCCGGTGCCGGGTCCGCGACCCACCGAGCCGCCGCCGACCATTCGGTGACCGGCGGCCACCGGTGTCATCGGCTGTTCGAGCTGCGCACCCAAGTGAAGTCGACAGCGGTCGGATACCCGGACATCGTCGCGTCGTAGTGCTCCTGAGTCGCGGTAAGAGAGTCGGTCAGCGTTCGCACGATGTGCCAACCGAAGCTGTCCTCGCCGACCGCTGGTCGCGCGGCACCCACCGAAGCGACATGGACCCACATGTGGTTGTCGTCGTAGCGGAATGCGCAGTCGAGAGTGCTGTCCGGCACGGCGTCCAGGATCAGCGAGGTGGCCACCTCGTCGAGCACGAGGCGGATGTCGGCCACCTCGTCGAGCGCGAAATCCGCAATCAGCGCAACAGTTTCGGCGAGAGCACGCAACATGATCAGCTGCCCGAGTTCGGCCGGCACCCGGATACCGATGGCCCTCGTTCCCAACGCCGCGTCCGAGATCGGTTCCGTCACGCCAACCACCACCTTTTCTTGCCGTCACCGAGCGAGCCGCTTCGTTCGACACCAAACGACAGCCCGGGCACTGTCGGCCGATCATTGCTTATCGGGCGATCACGGGTGCGGCGGATAGACAGCGGCACGCGCATGGACCGGCTACCCGGTCCACGCCGCTCGAAACCCCTGGTCTTGCCGGAAACCTGATCGGATCGTCGTAGGATGGCGCCCCTCAGCACCCGCCGGCCGAGCCGCTCGGCGGGATCCTGGTGTGCACAGTCAGCAGCAGGTGATCGAACTCCGTGCGAAGGCCTGTAGTGGCATGCACCATCGACCGCAGATCGGCGACCAACTGGGTGGCCAGTGCACGCAATTTGGTGTTGGTCTCCTGAGAACGCCAACTCAGCACTCGGAACGCCTGTTCGGCGCTGATGCCGTAGACCAGAATCAACGCCCCCTTCGCCTGTTCGATCACCGCGCGCGCCGCGTACAGCTCGGGCAGCGTGTCGTCGAGGGTCTCCCTGCGGTGTTCCTCGATGGTGTGAGTGACGTCGATGTAGTACCCCGACGTCCCGATCACCTCGTCGCTGTCGTCGACCATGCGGTCGGCGACGACGATCACGTGGTGGACATCGCCCTCGGTATCGATGATGCGGTGGCTACTGCAGAACGGCTCGGCGGTCTCGATGGAGTTGGCCAGCGCGCTGGCCACCTGTGCGCGGTCGTCGGGATGCTTGTGGGAGAGCAGCAGCTCGGTCGTCGGTTCTATCTCTCCGCAGACATATCCGTGCATCCGTGCGACCTCATCGGACCATTCCCACTTCTGGTCGGCGAACAGGAAGTGGAAGTAGCCGACATTCTGCGGCGTGCCTGCGCCGATCACGCGATCGAGCGCATGAGCGCCTTCAGGGGACAAACCGCTCTCCGTCACACAGCAAGTATGTTCCGCACGCCTCACCGCTGCGACTGAATAGGTTTCCCGACTATCACTCGGCACGTCACGCATCCGATGCCCCCGCGCATCGTCCTTATTATCGGGCTACACCCGCCTGCACCGGAGACATCACCGCACACGCCCGTTCGCCCCGCCGATTGAGCGGTACGTCTGGCGGGTAATCGGAACGACGCCACCATATCGGCATCATCCGATATCGAGGAGGAGAAGTATGAATCGGCTCAGCATTGCACTGCGGATCGTCTTGTCCGCCGGACTGCTCACCGCCGGTGCTCAGCTTGCGGCGTGTTCGAGCACCGGCGAACCCGATCTGGCCCCCGCGACACCGACGACGAACAGCATCTCGATATCGATTCCCGCGCCCTCGAGTTCTTCGGGCGCACCCGATACCGACCAGATCACCCCAGCGGCGGCCATCCAGCTCTGCGACATGATTCGACCAGAGGTCGGCACCTGGCGCGATGAAGGCACCGTGCTCGGCAAGATTTCGTTCAATGGCACCGTGCACAATTGGGCAGCCCGTAACGGCGGCCTCAATGACGTCGTCGTCGCCAACCGCAAGACTATCGACACGATCGCCCTCGAGCATTGCCCCGATGTCCGCCGACAGGTGCTCGATGCCCTGGATATTCCGGACCTCGCGTCCGGGCTTGCTGGCTTCAACTGATCCGGCTGCCGACTACTCGAGCACTGTCGCGCCCCGCCTCCCGCGCCGCGACGATATCCGGCCGCGGTGCGAGCACCACGACATACAGTGGCCTGGTCCGGATCTGATCGACAAACCACGGCAGCTCCCCACCGAGCACGACGTCTTGGACGATCGCGGTCAAACCCGCGGCCGCATAAGACTTTCTACAGCTTTCACCTGATTTCCCGATCGGAGATAGCTGTCGAGGTCGGCAGTACCTTCGGGTGCAGGCGATCGCCGTAACCGACCGATCGCATCTCGGCGACCGCAGGGAGCAGCGCGATGAACCCCATTCGGAGGCGCGCGACGCTTGCGACCTTCCTCCGGGCCACGAACCAGCCGACGACGAGGGCCGGAACCATGACGAATACGGTCGTCAGCACTGCCCACCGTTGGACCTCGTCATCATTCGTCGCCATCAATGCCACAACCCCGGCAAGGAACATCAGCGTGGCAATGCCGGTGTATGGCGACCCCGGAAGCCGGAACACAGGGCGCTCGGCCCGCCCGGTGCGCGACCAGCGCCACAGCTGCAGCTGGCTGAGCACAATCACCGACCAGCATGTAATGGTGCCCAAAGCCGACACATTCAGCACGATCTCGAACGCCTTCTCCGGCACGACGGCGTTGAGGGCGACCCCGAACAGCGCGATCGCCCCGGTCGCCAGAATCCCGACGAAGGGCACGCCCCTGGTCGACATCCGGAACATGATGGCGGGTGCGCTGCCATTCGTCGACATCGACCGCAGGATCCGGCCGGTCGCGTAGAAGCCGGCGGTGAGGCTCGAGAACGCCGCCGTCAACACCACCACATTCATCAGCGCCGCCGCGCCACCGAGGCCGAGCTTTGAGAAGAAGGTCACGAAGGGGCTCTCACCCGCCTTGAAACTGGTGTACGGCAGCAGTAGGGCAAGCAGGACCAGCGATCCCACATAGAACACCGATATTCGGGCGATGATCGCGTTGATTGCGCGCGGCATGATCTTGGCCGTGTCCTTGGCCTCCCCCGCCGCGGTCCCGACCAGTTCCACCCCGGCATAGGCGAAAACCACACCGGTAGTGACCATGACGAGCGGCAGTATGCCGGTGGGAAACAATCCGCCGCTGTGCTCGACCACGCTGACACCGGTTTCGTTGCCCTGAATTCGGAACCGGCCGACCAGAAATACCGTTCCCGCCATCAGGAATGCCACCAGCGCAACGACCTTCACCAGCGCGACCCAGAACTCCAGCTCACCGAACCATCTCACCGAGACCATATTGATGCTCAGCACCAGCGCCAATGCGATGAGGGCAATCACCCATTGCGGAACGCCCTGGAAGGCTCGCCAGTAGTGGAAATAGGTGGCAATGGCTGTGATATCGACAATTCCGGTCATGCACCAGTGGAAGAAGTACATCCAGCCGATGCCGAATGCGTACTTCTCACCGAAGAACTCGCGCGCATACGATACGAACGACCCAGATGACGGTCGGTGCATCACCAATTCACCGAGGGCACGCAGAATGAAGAAAGTGAATATTCCGCACACTGCGTACACGATGAACAATCCAGGTCCGGCATTCGCCAGACGGCTTCCTGCGCCGAGGAAGAGGCCGGTACCGATAACGCCGCCGATGGCGATCATCTGCACTTGGCGTGGTCGGAGGCTCTTGCGGTAGCCAACATCTTCGGTCCGCAACGGACCTTTCGCCTGCGAGTCTTCACCGGGACGAACTCTGGTCATGATGGGAAGCCCTTCACCCCGAACAATCGGATCGGTCCCGAATGTACCGCTAGTCAACGGTCCGTTCAACGGGTTCTGCAAATTGCCGCAAATCCCCCGTTCAAATCCACCGTCCTGTAGAGATGCTCGTAGTTTGCCTCCCAAAGACCGGACTCGACGAATCTCGCCGCTGTACATCGGGCCGTTAGATGCGGAATGACCGGGACTCAGCCCTGGGAGATGCCGGCCCTCCGGCCCAGATGCCGAACAGGCTCGAGCAGCAACTCCGACCGTGGCCGTCTCGGCAATCCGAGCCCGAGATGACCGAGACAGTCCGCTGGCATCACGGACAACCGCGCTGGTGGGAGACTATGTGACCCGCCATGCGTGGCCAGATGCTCCCAGTCCCCCCGAGCTCGACGCAGGCGCCTGCGAATCACCCGAAAACCGCTGGTAGCCGCAGTCACAACGCAATCAGCGAAATTGTTGTCGTACAACACGATCCGAACGCATCGGGTACTGTCCTACGGCACGTGTTTGTGAACGGGATAGTTGCTCAGGATATTTCACTACACTCCGGAATCGAGGCAAACGATTGAACCACAAGCTCTGGTTGCTCGGGCGGGTCGCCACAGTCGGTGGTCATGTGCTGCTAGAGAAGATCATTCGGCCGAAAGCGCGTAGCGCCGATGACGTCCCCATCTCCGGCGACGCGATCACCGTGGACTGGCTGACGGCTGTGCTGTGTCGCGACGTCCCCGATGCCGAGGTGCTCTCGTTCAGCACATCCAATGGCAGTCACGGCACGTCCACGCGGGTTGCGATTCGCGTCGACTACAACGAGGTGGGCCAGCAGGCCGGATTGCCGACCGAGCTGTTCGCGAAGACCACTACGTCTCTCAGTCAGCGCATATTGCTCGGCGGGGCGAAAATGATCGACGGCGAAACCCACTTCTTCATGGACTTGCGTCCCGATGTCGAGATGGAGGCTCCGATCGGCTATTGGGGCGCCTTCGACCCGTCATCGTGGCGGTCCATTGCGCTCATGGAGGACATCGCCGTGACTCGTGGCGCCGTGTTCATCGAGCCGAATGCCCCGATCGCCCGCGACCAGATCGAAGATCTGGTGCGCAATCTCGCCCGCCTCCACGGTACCTTCTGGAAACATCCGTCGATCGCGGTCCTCAAGACCCCGAACGACATGCTCGACGCTGTCCGCTCCGCGATCGATATGAAGAAGCGCTGCGCGGTCGGCATGGAGCGGGCCAAAGGGGTTATCCCCGAGGCCCTTTACGGTCAGAGCGATCGGTTGTGGGCGGGCGTCGAGCGCGCGCTCGATATCTCGACCAAGGACATGCCCCCCACCTTGCTGCACGGCGACCCACACATCGGGCAAACCTATGTGACCAGCGACGGACGTATGGGGTACGCCGACTGGCAGGTAGTGATGCAGGGCGGCTGGGCGCATGACTTCGCGTATACCGTCAATTCGGGGTGCGAGCCCGACGACCGGCGCGCGTGGGACCGCGAACTGCTGGAGGCCTACCTGGACGAGCTGGGGCGCGCCGGCGGCGAGGTGCCATCCTTCGACGACGCCTGGCTGGCCTACCGGCAGCAGTCCATGTTCGCCTACGCGGCATGGGCATTCACGATCGGCCGAGCGGCATATCAACCCAAGATGCAGACAGATGAAACCTGCTTGACTCTGTTGAAGCGAATCACCACCGCCCTCGACGATCACGATTCGCTGGGTGCCCTGGGCATCTGACGAACCTCGACGTGGTTCGGTCACGGCGACGAGCAGTACCCCCCAACGCTATGTCCCGCAACCGGTTCCGACCGAAATCAGGTAACGCGCTCCAGGGAGCTGCGCCCCGGCGCGAAATCCGTTCTACCCTACCCGCAGTGCACACGAATCGTATGGAGTTTCATTCTTGAGTACACCGCCGTCCCAAATAACCGCCCAATCCTGCCCGGTCTACCACGGCTCACCGATCGATTCCGATGATCCGCGAGTGCCGCTGCACGCACCGGAATTCGCCGCCGATCCGCACCGCGTCTACCAGGAATTGCGTAGAAAGTACGGCTCGTTGGCCCCGGTGACACTCGCACCCGGCGTGCCCGCCACATTGGTGATCGGCTACAACACCGCGGTGCGGATCCTCAACGATCCCGAGCACTTCCCCGCCGATCCGCGCACTTGGCAGAAGAGCGTCCCCACCGACTGCCCCATCCTGCCACTGTTGGGATGGCGGCCGCTGGCGAGTAGAAACACCGGACTCGACTTCGCGCGTTACCGGCAGGCCAGTACCGCGAGCCTCGACGCGATAGATCTGTATGCGCTCCACGACATCGTGGAGAAGATCGCTATTCCACTGGTCAACACCTTCTGCCAGGACGGCAAAGCTGATCTGATCAGCCAGTACGTGTTCCCACTGCTCTTCCAAGTCGTCAACACATTGCTCGGCTGCCCTCCGGAGATAGGGCAGCGAGTCGCCGCAGGCACGGCCGCGATCGTCGAGGGTGTCGATGCCGAAAACGGCAACAAGATACTTTTCGATGCACTGCTGGAGCTGGTGGCACTCAAACGGACCGAACCAGGGGACGACATCACCACAGTGCTGCTACAGCATCCGTCCGAGCTGGATGAACTGGAGGTGGTGAACCACGTAGCACAGGTGTATGGAACCGGGATCGAGTTCCTGCTGAACTTGATCGTCAACACCCTGCTGGTAATCCTCACCGACGATCGGTTCGGTGGCAGTGTCATGGGCGGGAACCTATCCTCGCGCGAAGCCCTGGACGAGGTCTTGTTCAACGATCCGCCGCTGGCGAACCTGTTGATCAGCTACCCCCGTCAGCCGATCCTCGTCGACGATGTCTGGCTGCCCGCACATCAGCCGGTCGTCATCAGCATGGCGGCGTGCAACAACGACCCTGCGATCCGGACCGAGGATCTGGCCGGTAATCGCGCCCATCTGGCATGGGGCATCGGCCCGCACGCCTGCCCGGCACAATCCTCGGCCTACCTGATCGCGCAGGACGCGATCGATCAGCTTCTCGACGCGCTGCCCGAGATGCGTCCGGACCTCCCGAACGGAGAGCCGGTCTGGCGGCCGGGTCCCTTCCACCGCGCTTTGACGGCACTGCCGGTGGCATTCCCGCCGTCTGCTCCGTTGAACGTGCAAGGCTGATCGGCCTCACGCGAGTTCGGCGGACACCATGATCGTGGTCCAACCGCCGAGATGGATCCGGTCGCCGCTGTGCAGGAGGACTGCCACCTCGGGTGTGATCAGCACATCGCCGCCGTTGAGACTGGTGCCGGTGGTGAAGCCGAGGTCGGTGATGCTGACGCCGGCGGCGGCGACATGGATCATCGCGGGCGCGCGGGAGAGCCCGATGGAGGTGGGCGCGATACCCAGATCGATGTCGGCCGCCAGGCCCTGTGAGACGCTGCGTTGACCGATCAGAATATCGCCCTCGCGCAGGGTGATTCGGGTAAAAGGCAGGGAAGTCGACCTGATCGGCGTCGGGGCCGTCGCGGGCAACCATCCGGCCATAGAAGTCACGATCAGCGGTGATCGTCGCGACCCGGGCCACCACGCCCGAGGTTCGGGCAAGCGAGGTAGCGGGAACAGATTCGGCGACTATCCGCACCGGCCGCGCGGGGCGGCCGGAACCGGAGCGGGCACCGCCGAATCATGTCCGCGCCCCTCGCAGAATCGGCCGGCAACGAGCCACACACATCGCTACTTTTCTCCTGGCATGCCGGGTGGCCCGACGGGCACCATCGCCACGGTGATGTTGTCACTGCCGCCGGAGCGCAACGCGAAGTCGACGAGCTCGCGGGCAGCGAGCAACGCAGTGGCGGGGCTGGTAGCCATGCCCGCCAGCGCCTCTGGATCGGACTCGTAGTTCCACAACCCGTCGCTGCACAGCAACAAGACTCCGGGGCCGGTGGTACGCAAGGTCCGCACGCAGGAATCCGACCAGGGTATCGGATCGCTGTCCGCGCCGAGCCAGCGCAGCAGAGTGTGGGCGCGCGGGTCCCGCATGGCGGCCGCTTCGTCCATGGCGCCGGCATCCACCAGCGCCTGCGCCCAGGAATCGTCGGACGACAGTCGCTGGGACGGCGCCGCATCGCGGGCCTGCGAATCGCGTGCACGCAGCCAATAGGCGCGACTGTCGCCGACATTCGCGACGGTGATCTCCGCCGCGCCGTCGCCGAGTCGATGCACGATGGCCGAGACGTAGGTGCACGAGGGGGCATGGCCGTCGTACTCACCGATATCGCGCACTGCCGTGGCAGCGGCCGCGAGTCCGGCCATCACCGCATCCTCGGCAGAGCGCGATTCACCCAATGCGGCGACGGCGGCATCGACACCGGCCCGTGCCGCGGCACCCGATGCCGCCTGTGGATCCTCCGACGTCGATACCCCGTCGCAGACGACCAGCACCATCGAGGCACGCTGCCACGGGGTTCGACCCGCCACGACGGCGGCGGCAACCGAATCCTCGTTGCGCGCGTGCGCGATTCCGCGGTCGGTGACCACACACACCGCCCCCAGATCCGCCTCGCACCGGTCCGGTTCGGGACGCAGCTGCCCACAGTCGCGACAGTAGCCGTCGGCGTCGGCGTCGTAGCGCAGACCGCCGCAGCCCTCGCAGGTCGCTGCTGTGTCCGGGTCGGGCTGCGGCAGGGCGACCCAGCGCGGCCCATGCGCGATCAGCGCACCGAGCTCGCGACCACAGGCTTCGCAATAACTTTCGGCCGCACCGACACTCGCGGCGCATCCCGAGCAGCCGGCCGCCGCGGCAGCCTGCCTGCCGTTCATGGCTCCGCCAACGGGTGCTGTATTTATGGTTCGCTCCTTACGCTCGCTCACAACGTCGTCCTCGGCCGGATCCGGTTGGCCCGATCCACCAGGTCGAAACACATCCACATACCGTCGGCTTCGCGAGCCAGGTCGCGATAGCTGGTACGAGCGGTCTCGACCAGCCCCGCGTATGCGGGCAGGTCGGCCGTGATGCGCGCGACGATCGATCGGGTCTGCGCGTCGGAGGTGCCGGTGGCCGCTTCCGACAGCGCGCCCGCCGCGTCGGCGGCCGACAGCGCGACGTACAGACTCTGCGCCGCGTAGGCCGGCGGTTCGGTCCGCTCCAGCACGATATCGCGGCGAACCATCTTGTCGCTCAGCTGATTCGCGGACACGAAACCCGACAACACACACAGCACGACGGTGACGATCAGCACCGCACCGATCGCACCGGGAGTGGTCGTGGCGAAGCGCCGCAACCACCGCGCCCCGTCACTGATGGCTGCCGGTCGGCGAACTCCCACACCGCCCCCCTTCATCCACCTGACGTCCTCGATCGCGATAGTACGGTAGCGGGTTGCGCTTCGCTGCCCGTCGCGTCGGGGGTTGGAATTACCGAAGCCGCTACAGTGTTGGCCCGGGAAAAGCAGTCGAATGGACGGGAACACATGAACGACTTCAATGCCCAGATCATCGAGGAATTCCGAGCGAACGACGGCAAGGTCGGCGGCATGTTCGAGGGGGCGCACATGGTGCTCATCACGACCACCGGCGCCAAATCGGGACGCCAGATCCTCAATCCGCTGGTCTATCTGCCCGATGGTGAGCGGGTCGTGATCATCGCCTCCAACGGCGGCGCGGACAAGCACCCGGCCTGGTACCACAACCTGCGCGCGAACCCCGAGCTCACCGTGGAGATCGGCACCGAGAAATACCCGGCAAAGGCGGAGTTCGTGACGGGCACCGAACGCGACGAGCTGTACGCGCGGATGGTGGAGATCCTGCCCGGTTTCGCCGAGTACGAAGCCAAAACCGAGCGCGTGATCCCGGTGGTCGCGGTATATCGCCGAACGGCCTGACCCGCTACCCCCGCTGCTGGACGGCCGTGACTGCCTTGCGCGCGGCCACCAGCACAGGGTCCCAGACCGGCGAGAACGGCGGCGCGTAGCCGAGATCCAGTCCCGTCATCTGCTCGACGGTCATCCGGGCGGTGAGCGCGACCGCGGCAATATCGACGCGTTTGCCTGCCCCCTCACGGCCGACGATCTGCACGCCGAGCAGGCGACCGGTACGCCGCTCGGCGATCATTTTCACCGTCATCATCGCCGCACCCGGGTAGTAACCCGAGCGGCTGGTCGATTCGATCGTCACGGTGACGAACTGCAGCCCTGCCGCGCGAGCGTCCTTCTCGCGCAGGCCGGTTCGGGCGACCTCCACATCACACACCTTGCTGACCGCGGTGCCGACGACACCGGGGAAGGTCGCGTACCCGCCCCCGACACCGGACCCGATGATCTGGCCGTGCTTGTTGGCGTGCGTGCCGAGTGCGATGTGGCGTTGCAGACCCGACACCAGGTCGAGCACCTCCACGCAATCACCACCCGCCCAAATGTTCTCGTGGCCGCGCACCCGCATCGCGAGATCGGTGAGCAGGCCGCCGTGCTTGCCGAGTGGCAGCCCCGCTGCCTCGGCCAGTGCGGTCTCCGGACGCACACCGATGCCGAGCACCACCACATCGGCCGGGTACTCGCACTCCGAGGTGACCACCGCGCTTGCCCTACCGTCCGCGCCGGTGCGGATCTCGGTCACCTCGGCGCTGCTGACGATCTGGACACCCATATCGCACATCGCGATTCGGACCAGCGCGCCCATGTCCGGGTCGAGGGTGGACATCGGCTCGTCGCCACGATTGACCATCGTGACCTCGAAGTCGCGCTTGATCAACGCCTCTGCCATCTCCACACCGATATAGCCCGCGCCGATCACCACGGCCCGCTTGCCGTCGGTTCGCTCGAGAGTCTCGATCAGCGCTTGGCCATCGTCGAGGGTCTGTACACCGTGCACCCCGAGTGCGTCGATGCCGGGCAGCGGCGGGCGGATCGGCCGGGCGCCGGTGGCGATCACCAGTTTGTCGTAGTAGGTCCATGATTCAGCGCCGGACTCGAGAGCGCGGGCACGCACCCTGCCACCCGCGACGTCGATCTCCACGACCTCGGTGCGCATCCGCAGATCGATATCGCGGGATCGATGCTCCTCGGGCGTGCGCGCGATCAGCTCGTCACGCTCGACCACATCACCCGCCACCCAGTACGGGATCCCGCAGGCGGAGAACGAGGTGAAGTTGCCCCGCTCGAAGACAACAATCTCCAGTTCGTCGGGACCTTTGAGCCTGCGGGCCTGCGACGCAGCCGACATCCCTGCCGCGTCGCCACCGATGACAACCAGTCGCTCACTCATAGCGATCACGCTACGTCGGACCGAGCACGCAAGATCAACTGGTCAGTCCTCGACCACCTGACAGCTCGGTTCGAGGATGTCAGATGATCGTAGTGACGGTCAGTTCTCCGTCGGCGTACCGACTGCGCAAGCGTTTCTTGTCGAATTGGCACATTCGCTGCGAGACGAGCACGTCGACAATCCGACTGTGCTACTTCAGAACACATCACATAGGAGACCAATTCATCTGTGCGGCAACCCATGTTGCGCTGTCGCGATGGCCAGGAATTGAAAAAGGAATACCAAACGATCGACTACGACGTGGCCGAGGGCATCCTGACCCGTCGCGCTGAACCGGCCCGGTCAGCTCAATGCCTTCACCACGCAATCGCCGATGAACTCGAGCACGCGTCTCGCCGCGCGAGTACCGATGACGATGTGCGCGCGATCGTCGCGACCGGCCGAGGACGCGCTTTCTGGTCGACATGGATCAGGCTGCGGAAGACAACTACACCAGCATGGGCGATGGCAAGGAAGGCGTTCGATCCTTCCTGTAACACGCGCCCCCAGGTTCACATCCACAACGTCCTTGCCCCCGTTCTCCCCCTGGTTCCAGGAGTAGTTTGTCGGTTCGGCGCGGTCTGATGGCTGAGCGGCGGGTTGATCAGCGTGCGCCGACCGCCGCTTCCTGGGCGAAGTAGCGGGTCATCGCCCAGTTCATCCCGCGCATGGCGAGGTTGTAGGAGGGCGGGAAGTACCGCTGCGCCCAGTGCCCGACCCGGATGTCGGGCGAGGTATAGACCAGATATCGATTGCGCTCCACACCACGCACGATGGACCGCGCGGCAGCTTCCGGAGTGACCGCATGGCGCATGAAAATCCCGATAGCGCGCTGCACGGTGGCGTCAGTGCGGTCGACACCGGCGATGTCCACGCTGTCGACCATCGGCGTCGACATCGCACCTGGCACGGCGAGGCTGACGCCGATGCCGTGGCGGCGCAGATCGAATCGCAGCACCTCCGAGACGCCGCGCAAGCCGAATTTGCCCGCGCTGTAGGGCGCGTGCCACGGCAGGCCGAACAGTCCAGCAGCCGAGGACACATTCAGTAGGTGACCACCGTTGCCCGCCTCGATCATGCGCGGCACGAACTCCTCGATCACATGGATCGGGCCCATCAAATCGATATCGATCGTCCGCCGCCACTGGGCGTGAGTGAGCCGGTCCACCGCTCCCCAGGTGGCGATCCCCGCCACGTTCATCACGATGTCCACGCTGTCGACCACAGTGTGGGTTTCGGCCGCGAGCGCGACCACCGCGTCGTAGTCGCTGACGTCGGCCGGGGCTGCGAGGTGCACCGCACCACCGGCGGACTGCACGTCGGCCGCGGTGCGCTGCAGGCCGTCGTCGTCGATATCGGTCAGGACGACCGAGGCACCCTTGGCTGTGACAGCGAGTGCGATGCTGCGACCCAAGCCACTTGCGGCCCCGGTGATCAGGCAGCGCTTTCCGCCGAACTTCGTCATGGGTCAAGACGATAGGCGTAGATGAACAGTGTTGTCTATAGATCGGCCATTACTGTCTCGGACACAAGATAGCCGCGGCGACACGGGCCCACCACATCATGCCCAGTATTTCAGCCCACCAAGGGGGGCTCGGCTCCGAGCCCGAGTTCCGCGAACAAAGGCGCCGCATTCGCCGTCACTGGAGAAGCGGGCATAGCCATCGGGTGCACAACCGCGCATGCTGGAGCAATAGCACCGGACGGCGTTAACAAAAATCATTTCTATGGCGAAGGAATTTTTGGGATCCTGTTACATGTTCGGCCTCATGTGGGGTCGGTACAGGATCATCAGGAGGACCATATGGGAAACCTGTTCGTGAATGTGCCACAAACGCGTACTCACCCCGTCCGAATGGGGTGTCGGCATGGCTGAGGAGCGGCAGACCGCAGCACGGAGCCTGACCATGCTTGCCGGGTACCGGCAAGCGACCATCACCGCGACACCTGCCGTCCGCCCCATCCTGACCACCGCATTACTACTGCTCAGCGTGGCGCTCGTGTACGAAGCGGGGCTGGCTACGCGCGAGGGCGTCGATCACGGCTGGTTTGTCGCGGCGTCGATCGCCGGACTGTTCGTGGTCCGTGGCCTGCACCTGCGCAGGCCGATCACGTTGCCGCATCTGACGATCGCGGTGTTCGTGCTCGCGGCCGCCAATGCCGCCTACCGCGCCTCGCACCCCGGGTTCGGGTTCGCCTTCCTCGCCTCGACCGGTTTCATTCTGATGCTGCCGCAATCGAGCAGGCCACAGCCACAGCAGCTGTATCGAGTGGCCGAGCTGGTCGGGCGGACCGAGCGCGATCCGCTCGCCGCGTTCTCGCTACATTCGTCGAAAAGCTACTTTTTCAACACGAATTCCTCCGCCGCGATCGCCTACCGCACCCGCTTCGGCATCGCTGCGGTAGCGGGCGATCCCATCGGTGAGCGCGCCGCGTTCGCCGAACTGATCTCGGAGTTCTCAGACTTCGCCGCCAACAATGGCTGGCGCATCGCGGTGCTCGGCGCCAGTCCAGAAATGACGGACATGTGGCGACACCGGGCCATCGAGCATCGTGGGCTGCGCGCGATCCCGGTCGGGCGCGATGTGGTGATCGAGGTGGACCGCTTCGCCATGGTCGGGCGGAAGTACCGCAACCTGCGCCAAGCAGTGAGCCGCACCCACAACTTCGGCGTGACCACCGAGGTGGTCAGCGAAGCCACGCTGAGCGAGCCCCAGCGCGCCGAACTGCTCGACATCGTCGACGAATGGCAGCAGGGCAGGCAGACTCGCGGCTTCTCGATGATCCTCGACCATCTGCTGGACGGCCGAAACCCCGGAATGCTCGTGGTCATCGCCCGCGACGCGGACGGACGAGTCGCAGGTTTCCAGCGCTACGGCGTGTCCGGCCGCGGCCGTGAATTGAGCCTCGATGTCCCGTGGCGACGCAAGGACGCCCCCAACGGCCTGGACGAACGAATGATCCTCGACCTGGTCGACTACGCCCGCACTCAGGGCATTCAGCGAATCTCGTTGGCCTTCGCGCCTTTCCCCGAGTTGTTCGCCGACAAGGACCGCTCACGCACAGCCACGCTGATCTATGCGCTGGTACACCTGGGCGATCCATTGATTCGACTGGAATCGCTGTATCGGTTCCTGCGCAAGTTTCGCGCGATGTCCGATCAGCGCTTCGCCCTCTTCCGTTGGCGCGAGGTCCTGCTGGCCGCGGCCGCATTACTCACACTGGAGTTCGTTCCACACCGCAAGGAATACTGAGCCGCGTCGCTCAGTCGGCCGGACCGTGTAGCAGATCGGTTGCCGCACGGTGGATTTTTGTCAGCGCGCTGAGTAGGTGCTCACGCTCGGTCGCCGTGAGATCCGCGGTGATCACTTCCTCCAGCGATCGTCGCTCGGCCTCGACCGGCTCGCGCAGCTCATGGCCGGCGTCGGTGAGCCAGAGACGCACGAGGCGGTTGTCCCGGTCGTCGCGCTGACGGACGAGCAGCCCGGCGTCGGCCATCCTGGTCGCCATTTTGACGACAGTGGGCGTCGTGACGTTCAATCCGGCGGCTAATTCGCCCGGCGTCTGCCCGTCCTGCTCCCACAGCGCTGCCAGCAGGTGGTTCTGCCCGAGGTGCAGTCCGTACCGTCGCATGCCCGCCTCAGCCACCGCGCGCAGCGCCTTTGTGGTCTTGCTGTGCAGGTCCAAGAACTCGGGCATCGCGGTCTCCATGGTCGGACGAAACAGGTCGATTGCCGGCTAATCATTAACCGGCTAATGTTCCGATGAGGCAGTCGATAGTCGGCTAATGAACTGGGAGCAGCTAATGATACTGATAACCGGAAGCACCGGAAATGTGGGACGAGAACTGGTCCAGGAACTCGATGGACGCGACGCCGCATGCCGGATCCTGGTCCGCGATCCCGCGCGCGCCACCGGACTGCCCGATCGCATCCCCCGTGTCATCGCCGACCTCGATGACCCCACGACCCTGGCGAGTGCGTTCGACGGCGTCGATGCACTCTTTCTGCTCACCCCGGGCATCGGCACCGAGCAGACCGCGCACGCCATCGCGGCCGCAGTCCGCGCAGGCGTCCGCCGCGTCGTGCACCTGTCCTCCATCAATGTGTTGGGCGATCCCATGCCCGCGATGGGACGTTGGCACCACGCGCGGGAGGAAATCGTCCGTGCCAGTGGCATTCCCGCCACCATCCTGCGGCCGGGCGGCTTCATGACGAATGCACTCGAGTGGGCGCACAGCATCCGCGACGAGGGTTTCGTCCTCGACCCCGTCGGTCCAGGACGTTTCGCGCCGATCGACCCCGCCGATATCGCCGCGGTCGCAGCGCATGTCCTGACCGAAAACGGCCATGATCACATGGAATACGCTCTCACCGGCGACGAGGCGCTCACCCTCACCGAACAAGTGCGGATCCTCGCCGCGGCGCTCGGCCGCACTATCGAAGTCCGCGCGGTGCGCACACCCGAGGAAGCTGTTTGTTCCCGCTTTCCACACGGTGCTCCCCCGGTCTTGGCCGCCGCCATCACGGAAGGGTTTGCGCTGCTGCGCGCCGATACGACCGGGTTTCGCACCGACACGGTCGAGCGACTGCTCGGTCGCCCGCCTCGGACCTTCGCCGAATGGTGTGCGGCGAACACTGCCGCGTTCCTCGGCGACGCTGTGGACGCCGCTCGTCGGTGAAACACACTGGGCGCGGCTGGTCTCCGAGCATCACCTCGTCGATAGCGAATAGGTTGGCCAACCTTCGGCAGTTCGGCCTCAGGGGTGACGTACGCGAACCGCGGTCAGCTGTCGACGACGTTGATACCGATTGCGCGGGCGAAGTCGGGGGCAAGGTCGATCAGTTGACGACTGCTGATGGTCGCGCCGCGCAACGCGTCGACGCCGTCGGCGATGCTGATGCCGACCGCGTCGCGGAGGTCGACCTTCTTCAGGCGCGCCCGGTTCAGTAACAGCCCTTGCACCACCGTGCCCGGAAAGGTCACATCGGTCAGCTCGGCGTCGCCGAAATCGGTGTGCCGCACAACGCAATCGACAAACGACACGTCGCGCAGCGTGGCGCGGCGGAAGTTGACGGAGTCGAACTTGCAGCCCTCGAACCGAACTCGCCGGAAGCTGGCTCCGCCTGCATCCACCCCGGACATGGCGCCCTCGATCACCTCCGCGTCCTGCCATGAGGTGTCGGCCAATTCTGTGCCGACCCATCGCACGTTGCGCACCCACACATCGGTGAATCGCGAGTACCGCATGCTGCCGCGATTGATCGAGAGCGAGGTGAACACCGTCTCGGAGAACCGCGCGTGGCCCGCCGCGACATCGTCGATGTCCGCGCCGCTCACCTGCACACAGTCATAGTCACCCTCCTGCTCGAGCGGGCCCTCCAGCGGTTTCAGGTAGCTCGCGTAGGGCAGGTCTACCAACTCGCGGGGCATCTCGCCCACCTCCTGGGTTCAGTCGTCGACGGCGATGTCTGTCTACCAGGCGGGACCGACACAGCCTCGATACGCAAGCACGAGTTCGGCCGCACCGGGCAATCGGCCGGGCGCGCAGCATTCGATGGCGCACCCGAGCCGGGCTCGCTACTCGCGCGACGACACTCGCCTTACTGTGGGGAGCGATGCTGATGGCGGTGTGCAGTGTCGCCGTGAGCAATTCGATGCGACTCCGCTCCTGTGCGGCGGTCTGCGGCGGTGGTGGATTCGACACTCAACCGGTCGTCGAAGGTACTGATGATGCAGGTGTTGGCCGCGGGCCTGCGCCCGGTTCGGTCCGGCTTCGCGATGAAGATCGAGCGAAAGTCGTCGATACGCACGTCCCGCTGCGAAGGCAATCGGGGCACCCTGCCCCAGTTGAGCAAGGCCGCGGGTCTTTTGGCCTGCCGGACTGTCCACCCGACTCGATGCGATGGGCCAGGGCTACGACCATCTGCCGTATCAGGTACCGAGGCAGCCGAAGCCCGCGGCGTCGCGGCATCGGAACCCGATCACCCGCTGCTGAGCTGGGCCATTGGGTGCGGTGAGCCCGTTTGCCGCGCCGAGTCCGCCGAATCCGCCCGTGACCAAGTAGGTGCCGGTGCCCACGCACCGTTCGGCGCCATCAGCATGCGGCGGGAGCCGGAAGAAAGGGCGCGCCGCACCAGGATTCGGTGATGGGATCGCCCTCGATGGGGAAGCGATCGGACGCTCGCGCGGCGGACTGAGTACCAAGATCCATCTCGCTGTCGACGGGCGCGGGCTGCCGATGCGGGTCCTGCTCACCCCTGGTCAGGCCGGAGACAACCCGCAGATGCTGGCGTTGCTGGAGAGCATCAGCGTGGCCCGCATCGGTCCAGGGCATGCTCGTGTCCGTCCGGATGCGGTGCTCGCGGACAGAGCGTATTCGCATCCCTCGACCAGGCGGGCGTTGCGTGAGCGCGGAGTCCGTTCGTCAGCCCCGAACGTCGTGACCAGGGCGATGGACGCAAGGTTAAAGGGTCACGCGGCGGGCGGCCACCGACGTTCGACACCGACGCCTACAAGCAACGCAACGTGGTCGAGCGATGCTTCAACCGGCTCAAACAATTCCGCGACCTGGCCACCCGCTACGCCAAACGAGCCGCCTACTACAAGGCCGAACTCACCATCGCCGCCATCATCCTCTGGCTCCTATGACTTACAGGAACCGCCTAAACGCCGCCGCAGTGGTAGCGCTCAGCATCGAGCAAATCGTCGAAGCGCGGGATCAGTTGCGCGCCGTGTGCGATCTGGTCATCGTCACGCCGCGGGAAGGATGGCCGGTCGGCCGCTAATGGTTGCCGCTCAGTGCGACGCTCGCGCCGACGCCGATGATCATGAGCCCGCCGGTGCTGCCCACTGCCTCCAGCCGGCGCGGGGAGCGGACGAACCACGAACGGGCCGTGCCGGCCAGCAACGCCCAACTGCTGTCCGAAACGACCTGGATGGCCAGGCAGACCGCGCCGAGGAGCAGCAATTGCATGGGCAGGGCGCCTGCCTCGGGGACCGCGAACTGCGGTAGCACTGCGCCGAGGAATACGTATGCCTTCGGGTTGGTCGCTCCGACGACGAATCCTTGACGCACGATCCGGCCTGCGGCCGGTTTCTCCGCGGCCGATTCCAGCGCGGCGGCCATCTGTTTGCGATCACGAATCGCCATGACGCCGAGGTAGATCAGGTAGGCCGCGCCCGCGATCTTGATGAGAGTGAACAGGATTGCCGATGCGGCCAGAATCGTGCCGAGGCCCAGGACAACGGCCGTCAAAGGCACAGTCGATCCCAGTGTCGCACCGAGCACCGACAGCAATGCCGGACGGCGGCCCAACGTCAATGCCCGTCCGATGGCGAACAGCACATTCGGACCGGGGATCACCACGATGACCAGTGCGGCGAGAGCGAAGGCTACGAGATGGGAAGCGGGCACCATCGTAGCAGCGTAGTTCGGTGTCGGCAGGTGACGTCGCGAAAGACTTCGCGCTGCTGGGGAGTGCTCCGTCAGTGCAGGGTGCGGATCCAGCGACGGGTGTCGGCGGGATCGATGACCGCATCGAGCTCGAGCACGGTGGCGGCGGTCAGGGCTTTGCCATTGGCGTAAGCGAGTTGGACGAGATTGTCGAAGGCTTCGCGTTGTTTGCCGGGGTCTTCGATCGCGGCCAACTCTTTGGCGAAGCCGAGGCGAACGGCGCCTTCCAGACCCATCCCACCTATCTCGCCGGTGGGCCATGCGATGACGAAGCGTGGCGCGCGGAAGGAGCCTGCGGCCATGGCTTGCGCACCGAGGCCGTACCCCTTGCGCAGGATGATGGTGCCGAACGGGACCGACAGGGCGGCGGAGTCGATGAACAGCTTGCTGAACTTGGTGACGGTCGCTTGCTTCTCGGCCTCGGGGCCGACCATGAAACCCGGGGTGTCGCAGAGGGAGACGATCGGCAGCCCATGGGCGTCGCACAGCCGCAGAAATGCGCTCAGCTTGTCTGCGGCCGGTGCATCGATCGCGCCGCCCAGGTGGTGGCAGTTGTTGGCAATCAGACCGAACGGGCGGCCCTCCACTCGAATCAGCGCCGTGACGACGCCGACGCCCCAGTCGCGCCGCAGCTCCAGGACCGAGTCGAGGTCGGCGACGGATTCGATGGCGGCCCGAATATCGAAGGCGCGCAAGCGGTTGTCGGGCACGACGTGCCGCGACACCCGCGGATCCGGCGCTGCCCAGTGCGCCACTGCCCCTTGGAAGTACGCCAGGTAGCGGCGCGCGAGTGCGACCGCCTCTGCCTCGTCGCGTGCGACCACATGGACCACGCCATTGCGGCGCTGCACGTCGATGGGCCCAATGTCCTCCGGCGCGTAGACGCCGAGACCGCCGCCCTCGATCATTGCTGGGCCACCCATACCGATGTTCGCGTCTGGCGTCGCGATGACGACATCACAGATACCGAGCAGTGCGGCGTTGCCCGCGAAACAGCGCCCGGACACGATGCCGATCAAGGGAACTCGGCCCGACAGCGCACCCATCGCACGGAATGTGGTGACATCGAGACCCGAGATGCCCGCATAGTCGGTGTCACCCGGTCGCCCGCCACCTCCTTCGGTGAAGAACACCACCGGCAGCCGTTGTTCGTGCGCGAGCGCGAGCATGCGGTCGGTCTTGGCGTGATTGCGCATGCCCTGGGTGCCCGCCAGCACGGTGTAATCGTAGGACATCACCAGTGCGCGAGCCGATTGCGCGCCGTAATGGTCGGCATTGATGGTGGCGGTGCCCGCGATCAACCCGTCCGCGGGCGTGTTCGCTATCAGGTCCTCCTGGCTGCGGCGCAGCCGCTGCGCGGCCACCGCGAGCGCGCCGTATTCGATGAAGCTGTCGTCGTCGACCAAGTCGGCGATATTTTCCCGTGCTGTGCGTCGACTGAGCCGATGGCGTTTGGCCACCGCATCCGGACGACCCTCGTCCAGCCCGATCCGGTGCCGCTGGCGCACCTGCGCCAAATCCGCGCGCACCGCGTCCAGGTCCACTGCCGCGATGTCGGCACCAGGCCCCTCGTGGTCGGCGTCGGTCCAGGTCACCAGCAGCGCGTGTGGGTCGACGACCGCTCCGGGTTCGACGACCTGACGCAGCACCCGCAGCGGCTGTTCGGCCCGCAGCACGTGCTGCATCTTCATCGCCTCGAGTACGGCCACTTCCGCTCCTGCGGGGAGGGTGACGCCAGGCGGGGCGAGTGCGACGACGGTGCCACCCATCGGGGATCGAAGCGCCTGCTCGTCGTCGTGCAGTATCTCCTGCGGCCCGTTTTGCTGGGCCGAATCTGCCCCGGCCGACCTGTGTTGTCCCATCGCGGACGGTTCGGCGGCACCGTCGGGCCCCATCCATGGTGCGTAATCTGGTGCGCGACAGGAGAGTTCGATGATGTTGTCTTCCAACCACGAGGTCGTCACGCTGCCCACCCCCGCGAGCCGGTCGAGGGCTGCGCGAAGCAGACTCGTGTTGGTGTCGACGCCGACCACCACCGTCTCCGCTACAGCATCCGAACACCGCCGCAACGCAGCCGAATACGTCGGTCCGTGGGCAATCACCTTCGCCAGCAACGAGTCGAACTGCGCGCTCTGCCCGATCCCCGAGTACGCGGCGGTGTCGACACGGACGCCGACCCCCGTCGGTGCGGCGAAGCGCGTGACGGAGCCCGTGCTCGGCAGGATGTCTCCACCCGCTGTCACGAGTTCGGCATTGATCCGCGCCTGCACAGCGAATCCGCGCGCTGCCACATCCGACAGCTCGAGATCCGCGAGTGCGCACCCCCGCGCGAGATCGAATTGAATCGCCACCAGATCCAGACCGGTCACCTCCTCGGTCACCGTGTGCTCGACTTGCAGCCTCGGATTCACTTCGAGGAACCATGCGTCGTCGCCGCCGACCAGGAATTCGACGGTGATCACACCGCGACAACCCACCGACTCGGCGATCCGGACGGCATCGTCGCGCAGTCGTGCCCGCAGCGTGGCAGTGAGATTCGGTGCCGGAGCAATTTCGATGAGCTTCTGGTGCCGCCGCTGCACACTGCAGTCCCGGTCGCCGATCGCGACCGCCTGCGTGCCGTCGGCGACGACCTGGACCTCGATGTGCCGTGCTTCCGACGCGAGCACTTCGGCATAGACGGTGCCATCGCCGAAGCCCGCGAGCGCCTCGGCCACACAGCGCTCGTACGCCTCGGTGATCCGACTTGCTTCGTGCACCACACGCATTCCCCGCCCACCTCCCCCGGCCACGGCCTTCACCATCACACCGCTCGGATGATCCGCGAGCAGTGCCGCGATCTCGGTCCGATCGGCACCGGCGGACGTCGCGGGCAGCACCGCCACCCCTGCTCGCAGCGCGGCCTCCCGGGCGGCGAGCTTATTGCCGAAAATCCGCAACACCTCCGGTGCGGGTCCGACGAACACCAGCCCCGCTTCCGCACAGGCGGCCGCGAAATCCGCACTCTCACTGAGGAACCCATAACCCGGATGCACCAGCGCACCGGTACCTGCCCGGCGCGCTGCGGCAACGACCGCTGCCGTATCGAGATACGCCGCCGCCCCGACACCCGGCAGTTGGATTGTGGTCTCGGCCAGCCGCACCGGCAGCGCTCCCACCTCGTCCGCGGTGTGCATCGCGAGGACCGAGTACGCCCGCTCGCGAGCCGTCCGGATCACCCGGACCGCGATCTCGCCTCTGTTCGCCACCGCTATGCGCATGCCGACAGTCTGCTTTGACATTGACGTCAATGTCAACGACGATGATGCCATGACAGAGGCCGGCTGGTCGGTGCGCGCGGCGCGGGAAAGATCCCACACCTCCCGCCATCGCGCGTTACTGGACGCCGCGGCCCAGGTCTTCGCCCTCCGCGGCTACGACAACACCACCGTCGCCGACATCACCGCGGCCGCCGGAGTCTCCCGAGCCACCCTGTACGTCTACTTCGCCTCCAAAGAGGAAATCTTCCTCGCCCTCGCCGCCCGGGTCCGCGATGACTTCCTCGCC
The DNA here is from genome assembly GCF_040681975.1 of Nocardia sp. NPDC051463. Taxonomy (NCBI): domain Bacteria; kingdom Bacillati; phylum Actinomycetota; class Actinomycetes; order Mycobacteriales; family Nocardiaceae; genus Nocardia; species Nocardia sp. NPDC051463. The sequence continues at coordinate 448,499 of NZ_JBFBAB010000001.1, forward strand.
GCCCAGGAACCGGACATCGAGCACGCCGAGCCACGAAATATGCTGGCCGCCACCATCGAATCCTTCGCCACCGCCGTCCTCGCCGCCGGCCCGATGCTGCGCCTCATCGACGAACGCGGCGCCGTCGACGACCGCATTGCCGCACTCGCCGAGGAAATCGCCGAACGGCCCATTCGCCGCTTCACCCGCTACCTGGAGCGCCTGCACGCCGCGGGTCGGATCACACCCGCCGTCCCGCCCCGCATCATCGCCGAAACGATCGGCTACACCCTCACCCGCGGCACCCTTGCCCGCACCACCATCACCCCTGCCGACCGCGCCGAATACCTCGCCCACATCAACACGGTCGCCGACACCCTCCTCAACCCGACCGGCCACCGCTGAGACAACCGAGCCGACACCATTCTCACACCCGCCATGCTGTGCGGTGCCCAACAGACCGACCGGATACCGGGAAACGGTGCGACCGAGGGACGACTGTCGACCGGCAGGGCGCTCGGATCCGGCGGACTACCGCCCTTGGCTCGGTCAGGCGGTGCGGGAGTTGGCGAATGAGCGATCGCCGGCTGCCGTCTCGGCGGCGGTGAAGACCAGCACACCGTCTTCGATGGGGCCTTTGCGGAGCATGGCGCGGTCGCGGAAGTAGTTGTTGATCACCTTCCATGGGCCACGGGTGCCCTGGCGCGGCATCACGGCGTCGCCGCGCTGGATGTAGCCGGAGGTGAGCGCGCCGCCCATGAGCGAGTCATCGGAGCGGTCACCGTCCTCGGCCTCGGCGACCACCTTGTCGAAGCCGTTGTCCTGCATGTGGTTGAGCAGGCGGCAGAAGTATGCCGCTGCCAGATCAGCCTTCAGCGTCCACGATGCGTTCGTGTAGCCGAGCACCACCATGGCGTTGGGAATACCGCTGAGCAGCGCGCCCTTGTAGGCGACGCGGTCGCGGGTCACCACGGGTTCGCCGTCCACCTCCAGAGTCGCGCCGCCGAGCATCTGCACAGTCAGGCCGGTCGCGCTGATGACGATGTCGGCGGGCAGCTCGGCGCCGGACTCGAGCCGGATGCCGGACTCGGTGAAGGTCGCGATGCGGTCGGTGACGATCGAGGCACGGCCGCGGCGCAGGACCTTGAAGAGGTCACCGTTGGGGACTACACACAGGCGCTGATCCCACGGGTTGTAGGACGGTGTGAAATGGCGCATGTCGATGTCCTTGCCGACCTGCATCCGGACCGCGCCCAGCAGCAGCTTCTTGGCCATCTCGGGGTTGGTGCGCGACAGCTGGAAACTGGCACGCTGCAGGGCGATATTGCGGGCGCGGCCCAGTTTGTAGGCCGCCCTGGCGGGCACGCGGGTGAGCTTCATACCGACCGCGACGGGATCGTCGGCGGGCAGTGCCGTGATGTAGGTCGGCGAGCGTTGCAACATGGTGACATGCGCGGCGTCCGCACTCATGGCGGGGACCAACGTGATCGCGGTCGCGCCGCTGCCGATCACGACGACACGCTTGCCTCGGTAGTCGAGATCCGCTGGCCAATGCTGGGGATGCACGATCTGTCCGCCGAAGTCGGCTTCGCCGGGGAACTCGGGGCGGTACCCGTTGTCGTAGTCGTAGTAGCCGGTGCAGCCGACGAGAAACTTGCTCGTGTAGACCTCGGTGCCACCGGCCTGGTCGTCGACCGCCTCGACGGTCCACAGCCCGGCTTCGGTAGACCAGCGCGCGGCAGTCACCTTCCGCCCGAAACGGATGTGGTCGGTGACGCCGTATTCCGCCGCAGTGTCCTCGATGTACTGCCGGATGTGCGGTCCGTCGGCGAGCACCTTGGTGCCGATCCAGGGCCGGAAGCCGTAGCCGAAGGTGTACATATCCGAGTCCGACCGGATACCCGGGTATCGGAAAAGATCCCAGGTGCCGCCGATCGCGGTCCGGCGCTCCAGGATCGCATAGCTACGGCCGGTCCGCTCGCGGGTCAGATGGCAGGCCATGCCGATCCCGGACAGGCCCGCGCCGATGATCAGTACGTCGACATGCCGCGTCATTGAGGTACTCGTTTCGTCTGGTCTCGCCCGGGCACCCTCGGCCGCGCGTCCCCCGAGATTACGTGTTATCTACAGTTACGTCTAGCATTGGGGAGCGTCGTCGGTCATTTCATCCGCTCCGACTATCCGTTTCCTGGCGCCCCCGCGCAGTCCGTTCGCAGCATCCTCTAGCAGCTGACGACCGCCCCTCATCGCCGCCGGAGGATGCCGGAATCCGTGGCGCGATAGGCACTGGAGACCGTCTGGACGAGGAGTAACAGCAGGTGGTGCACCTACGCATGCACTGCGTCGATGCGGGCAGCGCGGTACCCCCGGTCATGGGTACCTGTGTCGCACCGACCAGAATGGTCTGTCGAGTCCGGCCGAGTCGGCGGACTCGACAGACCATTTTTCGTCCAAAGGGAGTACATGACAAGCGCACCAGCGCGGCGGTGGCGCCGCCGCTTCCCCGATGAAGCGAGCACGCCAGACGCCGGTTCCGCCACGCTGAAGCGCAGCCTCGGCCGCGTCGATCTCACCGCGATGGGCGTCGGCACCATCGTCGGTGCGGGCATCTTCGTGATCACCGGCGTGGCCGCCGCGGAGAAGGCCGGTCCATCCATCGTGCTGTCGTTCGTCCTCGCGGGCACAGTCTGTGTGCTCGTCGCACTCTGCTACAGCGAACTCGCCGCGATGGTTCCGGTTTCCGGCAGCGCCTACACCTATACGTATGCGACGCTCGGCGAGGGACCTGCGTTCCTGGTCGGGTGGAATCTGCTGTTGGAATTCGTCATCGCGGGTGCCGCCGTTGCCATCGGCTGGTCCGGCACGGTGGTGTCCGCACTGGACTCGCTGTTCGGAATCACGCTGCCGAAGGCCATCACGACAAGCCCTACCGAGGGTGGTGTCGTCAACCTGCCCGCCGTCCTGATCATCGGGGTGATCGTCGCGGTACTCGTCGGTGAGGTCTCGCTGACCGCGCGCATCACCAAGGCACTGGTCGGCGTGACCATCGGCGTGCTGGTGCTGGTCGTCGCCGTGGGCGCCCCGCATATCGACGTTGGAAATTGGACGCCGTTCGCGCCCTTCGGCCTCGGCGGCATCGTCGGCGGCGCCGCCATCGCGTTCTTCGCCTTCCTCGGCTTCGACGTGGTCGCGGCCTCGGCGGAGGAAGCCCGCAACCCGCGCCGCGATGTTCCCTTCGCGATCATCGGGACGGTTCTCATCGCCACTCTGCTGTACGCGCTCGTCAGCGCGGTGCTGACCGGAATCGCCCCCTTCGCGACGCTGAACAACGCTTCGCCGATCGCGACCGCCTTCGGCGGACTGCACATCGGCTGGATCGGCAACGTCATCGTGATCGCCTCGATCATCGCGCTGACCAAGGGTCTGCTGCTGATCGTGTACGCACAGGTGCGCCTGATGTTCGCCATGTGTCGTGACCGGCTCTTGCCGAGCACCCTCGCGACCACCGGTAGGCGATCGACCCCGGTCCGGCTGACGCTGCTGCTCGGCACCGTCTGCGCGGCGATCGCCGGACTGCTGCCGATCGACATCGTCGTCGAGCTGGTGAACATCGGTGCGCTCTCGGCTTTCGCGGTGGTCTGCGTCGGGGTGCTGGTGCTGCGCAAGCTGGAACCGAACCGCGAGCGTCCGTTCCGCACGCCGCTGGTTCCTGTGGTCCCCATCCTCGCGCTGGTCGGCTGCATCCTGCTGGCAACCACGCTGGACGCGCTGACCTGGGTCCGTTTCGCGGTCTGGGTGACCATCGGTATCGCCGTCTACCTGGGCTATGGCCGCAAACGCTCGGCCATGGCCGCACCGCAACCCTCCGCGGAAGCGGTTCGAGCCGAGCGGTAGCGGGCGACTTTTCCGCAATTGGGATCTTGCACGAATTCGACCAAGAGCATTCCCGAATCATTGCGGATAACCAGGGACTTCGGCACGCTCTCTGGCAAGAGTCGCGGCACCACACCCTCAACGGCCGTGCGGAAAGGACAACAACCCCTATGTCCGATGACGAGAAGCAGATCCGGATCCTGATCGAACGGTGGGCCGCCGCGGTGCACGTCGGCGACCTCGCCGGTGTCCTCACCGACCACTCGCCCGACATCGTGATGTTCGATGTGCCGCCACCGAACGAGGGTGTCCGCGGCATCGACGCCTATCGGGACGTCTGGCCCGGCTTCTTCGCATGGCAGGCCACGGGCGCAACGTTCGACATCGTCTCACTCGAGGTCGCCGCCTCCGGTGACGTGGCCTTCGCCTACGCCCTACTGCTGTGCGGCACCGCGGAGGATTTCGCCACCGATCCGGCGAAACGGCTGCGCCTCACCTTCGGTCTACGCAAGCAGGAAGGGCGCTGGATCGTGGTGCACGAGCACCATTCTTTCCCCGACCCCAGTGTCGAATCGGACAACGCATAGCACGAGGCGAGCTCCGCGCCTGCACTCGATGCAATCATGCAGCAGGCGTCACTCCGGAAGTCGTGGCGCGGAACAGCAATCGCGCACCGGGGCCACGATTGTCGATCGACGGCCGCGACAGCGCTCTGAGCTTTCCTTTCTCACTTCAGGAACCCCAGCGGCACCTGAGATTTCATCGAATGCCAGTGTGCACACCACGCAGTGTCGCCCTCCCGTCTGGTCGATAGCAGTGCGGTGCGCAATACCGCACCGCCTGCACCGGGAGTTCCACGTGAATCAGCCTGGCTACGAGAAACATTCGAGCACCCGACCCTCCGTCCGGTAGCGGAACCGGACGGAGGGTCCCGGTCCAACCGGCAGCACCGGACCGGTACTCCACACAGAGCGCAAGTACCGCTGCGCGAGTAGTCGATATCGCGTCGGTTTCATTCCGGCGAACAAACCCGCGCACGACCTCGGGCTCATGCTCTACTCGAGGGTGTTCGTCAGTGATCGGGGGTTCGTCCATGCGGCGTCGCTCTGGGCTGCTCGGCATCGCGGCGGCTGCACTCCTGGTCGCGGGGTCCGGCTGCTCCCCCATCGAACCCGTACCAGGCATGGCCGTCGTGTCGCCCCAGCCACTTCCGACGCTCGAGGCTTATCTGGCGCAACAGGTCGAATGGCAGTCCTGCCGGGAGGACCCCGAACTGGACTGCGGATCGATTCGCGTTCCAGTCGATTACGAACGTCCGAGCGGCCTCGCCATCACGATGCCGTTGGTCCGGCTGCGCGCGACCGATCCGACACATCGACTCGGCGTGCTCACCACCAATCCCGGCGGGCCGGGCGAATCCGGTTACGAGCAAGTGGTACTCGCACGCAACCCGCACAACACCAGCCTGCGCAAGTTCCTTGCCCGCTACGACCTCGTCGGCTTCGACCCGCGCGGTGTCGGCCACACGGCGGGCGTCCGGTGTCTCGGCGACCGCGAGATGGACGAGTATCTGGCCACCGACTTCACCCCGACCGACACCGCTGGACTGCACGCGGTCGCCGCGGCGCACAAGCGTTACGCCGCGGCGTGCCTGCATCAGACCGGCACGTTACTCGGCTTCGTCGGCACCGAATTCGTCGCTCGTGACATGGATATCATGCGATCGGCCCTCGGCGAGGACACACTCAACTTCATCGGCTTCTCCTACGGCACCCGAATCGGCCTGCAGTACGCCGAGCAGTTTCCGCATCGAGTCGGCCGCATGCTGCTGGATTCCGTCGACGATCCGAGCGTCCGGACCGAGCGCTGGGACTTCTCGAGCACGGAACCCGAGTCGAGTGCAAAGCCCGTCGAACTAGCTCCCCATGACCGTGTCGTGCGCGACATGCTCACCTCGTGCGTGGCCCGGCCGGATTGTCCGGTGGGGACCGATGCCGAAGCGGCGATGCGCACCCTGCTCGAACTCATCGACCACATCGACGCGCACCCGATCCCTGCCGCCGACGGCAGGAAGGTGGGCTCGAACCTGGCGCTGATCGGCATCTTCCAGGCGACCTATGACGAAAGATATTGGCCAAGTTTCGAAAAGGCCTTCGCGCAAGCGCTGGACGGCGACGGCACCGGATTCGCCCAGCTCGCCGACAGCTATGTCGGTCGCAGCGATCCGGGCACCTATTCGACCTCGGATCCGGCCTTCTGGGCGGTCCAGTGCGTCAACGACGATCCGGCGACCTACCGATCGAAGTCCGAGAACGAGATACTGGCGGAATTGGCGCGGATCGCACGAAATCGCACCGCGGCGGCGCCGATTTTCGGCGCCAATCGCGTGTTCAGCACCCCGCTGTGCCTATTCTGGCCGGTGCCACCGACACGACAGTCCACGGCGGTCGATGCCGCGGGTGCGCCGACCATCGTGCTGCTGAACAACACCGAGGACCCGGCGACGAAACTGGAAGGCGCACAGAACGTCGCGCGCAACCTCGCCGACGCGGTCTTGGTGGTGAACGAACACGAAGGCCACATCGCCTTCGACAACGGCTCGGAATGCATCGACGCGATCGTCGTCGGCTTCTTCCTCGACGGCATCGTCCCCGAGAAGGGAACCTACTGCCCCGGCTGACCTGTGGGTCAGCTCTGGCAAGCACCTGAGGCGCAGCACCCGTCACCACGGCGCGCGGCCAGCCCTTCCTTGACGGCAAACGCGGCAATACCCAGTCCCGCGACGGGATCGGCCCACCACCACCCGAACAGGCTGTTGAGCACCAACCCGACCAACAGCACCGCCGACAAGTACGTGCACAGCAGTGTCTGCTTGGAATCGGCCACCGCGGAACGCGATCCCAGCTCTCGCCCCGCGCGCCGCTGCGCGGCCGACAGTACCGGCATGACCACCAGACTCAACCCCGCCAGCCCGATGCCCACCGCGGAATGCCGCGCTTCGCCGAACCCGAAAAGCGAGCGCCCCGCCAGCACCGCTACATAGGCAGCGAGCGCGAAGAACGAACACGAAATGACCTGCAGCGCACGCCGTTCCCTGGTTTCCGGATCCCGGCCGAAGAACTGCCAGGCCACCGCCGCCGCGGACGACACCTCGATCACCGAGTCCAACCCGAACCCGATCAGCGCCGTCGAGGACACCCGCGCCCCCTCGCAGAGCGCGACGACCGCCTCGATCACGTTGTAGGAAATCGTCGCGACCACCAGCCACCGAATCCGCCGCGCCAGCACCTGCCGTCGCTCACCGTCCACCAGCCGAATCGGCATACCCATCGAGTGCGCCATCACCGCCACTCCCTGATGCCACACATCGGATCCGACTTCGACACCGCTCGGGGGTGGTTGACCGAACGCGGCTCGAAGGGCCTCGCCGTCGGCGCACTGTGCCACTTCTTCGGGATCACCTGGCGCTCCTTCCCGCATGCTCAGGCACTCTCCTCGGTTGGGCAGACACGACCAGCCGAGTCGAATCACTGAGCGGCGACACCATCAGCAGCACCCCTGCTCCGCCTCCGGGCAGCATGCCGGATCGACGGCGAGCACCAGCCCGAGCAGATCTTCCAGCGCCCGCGCGATCCGCGGATCAGCCAACTCGTACCGGTTGCGCCGCCCCTCCGGAACCGCCACCACCAACCCGCAACCGCGTAGGCAGGCAAGGTGATTCGACAAGATCTGTCGCGAAACCCCGATCGACTCCGCCAGGTCGGCCGGATATCCAGGCGCGTCCCGCAGCTGCAGCAGGATCTGCGTCCGCGTGGCATCCGACAGCGCATGCCCGAACCGGGACAGGGCTTCGTCCTGCTCGGTGGTCCGCATGCTCATACGATACATAGATATCTGTATTCAGAAACCCCTGTACCAATCTGGACTGCGGGCTGGATCGGGGGAATCACTGTGTCGATTCACCGATCTCGCTCGCGTCCAATTTCCTATCGAACTGCTGCGCGATCGAAGAACTGGCCGCGTCCGCGGTCAGGCGGAATACCGGTAGAACCCCTCTCCGCTGGCGAGGCCGAGCTTGCCCTTGTCGATGTAGTTCGCCTTCAACCACGCCGCGAGTTGCTGTGCGTCCTCGCCGCCGTTGACAAGGATGTTGTAGGGGGTGGTGAGGCCGATGACGTCGATCATCTGGAACGGGCCGAGCGGCGAGCCGGTCGCGATACGCCAGGTCTTGTCGACCGCCTCCGGTTCGGCGTATCCACCCGCACCGAGCGCCATGGCGGCATTGAGTAGCGGCACGAGCAACGAGTTGAGCACGTATCCCGCTTTTTCCTTGTGCAACTCGATCGGCACCATGCCGATCGCGACCGCGAAATCGACGACCGCCTGAAACACCTCGGGGTCGGTCTCGGGGGTGCCCATGACCTCGGCGGTGTTGTACTTCCATACCAGGTTCGCGAAGTGCAGCGCGAGGAATTTGTCCGGTCGGCCGGTGAAGTCCTTGATGTCGCTGGGCAACAGGGTTGAGGAGTTCGTGGCGAAGATGGTGCGATCAGGCGCGAGCCCGCCCAATTGCTTGTAGATCTCCTGCTTGATGGCGAGAACCTCCGGCACCGCCTCGACGACCAGGTCGGCGTCGCGCACCGCGGCGGCGAGATCGGAGGTCAGCACGATTTCGGCCGCGGCCTGCTCCGCTTTCCCATCCGCGGCTCCGGCAACCTCCTCGCCATAGGTTGCCGCCAGCTTGGCGAAACGATCACGAGCGCCGGTCAGGGCTTCATCGTCGATGTCGTAGGCGGTGACGTCGAACCCCGTGAACGCGGTCTGGAACGCGATCTGCGAACCGAGCACCCCCGTCCCGAGAACTGTCACCCTGCGAATCTCGATGGTCATTGCTGTCTCCTTCCTTCATGGGGCGAAGTCCGCCCCTCGATGTTTACCGGTCGTCTTCGGTGTCGACACCGTCGAGCGACGTAAAGAATCCGGTGACGATCTGGGTGATCTGGTCATGCAAGTCGCCGATCGCGTCTTGGCCGGGATGCACGCCGGTCGACGGCCGGGCAAGGATCAGGTGCAGCACCGCGAACACGCTGCGGCCCGCCAGCAGTGCCTGTTTGTCCAGGCGGCGCGGTTCGCGTCCACCCTGCCTGACGGCAGCCGCCAGGCGCGCGGCGATCATCGCCTCGAGCTGCGCGACAAGGGCAAGGCCCTCGGCGCGATACTTCTCGGTCGGCGAGCCGAATAGCAGTTCACGCTGGTAGGCCACGGTGTTCTCGACATGCCGGTCGGCAGCCTCCACCGTCGGCCGCACCATGCTGAGCACCGCTTCCACCGGCTCACTCTGCGAGCGCGACAGCGCGTCGCCGAGCTCGAGTGCCAGCCGCAGGTCCTCGTTATAGACCATCAGCAGCAACTCACCTTTGGACGACGCGTACCGGAACAGCGTCCCCGCGGCAACATCGGCGCGGTCGGAGATCTGCTGCGTGGTGACGCTCTCGAAGCCCCGCTCGGCAAATAGCGCGGACGCCGCTTCGAAGATGCGCGACTGCTTGTCGCGCATGTTCCGCTGGCGGCGACCCGCATGCGCCGGGTCGGGCGAGGTCGGCATCCGATACCTCTCAGTTAATGAGTGGACTCATTAATGAGCGTACTCCCTGTTATCCGAATGGCAAGCCCCGACAACGCGACGACGACCGGCGTGCGGACCCACCCTCGACGCAGGACCGACGCGTCGGCACAACCCACGCTCACGTGCGGTCGCCGGTCGCCGGTCGCCGGTCGCCAGTCGCCGGGACGACGCGGAAAGCCGAGCACGTCGAATATCGCGCAATCCCTCGACGATGAATGAGGCCCGACATACGTCGAGCCTCGACAGGCAACTCGCCGCGGTGGCGCTCGAGCCGGGCGGGGATACTCGCCCGCAGAGTGCGAACGGTGTCGGAGTCGGGAGTCGGGGCCAAGGGTCCCCCGGACTCGAGTTCGACGCGTCCGCAGTGGCCTATACCCCAGCACGCGCCTACGACCCAGGACAGGACCGAGACGCGATGATGCGCCAATTCGCGGCAGACGTGGCGCCTCCGGAGACCGAACCGCGCGACTCCAGGCAACTGCGCGTACCCACCCCGATTCTGTACGGCGCCGACGACCCCCTGTGCGACGTCGGCGGCGGAGCCACCGCCAATGCAACCCCAGGGTCGACGCTGGCGATCTTCGACGGCATGAGCCACACACCTCCCCCTCGAACTGTGGTCCAGGTTCGCCGATCACATCGCCGAACTCGCATGCCGCAGTGCGGAATACGCGACCACCCTGTAATGTCGCCACCTTTCAGCTCGGCCTCCCGGACACGGAAACAACCACGCCCGGGCGCGCGAGTGCGGGTGACCTAGGGTCTTTCGACGCCGATCTCGGGGGGAACAGTGTCCAATGTGCCTTCGCGCATGCTGACTTCGCTGGTTACTGTGGCCGCACAGCAGCTGGGTTACGTCTGCCGGATAACTGACACGGACGAGGTGGCGGAATTCATCGGTCCGCGTGGCGACGGCCCGCACTACCTGTGGTTGGACGACCTACGCCGTAGCCTGAACGAACACCCTGCCGACCAGTGGCCGGCGCTCGTCGCGGACTACGTCGGCACGTTTCTCCACGAAGTGGACATGGAATACACAGATCCGCTGGACACCAATGACTTTGCCACGGTGCGGTGCCTGCTCAGGACGCGCCTCGCGCCGGCAGGCGCCGACGCGGGCATCGAAGTCGTCCGCCGGGAGGTCGCACCGGGCATCGTGCAGGTGGCGGTGCTGGGTCAATTCCACACCGCCGTGGCCGTCACGCCCGAGATGCTCGCCGACTGGGACGTAGACCTCGACGAACTCTTCGACCTCGCCGAGGCGAATACGCGCGCCGATAGCAGCCTCGCGGTCGAATGGAAGGGCTACAACGACGCGTACTTCGCTGTGCTGAGCGGCTCGGACTTCGCGAGCGCCCACACACGGTGGCTCGACGACTACCCGGTAGTCGGAATGTACGGTGCGCTTTTCGTCACCTCACACGAGGGAAACGTGTATGTACACCCCATTACCGGACCGGACGCGATGACGGCCGTGATCCTGCTCGGCAAGGTAGCGGCCAACACCTATCGCAGCGAACCGCGACCGGTCAGTCCGGCGGTCTATTGGTGGAGGGACTCACAGATCAGCCTCGCGGCAGGCACCGAGATCGACAAGGACGGCAACGTCGCGGTGCACCAGACACCGGAATTCGACTCGCTGCTGACCAGCCTGGCGGTCACGTGTGATTTCGGAGTGATCCCGGAAGGCGAAGTCGATACCGCTCTCGACGCGCTGGCACGGTACGAGCAGATGTGCGCCTTTTCGGACAACAGCACGGCGCCGCCCGCCGTCCTCGACCTCCTGGCCGAGATCGAGAGCAAGGGCGCGGCCGTCGGATTGATCACGGCCGTCGCGGATGTCCGCGGAGCCGTGTTGCGCACCTGGGGGCCGAGCCGGGGCCGGCATCTGCTTGCCGTTCTGAAGCTGACCAAGGACCGCAGCCTCGCCGTGCTCGACGTCGCGACCGGGCACCTCTACGACCCGCGCGACCGGGTCGATGTCCACGTCACCGTCGGCGCATACGACCACGACAGGAGGTCACTGCCCTACCTCACCGCCGCGCTGCTCGAGGACTTCGTGGTCGGTGCCGCCGACCCCGACGATCCGTTCTTGGTCGTCGCGCACGACGACGGGACCTACATCCGCACGCGCCGCCACGAATGGGTCTATGAGATCGAACATCGGACCGGCTCCGCCTCGGAGCGTTTCCGCGTGTACACGATGCTGCATACTGTGGTCCGCGCCGTCATCTGGGCGTGGGCATGCGGCGACCCATTGTGGACGCGCGCCGTGCAGTGGCGGCGGGTCGATCCCGAAACGCCGGGGATCGAGGCGGCGCATCGGCAGGAAGTCCTGCAGGACGAGCTGTCGTCCACGGCGTCCGGCATGACTGTCGACCAATTGGCCCTCCTCGAAGCGTTTCTGGCGATTCGAGACACATCGCTGCCCGCAACCGAGTCACTCGATCTTTCGATCGATCCGTCCGGGCCGCGCGAGCTGGGGTCGGCCCGCGCCGAGTTCCACACACCAACCACCGAGACAGGCGGGACCGCCGAGCTGATCGACGGGCACGACGACGACCAGGAACCTCCGGAGCAGCACTTCCCGAATCGCAAGGGATAACCAACCGTCTCGGCGACCGTTGGGTCGCCGGCGGTCGCCGCCTGGGCGAGCGTCGATCTCACCGGTGCAAAGACACGCTGTAAAGTCGTTTGGTGACCTGGACCGTCGGCTTCGACCTGGATATGACCTTGATCGACTCCCGTCCCGGCGTCACACGGGCGATCGACACCATCGCGACCGAGTTCGATCTCCCGCTGCGTGGCGTCGAGCTCGCCGACCGACTCGGACCCCCGCTCGACCAGCTATTAGCCGATGCGGGCGCCCCCGCCGATCTCATTCCGGCCCTGGTGGCCCGCTATCGCGCGCTGTATCCGACCGTGGTGCCGTACATTCCGGCCATGCCCGGCGCCGACGCGGCGTTGGCCGCAGTGGCCGAGCGCGGCGGGCGAGTAGTGATCGTCACGGGCAAGCACGAGCCGTTGGCACGGCTGCACCTGGTCGAACTCGGTTGGCAGATAGATCATTTGGCAGGTGATCTCTGGTCGGCGGGCAAGGCCGGTGTGCTGCGCGAACAGCAGGCCGATGTCTTTGTCGGCGATCACTCCGGTGATATGCGCGGCGCGCGGGCCGCCGAAGTGGCGGCTGTCGGCGTCACCACCGGACCATGCGACGCCGACGAACTCCGAGCGGCGGGCGCGGACGTCGTACTGGAGGACCTCACCGAGTTTCCGGACTGGTTCACCGAATTCGAAGCCCGCGCGGTGAGTTGACCACCGGCGATCAATCGCCGGGCGCGGCCGAGGACAGTGCCTGGAATCGCAGGGTGAGACCATCCAGTAACGCGCGCAGGCCGGTTTCGAACGCCGCATCGTCGATTTCGCGTTGCCGCCCCGACAGCAGGTGTGCTTCGTCGAGGTGCGGGTAGTTGCCGCGATACACCGCCGCATCCTCGGGGAAGCCGCCCGCGAAAGACCCCAGGGTGGAACCGGTGACGAAGAACCGCATGAGTGCGCCCACCTGAGTTGCCTCACGTCGCGGCCAGCCCGCCGATACCAGCCCACCGAAGACTGCATCCGCTTGGCGCAGCGCGTTCGGCCGCCTGCCCATCCCCTGATGCAACGCGGGCACCAGGTTCGGATGATCTGCCAATGCCGCGCGATACGACCGGGCCCAGGCTTCGAGCGCGGCGCGCCAGTCGGTGTTGTCACTGAACATCGACAGGTCCACCTGGCCGAGCACCGCATCGACCATCGCGTCGAGCAGGTCGTCCTTGGTGGCGAGGTGGTTGTACAGCGAGGGCCCCCGCACTCCGAGTTCGGTGGCCAGCCTGCGGATGGATACAGCTTCGAGGCCGTCGGCGTCGACCAGGGCCAACGCGGCGGACACTATGCGCTCCCGGCTCAGCAATGGTCGGCGCGGTCTTCCCACGAAAACCTCCTGGTCGATCGGCCCTCAGTGTCGCATGCGAGCCCACAAACTTGCGTTGTTAGTTTATGCCGGGCTAGCCTACAAGAAACTTTCATCGTTAGTTTTATTGGAGTTGCGGTGAACCTGGAACTGTCCGACGAACAGGCCGCGGCACAGCGCATGGCCGCCGACTTCGTCGACCGCGAGATCGCCCCGCACGCAATGCAATGGGATCGCGCCGAATCGGTCGATCCAGCGATCGTGCCGCGGCTCGGCGAGCTCGGATTTCTCGGCCTTACCATTCCGGAGGAATACGGCGGCAGTGGCGGCGACCACCTCGCCTACTGCCTCGTGCTGGAGGAGCTGGGTCGCGGCGACTCCGCGATACGCGGCATCGTCTCGGTCTCCCTCGGCCTCGTCGCCAAATCCATCCACTACTACGGGACCGACGAACAGAAGCGCACCTGGCTGCCCCGGCTGACCACGGGGGCGGCGCTCGGCTGTTTCGCGCTCACCGAACCTGGAACTGGTTCGGATGCAGCACAATTGAGTACACGCGCGGTCCGCGACGGCAGCGACTGGGTGATCTCGGGCCGCAAGATGTTCATCACCAACGGGACCTGGGCCGAGGTCGCGCTCGTCTTCGCGCGCACCGGCGGCGACGGGCACCGTGGCATTACGGCCTTCCTCGTTCCGACCGACTCCCCCGGCTTCACCGCGCGCCCCGTGCACGGCAAGCTCGGGCTGCGTGGGCAGGCGACCGCGGAACTCGTGCTCGATGACGTTCGCATCCCCGACAGCGCGCGACTGCACGCCGAGGGAGAAGGGTTCACTGTCGCGATGGCGGCTCTCGCCAAGGGCCGGATGTCGGTCGCCGCGGGTTGTGTCGGGATCGCGCAGGCGTGCCTCGACGCCGCGGTCGGGTACGCCACCCAGCGGACACAATTCGGCAAGCCGATCGCTGGGCACCAACTGGTGCAGGAACTGCTCGCCGACATCGCACTCGACGTGGACGCCGCCCGGCTGCTGGTGTGGCGGGTGGCAGATCTGATCGACCGCGGCGCCGAGTTCGCCATCGCGTCGTCCAAGGCGAAGCTGTTCGCGAGTGAGGCCGCGGTACGCGCCGCCGATCGCGCCCTGCAGGTGTTCGGCGGTTACGGCTATGTCGACGAGTTCCCGGTCGGCAAGTATCTGCGCGACGCCAAGGTGATGACCCTCTACGAGGGCACCAGCCAGATCCAGAAACTGCTGATCGGCCGAGACCTGACCGGAATCAGCGCATTCTGACGACGTCGGATCCGGCCTCGTCGAAGCACAGAAAGGACCATCGATGAACAGGTTTACCGGCAAAGTGGCCGTTGTGACCGGCGCGGCACAGGGCATCGGCGCGGCCACCGCGGTGCAGCTGGCCGCCGAGGGCGCGGCGGTGGCGGCGCTCGACCGCAACGCCCCCGACAAGACCGTCGAGCAGATCATCGCGGCGGGCGCCACGGCCCGCAGTTATGTCTGCGATGTCACCGATCGCGCCTCGGTGCAGTCCGTATTCGACCAGGTGGCAACGGATCTCGGGCAACCACACATCCTGATCAACAATGCCGGGATCACCCGCGACGACATGTTCTTCCGACTGTCCGAGGACGACTGGAACGCGGTCCTCTCGGTCAACCTGACCGGGGCCTACCACTGCGCGCAGGTCGCACAGAAGTTCATGGTCGCGCAGCGCTACGGCAAGATCGTCTCGCTCTCCAGCCGCTCCGCACTCGGCAACCGCGGCCAGGCGAACTACGCCGCCGCCAAGGCAGGCATCCAGGGCTTGACCGCGACGCTGGCCATCGAACTCGGCCCCTACAACATCAACGTCAACGCGGTCGCCCCCGGCTACATCGCCACCGCAATGACCGCCGCGACCGCCAACCGGGTCGGGCTGACCGCCGAGGAGCACCAGCAGACCGTTGCCGAGCGCACCCCACTCGGGCGAGTCGGGCAGCCCGAGGAGGTCGCCGCTGTCATTGCGTTCCTGGCCAGCGACGAAGCCTCCTATGTCAGTGGCCAAACGCTCTATGTCAACGGTGGAGCCCGCTGAGCAGGCCCGAGTGCGCTATAGCGACCGCCCGGTATGACGAGGATAATGAGCACTTCGATCGACCACGTCGATAGGAAGGAGCCACGGCAATGAGAGCTAAGCCGAACCGCTCACTCACCATCCTCCTCGCGGGTCTGGCAACCGTCGGCAGCATGGCACTGTCCGGTGCCGCGGCAGCTGCCGCAAGGCAGCAGGACCCGACCCCGGCGCCGGAGTGCACAGTAGGCCAGACCCAGGAACAGGGCCCCTACCTCTGCGAGTGCGGACCCGACGGCAAGTGGGTCTGCCTCGAAAGAGGGCACTGAGATAGGTCGCGGCACCCAGCCACGACGTTTCCATTCAAGCCCGATTTGCGGATGCGTGCTCGGCATCCCACTGTTGCCGGGCGGCGGCGATGACGCCTCTGTGCTCTCGCGACCAGTCGGCGAGCACCAGCACCGTCTCGGCGAGACTCCGGCCGGTCGCGGTGAGCCGGTATTCGACCTGCGGCGGGATGGTCGGGTAGGCGATCCGATCGAGGATCCCGTCCCGCCACAGCCTTTTGGTGGTCAACGTCAGCATGCGCTGGAAAATGCCCGGAATCGCTCGCTCCAGTTCGCGGAAGCGACGCACTCCCTTGCTCAACTCCACGATCACCAGCACCGCCCACCGATCCCCCAGCCTGTCGAGGACATCGCGAATCCCACAGTCGTCATCGCCACAGGGTCCTTCGGGAATAGGGCCCGCCGCCTGCGTGCTAACCGCCGTGTTCGTGACTGACATCAGAGTGCCTCCTTATGCCGCCGCCCGTGATTGCGGATGCTGGGTTGTGTTCAGCAACTGCAACATTCGGGAGTGCACCAATGATCCTCGTCACCGGTATTTCCGGTTCGCTCGGCAGCCTGGTCTTCGACGGGCTGTCCGCACTCGACGATCTCACCGTCGCGGCGGGCAGCCGCTCCGGTGATGGCGCCGGCGTACGACACATCGATTTCGACGTCCCTGCCACCCTGGTCGAAGGATTCCGGGAGGTGGACGTGCTGGTGTTCGTCTCGGCCGGTTACGCGGAAGACGACGTGGTGCTGGCCAGACATGACGCAGTGGTCGCCGCCGCGACGACGGCCGGCGTCCGGCACGTCATCTACACCAGCCTCGCGGGTTCCGGTGATCTGATGACCATCGCGCTCCCACACCGATGGACCGAGAAACGTCTGGCTTCGGCACCGTTCGATGTGACGATTCTGCGCAACGGCCTCTATGCCGAGGTTCCGATCGGGTTGGCGGCCGCGGGCGCCGTCTCGGCCGCCGAAACAGGTTTCTACACAGCCGCATTCGGTGATGGACGGGTATCGGTTGTCGCTCGCGACGACCTCGCCGACGCGGCGGTGGGGGTGGCCACCGAAACCAGCCGTGACCTTACGGCAGGTGGTCGCAGCCGACACGCGGGCAAGGTCTACGAACTCGAAGGTGTCGCGACGATCAGCGGGTCCGACATCGCGGCGGTGCTGGCCGAATCGCTCGACCGGCCGGTGAGCTACCGATCCATGTCACTGTTCGATACCCGAATCGCACTGCAGGACTTAGGAATGGAGCCCTACCAGGTCACGAATGCCGTCTCCATGTTCGCCAACATAGGCGCGGGTGCACTCGAGGCAAGCCGGACCGACCTGCTCGACCTACTGCCCGGCGCGCCGCGCGATGTCCGGGCGCTGCTCACCGCGGCCGTGCGAGCTGGCGGATACCAGTCGATTTCGATCACAACGACCCGCTGAGCATCGCTCTCATCGACGAGTCACCGCACCGTCGAGCCGGTCGAACTCACCGCGCGCCCGGCTGGTCACTGCTCGAACGTGGTCACCAGGGCACCGGGCCGAAGCGATCGAAGAATCCACCGGTCGGCCCGTCCGGTTCGATCGACGCCAGGCGGACGATCGCGTCGGTGCCCTCGGTCACCGTTTGGTGGCCTGAGTTGTTGTTCAGATCCGTTGCGGTATAACCGGGGTCGGCGGCGTTGATTCGGATGTCGGGGAGCGCGCGGGAGTACATCGAGGTGATCATGTTCAGGGCGGTCTTCGAAGACGGGTAGGGCAGTCCGAGAAGGGTGGACTCGATGCGGGCCGGGTCGGAGGTACGAGCCAGCGAGCCGATGCCGCTCGACACCATCACGATGCGAGGCCGGGTGGCCGCGCGCAACAGCGGCAGGAATGCGTTGGTCACCGCTACCGCGCCGAAGACGTTGGTCTCGAATACTTCTCGCAGATCGGCCGCCGTGGTCTCGGGCGGGAGTTTGCGGGTGCCGCCGATACCGGCGTTGTTCACCAACACATCCAGCTGTCCGGTTCGTTGTCCGACTGCCTCGACGGCTGCGGCGATCGAGTCGACGGACGTGACGTCCAGGTGAACGAACTCGACGTTCAGCCCGGCGTCGGTGAGGTCGGCCACCGCGGTCTTGCCGCGATCGGCGTCGCGGGCGGCGAGGAACACCCGCCAGCCGAGGCCCGCCAATCTGCTAACGGTCTCACGACCGAGTCCTTTGTTCGCTCCGGTGACCAACGCTGTCGTGGTGGTGGAATTGTCCATGACCCGAGCGTCGCCGCCGCACAGCGGGCCCACCAGGACCGCAGCCTCCTGGGACCAGCGGTACCACCCCGACGTGTGCACGCTGCGGCATGATCGAGGATATGGATCGCACGGAACTCGCCGAATTGCTTCGGCAGGCCCGCGGCCGCATCCGGCCCAGCGATGTCGGGCTCCCCGCGGGCTCGCGCAGACAGGTACCCGGACTGCGCCGCGAAGAGGTCGCACAACTGGCCGGCGTCAGCGTCGACTACGTGGTTCGACTCGAACAATGCCGCGGCCCACGCCCCTCGACCGCTGTACTGGCGGCTCTGGCCAGGGCGCTGCGCCTGAACGACGAAGATCGCGATCTGCTCTTCCAGTTCGCCGGGTCCGTGCCACCACAGGCAGGCCGGATCGCCATGCTGGTCCGGCCGAGCGTGCTGCGACTGCTGGACCGGATGGTCGACCTGCCCACCCTGGTCATGTCAGCTAAAGGCGATGTGCTGGCGTGGAATCCGATGGCGGCGGCACTGCTCGGCGACTTCACCGAGTGGCCGCACGCGCAACGCAACATCATCTGGCAGCAGTTCCTGGGCACCGGGCCACGTCGGGTCGCACCGACCCCCGCCGAGACGCAGGCCGCCGCCGTCCTCTCGGTCAGCAGCCTGCGCAGCGCGCGGGCCCGCTACCCCGACGACCCCGACCTGCTGCGCCTGATCAGCGAACTTTGTTCGCGCAGTCAACGATTCGAGCAGCTGTGGAATGCACGGCCGTCCGAACCATGGCGCAGCGCCACCAAATCGGTCGACCATCCCGAACTCGGGCATCTGGTCCTGGAATGCGACACCCTGCTCGTCCCCGACTCCGACCAGACCGTCATCGTCTACTCCGCCGCACCGGGCACCGCCGCCGCCTCCGCACTGGACCTGCTCCGCATCACCGGCACCCAGCAGTTCACCAGCGGCTGAACTCCTCCCGGTTCCTCGCTGTCCGAGACGGACGCCGATGCCTTCCTCGATACGCGCACCGACGACGCCGAACACGATGTCGTCGGCGATCCGACCGGACTGTTGCGCGACCGAACGGCGATTGCCCAGCGCTACCACGACCTCTTCGACTCGATCGACGAGGGCCAGTTCGAAACCCTGCACCGGTTCCACGGCGCAAACTTCCTCGTCGACGAATCCCACCGATACGGCAGGGCCACCGGAATGTCCCTCGGGATCCCCGGTGGAAATCGGCCGGTGAACTTCCGCGTCCTGCCCGTAGGCAAAGTTCGGCGACGGACGGATCAGCCGGGCGAACGTGTGGGCTCGACGACGCCGCGATCGTGCAGCAGCCGGCCGCCTGGGCATCGGGCGGGCGCGCTGTGGCCGGCTGCCGGCTGCCGGCTGCCGACCACAGCACAGCCGCTTACGCCGCCTTGTACTTGCGCAAGTACTCGCCGGTCAACGAGGTCGGATGCTCGAGCAATGCCGCCGGCGTGCCGGTGAAGACCACTTCACCGCCGTCCTTGCCGCCGTCTGGCCCGAGATCGATCACCCAGTCCGAGTGCGCGACCACATCGAGGTTGTGCTCGATCACCACCACCGTGTTGCCTCGCTCGACCAGCCCGTCCATCAGCGCGAGCAGCGTGTCCACATCCGACATGTGCAGCCCGGTGGTCGGCTCGTCGAGAACATAGACGCTGCCGGTGTTCTGGAGTTGGGTGGCCAGTTTGATGCGTTGGCGCTCGCCGCCGGAGAGGGTGCTCATCGCCTGGCCGAGACTCAAGTAATCCAGACCGACCTCGTTCAT
This sequence comes from Nocardia sp. NPDC051463, assembly GCF_040681975.1. Lineage (NCBI taxonomy): Bacteria > Bacillati > Actinomycetota > Actinomycetes > Mycobacteriales > Nocardiaceae > Nocardia > Nocardia sp. NPDC051463. Next base: position 468,347 of record NZ_JBFBAB010000001.1, read on the forward strand.
GGTGCGCAGCTTGGTATGCAGCGCCTTCTCGGGGAAGAACCGGACGGCCTCTTCGGCCGACATCTCCAGCACGTCCGCGATCGAACTGCCGCGGAAGGTATGTGCCAGCACCTCTTCGGAGAATCGCCGTCCATCACAGGCGTCGCAATGGGTGGTCACCGGATCCATGTAGGCGACCTCGGTGATGATCACGCCGCGCCCTTCACACTGTTTGCACGCGCCCGCGGAATTGAAGCTGAACAGCCCGGGTGATTCACCGGTGGCCTTGGCGAACAGTTTGCGAATGGGGTCCATGAGCCCCAGGTAGGTGGCAGGCGTAGAGCGCGAGGAAGCCGCGATCGCGGATTGGTCCACGAAGATGGCCTCGGGATGGTTGCGCACGAACACATCACGAATGAGGCTGCTCTTACCGGATCCGGCGACGCCGGTGATCGAGGTGAGCACGCCGGTGGGGATCGCGACGGTGACATCCTTGAGGTTGTGCACAGTGGCGTGCTCGATCAGCAACGCACCGTTCGACTTCCGAAACACCTCCTTCACCGTGAACGGCCTACGCAGCCCGGCACCGGTCGGGGTATCGGCCGTACGCAGCTCGGCGAAGCTGCCCTCGAACACAACCTGTCCGCCGTGCACCCCGGCACGCGGCCCGACATCTACGATATGGTCGGCGATCTGGATGACATCGGGATCGTGCTCGACGACCAGCACCGTATTGCCCTTGTCCCGCAACGCCTTCAGCAGATTGTTCAACCGGCCGACATCGCGCGGGTGCAAGCCGACGCTCGGCTCGTCGAAGATGTAGGTCATGCCGATCAGCGTGCTGGCCAGATGCTTGATCATCTTCAGCCGCTGCCCCTCACCGCCGGACAGGCTCGACGTCGCCCGGTCCAGGCTCAGGTAGCCGAGACCGATATCGGCCACCCGCTGCACTGCGGTGCGAATCGCGGCGGCCAGCCCGAGTGCGGCCGGATCGGTGATCTCGTCGAGCACTGCGATCAGATCGGTGATCTGCAAGCCCGACCAGTCGGCGATATTGCGTCCGTTGATCTTCGTCGCGAGCGCCTCGGCATTGAGCCGAGCGCCGTTGCACGTCGGACACACACCCTCGGTGAGGAACTTTTGTATCTGCTCGCGAGTCTTCTCGCTGAGCGCGGAGGTGTCGCGCTGCAACCGGGTGCGGGTGAACTTCGCCGCCACGCCTTCGTAATTCGCCTTCCATGTGCCTTTACTGAAGGTCAGCTCCACCTTGCCGCCGGTGCCGTACAACAGATCCTGGAATTCCTCGGCGCTGTAGTCGGCGAGCTTCTTGTCCGGATCGAACCGGCCGGAGTTGCCGTACAGCTGCCAGTCACCGCTGCCCACCCCATAGCCGGGCAGCAGGATGGCGCCCTCGTTGAGCGACTTGCTCCGATCGACCAGCCGGTCGGGATCAGCGCGCACCGCCTGCCCGAGTCCGTCGCAATCCGGGCACATGCCCTGCGGCACATTGAAGGAGTAGTTGTAGACGAATCCGGCCGAGGGCGTACCGAATCGGGCGAACATGGCTCGCACCATCGAGTAGATGTCGGTCATCGTGCCGACGGTGGAACGCGGCCCGCCACCGACCGGCTGCTGATCGATGATCACCGGCGCGGTCAGGTTTTCGATCGCCTCTGCGTGCGGGCGCTCGTAGCGGGGCAGAAAGTTGAGGATGAACGCGGGAAACGTTGCGTAGAGCTGGCGCTGGGATTCCACGGCAATGGTGTCGAAGACGATGGAGGACTTTCCGGAACCGGAGACACCGGTGAACACCGTGATCTTGTTCTTCGGGATCTCCAGCGACACATTGCGCAGGTTGTGCTCGCTGGCCCCCAACACTCGGATGACATCGGTGGCGGCAACGGAATTGGTCAATGGCATACCGACCACCATGCCATCTGACACCGACAAATTGCCCGGGTCGAAGTGATGAAAATCACAATCATACGGTAAATGAATAACCGGTCACAGTTCTTCACATGGTCCGCGAGCGTGCTGCGCCGACCAGCCGCAAACAGTCGCACCCAGGCACCAGTCCGGAATGTCTTGCCTCGATAGCGATTTCCCCTTCGTGCCGCACCCGTCCGCAGCGGCCGGCGCGGATCGTGATCGACGAGCAGTCGCCGGAGTTACACATCCTTATCGAGGGTTTGCGCAGAATTAACCTGCCGAGAACGTGATCGCGACCGATAGCGCTCGGTCGACAACTAGACTCGCTGACGCGTCTTCGAAACAGACACCGGCTTCACCGGACGAGCGGAGCGGCTCGAACGGCTCTCAGCGCCCGCAGATACCGACAGATCGTCCATGCGTCGCGGCACCATCACGCCGCCGCCCCTGAATTCGGTCGGCAGTCTGTCCTGACCCAGCGACATCGCGGAGACCTCATGTTTCACACCGACCTGAAACCCGCCAGCCACTTGGACATCCGCATCACGACACCCGGCCAACTCGCCTGCGGCACACACGCGAACCCGGCAGCGCCATCGCAAAAGATTCCGCTATCGAGCGATCGCGGGCCGTCCCGCCAGCTCAGCTCGCTCGACGTCCTGCTGCTCAATGCCGAATCGCCCACCATGCTGCTGCACGTCGGATCGGTCACGTTGCTCGAGCCGACCGCCGAAGACAGTGTGTTGACCGTCACCGCATTGCGGGAGTTGATCGCGAGCCGCCTGCACCTGATCGCACCGCTGCGGTGGCGATTGCGCACCATTCCTTGGGGTCTCGATCTCCCCTATTGGGACGACTGCGACACCATCGACCTCGGATATCACGTACGCGATACGCGCCTGCCCGAAGGCTCGACCGACGCGGCACTGGCAGACCTCGCGGCCCGCTTGCACGCGCAGCCGCTGGACCGAAACCGACCGCTGTGGGAATGTCACCTGATCTCGGGACTGGCCGGAGGTCGCCGAGCCATCTACACCAAGGTGCACCACGCACTGATCGATGGTGTGTCGGGTGCCGAAGTGATGGCCGCGGTCTTCGACGTCGTCCCGCAGTCGCAGCCGGTGCCGCCGCCGGCCGACGGGGTCACGCTGGGTCGAACGCCCAACCCTGCCGAAATGCTCGGTCGCGGCATCGCGAACACGATGACCCGCCAGGCCGACCGGATGCGCCTGCCGTTGCGCCTCGGACCGATGCTGCCGAGCGCGCTCGACGATATGCGCAAGGTGAATCCCCGATTGCCCGGCACCGGCCCCAACAGCACCGACCGTTCCTTTGCCTTCGTGTCCCTGCCCCTCGATACCGTCAAGCACATCAAGAACAGCTTCGACGGCACCGTCAACGACGTCGTGATGACGTTGTGCGCCTCAGCATTTCGCCGCTGGTTGATCGACCACGACATACCCGCCGACGACCCCGCCGTTGCCGCGATACCTGTATCGGTCCGTACCCCCGAGCAGTGCGGCACCGCGGGCAATCAGTTCTCCATCATGCTGTGTGAACTTCCGATCGGCGAAGCGAACCCGCAGCACCGCATGAAACTCACCCACGCCGCCATGCTCGCCGCCAAGGAACACTTCCACGCCACTCCACCGGCCCTGCTGCACTACGCCACCGCAGTCCTCCCCCAGATCTTGCACGGTCTGGCAACCCGAATGCTGCTCCGCGCCGCCGCACCCGCACTCCCCTTGGCCAACCTGGTTGTCTCCAACGTGCCAGGCCCTCAGATGCCGTTGTACGCCGCGGGAATTCGCGTGGCAGGTACCTATCCCATCTCCGTACTCACCGACCTGTCGGGCCCGCTCAACATCACCGTCATGTCCTACAACGGCCACCTCGACTTCGGCATCCTCGCCTGCACCGACACCATTCCGGACGTGTGGAAGTTCGCCACCTACTTGAACGATTCGCTCGCCGAACTAGTTCATTAGCCGCGCCCGCGGCAACCGCCATGCGTCAGTCCCAGATCCACAACTGCCAGAACGGCATCGGCGCAGACCCGACCGAATCGACATCCACTGTGACCGTGTAGTCGATGTCCCACTCCCGCAACGCCTGCACGAATCGGATGATTACATCCGGCGGCGCAAGCATAGGATGCGACAGGCTGACGCGGCCCGACACCGAAGTCGAGCCGAATACGTCGCGGCAAACTCTGATCGGCGGTCATCACACCCACGTCTGCACAGCTTGCATGGCGGCAATGATCTCGGAGAGCTTCGGCAACACAACAGGTTTCGCCGGTTCTCGAATCCACCGGAATCCGCCGCGGTCGCAGGGCAATGGAAGGACGACACGGTCACCCCGGACCGTCATCGACACACAGGACCGACTCATCGCTCGTTCGGCAACATCGTCCGGCAAGCAGTTCGGGTAGACGAGTATCGTCCAGCGTTTCCGATGCGGGTGCTCGATCACCGGAATCAGCGACTCGTTCAGATGGCCCAACACTTTCCGCGCGAGTTCCCGTGGGAAGATGACACCGCCCACGAAGTCACACACCTGGAGCAGCACCCAGTTCGACATGACCACAACGGGCAGGTCGTACACGCGCTCGTACAACCAACGCACCTCGTCCAAGGTCCGGTGTTCCTCGAACATCAAAACCCCCTATCACTTGGTATTAGCCGTGCAAGTACGATCGCAAGCGGCCCGGCTTCACCGCACCTCAGAGGCAGGGCATCGATGACCGGGTCTGTGGGCGGGGCGGCCTGCAGTTTCGTCGATCACGGTCACGATTGCCCATCGGAATGGGTAAGTTGCTTTTGCCGGTGGATTCCGTGAGGGGGGCAATGACTACTCAGCGATTAGGGATGAGCCCGCAGGCACGCGGACGCGAGATGGCGCGCGTAGGGCGGCAACTCTGGCAGGAAATCGGGTCCGTCAAAGACGCGGCTGTCGAGTTGATGAACCGCCATCCGAATACGTCCAGCCTGCAGGCGCATCGGTATGCGTGCGGCATCTCTCAAGATCAAGCCGCTGCCCGGTACAACGAGATCACAGACCACCAGACCAGCCTCGGTGGTACCACTATCAACGCATGGGAGACCTGGGCTCGCGGCCGTGGGGGTTCCGGCTCGCCTCCGACTTTCTCCGGCCTCTTGATTCTCGCTGCTGCCTACGGCCGGGGACCACTGGGGGTGGCTGACGAAGACATCTCCCCCATCGACCTAGTCGCCGAGACGTATGAGCGGCTCGCGCCGGAGGATCAGATCTCGCTCAAGAAGCTCACAGGCGTTACCACCTCATCGCCCATTGCTTCCCGATCAGCTGCGAGGCTTGTCGCGGAAGGCAACATAATCGGCACCGACTTCGAACTTGCCGTGCCCACCGTCGAATACGGCAATCCGGCGATTCGGCTGTTCTCGTTGCCGAATCCGCAGCCTGGCCAGTTGTTGAACCTGACATGGGCGACATTTGGTTTCGGGCTCGAACGGCTGATCCACCAGATCAAGAATCTCGGGCGACGGCTCGATGCCGATGCATGTTTCGGCATCAACGAGGCCGGGCTGGTCATGGCGACTTTTCTCGCCTCGGCCCAGTTCAGCCGCTGCCCGATCGGGTACCTCAAGTGCAACAAGAGCCGCGACGACATCACTCTTGATTCGGCATCCGTCTATCCCCAACTACCGAATGTACCGACAATTGTATTGTGCGACTTCGAAGTTAAGCATGCGAACGTAGTCGGACTCATCAGCCGTGAGATCCGCAGTCGCTATCCCGAAGCTGAGATCTACTTCGCGGTGTTCGGAGCAATGACCAAAGCACGTGATCTCGAGGTGGCAAGCTTCGATCACTTGACCGGTGCCGGGATCATGAGAGCTGCTGACTTCGCAGCGGTGTTCATCGCTGCGACCATGAGCCCTCCCGGCATCGAACCGCCCCTGGAACTACGCTGATTCGAGAGGTGATGCACTGTGACGCCCACCCTGCCTCAGCTCGAGCCCGAGCTCGCGCAACACCTTACGAGCATGGTTTCGACGGTGATCGGTGAAATCCGCCCCCGGTTGGTCGAGGGGGCGCTCTCCGGCGAACATGCACAGAGTGCGAACCTTCGGCACAGTGACAACTTTCTGTCCGCTCACGATCTGTGGATGCACGAACGGTATCGTCAGCTGCTCACCGAATTTCTTCCGTCGTTCGTCTACGCGTCCGAAGAAGCGGACCCGCAGATCATCGGTGATGATCCCGATCCGGACCTGTGCGTCTTGGTCGATCCACTCGACACCAGCGAGCTCGCGGTCCGCGCCCTGCACGGCTACACCCACGTCATGGTCTACTCGCGCGCGCTCAGGCGTCCGATCGCGGCAGTGGTCGGCGATATCTTCCACCATCTCCAGCTCTACCTCGCGGTGCGCGATCACACCGGGCGCGATCAGGCTTCGGTCATCACGACCGACGGTATCCTGCATCCACTCCGCCTGGAAGGATCCCCTGCCCTGTCGGAGTCGCTGGTCACCAACTACCTCATGAAGCCGGCGGAACGCTTTCTTCCATTGGCTGAACAGACCGGACTCATCCAAGCCCTGAGCCGACCATCACCAGACGGGAGCAAGCGCGGACGTCTCGGCCTCGACTTCGGGTCCATCGGACTCTGTCATGTTGCTGCCGGATTCACCGATGCGATGATCGAGTTCGCGAAGGGATTCGCGATATGGGATCTCGCTCCAGGCCATTACATCCTCACTGCTGCCGGCGGATCCGTCCTTGACCTGCACGGTGATCTTCTGCCGCTCGACTGCGATTTCGGTACGTTGGCCGATATCGCAAAGGCGATGGGCCATCGACAAAAATTCATCGCCGCCGCAGACATGCCGCTGGCTCGAGACATCGTCGATGCCATCACGAAAGCAGGCGTCGGAAACTCCGAAGCACGCTAACGAAGTAGCTGAATCACCGGCGCGAAGTTCTCCATGCTGTCCTCGAGCACGGTGATATAGCTGATGCCGTACCGCTCGCGGCGATCGCGTAGCCGCTGCGCCATCTCCTCAGGCGTGCCGATCAGTAGGATCGGCAGGTCTTCCGGGCTCTCGGCGACATCCGGCGGCAGTGCGGGACCGAATACCTCCAGCACAGCCGCCCGTTCATGCGGCGGAACGACGCGCTGGACCAGGATATTCAGTTCCACCTGATCTACTCGCGCGCCGAGCAGATTCCGCACGTAATCGATCCGCTCCGCGGTTTCCTCGAGCCCCGCCATCTGCAGCGGCCCACCGTTGCGGGCGGCCGCAGCGCCGGTGAACCCGATGATGTCGGCATGCTTCGCCGCCACGCCGAGCAGCCGGTCGCCCCAGCCCGCAATGAGCATCGGCGGCCCGGACGGCTGTGCGGGGCGCGGCTGATATTCCGGATCGGAGAAGAGCGCACGTAGCGTGGTGACCGTCTTCTCCAGGTGCTCGACACGCTTGCCGCCGCTGGCGAACGGGATGCCCGCCGCCTCGAATTCGGCCTGCACATAGCCCGCACCCAACCCGAGCTCCACTCGACCATCCGTGAACTGGTCCGCGCCCGCTACATCGCGAGCAAGCAGCACCGGGTTGTAGAACGGCGTGTTCAGCACGAAGGTGTTCAGCCGGACTCGCTCGGTCGCCTCGGCCGCCAGAATCATCGCGGGAAAAGGCGCGGGCAACCCGAGATGATCGGCCACTCCGATCACGTCGTAGCCGAATTTCTCTGCCCTACGGCACTTTTCGATCCAATTCGCGCGGGAATCGGGAACCACCATGTTGACGCCGAACCGGAACGGACGTGGCACAGTCATGAGGTCTGTCTACCATCACGATTCGACCGCAGGGCACCGGCGGCTTCCGAATCGCTGTCGGTCCGTGCTGGCAGAGTGTGCACCACTGATTCAGGAGGTGCTCGACAAACATGGGTGACTACTTCGAACGGATCGTCGACATCGAGGTGACCGCTACGGAGGCGAACGCGGTGGCGGCCCGGATGCTGGACTGGATGATTTCCCGACGGCTGCTCACTCGGGAGATGTCCGGTGACGCGATGTACAGCCTCGGGGTGGACAAAGGTTATGTGCCAGGACCGGATTGGGCGCAGGTCACCCAGGAATGGGGCGACTGGATCCCCGGCCCGGTAGCCGTGATCGTCGGGCGCGCCGGCCACTACGGCGGGCAGGGCGAGATCGAGCCGGACTCGGCGGTGTGCCCGCGCTGCCACGCTACGACGGTGATCATCGACTACCCACAGCAGTGGGAAGCCGATCCCGAGATCTGGCGACCATTCCGGAACGGCATCGACGCGTGGGAAAAGACCGGCGTCGGCGCTGCCGCCTGTAACTCCTGCAGTGACGCCATCCCGGTCACCGATTGGCAATGGCCGTCGGGATTCGCTCTCGGCGCACTCGCCTTCGACTTCTGGGGTTGGCCACCACTCACCGACACCTTCATCACCGAGTTCGGCGCACAACTGGGACACCGCATCGAGCACCACACGGGCAAATTCTGACGTATCCATGCCTTCCACAGCACACCTCAGCACGCCACGACGGCCGGTCAACATTGCGCGAGCATGCCTGCCGCAATAGCGATTCCGACGAACGTCACAGCCGCGGCGAACACTCCCAACAGCCGCCGTATGGTGTTCCTTCGCGAACGAGTCAGCGTTCCGACTGTCGATGTCGTGGCGGTGCGCCGCCCCGACCAGCGCCTGACCAGCGTGACAACGGTGACGATCACTGTCGCAATCAGCACGACCGAACCCCTACGCGCCGACAGCGTTTGCCGGCAGAGACCGACGCACCGGCGTTGCGGAGCCTCGTGGCGTCGCGACAACACCGTATTCGATCAGACTCTCCGCGGTGTCCAGCAGTGTTTCCCGGACCGGACGCAGGCTCGGATAGTGACGCGGACGAGTTATCACCACGGCGCACTGCGCGACACCCTGCTTGCCGCCTGTCTCCGGTTGATCGAAACCGAGGGCATCGGCGCGGTGAGCCTGCGCCGAGTGGCCAGGGAGGCGGGCGTGAACACCGGCGCGCCCTATCACCACTTCGTCGACCGCGCCGCGCTGCTCGCCGCACTGTCCACCCAGGGCTTCCAACTACTCGGCAACGAAGTGACGGCCGCCCGCGCGGCCGCGGACACCCCACTGCACGCGCTGACCGCGCTCGCCGAGACCTACGTGCGGTTCTCCCGCGAACATCCCGGACACTTCCGGCTGATGTTTCGCCCTGAACTCTCACAACCCGACAAGCATCCCGACGCCATGGACGCGGGCGACGACGCGTTCACCGTGCTGGCCGACACCGTCGCCGATTGTGTCGCCGCAGGCTTGCTGCCTGCCGACAAAGCCGACACTATCGCCGTCGCCTGGTGGGGCTCGCCCACGGTCTCGCCTCGCTGTGGCTCGACGGGCAATTGGAAAAGCGCTCGGTCCAGCTCGGCACCGAGGCCCCCTGCGCTGGTCGACGACATCCTGCGCACCTTCACCGCACCCATCGCACTCATCGCGTAACGCGCTTGGCAACGTCACACGCCCGAGGACCGAACTGACCTAGAGTGAGTGCCGGATATTTGCTGTTTCGCCCTACGCTCCCCACCTGATTCGAGAGGGAAGACCGGATGACCGCACAGCAGCTCGATCCAGTGGTTCAAGAATTCGTCGACGCGCTCAACCAGAATGACCAGGACCGGTTTTTCGCGGTCCTGACCGATGACGCGTCGATGTCCGACGACGGTGTCGAACGCAACCTCGCGCAGTGGACCGACTCCGAGGTCTTCGGCAGCAGCGGTCGCATGGAGATCGAGACGATCGGGGACGGCGGCATCGAGCTGGTGGCCAACTACACCAACTCGCGCTGGGGATCGATGCGCACCAATTGGCGCTTCACCCTTCGCGACGGCAAGGTCAGCCGATTCGAGACCGGGCAGGCCTGAAAACTCTTGCGGATACAGCCCCGATATTGACAGGCTGACGCTCGTGTTCGTCGCGCCCCGTTACGGTACGGGCTCCCTCGCAGATCTGTTTCCTTCGCTCCTCGCCGGGCTCGGTGTGCCCGGCGAGGTCGACCGGCTCGGTCTCGGCTGCACCGCCGACCGCATCTGCGTGCTCTTGGTGGATGGTCTCGGCGCCGAGGCGCTCGCGGCGAATGCCGACGTGGCGCCGTTCCTGTCGAGTCTCGTCCCGGCCGAGCTCGCGGCGGGCTTCCCCAGCACCACCGCGACCAGCCTCAGCTCGCTCGGCGTCGGTGTCCCACCCGGCGAGCACGGGATCGTCGGCTACCTGATCAACGTTCCCGGCTACGACCGGTTGGTGAACTCATTGCGCTGGCGCTTGCACGGCGAGGGGCCGAAGGTCGACCTGCTCCGCGAGCTCATCCCGGAACAATTCCAGCCCAGCGCAACGGTTTTCGAACGCGCGGCAGCCAACGGCATCACCGTCACACAGGTCGCCCCGCACTATCAGGCCGGCTCCGGGCTCACCCGAGCGGTGCTACGCGGCTGCGAGTTTCGCCCCAACGTCTCGACCGGAGATCTCGTCGCGGGCGTCGCCGACGCGATGCGCGCAGGTGACCGCACATTGGTATATGCCTATCACGGCGACCTCGATACCACCGGCCACGTCCGCGGGCCGTTCTCGGATGCGTGGCTGCTGGAATTGGCGCACGTCGACCGCCTCGCCGCCGCCATCGCCGAACACCTACCCCCGAACGCCGCGCTGGTCGTCACCGCCGACCACGGCATGGTGGAACTCGATGCCCGCATAGATTTCGATAACACCCCACCACTCCAGGACGGTGTCGCCCGCCTCGGCGGTGAACCCCGGGCCCGCCACGTCTACACCACCGCAGGCGCCGCCGCCGACGTCGCCGCGACCTGGCAGGAATTCCTCGGCGCCGACTTCCATGTGCTGTCCCGCGCCGATATCATCGCCCGCGGGTGGTTCGGCCCCACCGTCTCCCCTCCCATCGCCGACCGCATCGGCGATCTGGTCGTCGTCGCCGCAGGTTCCCGCGGCATCATCCGCACCGGCGCCGAACCACTGCAAGCGATGCTGATCGGCCATCACGGATCCCTCACATCTGCGGAAATGAATGTGCCACTGCGCGTTTATCGCACGTGATCGCGCAGTACGGCGCGGTATGCAGCGAACTCGCGGGGCACCACAGCGAACGACCGGCCCGCTTGGCCCTACGCTGGGAGCGATCGACGCGGACATGGCCGCGCGACCAGCTGCCAGGAGGAATAGATGAATGCCACGCTGTCACGGACCGGCCGGACCGGCCTCGGGATCGCGGCGGTCGCGTTACTGCTGGCGGGGTGCAGTGATATCGAGCGAGTGCTCAATCGCGGTGGCGACACGCCCTGCAACGAATACGTCAAGCAGGACCAGGACACCAAGCGGGTGACGATCACCAAGTTCATCAAGGAGCAGACCAAGGATGATCACGAGCCTGCCGGCACCGTGGTCGATGCGACGATCATCTCCGTCGACCTGCTGTGCGGCACGCAGCGCAATGCGGATACGCCGATCAAGAAAGCCGATGTGGCAGGCATTTTCATCACGAAGTGAGTGTGGGACGGGCAGCGTTGCGCCCGACGGCGGACAGGCGCAACGCTGCCCGCGGCCCAACCGGGGTACCGCGTTCCAGCCGTCCTTTGAAGCGCTGGGCCGCGCTCAACCCGCCGTCGATCGTCACGATCGTGCCGCTGGTGTTCGCGGCACGGTCGCAGGCCAGAGACGCAATCATGTCGGCGATCTCCCGTGACCGCGCGGGTCAGCACCGATGCCGACGAGATCGACCCGCAGGCGGCACCGTCGATCCAGGAAATTATCCGCCGATGCTTCCTGACACATGGCTTCGAGCAGCACATCAGCAGCGCGTCGGCGAGCCCGATATTCGTTCGACGCAAGCGTTCTGCATGAATACCGTTCGGGGCTATGCCACCCGCCACTGGATCGACGAGCGCGATCGACACGATACGCCTGCGACCGCTGCGGGCGTCGGATGAACGAGCTATCCGGACCGCGCATCAGGCGATGGCCGACCAAGACGACTTCGGTTTCGCCCTCGGCCTGACATCGACTATGACCTGGCCGCAGTACCTCTCCGCGTTGGACGACTATCGCCGCGGAGTCAACCTGCCCCAGGGCATCGTCGCAAGCACTTTCTTGGCTGCCACCTTCGACGATCAAGTGGTCGGGCGCACGGCGATCCGACACACCCTCAACGCGGCTTTGCGACGTCGAGGTGGCCACGTCGGATACGCCGTCCTCGCTCAGCATCGGCGCCGCGGTTATGGGACCGCCATCCTCGTGCACAGCATCACCATCGCCCGCGCGCTCGGCATCGAGCGCATCCTCGTCACCTGCGACGACACGAACGCCGGCTCACAGCGGATCGTCGAATCCTGCGGCGGAGTCCTGGAATCGGTCGAACCGTGGACTGATGGCACCTTGTTCCGGCGGTACTGGATCGACTGAGGAACGAGTACAGGTTCACCGCATCACGCAATCTCGGTGGTCGGCTGCCGGCGGTCAGAACATGTCGACAACCCACACCTCAAAGTCGACCAGGGGATTGCTCGGATTCGCGGGATCGGCGATCCGGTGCTGCTGGATCACCGTGCCCAGGCTCAGGATGTCGGCACGGGGCGTCTTGAACAACTCCTGGTTCGAGCCGTAGGTGAAGCGGCATCCACCGACCAGAGCCGATTGGGCGATCCGCCGGATCTCGTTCAACGTCACCTCGCTGAGCGGCGAACTACGTACACAGATATCGCTGGCGCATCCGTTGACCAATGTTGAGGTCATCGGTCGACCGCTCGCATGCTCGGGTTCGGTCGCGAAGTCTGTGAAGCCGAGGTAATCGGTCTCTCCCTCGCCGTAGATGTTGATCTTCATTGCGGTACCGATGGGATTGATCGGGCTGCCTAGATGCTGGGCGCGCCCGTCTGGCCCCGGGTTGACCACTCGCGGTGGGGTCGGACACAGTTGGTGAGCATGCGGCAGACCCGCCTCTGTCGGCGAGACGAAGCTGGTGGGCAGTGGGGTCGACTTCTCGAGGACGTCGATTTCGTCGTCGAGACTCTTGATCGTGCCCTTGCCGACGATGCGATCAGCTGAGTCCTGGCCGGGGGCCAAAATACCGCGCGCGTTCTTGTAGTCCTCGACCGCGTCGCCGGTGTCTTGTCCGAAGCGGCCGTCGACATCGAGACCGGCATCGTCGAGCTCGTTGAGCGCGATCTGGATCCGCCGTACGTGCTCGCCGATACCGTTGATTCCCGCACCGATATGCGCGGGATCGGAGACCAGGCAGTTCTCGAGCTGTTGGTCGCGGTCCGGGGAGGTGAACAGCATGCTCTTCAGGCCCATGGTTCGTATCCTTTCGATGCGCTGGTCAGCAGTGAACCCGCGGTGTCAGTGAGAATCCGTTGCGGATTGATCACGGCAAAGTGGCTGGTCGCCCGATTTGGCGTCAAGGCGAAGGGTCACGGTGGTTCACGATCATCGGGACCTCCCACTGGCGTGCGGCGAGGGCCGATGCGATCGAACGCTAGCGCGCTCAGCCCGGTGGAACCCGAGTAGTCCGCTACGCGAATTCAGGGTCCATGAGCGTCGTGCACCGCGTCGGCGAACTTCGCCGTACCAGCAGAGACCACTTGTCGGACTACGTATCTTCGCTGGTGCTGTGATTGAGCTTGCTCTAGTCGCGAGCACGGAGGGAAGAGGCCGGAAAGCCGGTTGCCAGGGCGAGTACGGCGAGTATCTGCGTCACACCGCGCACCGGCTGCCAGTCGCCCGCAGCCGGCGGGCTTGCTGACCGGACGCGATCTCTTGCCTTGTGCGGCTGGAGGTTGAGCGGTCCGAACTCATCGACGCATATGACCCGGCCGTCCATCGGCGGGTTGTCGTACAAGGCCAGGACGCGGTGCATCTCGGCGATGAGGTCAGGATCGGTGGCGGCCAGGCGGGGCTCGAATGCGACGAAAGCCGCTGAGGGAAGCGGTATTCGGGCATACCAGCCCGTGCGCGGGGTCCTGCGGCGTTGCCGTTGTGCGCATGCGAGACTCGTCGCGATGCTCACCTATTTTCAAGCGACTGTCATCGGTGCCGTGCAGGGAGTCACCGAACTGTTCCCGATCTCGAGCCTCGGGCATTCGGTGTTGGTTGCGGCATGGCTCGGAGGTGATTGGCAGAACTTGGTCAGCCCGGGCGAGTCAGCCACGGGCACACCGTATCTGGCGTTCGTGGTGGCCTTGCACGTAGCGACAGCTGTGGCACTGGTCGGCTACTACTGGCGGGACTGGTGTGCCATCGTGACGGGTTTCATCACCACGTTGCGGACCGGGCGCCGCGACACTGTCGCGCAGCGGTTGGCGTTGCTGATCGTGATCGCCACCATTCCTGTCGGTGTCCTCGGGCCGTTGCTGGAACATCCACTGCACGCACTCTTCGCGGCACCGCTCTGCGCCGGCATCTTTCTGATGCTGAATGGTGTCGTGCTGATCGTCGGTGAGGGATTGCGCCGCCGCAATGAGCCGTCGCTGGCGGAATACGGGCGACGGTTCGCCCGACGGGAGGCCCTCATGAGGGTCCTCACCGCGCAAGCGCAAACCCGCCGCCAATCCGACCGGCCACTGGCCGCCCTCGGCATCCGAGATGCCGTCGGTATCGGCTTCGCTCAAGTCGGCGCGTTGCTGACCGGGTTCAGTCGGGCGGGTCTGACCATGGTCGGCGGTCTGTGGCGCGGTCTCGAATACAAGCATGCGGCCAAATTCGCTTTCCTGCTTGCGACTCCGGCGATCCTGGGTGCGGGGGTACTGGAGATACCGGAGCTGATCGGACCGGAGACCGACGGCATCCGAGGGCAGGTGCTGGTCGGTGCCGTTGTATCCGGCTTGTCATCGTGGCTGGCCGTGCGGTTCCTGGAGCGGTACTTCCAGACGCGCACTCTGCTGCCGTTCGCGGTTTACTGCGTGGTCGCCGGGTTGCTCTCGATCGTCCGCTTCAGCTGAAGTCTCGAGCTCCGCCCGCTCCCGTCCATCTATCGCTGTGGTACGACCGAGCCTCAGCCGAGCCGCCTCGCGAGGCATATCGACGCCCCGATCCGGTGTCACAACTAGCTACCGACGTTTGCTCATGCCGCGATAGGGTCGCGATGTGTTTTCGTCACCGCGTCAACCGATTCAGGTGCGCTCAGCGGACGTAGGGAGCGAGGAACCAGGCGACGGGTATGGGCATAGACGACGGCGTTCATGGCCCTGAACACCTGGCCGCCGTCGCCACCGCCGAGCTCAACGGCCCGGCCCACACAAAACGCTCGGCTGGGAAACCCCAGCCGAGCGTTTCGCTGATCTCGTTGCCACCAACAACTAGCGGCGGTGTCGCAACAACCCCTCGAATCCGCCCGATGGGCTCCGGGGTGTCTCTGGTGATGCTCGTCTATCAGCGGCACCGGCCTCGCGGCCGGGCAATCGGAATGACGAACTGGAAGGTGCGAGTCAGAACGAGCAGTCCGCTGGACGTCCTGCCCAGCCGCCCTTCAGGAATCGGATCACGGCACAGAATATGTCCTCCGACAACGATCCGATGGGCGCCGCGGTCGACGCCGCGGACGACGCCGCGACGTTCGGTGCCGCAGCGGGTTCCGCGGTTGCCAGCCCTGCCGGTGTGAGGAGTCCGGCCGTCACAGCGGCAACAACGATGAGCTTCTTCATCTGGTGTCCTGTTCTTAGGGGGTGTCGATCGCGAGCCATGGTTTCATATTCGACCGATCACAGCGCGCGGATCGGAGATGGCCGGAACTCACCCACCCCGGTCGGTGACGCAGGCGGCGGGTCAGGTCAGGGTGTGATGGCGCCGACGCGAGAGCGGCGGGAAGGCATCTCCCGCACCGGCATTCGCCTGGATGAGCGATTGCCTCCACGCACTGGCGGTCATCGTCAGCCACTCCCGCACCAGACTTCAGGGCAGTCCTCACTTGGCGTCCCAATAGCACTCCACCACCGCTGTCGTGAACGGAAACCGCACGGGTGTCGACCCAAAAGCGATCCGGCCCGCGGTCTCTGCCGCCATTGCGATCGTTTCGGCGACCGTCGTGGCCTCCTCCGTCGGGCAGTGCACGATTACCTCGTCGTGCTGAAAGAAGACCAGTTCGGCATGGAGCCCGGCGCTGGTCATCGCATGACGCACGCCCGCCAGCACCAGCAGGGCCCAGTCGGCGGCGCTGCCCTGCACCACGAAGTTACGGGTGAAGCGGCCACGAGCGCGCGCCGCGGAGGTGCTGCCATACCCGCTGAAATCCTGCTCCTGCTGTGTTGGGTCCGCCTCGTCGGGTGATGCGACCGACGGCGGCGGGCAGGTGCGCCCCAGCCAGGTGCGCACCAGGCGGCCCTCTTCGCCGGCGCGAGCCGCGTCGTCGACATACGCCACTGCGGCCGGATAGCGGCGGCGCAGTCCGGCCATGTGCGTGCGGGCGTCGCCGGAGGTCTGGCCGTAAATGGCGCCCAGTAGGGCGATTTTGGCCTGGGCGCGGTCGCCGCCGAAGGCGCGGACCGCCAGATCCGCGTACAGATCTTCGCCGCGACCGGCCACCTCCATCAGACCTGGGTCGCGGGAGACCGCAGCGAGTACTCGCGGCTCGATCTGGTCTGCGTCGGCGACTACCAGACACCATCCCGGGTCCGCGCGTATCGCTCGACGGATCACCTTGGGGATCTGCAGCGCGCCACCACCATTGGTGGTCCAGCGGCCCGAAACCGTTCCGCCGGGCAGATATTCGGGACGAAAGCGGCCGCCGTGTACCCACTGCTCGAGCCAGGACCAGCCGTGTGCGGTGTACAAGCGGTACAGCGATTTATAGGCCAGCAGCGGCGCCACCGCGGGGTGATCGATCTGCTGGAGCTCCCATTTCCGGGTGGAGGACAACGAGATCCCGACGCGGGCGAAGGCTCTGACGATGTCGTGGGGCAGGTCGGGTCGGACCCGCACACCTTCCCCGAAGGCCCGCGACACTTCGTCGGCCAACTCCGCCATCCGGCGCGGTTGCAGCCCACCGGGGAAGCGCTCACCCAGCAGTTCGTCCAGCAACTCGCGGTGGACGTCCGCCCGCCACGGGATCCCGGATCGCGACATCTCCGTGGCCACCAGCATGCCCGCCGATTCGGCGGCGAGCAGCAGCCGCATTCGCTCCGGATGTTCGGTCTTCGCCGTACGGGACAGCTGTCCCGCGTAGACCTCCAGTAGGGCATCGAATTCGTCCGTGCCGGGTGGCAGCGGTACCGGGCCCGACTCGAACAGCGACGGCTGGGTCTCGGCGGCCCGCGCGGGCGTATCCGGCGGGACGGGCAGGTTGTGCAGTCGTGCCCAAGCGGCCGCCAGCGATCGGGCCTGGCCCGACTGGCCCTCCTCATGGCCGATCAGCAAGGCCTCCGCGGCCTGCACGTCGTAGCACCGCTCGACCCGCACGCCTGCCACAACCAACGCGCGGTAGATCTCGGCCGTAGATCGCCAAACCCACCGCTCGACCTCCGGGCGTGAGCGCACCGCCTCGGCGAGCGAGGACTCACGCACTACTGGTCCGGCGGGCCGACCGTCCTGATCGAGTGGACACAGACGCGCACCTCCGTCGTCCGTTTCCGCCACCGCCCATCTCACGCCCCTGAGTCTTGCACCGGGGACATCGGCTTCGACATCTACCTCGGCGGCGGCCTCGAGCCGACCGAACAATCCTTTCGTTCGCCCGGGAGCCAGCGGGCGCACAGTGAACGGCCCGATGACGCGTGGCCGATCCGAAGCCAGTGAACCCGCGCATGAGCGTCGATCGGCCCGAGGGGCGGTGGCTTGGATGAAGGACAGGTGCGGCGGCCGTGGTGGGGCTCAGAATTCACGGGCCCGACCCACAGCCGGATTCGTGTTCCGCGTCCCCGATCGCGGACTCACATGGGCATGCCCGGGAACAACATGTTCCACATGCCCCTGAGCATGTTCATCATCTGCATAAACATCTCGGGCATTACACTCACCTCCTCACACACGGCCCGCTATTTGCTGGTCATGGTCGGCCTACCCGTGATCACCGGGAACATGCGCGCCACGGCGGTCCGGTGGCGATCCGGTCACACCGGCGACCTTCGCCACGCTTCGACGGCGTGTCAGAGTGCGACAGGCCAACCCTCTCGCCATCAGTAACCCTGCGGCAGTCGCCACTCCAGCGGCCCCTCTGGTGCGACACCACGGCATCATTGCCACGATGGGCATCGCTATAACGGGCCGGCGCAAACTCAGCTCGAATGTCTCGAGCCGGCAACCGGTCGCCACGGAACCCGCGCCCACAGCCATATAGGCCATAGTGGACGCAACGGGAAGGAGGAGTGATGACCGAGACCGACCCCGGCGACGGCACGGAACCGGAAGCGATCGCGATCGCGAAACCGATCACCTGGAAGGCGCTCAGAGCCCAGCCGCCCGGCGACGCCGAACGCGAAGCCCTGCAAACGAGCTTGGTCGGCCAGGCCCGCATGGTGCAGCGCAACGGCTGGGACGATTACCGCCGTGCGTGGTCCAGTGGGGAGGTGGCCGGCGTTGCCTACCTGCTCGGTGACGCCACATTGCTCGCCGAGCTCGACGAGACCGAGGGCACGGTGCTGAGCCGGTTCGCTGGAGACCTGTTCGGATTCAATGGTGCCGGCAAGGACATCAAGGCCGGGTTGCCCGCCACTCAGGCATGGTTCGCCGCTGCCCGCGCCCAATTGCGCGACTAGTCCCTCTGATCCGAAAACGACTGCGGTTCGCAGTGCCACGGGGTCCGTTGACGGATCGGCCAACGAAAAATAGCTCTTGCGGTCGCGCATCGCAGGCGACAGGAGGGTGGTGCGAACCAATCCCACAGCCACAACGAGGGGGCAGTATGGGGATCTTGCTAGCCGCGGCCCGCGTTGCGGGCCGTGCCGCGGTGGGCGGGCACCGTGGCGGGATCTTCCGGCCAGGCGTGTTTGGGGTAGCGGCCGCGCAGGTCGGCGCGGACTCGAGGCCAGCCGGTGCGCCAGAAGGATGCCAGATCCGCGGTGACTGCGATTGGGTGTTGCGCGGGCGAGAGCAGGTGCAGCACGATCGGGACGCGGCCATGGGCCAAGCGTGGTGCGTCTGTCCAACCGAAAACTTCCTGCACTTTGACCGCGAGTACCGGCGGGTCGGTCGAGTAGTCGAGGCGGAGGCGACTGCCGGAGGGGACCGCTAAGCGTTCCGGCGCCAGTTCGTCCATATGGGCAGCGTCCGGCCAGGGCAGCAGGCGGCGCAGTGCTGGTCCGGCGTCGATGCGTTCGAGGTCGGCGCGGCGACGGGCGGTGGCGAGTTCGGGGCCGAGCCAGGTGTCGGCGGCGGCGAGCAGTGACTCGTCATCGACCGGCGGCCAGGGGGCACCAAGGGTGCGGTGCAGGAAGTCGAGCCGCTGACGTAAGGCGATCGCATCGGAATCCCAGCGCAGCAGACCGAGTCCGGTCGAGCTCAGTCCACGACGCACCGCGGCGCCGAGCAATTGGCGATCGGGATCACGAATCAGCTTCTCCGACAACATGATCGCCCCCAATCGTTCAACCCGCCTGGCAACCACATCGCCGTCGATCCAATCCACCTCGTCCACGGTCGTCAGCAGACTTGATGCGGCACGGCGGGCCAGTTGTTCATCGGCGACCGCGGCCAACCGTATCCACCCGTCGGAACGACCGGGATCGCGCGTCGCGACACCGACCGCCAGCCACTCCGCGTCGCCTATTCCGGAGCCTGGCGGCAGCGTCACCGCGGTGCCGCCGACCATGAGATAGCTCGCCGACCCCGGGCCGCGGCGTCGCGCCAGCCGCTCCGGATGAGCCAGTGCGACCACGAAAGCCGGATCGTCGACCCCGTCCGGCGCCTCGACCAATCGGGCCAGCCGCTCGACCTCCCGCCGCCAGCGCACCGGCCGCTCGCGCCGCAGCACACGCAGACCGGCCGTGAGATCAACTCCAGAGGTAAGGGTGTCGTCGTCGAGGACGGCGGCGACTTCCGCGGCCGCCCGCCCACCGACCTCGGCCGCCCCGTCCAGCAACGCGCGCGCCAACCGAGGATGCAACCCGATCCGGGCGATACGCCGCCCACGGTCGGTCACCTCACCGTCTCGGTTCACGGCCCCCAACGCGCGCAATACATCCCGGCCTGCAGCCAACCCACCGGGTGGCGGAGCATCCCACCACGCGAGGCCATGGCCATCGACCGTGCCCCAACACGCCAGTTCCAACGCCAACCGCGTCAGATCCGCAGTCCGAATCTCCGGCTCCGGATAGGCAGGAAGCGTGCTGTGCTCATGTTCCGGCCAGCATCGCCACACCCGCCCAGGACCCTCACGTCCGGCGCGCCCGGCGCGCTGCTCGGCCACCGCCGCAGAAACTCGAACTGTCGCCAGCCCGGACAACCCCCGTCCCCGATCGATGCGTGGCACCCGAGCCAGTCCCGAATCCACCACCGCTCGCACCCCGGGCACTGTCAAACTGGACTCCGCCACCGCCGTGGACAACACCACTCGCCGCCGCTGCCCGGGCCGCAACGCATTGTCCTGCCCCGCAGCGGAAAGTCTGCCATGCAACGGAACAACGTCCACGCCATCCACACCGTCCAGAAGTGCTGTCGTCCGGCGGATTTCGGCTGCCCCGGGCAGGAAGACCAGCACATCACCGTCAGTTCCGGCGAGCGCGGACCGGGTGGCGCGGGCTACCTGCGCTTCGACCCGCTCGCGTGGCAACGACGGAACGTAGGTCATATCCACCGGATATGACCTACCCCGAACCGGCACCACCGGCGCCGCACGATCCTCACCCAGCAGCACCGAAAGCCGTTCAGCCGCAACAGTCGCTGACGTCGCAAGCACCCGCAGATCCGGCCGCAACCCAGCCCGAGCATCGAGCAGCAACGCCAACAACAGATCCGCGTCGAGATGCCGCTCATGACACTCGTCGAGCACAACCACATCAACCCCAGCCAACTCGGGATCGCCCTGCAACCTTCGCACCAGTAACCCTGACGTGACGACCTCGACCCGAGTCTCCCGCCCTACTCTCCGATCCCCTCGCACCGAGTACCCGACGGTCTCCCCCACCGACTCCCCCAGCAAAGCAGCCATCCACCCGGCTGCGGCGCGAGCCGCCAACCGTCGAGGCTCGGCCACCAGCACCCGCCCCGCAGTCCCCGACGCCAACGCCAACGGCACCAACGTCGTCTTTCCGGTCCCCGGTGGCGCGACCAGCACAGCAGTTCCGCGCTCGGCCAACGTCTCGACAATTCGATCGAGAACGCCACGGACCGGTAGATCAGGTAGCTCGGGCAGTTTCATTACCAACCAGTCTGCGGCCTCGGCTCCGATCAACGGCGCCCCACCCGCCGGACGGACTGCGATAGGACGCTCCGCATCGTCCGAACGCAGAGAAGCCCCGGTCAGGTTGTTACATCCCCTGAACACGGGATCTCCAGGTCAGGGCCGACACAATCGCGCCGAGAACCTTGATCTTCCAGCTATGGGAAATCACCAGCGACGGGCTGTCTTGGCAACCGCAGAGCCCGCCGGGCCGGGGCCGGGTGAAAATGCTGGGCTGACCGTCGGATCGGTGCGGATGTACGGCATCGATCCGGACACCGGCAAGGTGCGATGGACAACCGATGTCAGCGAACTCCTCGGCTGCCGTGAGCAGGTATTCGGCGGACAGCTCGCCTGCCACGGCACGCCGCGGGGACACCCGCGTCCCCGCGGCGGCCAACTCGGTGCGCCGGACACCACACCTGGCCGGTCTGATCGGCGCTCAGGCGTTGGCACCGCTACGCCCGGGAACGGCACGGGGAACGCTGGTCGAACTACTGCGGCTGCCGTAATGACCGCACCGACATCTGCGCTCCGCACACGCCGTGACCGTCGTGTTTCTGACAACTCGCACCGCCGGTGGCCGGCACATCCGCATGGATAACGATCCGCCGAAGCGCCTCGAGGCGGCTATACAATCCGCGGATACGGCAATATGCTGCCACTCGTGTCGGATTTGCGGATCAGTGAGGTTGCGGCGTTGATGGGTGTCAGCGATGACACCGTGCGGCGGTATATCGATCAGGGTCGACTGACCGCAATCCAGCTGGAGAGCGGCCGTAAGGGCGTGAGCGGCCGCGAGCTGGCGGAATTCCTGCAGGCCAACGCGGAGACCCCGGAGCCGGGAATCTCCGTGGCGGTCTCGGCGCGGAATCGGATGCGCGGGATCGTGACGCGAATCGTCAAAGACACGGTGATGGCGCAGGTCGAGATGCAGGCCGGGCCCTTCAGGCTGGTGTCGCTACTGAGCCGGGAATCGGTCGACGAACTCGGCCTCGAGGTCGGCAGTGTCGCGGTCGCGTCGGTCAAGTCCACCCATGTCGTTGTTGAAGTCCCAGAAAGTTGATGAGGATGAGGATGATTCGTTCCCTGAGTGCGATTGCCCTGACCGGCACCGTCGCGTTGACATTGATCGGCTGCGGATCGGATATATCGTCCGACCCAGCCCCCACCGACAAGATCTCCGGAACAGTGACCGTGTTCGCCGCCGCGTCGCTGACCGAGACCTTCACCGAGTTGGGCAAGCAGTTCGAAGCCGCGCACCCCGGCGTCAAGGTCGTCTACAGCTTCGGCGCGAGCTCGGCACTGGCCGAACAGATCAAGCAGGGCGCACCGGTCGACGTGTTCGCGTCGGCGTCGCCGAAGAACATGCAGCAGGTGGTCGACGCGGGCGACATCACCGCGAAGCCGGTAACGTTCGTGCGCAACCGCCTCGAAATCGCGGTCCCCAAGGGCAACCCCGGCCATATCACCGGACTCCCCGATTTCGGCAAGACCGAACCGAAGATCGCACTGTGCGCCGAACAGGTGCCCTGTGGTGCCGCCGCCAAGACTGTGTTCGAGGTCGCTGGTGTCACCCCACAACCCGACACCCGTGAGGCCGACGTCAAAGCAGTGCTGACCAAAGTCACCCTCGGCGAGGTCGATGCAGCACTCGTCTACCGCACCGACGTCAAGGCCGCCGGCGACAAGGTAGAGGGCATCGACTTCCCCGAGGCCGACAAAGCGATCAACGACTATCCGGTCGCGCCGCTGGCCGAAGCGCCGAACTCCGCGGCCGCCGCCGCATTCGTCACGTTCGTCGGGTCCGACCGAGCCCACGCGGTGTTCACCAAGGCGGGATTCGACAACCCGTGACCTCGACGTCGACGCGGCGACGGACAGCACGGGGGCGACGACCGCTCATTCTCCTGCTGCCCGCCGTCTGCGGCGTGGCGTTCCTGTTGCTGCCACTGGCCGGTCTGCTGCTGCGTGCGCCGTGGCACAGCATGCCCGATCGGCTTTTCAGCGCCGAAGTAGGTCAGGCACTACGTCTTTCGCTGGTGTGTGCGAGCGCTGCGACGGTTGTCTGCCTGGTGCTCGGCATCCCCTTGGCGTGGCTGCTCGCTCGCGGCGAGTTACCTGGGCTGAGGTTCGTGCGAGCTCTGGTGACAGTTCCGCTGGTGCTACCCCCGGTTGTCGGCGGCGTCGCATTGCTGCTGGTTTTGGGTCGACGCGGGATCATCGGCCGCCATCTGTACGAATGGTTCGGCGTCTCACTGCCTTTCACCACCGCCGGGGTGGTCGTGGCCGAGGCATTCGTGGCAATGCCATTCCTGGTCATCTCCGTCGAAGGTGCACTGCGCGGCGCCGACCCGCGCTACGAGGAAGCCGCCGCCACTCTCGGCGCATCGCGCTGGCTGACCTTCCGTCGGGTCACCCTTCCCTCGGTCATGCCAGGCGTGATCGCGGGCGCGGTGCTGTGCTGGGCCCGCGCTCTCGGTGAGTTCGGTGCCACGATCACCTTCGCGGGCAACTTCCCCGGCAAGACGACAACCATGCCGCTGGCGGTATACCTCGCCTTGGAGACCGATCCCGAGGACGCGATCGTGCTCAGCCTCGTCCTGCTCTTCGTGTCGGTGGCTGTGCTGGCGGCGCTGCGGGACCGGTGGACGCGAGGTGCGATATGACCCTCGATGCCGAAATCCGTGTCACCCGAGACAAATTCGAACTCGACGTCACCGTCACCGTGGCAGCCGGCGAAGTCGTCGCGCTGCTGGGGCCCAATGGAGCGGGCAAAACCACCGCGCTGCGAACGCTGGCCGGGCTCACCCCGCTCACCGGCGGCCGCATCCGGCTCGACGACAACGTCTGGGACACACCGCCGAAGCTGTTCATCCCCGCCGAGCGACGCGCGGTCGGCGTCGTTTTCCAGGACTACCTGCTGTTCGCGCACATGTCCGCCCAGGACAACGTCGCCTTCGGGCTGCTCGCCCGCGGGCAGCACCGCCGCGCGGCCCGCGACCGCGCCGAGTATTGGCTCGACCGTGTCGGCCTCGCCGAGCACCTACACGCCAAACCTCGCACGCTCTCCGGCGGTCAAGCTCAGCGGGTTGCGCTGGCCCGTGCACTGGCGACCGACCCGCAGTTGCTGCTGCTCGACGAACCACTCGCCGCGCTGGACGCGAGTACCCGTTTGCACGTTCGCTCCGACCTGGCCCACCATCTCGCCGAGTACACCGGGCATACGGTGCTGGTCACCCACGACCCGCTCGACGCGATGGTGCTCGCCGACCGCCTCGTCATACTGGACAAGGGCGCCATCGTCCAAGAAGGACCGCCCAGCGAAGTAGCGCGCCGACCACGCTCCGACTACGTCGCAAATCTGGTGGGCCTCAACCTTTATCGCGGCACCGCCCACGGCAATACAGTCGACCTCGACGATGGCGGCGCACTCACCGTGGCCGAACCAGCCCAGGGTGCGGTCCATGTCGCGTTCCCGCCCAGCGCAGTGAGTCTGCATCTCGAACAACCCGCGGGCAGCCCGCGAAACGCCTGGCCGGTCACCATAGTCGGGCTCGAACAACACGCCCACACCACCCGAGTCCGCCTCGACGGCTCGCCATCCGTTCTCGCCGACGTCACCCCCGCAACCGTCGCCGATCTGCGTCTGCAGACGGGAGCACCGTTGTGGGCCGCGCTCAAGGCCACCGAAGTCCACACCTATCCAGCGTGACGCACCCCCGCCACGTCGGATTGAATCGGAGACGAACCACGAACGGGTACAGAGGATTCCGGGTGCAAAAGCTAGCCACCGAAACTCCACAGCTGCGCGCCGATCGCCCAGCTGTGGAGTCCGGACCGATCATGTCCTCACCTGATCGCGGCCACCATTGCGTCGCTGATCGACCGCCACACCACACCCACTTCGAGGAACCCCGCTTCCTTCAACTGCAGGCAGTGCCACGCGGCTGGATGTTCCTCGCCCCCGCTGTGCCGGTCGAAAATCGATCGGCTGCCCTCGTGCTCCTCGGCCAAGGCATGGTCGCGAGCCACCGTTGCCCACCACTGATCCCAATCCAGCGCACCCGCGGCACGGGCGCGTTCCTGATGCGCGTCCTGAACAGCCGCATCTATGGCGTTGAGCATGGGAGTCTCCGGATCAGGCATGTGATCGGCATTGACGAATACCCCACCCGGCCGAACCAGCTTCGCCAGATCGGCATATAACCGCGTCACATGTTCACTCTTCATCCAATGTGTCGACGTCGTGGTCAGTACGGCATCGAATGGCTCGTCCTGCAAAAATTCCATCCAACCGGGCTCGGTCAGATCAGCCGTCAGAAACGTAATCCGTGGATCCCCCTGGAACGATCCCCGCGCAATCGCCAGCATCGTCGGATCCACATCGACCGCGACCGATCTCGCTGCTGGAAACCGCGCGAACAATCTCCGACTGATAGTGCCTGTCCCACAAGCCAAATCGAGAATATACGGTGTCGGCCCCACTGCGGCCGCTACCACATCCAGCATCACCCGGAACCGTTCCTCGCGTTCAGGTAGATACAGCTCCTGCTGCTGATCCCAACTACGCTGCCACAACTCCCAGTCCACAACGCCTCCGTATCCAGAATGAACGTCAGACTTGCCGAATAGTGGTATGGCACAAACTTCGAACTGGCCTTCGCCGTATCGCTCCGATTCGATCAGCGCCGCACGGGGCCAGGGTCGTGGCGGCCGAGTCGGCATCGTCGACCAGCACGCCCACTAACCCGCCCGCGCCAACGCCTGTTCGCCTCCAGCACATGGCGAGAGTGCGCTCAGGCCGCGCCCGCTGATACAGCGCGCGCGATCCAAGAACTGTTCATCGTCGAGACCTCTCCTTCACGGTGAGAGAGCAAACGCAACAGATGTTCGCCAACGAAGATATGCCACCCCCGACCCCGAACCGCGCATATCCGGTCACAGGTCGTGGCGGATTAGAGCATCGAGCGATAAACGCCGGCGATAAATTGCCCGTAGGTGGAGTCTCAACCGATTACAGAATCGGTACACGGCACACTGGGCACGCTCGATTCAGCCCGTAGGAGGCCGGGTGGGGCTCGGATGCGGCGGACCGTCGACCACTGCATAGTCGTACGGAACTCGACTGCCTTGAATGGCGGCTTTCGTTCAGGATTCGAGCGTCCGGGCCGGCCCGCGTGCGTTTCAAGTACTCCGGTACCCGCGCCGACGTCGGATCCGTGGCCCAGTATCGACTTACGACATCGTCGTAGCGTCGATGTCGCTTCCGAGTCACTCGGCCGTTGGTGGAGATGAGGTTCCTCGCGGCCGTGCGGACTCGTGCATCGAAGTCGTTGGCACGGCACAACTATCACCGATGGGCTTCATCCGAACATGACATGGGGCGCGCGATGGGCAATGCGAACGGATCCGGGCAACACCACAATTCGGCGCGCCGACAGCACGCAGCTGTTCGCCACACTCTTACGGGCGGCGCTCGCACTGCGCGCAGGAGACGTCGTATCGTGCTCGATCGCCTGCGATCGCGAGTCCGACAGCCGGAGTCGTCGGGAGGCAACACCACCCGACGTGTCACACGGAACTACCCGAAGAAAGTCGATCCATCATGGACACTGAGATCAAGATCAACATCGCAGGCGACTTCGAGCGGTCGCGTGAGATTCTGCGTCTACCGAAAGGCAAACCGCGACGTGTGCGGTTCCTGGAGATCACCAGTGGTCACAGATCATTCGTTCCGCTCCTGGACGCAGGGATCATCCTGCGGTTGCGCAGCGAGAAGAACTCCGACGAATCGAACGTCAAGCTGCGGCCGTGCGTACCGGATCAGCTGGTAGGGCGTTGGACCGCGAACTTCCACATCGATCCGGACTTCAGCTACAAGGTCGAAGGGGACTGGTCGGGTGCGAATCACGTGCTGGCTGCCTCTGCTGTAGCGAAACTCCAGCCAGGCCTCGCTGACCGCGTTGCCGACGGCAATGCCGATCCGACCACGGTCTTCGGCGACATTCAGCGTCAGTTCCTGGCACAGTGCGGCGAGATACCCGACGCACTCCAGCAAGAACTAACTGTGCTCGGCGCGATCGAGGCGACGAAATGGCGGGACGTACCACTCGAAGGATTCGACGTCGGCGACGTGAACGCCGAGCGGTGGATCGTCAACGGATTCGACTTCCTCGAGCTATCGATCCGTGTCGCCGATGGCAACGATCCGGAACCGGTACAGCGCAATTTCGAGGCGGCTGTAGGAGGTACCGGACTGTCGATCAGCGATGTCCGGGAGAGCAAGACCCGGATCATCCTCGAAAGCCTTGCGGAGTCCGCAAGCCGGGTCCACTAGAACGGTGTGGTGAAGCCGCGCCACGGCCGGCTCGACCGCGCAGACGTCGGCGAATGGGCAGCCCACCACGGGCTGACCTCGGCCGCATGGACCTCACACCGGTGCGTCCAGCGGGAGCTGATCCGCCGTTCGTTCGGCGCGGGAGGCGACTACAGCAACGAAGTCGCCGATGCGGTGTGCACTCTCCGCCATCGCATTCCGCCGAGAAGTCGAGTACCGACTACTCGTGTGCGGTCCGAGGTTCGAGCGCACGATCTACCTGACGCGAGAACAGTGCGAGCCCTCTGCCCATTGTTGGACATCCCGACAAGCGTCGACCTGGCACGCGAGCGTCCGGCGCGTGCTCAGGCAATGAGCGAATGCGAGGTGCGACATGGGCCTGAGATCGAATCGCTTCTCCGGCGATCCGGTGTTGGAGCTGTGTTCAACCGGTTCCCACCGGATGATGGAGCCCGAGGAAAACCTTTCCGTCATGCGGGTGCAGGAAGCTTTGCGCAGGTTGGGCAAGGACTCCGGGATACTCGACGGCATCTTCGGCGCCCAGACCGGCGCGGCGGTCACCGAATTCAAGCACGAACAGCACCTGTCGCCAGAAGATCCGGTCGTAGGTCAAGGCACGTCGGGCAAGCTGGATGAGTCGATGTTCAACGATCCCGTCGTCCGGGGTGACGCCGACGTCGGTGAGCTCGCTGGGTTCGTCGCCGAGCATCGAGTGGAACCCTTCGTAGGATTGGAACTCGCGCCACTGGTCCGGGCGCCGTTCAACAGCCAACAGCACGATCTCGGCTTCTCGATGCTCGACAACCTCACCTCCGGCAACTGCCTGGCCATCGTCGCGGCCAGCCGGGCCCGCGGTGTGAACGATCCTCGAATACCAACCGATTCCATCGATATTCTCGCCGGGCTACCCGAGCGAGCATCCGGTGTCACCGTGTCCTTCGCCGACTCCGATGGTCGGCAACGTAGCGCAATCTCCCTGAGCGACAGATTGATTCGTGGCCGCAAATTCTTGACCCACCACCCGGACGGACGGCGAGCGAAGGCCAGCTTCCGTGGCCAGCTCTGCCACGAGCTGACGCACATGCGCAACGAGGGCGCGAACGTGGAGTTCACGCCGACCTTCGATACCGACACCTTCCTCGATCCCCACCTCGCCGCGAGCCTGTCGGGGAACCCCGCGACCCGGACCGCCTTGGTACTCATGCACTTCGTGAACGAAATGAACGCCCGCCACGTTACCTGGATCATCGAGCAGGAGGACGCAGGCGATCCCTTCACCGCGAAGTTCCTGCCGCCGGCCGAACTGTGCGAAGCCGCATTCTTCTACTTCGCCGAGACCGACCCGGAATTGTTCTTCGACAACGGCTACATCGCAAAGATTGTGCAGAGCGGCCATGAGCCGACCTACCAGCAGATCGGCTTATGGCTCCGCCGAGCCGCCGAACTGACCTGCAGTAGCAAGCCGGAGCAGCAGGAAATCAGTGCGCAGCTGTTCCTCGACGCCGCCGACGCGGCAGAGTTCGTCGCCGCCAACCCGAACGAGCCCCGTCCTTACGGCAGGGGCCTGTTCCCCGGACCAGGCGACTTTCATTAAGTCCTGAACCATGAAAGGAACCGTCATGCTCGAGGCAGTGCAAATCTTCTGGTCACCCAGCGGGACCAGCATGCCGTCGCTCGATCCGAAGGCGTTGGTGGACATTCACGATGGCGACACACCGAGCATCCGGATGCCCGTTCGGATGCTATCGATCGACACACCGGAAATCACCGCCGGTTCACCACAAGGCGCGATGGCGGTGGACGAGAAGTTCACTCAGCTCGCAGAGTGGATCCAGCAACGGCCGACCGACGTACCGGTGTCGCGCCGGTTCGCCGATTTCCTGCTCCCCAAACTGTCCACCGGCAAGGCAGGAACCATACAGTTCGCCCAGGGCGCGCAGGCAGCGGATTTCGCCAAAGCCAATGCCGCCCAACGATTGACACGACCTGACGCGACCCTGCGAACACTGTTCGTGCACACCGCGGACACCCCCTTCGATGGCAACGGACGGCTACTCGCCTACCTTGCTCCGAACTACTCGAAGCAGGAACGGGCGACATTGACCCGCGAGCAGCGCTCGACGTTCAACCTCGACATGGTGCGCGCGGGCTGGGCCGCGACGTTCATCATCTATCCATCGATCCCCGGCGAGCTCGACTTGCCCCTGTTCCTCAGCGCCGCCGACGAAGCGGTCACCGCCAGACGCGGAATCTGGGACGAGCCGACAACTATGCCCGCGTACGAATACCGTTGCGTGGAGAGGCTGTACGCGATCACCAAATCGATCATCGTCGACAAGAAGCCGGTACCGGATCCTTTCGCCTGGCGCGACCGATACTGCGCCGACATGCGGACGCGAGTGCTGGTCGGCCCCGAGGACTACTTCGACATCGACCCCACCTACCGGCTCTTCTTCTGGCCGACCGACGTCCGCGCCGCCGTCAGCAGCCTGAACCTGACACCTTCCCCCAGGCTGGTCGGTATCCGATAGCCGGCGTCGCGTGCCCCGACCGTGGTCGTCGGGATCATCGAGATCGGCCATGACTCCGATCCCGCCTCGGCCTTGTCACGATCGCCGAAGAGGATGTGTCCCTTGCGTGACGTTGCCCGGGGAGTCCTACATTCTCCGCAAGTGATTCTGGAATCTCACGAAGATCGGACTCACCAACATTCCCGTGTAGCGTCCGGAAGGTACCCAATCCAGAGCCGTACGGGGGCGACACATGAAGGTCCGCACGTCCCATCCGATTGTGGACGCCGTACTGGATCGACATTGCCGAAAGCTCGGCGATGCGTTGCCGGTCTATCGCAATCATGTACTCCGCAGTCTGAACTATCAGCAGTTGCTGTTGGGCGAGCCGGTGCCCGACACGGCGGCACTGGCGTGGGCCGCGCACGACTTGGGCATCTGGACCGCCGGGACCTTCGACTACCTGAAGCCCTCGGCGGATCTGGTGACCGAACACGCCGCCGAGTTCGGAATCGACGACCTCGACAGCGCGCGACGGATGGTCCTCGACCACCATCGTCTGCGCCGCAACGACGACCGATTGACCGAAACATTCCGTATCGCCGACCGAATCGACGCAAGCGGTGGACTGTTGCGCCGCCCGGTGACTCGCGCGGATGTCAAAGCTGTCGTCGCGCAGTTGCCTTACCTCGGCTTCCATCAGTTCCTCGCCCGCCGTGTCATCACCTACGCGCTGACTCATCCCACCCGTCCGCTGCCCATGGTCCGCTGGTAGATCGACCCGAACGCCACCAAGGAATACCCGACGTGAGCACACGGGAATCCTTCAGCGACGGAGCAACTCACGCGTATTTCGCGCCGCCGGGGTACGGAAAGCCTCTCGAAGGGTGGCCGCCGATGGTTGGGGCCAATCGGTCGACAGCGTGAGGAGCCGGACCTACCCGCGCTGAGGTTCCGAGTCGACCGCGAGACCGGAGATGAGCTGCTCGATCACCGAGCCGATGGCCGCTGTGTCCTCAGCATCACCTTCGGAGTGCGCCAGGTATTGGGCGGCCTCGTCCAGTGCGCCCACGATGACCAGCGCGAGCGGCCGCACGGGCTGGGTTCTGATGCGTCCCGCAGCGATCGCCCCGGCCAAGGCGTTCTCCACCAGACCGATCGTGTGTCGCAGTTCGATCTCCCGCCAGCGGCGCCATCCGAGTACCGCAGGCCCGTCCAGGAGCGCGATCCGTCGCACTTCTGGACTTGCCGACGCCCGCAGCCACGCCAGGCATCCCACGATCAGATCGGCGATCGGATCATCGGACTGCGACTCGGCGACCGCGGCACCGATCACCTCGACCAGACTGCGTTCGAGGTCCTCGAACACCGCCTCGAACAGATCCCGCTTTTCGCTGAACTGGTGATAGAGCGCACCACGACTGACACCTGCGGTCTCGGCGACCGCGACCGTGCTCACCGCGCCATATCCGTACTGGCCGAACAGTTCTCGCGCGGCACGGATCACCGCGGCGCGCGTCGACGACGAGCGCTCGGCTTGGGTTCGACGATCAGCGTTCATAGCGACGTTGAAGTCTAGGGCAGCACCGAATCCCTCTTCGATCCGAGCTACGTCACCCCTTGACCAGCGATACCACCATCCTGGAACATACAGTCATCCTGTTTGTATCTTAGAAGGATTTCGGATTATGTCCGCTACCACCAAAGATCTCTTCGAGCGCTACCACGCCTGCTGGGCCGACCGTGACCCCGACCGCATCGCCGACCTGCATACGCCCGACTCGATATTCCACCTGCACTCCGGCAGCAAACCCGCTCGCGGGCGCGCCGAGATCCGCGCCGCGGCCGCGGAGACCTTCGCCCTGGTCCCAGACCTGACTTTCCACCTGGTCAACCTGCGGGTCGGCGACGACTTCTGGGTGGTCCAGTGGCGACTGTCAGGCACCTCGGCCACCGGCGGCACCGTCGATGTGGACCTCGCGGATGTGGTGCTGATCGAGGGTGGCGCGGTGCGGGAAAAGCACTCCTATGTCGATGGAGTGGCGATGCAAGCCGCGCTGGCCGCTCCCGCTGATCTCACCTGAGCCGGCAGAGCTCGAAGGCGCATTCCGCACACCCACATCTCGAAGCGCGGACCGAGGAGGTGGCGATTACCGCCCGCGACCGTGGGCCACCCCGATCGGCACTGGACCCATCATTCGTTCGGCCTGTGCGCCGTCAGAACGTGATGCCTACCGCCGCCGATGCGTCGATGATCTGCACCGCGAATCCAGACAAGAATCCCGGGGCCCCGGGGTTGGGCAGGCCACGTTGGGCGAGCAGTCCGACCACTTGGTTCTGCTCGTTGATGACGAGAGAACCCGAATCGCCGCGATCGCAGAACGAGGGCGGATCCGTCGGGCGTCGACGAATCTCGTATCCGATAGCACGCGTGCCCCTTCCGAGGATCTGCAGGCCCGTGCTTGTCACCCGCCCGAAGGTGAGTTCGGTGGTCCTACCGCGTTTGCGGACGATATCGTCGCCCTTTGCCCTCGCCATCCCGGAGTAGGTGCCGATGTCGACGATGTTCGCCAGCACGGGTTGGTCGACGGTGAATACGGCGATGTCTTCGGGTTCCGAGAAACGGAACAGCCTGCCGATACGGCGAGAACCGGGCAATGGCGCTTCTGGCTGCCGGATGGGGTCACCTTGATGGACCTCCACGTCGCCGCTTGCGATGACATGCGCGCACGTCACCCCTACCGGGGGGCCGGGAAACAACGTGTCATTGGCCAGGCCGCCGAAGGTACCGGCTCCGGCCTGGATCTCAGCCGCTCCGTGGGCCGCCGCGATCGAGATGCCGCCGATGAGCGGATTCCGTGCAGCGGTATCGATGAGTGGAGCGAGGTCCCGCTCAACGAGCGTCACCGCTGCCGCCACCGGTGATATCAGCCCTTGTAGCGCGACAGGCACATCGCTCAGGTCGCGCACGAGCACCCGGATGACGACATCGTCGGTCAGCTCGAGGTCCTCCTCTCGGTAACCGATGTCGACCCCGACGACTCCCGGAAGGAAGGGCAGCGCATCCTCGAGCACCGCCGTCAGGGCTTCCTTCGCGGCCAGCATTTCGGCAGAGATATCCATGGCTGCCTCCGTTCTGGTTGGTTCGGCCTGTGCCCAGGCGTCGAGCAAGTCCCGCCCGGCGCGCTCGACGAGGAACGACATCGAGGGCAGGTCGGCTTCGAATGCGTTCTGCCAGACCACGATGAACTGTTTCGCCGAATCGTGGCGAGAATTTCCTCGTAGTGCAGAACCCGTTGGGCAACGGGAATACCCGCCTCGGCGATCGCCGGGACAGCACCGGCGGCCTCAGGATCCATTGAGGCGCGAGCCGCGGCGTAGGTTGACGCGACGTTTGCCGCTCGCGAGGCGTCGCCTGCGTCCTCGACAGCGGTAGGAAGTTGATAGGCGCAGTACAGAATCGCCGCCTCGAGGAGGTTCGCCGAGTAGAACATCCGGCCGAAATCAAATCCGGCTTCGCGGAAATCATCCGGCCCCTCGACAGCGGCAATCGATAATGCGATGTGCGGAATAGAGCCGAACAGCGGGAACGAGGTGCTGGTGTCCAGGAGCGCTTGTTCGAGAGCCTGTTCCATCGTGAAATCGGCGGCGCGCAGGGCGGCATACGGAGTTGGAAAAGACATCGCCTGTTCCTTCGGTGAAGGGTTGCACTCAATATCGGCCACCGGCCGAGCACTGTCGCGAGTAACACCTACCTGTATTGCATGCGCCTGCTCCTCGGATGCGGCTGCCACGCTCACGGTCGGCACTGACGCCGTCGGCGACACCGAGTTGGCCGCCGTCGCCGGTCAGGGGAACGGGCTGCTGTCCCCGGCGGCCCGAAGATCTTGCTCAACTACCTGCCCGTTCGGCCTGCGGGCAGGGATCGCGTTGACCGATGAACCCGCCATGCCCGCGGAGGCCGACAGCTTCGTGTGCCCGTTTCCGGGCCGGTGTGATCCGCGGACCGATCCGCGGCGGCCATTCCATCGCCGCTGAGCTCGGCATAGATCTCGACTCCGGCGCTACCGCCGGTCTGCGGCAGGCGCGCCGCTCACCGGCCGCACCCCTTTCGCCGCGGCTATTGCGCCGACACCGGAGGTTCGATGGATTCCTTGCCACCCCTACCTGCAAGATACCGCGCCCGATCGGGCAAATTCTGCCGTACCTGGATATAACGGTTCTATAAATCACAACCAGGAGATTCATCCTCTCCGGCTTGCCGGCAGCACATGTGAAAGGCTGACATTTCCCCGGCTGGAGCCTCGACAGCACATATCGGTCACGAATCGGCATCGCCTATGTGTTCGATTTTCCGTAATGCAATTGGGGTTTCCTCCAAGCTCTGCATCTGAGAAGCTTTCCGCAACTGGAGTTATCTATAGCTATCGCCATCGGTTGTGATGCTCGCCCGGATACCCCGATCGCCTGCATCACGACGCACGAAATCACGCCGTCCACGGCCCACGTGAACAACGATGCCCGCAGATCACCCCTCGGCCGACCGGAGCGGCCCACTTGGAGAACATCATGGTCACCAGAGCTTCCAGCCATTCACTCGATGCCTTCACCGTCATCGGCGGACCGAACCGGGCCAGTGCCCGCAGTCGCCGAGTGCTGCAGCAGCGCAGAATCGATGACGAGCTCGCACCGCTGGGAATACCAGCTCTGGCACTCGGGATGGTGCTCACCTGTGCTGGGTTGGCCCTCCTGCCGCTGATGACAGGGTGGGCCGGCGACTACGGCCCATTGATGGTCTACACCGCCTATATCCTGTATCTGAGCCTCACGGTAGCGCTGAGCGTGTGGGGTGTGCGCCGGATCCGCGACCACCGCAGATCCGTGTACTACATCAACAATGCAGCGCAGAGCGCCCACAGTCGATGATGAAAGGCCCCGTGACCGGCAGCCTGCCTACCACCGGCGGCGGCACGGGCAGTGGTGGCAGTTGACGCGCCAGTTCTCCGGTACCTCTGATCGGCCGCGAGCTCCAGCTGCCGGATCACCCTCCTGCAGGAGGTATTCCCAAATCCGGCAGCCAGGGTGAGTCCGAACATCACGAAGGAACACCGCTGCCGCTCAGGACAAGCCGGCAACTGCTGATCCGGGAGCGATCGGTCAGGAGAAAGACCAGCAGGAAAGCTCTGCCAGCCTGATCTCGGCACTGGCGACCCAGATTGTCAGCGATTTCTGCGTTGCTCCCGCAACCTGGCTGCGAGCCGCGGCGCACCGAGCCTTGGCAATAGTGGTGCGCCACACCCGACTTCGTGCTCCCCATCGGCAGCGGACAAGGTGACATCGGGTTGGGGTGAGAAGTGGGCGTGACATTCTATTATTAGAGGTCCACCGTGTCATCAAGACGTGTTCGGTTATGCCACAATTGAATTCACGGTCGCCGCAGCCTCGGCCCGCGGATTTTGTCTTAGTTCTCGATCCGTCGCGGCACGTGTGTTCAGTGATGGTCAGCGAAGTCGCGCAGGAGCGTGTCGGTGATATCGGGCTCCTCGAGCATGGGGGTGTGACCGCAGTCGAGGATCTCGATCCGAACGTTCGGGACTCGGCGGTAGTCCTGGAAGGACGATGGCTGCCACCGCCGATCTCGCGAGCCGAAGATCACCATTGCCCGCAGGCCGAGATCGGCGAGCCGATCCGGTTCGGACCGTTCTCTGAGGTACGTGTCCGACGCGTCGGACGTCGCAGTCAGGCTGCGGTAGGTCATGCCTCGGACGTCGGCGACGATCTGGTCGGGGATGTGTACGTCGCGGGTGAATGCGGTGCCCAGAGCACTCCGAATGGCGGCATCCGGGAGCAGCGGCCACAAGGGTTGTCCTATCGACGGGATGAACAGCAACTCGCCTGCCGGGCCGTTGTCGGTGAACGCATCCAGGCGCGGACCGGTGTCGATCAGCGTGATTGCGTTCACCAGGTCGCGGCGCTGTTCGGCCAGCGACGTCGCCACATAGCCGCCGGTGGAATGCCCGACGACCATCGCGTCGCGCACGCCGAGTGAATCGAGCACAGCCCCGACTCGGCGCGCCTGCTCGGCCATGGCGTAACCACTGTCCGGTTTGGCCGATCTGCCGTGCCCGAGCAGGTCGATTCGCACCACGTACAGATGTGCCGATGCGGGCATCACCTGGTCCCACCATGCGGCCGATCCGGCCAGCCCGTGCAGCAGCACCACCGCGCGTGCGTTGGGTGTCCCGCTGGAGACAACATGGATGTCTCCGTCCGGAAGGTGCACCATTTGTTCCTGGGAATCGTGCGGTGTGGCGGCCGAGACACCTACCGTGTTGCCGATCAGCAGTGCGGCCGACACGGCGACGATCATCAGCCCGATGTGTCGCCGCCGACTCGACGTTGCGGCGTCGATGGTCTCATCCAATGGGTCCTCCTTCGATTAATGCGTGATGCCACCAACCCTGCTGGGCGACAACGAGATAGGTCTTGAAGAAATGTCAGCGCCTGCGGCAGGCGTGAACCGCTCATACAATCGGCGTATGGCCTGGGAGATCGCACGACCATCGCGGACACCCGCACTGCGCGGCGTCGATATGGCCGGCTTCCGTATTCACGGTGACGGCCCGGCGCAGCTGAGTGCCATTCCCCATCCGGCCGTCACGGTGGTCGTCGAGTTCGGTGACCACTGCTTCGATGTCCGCGACTCGTCAGGCCGAAGTCACTCGGGCAGCCTGGCCCTCGGTCTCTCCGGCAGCGCGGCCCCGGTGCGCTTCGAAGACATCGCGTGT
Organism: Nocardia sp. NPDC051463; assembly: GCF_040681975.1. NCBI lineage: Bacteria > Bacillati > Actinomycetota > Actinomycetes > Mycobacteriales > Nocardiaceae > Nocardia > Nocardia sp. NPDC051463. The sequence goes on from NZ_JBFBAB010000001.1 coordinate 505,292, forward strand.
GTACAGGTGCGCCTGTCACCGGTGGTCGCACCCGCCGTCCTCGGGTTCCCGCTTGCCGAGTTGAGCGGGAACGTTGTTGGACTCGATGATCTTTGGGGTCACGACGCAGCGCGCCTGCTGGAGCGCCTGCACGAGATGCACAGCTGGCATGAACGATTCGCACTGGTCGACACGACGCTGTCGGCACGGTTTCGAGACGACCTCCAGGTCGACCCGGAGGTCGCCTGGGCGTGGCGCCAAATCACTATCAGCCGAGGCCGATTCCGCGTCGAGCACCTTGCCGCTCGGGTCGGGTGGAGCCGCCAACGGCTGTGGTCACGCTTCGGCACCCAGATCGGCCTGACACCCAAGCGCGCCGCCATGCTGGTTCGTTTCGACCACGCCATGCACCGATTGGTCCGGGGCCATTCACCCGCTCGAGTGGCGGCCGACAGTGGTTACGCGGACCAGTCCCATCTGCACCGCGACGTCCGCGCGTTCACCGGCACGCCCCCCGCATCCGCAGCCGGCGAACCATGGCTCGCGGTGGACGACAGGGCCTGGCCGTCGAGCTCGGTCGGCTGAGCGAACGTTGCAGTCCGTCAGGGCAAGCGGGGCCAGGCGAAGGCGGTTGATACTCCGGTCGTCGATCAGGACCTGGCGTGACGAGCGTCGTCCTCGGCGAGGGTACTGAAGGCAGGGGCGGTGTGTCCGCCCTCGTCGAACTGGCGACAGTCGAATATGCGACCGCATGCGTCCGGCTACCGTCGGTCAGCCGGCGCGGGGCCTGGCGGCGAATACCTCGTGTATTTCGGTTCCGATCAAACGCGGGTCCTGCTGAGTCTGCGCGGACATGCCCTGCCGACCGAACAGCTCGCAGACTTCTCGCAGGCGGCCGTCGCGATCATGGACTTCAGCGACGACGGCGTGGATACGAGGCCAGTCCGCTTCGGTGATGCCATGCAAGACTTCCAATTCGGCACGCTCGACATCGACTTTGAGCAACCCGATCTCGCTGTCGCGGCAGTGTTCGTCCAATATCGCCGAAACAGTAGTGACCCCGACCTTCAGTGGTACGCCGTCGTGCAGGCCGGTGATGATGAGCGCGATGGCCTTGTCGTCCAAGCCGCTGTTGCGCAGATAGATCTTGGTGGCTTCGTCGTCGGCCTCGCGATCGGCGAAGAAACCGGAGTTCGCCGTTGCGCGCGGATACCAGGTGAACGGCCGCGTGCCCGGCGTGGCGCCGACGGCGATCTGGAGGGAGATCCCATCCGCAACATGCGCGGCAATATTGCGGTACAGGCAACGAAAGGTGATCGGCACGGGCTCGACCGCGATGACCTGAATTCCGGGGCAGGTATCGGCGAACATCATCGCGGTGAGTCCGATGTTGGCGCCGATGTCGAGGACAACGTCGCCGGGGAGAAGGCACGCGGCCGCCCGCCGGTAGAATCCGTGCGTCGCGGTCGTCTCGCCCCACAGCATCCGGGCCTCGGCAGGGCTCGTGCAGGTCACCGTTCTGCCGTCGTCGAGACGCAGTTGCTGCAAAGTGGTCAGCATTGTTCCATGAACCTTTCGAGGACAGGGCCGACGATGGCCAGCGCATGTGGATGGCTCAACTCGAGGTGCCGGGCGTCGACGACGACGTTGTGAATGGCGCCGCTGACATAGGGCCGCCACGTGTGCGCTATAGCGTCGTGGTCCACGTGGTCTTGTCCGGCGGTGAAGAAGACCAGGTCACCGTCGAAGACATCCGGCTGATAACCGGCGGAGATATCGCTCGCGGTTCGGAAGCTTTCCATCACCCGATCGGTCTGTTCGGCGGTGAACAGTCCAGTTGCGACAACCTGATCCCGGATGACGTTCCACGCCTGCTCGTGAGTGGTCGCCTGCAGTTCGTCGCCGAGGTCGAACAACTCCCGCCAGCCGCCGAGCAGGTCGGCCATCAGCTGTCCGGGTGCGGGCCGGCCTGCCAGCGATGTGGCCGGTTGCGATGGTGCACCTGCTGCGCTGTCCAGCATGGCCACGATGCCGACCCGGTCACCGTCGCGTTGCAGCTGTACCGCCACAGCGTGCGCGATCTGCCCGCCCAACGACCAGCCGAGCAGGTGATACGGACCCGTAGGCTGGACTCGGCGAATCTCGGCCACATAGCGTGCGGCCAGTTCGTCGACAGACTCCGCACGTGGTTCGCCGGACACGACGTGCGGATCCTGCAACCCATACACCGGCCGATCCGGATGCAGATGTTCGATGATCCCACCGTAGAACCACGCCAGACCACCCGCCGGGTGCACGGCGAATACCGCCGACTCGGATCCGCTCGCGCGCAGCGCCAGCAGCACCTTCAGGCCGGAGTCGCCTTCGGAGTCGTCGGCCCTGCGCGCCAACGCCTGCGGAGTCGCATCCTCGAACATCCAGGGCAGTTCGATCGTCACACCGCGAGTCCGCAACTCTGTTACCACCATGGTGGCCAGCAGCGAGTTGCCCCCCAGGTCGAAGAATCCGTCGGTCACTCCGACCCGCGGGGTTCCCAAGACCTGTGCGTACACCTCGCTGATCTCTTTCTCGGTATGAGTCCGCGGTGCGACGAACCGATCGACTGCACCATCGAAATCGGGAGCGGGCAATGCTTTTCGATCCAGCTTTCCGTTGATGGTCAACGGCAGATCGGGCAGGACAATGACCACCGAGGGCACCATGTAGCTCGTCAGTACCTCAGCGGCGGCCGCCCGCACCGGGCCCGGATCGATCCGCTGCCCGTCGATGCCGACGACGTAACCGATCAGCTGATCGACGTCGCGCTCGTGGCGGTGCACCGCCGCGGCGGCCCGCGACACCGACGGATGCCGTAACAGCGCCGACTCCACCTCGCCCAGCTCGATCCGGTACCCGCGCAACTGAACTTGTGCGTCGCCCCGGCCGACGTAGGTCAGCTCCGCCCCGCTGCTGGTTTTGCCCCAGCGGCCGACATCGCCCGTCCGATACAACCGGCTGCCGTTCGGATCGAATGGGTTCGCCACGAAGCGGCTCGCCGTCAACGCCGGGGCTCGCAGGTAACCGCGCGCGAGTTGTCCTCCGGCGACGAAGATCTCGCCGCGGACTCCGAAAGGTACCGGCTGCAGCCGGTCGTCGAGCACATACACTCGCAGCCCCGGCAGCGGTGATCCGATCTTGGCTGCGCTCGGGTCATCGACCTCGGCGAATGTCACATGCACGGTCGTCTCGGTGATCCCGTACATGTTGACCAATTGCGGCGATCCCGGCTCGTGCGCGTCGAACCAGCCGGTCAACCGCCCTGCATCCAATGCCTCGCCGCCGAAGACGACGTAGCGGAGCACGAGATCGCCACAGCTGCAACCCGATCCGTGATATCGACGCTCCGCGTCGACGAATCCGTAGAAGGCCGAGGGCGTTTGACTCAACACCGTGACCCGCTCGCGCGCCACCAGTTCCACCAACGCCTCCGGCGATCGGGAGGTGTTGTAGTCGACGACGACCAGCCTGCCTCCGGTCAGCAGGGCGCCCCACATTTCCCACACCGCGAAATCGAAAGCATACGAATGGAACATCGTCCACACGTCGTCGGGATGGAAGTCGAATCGTTCGGCGGCGTGGGTCAACAGCGTGACGGCTTCGCGATGGCTGACGGCAACTCCCTTCGGGGTGCCGGTCGACCCCGAGGTATAGATCACGTAGGCGAGGTTGTCCGGACGCGCGGCCGCCGGTATCGGACAGTCGTCCGGGACCGCGGCCCCGGATTCTTCGATCAGCAGCATTCGTGCCGCGTATTCCGTTACTTCCGTTGCTATGTCAACAGAGGTCAACACCACGGCCGGACGCGCGTCGTCGAGGATGAAGCGCAACCGCTGCGGTGGGTTCGCCATATCCAGCGGCAGATATCCGGCGCCCGCACGCACGACCGCGAGCAGCCCGACGACCAGATCGACCGAACGCGACAACGCCACTGCCACCAGGGTTTCCGGTCCCACACCATGCTCGATGAGCCGAACGGCGAGCTGGGTGGCACGCCGATCCAGCTCCGCATAGGTCAGCTGCGACCTACCGTCGGTCACCGCGACCGCATCCGGCTGCGCCGCGACGCGGGCGGTGAACAGCTCGGCCAGGGTCACATCCGCGACCGCGACGCCGTCGACTCCGGCAGCGGCCAGCACTTCGCGCCGCTGGTCGAGATCCACGATGTCGATATCGCCCACGGCGACAGCCGGATTCACGACCCCTTGTTCCAAGATCCGGGTATACGCGCGTGCGAACCGAATCATCGTCTGCTCGACGTACAGATCGGTGGCGAAGGTCAGTCGTCCTACTATGCCGTCTGGACGCCCCCCCGCACCGAACCGTTCGACGAGCTTGACATTCAGATCCGCGCGGGCCTGGTCGAAGCCGTTCTCGACCGGTTCGACGGTCAGTCCCGCCAGCTCCAACGCGGCCGCGCTGAGATCCTGGACGTCGAGCGTCACCTGATAGAGCGGCATGTGCGCCGTCGACCGCCGCGGATTCAGCGCCTCCACGACCTCCTCGAAGGGCACATCGGCATGGGCGAACGCGGCGAGATCTGTCTCGCGGGTCGCAGCGAGCAGGTCGGCGAACGGCTGCCGCGACGACACCCGCGACCGCAACACCAGCGTATTGACGAACATGCCGATCAGATCGTCGAGTTCGCGGTCGCCGCGGCCGGCCACCGGGGTGCCGATGGCGACATCGTCGACGCCGGCCAGCCTGGACAGCAGCACGGTCAGGGCGGCGTGCAGGACCATGAACACCGTCGCGTTGGCCTCGCGGGCGAGGGCATCGATGCGGGCGTGCAACTCGGCGGACAACTCGAAATCGACCACGCGGCCGCGCATGGACGCCACCGGCGGCCGGGGCAGGTCGGTCGGCAGCTCGAGCAGCTCGGGCAGCCCGGTGAGGCTGTCGGTCCAGAATCGCAGCTGCCGGGAGACGAGCGAGTCCGGATCGTTTTCGTCGCCGAGCACCTCGCGCTGCCACAGCGCGTAGTCGGCGTACTGAATCGGCAGGGGCAGCCAGTACGGTTGTGTCCCTTGCCTACTCGCCTCGTAAGCCATCGCCACATCCCGCGCGAGCGGCATCATCGACTGTCCATCGGCGCAGATGTGATGCACGCAGATCACCAGCACGTGATCACGGTCGCCGACGGCGAACAGTTCGGCTCGCACCGGAGGTGCTTGGGTCACATCGAAGCCCGCCGAGACCACCGCTGCCGCCCGCTCCAGCACACGTTGTTCGTCGACCCAGATCGGCGCCAGAGCCGGTGCGACCTCGTCGACGCCGACAATGACCTGACAGGGCGTCCCGTTGATCATCGGGAACTTGGTTCGCAGCGACTCGTGCCGGTCGATGACCAGCTCGCACGCGTGCCGCAGCGCATCGATGTCGAGCTCGCCCCGCAGCCGGATCACCAGCGGAATGTTGTACGCGCCGACCGAGGCGTCGAATTGATTGAGGAACCACATCCGCTGCTGCGCAGGGGACAGCGGCACCAGAGCCGGGCGGGTGCGCGGGGCAGGCGACACGACGACATTCCGGTCCGCGGTAGCGAGATGCGCGGCCAGTTCGGCGACTGTCGGTGCGTCGAACAGGTCTTGAATACCGACGCTCACGCTCAGTGCCGTGCGCAATCGCGCGACCACGCGCGTCGCCGACAGCGAATTGCCGCCGAGCTCGAAGAAACTGTCCGCCGCGCCCACTCCGCTGACGCCCAAGACGTCGCCGAAAACGTCCGCGATGCGCTGTTCGGCGTCGGTACTCGGGGCGACCCATTCCCGCTGGTCCGGGAATTCCGGCGTGGGTAGTGCCGCCCTGTCCAGCTTGCCGGTCGCGGTCAGCGGGAGCTCGGCGAGTGGCATCAGCACGTTGGGCGTCATGTGCGCGGGCAGACGACGTCGGGCAGCAGCCTTGACCTCGCTCGGATCAATGCGTCCGTCGCCCACCAGATAGCCGACGAGCTGGTCGGTGCCGCGCTCGTCTGTGCGCAACACGACCACCGCGTGGTCGACCCCGGGATGGTCGGACAGCACGGCCTCGATCTCGCCGAGTTCGATGCGTTGACCGCGGATCTTGACCTGGAAATCACGGCGGCCGAGGTACTCCACGGCGTGGTCGGAGGTCCAGCGGGCAAGATCGCCGGTGCGGTACATGCGCGACCCTGCCGCTGCGAAGGGATTCGCCACGAAGGCACCCGCGGTAGCCGCAGCCCGGTTCACGTACTCGCGCGCCAGCTGGATGCCCGCGAGGTATAACTCCCCCACCACCCCGACCGGCACCGGTCGCAACCAGGGATCGAGCACGACGGCCTCGACGCCGCGGATCGGTCCGCCGATCGTCACTACATCGCCCGGGTGTAGCGCACCGCTGATCCCGGCCAGAATCGTGGCTTCGGTCGGTCCGTACCCGTTCAGCAGCCGCCTGCCCGGTGCCCACACCGAGACCAGGTCCGGTGTCACCGCCTCACCGCCGGCGATCAGCACTCCCAACGAATCCATACCGGCCGGTGTCATGGTGGCCAGCACGCTCGGGGTGAGAAACGCGTGCGATACCCGTTGCGCCCGAATCAATTCCGCCAGCTCATCGCCCGCGAACGCGTCCGGTGCGGGCACCACCAGCAAGGCGCCGTTCGTATGGGCCAGCAGTACTTCGAGGACCATCACATCGAAACCGGGACCGGCCGCCTGCAGCACGCGCGAACCGGCGTCCACACCGAAGCGGTCACGCACTACCGCGGAAAAATTCGCCAGTCCCTCATGGGTGACCACGACACCCTTCGGGATTCCGGTCGACCCCGAGGTGTAGATCATGTACGCCGCATCCCGGAGCTGTGGCGTCCGCAGGCGATCGGCGTCGGTGACGGCACCCGCGGACTTCGCCGCGATAGCGGTCTCGGTGTCCGGATCGTCGAGGACCAGGGGGCGCACAGCGTCGAGAAGCAGATCCCGTGATGCCTCGACGGTGAGCGCGACCCGCACACCGGAGTCAACGATCATGTGTGCCACGCGCTCGGCCGGATTGCGCGGATCGATCGGCACGAACGCCGCACCCGCCTTGGCCGTCGCCCACAGGCCGAGCACGAACTCCGTCGACCGCGCCATCGCCAACGCGACGTGGTCGCCGGGGCCGACACCGCACTCGATCAACTGCCGAGCCAGCTGGTTGGATCGCGCATCCAACTCGGCGTAGGACATCGTGCGCCGACCCGAAAGCAACGCTGCAGCAAGGGGATTCACATCCACGCCTGCGACGAGTAACTCCGCGAGCAGCTGCGGCGCCGCGGCACTGCCACCTGAGGCAGGCACCAATTCACGCCGATCGACCGCCGACAGCAGATCGACCGAATCGAGCCGCGCGTGCGGATCAGTCGTGATCGCGCGCAGCACGATGTCGAGCCGGGCGGCTAGACCGGACGCCGTCTCGTCGCCGATGCGGTCCTGCTGATAGCGCAGACGGACGTGCAGTTGGTCGGTATGGTGCGCCTGCACGGTGATCGGGTAATGCGCGGCGTCGCGGCCCTCCGCCGCGACCACCCGCATGCCATCGACGTCGGCGTCGCCCAATCCGCTGCTGTCGACCGGGTAGGACTCGAACACGACCAGCGTGTCGAAGAGGGACACGGCATCCACGGCCGCCAAGATCTGCGGTAGTTCGAGGTAGTGGTGGTCGAGCAGACGGGCGTTGTCGGCCTGCAATCGAGTCAGCGCGTCCTCGATGGTCCGGTCCGGGCGCACCTCCACAACGACCGGAATCGTATTGATGAACAGTCCGATCATCGACTCGACCCCGGACACATCGGCCGGACGACCGGATACCGTGCTGCCGAAAACCACGCGGTCGGCGCCGAGCAGGTTGCTCAATACCACCGCCCAGGCGAACTGAACGATCGTCGCCATCGTCACCGCGTGTGTCCGAGCGAATTCCACCAACTCGGCCGTCGCGTCGCAATCGAGAACGACCGGCAGATCGATCGGAATGGTCGCGGTCGTATCGGTATGCAGGTCGGCGACCAGCGTGGGCTCCGCGACATCACACAGCGCGGCCCGCCACGCCTCGACGCTTCTCGCGCGGTCGCGCCGGTCCAGCCATTCCAGATAATCGAGGTAGGGCGCCGCATCGGGCAACAGTTGCGGCTGTGCGTCCACCGCGTACAAGCCGATCAGTTCACGCCACAGCAGCGGCAGCGACCAGCCGTCGAGTAGAAGATGATGGGCGGTCAATATCAGCCGGAAGTCTTGCGGTCCCACCGTAACGATCACGAACCGCAGCAGCGGCGGGTCAGCCGGATCGAACCCGGCCGCCCGCTCGGCGTCGAGCACCTGGCCCAGATCCGGTGTGCTGCCCGACAGCGTGATGCTGCGCCACGGAATGGCCGTATCGGCCGCAATCACCTGTACCGGAACGCCTTCGGCGGTTCGAGTGAAGGCGGCCCGCAGGTTGCGATGGCGTGCGAGCAGGGCTCGCGCGGCGCGCTCAAGCCGGTGCTCGTCGACAGCGCCCGACAACGTGAGCACTGATTGCGCGATGTAGACGTCGAGGCGGCCCGCGGCGACCTCGGCGTGGAACAGCAGCCCCGCCTGCAGCGGTGCCAACGGCCACACGTCGCTCAATCGTCCGTACCGGTCGGCGAACTCCTCCAGCTCGCGCTGGGTGACATCGATGAGCGGAACGTCGGCCCGCGTAAGTCCCCAGTCCTGGTTCGCGACGGCCGCGATGGCGGTCAGGGCATCGATCCAATCTTCGACGAGTTCGGCCACGTCGTCATGATCGAGCAACCGCGAGGCGTAGCCGACGTACGCCGACAGCTCGGGTCCGGCGGCCGCGTCGACGATGTTCACGTCGATCGTGAGGACCGCCGCCGCAGGCATATCCGGATCGAAAGCGGCCCGTCGGTCGAAAGCTTCGTCGGTCGGAACCCACGGTAGATCCGACAATGCGGTGAGATCGACGCCGATTCGCCCGAGATTGTTGACACTGATCTGTGGTTCCGGCAGGACCGCGAGTCGCTGCGCCGTCTCGGTATTCAGATAGCGCAGCAGGCCGTAACCGATTCCCTTGTCCGGGATGTCACGCAGCTGGTCTTTGACGGATTTCACCGCCGCGCGCACATCAGTGAAATCGACACCACTCAGGTCGAGCGCCGCCGGATATCGAGTGGTGAACCAGCCAACGGTTCGGGAGACATCCGCGCCCTCGGCGATCTGCTCCTCGCGACCGTGCCCCTCCAACAGGACATTCATGCCCGCGTACGCGATGCCGCGGCGACGCCGCCATCGAGTCAGGGCCACGGTGAGAGCGGCAAGCAGCGCATCGTCGACGCTACCGCGCACAGCGTCGGGCACCTCGTCGAGCAACGCCGAGGTCACGTCGGCCGGGAGCGACACGGTCAGCTGGCACACGGTCGACTGAGTGTCGAGCGCGGGATCCAAATCTGCATGTCCGAGTAACGGATCAGGTGCCGAACAGATCCGATGCCACAGCTCGAATTCGCCGGCGCGCGCTGCCGCGGCGGCGATCAACGCCTCCGACCACCGACGCATAGAGGTACCCGGGGCGGCCAACTCGACGGGCCGCCGCTCGGTGATCTGCTGCCACGCAGTCACGAAGTCGGGCAGCAGAATCCGCCACGACACCGCATCGACTGCCAGGTGATGGATCACGATGAGGGCACGAGCCTCCGCGTCGACGCCTGGCTCGGGCAGCAGGCACACGACATGCGCCATCCTGCCCGCCGCCGGATCGAGCCGGTCGAATGCCGTGGTGGACGCCGCCTCCACCACGGCGGTGAAACCGGCGCTACCCGGAGCTTCGCCGGCACCGAAGGTCCGGACGGAGACCGAACCGGCGTTATCGGCAGCGCTCGGTGGCAGCACCTCCCAGTGTTGGGCAACGAGCCGCGATCGCAGCGCATCGTGGTGTTCGACGATCGCCCGCACGGTCGAGAGCACGTCGTCGACACGCGCGTCACGCGGCAGGCGCACCAGCATCGACTGTGCGAACCGAGCCGGTGCCCCGAGTCGCTCGACGAACCAGGACACGACCGGGGTGAACGGAATCTCGCCGACACCACCGCCGGGCAGCTCGTCGAGCGACGGCCGCTCGGCGGCCTGCGCCACCTGCGCCAGTCCGCGAACTGTCTTGCGCTCGAAGATGTCTCGGGCCGTCACGCCGATACCCGCGGACTTCAGTCGGGAGGCCAACTGGATCGACATGATGGAATCGCCGCCGAGCGCGAAGAAGGAGGTTGTCGCGCCCACCGTCGTGACGCCGAGGACATCCGCGAAACCGGCGGCGATCGCGCGTTCCAGTTCCGACGATGCCGCGGCGGCACCGTCGTCGGTGGTGTCGTAGACCGGCTCCGGCAACGATTCTCGATCCACCTTGCCCGTCGAGGTGAGCGGCAGGTGGTCGAGCACCGTGATCGTCGCAGGCACCATGTGGGCGGGCAAGGCGGCCGCCATGTGATCGAGTACCGCGCTCGGATCGGCTACCGCTGCTGGTGCGGCCGTGATGTACGCGGCGAGCACAGGTTGCCCGCCGGGCCCCGTACGACTCACGGTGACCGCGGTGGCGACCGCCGGATGCGTGAGTAGCGCGACGTCGATCTCACCCAACTCGACACGCTGGCCCCGAATCTTGATCTGAAAATCGAGGCGGCCGATGTATTGCAGCGTGCCCTGTGTGGTCCAGCGGACGATGTCGCCAGTGCGATACATCCGTGAAGCCGGCGGACCGTAGGGGTTCGCCACGAACGAACTTGCCGTTACCGCAGATCGATTCAGGTAACCGCGGGCCAGCGCGGCCCCCGAGAAGTACAGCTCACCCGTTACCCCGATCGGCACCGGCCGCAGCCGCGTGTCCAGCACCACCGCCTCCGCACCGCGGATCGGTCCGCCGATGGTGAGTATCTCGCCCGGGTGCACCGGGTCGCTGATCGTGATCACGATCGTCGTCTCGGTCGGACCGTAGACGTGGTGCAATCGCCGCCCGGCCGCCCAGGCGACAATCAGATCCGCCGCCACCTTTTCGCCGCCGACCGCCAACATCCTCAGCGAATCCACCTCGGTAGGGGACATCGTCGCCAACACACTCGGCGTCAGAAACGCATGCGTCACCTGATGTGCTCGAATCAGCGCGGCCAGGTCTGCGCCGCCGAGCACTTCCGGCGGCGATACCACCAGCGCCGCGCCGGCGGCGTGCGCCATCAACGCTTCGAGCAGGACCGCGTCGAAGGCGGGTGCCGCAGCTTGCAGCACGCGCGACGTGCCGTCCACCCGATAGCACTCGCGCTGCTCGGACGCGAAGGCCGCCAGCCCCTCGTGGGTAACCACGACGCCCTTTGGGGTCCCGGTCGACCCCGAAGTGTAGATCAAATATGCCGCATCCCGAATCTGCAGTGCGCGTGGGCGATTCGCGTCCGAGATGGTGTGGCCGGGACGGGCGGCGATATCGGCGGCCGTGCGCGGTTCGTCGAGGACCAGCCAGCGCACGCCGTCCGGGCGGGATGCGCGCGCGGCCGCGACCGTGATGCCGACTTCGGCACCGGAGTCGCGCAGCAGGTAGGCGATCCGCTCCGGCGGATAACGGAGGTCCACCGGCACGAAGGTGGCGCCGGTCTTCGTGATCGCCCACATGGCGACGTGATAGTCGGCCGAGCGCGGCACGGCCAGCGCGATGCACATTCCCGGTCCTGCGCCCAGGGAAAGCAACTGCGCCGCAAGCTGATTGGCTCGGTAGTCGAGTTCTATATAGGTGAGGGTCCGGGTGCCGTCGATCAGGGCGATCGCCGAGGGGGTGGTTGCCACGGCCGAGGCGAGCAGATCGGGAAGCAGCCGCGGCGCGGGGGCGTCGGCGCCGCGCGCCGGGACCAGCCGTTCGGCCTCCTCGGTGCCGATCAACGGGATATCGCCCACCGGCCGGGTCGGATCGCAGACCACTGCATCGAGGACGCGGATGAACTGTTCCGCTAGCGATTCCGCGGTAGATTCGACGAAAATATCTGTGGCATAGATGATTTCGCCCTCGATTCCGGCAATTCGATCACCGTCGTGGCGTTCGGTCAGCAACACCGTCAGGTCGGTCTTGGCTTGGGCGATAACGGGATCGAGCAGTTCGACATCCACGTTCGGCAGCTGGAACCGAGCCGTCGGAGTGTTCTGCAACCCGAACAGCACCTGATAGAGCGGCGTATACGCCGTCGATCGGGGCCGGTCGAGCAGATCGACCAGTCGTTCATAGGGCAGATCCGCGTGCGCGAGCGCCTCGAGGTCGACACCGCGCACCTCTGCGAGGAGGTGCCGGAACGACCTGTCGTCGCGGACCGGTGTGCGTAACACCACGGTGTTGACGAACATGCCGACGAGATCGTCCAGCGCCGGGATGCCTCGACCGGCGACCGGCGTACCGACCGACACATCGTCGGTGTGCGCGGTGCGCGCCAAGACGATGGCCAGTGCGGAATGCAGCACGACGAATACGGTCACGCCCTCTCGACGGGCCAGCCGCACGACCTCGTCGTGTAGCCGCTGCGGTATGCCGAAGCGAACACTGCCACCGACCATCGACATGGTCGCGGGCCGAGGTCGATCGGTCGGCAGGTCGAGCAGCTCTGGGGCGTCAGCAAGAACCTCGGTCCAATAGGTGATCTGCCGCGCGATCACCGACTGCGGATCGTCCTCGGTGCCGAGCATCTCCCGCTGCCACAGCGCATAGTCGGCGTACTGGACTTGCAGTGGTTTCCATTGTGGTGCTTGGTCTTCCACTCGCGCACGGTAGGCGGCGAACACATCGCGAGCCAGCGGCGCCATCGACGAGCCGTCGGCGGCGATGTGATGGATGACCAGCACCAGAATGTGCTCGTCAGGGCCGGTGCGATACAGCTGCGCCCGCACTGGCACCGCTGTCGAGACGTCGAAACCCGTCTCGACGGTCTGCCGGATCCGCTCGCCGAGCACGATCTCGTCGGCGACCTGCTCCGCATCCAGTGCCAGGCCATCGACTACTGTCGCAACATCCCGCACGACCTGACTCGGTTCACCACCGACCATGGGATACACCGTCCGCAGTGGCTCGTGCCGGGCCACCACCTCCTCGAACGCCGCACGCAACGCGTCGAGGTCCAGCGCGCCGGTCAACCTGGCCGCGAAACCGATGTTATAGGCCGACGAGGCGGTATCGAACTGGTTGATGAACCACAATCGTCGTTGCGCCGCCGCCAGCGGGATCGTCGCCGGGCGCGGCCGTGGCGCGAGCGGTATCAGCGACGACCGCGTGCGCTGCGCCAGGCATGCCGCCAATCCGGCGATCGTCGGCTCCTCGAAGATATCGCGGATACCGACCTGGACAACGAACGCCGCCTCGGCGCGCGCGGCGATCCGGGCAGCCGAGAGCGAGTCGACACCGATCTCGAAGAGGTTCGCCCGCACGCTCACCCGGTCGCTGCCCGTAATCGTGGCGACGATATCGGCCAGTGCCGCTTCGCGTTCGGTGCGCGCCGGCACGAATTCCTCGCCATCGTCGAACGTCGGCTGCGGCAACGCAGCTCGGTCGAGCTTGCCGTTCGCGGTGAGCGGCATCTCCTCGAGCACCTCGACGCGGACCGGAACCAGATATGACGGCAGCGTGCGAGCGAGCTGGTCACGAATCGCGCGACCATCGGTCACCGCTCCTGGCACGAGCGTCACGTAGGCGACGATTCGCTCCGAGGTCGCGACAGCAACAGCACGAGCAACCTTCGGCATCGCGCACGCCGCCGCTTCGATGTCCCCCGGCTCCACCCGCTGACCGCGGACCTTCACTTGGAAATCGCTGCGGCCCAGAAAATCCAGCGCTCCAGCCCTCATCCACCGCACCAGGTCACCGGTGCGATACAGCCGCTCCCCCGGCGCGCCGAACGGATGCGCGACGAAGGCTGTGCACGTCAGGTCGGCGCGGCCGTGATAACCGCGCGCCAACTGCACACCCGAGACATACAGATCGCCGACAACGCCGACGGGCACCGGCCGCAGTCGCTTGTCGAGCACGTAGACCCGCATACCGGCAACGGGCGCGCCGATCGGAACCGTCGCAGGGATCGTCACGCCGGGCAGGCAGCGCGCGGCGGTGACCACCTCCGCCTCGGCCGGACCGTACCAGTTCACCACCTCCGCCTCGGTGAACACGCGCGCCGCGGCGTCGACGGTGTGCTGCGCCAGCGCCTCACCAGCGACGAATATCCGCCGGATCGAGGGCAATTCGGCATCGCCGACGGCTTCGAGGAGAACGTCGAGCATCGAGGGGACGAAGTGCACGGTGCTGACGTTTCGGCTCGCGATGCAGTCCGCGAGGTAGGCCGGGTCGCGATGCCCGTCGGGATCGGCCACCACGATGTGTGCGCCGACTTGCAACGGCCAGAACAACTCCCACACGGCGATGTCGAAGGTGATCGGAGTCTTGTAGAGCACCGTGTCGGCCGCGGTGTGCGGCCACTGCTGCTGTGCCCACGCCAGCTGACTCATGGTCGCGGCATGGGTCAGGGCCACCCCCTTGGGAACGCCCGTGGAGCCGGAGGTGAACAGGACGTAGGCGACGTTGTCCGGCCGCAGCGGCGCGCACCGTTCCAGATCCCTGATCGGGGCACCGGACAGCCCGGCCAGATCCAGCCGATCGACTCGAACGGAGGTGAATCCCTCAGGCAGTCCGTCGCCGTCCGCTGATGTCGTCAGCACCATCAGCGGTTGCGCCGCACCCAGCACACCGGCGATTCGCTCGCTCGGCTGATTCGGGTCGATCGGCAGGAACGCGGCACCCGCCTCGAGCACCGCATAAAGCGCTGTCACCAGGTCGACCGAGCGCCGAATGGCCACGGCAACAATGGTTTCCGACCTCGCATTACGCAATATCAGCCATCGGGCCAGCCGATTGACGCGGGCGGCGAAATCCCGGTAGGACAGCGAATCGCCGTCCAGAAGCCGAAGCGCCGGAGCGTCCGGGCTGCGTTCGGCCTGTTCATCGAAGGCGTCCACCAGAGTTCGGCCCACTGAGACGGGGTCGCCGGTGTCGTTCCAACGCTTGAGCACCAGCTGCCGCTCGGTGGGATCGAGTAGATCGAGCTCACCGATCGGCGCATCGGCATCGGTCGCTACACCGTCGAGCAGGCGAACGAACCGGTCGGCGAAACGCTGTGCGGAGTCCGCGTCGAATAGGTCGGTGGCGTAGGTCAGGCGCAGCGTCATGCCGGTCGGCTCGTTGTCGGTCCCGTGGTCCTCCGTCATCATGAGCAGCAGGTCGTAGATCGCGGCATTGTCGCCCGGGTCGATGGTCTCGAAGGTGAGATCCGGAAGTTCCACACGCGCCCGCACCATGTTCTGGTAGGCGAGCATGACTTGGAACAACGGCGTGTGCGCTGTCGACCGTACCGGATTCAGCCTTTCCACCAGCTGCTCGAACGGCACCGAGGCATGGTCGAAAGCCTCGATGTCGCTGTGCCGCACCGCATCCAGCAGGCTGGTGAAGGTCTGACCGAGCGTGACGCGGGTGCGCAGGACCAAGGTGTTGACGAACATCCCGACGAGGGGGTCGAGTGCCCGGTGGCCGCGACCTGCATGTGGCACGCCGATAGCGATGTCGTCGCTGCCGGACAGCCGTGACAGCAGTACCGCGAGTGCCGTGTGCACCACCATGAACGTCGTCGCGCGGGATCGCTGGGCCAGGGACTCCACCCGACTCTGCAGGTCCGCCGGAATCTCGACGTGGATCACCGCACCGCGGTGGGTCTGCTCCACCGGGCGCGGTCGATCGGTAGGCAGCTCGAGCAATTCGGGTGCGCCCGCGAGTCGGGTTCGCCAGTAAGCTATGTCGCGGGACACGGGCGAATCCGGGTCGTCCGGCGAGCCGAGCACCTCACGCTGCCACAGAGAGTAATCGGCGAATTGAACGGTGAGCGGCGTCCAGTCCGGCACATTTCCCGCGGCCCGCGCCCGATAGGCCGTCACGATATCGGCGGCCAGCGGCGCTACCGAATAACCGTCGCAACTGATGTGGTGCACGGCCACCGCGACCACCCAGGCGGTGTCCAACAGCTGGTAGAGCGCGACCCGTACCGGCACACCCTTCGACACATCGAATCCGGTGTTCGAGAATGTGGTCAGCCGACGTGCCAACTCGCGCTCATCGATCCGCTGTGGGCTGAGGTCCCAGCCCGCGACGACCTCGGCCGCGTCCAGCACCACCTGCATGGGCGTGCCGTCGACCGCTGGGTACACGGTGCGCAAGCTCTCGTGCCGCTCGACAACATCCCCGACGGCCGCCGCGAGCGCATCGACATCGAGCACCCCGTCGAGGCGAAATGCCAGTGGCACAAGGTATCCCGGTGAGGCGGGATCGAACTGGTTGAGGAACCACATCCGGGCCTGCGCCGTCGACAACGGCAGCCGGTCCGGTCTCGGTTTCGGCGTCGGGGCGGGCAGACCGGGAACTCCCCGCAGCTGTGCGATGTGCTCGGCCAACTCGGCGACGGTGGGCGCCTCGAACATCATTCGCACCGGTACGGTCGCGTCGACTATGGCACCGATCCGGCTCAGCGCGCGCGTGGCGATGAGCGAATTCCCACCCAGATCGAAGAAGTCGTCATCCGCGCCGACCGTCGGCAGGCCGAGCAGCTCGGCGAAAACCTCGGCGATGGCCTGCTCCACGAGCCCTCGGGGCGCCCGGTATTCCGCGTGGTCGCTCGGATCCGGAGCAGGCAATGCCCGGTAGTCGACCTTGCCGTTCGCGGTGAGCGGGACGGCGTCGATCCGGACGATCGCGGACGGCACCATATAAGCAGGCAGTCGCTCCAACAGGAGACGTCGAATCTGTTTGGTGTCCATTGCCTCTGAGGCGACCACATAGGCGACCAAGCGTTGCTCGTCGCGGCCCGAATGCACCAGTGCGACGGCCGCGGTTACCTGTTCGTGCGCGAGCAGCGCGGCCTCGATGTCGCCCAATTCGATCCGCAGCCCACGAATCTTCACCTGATCGTCGGCGCGGCTGACATAGTGCAGGGCGCCGTCCCTGCCCCAGCGAACAAGGTCGCCGGTGCGGTACAGGCGAGATCCGTGCGCGCCGTCGAGCGGGTCGGCGACGAATGTCGCCGCCGTCAGATCGGGACGTTCATGGTATCCGCGAGCCAGCTGGACGCCGCCCAGATACAACTCACCGGTCACCCCCATCGGAACAGCGTGCAGTCGTGAATCCAGCACATGCACGATGACATTCGACTCGGGAACCCCGATCGGCACCGCGGGACCGTCGATCCCGTCGATGTGATGCGCGGTGACGCTGACCGCGGCCTCCGTCGGCCCATACAGGTTGTCGATGCGCGCGTCGCTGAGATCCCGGAAACGGCGGACGGTTTCGGCAGGCAGCGCCTCGCCGATGCACAACACTCGCCGCAGGTCCGGGAACTGGAGTCCAAGGGCCGTCTCGTGGAACACCGAGAGCAACGACGGCACGAAATCCGCTGTCGTCACGTGATGTTCGGCAATCAACCGTGCCACCGCATCCGGGTCGCCGCTTCCGTTGGGGCCCGCGACAACCAACTTCGCACCACATGATAGAGGGCAGAACAACTCCCAGACCGACAAGTCGAAGGTGACCGGAGTTCGCAACAGCATGACGTCGTCGCCGAGTCGGTAGTGCTCGCGCATCCAGCGGAGTTGATTGACCACCGCGGCATGCGGTACCGCCACACCCTTCGGTACGCCGGTCGAGCCGGAGGTATAGATGACATACGCCAGGTTCTCGGGATGCAGCGGCTCGAGCCGATCGGCATCGGTCACCGGCGACCCATCCCTGCACTCGGCGTCGAGGTCCGCGAACGCCCACACCGGGATGTCGTCGGGCAGATTCGCTTCGTCCAATGGACGGGTGAGCACTGCCCGCGGCCGTCCGGCGGCGAGCACGGCGCGCACGCGATCGAGCGGGTGATCCGGATCCAGGGGCAGGTAGGCCGCACCGGCCGCGTGGATCGCATACAGCGTGGTCAGCAGGTCGACAGAGCGACGCATCGCCACGGCCACAATGGTTTCCGGGCCAACTCCGCGTCCGATCAACACATGCGCCAGCGAATTCACCCGCGCCGCGAACTCTCGGTAGCTCAGTCGCGCGCCGCCTTCGTCGTCGAGTACAGCCGTCCTGTCCGGCGTCGCCGCGGCCTGCGTGGCGAACAGGTCCGCGATCGTCGCAGACGACGGCGGCGTCGTCCCCCCGGTTTCGCGCGCGACCAGCTCGCGCGCCTCGTGCGCGGTCAGCAGCTCGATGTCGCCGACCGCGCAGCCGGGATCGACGACTATCGCACGCAGTAGCAGCACAAATCGGTCGACCATCGACAGGATGGTCGCCTCATCGAAAAGATCTGTGGCGTAACTGAATTCGACCGGGATCTCGCCCGGTTCACCGGCGTGCGACGCGCTGCCGACGAGATTCAGATGCAGATCGTATTTGGCTACGCTCGGATCGACGGTCCTGGCCGACACCGTCAGTCCCTCGAACTGCACCGTGGGAATCTCGATGTTGTGGAACGAGAAACCGACCTGCGTCAACGGCGCGTGTGCCGTGGTGCGTGGCGGATTCAGCACTTCGACCAGGCGCTCGAACGGGATGTCCGCGTGGTCGAAGGCGGCCAGATCGGTAGCCCGGACCTGCTCGAGGATCTGGAGGAATGACGCGCCGGGTTGAATGCGCGTCCGCAGCACAAGGGTGTTGACGAACATTCCGACCAAACGCTCGAGTCCCGGTTCGCCACGACCGGCGATGGGCGTGCCGAGGGCGATATCACCGGTTCCCGAAAGCCGGGCCAGCAGTGTGGCATACGCGGCGTGCAGCACCATGAAGACCGTCACGTCGTGGCGGCGAGCCAGGGCGACCAGGTCACGACCGATCTCGGCGGGCAGTGTCGCCGACACCGTCGCGCCGCGAAACGATTGCCGCGCCGGGCGCGGACGATCGGTGGGCAGGTCGAGCACTTCGGGCAGATCGGCCAGGGCAGCCCGCCAATATTCGACCTGGGTAGCGGCCGGGCAGTTCGGGTCGTCCTCGGTGCCGAGCCATTTCCGTTGCCACAGAGCGTAGTCCGCGTACTGCACCGGCAATGGCGACCAGTGCGGCGCCTCGTGCCGGACGCGGGCGTTGTAGGCGGTCATCAGGTCCGCGGCCAGCGGCGCGAGCGAGGATCCGTCGAAGCTGATGTGATGGACGACGAGGACCAGGGCATGTTGATCGGAGGCGCTGCGCAGCAACGTAATTCGAAACGGCACCTCGTGGGCGACGTCGAATCCGATCGCCGCCGCCGCGGCGATGTGCGCCTCGACGTCGGCCGCCGCCACCTCAACCGGCTCCAGCGCGGGTAGTGCCGCCTGCACCGACACGATCAGCTGATGCAGTCCGCTGTCGCTGTCCGGGTAAACGGTCCGGAGTGCTTCATGCCGGTCGAGCACATCGGCGATCGCCGCATGCATAGCGGCCACGTCGAGGGGTCCCGACATGCCCACGACCAGCGCGATGTTGTACAGCGCCGAGCCCGTGTCGAACTGATTGAGAAACCACATGCGGGCCTGGGCCGGAGACAGCGGAATCCGCGTCGGGCGTTCCTGTGGAATCAGCGGTTCTCGCCCGGGCGCCTCGATGGCCCGCAGATTCTCCGCGAATGCCGCGATGGTCGGCGCGTCGAACAAGGTGTGCAGGGGAATATCGACACCGAACACAGCGCTCAGCCGCGCGGCCACCCGCGTCGCCGACAGCGAATTGCCGCCGAGATCGAAAAAGTTGTCGAGGACACCGACGCGATCGATGCCGAGCACAGCGCCGCACACATCGGCAACGATCTGCTCGGCCGCGTCGCGTGGTGCGACGAACTCGGCGGTCTCGGCGGCGAAGACCGGTGCGGGCAACGCGGCACGGTCGACCTTGCCCACCGATGTCAGCGGTAGCGCGTCGAGCACCGTCACCGCGTCCGGGACCATGTGCGATGGCAGGCGTTGCGCGGTGTAGGCCGTCAGCTCCGCGAGGTCGACGGCATCCCTCGCCAGGGTGACATAGGCGGCAAGCCTGGGTCCACTCTCCGTCGCAACGCTGACTGTCACCGCGGCCGCCACCGCTGGATGTCCGGCGAGGACGGCCTCGACTTCGCCGAGTTCGATGCGCTGGCCGCGGATCTTCACCTGGAAGTCGGTGCGCCCGACGTATTCGAGGCGGTGCTCGGGTGTCCAGCGGGCCAGGTCGCCGGTGCGGTACATACGTGCCCCGACCACACCGAACGGATCGGCTACGAATGCCGACCCGGTGTCCGCGGGTCGGTCGAGGTATCCGCGGGCGAGATGGATACCGGAGATGTAGAGCTGTCCCGTCACCCCGACCGGCGCGGGCTGCAGATTCGCGTCCAGTACCAGGGCCTCGACACCGCGGATCGGGCCACCGATCGTGACACGGGCACCGAAGCACAGTGGATCACTGATCGCGACCATGATGGTGGTCTCGGTCGGCCCGTACCCGTTGAACAACCGACGGCCGGGACTCCACACCGCGGCTGCTTCCGCCGATACCGCCTCCCCACCGGCGACCAGAACCTGTAGGGGATCCACCTCGGCGGGCGACATTGTCGCCAGCACGCTCGGCGTGATGAACGCATGCGAAACCCGTTGCGTACGAATCAGTTCCGCCAGTCTGTCCCCAGCGTAGACATCCGGAGGCGACACCACCAAAGCCGCACCGTTCGGGTGCGCCATCAGCAACTCCAGAACCATTGCGTCGAAGCCAGGAGCCGCCACCTGCAACACCCGCGCAGAACTGTCGATCCGATAGCGTTCACGTTGCTCGGCGGCGAAATTCGCTAAGCCTTCATGCGTCACGGTGACGCCCTTCGGCTCGCCTGTCGACCCCGAGGTGTACACCACGTAGGCCGCGTTCGAGACACGGCAGGCGCGGATCCGATCCGCGTCGGTCACGGCGGCCGGAGATCGCGCCGCGATGCAGACCTCGGTGTCCGGATCGTCGAGAATCAACCGCGCAACCGCGGGCGGGAGTAGGTCCTGGGTTGCTTCCACCGTCAACGCCACCCGAACACCCGCGACCATGAGCGCGACTCGCTCAGCCGGATTCCGCGGATCCACCGGGACGAATGCCGCACCAGCCTTCGCCGCCGCCCACATCCCCACCACGAGTTCCACCGACCGCGCCATCACCAGCGCGACCCGATCATCCGGGCCCGTCTTCCACTCGATCAGCAACCGAGCGAGCTGATTCGACAAGACATCCAACTCCCCGTACGACACCGTGCGTTCTCCCGACACGATCGCCACGGCATCCGGCTCCTGGACCGTCAGCAACTCCGCCAGCACCCGTGGTGCCTCGGCACGACCGCCCGACGCGGGCACCAACGCGGCTCGCTCGCTCGTCGACAGCACATCGACGGCACCCACTCGCTGCTGCGGATTCGACACGACCGACTCGAGAATCCGATTCAGCCGTGCGGCGAATTCCTCGATCGTCCCCCGATCGAACAGGTCGGTCGCATAGGTGATCTGTAGTGCGAGATCATCGGCCGCCCTGGTGTTCTCGGCGACGGCGACAATGATGTCGACCTTCGCCGGTTGCGGTCCAGGATCCAGGATCTCGGCGGTGAGCTCGGACAGCTCCAGGTTCGGGCGGTCCATGTTGTCGAAGGCGAGGTACACCTGGCACAGCGGTTCGTGCGCCGCCGACGGCATCGGATCGACCGCTTCCACGACGCGTTCGTACGGCAGATCGCTGTGGGCGAAAGCTTCGATATCGATGTCTTTGACTCGCGTCAGGAACTCTGCGAACGATTCATCGCCGCGTACCTGGGTTCGTAGTGGCACCGTGTTGACGAACATGCCGATCAGCGGTTTCAGCGCCCGCTCCCCGCGGCCCGCGACCGGCGACCCGATGGTGATGTCCGACGAATCCGACAGCCGGGCGAGCAGAACGGCCAACGCGGCATGAATGACCATGAAGGTCGTGGCGTTCGCCGTGCGCGCCATCCGCTCGATCCTGGCCCAAGCCGCTGCGGGGAGCACGGTGTCGACGACGTCGGTGAGCATAGACGGGCGAGCCGGCCGCCGCCGGTCGGCGGGCAGTTCGAGTAGCCGATTCATGCCCGCCAATTGTGCTGTCCAGTAACGCAATTGGCTGGCAGCGACCGAGTCCGTATCGTTTTCGTCGCCCAGCACACTGAGATGCCAGATGCTGTAGTCGGCGTACTGCACGGTCAGTGGTTGCCAATCCGGGCCGTGTCCCTGCGACCTCGCTCGGTAGGCCACTGCGAAATCGGCCGCGAGCGGCGGCAGCGACGATCCGTCGCAGCAGATGTGGTGCAGGACGACGACCAAGACATGCCGTTGCTCGTCGGTGGACGCGAGCAGAGCGACCCGGATCGGCGGACGTCGGCGCACATCGGTCCCGGTCGAAACCAACTCGCGGATCCGGTTGTCGAGATCATCGGGGCGGGTGCGCTGCGGGGTCGAATCGAGATCGGCAGCGACTTGCTCCGCCGACAGGATCACCTGCGTCCCTTGACCATTCATGGCGGGATAGACGGTTCGCAGGGATTCGTGCCGTTCGATCACGTCGGTCAACGCCGCGCGCAGTGCCAGGGTGTCGAGGTGGCCGGTCAGCTGCAGCACCAGCGGAATGTTGTACGCCGCCGACCCCGGGTCGACCTGATTGATCAGCCAGATCCGGTTCTGTGCGGGCGCCAACGGAATGGGCTCGACGCGTGGCTGCGCCCGCAGGACCGGGCGGCTGGATTGCTGACCCGCTTCGATATGGGCGGCGAGTTGGGCGGCGGTCGGCTTGCCGAATAGGTCGCGAACCGATACCTCGCAACGGGTCAGCTCGGCGATCCGCACGGAGGCGCTGGTGGCGGTGAGCGAATTGCCGCCCAGGTCGAAGAAGTTGTCCAGCACACCGACCGGCGCAGTGCCCAGGACCTCGGCGAAGACGTCGACGATGGCCTCCTCGACGACGGTGCTCGGCGCTACGTACACCGCGACCGAACCGAAGGCCGGCTCGGGCAGCGCCCGATAGTCGACTTTGCCGTTGACGGTCAGTGACAACGCCTGCAGAACGACAATGTGTGCCGGGACCATGTATTCCGGCAGCGTCGACCCGACATACGCGCGCAGCACCTCGGGCTCGCAGACCGCGTCGCCGGCGGGCACGACGTAGGCGACCAGCCGAGCCGCTTCCGTGCCCGGCAGGTGCACGATGACGACCGCCGTCGAGACCGCGCTGTGGCTCTGCAGCGCACTGCGGATCTCGTCCAGCTCGATCCGGA
Organism: Nocardia sp. NPDC051463; assembly: GCF_040681975.1. NCBI lineage: Bacteria > Bacillati > Actinomycetota > Actinomycetes > Mycobacteriales > Nocardiaceae > Nocardia > Nocardia sp. NPDC051463. The sequence continues at coordinate 528,609 of NZ_JBFBAB010000001.1, forward strand.
ACCCGCGCAGCTGCACCTGATGGTCGGCGCGTCCGCGGTATTCCAACTCGCCCTGACCATTTCGGCGCGCGACGTCACCGCTGCGATAGAGGCGCTCGCCCGGCCGGCCGAACGGGTCGGCCACGAAACGTCCCGCGGTCAGCCCGGGGCGGCGCAGGTAGCCGCGAGCGAGTTGCGTTCCCGCGACGTAGATCTGGCCCCAGGCTCCCAGCGGCGCCGGGCGCAATCGTTCGTCCAGAACATACACGCGCAAGCCCGGCAGCGATGGGCCGATCGTGCTCGGTGCGCCCGGCACGGCGATGTCGGGTGTCAATGGGAGATAAGTGACAAAGACGGTGGTTTCGGTGATGCCGTAGCTGTTGGCCAGCACGGGCAGGTTCGGATTGTGCTCGTACCAGTCCGACAAACCCGCCGGATCGAGAGCTTCGCCCGAGAGAACGCCCAGTCGCAAGACAAGCTCGCCGTCGGGCTCCCCGGCGTCCGCGTATCGCTGTCGCGCGGCCGCGAATTGATGGAACGCCGAGGGTGTTTGGCTGAGAACGCTCACCTTCTCGCGCGCCACCAGGCGTACGACGTCGTCCGGCGATCGCGTGGCGGGGCTGTCCACCACGACCACCCGACCGCCGGTAACCAGCGCACCGAAGATCTCCCACACCGAATAGTCGAATGCGAACGAATGGAACAACGTCCACACGTCGCCGGCGCGTACTCCGATTTCGGCACACGCGTTCATCAGGTATGTGGCGACTGCGCGATGGGCGATCGGCACGCCTTTCGGCCGTCCCGTCGATCCGGAGGTGTAGATGACGTAGGCGACATTGTCGGGGCGCAGCGGACGGGTGCGTTCCGCATCGATGATCGGACCAGCAGCTTCCACACCTGAGTCGTCGTCGAACAGCACCACGGGGACGGCATCGCCGGGCACCTGATCACGCATGCTTCGGTTCGTCACGACAGCGATCGGATCGGCGTCGTTCAGCACGTAGTCGAGTCGATCCAGCGGGTGTGCGAGGTCCAACGGCAGATACCCGGCACCCGACTTCAGCACCGCCAGCGCGACGGTGATCAGATCGGCATCGCGAGGCATCGCGATCGCCACCAGCGATTCCGGCCCGGCACCGAGAGCGATGAGCTTGCGGGCGAACCGGTTCGAGCGCTCGTCGAGCTCACGGTAGGTGAGGGCGGTCGTACCCGACGTGACGGCGACCGCGGACGGGGTGGCCGTGGCCTGTCGCGTCAGCAGATCGACGAGTGTCGCAGCAGTCGCCGCGCCGTCGTGGCCGGCGAGTTCGCCGAGCATGCGCTGCTGTTCGGCGGGATCGACGAGCGGGATGTCGACCAGGCGGGTGTCGACGGGCGAATCCATCATGCGATGTAGGAAGTCGACGAATCGATCGCTGTGCATGTCGAGTTCGTCCTGGCTGTACAGGTTGGCGTTGCCGTGCAATTCGATGAGCAGCGGCGCGGCGGCCCCGGAGCGATACATATTGAGCTGCAGGTCGTCCAGGGCCCCTGACGTCAGTGCGCGGTAGCGGCCGATCGCCGAGCCGAGCCGAATCTCGGAATCGAAGAACAAGATATTGACAATCGGACCGAACGAGGTCGCGGCCGCGTCCAACGCGTTGGAATCGCGGCGTAGATCCTCGAACCGGTAGAGCTGGTGCCGCATCGCCAGGACAAGCTCGTTCACCGATGCGCGAATCAGCCCCGCCACGGTGGTCGTCGTGTCCACCGCGAATCGGATCGGCACCATGTTCGCCAACATCGCGGTCGCGTTGCGCAATCGCATCGTCACCCGTCCGGTCACCGGCAGCGACAAGACGACGTCGTCGGCGTCGGTCATGCGGGCGAGAAACGCGGCGAACGCGGCCACCACCACTTGCGCGGGCGACGCATGCAGGTCGTCGGCGAAACGGTCGAGCATGGCGGTCAACCGCGACGGGAGCGGCCGACCGGCGAAGCGGTCGTCTTCGCTCCACTTCGCCGTGCGACCGGACAGACTCGTTGTCGGCGGCAGATCGGCGACCTTGTCGAGCCAGTAGGCCTTGTCGGTGTCGAACCGGCTGCTCATCCGATATTCGCGCTCCGCCGCGATGATGTCGGCCAGCCGGGCCGCCACCAGCCGGGCCGGCGACCTCCCCTCGAGCAGCGCGTTGTAGTGCTCGGCGATTCGGGTCACGATGTTGAACGCGCCGTAACCATCGATCACCAGATGATGGGCGCGCGCGTACCACAGATACCGGTCCTCGCCGAGCCTGATGAGCCGCGTCGTGACGAGCCGGTCCTGGGCCAGATCGATGATTTTGGTGTTGTAGTCACAGCGCATCCACTCCATCGCCGCCGCGTACGGATCGTCTTCGGGGCTGAGATCCAGCAGCGTTTCGTCGTAGACGATGCTGCGGTCGACGAATTGATACGGGTGACCGCCGGATTCGACCACCCGGACAATGAGAGACTCGGTCTCGTGGCCGGTGTCGTGCACCGCCTTGGTGAAGGCGTCGTAGTCTATAGCCCCCTCGATCTCGACGTAGTGCGCGATATTGACGTTCGGGCCGCCGGGCAGATTGTTAGCGAGCCACATTCCGTATTGCGCCCTCGAAAGCGGAATCAAATCCGGATCTCGGTCGGCAGGCGTGGCTGAAATCGAACTCATCGTCTAACCTCTCCTCGAATTCCGAGACACCAGTGCAGCGCGCAACAAAGACCCGTCCGTGCCGGGAATTTCCCGGAGGCGTATTCTTCCTTACCGATAGCAATTACATCTGGACTTCACTGACGTCGAAGCGAGCGTCCATCCCCTGCCACGGTCATACGCCGGCCGGAGCGCACGCCTTCATTAATGGCAGCCCGAAGTTGTAGCGGCTCTCCGATAAACGATCGGACGTCGCCGCCCGCCATAGGTACACCAACCCCCTGTCCCCAACTTCACCGAGCCGGCACAAGTGTGTAGACATCCAGAAACCCCTGCTCACGCGAGGTTGATGGAGACCTCGCGCGACGTGTCGAGCTACGTACCCTATGTCCGTATTAAAAAGACCTACTTGTCGAAGTGGCCGATTCCCGCGCCCCACCTCGGTTCGAGACCGTGCACGCAGGGACCTTCCGCGCCCGCGATATTTGGAAACCCGTTGCGCCACACCCATCTAATGCTACTAGACACCAGCTTTGATGTCTCGAACTCGACGTGAATCGATGAGTCCCGGGACCGGAAGTGTGATTTTATAGGTCGCGACACCGAACACCGACGCGCCCGCCCGAAAGTCAGATAAATCGTGAGGATGCAATTCGGGCCCTCTTACAGAGTTGGCTGACGATTCCGGTGCGGCGGCTTTCACACAAAGAAACCTGGCCCCAAGCGGCGGGATTGCGGATTGTCAGCGGTCCCGCAAGATGAGATGCGTCGGCAGTGGCGGCCCGGTGAGCCGTTCAGCTCGATGGCACGGTCGGCTGAGGTTCCGGTGCACCACGTTCGACGCTTGCCTGCCCAGATCGGTGGGGCGGTGCATCACAGCGTCGACGTCGCGGCCAGCGGCTGAGGAAGTCCGAGCGCGAAGAGATCTCCCGCAGTCCGGCTCTGGACTTCTCGGCGCGTCGGGCCACCGGAGCGCCGCCAGCCGATGAGAGCGGGCATCGTGTCGATGCGGATCCGACTGCCCGGTGCGACAATCCTGCCCGGCGAAGTTCCGTCAGGCTTGCCGCTGTGGAGAAGAACGCGGGTACACGCTTCCTGTGCCAGAATCCGAAAGTGTCACTCACAAGCGGTATCCCAGGGTCACCGATTTCGCTCGCTGGTCCGATAGATCTGGGCGAACTGCCGCCGCGAGGTTGGTCGGCGATCTCCGTCGTGCAGTGAGTTGCCAAGGTCCTGGTCTCCCCCTTGGCATTGGACACACAAGATCGGGATCGCGTCCGGTGTGTGTGGGGGGCTTTGTCGGTCATGGGGTCGCATGGTTCCCCGATGTTATGGATGCCGACGATGTTGCCCAGGACCCATACACCATCCGGGCGGCATTCGCGGGAGTACACGCAGACGATGTACTCGCCGGTCTAGGCGTCGACACCTACCCACTTACTCGAGCATCGCCCACCGACTGCCCCGCGAATGCGGTTGTCGCGGACCGCACATGGTTCGTGCCGGTCAGCTTGGAACAGGATTCTTGCGACACAATCCCCATTGATGGTTTCGGAGCACTCCTCGAACCCTGGCGGCGGGGCGGGAGCCGGTCGGGCGCCTACTGCTTCCAACGGTGTCTGACGTGGGCAGCCCCCGAGGGGACCGTTCGCTGGGCTCGAGTCGAAGAAGCCAGTGTGTAGTGCGGCTGGCAGATCCGCTCGATTGCCGGTCGGGAAGATCCGGGCAAGCGAATACTGGTGTGTCATGCTTCCCAGCTCGACCCAAGCCGATTCTGCAGCGCGTCTGGCCTGCACGAGACTGCCAGTATGACGAAGCAGGGCAAGAGAAATGCCGAGCGGAACGTCGGACCTGACTCCGAACTATTTCGATGTGGACACGATATCGAGGACTATCATCTCAACTCACCACGCCCAGCACACACTCGAGCGGGCCCAAAAGATCCAGTGATCACCTTTCATGCTTGGACACCTGTATAGGTTTGCTGACTCGAAAGGAAACTGCGACATGAGCGCTCTAGGCACCCCACTCAAAAAGATCGTCGCTACCAGCGCGATCATTGGCGGGGCCGGCATGGCATATATTGGCCAAGCTTCCGCCGCTACCGATCAGGAATGGGACACCCTTGCCGCGTGCGAGTCGGGTGGTAATTGGAGTAGCAACACCGGCAACGGATTTCAGGGTGGCCTGCAGTTCGCGCCGGGCACGTGGGCTGCGTATGGCGGCGCCGCGTATGCACCGACTGCCGACAAAGCCACCCGTGAACAGCAAATCGCCGTCGCCGAGCAGGTACTCGCCGCTCAGGGCTGGGGCCCTTGGGGAGGTTGTTCGGCAGCGCTCGGCCGTTTCCGGTGAGACAGCGGAGCTGTCCAGCGGGTACGACCGAGCCACGACAAGTCGTATCGTCCCGGTTCGCCTGAACGCCGCCTGCTCGGCACACGCACGGCCGATGTCGAACTGCGACTGACCCGCATCTCGACCGCGCTACCGACCGGACTTCGCGCGGCCACCAGCGAGCCCTGAATCCTCATTCCCAGGGAGCGGGGCCGGTCCCGGAGTTCCACGCGGCGAGCGCTCGGTTGTCGACGAGTCGAATGCCGCTGCGAGCAGCCGTCGCGCGGGCGGGCGCAGTGAACGATGCCGTCGCGACCAGGGCGGCGATATCGAATTGGTGCCAGGTCATCAGCCCGCCGACGAGCTGCTGCATCTCTTTGTCACCGACTCGACGTTTGATGTTGTAGCGCTTGGCCTGCAAGATCAGTCTGCGCCCATCCGGAGTCATCGCTTGTACGTCGGCGCCATGGTCGCCGGAACCGCCGGAGACCTCCACCCGGCGACAGCCACCGTCGCGACATAGCGACGCCAACGCATGCTCGAACTGCTTGTCGTTCATACTGTGAAATGGCAGCACGGCGCGAAGGCGCTTGTCCGCGAGCTCTTTCCGCCGTCGGCTGCGCGAGTTCCACAGCAACGCCGTGGTGACGGCCGCGGCGACCGACATCGCGATTGCTGCGATCAGCACCATGAGATTGTCCCGGGCGAATTTCACCACCGGAGCGAGAACTACTGCCCCGGCGACCCCGAACATCAGCAGCAGAGCCGCATTGTCGGAGTGGCGACGTCGTCTTGCCATAATTCCCCCTGCTGAAGACCCGGTGAGTGCTCGGCACATGAACCGTAGCGCGACCCACCGACACCGCGCCCACGTAACGCTCGCGAAAGCTGTCCCGGCACTGCGCTTCAGCCCGTGAGCCGCCCGGCTCGACGCCGCCGAATGCGCGGTGACCGATCCGCTGTTCGAGCCGCTGGGGCGCGATGATCTGCGGGCCGCCTCCGGCCCCGCCACGCGCCCGGCCGAGAGTATGCTTTCGTGCGGGATCCCCTGTGCGACTGCATATTCGTTGCGCCAGCCCCGAGTGCATCGTGTACGGGCAACCGGATCGCAGCCGTCGGTTCCCTGAATTGCCGATGCCGCGACTTGGTCAGTGCTTCGCTGAGTCGCCGAGCCGAGTACTGGGGCTCGCCCGAGCCGGCGAACGCCGATCGCGTGGCGAACGACAGTTGAAACACTCGACCGCCGCTACCGACGAGCTGTGGACAGCGTGTTCCTCGCAAGACCTCCGAGAGCTTTTTCGAAGAAGTTCCACGAGGCACCGCATGGTTGACCAAAGTTGGTCGGATCGAGCTCGGGATTAGGGTCGGTGTGTGATTTCCTTTCGGACCATCTTGGGGGCAATGTATGCCGCCGCCGCGGCTCTGCTCACGCTGCTGATTCTGCTCCCGCAGGTTCGGCTGTATCGGGATGAGCAGCCGGGTACCACCGTTATTTCCCAATTACGTTTTCTCCGTGCGGAATTGGGATCGGGTGCCGGGGAGGAAATGCAGGGCATGTTTCCCGAGGGGTACTTCTTTTCGCACGCACTGTACGGATTGGCGTGGACTGATGTCGCGCGCGGTGACCCCCCGTATCGAGAGGAGGCGCTTCGGGAGGCGCGCTGGGCGCTGCAGCGGTTGGGATCCCCTTCGGGGCGAGCGATTTTCGATGCGAGAATGCGCCCGGCATATGGGGTCTTCTACGCCGGATGGTCCAGCCGACTGCGCGGCGCCGTGATCGAACTCGCCGGTGTCGAAGCACCGGAGACGGCGCAGTTCACCGCCGATTGTGCGGCACTCGCTGCGGCGTTCGATACCGACGGGCCGTTCCTGGCCGCGTATCCGGGCCAGGCCTGGCCCGTCGACAATGTGGTGGCTGTGGCCGCGCTGAGGTTGCACGACCGTATCGTCGGTTCGCGGTTCGAGCCGGTGATCGCCCAATGGCTCACCTCGGTTCGTGCGCAACTGGATCCAGCCACCGGTCTACTGCCGCACCGAACGATACCCGTGAAAGAAGGTGCGCGCGGCTCGTCACAAGCAGTGATCCAGCGGTTCCTGCCCGAGATAGATGCTGTGTGGGCCACACAACAGTACAGCGCATTCCGCCGGTTATTCGTCGATACCCCGCTCGGCCTGCCCGGAGTACGCGAGTATCCGCACGGCCACAACGGCGCAGGCGATGTGGATTCCGGGCCACTCATTCTCGGCGCGAGCGCCTCGGCCACTGTGGTCACCATCGGCGCAGCCCGAGCGCACGGCGATCAAACCCTCGCCGGTCCCATCACGGGCCTCGGTGAAAGCCTCGGCATACCAGTCACTCTCGGCGACTCCAAACGCTACGCCTTCGGCGCCCTCCCCATCGGCGATGCCTTCCTGGCCTGGTCCTTCGCGGCACCGCTTGCCACCATCGCGACATCGTTTCCACCGGTGGTTTCTTGGTGGTGGCGGATACCCTGGCACGCGCTCGCGCTAACGCTCCTCACTCTGCTCTGGTTCCCGATAGTCCGGGAACTCGTTCAACGACGGCGCACGGGTCAGCGCATCATCCGCACCATCTCGCCATCTACTTCCACCGAGTGACAACGCAATAGGTTGTATACGTGGCTCTTTCACCACATGGGAAGGTAACCCAGACCTCGACCTTGCGGTGAGTGCCGCCGAACCATCGCCCCGGGCAGGGAACGCTCAGCCCTACCCGGGGCTCGGTTCGACGTCATCCAGTGTGTGGGCGTCGGCCGCCCGGACGCCCGGTCAGACGTAGGTGTAGGACACCCCGTTGCTGGCACCACCCGAGCCGGTGACGGTGACCTGCACCGTACCCGTCCCCCCGGGGGCGATCGCGGTGAGCTGCGTGCTGGAATTCACCGTGAAAGTGGTCGCGGTGGTACCGAACCGCACGGTGAGGGGGCCGGTGAACCCGGTGCCGGTCACCGTGACACTGGTACCTCCCGAGGCGGGCCCCGTCGTCGGAGAGATCGACGTGATGGTGGGCACCACGACATAGATGTAGGTCGCACCGTTGCTGGTTCCGCCCGGGGCGGTGACGGTGATCTGCACAATGCCGGTTCCGGCAGGCGCGACAGCCGTGATCTGCGTATTCGAGACGACTGTGAAAGAGGTTGCCGCCGTGCCACCGAAGCTGACCGCGGTGACACCTGTCAGATCGGTGCCGGTGAGGGTGACCGTGTTCCCTCCAGTGGTGGGACCCTGAGTGGGACTCACGCTGGTCAGTGAAGGAACCGGGAGATAGGTGTAGGGCACCCCGTTGCTGGTACCACCCGAGTCGGTGACGGTGACCTGCACCGTACCCGTCCCCCCGGGGGCGATCGCGGTGAGCTGCGTGCTGGAATTCACCGTGAAAGTGGTCGCGGTGGAACCGAACCGCACGGTGAGGGGGCCGGTGAACCCGGTGCCGGTCACCGTGACACTGGTACCTCCCGAGGCGGGCCCCGCGGTCGGAGAGATGGACGTGATGGTCGACATGAGTAGCTTCTTTCGAGAGTCAGAGCCCTGGTCCGGCCCTGGGGCAGGGGACCGGGGCAGAATGTGGTGTTGGCATGTTCCGGCCCCGAGCAGGGGACGAGAACCTGGCCGCTGCCATTTGCGGTATCGCCGATGACGTTGCCAGCGGTCAGTAATACGCCTCACCGTTGCCGGTGACGGAGTCGCATTTCGAGTAGGAAGGGTCGCCAGGTTCGCGGTGCCACTTCCTCCAAATTTTTGAATTATCTACATTTCCCTCGCAGAAATTTGACTGGACATAAACCCACCCACAAACATACGTCGACGCAAATCGTCGCGCAATAGTTTCTTTTCGACACATGCCGCATGTCGAAGCAGGTCAGCGGCTGTTTCTGGAGAATTTTCACGAATGTTGACCGCGTTTTTTCATGAATTTTGACGTCGTTTTATCGCGAATTTTAACAGCGCTTCATGTCGAGTCGATCGAGAATGCCGATGGCGTCATCGATGCGCATCTTTTCTGGCTTCGGAATATTTGTTTGTCACATACGGCCAAGCCATCCGATGGATCCGACACCGGGCGCCGCCGAGCCTTTTGCTGAGCAGACACAACGGCAGGTGCCACAGCATCGTCGGCGCGAGTCGGAGCTCGAGCGGGTCAGCGGGGTTTGTCGGTGGGTTCGGGTGGCTTGGCACGGGCATAGCGATAGCTGTGGGTGCCGGTCTCGATGATGTTGCCGCCGAAGGTAAGTCGGTCGATGATGGCGGCGCGGAGGGCGGCGTCGGTGAAGATTTCGGACCAGCCGGCGAAGTCGCGGTTGGAGACGATCGCGACCGACTTCCGCTCCTCGCGTTCAGTTAATACCTGGAACAGCAGTTCGGCACCGCGTCTGTCCAGCTCTGTGTAGCCGAGTTCGTCGATGCAGAGCAGGTCGACACCGCTGTAGCGGGCAATGGTATTGGTGAGCCGTTTGCCGTCGGCGGCTTCGATCAGTTTATTGACCAGCCTGGCGGCCAGGGTGTATCTGACGCGGTATCCGGCTTTCGCCGCCTCGGTGCCCAAGGCGATGAGCAGATGGGATTTCCCGGTGCCGGAGTCACCGATCAAGCACAACGGCAGCCCTTCCTCGACCCAGTCGCAGGTAGCGAGAGCGCGGATCATGGCAGGGTCGATACCGGGATTGGCACCGAAATCGAAGTCACGCAACAGTTTAGAGCGAGGGAACCCGGCGGCCTTGATGAGTCGTTCGGAGCGGCGGCGGGCTGTCAGCTGTTCCGCCTCCAGCTGCGGTTTGCGTTCGCGGACATAGGCACTGACGCGCTGATACGACACATCCCTCATGCCGTGCTCTTCGAGTAGACGGTGATAGATCCGGGTCGCCGTATGACGTTGTCTACGAGGCACATCCAGATCGGCCCGCAGCACATCGTCGATGAATGCCTTGTAGGGGTCCAGCTTCTGTGGTCGCGGCGGATACTCCTTACGCGGCTCGGGCCACACCGACTCCGTCGCGCTGGCCACCGTACGCCACCCGACCCTGTACTTACGCTCGATGGCACGCATGGATAGGCCGGCACGAAGATCCTGGCGGATAGCCGCGTATAGCTCGACTTTCGAGATGTCAGACATGGGCAGGCTCCCCTCGCCCCGCAACCGATAACTACACTATAACCGCTGGTGCCGCCTAAATCCGTGACTCCGAAACGCGCCCGTCAAGATTCGTGAGCAACCGCCGTCACAGTTGATGAACAGCGGACGCCGGCCGAGGTGGCCTCGATACCGTCCTGAGTAGTGGCAGATCGCGTTTCGACCAGGTAGGTCGATGCGTCGAGGCTGCGGCAGCGACGCGGCGAGTCACCACGTGCCTGCCATGCGCAACAGTGTGAACGCCCCGGGCACGCGCGGGCGTGGATGCTCGGCTCGACCGATGCGCCGCCTGGTGGGCAGCGCCGACGTGTTTGCTCGGTGGATCGGCCGGGCCGGCGCGACGATATCGGCGGCGCCTGGTACGACGTTCCGGCCGGCTGACTACGACCGGTAGGGCCGCTCCGACTGCGCTCACGACATACGCCTGCAGGCACATTGCGCGCAGCTGCACAGCCAGTTGACGAGGTGGCGCACCAGGTCCGCACCACCTCCTCATCGTTGACGACGGGCACCCCGAAGCGCCCAGCAGCTGGCCGCTAGCGGCCGTGTAAGTTGCGGTGCCCGGGCGCTACTCGTGCGGCGCGGGCGTTGCCAAGGCCGACTCGGACGCTCTGGCGACGTCCATGTCGATCTCCTGGATCTGGATCGTCACGCCGTCCGGATCGACAACCCGCAAGCTGCGACCGAAGTCCTCGTCGAAGATCTCATGGTCGTAGCCTTGCTCGCGCAACCGGCTCGCGACTACTTCCAGCTTCTCGTCAGTCGCGAACCCGAGTTCGACCGACCCGGCCGGCCGGCCCTTCGAGACGGTGAAGGCGTGCAACCCGACCGCTCCGGCGTCAGCCGAGAGTTGCGCCCACACATCGAGACTCGAATTCGAATCGAACACGAGACCGAGACCGGCGTAGAACTTGCGGCATGCTTGCACATCCGAGACGTACCTGATGGGCAGGACAGTCAGCATCTTTCACTCCTCCTTGGAACCGATGAGACCGAGTATGGGCACAGGTCGCAGGTCGCAGCCCCTTGCTGCGGGGCATCCGCCGGGAATCGACAATTGCGCGGTCGATATGACGGAATCCGTCAGGCCGGCAACCGCCGGGCCAACGCATGGGTTGCGGGTTGCTTGCCTCCAGCGCGCCCACACCACACCCCAGATCACATGGAATCAATCATCTGGAGGACCGGTCACGATGATGAGACGCGGATCGGCCGGGGCCGCTGCACCGTATGCCACCCATCGGCGAGTGCGATTCGGGGCAGTGACGTACGTCAGATCGTCGGTGTTGGTGCGCCGGGCTTCGACGTCGGTCAAGTCTCCGCCGACACCGGTAGAGTCCGGCCGCCCGGTGTGGGAGACCCAGGCCGGGGCGCTGGTACTACGGCCGGTGGCGACGAAGGGGCGATCTCCGGATCCCGGCTTCTGCCCCGCTCACGTCTCACGCAATCCGACCGTTTGGTACGCCGAGTGCTTCACCATCGCGTGCGCCGTTCGACAGTGCTCACCCGCTTCCAGAAGATGGAGACGGCGCGCCGACGATCGGCCCATCACCTCGGCACACGCGGCACAGGTTGCCTTCCCGCTGAGCGCAGCAGCTCGACCGAATCCTCGCCGCCCGACGAACGGTCCACTCACACCGGCGACCCATCCCCAAGGAGGCTTGCCCACGGGCCGAAACTACTCGCCCGCATAATCACTACTTGGGTTCGCGAATGACGCTGACAAGAAGAAATTTTCGTGAAGCGCGCCGAACAGCACAGTGCGGAACTGTCTCAGAAATCTGCACATGGCCGGCCGAGAGCGAATCCACCGGAGGTGGTTGCTACGCCAGGGTGGGGCGAGCTGCTCATCGACCTGACCGTGAGCGCATCCCATGGCAACATTGGCCGACAGCGGACCCCACTCGCGAGCACGCTCGACGGGCAGTGTCGACACAAACCGATGCCGCCTGTCCGAAGTAGGCGGCATCAGCCCCAGCTGGGCGGTGTGGTCGTGAATCCATCAACGGCAATTTTCGTACACAATGAATGGTCAGTGCACCGCAATTACCGAATTCAGCCTGCCTTTTTTCCGCAGATCATATCCTTGCTGAATCCCAAACCAAATGGATCTATGAAGGATTCCCCCGTGCGGCATATCGCATCAGCGAAGTCTTGACTATTGAGATTATCGATCAAATTCGGCACACCACCGTCCGGATTAGGTTTGTCGAGCGCATCGCCGATGCAGCCTGCTATCAGCAAGGTGGTACCAACCCACAGAGGAAGACCAACGAGTCTTCTCAGGACGAGGCCGAGCGTCACTTCTGCACCCGGCGGGATTGTGTCAGCCATTGCCGCACGGGCGTTGCCGCATGTCTGACTCACCTTGCCTGTGTCCTGAGGTTCCGATTTCGTCGGAGGCACCGGCTGCGGTTCAGCCAGACCCCGGCTGTCGATGACGGCATATACCGGCTGCGTAATATGGGCAGATCCGCAGCCGGCTTGAACCAAGTAACGTCCGTTGGGCAATGGTTGCGACTGCACTGTTGCACTTCCGGTCACGTCGAAGCTGAACGGAATCCACTGAATTTCTCCGTCACCACCCACCAGCAAATTACAGGAAGCACCCGCGGCACTCAATTTCAGAATTATTTGCATCACGACAATGCCACCTGGCCGTGTGGTCACCTGAGTAATGCTGCCGTCTGGCCCCAGTGGAGAGATTGCATTCGGACCAACTGGCTCCACACGGTCCGCTGTCGCCGCCGGCGTGGACGCCAGTCCGAAACTGATCGCCAACACTGAACCGACAATGGTTGCAATTACCCGACGCGTCGATATTGTAAATCTCAAAGCTGCGCTCCCCTGATCGAATCCGTCACACAGTGATTGTCCTTCAACGAGACGTTGAGCGTAGCAGCGAAACACTGCACACGGCACAGATCGAGGAACGATCCAATCAAATCTTGACAATGGAAGACAATTAAATCGACTGGCCGGTTCCACATTAGGGGCACAGGGGGATTTTCACGACGCACATTCGGGAAACGGCAGCGCACCGGTCGGTTTCTTCCCTTCCCGCGATCGGTCGAAAGAATCGGCATCGCGTGCGCTCCGACAGCGGGGCACCGACCGGCCGACTCCATGACGCAGGTCGAAGTGCCGAAACACCCCAACCACAACGGCTTTGACGCAAGACGGCGAAGGTCCGATCAATCGGTCCGCCAGTGATGAGAGTGCGATACCACATCGCTCCGACCAGCATGTCCTCCAGCAGCTCGGGATCACACTGCGGCAGATAGCCCGACTGCTGGGCCGCTGTGATGCGGTCCTGGTTCGGTACGCGCAGGGCGTGGTGGATCGCCTGGACCGCGGTGCACGTAGGTGGGTCGCTCCGTGCCGCGCCGACTACGCCGGCGAAGAGCCGCAGCTCCTCGTCACCGAGAACTTCACAAGCACGTACGACGAGAGTGCGCAGATCGACGCGGCACAACCGAGCGGGCACGGCGAGCGGCGACACCGACGGCGTTATCCTGCTGCGCACCAGCCGGTTGACCGAATTGACCGGCCCGCGCGGCATCGGGTGGGCACTCAGCGCGCAGTTTCGCTCGACGACGTTGCCGGGGGCCGCCCGGACACCGCCTTCGATGTAGCCGTGGTGGCGTTGAACGCTGCTCGAGCTGTGAGTTGCCGCCACGATCGGAAAGAGCGGCCACCAGCAATGTCACACTCCCGCGCCGTATGTCGTCTTCCAGTACAAGAGCATCTCGAGAGAGAAGGACACCCATGCTGCCCAAGCAGGAAACCCCCGTGGATCAGGCTCAGACCGCCGACCCCGAATCCATTGCGCACCCGCCGAAATGGAAGTTCTGGCTGTTGACTCTCCTCGGTCTCTACCCCTTGCTGACCGTGCTGGTGACACTCACTGCCCCGGTGGTCGAGCCCTTGCCCACGCCGCTGCGCTTGGCTTGCATTCTGCCGATCGCGGTGGCGGCAATGGTGTGGGTAGTGATGCCATTGCTGACTCGACTTTTCGCGCGCTGGCTAGCGAAATGATGAAACCCATGCGCTCACCACGGGTGCGCACCTGAACCCACCAGGCGGCCTCGGACCCATCGTCCGCTGTGCTGATCTCTGGACGCACTCCTATCTACAGTCTCGGTCAGGTACTACCCCGAACCATTGGAAGGGCTATCTTCGAACGACTTCATCCGCAGCCCAGCGCACACGCAACGAGCTGCGTGCGGAGGGCGTGCACCTGACCAACGCGGCAACCAGCGACCGAACCCCTTCGGATCTGGCCGCCCTTCCTCACGTCCCAACAGTGACAGGTGGTTCGACTGGCCGCCGCAGGTGCGACGAACAAGGAGCTCGCCTCCCACCTGTTCGTGAGTCCCAAAACCGTTGGGAACCACCTCTATCGCGCCTATCCGAAATTCGGAGTCACCAGCCGGGTTGCGCCGGCGCGCCTCCAACGGAATGACCTGCGGGGCCCGTGCCGTGCTCCGCACCCGGCCGAGCAGCACCAACGCCCAGGCGTAACTGCCGAACGAAGCCAGGTTCGCCATTGCTCGAACGGTGTTCCACACCACCCATTTGTCTCGAAGGCCGACCGAACCGCGGCCGGATCCATCTGGCTCGGATCACCCGCGGCGGCCAGCTGATCATTCAGCGGCACATTGACCCCACTGGTAATTGCGAACATCACCACGTTGAACGCGAACCCCGCGAACAACCAGGCGCGCAGCCGATTGTCCGCGCCTCGCCACAGACTCACCACCGCAACGCCACCCATGAAAAGGCTCATGAACAGTGGATTCACGATCGCCAGATTGATGTCTGCATCACCTCGACGAACGCATGATCCCCGCTCCGTTTCAGGCCAGGCATCACCGAATACGCGAAGCCCGCAAACAGCCCCGCCATCAGCCCAGAGACGAGGGTGACGCCACGAGTACGCCGATTTTCCATCTCTTCACAGCTGGTTTCCCTTCCATATCGCCGGTGATCAAGGACGTGAGCGGCTTTCGGTCGCTGACCGCTGATCCGCTGATGTGCTGACCGAGTTCGGAGGAGACGTCACGCTGCGAGCAGCAAGGCAGCGCTGATCAACACGACCACCGCGGTAGCGAAGTGAATACCGAAGGCGACGGCCTTCGGGCCGCCGTTGCGCAGCACGATGGCGGTGTCACCGAACGGTGTGAGTGCGACGGCCAGCATGGCCCAGCCCGCAGGATGGGCTCCGGCGAAGCCGAGTACCGCAAGGCCGATAACACCGGAGGTGATATCGCGCAGGCCCTTGACGGTCAGGTAAGCACCGGTATCGCCGTCGGACCTGGCGGGAACGCCGAAGGCCGCGGCATCGGGCACCGGGAAGAACCGGAGTCCGATGAAGCCGTGGGACCTGACGGGAACGCCGAAAGCCGCGGCCGCGGCATCGGGCACCAGGAAGAACCGGAGTCCGATGAAGATGATCAACAGGTCGAGTAGGATGGCCAGACCGTAAGCGACGGGGGTGAGCACGTTTCTCCTTGTTACTGGTGCTGTGAAATGACGTATGGCCGCACGGCCCGCAGCGGTACGAGGCAAATCTCCGCTGATCTCCTGATAGTCCTCGGCCGTCGGACGCGTGTCGCCCGAATGGGTCGCGGACTCGCCGCGGGTGGATATCGGGCTGCTTGATCGTCGTTGTCGACAAATCTGTCTGGACAGCAAGGCGTTGCCGAGAGTTTCGAGAAGGGGGAACCGACCTGCGGCGGGAAATATGTGGCCGCCGTCGGCGGTGACCGCGGTCATGGCGGCGGGAAAGTATCCCGTGTGACACCGACGGCCCACACCGATAGCGGCGGCCGATCGAACCATCCGGTCATACCGGCCGAGAATCGACCGCACGCTCGGCATGTGTTGGGAGATCGTCCGAAATATGCTGTGTTACAGAAAGATCGGAGATACACCGACCGAGGTTGACAAAGAACAGGATCAAGCCGAGGGTCAGTATGATGTGCCCGATTCCCGCGGTTCCGGCGATGGCCGCGCTGGTGTGTACGCCGAGGATCGTTTGAATGCCATGCACAGTCATGATGGCGACAGTCAGCACGACGCCCACGTTGTAGATCCAGAAAGACCAGCTGAAGAGCTTGCTCGACGAGAGGGTGAACTGCTTCTCCAACACCAGCAGAATCAGGTGGAACAACATGCCGAGCGCAAGAAGGTGGGTGTGCACGACCGCGAGCTGGGTATCACCGACAAAGTCGTTCATCTTGGTGAGTTCGCGATAAACCAGACCGCTGATCACTCCGATGATCATGTAAGTGTGTGCGGCGTAATAGATCTTCTTCACAATGGGCTCCCGGAGTCAGGCAGGCGAATAGCTGCGTGCCGCGGATCACTACGGTCACTGCCGTCACGAAATAGATACCGAAGACCACGCTCGGATGTCATGGTGACGCGATCAGCACTACGCCGAGGACGCCGGAGGACAGATGTCAGGCCGTAGGCGCGTGAGGTGAGCATGGCGTAGAGGACGTCGCAGCGGCAGCAGGCCAGGCGGATGAGGGTGGCAACCCCGCGAACGTCCGGCGCGGGGATCCGGAAGGCACCACGCGGCAAGAAGCCGAGCACCTGGGTATAGAAACCCTCGATCAGCATCGAATTCGCGCCGATCGCCGTGCACCCGGTTCACAGGGAGTGCCGTACGTAGGTCGTAGCTGTGCGAGGAGGAACGAGCTATTAATCGCCACTCCCCGAATCGGCACCGCACAGGGTGTAACAGAAGACGAACGGCTCCGGGCCGTCGTTGAACCAGCCATGGGCGGAACCGTTCTGGATCAGGCAGTCACCAGGGCGCAGCGGCAGGTCGACCCCGTCGTCGGTCCGTAATCGGCCCTCGCCGGACAATACGATCACGAAATCGACGGTCTGAGTGGTGTGTATCCCCTCCTGTGCCTCATCGAACGTAGCCAGCATTCCTGGCAGCTTCGCGTCCGCTTCGGCGACGGCCGCTGCCATGGCCTCGGCAGACACATCCGAAGGAGGCGCGTAGCTCAGCCCCGGAGGAATGCTGATAAGGCCGAAACGGAGCCCGCCGGGGCCAGGAAAGTAGGTCCCGTTCGCCGCGGCCTGCACGTTGGTCACCGGCAGCGTCGGCAAGTCGTCCAACTCCCACATGCGGTGCACCTTCGCCCCCGGCAGCAAAGCGATGGTGATCGGGTCGATATTCGCATCGGATAGGACCTGAGTTTTCCCGGAGTCGTTGTGGCCGATGACTATCCTGCGCATTGCTACTCCTCATACTTTCGCCACATACAGCTGGGATGTTTGCGGCATCTCCTGCCCAGTCACGGTAGAAGCACCGCGCACGGCTCGATTGTCGGTGGACGCAGGAAAGTTGCGGCTACGCGCAACGTTCGCCGGAGCGGTCGGGCAGCCGAGCGCTCCTGAAGCGCCCTATTCTGTCCACATCAACTCAGGGTGTCCGCGAGTGCGGACAGATCACAATGCAGGGAAGGTGCTGTCGGTGGAACACCGAGCCGCATTCGTCGAGTCGGCCACGACGCACGCCGTCACGCCGAATGAACGCACGGACTACTGGGCCGAGCTGATCAATTCGTACCACCGCCGCTTGGGTTACGCCTTCCTGCGCCCACGTGACTTCGAGGGTCGCACAACGCTGCACCGCACCGGCAACTACCAGCTCATCGGATGGGAATCCGACGCCGTAACCTACTACCGCACCGCCGGACTTGTGCGCCGAGACTCCGACGACGACTATCGACTGCTGCTGCCCACCAAAGGACCGGTCGCCGTGTGGACGCCCGGCCAGCACGCACGTATGCCGGCCGGCGTGGGCGTTTTGGTAACCATCGACCAACCGTTCGCGTACTCCATGGTCGATGACAACCGAGGGCTGCTCATGACCATCCCCCGGCGCGAAATCGATCGCCGCCTCGGGCCCCACGGGCTATCCGCCCGGCCCGTGGACTTCACCACCGGGCTGGGACGCGTGGTCGCAGATCTCGCAGGCGGGTTGCTCGCCGAGGGCGCCGCCCTCACCCACCATCAGTTCGACGCCGTGTCCGACCGGTTGGTCGAACTGCTGTGCATGCACATCGTCGGCGACTATCCCACCGCGCCCAACGACCTCGCCGACGTGGAATCCGCAGTCCGCCGATACATCCGCACACACGCCGAGGACCCCGACCTCACCGGCACCACCGTCGCCAACGCTCTTGGCTGGTCCCTGCGCCAAATCCAGCTCGTTCTCCAGCGCGGCGACACCACACCCCGCCAACTCATCAAAGAAGAACGCCTGCAAATTGCCTACGCACGCCTGCGGAATCCGGCTTACCGCCACTGGAGCATCACCACCATCGCGCTCGGACTCGGCTTCGGCTCGGCCAGCGCCTTCAGCACCGCCTTCCGGCAGCGCTTCAACGCGACCCCCCGCGACATCCGCGAGGGTTGAGCAGCAGACCTCCGCACCGACCGACTTGATCTTGGACCGCAGCGTAAGCACCTGGGCGAGTGTGTCCGGAAGTTCATGAGCGCGCGTTGCCGCAACTTTCTTGGGTGCACCGACAACCGGGGCGCGCGGTGTCCCTACCTTGACTGGGTATGAGATCCCGCAACCGTATCTATGCGCACGATTGTCATGGGCAACAACGCAACGTTGCCTGGCGGCTGTTCCGATTTCGGCAAGGCAGCGCACTGCCATCAAGGATGACCGCCGATGGTCATCACGGATGTGGAGATCGTCGTAAGGCTAGTTCCAGGACAGGGCGCCTATCGGCCGGGGCTGCTGCGACGCAGTTGGGTCGAGCAGCGAGGTCCGGTTGTCGAGGTCTTCGACGCGGTTGACAGCGCGGCGGTGAGGATGAATCCTGACGCGTTGCATTTCAGCTGCCGCACCACTGTTCGGGTGCCTGCGACGAAACCCCGAAGGGGGCTGCGCAACGCTGCCCAGAGGGCGTCTCGTGAACGGGCGACGTAGCGCACGGCGCCTCGAGCTGCACAGTTTTCGTACAGCTCCAGGTAGGCGGAGCTGTCATTTGTACCGTCCCACAGGTCCAGGTAGCTGCCTGCGGGCACGGCGTCCATCACGGTGTGGACGATCCGCGGCATTTCCTCGTCGGTGCGGGCAACGGGCTAGCCGAGAGTCGAACCCATGATCTGAACCAACGACCGTATGCAGCGTGGTGTCCGTCGTGCAAGCCCACGGCACGTTACGGCGGATGTGGCCTCGCGCAATGAGCCAGGAACTCGACCCGATGTGGGACTCGATCACACTGATCCGAACGACGCGGACACGCGCGCCGTTCGTGACCGCGAGACCGGAAAGGCCTTTGACCTGAACGACATCCACGTGCTTGGCAACGACGGGATGGCGCTGCAACAACTCGAGAAACCAAGAGCGAGGCAATCGTCGATCTGTTGACGCAATGCTCGAGTGTGGCCCTGCGGACGGGAAGGCGTTCGGCTAGTTGGAGACCGCTGGCCCAACAGCCAACCGGCACATGGTATTCGGCGACGGGACCACGCATCTGCCCCAGTGCCGCGCTGGCCCGACTCGGAGCAGGCATCGCGCTGTTCGCCCTGTTCGATCGGTTCCCCGGCCTGCGCCTCGCATTGTCGCACAAGGATACACGCGATTTCCCGGTGTTCAGCAGAGTGATTCAGCAGCGTTCCCGATCTACCTGGGCAGCTATGAGCTTTCCAGCAATGGGAGCAGTGTGCTGCGGCAATGATGTTCGGCTGGAGGACAATCCAAGCTTGGTTTCGCTGAACCCGGTTGAAAGGAATTGCCTGATATGGGCGAATCGTTGCGGGTCGATACAGACCTACTGCGGGCGCTCGCTCCGGAACTCACCGCGCTCGCCGATTTGGCACACAAAGAGCTGACACAGCTGAAAGCCACGCTCGAGGCTGAAGGCCAGTGCTGGGGCGACGACGAACCCGGCCTGACCTTCGGCGAAACCTACGTGCCGGAGGCAGAAAGAGGGCTGGCCGGCTACGCGAACCTGGTCGACAACCTGCACAGGACCAGCGACGGTGTCGTGGATGCTGCCGACACCTTCCACAACCATGACCAGGACATCGGCAACCAACTCCACATTCTGGAGCGCGCCGGCACCGAATCCGGCTGGCACACGCCCACGACGTCGTTCGATCAACCGATCTGGCCCAACCCTGGCTCATCACCATCAGCGCTGCCCCCGAACGGATCTGCGTCGAATCCAGGACTCCGCACTGACTCCGACACCGACAACCCCAGCGGAACCTCCGGTCCCTTCCCCCGCTACGAACAACCGCAAAATCAACCGGAGCATCCCGACGATGACACCAGACCCGGAAGGCCCGGCGGGCAGTCGATAGACCAGGCGCCCGGCTCCATCGCACCATCGCCTGCCCGGGACTCCGCGCCACCCGACGCAGCGGGCCCCCGATCCGGAAGGCCCCAGCGCACCGCAGTCGCCGGGAAACCCTGGGACACACCGCGGTCAGGGCCCTCAGCAGGCAACACACCGTGGCAACGAAAAGCGGCCGGTACGCCGGGCTTGTCCAGCGGGGCCGGCGCGCCGGCCCCGCGAAGCGCATCCGGCGGTGTTCCACCCGGCCGAGTTTTCCCGCCCCAGCCCGGAACTCCGGCACCGGGCGCGCCACGCCCCGCGAAGCGCACGAAGGCCCGCCGAAGCGCGAAAAGCCGTCGGCCCCAGCCTGTTCCGATTCAGCCGAAGCAGGTCGAGACCGACCAGGCAGCCATGGATGTTGCCCGCGCGCTTGCCGCCAGACACGGCCTGCGGATCGTGGGGTTCGAGACCGCCGGCATTGGGGAACGCACGGTGCTCGAGATCGCGGCGGCCATCGATGACATACTCGGGAAGTACCCATTCCTGGACCTCGGTGGGATCGAGATCACCGAACTCGGCGGCGGCGCGGTGTCCGATGTGAAATGGGATCGAGCTGCGGGATGGATCATTCTCGACCGGACCTCGGTGGCCGACCCCGCCCCGTCGCTCCCCGGATCCGATGAGCCGCCCATGTATTCGACCATCGTCAACGACCTCGGTCGGATACTGGAGGCGACCGCAGGTCCACGCGCGCGGCAGCGAGCGCAGGCGTCATTGATCACCGAATATTGGCGAATCAGCGGGCCGTGGAACCGAACCGACAGGCTGGCCCACATCGTTGCCGGCTACCGGAAGTGGCGCGCACAACTGAACGGCCGCAGCTTCTCGGGCAGTCGGTTCGATTCCCGGGCGGCGCTGATCGAAGCGTTCACCGAGGTCGAACTGCGCGGCGACAAAGCCTGCGGACCGGCAAAAGTGCTGCACCAGTTGGTCGTCGAGAACGCGCGAGGACATTAGGGCGCAGGGTGACAGGGCCACTCTTACCAGGGATCCCCGCGCGTTTGCAGGACATGGCCTTCGGGCACATGCCGAACGCGCGGATCGCTGGAATGTGGCGGGCCGCGGACGCTTGGTCGGATTCGGCCAATGGGCTCGCTGCGGTCCTCGATGGGCTCGAGGCTTCGGAAGCGCGCGCGATGCTGACGGCTGATGGCGTCACCGCTGAGGCGTTACGGTCACAGTATCGGGGGCTCGCCGACGATACGCGACAACTAGCCGAGTTCAGCGACAGCATGGCGAGGCTGTTATACGAGACAGCCACGATGCTCGAACTCGAGCAATACATGGTGCGTGCCATCGCTCTGGTAATTACGGCGCAGTTCGCGTGGGATGTGCTGTTGGGTCCCGCTGGCATCGCGAAGATGGCCACCGATCGAATCGCAGGCGAGACGGCGATGAAGGTGGCCTGGCGCGAGATGCTGTCGCAGCTATGGCGCTTGATCGTGAAGTTCTCGGCGGAGCGTCCACGGCTGGCGATGGTCATTCGTGGTGCGACTATCGGTGGCGCGACCATGGGCGGGGCCCGCGCCTACGCCGAAGGGCTTCAGGTCGCGCACGGGGATCGGAATGGGGTGGGTTGGAAGACGGTCACGGCCGCGGTCTTGGCCGGCATTGCCGGAGGGGCGGCGGGTGCTTCCGTCGGCAATGTCGGTGCAACCAGTGTGAGTCGCTTGGGAGCGAACGTCGTTTCCAAGACGGGGCAGATGGTTTGGCGTTCAGCGGCAGTGCTGACGGCAGGCACCGCGGGTGGCGCGGCCGGTGGCGCGGCGGGTGGTCTGACTGCGGAGGGTCTGACCACAGGAAAGCTAGGGGGCAACAACCTGGCCGAAATGGTGGTGATGGGGATGACCAGCGGCGCGCTCAGTGGCGTGGGCGCTGGAGTGCGGAGCGTACGAGCCGGCGGTTACGCGGGCGCACCGGCCGCTGGGATTGATCGCGCGCGGACGTCGGCGGATGTCACATCACACCTGCGACCCACCCCGCCACACGCCAGGCAACCGCTGACAGGATCAGAAGATGGTCACCTACCTCGACCGAGGTATCGCAGCCCTGAGATGACTGCGATGGGGAAGGCACTGTTCGACAACGTTGGCCGCGACATCGATCTCACAAATATGGAGCCGAGAGCGGCACGCGACACAGCCGCCGATCTCTTGAACAACCGGGCCACCCCACCCGACGGCAAGAGGCCGGCACTTGATTTCGGCAACTTACGGACCCCGACCAACCACGAACTCCTGCGTATGACCCATGACCAGGCCATGGGGGCGGCACGACCGAGCGATCCCGGAGGAGGGGCGACAGCGCACCCGAAAGGCGCTGGCCAGCAACCAGTTTTACCGCCGCCGCAGCGATCGTCACCCATACCGCCCCCATCGGCGGGATCACCTCACTCGCCGCTCGGGCACGGCCCTATCCATCGATCGGCAGTAGTGACACCCCGGAGCACCGTTTTCGCACCCGAGCGCGTTGTTTTCAGACCGAGCGCTCCGACCGGGCACACCAACACCGTCGTGCCGCGCGTCGCCCGCACCGGCTCGGACATGGCCGTGGAAGCCCCCGCGAGCCAACGGGATGTTCCTCCGGCGGCGTGGACGCACACGGCGGAGCCCGACCTCAACGCCGGTAACGACGGCAAAGTTATGGCAAGTCCAGATGAAGCCGGCGGAGTAGCAACTGCCGAAGAGATCGGCGCCGCTGCCGGCGAACAGGCACCGGCAACCGAATCAACCAGCTCGCTGGATAATTCGGTGCATCAGGGCGGGCAAGACGCTACCGGTACGCCCCCACCGAGCACGCACAGCGAGACATCGCCGCACCTGCACGACGGCGGCGGCGAGTTCGTGCCGGCGCATGCCATGCGCGCGGGCCAGCGACACTTCTGCGCACAGGAGGCGGTGTCATACGCCAACAAGCTGATCGGGGGTACGGGCACCGAGCCATCATCGGCCGGTGATCGACAGGTCGGCGCGAAGGGGATGAGCGGTGATCAATTTGCGCGGGAGTTGCACGCGGATTGGCGGCCGGGTGGGTTCAGATCGCTGCAGGCGGTGGTCGACCATGTGCAGCGCACCGGAGATGTGGCTTGTGTCGGCGTGCAGTTCAAGAATGTGGGCGCGCACGCCTTGGTCCTGAGCAGGAATCAGTTAGGCCACGTCGAGCTGCACGAGCGGGTCGGCGACGTGGTCTATGAGCGTTCCGGCGACGTCGCGACCGCATGGGATGTCGATGCCCAGGGACGACGGGTCAGCGACGTGCGCGTACGGCGCGAGAGCGATGCGGTCGGGAATCTGGTGCAGCAGTTGATGCCGCACGTCGACAAGGTCGACGCGATCGTTGTATCCGAGAAGGGGGCGGAGTTCCCGCTACAGCCGGGACAGGCGCCGAAAGGCCATGGGCCACGGGACGAGATGGGGCACCGACCGACCGGTGGGGCCGGCCTCCTCGAGCGACCGTTGTCTCTGCCCGAGCGACCGGCGCCCCCGCCGGTCCGCAACGAACGCGCCGACCTCGCGTTCCGGGCGGCATTCGATCGCGAGCTGGCGCAACTACTGGGTGAGGGGGCGCTGGAAGTTGCACCTTTGCCGCCGAGCCCGACGGCACCGCCGACGCCACGACTGATTCACGAAACGAACGAACCCGCTGCGCATCCAGCGACTCCGCACCCCATCTCCGACACAAACAACCTCGCCGCCCGAGCAGGCGACCCGACAACTGTTCCGGATCACACGTCACCGATACCGCAAGCTCCCATCCTCGACACCGACAATCTCGCGGCACAAACCGCACCGAAGACGGTCCCGGATCCCCCACCCTCGCCGCAGCCGCACGGCACCTCGGACACGAATAGCCTTGTGCCGAACGCGAATACATCGAGCCCTACTCGAGCCGTCATACCGGAGGCGACGCAGCAACCCGCCGATGATCCGAACTACCTTGCCGCACGGTCGGCTGCACCGAAGCCGGCTCCAGAGGTCGGTCCGCTGCCGCGCAGCCCCCAGATAGATCCAGCCGCGCCCCTGAGGGATTCGCCGAATCCGCTCGGCGTGATGAGCGGTCTAGAGGACGGCGACAACGAGGACCTCGACGAGTTCATCTATCCGAAGCCGCACACCGTCCACGATCCCCATCCAGATGACTCTCCGAACCCACCTGGTCGAGAAGTGCGGGAGAATCCGAAACAATCACCTCGGGACCCTGCCCAAATACCGATGCCCGGTGTTCCAGATTCGCCGGAACAGGAGCGGTCCGGGAACATCACGCCACCGATACCGCATGTGCCCGGCCATTCCCCGGCGCGTTTGCCTGCCACACCTGGCGGCGGCCCAGCACCGTTAACGGCTCCCGACAAACCGGAAGATCCGCACACTCCGGTCTCGCCATGGACCAGGACGAAGACCCCTTCGAAGCTCACGCCCGAGCCCCACACCTCCGACCCGCTTGTAGCCCGACCACCTGCATCGACAGAAACGCCTCCGATGGTCCGCAGGACCAATCGCTACGACGCTCCCCCGGACCCGGCAATCCCAGGCGCACCGACTGACCCGACAACCCTGCCCGGTATCGACGATCCCAGCCACAATCCCGATATCAGCGGACCTCCCCTCATCGAAGGCCCCGCACCCCGGCAAAGGGCACCACAGATCAAGCCGGTCGAGCCGGTCGAACGCCGACGCGCGGACCCGTGGGCCAAGGCAACGATGGATGGCGACTCCAACGACGGGCCGCCCAACCGTCGGCGCGATAAGCCGCCGACCGCGTCGGGGCCGACCGCGTCCCAAAGCTCCACGCCGGCGCCGGAGCCTGCATTGCCCGAGGATGCCCCGACCCCCGTGCCAGGATCTGCTGATCGATCCCGGCCACCCGCACCGAACCCGGCCGACCTCGCCAAGTTCCTTGCCGCCAGAAGCAAACGCGCTGCGCCCGACCCTGACCGGCCGCTGCCCGAGACGGACCTGGGGTGGCGGCAGTGGCGCATGGAGGAAGAGCTCAGTCTGGGAATGCGTGCCTACAACTTGCGAATAGCCAGAGAAGCGACGATCGCCGTGCTGGACAGACTGGCTGTTTTGTTGCCTGCCCTACATCCCGAGGCGACCCAGGAGGAGATCGAGGACGCCTTCTACGCAGCCAAGGATAAAGAGGCGGGCGGGATGGTGCCCCGTTCGGTGTCAATGGACAGTCTGCGGCGTACCGGCAATCTGCGTGAGTTGGTGTCGGCTGGGCTCAACGCCATGTACCGGAGCTCGACAGCAGACCGTTCCGTGCATACAACGCTGGACCAAGGTTTGGCGAAACTGATGAACGCGCCCGACTGGGAGTTGAAGGCGGGCGAACTCGGGCTCGATGTCGCCAAGCTCAGCGCGGTCCAGGCGAAGGTCGCGGCACGGGCGAGACTCGCGGGCAAACCGGAACCGGAGCTTGCGCCAGTGCATCTTCGAATTGTCGACAATATCGTCGAAGACGGTGTGCTGCTCGACGAATTCCGCCGCAGCGAGGCCGCACGCAGGCGGCGCTCGGGCGACAACACCGACGACAACATGGCGCGCCAAAGAGCCCTCACCCTGCATGACTTCGCGCTGTTGAAGCCGCTGTCGCCAAATGAAGTGAAGGCAATTCACGGCGAGCTACACCTTTTGCGCAAAGATTTGCTGGATTCCGATTTTCCCCTGCCCCGAGGCAGCCGCGGCCTGGTCGACGCCGCCGCACTGGCGGCAACGCTGCGGGCTGCAGACAGTGCAGTGGTTTACGTACTGCCGCACTACCGCTACGACGCACACGGCCACATGCGCGACGATGCGGGAAACGCCGTTGTCGAGCGCGTCGTCGTCCACTGTTACGAACGTGTTGTGGATCTCGAGACGGCGCTGAGTAGCGACCCACATAGATACGTTGTGCAGCTGACCGCGCGGAACGGCGTGGCAACCTGGGAGTTCGACCCAGAAAGCGATTGGTTCCGCGACGTCGCTATCAAGCGCAGAATCCCAGCGGGAGCAGGATTTTCGGGTACCGACGCAAGGTTGATTGCGCACGTCGACTGGCTGGGGCTGTCGAAGGAGGTACGGCACGCATTCGGCCTCGCGGCACTGGCGTTCGTATGCCCGGAGCACCACAGCGTGTACGAGGCCGTACAGGGCATACGGCTCGGCGGTTACCCCCTGGTCGGTGAGGCCGACTTCCCCAGCCGAGGCGGCCGCGATGTGCGTGCGCTGTACCGGGCTGTCGACAAACTGATCAGCGCCGCGGAACAGCTCGATGGCCTATCGGGCGCCGAATCACCAACTCCCCCGCCCATTCCGCACAAGACAGTCAGCCAGTCAGCCTCTGGCCCCGCGTCGGATGTTGTGATATCCGCCGACTCGCGGACCCCCTGGAGCACCCTCCCGCCCCAACCGGCGACAAACGAGGATCACCCCAAGCCGTCGCCGTGGCGAGGGCCGCACGGAAAGCGGTTCGATCCGGGGCAGCTCAACGCCGCGGGCAACGGTCCAGGGGCGGACGCATTCGGCGAAGGGGCGAAGCCGGTCGGTCCTCTGCGAACGGGGGACGCGCCGCAGACAGAAGCCGTGGTGTCGGGCGGCGGTGGGGGGAATCCGCCGCTGCCCGATGGCGAACGCCGGACCGACACGGAAACCTTCGTGGAGTTCGTGGCAGGCGACGAGGTGGTCGACCTGCTACGCCGAACCGATGAGCTGATCGACCAGCTGACGGCCGGCGCGGCACCGGACACGATTGCAGCGAGCAAGCTGCTCGTGCAGCGGATGGTCGGACTTACCTTCGGGGTCGAAACGGGCGGGCGAGGGCGGGTGTCGGTGCGGGCGAGCGATGGGCCGCTCAGCCCATCGCTCGAGTTCGAGCTGTCAGACGGTGCTGAGCGGCTGGCGTCGTGCTTCGTGCAGTCTCCCGACGAATGGAAGATGGAGGTGCAACATCTCGCACATCGGTACGGCGAGCTGCGCTCGCTGGTGAACAACACCCTGAGGCTGGGCGGGGATCAGTCGACGAAGGTCGGGTTGATGCTGGAAGAGCTTGCCGCACAACTCGACTCGGCCGAGGACGGCTGGTTGCAGATCGGGATCTCTCCGGTCACGGAAAATACGCACGAGTTGTCGGCTTTGCTAGGCAGACGCGCAGCGGTCGGGACCACTCGGTTGACGCTGGAAGTGCCCGCTACTGGGGGAACCGCCGAGGCGGCGGCGCGGATCTCGATAGCGATCGATCCGGCGCAGAACCTGAACACCGTGATCACCAGTGCGCGTGGTGTCGTTCGGGAGCTGACGGCCAGATGGCCGACGGGCCGAGCCGGTATCGCGAGGGACGCGGCTGAGCAAACGCTGCGGGCGGCGGTGGCTCGACATGACGACCCGAATGCGTTGTACGAGTTCGAGATCGTGGGTCACGTCCAGGCGGGTGTCCCGTCTGTCGAGTTCGCCATCCGCGACCCCAGGACCGGAAGGGTGACGGATCGAGGTGACATCTCCGTAGCCGCGCGTGGGCAGGAGTGGTTGTACAGCCCGATGGGGAATGCGGACCTGTGGGAACTCGTGATCGAGCCGGACGCGAACCGGGATCGTGTCGTCCAGGAGGCATTCGAGCTGTTTCGGGACGTCAGCTGGCTGGTATGGCAACCGGGGCAGGAGGATGTGGCGCAACTGCTCGCCGAGATGATGGTCGGCAACGTCGTTGACCGCCCCGGCACCAGCGGCGTGTTGGTAGTGAAGCGGCTGGGGGTAGGTCCCGCCGAGGTCGTCGGGATCGACGTGCATGTGCGTGGCACGCAGGCGCCGGAGTTGAGTCTGGTCGAGCACGCCCATCACCACGGCGTCGAGGTGCACAGCCCGGACAGCTCTACTGCATGGATGGTGCTCCACGATGGGACGCCCGAGTCGGCCGAGCTGGCCGCAGCCCTGGCCGATCGTGGCATCGATCGGTCCGATCATGCTGGGGAGGTGACCGCCGACCCGCTGCCAAGGGGTTTGGATGCTGCGCTCCTGTCGGCGACCACAGAGTTCGCGGATCTGCTGGTGCGCGAATCGCGCAAACGTTCCGGTGGCGACCTGGCGTTCACGGCAGTCGTGGAACTCGGACAAGTCAAGTTGGAGGCCGTCGAACGTTTTCATACTGCGCTGCAGCAGGATTCGGCTCAGGACGATATCGCGGACCGCAACCAGCTGTCGCCACAGGCAGCCGCACCGCAGATCCTGCCGCTCGGTGCACAGGATCTGCCGATCGATGGCGAAGCGGCTGCGGAGGTGAGCGACGATCTGTCGACGGTGGCTGTGGAGGCCATGTTCGAGGATCCGCGGGCGTACCACCTGTGCTTCGATGAACTCCTCGAGACGCAACGGACAGCCATAGAGTTACGGCTCAAAGATCGGCCTACAGCTGAGCTGGTGGCGGCACTCGGGCAGAACCACGAAGCTATCTACCACGAGGCAATCCATCGCTTTCGCGCACTATTGCTCGATTATGCCGAGGCGCGTCCCGAGGCAGCTGCGGAACTGGCGTTGATCGAACGGACTCAACCAGAAATTCTCGAGGTCATTGTCCAAAAGATTGACGATCCCCTCCACCAGAAGCGCATCGCACTGCGATTCCTGCACAGCATGCGGCCGGCCGCTGTCGCGGCCGAGATCGGGGAGGATGAAACATCTTTCAGATTGCGGGAGTACCGCGCCATTCAGCTGGTCGCCGGACTGCTTCGTCGGCACAGAGCCGTGGAATCCGGGAACAGCATGTTCCTCGGCACCGTCCACCGCACCGACCCCGACCACCCACAGTCGTACGCTCTCCGTCGCTCGGTGTACGACTGGGTCGGCAAAACCGCAGGAGGGCCTCGCATAATCGTGGTCGAAGGCCTGCTCAGGGAACCGGATTCGACCGCAAGAGCTGCCCTCTCCAGCCAGCGCGGCGAGATGGCGTTCCTCGCCTTCATCGCCGAAAAATTCGGCATCGAAATCACATCCCTGGAAGAAGACGTGCGCGAGCAGGTCAAGGGCCTGATCGGGCCGGACCGCTCCGCGGAAGAAGTCTTCCTGTATTACGTTCTGCGGCAGATACCGCAAGGCCTCCGGGCACAGAATGTGTCC
The DNA here is from genome assembly GCF_040681975.1 of Nocardia sp. NPDC051463. Taxonomy (NCBI): domain Bacteria; kingdom Bacillati; phylum Actinomycetota; class Actinomycetes; order Mycobacteriales; family Nocardiaceae; genus Nocardia; species Nocardia sp. NPDC051463. The sequence continues at coordinate 558,198 of NZ_JBFBAB010000001.1, forward strand.
CGAGCAGGCATCGACGAGCACGTGCACGGCGCCGTCAAAATGTACGACTGGATCCTGCCCGACATCGACCCCTACGCCAAATTCCAAGAACTGCTGACACGCTACTACTCGACGCAAGGATTTCCTCGTCAGTTCAATAAAGACGACCAGGTTTGGCTTGTCGCGGAGACTGTGGATATGGTCGAAGGCGGCTTGACAATCTCCAAAGTGCAACTTGTCGCCGCGGCATGCCACGAACGCAGAGAAATGATGGCCGCGAAAAAGATAAAAGAGCTCATGAGAAAGGACATAGCCGTTCTCGCAGCCTTCGGAATAGTCCATTTCGACCTGACGCGGCGACAAATGGAAGCATTCTCAGGCGACAACGATTACGAACTCGAGTCCGAAGTGCCGCGGCCGGCGGGGAAGGGCGGCGCGCCTCCGAGCCCGGCCGCATTGGGGGTCGACGGGCGGCAGGCACTGGACCTCGATCTAGCGGTCGCGTCCATACCCGGCGGTCTGCAGCCGTGGGTGTTCGCCGGATTCGGTCCAGGAGATGCCGCGCACCCCGAGAAGCCGAATCAGCCGAAACCCACTGCTGACGCTCCCCGGCCCGACGGTCCTCATGCCTCCGACGCGCCCGATGCACCCCGGGCCGGTCGTACTGACGACGAAAGCTCCCCTCCCCCCAGAAAAAAAGGCGCTGTCGCCTTGGATGAGCTCACCGACCGACTAGAGGCGGCGGGCTGGCCGGTAGACAAGATCGATGCGGCCGCACGTACCTTCCTCGCGGTCTGGGTGCACGCCGCACAACGCTACCCAGACGCGGAAACGGTCGCAGCGCGCCTCGACACGCGGATCACGGTCACAGGCGCTGCGGGTGCCAGTGTCCTACGCGTCGAAGTCACCGACACACAGCCCTTCCAACCTCCCCTCGACAACACCGACAGCCTGTCCACTCCTGCACGCTCGGGACAGGCGAGAGGCGCCTCCCACCTCAGCCACGCCTCCGGAGTCGTTCTACTCGGAGACGGCGGACATACGACTTGGTTCGAGTACCGGGAGTCGCAGCCACTGCTCGCAGTTCCACGAATGGACATGGGTCAAGCAACCGTTGCCTTCAGAGCGGGCGGCGAACCAGCGACTGTCGTCGCACCATCAGAAGTGTTGGGTCTATTGCCGGCCGATCAATACGGCTTCCTCGGCGGCTCCGGCGGCAAGGTGACGATGCCCCGCGACGTGGCGGTCGCTCTCCTCAACGCGGCACTCGCACATGGTGAACAACGATCAGGGGGCGCGAACAACACCTACCTGTTCGGGGACTTCGTCGTGCGAGTCCCTAAGGCTGGTGACGGAATCGACTACGTCCTCTGGGATGAGCTCGAACTCCTCGAGGCTATCGCGTCATTCATAGAAGCACCTCGGCTGCTGTACACGGACAAGGACAAACGCTTCCACATCATGCGGCGCATCTATGGCGAACCGCTCGCCGTTGGCGACTACCCGGCGGTCGCCGCAGAGCTCGTGGAACTCCGTAGGCAGTATGCCGGGATTACCCTGGAGGGGCTGCCGCGACTGCCCGACTCGTATCCGAAGACGCCAGAAGACTTTCTGATGATGCTGGCCGAGCATGAGGAACACGTCTACCAGATCCTCCGGGAAAATCCGCGCTACGCTGCGAGGTTCAAGGACCTCGGGCTTCCGGAGTCATTGCTCGAAGGCTTGGCGGAGGTGTTCGCGGAGGCCGAACTGGAACCGTTCATGTTGATTCACGGCGATTTGACCTCCGATAACATCCTGAGAACGCCCGCCGGAGTAACTGTCATCGACTACCGTCTCGCCCGCTACGGTCCCCGCGCTTTCGACACGGCTGTCATTTCGCACAGAAACCTCAGCAATTCCCACGACGTCGCGTGGTTGTTCCCTCGCCTGCTACCGTACTTCTTCTATCTCGACATGAGCAGAGTATTGCACGACTTCGTACGCCTGATCGATGGATTGGACTCCGGCTCAATTGATTACGATAAAGCTCGGACCCTCGCCACGAACGTGTTCATGGCACTCGTCACCGCCGATTCAGCCTGGGGCACCAGCATCAAGGCACATGCGCACGTCTATCTTCGGGATCTGATCGACGAGTCGTTCAAGACGCGACACAACATCGCTACCGCAGGAGAGGCCGGACCCGAAGCACCTGACAGTCTCGACCCGGACGCGCACAAACCGCCCAGACAACGACGGGGCGACCGGGCGATAACCACTGTCGGTGCGCATCACCCAGCCCTCAACGCCGAGCAAGATTCGGCCACTCGGAACGACTTCGCCATCGCTGCTCGGCTGCCGAAGGCGACACAAGACGACGAAAGATGGGCGGTGGTCGAGCAGGTTTTCCTCGAGGATCTGGAGGCATTCGAATACTGCTTCGATCAGCTCACCGAGAAGCAGCAGGAGAGCATACTGCTACGGCTGAACGAGGCCGGACCGCGTGAAGTCCTGGCGGCCCTCGGCAACAACCACAAGAGCATCTACCTCCGAGCCATCCGACGCCTGAGTGCACTGTTGCTCGATTATGCCGAAGCGGAGAAACCGACCGAGAGACGCGACGGTAAGGATATCGATGCGATGAGCCTTCCGGTTCCTGCATTAATTGTTCCAGAGGTCGATGAGTTCCGTTTCCTTACCGTCGACATAGGGCGTCCCATGTCACGCGACAAAGCCTGGGAATTGCGAGAAAAAGCAGTAGCTTCCGGCCAGCATCGATTCGGGAACAGCAACGATGTCTACCTGTACGGTCAGGTCGCCGTCCGCATACCCAAAGCCTCCGCCGACTTACTGGATAAGGCGATCTGGCCTCAGCATCAATTTATCGCCGCAGTTGCTCCCTACACCACACAGATGCCCCAACTGCTGTACGTGGAGTTGGATTCAGCGGGAAAGGTTGTCTTCGAAATCTATCGCAGGGTTTTCGGCGGGCCGGTCGACAGCTTGGCCGCCGCACCGGTCGCCCGGACGATACAACGTTTCCACGAGCAAATCGCACGAGTGCCTCTGCGGAGGTTCCCGCCGCTGCCAGAATATTGGCCCGAAACTCCCGCCGAGTTCGTGCGCATGTACGCCGAGGATGCGGAGAGAGGCTACCAGCGATATCGATCCGTGGAACCGTATTGCACGGTATTCAACTTTCTCAATTTCGGGAAAAGATTGACTGACGGCCTGGAAACAGAGATCCGGAAAATACGATGGGTACCATTCCAGCCGCTCCACGGAGACCTGACCATCGCGAACGTTATCGAACAGATCGGGACCGGCCGACGCAGACGACCGCCGCACGATATCCCGCACACTCATCTTGTCATTGATTTCGACCTTGCCACCTATGGCCCCCTGGACTACGAAAACGCCATCCGTTTCCATCGCAACCCGGGCAGTGGCATGGGGGAACTGCCGCCACACAGTCCGCTCTGGCCGTACGTCGCCTACCTCGACATGGCGCGCGTCTTCCACGATGTCGTGCGTCTGGTCGATGCGGCACGCTCCGACACGATGAACCGCCGTGATGCGGAGAACCTGGCCCGGAATCTGCTCGTGTCACTCGGCAGGACGTACAAAATCTGGGGTTTGTCGACAACGCCACTGCCGACGGTCTCGGAACTGCTCGACATATCGACAGCCTCAGGGCCGACCGACAACGTCGTTCCCGGCTTCCGCCTTCAGTAATGGAACCCGGCCATGTAACGCCAGAATGAGGAGGACTGTATGGCAAACGAGCCGAGCGGACTGACTGCCGAACACCCGCTAGCCCGCGAATTGGCCGTGCAGGGGCCATCCGGGTGGCAACGGGCGGACGCGGTATTCGCGGTCACGGTGGCTGGTGAAATCGGACACCTCGTGTATTCCGATGGCGAGCATGCGATATCGATGAATCCGCCGGAGACGATGCTCGCGGTTGTGCGAGAGCTGCGTGCCGTCGCGGCTGGATCCAATGCGGAGCCGTGGTGGCGGATACTGGTGGTGTTGGCCTGTTCCGGCGAGTTGGAGATCGAATACGACTACGGCGACGAGCCGTTCCCCGCAGGGCAGCTGTTCGGCCCGGAGGCATATCGCGCTGACCTGGAGGCGTACCCGCGTGCCCATGTGCCGGTGTGGTTGTCCGCCTATATCGGTCATGGTGGCCGACAGCGACGTACTCCGCAGGAGGCGGCGACCCAGGCTCGCACCGATCGGGCCGCGCAGGTGTGGGCGGTGTTGGCGGAGAACGAGTTTCCGCCGTTCCCGGTGATGTGGGCGCGGTGGGCGACGGTCGCGGCGGCGTTTGTTGCCGCTAAGTCGGATTGGGGTCCGCGGATGCTGCCGTGGACTGGCTTATTCGAGGGCTCCGCGCGGGGAGGGTCGACGTTGTATGCACTGCCGGCCGGGCGGGCCGTGCTGTCGGGTGGGGTATGGAATGCGCCCACCTTGGAGGCCGTATACAACGGCGGCGCCCCGATGCCGAAACTGTACGCGGGTGCACCGGATTGGGTGACCGACTCGGTACTGGATCCGCGAGCGGCTTCGGGATTGCTGTCGTTCTGCTACTGGTGGGAGGCCGGTCGATGGTATCGAGGGCAGTCACCCGCCGCCGATGATTGCGCCACTGCGGTGCCGGGTGTATGGACGGCCGACGCCGCGATCGGGATCGTATCGAGGTTGGTCGCCGACGATCCGGATGACGTTTCGTCCGATGCGATTTCAGCCTTGATGGCTGCCGCGGAGATGGGTGCGGTCACCCGGGCGACGCTGGTCGAGGTATTCGGCGATGATGGGCGCTTCGATATCGACGGTGCGCTCTATCAATATTCGCTAGCTGGGCTGGTGTCGACAGCACCCGATCAGATGTCAGCGGAAGAGGCGATCGCTCGGGTGCGGGAATACATCACCGGGCACAGGCTGGATACCGAGGGATATCCGTTGTCCCAGTTGGTTGCTGAACGATTCGACGTCGGGTGGATGCTGTACGTGCCGGTGGCCGAGGGAGAAATAGCGTTCGGCCGGGCGATCTTCTACATCGGCGACGACGGGGTGCTCGAGCCCTCGTCGTCTTCCGTCGCTCCTGCGCGTTACATCGCCGACTTCACACAGCGGTTCGCCGACCGCCATGGTTCAGTAGCTTGAACTGAGTCCGAGTCCGAGGAGAGCAGCAGCCGATGGAGCAATGGGAGCGAGATGGGTTGCGCTCGACCAACTTCGGGATGCGCAACCAGGTCGAACACATGCTGGATACGCTCGCTGAGCAGCGTGCGCAGATATCCGAGGTCTACGAGCGGTTGGCGGCGGTGCGGGCTTCGGCGAGTTCGACCGACGGTCTGGTCACCGTGACCGTGGATGGTGCGGGTGTCCTCACCGACGTGCGGTTTGCGCAGGCGGCGTTTCGCAGTACTCCGGAAAGGCTGGGCAAATCTGTCACCGAGGCGGGACGGGCGGCGGCGCGTTCGGCGACCGAGCAGAACGAGGCGATTACCGCCCCGATTGCCGCGGGTGCCGATGCGATGCCCGATCTCCCTGACCTGGTGCCAGGCGCGCCGAGCCTACGAGATTCGGACGATCCTCGGCGCCACGGGCGGTAGGCGGGTGTGCGCCGAGAGCGGATGACGGGATGTTCCGCACCGGGTTCAGTTCCGTACGCCGCGCACAGGCTTTGCGCGGTATACGTGCCCGGCCGGGCCGAAGCGCTCACCACGAGCATGACGACCGGCTGGTTCGGCAGGAGCTGGTATTCGTCCCGGGGTGTCCGACTAGCGCTCTCCCGTCCAGGTCAGAGGCTTTTCGACGTCCGGGTCGTACTGTCCGATCCGCCTTGCATCGACCCGTCTTGGCACGTTCTTGGCACGCTCGATGTCGGGCCAGCAACTCGGCCCAGAAGCTCGCCCGTACATCGAAAAAAAATGGCCGCCGACGAACACCGAATCGTTTATGCTCGCGCCCCTGGCACCCGAGCCGTCAGCGGAGAGTGCCGTCCCCTGTTCGCGGTCTCAGTCAATCACCTTGCGCCAGAATGCTCGGGCGTACCCAGTAGGGGCAGTGACATCGATGGCGATCATGATGTGGGTCTTCGTCTGGATGCGCGTTCGCGGCACGTGCCCGGACGAGTCGGGCGTCGGTGAGCCGGTCCGCCCAGGGCTCCTAGGGCCAAGTCAACCGGCGCGGCAGCGCACCTTCCTCGAACTCGCCGACGCGCAAGCGGTTGCCTCCAGTTCAGGCCAGGGAGAGGAAGAGCTTTTCCATCTTCTTGGTGTCGACGCCGTCGGGGCCACCGGTGGTGAGGCACTGCTGGAGTCCAGTGGCGACAAGCGCGTAGCCGCTGCGGCTGAGGGCCTTGTTGACGGCCGCGAGCTGGGTGATGACGTCCTCGCATTCCGCGCCTTCTTCCAGCATACGAATGACGCCGGCCAGGTGTCCGTGGGCTCGCTTCATGCGGAGGGTCACGGCCTTCACGGCCTCTGGTTCCAGCTGCATCGCGGTCCTCCTTCAGTAGTGCCGATCGGCTGCGCCTGGCGTGCGCACCGATCCAACCCGCCGCGGTCGGCGGCTTTCGTCACTCGCCAGCATACATCCCCCCGGGGGGATGCTATCGTCGGTGAAAACATCCCCCCGGGGGGATGCGAAAGAAGGCGGTGAGAAGTGGTACAGACGGTGCAGAAGACCCGCGGTGCAACGCCCGTATCCGCAGGCCGGTTCGGTCCGCTGGGACGGCTCGGAACATGGGTGATCGACCATCGGAGGCTGGTCACGGCGGCATGGGTGCTGCTGGTGATCAGCTTGGGCGCCTTCGCGCCCATACTGGAGAAGAGCCTGTCGGGCGCAGGTTGGCAGGTCGATGGCTCGCAGTCGGTCACCGTACGACAGTTGGCGCAGGACCACTTCGGCGGGAACGCCAGTCACGCGATCCAGGTGGTGGTGCACAGCACCGCCGGTCCGCTCGACAGCGGTGACGGCCCGGCGGTAATCGCCGCGGTCACGCGGGTGGTCCAAAGCGATTCGCGGATCGCGCAGGTGATTCCGCCGACACCCGGCGCGAGCCTGTCGCCGGACCATCGCACGGCAGTGGTGCTCGCCGGTGCGGGCATCGATACCAACGAGATGGTGCGGGCCGCAACCGATCTGAAGGGCCGGTTGCAGGCGTTGTCGACCGACACGGTGCAGGTGAATCCGACCGGATCGTCACTGTTGTGGTCGGACTTCAACGCAGCCAACCTCGACGCGATGATGAAATCCGAAATGTTCTCGTGGCCGGTCACTTTGGCGATCCTGGTGCTCGCGTTCGGGGCGCTGGTCGCCGCCGGTCTCCCCCTGCTGCTGACCCTCGCCGGGCTGATGGCCTCCGCCGGCTCACTCGTGCTGATCAACCACTTCGTGCCGGTATCCATCTGGGCGATGAACTTCGCGATGATGTTTTCACTCGCGCTCGGTATCGACTACGCACTCTTCCTCGTAGTCCGGTTCCGTGCGGCGCTGATGGGCCGGCACGAGTCGCCACGCGAAGCGGCCGCGGAAACCATGGAGACCGCCGGAAAGGCGGTACTGCTGTCCGGCGCCACCGTCCTGGTGTCGCTGTCGGCGGTGATGCTCGTGCCCTCGCCGTCGTTCCGGTCGATGGCCGGCGGCATCATGCTCTCGGTCGTCTTCGTCCTCGCCGCGACCCTGACCCTGCTGCCGGTCGTGCTGTTCAAGCTGGGAGATCGGATCAACAAGCTATCGCTGCCTTGGGTGCATACCGGTGAGCACCGGCCGCCCACCTTCGCCCGCTGGGGAGAACGGCTGTGGCGCCGACCGGTCGTGTGGGGTCTGGGATCATTGATCGTGCTGGTGGCGCTGGCCGCGCCGGCCGTCGGGTTGAAGACGGCGATGCCGTCGATCAAGGTGCTGCCCGAGAACGCGAGCGCCCGGGTCGGGTACTCGCTGGTACAGCAGGCCTTCGGACCCGGTGCGCCGGGCATGCTGCAAGTGGTGACCAGCTCACAGGATGCCGAGGCCACGAACCGAATTCTGGCAACAGACAAGGAGATCGGTGCCGTGATGCCGATTGTGCCCTCCGCCGACGGTAGCGACTACCGCATGATCGAGGCGGTCCCGAAGGTCGACCCGTCCGACCCGACGCTCACCGCCACCGTGGCTCGCCTGCGGGCCGAGCTACCGACATCCGCACTGGTCGGCGGGGCGGCGGTGGAGAACATCGACCTGAAGCAGCAACTGGATCGCTATACCCCGATCGTGATCGGCGTGGTGCTCGTCCTAGGCTTCGCGCTGCTGCTGTTCGCATTGCAGGCGCCACTGATCTCGCTGCTCGGTACCTCGGCCAGCCTGCTCTCAACTGCCGCCGCATTCGGCGTCGCCCGGCTGGTGTTCCAGGACGGGATCGGTTCCGGCATGCTCGGCTTCGAGCACCAGGGCTTTCTGGACGCCTGGGCGCCGGTGTTCTTCTTCGCGATGATCTTCGCGATCGCCATGGACTACACCGTGTTCCTGCTCGCCTCGGCCAAAGAGCACTGGGAACGCTCAGGCCATCCTCGCGAGGCCATGGTCGGCGCTGTCGCACACTCGGGGCGGGTCATCTTCGCCGCCGGTGGCGTCATGGTCGCAGTGTTCTTCACCTTCGCACTGTCCGGCCCGCTGCCGCCCAAGGAGATGGGCGTGATCCTCGGCGTCGCTGTCCTGCTCGACGCCTTCCTGGTCCGGCTGGTCCTGCTGCCGGTGATGCTGCGCCTGGCCGGGCGCACCGCTTGGGCCACGCCGGCCTGGCTGCGCCGAATCCTGCCCACCATCCACTTCTCGCACGGCTGAATTCGAAAGGAATCCGAATGACAACGACTGAACGCACCAGCAGCCACGGCAAACAGGTGCTCCGCGAACTGACTCCACTGCACCGCGACCTGCGCGAGGCCATCCCCGACGTGTACCAAGGCTTCGGCGAACTGAGCAAGGCCGCGTTCGCCCCCGGCGCGCTCGACCGCAAAACCAAGGAACTCATCGCCTTCGCGATCGGCGTCGTCGAAGGCTGCGACGGGTGCATCGCCTCGCACGGCCAAGCCGCAGCACGCGCCGGGGCGACCCGACAAGAGGCCGCCGAAGCCATCGGCGTCACCTTCCTGATGCACGGAGGACCCGCGACCATCCACGGCGCCCGCGCCTACGAGGCCTTCTCCGAATTCGCCGCAGCCATCGACGCCGGCGAGAACCCCGCCTGATTCAAGGGAAGAGAATCCATCCGTGTGCCGACCCATCCGCTGCAAAACCTGCTCCAAAACCACCTGGTCCGGCTGTGGACAACACATCGCCCAGGTCAAGGCCACAGTCCCCGCCGATCAATGGTGTCCAGGCCATCCGGATGCCAAACGAAGCAGCTGGCTGCACCGAATCCTCGGAAGGTAGGCGAACCCATGCCCCACATGAACATCGACCGCGCTGTGCTCACCCTCGCAGGCACCATCACCCTGCTCGGCCTGACACTCGCGGTGCTGATCTCGCCCTGGTTCCTCCTGCTGACCGCGTTCGCGGGAGCCAACCAACTCCAGGCGAGCGTCACCGGATTCTGCCCTGCGGCAACACTTCTGCGGAAACTCGGGCTCCCGGCCAGCCGCGCATTCAGCTAGCCGAGCACGCTAAAACAGCGAAGACCTCCGGATCCAGGACAGTCATCGAAAGGTGCGTTCATCCGGAGGTCGTCGTGGTGATCTGACGCCGGGCGCGCAGATGAATTGGCGGCGGCCTCGTCCGGCATAGCCACGAAAAGCGAGTTCGTAAACGCGGTTTCGGCCACCCGGCGTGCCCGACCCTATCTGGAAGAGGTGATCAAGCCTCGGATAGGCGCGAGCGTTGCTAGCCGTGGCAATAGACCCGAACAAGCACAGTGTCGGGCAGTGTCTCCAGGTAGCTTTCGATGCCGCCTGGCGGTATCGGGCAGTCGGCTCGTCCTCGTAGGACGGGTTCTTGTCCCAATCTTTATGTCGGCAAACGCCGCTCGACTCGACCCACCAACCATCCAGGGTGAGCACATCCGGCCATGAGAGATTGTGCGTCGCGACATTCAGCAAGGCCTTGGGGCCGCCCGCGCACTCGCCTCGCTTGGGGGCAACACAATGCCGAACTGGTTGGGACCGTCGTGAATCAGCCGAGGATCATCCTCATAACCCGGTCGGACATAGAACCCGGCTCCCTCTCCACCACCCCGAATCCACCATGTGTCCCACATATCTCGCTCCGGAAACCCTTGGTACATCTCGAACGGAGCGAGAGCTCGCGTGATCGCGGCCTCCACGTCATCGATCGCATCCGGCGGCAAGCAGACCGTCACCCCGCGTCGCGCCACAACCACCCCCTCCTGCAGTACCGAGCGCCCCAGGCTACCTCTCGGAATCGACGGACCAGATTCCTGACCACTGTGACCAGTTCGCCAGACGAGTGCCCTGTCATCGGCATGTACCTGCGTTCGGTCGACCGCGGCTCCACTGGCGGAACCAACCCACAAGCGGCATTACCGCGCACTCGAGTCGACTGAAGCTAGCTCGGGAGCTCGACATTGCGGGCCCCGCAGCCCAATGAGCAACGAGAACATATGTCCATAAATAGCGTGGCCAGCTGGGCGAACTCAGTCCCGGCCCTGATCGTGCGCAAGCGGATTCGGCTCTGGTTCATTCGCCACGATCCAGCGACCGGTTGCCGGGACCGCGCACAGGACGAGAATCAGCAGGCTCACGATGATCGGAATGAACAAGAAGGTGAAACCTCTGTTGAAGAGCTGTGCAACGCTCACGATCAGTGCCACCCCTGACGCGAGGATCAACAGGAAACGACCCGTTTTCATGTACGCCAGCAGAAGGAATCCGCCGACGGACCAGGTCAGCCCGATGACGACGGCGACGATCCCCATGACGATCATGTCTGTGTAACCGCCGATCTCTGGATATTCGCGGGCGTGATCTTCGATGCCGGCCACTACATAGAGGGTCCACAGAATTCCGGCGATTCCGGTCAGCAGACCGAGGATCAGCGCGAAGAAGGCTCCGGTGACCGCGGTTGCGCCGTGTGGGGCCGGCGTCGGTAACTCCGGTTGATCGTGCGGATCTTTCACATCCGTTCCCCTCGTCGTTTCGCGCGAACCTACCTCGCCGTGCCGGGAGTTGGCGATGCAGTGGTTCAGTTGTCTTGACCAGCACGACGACATGGCCGTTCGTGTCGGCCGAACCGGCGGCGTTCTCGGGATGGCGAAAGACTTGATTTGGGCCGCAATGCCACGCGGGCACTGGAGTTTCACGCGGGAACCGCCCGGCTCATACGGCTCGCTCTGCACCGCGACCGCATCCAGTTGCCGGTGTGGCTGCTCGCTCTCACTGCGCTGCAGGCATTCTCGGCGTCGAGTGTGTTCGGCCTGTATCCCACCGAGGCCGACCTGCGCAGTTTCGCGATGGCCACCGCCGCGTCGCCGGTCGCGTTGGCCACCAACGGTCTCGTGTCGGGATACAGCGCCGGCGCAGTACTCGCTTGCCAGATCGTCATGCCGCTGTCGCTGGCCGCCGGCCTGATGACCACCCTGCTGATCGTGCGGCACACCCGCCAGAACGAGGAGACCGGGCGCGCCGAGCTCGTCGAGGCCGCCGTGGTGGGCCGGAAGGCACTGCTCACCGCCGCGCTGATGGTCGCGGACGGCGCCAACGTCCTTCTCGGTCTGCTCAATGTGGTCGTTCTGATGGTGGAGGGTTTGCCACTGGGCGGGTCGGTCGCCCTCGGCGCTGCGGTGGCCGGGGCCGGCATCGCGTTCGCGGCGATCGCCGCGGTCACCGCCCAGGTGACCGACAGCGCCCGTACCGCCAACGGATTGGCCGGCGCGGCCCTGGGCGTGGCGTTCCTGTTGCGTGCGGTGGGCGACATGACGGGAACGGTGACCGACGGCGGCACCTAGGGTCGGACCTGCTCGGCCCAGCCGATCGGCGACGCCCACGTCGGCCAGCCAGCCACCACCCGGCCTGATGAGCAGCGAGGCCCCACGAGGCGGTGAGGTCCCGTCGCCGGAACAGCGCTATTCCGACCGCCCCGATGACGACGGCGATCACTACGAGCCAGACCAGTGGAGTGGCTGTGACCTCCGCGGCGGGTACAGCAGGGACGTGCGCGAACGGCGACAGGTTACGGACGGTGTCGGGTAGGCCGAGCAGCGGTCCGAGCAGCCCGAAGGCCAGGCAGAGTGCAAGGACGCCCCAGGAGAGTCCGGTCGACCCGGCGGGGAGGCCGCCGAAGAGGAGTGCGACCGCCGTCGCGACGACAAGGATCGCGGGCACGAAGACAAGAGCCGCACCGATGAGACTCACGACCTGACCGGGCACGTCCCCGATAACCAGACCGAACGCGAGTCCCGTCGCTGCCCCGGTCAGCGTCTGCAGGACCACGATCCCCGCAGTGACCATGCCGATATGCGCGAGCATCCATCGCGGGCGCGAAACCGCTGTCGCGAGAACGGGTTCGAGCCGCCCTGCTGACTCCTCACCGCGCATCCGTAGCAATGCCCGCACGGCGTAGCCGGCGACCGCGATCGCCATCATGCCGAAGATGGTGGCGAGGTAGGCGTCGATCATGTTGGTTGTTCCGCCACCCAGCTGTTCCATCATGTCGGCCACCTGCTCGCCCTCGCCGAGGAAGTCGTCGATCTGGTCGCCGATCGCGCCGTACACGACGGCGAGGACGACGACTCCGAATGCCCACCAGAACAGGATCATCCGTTGCATCCACCACGCCGATCCGACCGCCGTCGGCAGCGAACGGGATGCCCGGGCCGGGCCCGGCCGGGTCGGCACGAGCCCCGAGCCGACGTCCCGGTGCTCCGTGAGTGCGAAGCCGACGGAGCCCACCACGAGTGCGAATACGGCGGGCAACGCCAAAGCTCACCAGGCGTTGTCGTCGTAGAGGACGAACCACCCGCTGGAAAAATGGTGTGGGCCGATGCTTCCCGGGCAGCTGCCCCATCGGCCCACACCCGGAATGCGGTGCGCGCCTCAGGCGTGCAGCGTTCGAACAGTTGCGTCGTGAGAACCGAGAACTCGAGTAGGCCGCCGAGATTCTGAAGTCGGCGTCGGCATACCGAGTCCGCGGGTCGAATGCCAGCCCGCGCCAGCAAATTCAGCGAACCGGATTACCAGCCGAGGTTAGCCCTAAGACCGGGTAGCCGCACCCATGCCGGATACGTCCCACAAAGCATCCGCCACGACCGAGGCCCGGAGCTTTATCGGGACCAGGTCCGCGGTGCACCCATCAGGCGAAGCACCGCTTGCCTACCTCTATGCACGCTGGAGGGTTCGAAAATGTCGAATGACAGGATTTGGACCTGCGACCACTTGACCCCCAGGGAACTGGAATTCGTCGCTGGGTGTCCGGCTGACACCCTCCCGTCCAGGTCAGAGGCTTTTCAACGTCCGGCTGGTGCTGCCATATCCGTGTTGTATCGGCCCGTCTCGGCACGCTCTAGGCACGCTCGAATCAACCCCTCACCGGAGCTCTTTGATGCATCGTCCTTGTTGCTCATCCGCCCGCGTGCGCGGGGAACACACCGAACGTCGCGGCGATGAACCAGCCGCGCCTGACCGCGGACCGGATGAGCGGCCGTCCGCCCACCGGGTTCATGCCGAATTCGCCGTCAACGCCCTCGCTACATCAGCGGCGACTTGTCGGGCGAGCGCCGTCGCAGCGCCTGGTGAATACCAGGCCGCATGCGGGGTGATCACGAGATTCGGGAAGGTGAGGATCGGATCGTCCAGCGCGGGCGGTTCGTGCGGGAGTACGTCGATCGCCGCTCCTGCCAGTTGACCACTGCGCAATGCCGCGCCGAGGGCATCGTTGTCGATGAGTTCTCCGCGCGCGACATTCACCAAATAGGAGCCGGGCGACATCGCGGCCAGTGCGGCGGCATCAACGATCCCCCGAGTCCGGTCGGTCAGCGGGACATGCAGACTCAGTACATCGGACCGGTGCAGCAGTTCAGGCCAGTCGACGAGATCGACTCCCCCGACGACCGAAGCGCTGGAACTGTCCAGCGAGCGACTGCAGACCAACACCGTCATTCCCAGCGCACGAGCCCGGGCGGCCACCGCGGTGCCGACGCGACCCCATCCGTATATGCCAAGCACCGTTTCGGCAATGCGACGCGGCGGCGCCGCGGTCACGTCCCAGCGGCCCGCGCGCACCTCGGCGTCGAGTGCGGCCGTCGAGCGGATGAGCCCGAGGACGCTCGCGAAGGCATGGTCGGCGACCTCTTCGGTGCAGTAGCCCGCGGCACGCGTAACTCGAAGCCCGCGGGCCATGGCCACCTGCACCGGTAGATGGTCGTAGCCCGCCGAGGTGGCCGACAGCACCCGAAGGTCCGGCAGCCGATCCAAATGTTCGCCGGTGAGCGTTGCCGCTTCGGGCCCGACGAGCAAGGCGACAATTCCTGCGCCTGCCGGGATCTCGTCGACCACGGTTACTTGCGCGGTGATTCCACCGACCGCCAACGACTGCTCGAGTACTTCGACCGGGATGAAATCATCGATCACGACGATTCTTTCGATCATTGTGCTGCCTCGGTCTCGGGTAGCGGCGCGGCACCGTCGAGTCCTCGACTTCGCGCGACCCACGCCGCCGTCACGTGGGCTGGCGTTGCCGGTGTCATCAGGCTGACCGCCACGAATGTCGCTGTCGCGCTGGACAGTCCGATATAGACGGGCGCGTTCGCGAGAATGTCACCGGTGACGAAGAAGGTAGCCACCGTGGCTACGGTCCCCACTGCCATCGCGGCCACCGCGGCCACGCCGGTCGCCCGTTTCCAGACCAGCCCGCCGAGGATCGGCACGAGGAGACCGCCGACCAGAATATCGTAGGCAATCGTCAGTGCCGACACGATGTCGCGGATCAGCACAGCGAGTACGACGGCCACCGCGCCGATCGCGATCACGTACCGGCGACTGCCGTCGAGTTCGGAATTCGGTGCCACATCTTGCCGTTCGCTCGCGCCACGCCTGGTGACCAAGACCAATGTCGGCAGTATGTCGCGACGCGCGACGGTCGCGGTCGCGAGCAGCGCACCGGAGGAGGTCGACATCATCGCCGCCACCGCCGCGGCCAGCACGATGCCGCTGAGCCCGACCGGCAAGGTGTGCTGCGCGATCGCGGCGTAGACATCGTCCTTCGCCCCGATCCCAGGCAGCACCGCGGCTGCGGCGAGGCCGATCATCGCGCCCGCAACGCCGTAGAGCAGACAGTAGACCCCTGCCACGACACCTCCCCAGCGGGCGACCCCCGGCGACTTCGCGGTGAAAACGCGCTGCCAAATGTCCTGCCCGATCAGGATTCCCAGGCAATACACGACGAAAAACGTAATGATCGTGCCGATACCGATCGTGGTGGGGTGGAACGCGTCCGTGCTCAGCCGTTCTCGGATTCCGTGGTAGCCTCCGGCCCGATGCCAGGTGAAGGGTAATAGCAGGACGAATATGCCGATCGTCTTGATGATGAACTGCACGATGTCGGTGAGCGTGATCGACCACATCCCACCCATCGCCGAGTAGGCGACGACGATGCCGCCGCCGACTGCGACCGACAGCGTCCGATCGAAACCGAAGAGAACGGTGAAAATCGTCGCGTACGCGATAGTCGATGTCACGGTGAGCATGAGCGTGTAGGCCATCATCACCGCGCCCGACGCGGCGGTGAGGTCTATTCCATAGCGCAGCTTCAACATTTCCGAGACGGTGTAGATCCGCAATTGTTGGATACGGGAGGCGAAGAACAGTCCCAAGAGGAGCACACCCGTGCCGATCGACACCACCAGCCACATACCCGAGATGCCGTACCGATAGCCGAGTCCGACGCCGCCGACGGTCGATGCGCCGCCGAGGACAACAGCGCCCATGGTGCCGACATACAACACGCCGCCAAGTCCGCGACCAGCGACAAGGTAGTCGCTCGCGGTTTCGGCACGGCGTTTCCCCCACCACCCGAATCCGAGCATCGCGGTCAGATACACCAGAATGATCGTGAGATTCACATGCGCTCCATCAGCAGAAGTTGATAAGCAATGGTGATCGACTTCGCCCAACCTCAGGCAAATGGTAGATCCATTTGCGTTGCAATGGGTTTCGATCGAGACGGTACAATACGTGTATCGACATCCCTTCGCGCACAACAGTTCCCATCAATGGGATTGGACTGGGTCAGCGGCTGAATTCGGAAGCAGCTCGCGACCCGACAGCCCGGTCACATCGACCGGCTCAGGCCGAGTACGTCTTCGATTCCAAGATTCGAGCGATACGGGCTGCGCAGAGTGTCATCGCTTCGCCAGGGCGTCGCGGGTCTAATCGTCTGATTAACCGGTCCTGGCACTTGGTGCGGTTACTGCCAACGAGCTCCGTCATGAGGATCGAGGCTGTTGGACTGCCGTCACCGTATTCGGCCGAATGTCGGTGCACCACATCATTCGAACCATTGGGCAGGTACAGCCGCATCACGTGCACGATCGGCAGCCCCATTCCTGGAACCTTGCCACCAACTCGGCCATGGCCGGAATTGTTGCCTCGGTGCGATCGATGCGCGCCGGTGGGTGCTGTTCGTAGAAGTCGCGCTGCACGTCAACGATCTGCTCGACACCTATTCACGCGTCTCGGCACTCGACTTGGGCATGTTTGCCTCGTCCCGCAGCCTGTCAACCGAGCTGGACGTGTACCAACCGAAACCTGCTCAGCATGCGTGTCGGATCTGTTCGCCTGGTTCGGGGGCGGTGCCGAGTAGAGCGGCGCGCAGGTCGAGGCGGTCTTCGAGCCGCGAGAGGTCGCGCCCGGTCAGCTTCTCGATGCGCTCGATACGGTAGTGGACAGTGTTGACATGCAAATAGAGAGCGTCGGCGGTTTTGGTCCAGGAGCCGTTATGGTCCAGGAATGCCGCCAAGGTTTCGCGCAGACCAGCGACACCCGGTTCGGTCAGAGCGCCGAGGACCCGGGCGCTAAATGCGGCGCGGACCGGGGCAGGTACGCCGGCAAGCAGTTCATTCAGCGTCGTCAGGTCCTCGGAGGCAGCTAAGTCTCGGCCGAGTGCGGTTGCGGCCCGGCGTGCATGGTTCGAGCGGATGAGGCTGTCACGGAGTTCTTCGTCAGTGCCTGCGGCCGACCCGATACCGAGATGGAGGCCGCTGCCTGGGTCGCAAGAGTGCACGAGGTCATGGACCGAGCGCAGAAGCTCGTCCGAGTTCGGGATGTCGCCGATGATGGCAACGGCCTGCGCGCCGTGAGTCCCCACGACGAAGGGTTGATCGGTGATGTAGGAGAGCAACTCTCGTAGCGCTGCGTACTGATGCGCCCGGTCGATAGGGCGCCGTCGCGGCAGCGATAACCCGGTATGGGCCCGGCTCGTCGATTCCGCAGGATCGCAATGCCGTTGCCAGCGGTGGGCGTTCGGTTCTCGCGTCATCGAGCTGGACGAAAAGCTCCTCGGCGGCTTGTTGCCGGTCAGCCTCGGCCTCCGTCGACAGATCACGGTAATGACGTAGTACTCGGTCAGTTCCTGCAGTACACGCGGCGGTACCTCCCGCCCGACCGGCATGTGTAGGTACCACTTGTCATACTGCGTATCCGCCGACCCGATCGGCTGATTTGCGCTGTCACCACGGCGCAGACTACCGACGATCGCAGCAGGCGACCACACCACGCACCAGAGGAACGAGCGATAGTCCGCCCGGTCGAAGTCACCAGCGCACACGGTGGACCGCCCAGGTGCGTGGAGATCCGGTCCAGGAGAACACCGGGCATCACCTGATCCCGGATGAGCCGATGCAGCACCTGCCGGACGTCCTCGGGGAGCGAGGAGTGCGGCGAGGAGTCGAGGTCACCCCAACGGCGCAGGTAGATCGCGTCGGTGATCGTTCGGAACGTGGTGTGTGCAGGAACCGCGAGCAGCGCGACACCGTGTTCCCTGCAGGCCCGCACGATCTCGGCGGGAACGCCGTTGTGCCGGACAGCACCCGCGAGCAGGGCCACCGCGCCCGCGTTGGCCAGTGCCGCCACGAATTGGTCGGCTTTATTGCGGCCGCCGCGCGACGTCCACCAGACCAGACCGCTGAGGACGACCTCACCGGATTGCAGGTACGCCGTCGGGTCCTGCAGATCCGTGGCCGTCACCCCGCTGACCTCGTGTCGCAGCAGCGCAGGATCTCCCCACATCAAGTGCAGTCCCAGCGATTCCAGATGAAGCAGGTCATCTACCCGCATGATCCGCTCCTCTCGCGCAGTCCGCCCTGACAGCCGATCACTGAATCGTAGAGGTGTTCGCGGTCCGCACACCCTTGTGCGATCAACCGATAGTCGGCCCCTACCAGCCGACTTTTCCGTAGGTCACAGCCGATGGCACCGGGCAAGCAACCGCATTGAATCGAGCGCACCAATCTGTGAGGACGGTGCCGAGTATGGATCTGAACACTGCGCTGGAGGTGTGTGATGCCCGCACGCACTCCAGCTGGCTCCCCGGAGATGCGTGGCTCGGAGGCGGAACCTACCTGTTCTCCGAACCCCAACCGCACCTGCGCAGACTCTCGTGGAACCGCTCACATCCGGCGGTCATGACCTCGGTGCGTGCTCTCGTCACCGCCGTGGAGACCATGCTGCGCGCGGCCGCGCCCACCCCGACACCGGGTGTTCGTCTCGAATGCCTAGGCGCTGCAAAGCTTTTACGCGAGGGCAGACCGGTCCCGCTGCCGCCACGCCAACTGGAAATCCTGGCGCTGCTCGCGCTGGAGCCCGACGGCTTCACGCCCGAGCAACTGCACGCCGCGGTCTATGGCGACCGCCAGGTCTCCGCCAACACGCTCAAAGCCGATGTCTCGCGCCTGCGCCGGACCACCGGTGGCGAGATCACCAACCGCAGGTACATGCTCACCGGCGCGTTGTCCTGTGACGCGGTCGAGTTGCTCGCCGCCATCGCGGCCGGGGACGCCACCTCGGCGCTGTGGCTCTATCGCGGACCGCTGCTGCCCGGCTCGGACACCCCGGGTGTGGTGGAGTGGCGCACGTATCTGGACGTGGGTGTGCGCACCGTGGCGCTGGCGAGCGATCGTGCCGAGCATGCGGTGGTGCTCGGCGAACGGGTCCCCGACGACATCGGGGTACACGAGCACGCGCTGCGGCTACTCCCTGCCGACGATGTGCGGCGGTCGGTGGTCGCCGCGCGCCTCCACACCGCATTGCACACCTAGCGTCCGCGGTTCGACGCCATCACCAACCTCGCACCAACCTTCACGGGTCATAGTGGCCTCTCAGAGGAAGATTCCGCGAGGAGCACTGCCATGATCTACGCCAAACCGGGGTCCGCAACCAGCATCGTCAGTTACGCCGTCCGCTATGACAACTTTATCGATGGCGACTGGGCGGCTCCCATCGAAGGACGGTATTTCGACAATCCTTCGCCGATCGACGGCGAGATCTTTTGCGCGGTGGCCCGATCGACCGCTGCCGATATCGATATGGCCCTGGAAGCCGCACACCACGCTGCCGAAGGCTGGGCCACCACCTCCGTCACCGAGCGCGCAAATATTCTCCACCGGATCGCCGACCGGATCGAGAACAGCATCGAACCGCTCGCGGTCGCCGAATCCTGGGACAACGGCAAGCCGGTCCGCGAAACCCTGGCCGCTGACCTACCTTTGGCGGTCGACCACTTCCGCTACTTCGCGGGTGCCATTCGCGCACAAGAGGGCAGCATCGCCGAGATCGACGCCGACACCATCGCCTATCACTTCCACGAGCCGCTCGGTGTGGTCGGACAGATCATTCCATGGAATTTTCCGATCCTGATGGCGGCATGGAAGCTGGCGCCCGCGCTGGCCGCGGGCAATTGCGTGGTGCTCAAACCGGCCGAGCAGACACCGGCATCGCTGCTGTTGGTGATCGAGCTCATCGCGGATCTGCTGCCGCCCGGTGTGCTCAACGTGGTCAACGGTTTCGGCGTCGAGGCGGGCAAGCCGCTCGCCGCCAGCCCGCGGGTGGCGAAGGTCGCTTTCACCGGCGAAACCACCACCGGCAGGCTGATCATGCAGTACGCCAGCGAGAACATCATTTCCGGTCAGTCTGGAGCTGGGTGGCAAGAGCCCCAACATCTTTCTGCCCGACGTCATGGCCGCCGACGACGAATTCCTCGACAAGGCCGTCGAAGGCTTCGTGATGTTCGCGCTCAACCAGGGCGAAGTGTGCACGTGCCCGTCGCGAGCGCTGATCCACTCTTCGATCTATGACGAATTCTTGGCCCGCTGCACCGAACGCACCAAAGCCATCAAGGGCGGCAACCCCCTCGACGACACCACCATGATCGGAGCCCAGGCCAGCAACGACCAATACGAAAAGATCTTGTCCTACATCGACATCGGGAGGCAGGAAGGCGCCCGCGTGCTCACCGGAGGGGAAGCACGCAAGGTGGACGGACTGCCCGGCGGGTACTATATTCAGCCAACGATCTTCGAGGGCAACAACACCATGCGGATCTTCCAGGAGGAGATCTTCGGACCAGTGGTCTCGGTGACCCGGTTCGACACCGTCGAGGAAGCAGTGCGCATCGCCAACGACACCCTCTATGGACTCGGCGCCGGTGTATGGACACGGGATATCAACACCGCATACCGGATGGGCCGAGCGATAAAGGCAGGACGAGTATGGACCAACTGCTTCCACGCATACCCAGCGCACGCCGCGTTCGGCGGCTACAAAAAGTCCGGAATCGGACGCGAGAACCACAAAATGATGCTCGATCATTACCAGCACACCAAGAACCTGCTGGTCAGTTATATGCCGACCAAACAGGGGCTCTTCTGATGCAAGACCGGGTCCATCGGGTCGCCATCACCGATCGGGCACGAATCGTGTTGCGGCGGTTGATCGAGCAGAACGGCCCAATGCTGTTCCATCAGTCGGGCGGTTGCTGCGATGGCAGCTCACCGATGTGCTTCCCGGCCCGCGACTTCCGGATCGGCGGCGCCGACGTCCTGCTCGGCCGACTGCCGTGGCACACCGAATTCTGGATCAGCAGTGACCAATACGAGCTGTGGAAGCACACTCGACCTACTGTGGACGTGGCAAGCGGTCGCGGCAGTGGATTCTCCCTCGAAGCGCCGGATGGCGTGCGCTTCGTCGTCCGATCCCGGCTGCTCACCAGCGAAGAATCCGCCGCACTGGCCGCCGGTCCGCCGCCGCACACCGGAGCCGACCGCATGGCCTGACACCGCAAGGACGGGTGACGGTCCGGGGATCCGCAGCCCTTGGCCGGCACCGCACGGCCTCGTCGTCCCGGTGTGCACCGGGACGACGAGGTGCGGATCCCGACGACCTCGCTAGCGACCAGGCAGGAACCGGAAGCTGCGCGCCAGCGTCATCAGCAATCGCTGCCACTTGTCCTTCGAGATCACCGGGGGCGCATCCAGGTTCATGAACCGCGTGAGAACCACGGTCTGCGGTTCGGTGAACTTCAGTAGCCCGTCCGGGCCGTGCCTGCGACCGACTCCAGAGATACCCATACCACCCATCGGCGCCGCGGTGGTGCCCCAGGCAGGCGCGTATCCTTCGTCGACGCACACGGTGCCCGCACGCAGTTGCCGGGCGATCTGCTCGCCGTCGCTCTTGCTCGCCGCCCATACGCTGGCGTTGAGGCCGTACTCGGTATCGTTGGCTAGTCGGACCGCCTCGTCCACGGTGTCGACCGGGTAGATCGAGACCAGCGGGCCGAAAGTTTCGTCGCGGCCGCATTCCATCTCATCGGTCACCTCGGCGAGCACCGTCGGTTCGAAGAACAGCGGGCCGAGATCTGGACGTGCTTTGCCGCCGGCGAGCACCTTCGCCCCTTTGGAGGTGGCGTCGGCGACGTGCTTGGTCACGGTCTCCAGCTGTGCTTCGGAGATCAGGCTGCCGATATCGGCCGAATAGTCGTAGGCGGCACCGAGTTCGGCGGCCCGCACCGCAGCGACGAACTTCTCGGTGAACTCTGCGGCGACCGAGCGCTCGACATACAGTCGCTCGATCGAGATGCACAGCTGTCCGGCGTTGGAGAAGCAGGCCCGCACCGCCGCCTTGGCGGCTTTGTCCAGCTTCGCGTCCTTGGTGACGATCATCGGGTTCTTGCCGCCCAGTTCCGCGGAGAAGCCGATCAGCCTGCGCCCGCACTGCTCGGCGAGCGAACGGCCGGTCGCCGAGGAGCCGGTGAACATCAGATAGTCGCAGGCATCGACGATCGCGGTGCCGACAACGGTGCCCGGGCCGGTCACCACCGCGAGCAGATCGCGCGGCAGCCCGGCCTGGTACAGCAATTCCGCGCTTGCCAAGGACGAGAACGGCGTTTGGCTGTCGGGCTTCACGACAACGGCGTTACCGGCGAGCAGCGCGGGGATCGAGTCACCGATGGACAGCAGCATCGGATAGTTCCACGGTGCGATGACACCGACAACGCCCTTGGGCTGGGTGTGCACCGATGCCCGATTGAGCACGGGGAAAGCGCCGGGCACCGAGTGTGGTTCGAGGAGCCTCGGCGCCGCCTTCGCGAAATACCGGGCGGCGAACATCAGACCCATGATCTCTTCTTGAGCGGCCCACCGCGCCTTACCCGTCTCGGCCTGCACCACGTCCATGAGGAACTCGCGGTGCTCGATGACCAATGTCCGATACCGCTCCAGCACGGCGGCGCGTTCCTTGGCCGATCGCGCGGCCCAGCGGGCCTGCGCTGCCCGGGCCCGGTCGAATGCGGCGGTCACGTCCGCGGCCGTGCCCACCGGCACCGCGCCGAGCGGCTTACCGGTGAAGGTCTCGACGATCGTCTTGGTCGAGCGGGCCTCGGGGCTATCGATTGCCGTCAGGGCGCTCAGACGAGCGAAAACTTCGGCTTCCGGCGCGGGCATCGTTGCCTCCTACTTGTGAGTAACCGCAGATTACACACAATCTACGCCCTCACCTGCCCGAGCCGCACACACTCGACCCGGCTCGGCCGCTGATGTCGCTGATTCGGCGCAATGTACAGGCGTCGTCCCTGCGTCACGGCCGGTCCGAAACTTCGCAGGCTCCGAATAGCTGATGAGCACCGCAGAAGCCAAGGCGTCCACTGGAATTCATGCCTCGACCTCGAGCGATCAGATCAGATCTCTCGTGTCAAATCGAGTCTCGCTCACCGGGACCCGATCGCCGTACGGGTCGGCATCTCGATTACGTTGTGCCGATGTTCAGAGCGAGGCTCGGTGTCCGAACACGGATACTGGCGATCGCGCTCATCCCGAGCCTGACTCTGCTCGTGGTCGGCGTGGGTGCAGCGGGATACCTGGTAGCCCAGGGAAACAAGGCCCAGGATTGGGCGGCGCAGAATCAGAAGGCGATCCCGCCGACCAGGGAGCTACTCGAGGCCGTCCAGCAGGAACGCCATTTGACGATTGCCGCGCTGACCGGCGACGATGCCGTCACGCCGACGCTCGGAGCGGCGCGAATGCGGCTCGATGGCGCACTGCGCGGACTGATCGCGGCCTCCACCGGCCTGCGCGAGATCGATGACTCGAAGATCGGCGACGACGCCGCGAACTTCATGACCCTCGGCACCCAGATAACCCAGGTGCGTACCGCCACCGACGCCGGCCAACTGCCGGTGCCCGACGCGTACATGTTCTACAACCGCCTGCTCGATGTCATCACTTTCGGCACCGAGATCGCCGAGCAGACCGCACCCGACGCCGAGATCGGCGTAGGCATCGCCGACGGGATGCGCATTTTCCTTGCCGTGGAAGCGATGTCGCGCAGTAACGCACTGGCAGACATGATCGCCGATTCGAACGGCCCCACTCCCATTCCTATGGAGGAATACCTCCGGCAGATCGGCTTCTATCACACCGAAGTCGCGAATCTGACGGCCGAACTCGACCAGTCCCAACGCGAGCGTTTGCAGGCACTGACCAACAGCACCGCATGGCAACAGCTGACTGCGGTGGAAAATGCGCTCGCCCAACGCAATACGACCAGCACCGCGAGCTCCGCAGGCTCGACGAACTCCTCGAATTCCGCGAACTCCTCGAGTTCTTCGAGCAAACCGTCGACCACTCCGGTACTGCCGCTGAGCCCGCCCGAATGGCACAACGCCGCCGCCGAGGTGAATCGCGGGCTGATCGACGCCTGGATCGCGCAGAACAAGCAGTCACAGAAACTTGCCGAGGACAAGGCCGCCGAGTCCGCGGCGACCTCCGCATGGGCGGGCGGCGGGGTCATGGCGGTCAGTGTGCTGGCCTTCGTGATCACGCTACTGCTGGCCAACCGCATCATCCGCAGGCTCAAGCGCCTGCGTGGCGAAACCCTCGCGCTGGCCGACGAGCGCCTGCCCGAGACAATGCGGCGGCTGCGCGAGGGCGAAATCATCGATCCGGCTACGGAATCGCCGACCCTCGACTACGGACACGACGAAATCGGCCAGGTGGCCAAGGCATTCGAGCACGCGCACTCTGCGGCCATCGCCGCCGCGGTGAACGAGGCCCGCACTCGGGAGGGCGTGAAGGCCGTCTTCCTCAATATCGCCCACCGCAGCCAGATCGTGGTGCATCGGCAGCTGGAGATTCTCGACGAGGCCGAATCCAGGCAGGAGGATCCGGCCATGCTGGATACCCTCTTCCGGCTCGACCATCTGGCCACCCGGGAACGCCGCAACGCCGAGAACCTCACTATCCTCGGCGGCGGACAGCCCGGCAGGCAGTGGCGCAACCCGGTGCCCCTGATCGACGTGGTGCGCAGCGCCGTCGGCGAAACTCTCGACTACGCTCGGGTCCGGGTCGCCCGACTGCCCGAGACCCATGTCATGGGCAACGTCGTGGCCGACCTCATCCACCTGCTCGCGGAGCTGGTCGACAACGCGACCGCCTTCTCGCCGCCGCAGTCACGGGTCGAGGTGACCGGCAATGTGGTCGGCAAGGGCATCGTCGCCGAGATCAGCGATCAGGGCATGGGAATGTCGGCGACCGACATGGCCAAGATGAACGACATGCTGCGCAACCCACCGGATTTCGGAGTCGCGGCGCTGTCCGCCGATTCCCGTCTCGGCCTGTTCGTCGTCGCGCAGCTTGCCGTCCGACACGGTATCTCGGTCCGGCTCGCGGAGTCCGACTACGGTGGGATCCGGGCCATCGTGCTGATCCCCTCCGCGTTGATCGCCGGCGAAAACTCCCTGCCCGCATCGGAATCCGAGACGACCGACGCCGGCCGCAGACGCCACCACCCGGTGCCGTTTGTAGAATCCTCGGCACCCGCATCCGCCGAACCCGCATCCGCGGTGCTGACCGCACCACCGGAAGCGACGCCGGTGGTGCAACCGCCGCGGCCGACTTTCACCAGCGAGCCGCGGCCGAGCGCGCCGACGCCGCACGCGAGCCCTGACGGCAGGCCCGCGCTGCCGCGCAGGAACCGACAGGCCAGCATCGCCCCACAGTTGGCGCAACCTGCTCCGGTCGAGCCGGTCGCCGAGCCGGGCACCGAGCGCGCACGCAGCGCCGAGCAGGCCCGAGACCTCATGTCCGCCATCGAGAACGGCACCAGGCAGGGCCGCCGGGCCGTACCCGACCAACTGCCGAGGGCTGTGCCCGAGGAGTTCCCCGCTACCGCGGCCGCCGTGCCCGCGGACGAACAGGAAGGCAATGGTGACTTCTTCCAACACCGGTGATCTGAACTGGCTGCTCGACGATCTGGTCGATCGGTTGGCGGGCGTACGTCACGCGGTGGTGCTGTCCACCGATGGCCTGCTGCTCGGCAGATCCACTGCCATGACCCGCGAGGACGCCGAACACTTCGCCGCGATGTCCTCGACCCTCTACGGATTGGCGCGCAGCGCGGGCAATCGTTTCGACGGCGGCGGGGTCCGGCAGGCGGTGATCGAACTCGATCGCGCCGTGCTGTTCGTGACCTCGGCCGGCGACAATGCCTGCCTCGCACTGCAAGCGGCCGAGACCGCGAATCTCGGCATGGTGGCCTATGAAATGAACGTCACCGTCCAACGAGTCGGCACCTACCTGTCCACCCCCGCGCGACTGCCATGACACGTAAGGGTGAGCCGTGGTTCGACGAGGCCGCCGGTCCGCTGGTCCGGCCTTACGCGGTGACCCGTGGCCGCACTATCGGTGCGGGTCACGATCTGGACATGCTCACGGTGGTTGTCACCGCTGATCGCGCGCCCACCCTGCGGCGGGCCGAGCCCGAGTACACCGACATCGTTCGGCTCTGCCGCGTCCCACAGTCGGTCGCCGAGGTGGCGGCCCATGTGAAACTTCCCTTGGCGGTGACCAAGATCCTCGTCGGCGATCTGATCGGCGAGGGACATCTGATCTTCCGGGCTCCGGTACAGCCGGAGGCCGGCCCGGGCGATCTCAACATATTGCGAGCGGTACTCCATGGCATCCGAAAACTCTGACCCACATTTGGCCGCCTCGGTCAAGATTCTCATCGCCGGTGGATTCGGCGTCGGCAAGACCACCATGGTCTCGGCGATCAGCGAAATCGCGCCGCTGCGCACCGAGGAGCTGATCACCGAGATCAGCACGGGGGTCGACGATCTGTCCGGCGTCGAGCAGAAGACCACTACCACGGTGGCGCTGGACTTCGGACGCATCACCATCGACCGGAATCTGGTGCTCTATCTGTTCGGAACGCCGGGGCAGGACCGATTCTGGTTCCTGTGGGACGAGCTGGCCCGCGGCGCGCTCGGCGCCGTGGTGCTCGCCGATACCCGCCGTCTCGGCAATTCCTTTGCCGCCGTCGACTTCTTCGAACGCCGCGGCCTCGCGTTCACAGTCGCGGTGAACTGCTTCGACGGGGCGCCTATCTACACCGTCGACGAGGTGCGCGACGCCCTCGACCTCGACGACCATATTCCGGTGCTGCTGTGCGACGCCCGCAGCCGCGAATCCTGCAAGGAAGTGCTGGTGAATCTGGTGCAGCACCTCATCGAGCGCGCGGGCAGGGCGCGTGTTGCCACCTGATCACCGCCCGGAACCTTCGCCTTCATATCTGGTGTAGCCAGGAAATAAAGAGCAGGGCGCCTGCGGCGCCGAGCACAAGGGACACCGGGATCGGCCACCACGGCCCGGTGCGCCCAAGTAGTTGGTGACTCAATCTCACCTGCAGCACACCGAGTCCGGCCAGTAAGGCCGACCACACGGGCAACAACCCGACTCCGAGTAGCGCATGCACCGCCCAGGCACCGGCCAGGGTCGGTCCGCCCCAGGAATGTTCGAGGTCGTTGTTCGCGATCAGCGGGTAGGCGATGCCGCGCACCGCGGCGACCACGGCAAGAAACGCCAGAAACCACGTCAGCACACAGACCGCGATAGCAACAACCGTGTGCACTGCGGCGCGCAGACCCGACCTGGTGCCCATCGGGAACGACGCACCGAACAGCAGGCGCGGCACTCGCAATCTGACCGCCACCGGCCGGCAGGCGAGCAGACCCGCCACCAATGCGTAACCAGCCCAGCGCAACAACGAGCACACCGATCTCATGTAGGCGACCGTATCGCGGTATACGGTCACCGCGACAGTATGTCGGCGGACGGTGCCCGCAACCGCAACTGATCCGGGTAGCTCAAGCCAATTGTCCGGCGTCGACGAGATCATCGAACAGCAGCTGGTCCACCGGTGGCACCAGAGCGCGATCGGCGTAGTTGAACCAAGCGACCTCTTCGATCTCGCTGCTCGCAGCGAGCGTCCCGCGGTAGTCGGCTGTGTAACAGCTCATCCGCACCACCAGGCCGCTGTCGGGTCCGTGCACCGCCGCCTCGTAGGTGCCGACGTGTGCGACCGTCTCCGGCAGCAGCGCGACGGTCAGCTCTTCCTCGATCTCGCGCAGCAGCGTCTGCAGATCAGTCTCGTCGCCCTCGCGTTTGCCACCGGGAATATAGAAGATGTTCTTCCCGCGCGGGCGTGCGCACAGGATGCGCCCGTCTTCGATACGCACCCACGCGACCGTATCGATCAGCTGTCCCACTCGCCCGTCCGCCACCGCCGCAGCTTAATCCAGTGCGGACCGACCGAGGGATGTCAGCGGACGACAGGGATCATCGAAGCGTCGCGGACGCCAGGGCCGTCGACCGGCCGCAGGTCACGGCCGTGCACTCGTTCCCCGCATGCCGAGCACACCGGCTCCAGCACCGTGACATGGCCGCAGGTTTTGTGCAAGGACTGCACCGGCGGGCCGTCCGGGGCGGCCCACTCGTCACCCCACTGACGCATCGCGGTGAGCACGAGCCAGAGCGACCTCCCTTTGGGGGTGAGCCGGTAGTCGTAGCGGACCGGGTGCTCCTGGTACGCCACTTTCGCCATGATGTCGTGTGCGACAAGGTGTTCCAGACGCTGGGTGAGCACATTGCGCGCGATGCCGAGACGTTCCCGGAAGTCGTCGAAGCGTGTTACTCCCATCAGCGCGTCGCGCACGATCAGCAGGGTCCACCACTCGCCGACCACCTCCAGGCACTGGGCAATCGAGCAGTTCATGTCCTCGAAGCTCGTCCTCCGCATCCCCACAGCATAGTCAGTTGCTTCAGAGAACTCACTCACCTATGGTTCGTTGCATGATGCAACTCACTAAACGGCTCGGCGACGAGTTCGCACTGGCCGAACTCGACTACCGCATCTGGCGGGCACACGTCGACGACAGCTGGCGCGGCTGGACCGGGCCGCACGGCGGCGTCGTCGGTGGACTGCTGATCGAGGTCGCGCGCCACGCGGCAGCAGGCGACTCACCGGTGCGGGCGGTCGACGTGCGCTTCCTCGGCCGACCCGGCGAGGGGACGTTCACGTTCCGGGCGACCGAGCATCCGGTGGGTCGCAGCACCACCGTCGTCGACGTGGTCGCCGATCAGGAAGGTGTGATCGTCGCCTCGGCGGCGGTCACTTTCGGGCGGACCGCGCCGACACAGCTGCCGGAGCGGCCTGCAGCGCCCGCCCCGCAGGTCCCGCCACCCGCCGACTGCCGGAAGTTTCGCCTGCCACCAGAAATCGTGGCCGTCGGCGCTCATTTCGAGATTCGTCCTGCCGCGGGCCCGCTGCCGTTGAGCGGGTCGGACGAGGCGTGGATGTGCGCGTGGATCGCGTTGATCCCCGCGCTGCCGACCGACGCTGCGGTCTTGGCGGTGCTCGCCGATGCGCTGCCGCCCGGCCTCTTCCCCACGTTGACCGCACCGGTCGCCGTGCCCACGGTCACGTTCTCGATGCACCTACACACCGATTTCGCCCGACCGGTATCACCGGAGGTGCTTGTCCGCGCGAGCAATGCCAGCACCGCAGGCGGCTGGTCGGTCGATGACATCGAGATCTGGGACCGCGGCGGCCTGCTGCTGGCAACGGCCCGCCAAACCCGTCGAGTGCTCGGCTGATCGGAGAAGTGATCGTGAATATTGTTGCGCCAACCACAGATCGTCGTGCTGTCGATTCGCGAGTCGTCCTCGCCATCGTGTCGATCGGTGTGCTGCTGTCGAGTCTGGATCTGTTCATCGTCAATGTCGCGCTGCCGGATATGGGCAAGGATTTCGGCGACGCCCAGCTGTCCGGGCTGTCGTGGGTGCTCAATGCCTATGCGATCGTGTTCGCGGCGCTGCTGGTGCCCGCCGGGCGGCTAGGCGATCGCGGCAGCAACCGGACGACCTTCCTGGTCGGTCTGGCCGTGTTCGTACTCGGTTCGGGGCTGTGTTCGGCCGCATGGAATGTCCAGTCGCTGGTGGCCTTTCGGGTGTTGCAGGCGGTGGGCGGCGCCATGCTGACCCCGTCCTCACTCGGCTTGGTGCTGGCCGCGACGCCGGCCGAGCGCCGGCCGATGGCCGTTCGGCTGTGGGTGGCCTTCGGCGGCCTCGGCGCCGCACTCGGCCCGGTGATCGGCGGGCTGCTCGTCGAGATCGATTGGCGCTGGGTATTTCTCGTGAACGTGCCGATCGGACTTGCCGCCTTGGCCTTCGGCGTGCGGCTGCTGCCATGCCCGCGCGGCGACGGCGGGCCCCTGCCCGATGCATTCGGTGCGATCATGCTGATCGGCGCCATCGGCGGGTTCATCCTCGCCCTGGTGAAAGGAGAAGATTGGGGCTGGACTTCGGCGGGCGTGCTCACATCCTTCGCTGTCACGGCGGCGCTCGCGGTCGCATTTGCGATCTCCTCGGCCCGCCACCACAGTCCCGTTGTCGACCCCGCGTTGCTGCGCGCGCCCAACTTCGCACTGATGGTGGCCAATTCACTGTTCTTCCAGATCGCATTCGCAGGCATGCTGCTGTCGGTGGTGCTTTGGACGCAGAACATCTGGGAGTGGTCGGCACTGCGCACCGGATTGGCGATCGCGCCAGGACCCCTGGTTGTGCCGGTCGTGGCGATCCTCGCCGGTCGACTCATCAGCCGCATCGGCGCCGGACCGGTTATCGCCGCCGGTGGTGTCGCCTTCGCCGTGGGCATGGTGTGGTGGGCCACCGCCATCACCCTCGAACCCGACTACCTGGGTGGTCTGCTGGGCGGCATGGTCGTCAGCGGGCTCGGCGTCGGGCTCACCCTCCCCACCGCATTCGCCGCGGGTAGTGCGGGCCTGCCGCCCCAACGGTTCGCCACCGGATCGGCCGTGCTGAGCATGTCCAGGCAGATCGGCCTGGCCGTCGGCGTCGCTGTCGTCGTGGTAACCCTCGGCTCCCCCACCGGACCGCAGGAAACCCTCGACGCCTTCCACCGCAGCTGGTTCGTCACGGCGGCCGTCGCGCTGGCCGCCGGGCTTATCGGATCCGCGGCCAGAATGCCGCGACCCGCTGCCGCACAACCGAATCCGGTGAGCGACCGCGCCACCACCTGACTCGACAAGCGGACGCGGTGCCCGGCATTCCTCGGAAGTGACCGGGCACCGTGTTCGCATCAGCGACTCAGGCGTTGGAATCGCCGCACAGCCAGCGGCAGGAAGATCGCCGTCAGGATCACCGGCCACACCATCGCCATGAGCAGTGCGTGCTGTTCGATCCACGAATCACCGCTGCCCACCGGAGTTCCGAACAGCTCACGGGTTGCGGCGACCGTGGACGAGATCGGATTCCATGCGGCGATCCCGCCGAGCCAGCTCGGCATCAGCTGCGGTGCGACGAAGATACTCGAGATCATGGTCAGCGGGAAGGCCACCGCGAACAGACCACCGGCCGCCTCCGGATTCGGCACCAGCAGCCCGAGCCAGACACCGACCCAGATCAGGGCGAACCGCAGCAGCAGCAGGAGCCCGAAAGCCGTAAGGCCGTTGGCGATTCCACCATCGGGCCGCCAGCCGATCGCCAGCGCGGTGAGCATGAGGATCGCCAACTCCGCACAGGCGACAATCAGGTCGGTGACGCCGCGCCCGGACACTACCGCCGAGGATGCCATCGGCATGGAACGGAATCGGTCGATCACGCCGTTGGTCGCGTCGTACACGACCACCGTCGCAGTATTGATGAACCCGAACGCCATCGTCATCGCGAACATGCCCGGCATCAGGAAGCTCCGGTAGTCGCCGCCGCCGGGCACGCTCATCGCACTGCCGAACACATATCCGTACAGCAGCACCGACAGAATCGGGAACCCGAGCTGCCAGGCGATGTTCACCGGTTGGCGTTGATAGTGGGTCAGCCCACGCCGCACCACATTCCAGCAATCGGCGACCGCCCAGAATGCCCGCGAGTGGGTCGGCGTCGCGGTCACGGCGGTCATCAGGCGGCCTCCTCGGCAACGGTGCGGTATCCGGTCAATTGGAGAAAGACGTCGTCGAGGCTCGGCCTGCGCAATCCGATGTCCTCGACGCCGATCCCCTCGTCCTGCAGAGCGCGTGCTACCTCGGTGAGCGCGGCGACGCGGTCGGCGACGGGCGCGTACACCCTGCGTTCGAGATCGTCGGTCGCCGGCTCCCCCGCACTTACCCTGGCAACCACCTTGGCGACCGCAGGCAGATCGGCGACCTCGGCAGCGACGACCTCGAGGAGATCGGCTCCGACAGTGTTCTTCAGCCCGTCCGGGGTGTCGTCGGCGATGGCCCGGCCCTGATCGATCACGGTGATGCGGGAGGCGAGTTTGTCCGCCTCCTCCAGATATTGGGTAGTGAGCAGGACGGTGGTGCCGTCGGCGACCAACGCCCGCACCGATTCCCATACCTCACCTCGGCTGCGCGGATCGAGTCCGGTGGTCGGCTCGTCGAGGAAGAGCACCTCCGGCGACAGGATCATCGATGCCGCGAGGTCGAGCCTGCGTCGCATACCGCCGCTGTACTTGCCGACACCTTTGTCGGCGGCATCGATGAGATCGAAGCGCTCGAGCAATTCGGTCGCGCGCTGCCGAGCCCGGCGCCGACCGAGATGAAAGAGCCTGCCGAACATTTCGAGGTTCTGACGCCCGGTGAGCACCTCGTCCACCGCGGCGTACTGTCCGGTGACCCCGATCCGCGCGCGCACGAGCCGGGGTTCGCGTGCCACATCGAGCCCCGCTACCTCGGCCCGGCCGCCGTCGAGGCGGACCAACGTCGACAAGATTCGCACGGCCGTGGTCTTTCCCGCGCCGTTCGGGCCGAGCAGCCCGTGCACAGCCCCACGCCGAATGGTCAGATCGAAACCGTCCAATGCGCGCTTGTCCCCATATCTCTTGTCGAGCCCCTCGGCTCGTACCGCGAATTCGTCGTTCACTCTCGCCCTCCGCATCACATTCGTCAGACAACTGGGTACGTTGTACTCCAATTAGAGTACAACGTACCCAATTCTGTGCCAAGCAGATAAGCTGGCACTCATGACGAGCACGGAGGCCAGCGGCAGCGGTGACATCGCCCGCACTCTCGACCTGCTCTGGGACACCGGCACCCGGCCCAGTCGCGGACCCAAACCGGCACTCACACTGGACCGCATCGTCGAAGCGGCGATCGTGGTTGCCGACACCGAGGGTTTGGAAGCACTCACCATGCGCCGCGTCGCCGCCGCGCTCGGCACCGGCACCATGTCGCTGTATCGCTATCTGCCGGGCAAGGCCGAGCTACTCGACGTCATGCTGGATCGGGTACAGCGGCCTACCGCCGACGCCTACCGCGGCGAGGGCTGGCGCGGCGCGCTCGAGGCCTTGGCCCATGAATCCCTTGCCCTCTTTCGCCGCCACCCCTGGCTGCTTCAGGTCAACCAGTCCCGACCGGTGATGGGCCCCAGTGCCGTAGCAGGCATGGAGTTGGTGGTCTCGCGGATCAAACCCATGGGCCTGACCGACCCCGAGTTGGTCTCCGCGGTCATCCTGGTCAGCGACTACGTCGCTGGCGCTGCCCGCACCCAGCTGTATCTACAAGAGGCAGAACGCAAATCGGGCCTGACCGACGCGGAGTTCTGGCACGCCCAGGCCCCGGTTCTCGAACGCGCCATGGCCAGCGGCCACTACCCGGCGATGGCGGCACTATCCAGCGATGCGTTCGATCCCGGCTTCGATCACTTCGGGTTCGGCCTTGCCCGCATCCTCGACGGCCTCGAAGTCCTGGTCGCCGCGCGCGCCGCCGCCGAGTAGCCGCTACTCGACCCGCACCGACGCCAGGTCCTGCCCGCGAGCGGCGGCCAAGTGGTCGGCTGCCGTGGCGAGCCGCTGCTTCGGTGGTGCGACGCCATCGAACATCGTGATCATGAGGTCGCTGTCGACGATTTCCCAGGTGCCCGCGATGTGGCCGTCGACAACCACGATCGGGGAGATCCAGCCCGCCGGCCAGCCAATCGACCGATGGTCGGCGGGCATGCCTCGTTACCCGATCTGCCGAGCACCGGCTACCACGCGATGACCCATCGGCGGCGTCCTACTCAACCGAGAACCCAGCTGCAGATCAACAATCCGGCGGCCACCTCGAGCATTCCCATCATGGTCGCGGTGATCACCCCGAGTAATGCGGTGCGGTTGGTCGCCCTGCGCATCGCACTGGCCGGTGACACCAGCCGCTCGGCCCTGGCCACCACTGCGGTGGCCGCAGCGTTCATGGCATGCACCGGGGTCGCTGGCCCGGCACCGACCAGCGCGATCAACCCACCGAGCAGAGGTTCGGCGCCATGCCTACGCGCGGCCTCGTCATCGGCGCACATTTCGAGCAGCCGGTTGATCTCCTCGGCACCGACCCTCAGCAGCCGCACACGCGGCAGGATCGTCGCCAACCCACGCACGAACGCTGTCAGTGCGCCATGCCTGCCACGCAGGTGCGCGCGCTCGTGCGCGAGCACCGCGGTCAGTTGATCGGGTGCAAGTGTGTCCAATGCGGCACTGGTGACGACGATCGCGTCCGGCCGCCCTGCGACGCAATACGCCTGTGGTTGCGGCGAATCCAACACGACCACACCGAGATCGGGCCGCAAACGTCCGACGAGCAAGACTGCCCGCGCGTGCTCCAACGTGCGCCGACGCATGCGCAGCAGAATCCGGGCCGACCGCCACAGCACCACCACGGTCCCGGCGATCACCACCGCCGCCACCGCGAACGACGCCGTGCGCAGCGTCGGGCTCGCCGCCTCGTTCACCGGGGTCGACAGTGCGTCGACGCACACGCGCACCGCCACATCCGCATGCCAGTATGTGGCGAATTCGACGAGCAACATGCCGGCCGCCAGCAACCACGATCCGAGCGCACCAACGATCGTCACCAGCCAGGCGACCACGCCCAGCCGCGGCGCGGCGCCGCTGCGGGTCAGCCATTGCAGCACCGAGGGCCCGAACAGCGCGACCAGGCCGCCGTACACCAGCAGGCAGAGAGCGACGTTCACGGCGCTTCGGGCGGCTTGTGGGAGGTCAGCCTGCGCAGCGCCGCCCGCAGTCCCGCCGATTCGTCGGCACTGATCCGGTCGACGAAATGGCTGAGGACCAGATCCGAACGGCCGCCGGAACCGAGCGCCTCCAGCATCAGCCGCGCGCTGTGCTCCTCACGGGTGAGGGTCGGCCAGTAGCGGTAGGCCTTGCCCGCACGTTCACGCGCCAGCCAGCCTTTGCGGTGCAGGTTGTCCATGGTCGACATGACCGTGGTGTAGGCGATGTCGCGTTCGGCCGCCAATTCGTCGAAGATTTCGCGGACCGTCGTGGTCTCCGCGTCCCGATCCCAGATGCGGTCCATGATCACCGCCTCCAGGTCCCCGAATCCACGCACTGTGCCGACTCCCTCATCGTTTCTCGACCGACTGACGCCCCAGGATACCGGCTTCGCACGATTCCTACGTAGATAGGCCGTAGATTTGTCAGCGGCGGCCGCGAAAGGTCCTACGCAGATCTTCGACCCACAAATCGGGGATTTCCCACGGAATGAAGTGACCACCGTGGTCGTGGACGGTCAGGTTGACGTGGTTGTACCACTCGGCGCGGTCGCTGTCGAGGAAGCTCTGCACGCGCCGATCGGTGTCGACACCCGGCGGGTTCTCGTAGCCGACGAAAGTGATGCCGGTCGACGCTTCGATCACCGGCTGCCGGTTGTGCGAGGGCGTCCACGGATAGCGATTGTTGTTGGCGTAGGTACGAATCGAGGTGCCGATCGAGTTCGTCACCCAGAAGATCATGGCGTGGGTGAGCAGCTCGTCCTTGGTGAAGACGTTCTCGATGTCACCGCGGTTGTCACTCCATTTCACCCAGCGTTGCAGTATCCAGGCGAGCATCCCGGCAGGCGAGTCGGACAGCCCGACAGCCAGCGTGCTCGGTTCCAGCACATGCGCGGCGAGATGGACCGCGAAGCGACGCTCCATCTCGACGATCCGGTCATGGACATCGGCGGGCAGCCCTTCGGGAATGGGCCTGCCGCCGCTGACGTCCCAGGCCCGGTCGCCCTCGAACAGACTCAGTTTCTGACCGGACCCGATGTGGATCGCAATCAGCTCGTCCGCATACTTATGGCCGAGCTGGCCGGTGACCAGCGCACCGACATCACAGCCCGCCGCCGCGTACACGGTGTGGCCGAGAGTCTCGGTCATGAGGGTGTGCCAGAGGTCGGCGACCTTCCAGAAGTTCATGTCCGGGTTGTTCGGCAGCGGCGTGGAAAAGCCGAAGCCGGGGAACGACGGAACGATCACCTCGAACGCCTCGGCCGGATCACCGCCGTATGCCCCCGGATCCGCCAGCTGGTCGACGACCTTGGACCAGTGCCAGAACGTCCACGGCCAGCCGTGGGTGAGGATCAACGGCGTCGGGTTCGGGCCGACGCCCGTCTTACGCAGAAAATGCACCGGCACGCCGTCGACCTCGACCCGGTAATGCTCGTAAGCGTTGATCGCGGCTTCGGCCTTGCGCCAGTCGTAGCCGTCGCGCCAGTACTCGACGAGTTCCTGCAGGTACCGACGATCAATACCGTAGGACCAATCGTCATTGCCCGCGTCGACCGGCCACCGCGTCAGAGCCAGGCGCTGCCGAAGATCGGCGAGCACGTCATCGGGCACATGGATCGGCGTCGGCGGCAGCGGGAACGGGTCCGCACGGTGCTCCGCAATGGGTTCGTTGCTCAATTGCCTTCTCCCACAGTCGCTTCACCAGATTTTCGCCGAGTTCGACGCACCGAATCGGCAAACACACCGCCATCGTAGTGCCCCGTTCCGATCGCATCGACGGCGGCGACACCAACTCCACAGTTCACAAATTCGAACATATGTGCGAATATAATGCTCGTGTCCGAATCCGCACCCGCCGCTCGATCCGGTAGACCCCGGATCGAGGCGCGCGCGGAAGCGTCGATCCTGCATGCCGACCTCGATTCCTTCTACGCCTCGGTCGAACAGCGCGACGACCCGCGATTACGGGGACGTCCGGTCATCGTCGGCGGCGGCGTCGTGCTCGCCGCCAGCTACGAGGCGAAGGCCTGCGGTGTGCGCACCCCGATGAACGGCGGCGCCGCCCTGCGACTGTGCCCGGACGCCGTCGTGGTGCAACCACGCATGTCCGCCTATGCGGAGGCCAGCAAGGCGGTGTTCGACGTCTTCCGCAGCACCACACCCATCGTCGAAGGCATCTCCATCGACGAAGCGTTTCTGGATGTCGGCGGTCTGCGCCGGATCGCGGGCGCGCCCGTCGATATCGCACACCGACTCCGCGCCGACGTTCGCGAGCAGGTCGGCCTGCCGATCTCCGTCGGCATCGCACGCACCAAATTCCTCGCGAAAGTGGCAAGCGCGGTGTCCAAACCGGACGGCCTACACCTCGTCCCGCCGGACGGCGAACTCGGCTTCCTACACCCGCTGCCCGTCGAAAGACTCTGGGGCGTAGGCGAAGTCACCGCGCGCACGCTGCACGACCATGGCATCACCCGGGTCGGTCACCTCGCCGAGGTCGGTGAACCCGCGCTGCGCTCGATCCTCAGCCCTGGCGCGGCCCGGCACCTGTTCGCCCTCGCGTGGGCCCGCGACCCGCGCCGCGTCGAGACCGGCCGCCGCCGCCGCTCGATCGGCGCCCAACGCGCCCTCGGCCGCCGCCCGCGCCCACCCGACGAAATCGAGGCTTACCTGCACGGCCTCACCGACCGCCTCGGCCGCCGCCTGCGCGCCGCCGACCGCGTGTGCCGAACCGTAGTGCTACGCATGCGTTTCGACGATTTCACCCGAGCCACCCGCTCCCACACCCTCGCCGAAGCGACCGATCACACCGAAACGATCCTGCGCACCGCCCGCGCTCTGCTCACCACCGCTATGCCGATGATCCAGGAACTCGGACTCACCCTCGTCGGCCTCGCCCTCACCAATCTCGAGGACGCCGACGCGGTGCAACTGACCCTCCCGCTGGAGCCACGCGCCACCAACACCCTCGACTCCACCCTCGACGATCTCCGGCAACGCTTCGGCTCCAGCGCCGTCACCCGCGCCGCCCTCATCGGCCGCGGTGAGGGCATCTCGGTCCCCCTACTCCCCGACTGATCCCGATCCGTGGCCTCACACTACGTCGCTGCTGTCGGCCAGCCGCTCAGTCGCACTACAGCCGTTCGATAATGGTGGCGTTGGCGAGACCGCCCGCCTCGCACATGGTTTGCAGACCGTAGCGACCGCCGGTTTGTTCGAGGTGATTGATCATGGTGGCGAGGATTCGCGTGCCGGAAGCGCCGAGTGGGTGACCGAGGGCGATCGCGCCACCGCGGGGGTTGAGTTTCTCGGGGTCGGCGTGCACGTCGTGCTGCCAGACCAACGGGACCGGGGCGAATGCCTCGTTCACTTCGTAGACGTCGATGTCGTCGATGGCCAGGCCGGCCCTGGCGAGCACCTTGCGGGTAGCCGGAATGACAGCGGTGAGCATGAGTAGCGGGTCGTCGCCGGTGACCGCGAACGAATGGAAGCGAGCGCGCGGTCGCAGGCCGAGGGCCTCGGCCTTGTCCTCACTCATGATCAGCGCGGCCGAAGCGCCGTCGGTGAGCGGCGAGGAATTGCCGGGCGTGATCGACCATTCGATCTCCGGAAACCTCGCCTGGAACTCGTCGGCAGCGAACGCGGGGCGCAAACCGGCGAGCCCCGCCACCGTGGTGTCCGCGCGAATCGTCTCGTCCGCGGTCAACGCACCGGCCGCGACGAGCTCGTTATCGAAACCGCCTGCCGCCGCGGTCCGTGCCGCCAGCCGATGTGAACGCGCGGCGAACGCGTCCAGACTCTCCCGATCCAGCTTCCACCGCTGAGCGATGATCTCCGCTGCGATTCCTTGTCCGATAAGACCTTCCGGAAACCGGTGTGCCAGCGGACCTCGGTTCGCGTCCTTGCCCTGCGCGTTGGAGAACATCGGCACCCGGCTCATCGACTCCACGCCGCACGCAATCGCGATGTCATAGGCCCCCGCGATCACACCCTGCGCCGCGAAGTGCGACGCCTGCTGACTGGACCCGCACTGCCGATCCACCGTGGTGGCGGGCACGGTCTCGGGAAACCCGGCAGCCAACACCGCCGTCCGCGAAATGTTGAACGCCTGCTCACCACTCTGCGTGACACAACCACCGATCACATCATCGACCAGCGCCGGATCTAGATCGTTGCGCTCCACCAGCGTCCGCAGCACCTCGGCCAACAGCGTGGCCGGGTGAACTTCCGACAGCCCACCACCCATTTTCCCCTTACCCGAGGGTGTGCGCACCACGTCGACAACGACGGCAGAAGTCATAACTACTCCCTGTCCAAACCAGTGACCATCATGTGAATCACCATTAACTTAGCACCACCATACGCCAATCTCCCGCAACTGCGCACCACCCCCAGGTCCACTACCCCGGCCGAACGGGACATGGCAGCAGCAGGTGCCGAGGGATCAGCGACTTCGCTTCGGGCGCTTGTCCATCAGACGCAGGATGAGGGGAGTGAAGATCAATTGCATGGCCAGTTCCATCTTGCCGCCGGGGACGACGATGCAGTTGGGGCGCGACATGAATGAGTCGTGCAGCATCGAGAGGAGGTATGGAAAGTCGATCACTTTGGGA
Source organism: Nocardia sp. NPDC051463 (assembly GCF_040681975.1). Taxonomy (NCBI): domain Bacteria; kingdom Bacillati; phylum Actinomycetota; class Actinomycetes; order Mycobacteriales; family Nocardiaceae; genus Nocardia; species Nocardia sp. NPDC051463. The sequence goes on from NZ_JBFBAB010000001.1 coordinate 597,594, forward strand.
TCGGCGAAACGGATTACCACGAAACTTTCGTCGGCGGTGGGGATGGTACGGGCGATGAAGGGGTTGGAGGTGTCGACAGTCGGCACTCGCTGGAAGTTGACGTAGGTGTGGGAGAACTGGGGGCAGATGTACTTCACGTAGTCGGGCATGCGGCGCAGGATCGTGTCGATGACGGCTTCACTCGAGTAGCCGCGTTCGGTCTTGTCGCGGATGACTTTCTGGGTCCACTCGAGGTTCACGATCGGCACCACGCCGACCAGCAGATCCGCGTGTTGCGCGACGTTCACGGAGTCGGTGACAGCGGCGCCGTGCAGACCCTCGTAGAACAGCAGGTCGCTGCCGGGCGACAGGTTTTCCCACGGCGTGAAGGTGCCCGCGGGCCGGCCGTAGGGTTTCGCTTCCGCGTCATCGTGCAGGTACTTGCGGACCGAGCCGACCCCGGTTTCGCCGTATTCGCGGAAAAGCGTCTCCAACTCCTTCAGCAGATTCGCCTCCTCGCCGAAATGGGAGAAGGTACGGTTGCCGCTCTGTTCGGCCTCCACCATGGCGAGCTTCATCTCGTTGCGGTCGTAGCGGTGGAAGGAATCCCCCTCCACGATCACCGCATTGACGCCCTCACGGCGGAAGATCTCCTGGAAAGTCCGTGTGACGCTGGTCGTTCCCGCACCGGATGATCCGGTGATCGCGACGACGGGATGCTTCACCGACATGGCATTTCCTCGAATCTCAATGGGGGGCAGGCCGGAACAGCGACCGGGAGCCGAACAACGAGCTGTCGAAGCTCGGCCCTTCGTCGGGCTCACTGTGATAGCGCTCGATCCGCTCCACCTCGTTGCGCGATCCGAAGATCAACGGCACCTGGTGGTGCACGTGCTCCGGCGGCACCTCGAGCACGCGATCACCACCGGTGGTAGCCCAGCCACCCGCCTGCTCGACAATGAAGGCGATCGGATTGGCCCCATAGAGCAACGACACCCGCCCCGGCCGCAGCGGCGGCCTTGCGTCGTGCGGGTACAGGTACACGCCACCGCGAGTGAGAATGTGGAACGTGTCGGCGACCAACGACGCCACCCAGCGCATATTGAAATCCCGGCCACGCGGCCCGTCCACTCCGTCGAGGCATTCGTGCACGTATCTACGCACCGGCCGTTCCCAAAACCGCTCGTTCGCGGCATTGATCGCGAATCCCGATGTGTCCTCCGGGATGCGCATCCGCGGATGGGTCAGCACGAACGCGCCGATCTCCCGGTCGAGGGTGAACCCGTCGACACCACTGCCGGTGGTGAGCACCAGCATCGTCGCCGGACCGTAGAGGGTGAACCCGGCGCAGACCTGCCGCACGCCCGGCTGCAGGAAGTCATCGGCCTTCGGCGCCGCGCCACCGCCGCAAGCCCGCGCCCGATCCGGAGCCCGCAGCACGCTGAATATCGTTCCGACGGGAAGATTTACGTCGATATTGGACGAACCGTCCAACGGGTCGAAGGCCAGCAGATACTTACCGCGCCGGTGGATATCCGGCACCGGATGAATCTGCGTCATCTGCTCCGATAGCAGTGCCGACAGGTGCCCCGTCCACTGCGTCTGCGCCACCATGATGTCGTTGGCGATCGCATCCAGTTTGCGGTGCACCGTCAGCGGCAGATTATCCGGCTCCGCCGCGCCGAGCGAGCCGACAATGGATCCCCGCATCACCTGGTTGGCAATGATTTTCGTCGCTGTTGCAACAACATTCACCAGGGCGGAGAACTCGCCGGACGAGCCGGGGTGCCGGTGCTCCTCCTCGATGGTGTAGCGGGTGAGGGTCTTCAGTCCTTCTGGCATGGTGACTCGATCCCGTCAGGCGGGGGCCCTTGCGGTCGGCCCGTCCGGCAGCTCGGTTGTGCTCGATTTGCGGTGCTCCCGGGGCCCTTCGTGGTCACGCACGCTACCGCCTCCGGTCCCGTCGCTCGCCCCGCTGTCACCGAACACGCTGCTGCCTCGGACATCCCGGGTGGTCAGCGTGATCAGGTCGGTCTTGGTGAGCGGTTGCCGCAACTCGACCAGGCGTTTGGCCTGGCGCAGCCGGCACCGATCGAGGGCATTGCGGACACTGCGCGCGTTCGAGAATCGCGGCCTGCGCATCCGCAACTCGACATACTCGGCGAACGCGGATCGCGCGGCCTGGTCGAAGCGAAAGCTTTCCCGGGCCACCATGATCTCGGCGATCTCCAGCAACTCTCCATGGGTGTAGTCGCGGAATTCCAGATGGTGCGCCACGCGCGAGGACAGTCCGGGATTCGCGGAGAAGAATCGGTCCATCCGATCCGCATAACCGGCGAAGATCACCACCGAACTCGCGCGCTCGTCCTCCATCTCCTGCAACAGGATCTCGATGACCTCCTGCCCATAGTCCCGCTCGTTCTCGGGGCGAAACAGGTAATAGGCCTCGTCGATGAACAGCACTCCCCCAGCCGCCCTGGCCAGCGCCTCTTTCGTCTTCGGCGCGGTGTGTCCGATGAATTGACCGACCAGGTCGTCGCGGGTCACGGTGTGCACCTTCGGTTTCCGGATATAGCCGAGGGCATGCAGCATTTCTGCCATGCGCAGCGCGACAGTCGTCTTGCCGGTGCCAGGCCCCCCGGTGAAACTCATGTGCATGGTCGGCCGGGATGCCCGCAGCCCGAAGCGCTGACGGGCCCGATCGATCAGTAGCAGCGCCGCGATCTCCCGGACACGCAGCTTCACATTCGCCAAGCCGACCAGTTCCGCGTCGAGTCTGGCCAGCACTTCCTCGACGTCGTCGCCCGCGATATCGGTCGACAGGTCGAGCACCGCGGTGTCGCCGAGGATCTCCGCGGCGGTGTCGGATGTCGGATCGGGCGGCACCGCCCGCACCGGCCGGGGATCATCGACACCGGGCCGGTGCAGCCGGAAACCGCCGGGCGCCCCGGAATGCTCAACCGCCATACCGCGCCCCCGGACGATCGTTCGTGGCATAGGAATGCAGCCCGTAGATCTGCCGCCGATCGGGCCCTTCAGCGCGGGTGAGCAGGAACCCCGGTTCGTCGGCGGGCCGCTGCACCAGGAAGCTCAGCGCCGTGGTCTGCCTGCCGTAGCGGGCGTCATAGGCGAGTATCCGAATGTAATGTCGCGGAAAGGTTTTCCGGCAGTCATCGACCTCCGCGAGCACACCGTCGGGCTCGTCGAGATCGAACAGCGGCAGCCCCCACATTTCCCAATAGGCATTGCGAGGATGCGGGTCGTCGGTGTACTCGATGGACACCGGCCAGTTGTTCAGCAGCGCGTAGCGTACCTGCGCGGCGATCTCCGCATCGGTGAGTTCGGGCAAGTACGAGAAGGTTCCTTGACGCAGATACATGGCACGTCCTTCGGATATTCGGCCTCAGTGGCTTGCCGTCGGCACGGCGTCGGGTGCATCGGTGGAGGTGTAGTCGAAGGTGACATCACCCCAGGTCGCCAGCGCGACATCCAGGGGGCGACAGGACTGCGCCGCCTTGCGCAACACATCCGGTCCTTCCTTCAACAGATCGCGGCCCTCGTTGCGTGCCTTGACAATCGCCTCCAGCGCAACCCGGTTGGCTTCCGCCCCTGCCGCGATCCCGAGGGGGTGACCGATAGTGCCGCCGCCGAACTGCAACACCACATCGTCACCGAACAGGTCGACCAGTTGATGCATCTGGCCCGCGTGGATGCCGCCGGAAGCCACCGGCATGACCCCCGGCAGGCTTGCCCAGTCCTGGTCGAAGAAGATGCCATTGCCGAGGTTCGCTGGAATATGGTTCTCCCGCAACGTGTCATAGAAGCCGCGTGTGGTGGCCGGATCACCCTCCAGCTTCCCGACCACCGTCCCCGCATGCAGATGGTCGACTCCGATCAGCCTGCACCACTTGGCCAGCACCCGGAAGCTGACACCGTGTGTCTTCTGGCGCGTGAAAGTCGAATGGCCTGCCCGGTGCAGGTGCAGCAGCACACCGTTGCGCCGCGCCCAATGCGACATGGACTGCATGGCGGTGTAGCCGACCGTCAGGTCCATCATGATCACGATGCTGCCCAGTTCCTTGGCGAACTCGGCGCGTTCGTACATGTCCTCCATCGTCGCCGCGGTCACATTGAGATAGTGGCCCTTGACTTCACCGGTCTCGGCCGTAGCGCGATTCACGCCCTCCATGGCGAACAGATAGCGATCGCGCCACCTCATGAACGGTTGCGAGTTGATGTTCTCGTCGTCCTTGGTGAAATCGAGACCGCCCTTACACGCCTCGTAGACCACCCGACCGTAATTGCGTGCGGAAAGACCCAGTTTCGGTTTCACTGTCGCACCGAGCAGTGCCCTGCCGTACTTGTTCAGGTACTCCCGCTCCATCACAGTCCCGTGCGGCGGACCCTGGAACGTCTTGACATAGGCGACCGGAATGCGCATGTCCTCCAACCGCAGTGCCAGCAGTGGTTTGAAGCCGAAGACATTGCCGATGACGGACGAGGTGAGGTTGGTGATCGAACCTTCCTCGAACAGATCGAGGTCGTAGGCGATGTAGGCGAAGTACTCCCCCGGCCGGCCGGGCACCTCATCGATCCGATAGCACTTGGCCTGGTAGCGCGAGTGCGCAGTCAGCCGATCGGTCCACACCACAGTCCAGGTGGCCGTGGATGATTCGCCCGCAACCGCGGCGGCGGCCTCGATCGGGTCGACACCCTGCTGGGGGGTGACCCGAAAGACCGCGAGGATATCCGTGTCCTTGGGCTCATAGTCCGGGGCGTAATACCCCATCGATGCATACGATTGGACACCCGGATCCCAGCGGTCCCGTTCGGTTTTCTCGGCCATCATTCCTCCAGATCCTGAGGGTGTGCCTTGCGATTTCCAGGATGACGGCGTCGGCGACGACAAACAATTTGATTGTTTCTCCGAATACTCAACGGTTTCTTCGAGTTTGGTACCGTCGAATATGGGTATGGTGAGCGCATCTCGGATGGAAACATTCCTGGCTGTGTCCCGCCAGAGCAGCATCCGCCGCGCGGCGGGCCAGCTGCACATCACCGAGGCCGCCGTCTCCGCGGCGGTCGCGCACATCGAGAAGCAACTCGGCGTCGCACTCGTCACCAAATCCGGTCGGGGCATCGTGCTCACCGAGGCGGGGCGGGTGTACGCCGAGTACTGCCGCACCATCCTCGGGCTCATGAAGGAAGCACACGCGGCGGTCCGACACGCCGAGACAGGGCGGCTACGAATCGGAGTCGTCGCCACCGCCGGTGAATACGTGCTGCTGCGGCTGCTCGCGTCGTTCCGCAACCGCTACCCCGACATCGAGCTGAGCTTGTCGGTCCATCCCCGCGATACCCTCTTCCTCGAATTGCATCACCATGAAACAGATCTGGTCATCGCAGGCCGTCCCCCACGCGACACCGGCCTGGTCATCCGCGGCCGCCGAGCTTGCCAACTCGTCGTGGTCGGCGCCTCCGAACACCACCCCGACCCACTGCGCAGCACCTGGCTGCTGCGCGGCCGCGGCTCAGGCACCCGCGACGCCACACTGAACCTGCTCGACCGGCTCGAAATCACGCCGCCCACTCTCACCCTCGGCAGCCACGGCGCAGTCCTTGCCGCGGCCCGCGAGGGCCTCGGCGTCACCCTCATGCACAGCGACGCGCTTGTCGGCGACCTCGAATCCGGTCTCCTGCAGGAACTTCCGGTAGATGGCACTCCGCTCGACCGACCGTGGCACGCCATCACCACCCGAACTCCCACGCCCACCACCCGACTGTTCCTGGCCCACATCCTCGACCCGGCAGAGGTCGGTGCGGCCGCCTTCCAGCCAGGGTGAGGTCACGACATCGTGGCTGCTACGTCCTCGGACCGGCATCCCCGGCAGCCTCCCCACCGGAATGGCGGCACAGACGCCCCTATGTGAGCATGAATCCGTGAGCAACCGGGCGAACCTCGTCAGCGAACAGACAGTGACGCTGGCGATGGACTACGGGCAGTTCCTCATCAGCGGCGGCGCGGGCGATGAAAACGACCGATCTGATTACTACGAAGTGGAATTACTCGACCGAGCAATGGCATCGCAACCGCGTGCGGGAGACGGCATCACGGTTCTGGTGCTCAGCCCGCACCAGAACAATTTCGCCATGGCGGTGACGGTGCAGGTCTGGGACGCGCGCCCACCGGCCGACCGTGACGCGTGGCAACAAGTGTGTGAAGCGCGGTTGCAGGTCGGCGATGTCGGCGCGCTGTTCCTCGAATCACCGACCCTCGACATGATCGTCGCCGCCCAGGTACCCGAGGGCACGTATCTGCTCGAGGTCAGTGGGACCGGTTTCCTGAACTACGGATGGCCGGGCAGCACCACTCCCGGGGACAGCTGGCGAATCCGTCTGTGGCCTGACGACGGCAGCGATCCGTTACCGCCGCAGCTGTGGAGCATGCCCGGTTACGGTGTGCCGGAGAACATTCCGATCCCTCAGCACCCATTGTCGACGTTCGACGGGGAATCGACCTTCATGGTCGAGACCGAGCGCAGCCCTGAAATGAATGCGCACATCGAACTGGAGGCGCATCGGCACGCACTGCCGGAGACCACCCGCGAGCGGCAGGAATAACTCGGCACGTCGAGCGCTCCAAGCGCAGTGCACCTCGGGGTGCGCGGCACTCATATTTCTTCGGTTATCCGTAGGACGCTTCAGCAGCGATCGACTGCCGGCCCCGGGCCGCCCGGCCCGGTGATCTGGTGCCCGAACAGACTGGCAACAAAGAACATAAGTGCATCCATGATTCCAACTCCTCTTCTCTTCCAACCGGAGCGAAGCGACGAATAGACAAGCGGCACAGAGTCATGCGCCTAACCGGCTGGTTATGACGGCCGTCGCATTCGCGATCGGCGGCCAGCGCCTTCTTGATGTGCGCCCGACGTCGGAGGTACTCGAGCTGATCGAAGCGGGCCACACATGACCGGGCGGTGAGGTCCGGGGGCGTGCACATCCCGGACCCCACCCGATCGGCGATCCAGTGACCATAAGGTCGTCGGGTCACGAAGCCTGCTGTGACGATTGTGGACCAAATACGACCTGAGCAGCGGAGTTCGGTGTTACAAGCCGGTGAATTTCCTGTCGCGACGTGAACGCGGGTAGCGGTGTGGCATTCCCCGAGTCCGGCGCAGTGCTGTGCAAGACTGCACGCATGGCCGGCGAGGACTCGCTGATATCGAACGTGTCCGATACCGCCCGTTGGGTGGCGGCCTATCGCGCTGTCGAGACCACGCGACCGGATGCCCTGTTTCGTGACCCGCTTGCCGATCGACTGGCAGGAGAACGCGGGCATGCCATGGCGGTGGCCGCACCACGGATCATGCGCAATGGCTGGCCGGTGGTCACTCGGACCAAACTCATCGACGATCTCGTCGCGACCTCGATCCAGCAGGGCTGTGATCGGGTGTTGAATCTCGCCGCCGGTCTCGATACCCGGCCCTATCGGATGAACCTGCCCGAAGACTTCGTGTGGGTAGAGGCCGACCTGCCGAAGATGACCGCGGAAAAGGACATCGCGCTGGCCGCCGAGGCGCCTCGCTGCACGCTCATTCGTCGCGCTGTGGATCTCGCCGACGCCGATGCTCGCGCCAAGTTCCTCGACGCGGCGCTCGGTCCGGTCGGCCCGCAGGCAATGCCCGCCACCAAGGCACTCGTACTGACCGAGGGTTTGCTGGTGTACCTCGACGAAGGCACCGTCGCCGATCTGGCCCGCGCGTTGACTCGCCCCGAAATCGCCTGGTGGCTGGCCGACATCACCATCGGTATGAAGCGCACGCGCGGGAACACATCGATGTTCGAGAACGCACCACTGCGCTTCGAACCCACGAACGGCATCGCGTTCTTCGAGCGACTCGGCTGGCAGCCGCTCGAGGTGGAGCATCTGCTGGTGCACGCTCGCAAGCTCCGGCGGGCGCCGTGGTTTCTAGTGCCGTTCACCTACCTGCGGCAACCGGACCCACACGCACCGGGTCGGTACCCATGGTCCGGGGTTGTGCGGTTGCGGCACAGCCCGGAGAACTGCGGCATGCGTACGCGACATCCCACCTGAGCTGTCGGTCGGTCGGATCGGCCGCGCACCCCGGTTCACCGCATCGGTGTGCTCCGCCGAGTGCGAGGTCTGGATTCACCCGTTGAGGGCAGGAAGCATGCTGTCGTAGGTGACCAAAGAACCGATCCCACTCCCGATGGTCACGAACGGCACGTCGATCACCCAGATCCCGGCGCCGACCACGTCGTCGGTCCAGCTGTCGGAATCGACGAGGGCCAGGCTGATATCTCGCCCCCCGCATGTGTTCGGACACTAGCGGCGAGAACTTATGAAACCCTTGCGATGGGCAACCTCTCGCGACGCGTGAAGCAATCTGGGCGAACCTGCCACGGCGAGTGCCCTCGCGGACGTAGCATCCCCTCCGTGGCCGATACGATTCGTTCCACCCCTCTGCGGGTCCTGGTGTACAGCAACGACGCCGATACTCGGCGCCAGGTGATGCTGGCGTTGGGCAGACGCCCACACCCGGAGCTACCTGGCCTGGAGTACCTCGAAGTCGCCACCGCACCGGTAGTGATCGACCAGATGGACGCAGGCGGCATCGACCTGGCCATCCTGGACGGCGAGGCGGCGCCCGCGGGCGGGCTCGGCATCGCCAAACAGCTCAAGGACGAGATCGACCGGTGCCCACCGGTTCTCGTGCTCACCGGCCGCCCCGACGACGCCTGGCTGGCCAGTTGGTCGCGTGCAGAGGCCGCCGTCGCGCACCCGATCGATCCGATCCGGCTGACCGAGGCCGTCGTCGCGCTGCTGCGCAAGCGCACCGCGGCCTGACTCGCACCACATCTCCGTAGTCCCGGTGCCCGCCGGGACTCTTTTATGCATCCTGCATTCCGGCGTCCGCCGAAATTGTGCGCAAAGCCCGTCATCGCGGTGCTCGATTGTCACGTGACGACATCTCGATTACCCCCGTGTCAGTCATAAATAGCAGTCGCGAATTCGATCAAACAGCGCCCCGAAACCGCGTTCACGCAGGTGTGCCAGTTGTAGTGTGTGCCCTAGCTCACATGAGCGCGGGCGCGGCATGAGACCCGCTTCAGCAGGTCTCGCTACCCACCGAACCCGTGCTCACCCGACACGCTGACTCCAGCTCGCAGGAGGGGAAGTGCAGTAGTGAATATCGAAATGCCGACGCTTGTGCTCGGCGCGATCGGCGCTGCGTTCGCGGTGTTTTCCATAGTGATGGCCGCCCTTGTCGGCCCGAAGCGCTACAACCGGGCCAAACTCGAGGCCTACGAGTGCGGCATCGAGCCGACTCCGCACGCCGTCGCGGGCGGTCCGGGAAGCATTACCGGACAACGTTTTCCGGTGAAGTACTACCTCACCGCGATGCTATTCATCATTTTCGACATCGAGATCGTGTTCCTCTACCCGTGGGCTGTCCACTTCGATGCGCTCGGTCTCTTCGGTCTTGCCGCGATGGCGCTGTTCATCGTCAACGTCTCCGTCGCCTACGCCTACGAATGGCGTCGCGGCGGCCTCAGTTGGGACTGATACCGCGCGGTCGTATGCACGCCGTCATGTCGACACAGTGGAAGTGAGAAGTAGTCCAACATGGGTCTCGAAGAAAAACTGCCCAGCGGCTTTCTGCTGAGCACGGTCGAGGATTTCGCCGGCTATCTGCGCAAAGGTTCGCTCTGGCCCGCCACCTTCGGTCTCGCCTGCTGCGCGATCGAGATGATGGCCACCGGTGCTGGCCGTTTCGACATCGCCCGCTTCGGCATGGAAGCCTTCCGCGCCTCCCCACGACAGGCCGACCTGATGATCGTCGCGGGCCGGGTCAGTCAGAAGATGGCGCCGGTGTTGCGTCAGGTCTACGACCAGATGACCGAGCCGAAATGGGTCCTCGCGATGGGCGTCTGCGCATCCTCCGGCGGCATGTTCAACAACTACGCCATCGTGCAGGGCGTCGACCATGTCGTGCCCGTCGACATCTACCTGCCCGGCTGCCCGCCGCGGCCGGAGATGCTGCTCAACGCGATTCTGACACTGCACGCAAAGATTCAGGAGATGCCGCTGGGCGTCAATCGCGACGAGGCGATCCGCGCCGCCGAGCAGGCCGCACTGGCATCGACACCGACCATCCGGATGGAGGGTCTGCTGCGATGACCTTCGACTCCCCGGACAACATCGGAACCCCTCCGTCGGAAGAACTCGCGCAGGCCGTGACCGCCGGGCCGGAAGGCACTGTCCCCGAACAAGAGTCGGCCTCGGCGCGCGCCGAGGTGATCGGCGTGCGCCGTGGCATGTTCGGCGTCAGCGGCACCGGCGATACCTCCGGCTACGGCAAGCTGGTCCGGCCGGTGACGCTGCCCGGCAGCACCCCGGCACCCTATGGCGGCTACTTCGACGAGGTCGTCGACGCGTTGCGCACCGCGCTCCCCACCGCGGGTGTCGGTTTCGAGACCGCGATCGAGAAGATCGTCGTGTTCCGCGGCGAGCTGACCGTGCACGTGCGCCGCGAACACCTGCCGACCGTCGCGCTCACACTGCGCAACAACGCCGCACTGCGCTTCGAACTCTGCCTAGGAGTCAGCGGCGTGCACTACCCCGACGACGAGGGCCGCGAACTGCACGCGGTCTACCCGCTCATGTCGATCACACACAACCGCAGGCTGCGCATCGAGGTGTCGGTACCGGACGCCGATCCGCACATCCCGTCGCTGTACAGCGTGTACCCGACCACCGACTGGCACGAGCGGGAAACCTACGACTTCTTCGGCATCCTCTTCGACGGTCACCCCTCGCTGACCCGCATCACCATGCCAGACGACTGGCGCGGCCACCCCCAGCGCAAGGACTACCCGCTCGGCGGGATCCCGGTCGAGTACAAGGGCGCGCGTATCCCGCCGCCCGACGAGCGGAGGACGTACAGCTAATGAATGAAACAGACATTCGGCCCGACGTCGCAGATGACGCCGGGCATGAGTCGGCTGCGGGGGCGGACCCCGCCGTGGTCACGGTCGCGGGACAGGACTGGGACCAGGTCGCCGAAGCACTCGACGGCGCGGGCGAAGAGCGGATCGTCGTCAACATGGGTCCGCAGCACCCGTCCACGCACGGTGTACTGCGCCTCATCCTCGAGATCGAGGGCGAGACGGTCACCGAGGCACGCTGCGGAATCGGCTACCTGCACACCGGAATCGAGAAGAATCTCGAATTCCGGAACTGGACCCAAGGCGTCACCTTCGTCACCAGGATGGATTACCTGTCGCCGTTCTTCAACGAGACGGCCTACTGCCTCGGTGTGGAGAAGCTGCTCGACATCACCGAGCAGATCCCCGAGCGGGCCACCGTCATCCGGGTCATGCTCATGGAACTCAACCGCATCTCCTCGCACCTGGTCGCACTGGCCACCGGCGGTATGGAATTGGGCGCGCTGACCCCGATGCTGTTCGGTTTCCGGGAACGCGAACTGATCCTGGACGTCTTCGAGACCATCACGGGCCTGCGCATGAACCATGCCTACGTTCGACCGGGCGGTCTCATCCAGGACCTACCGGACAACGGTGTCGCGAAGGTCCGTGAGCTGCTCGAGCTGATGCCGAAGCGGCTGCGGGACATGGAGAAACTGCTCACCGCCAACCCGATCTGGAAGGCACGCACCCAGAACATCGGCTACCTGGATCTCACCGGCTGCATGGCGCTCGGCATCACCGGCCCGGTGCTGCGCTCGACCGGCTTGCCGCACGATCTGCGCAAGTCGCAGCCCTACTGCGGCTACGAGACCTACGAATTCGACATTCCGACCACCACCGGCTGCGACTGCTACGGCCGCTATGTGATCCGGGTGGAGGAGATGAAGGAATCGCTCAAGATCGTCGAACAGTGCCTCGACCGGCTGCGTCCCGGTCCGGTGATGGTGGACGACAAGAAGATCGCCTGGCCCGCCGACCTCTCGATCGGCCAGGACGGACTCGGCAACTCCCCCAAGCACATCGGCAAGATCATGGGCACGTCCATGGAGGGACTCATCCACCACTTCAAACTCGTCACCGAGGGCATCCGGGTTCCGGCGGGACAGGTGTACACGGCCGTCGAGTCGCCGCGCGGTGAACTGGGCGTGCACATGGTCAGTGATGGCGGCACCCGGCCCTTCCGGGTGCACTATCGCGACCCCTCGTTCACCAATCTGCAAGCGGTGGCGGCAATGTGTGAGGGCGGCATGCTCGCCGACGTCATCGCGGCTGTCGCCAGTATCGATCCCGTCATGGGCGGAGTGGACCGATGACAGAGATTCTGCTGAAGCTGACTACGCGACCGGAGCCGTATCCGGCCTACGTGCGTGAGCGTCTCGAGGTCGATGCCAAGGAAATCATCGGCCGATACCCGCACCCACGGTCTGCGCTGCTGCCCTTGCTGCACCTGGTGCAGGCCGAGGAGGGCTACGTCACCGGCACGGGCATCGAATTCTGCGCCGACCAGCTCGGACTGACCGGCGCCGAGGTGACCGCGGTGGCCACCTTCTACTCGATGTATCGGCGCACACCCACCGGTGACTACCACGTCGGGGTTTGTACCAACACGCTGTGCGCCGTGATGGGTGGTGACGCCATTCTCGCAACACTGCAGCGGCATCTCGGCATCCAGCACGGCGAGACCACGCAGGACGGTGCGATCACGCTCGAGCACGTCGAGTGCAATGCGGCGTGCGATTTCGCGCCGGTCGTCATGGTCAATTGGGAGTTCTTCGACAACCAGACACCGGAATCAGCTCGAGCACTGGTGGATTCGCTCCGCACAGGCGAGCAGGTGACCCCGAGCCGCGGCGCGCCGCTGTGCACGTTCAAACAGACCGCACGCATCCTCGCCGGATTCCCCGACCAGCGACCCGGCGTGCTGGACGGCGCGGCGGGCGAGGCCACCCTGGCCGGTCTGCGGGTAGCTCGCGAACACAACATGAATCCGCCTGCGCCGCAGCCGAATATGGAGGGCGCCTGATATGACGTTGACTCCGGTTCTCACCCGATACTGGGACGACCCCCAATCCTGGACGATGGACACCTACCATCGCCACGACGGCTACCGGGCGCTGCGCAAAGCCGTGCGGATGGACCCCGATCAGGTCATCCAGACCGTCAAGGACGCGGGCCTGCGCGGCCGCGGCGGCGCCGGGTTCCCGACCGGCATGAAGTGGAGCTTCATTCCGCAGGGTCCAGGCCCCGACGGCACCAGCAAACCGCACTACCTGGTTGTCAATGCCGACGAGTCGGAACCCGGTACCTGCAAGGACATTCCGCTCATGCTGGCCACCCCGCACACGCTGATCGAGGGTGTGATCATCGCCGCCTACGCCATCCGCGCGGCGCACGCCTTCATCTATGTGCGCGGTGAAGTGGTGCCGGTGCTACGTCGTCTGCAGGCCGCGGTGGCCCAAGCCTACGAAGCAGGGTATCTCGGCCGCAATATTCTCGGCACCGGCTACGACCTCGAGCTGATCGTGCACGCCGGTGCGGGCGCCTACATCTGCGGCGAGGAAACCGCGCTGCTGGATTCGCTGGAAGGCCGCCGCGGCCAGCCCCGCTTGCGACCGCCGTTCCCCGCCGTCGCCGGGCTCTACGCCTGCCCGACCGTAGTGAACAACGTCGAATCCATTGCCAGTGTGCCGCCGATCATCCTCAACGGCACAGCCTGGTTCCGGTCCATGGGTACCGAGAAGTCACCCGGCTTCACGCTGTACTCCCTGTCGGGCCACGTCGCCCGTCCCGGCCAGTACGAGGCGCCGCTCGGCATCACGCTGCGGGAGCTGCTCGATTACGCAGGCGGCGTGCGCGCCGGGCATCGGGTGAAGTTCTGGACTCCCGGCGGCTCGTCGACACCGTTGTTCACCGATGAGCACCTCGATGTGCCACTGGACTACGAGGGTGTGGCGGGTGCCGGATCCATGCTGGGCACCAAGGCGTTGCAGATCTTCGACGACACCACCTGCGTGGTGCGTGCCGTGCTGCGCTGGACAGAGTTCTACGCCCACGAATCCTGCGGCAAGTGCACACCCTGCCGCGAGGGTACCTATTGGCTCGTCCAGTTACTCGAGCGCATCGAGGCGGGCCACGGCACCGAATCCGATCTGGACAAGCTGCTCGATATCAGCGACACCATCAACGGCAAGTCGTTCTGCGCCCTCGGTGACGGCGCGGCCAGCCCGATCATCTCCTCCCTGAAGTTCTTCCGCGAGGAGTTCATCGACCATCTGCGCCTCGACGGCTGTCCGTTTGATCCCGCGCGCACGACTGCTTGGGCGGAAGGAGTCCGATGAGTACAGCATCGCGTAGCGATTCGATGGGGGGTGGCGGCCGGGTGACGGGTGGGCCCGCCACTGTGAACACCGATACCAGCGGGCTCGTACCCGCCGATCTGGTGACCGTGACCATCGACGACACCACCGTCAGTGTGCCTGCGGGCACGTTGGTGATCCGGGCCGCCGAACTGATCGGCATCCAGATCCCCCGCTTCTGTGACCACCCGCTGCTCGACCCGGTCGGCGCCTGTAGGCAGTGCATCGTCGAGGTGGAGGGCCAGCGCAAGCCGGTCGCCTCCTGCACCATGGCCGTCACCGACGGCATGGTGGTACGCACCCAGCTCACCTCCGCTGTCGCCGACAAAGCGCAAGAGGGTGTGATGGAGCTGCTGCTCATCAACCATCCGCTCGACTGCCCGGTCTGCGACAAAGGCGGCGAATGCCCGCTGCAGAACCAAGCGATGTCCAGCGGTCGGCCCGAAACCCGGTTCGACGGCGTGAAACGCACCTATCCCAAGCCGATTCCGCTGTCCACGGCGGTGCTGCTGGACCGGGAACGCTGTGTGCTCTGCGCCCGCTGCACGCGCTTCTCCCAGCAGGTCGCCGGTGACCCGTTCATCGAGCTCATGGATCGTGGTGCGCTGCAACAGGTCGGCATCGCGCAGGCCGAGCCGCTCGATTCGTACTTCTCCGGCAACACCGTGCAGATCTGCCCGGTCGGCGCGCTCACCGGCACCAGCTACCGGTTCCGCGCGCGCCCGTTCGACCTGGTGTCGAGTCCGAGCGTCTGCGAGCATTGCGCGTCGGGCTGCGCACAGCGCACCGACCATCGGCGCGGCAAGGTGCTTCGCCGGCTGGCGGGCGACGATCCGCAGGTCAACGAGGAATGGAACTGTGACAAGGGCCGCTGGGCTTTCGCGTATGCCACCGAACGCGACCGGCTGACCACACCCATGGTGCGCGGCTGGGACGGCACGCTCGCACCTGCCTCATGGTCCGAGGCGCTTGCCGCCGCCGCGGAGGGTTTGGCCGCCGCGCACGGTAATGCAGGCGTACTGGTCGGCGGCCGGGTCACCGAAGAAGACGCCTACGCCTACGCCAAATTCGCGCGAGTGGCCCTCGGCACCAACGACATCGACTTCCGCAGCCGGGTGCATTCGGTCGAAGAGGCCGATTTCCTTGCCGCCTGCGTCGCGGGGCAGGGTGTCACCGTCGACTACGACACCCTGGAAAAGGCGCCGATCGTCCTGCTCGCCGGTTTCGAGCCGGAGGAGGAATCGCCGATCGTCTATCTGCGGCTGCGCAAAGCCGCACGCAAGCATGGACTGCCGGTCTACTCGTTGGCCGCCTACGCCTCGCGTGGCCTCGACCGCATGTCCGGCACTCTGCTGCAGGTGATACCCGGCGCGGAGCCGTACCTGCTCGACACGCTGCGCACCAGTGAAATCGCCACCGCGGAAACCTATTCCGCACAGCTGACCGAGGCGTCGCGACTGCTGCGCCAACCGGGCGCGGTGATCATGGTCGGCGAGCGGCTCGCCGGAATCCCCGGCGCGCTCTCAGCGGCGGTCCGGCTCGCCGACGAGACCGGCGCTGCCTTGGCCTGGGTGCCACGGCGGGCGGGCGAACGCGGTGCGGTGGAGGCAGGCGCGCTGCCCGGCCTGCTCCCGGGCGGCAGGCCCATCGTGGATCCGCGTGCCCGCCAACAGGTTCGGTCCATCTGGAACGTGCCCGACCTGCCGGTGACCGTCGGCCGCGACACCGCCGCCATCCTGGAGGCCGCCGCTACACTCGGCGCTCTCGTCATCGGCGGCGTCGATCTCGCCGATCTACCGGACCCGCAGGCCGCGCTCGCCGCCGTCGACGCCGCTCGCTTCGTGGTCAGCCTGGAACTGCGCCACAGTGCCATCAGCGACCGCGCCGATGTGGTGTTCCCCGTGGCCTCGGCGATGGAGAAATCCGGCACCTTCCGCACCTGGGAGGGTCGGGCGCGGCGGTTCGACGCCGCGCTGCACGACTCCACTGTGCGGCGAACCGCGGCCCCCCTCTCGGATCAACGCGTCATCCAGGCAATCGCGGATGAGATGCAAGTGCCGCTCGGATTGCCCGATGCCGACGCGGCCCGCGCCGAACTCGCCGAACTCGGCACCTGGGACGGCCCGCCCGTCGCACCGCCCGCGCAGCGCGCGCACCCGGTGCCCCGGCCCGAACAGGGCACCGCAGTCCTCGCAGGCTGGCGAATGTTGTTGGACCAGGGCCGGATGCAGGACGGGGAGCCGAACCTGGCAGGTATCGCACGCCCGCCGGTGGTACGGCTCTCGCGGGCAACAGCCGCCGAAATCGGTGCCGCCGACAACGATCCGATCAGCGTCGCCACCGAGCGCGGCACCATCACACTGCCACTGATGATCACCGACCTGCCCGACCGGGTGGTCTGGCTGCCGCTGAATTCGCCGGGGAGTTCGGTCTTCGAACAACTCGCCACCCAACCGGGCGGCGTGGTTCACCTGCGACGTGCGGACGAGAGGATGAAGGAACACCGTCATGAGTGATCTGGCTCTGCTCGTCGCGACGCCCGCGGGGCCCTCCGTGGTTACGCGCGCTGCTGCCTACGGGCCCGACGCGTTCGCCCTCTTCGGTCACGACCCCCTGTGGCTTGTGCTCGCAAAGTCCCTCGCTATCTTCGGCTTCCTGCTGCTCACCCCTTTGATGGCGGTGTATCTGGAACGAAAGATCGTGGCCTGGATGCAGATGCGGGTCGGCCCGAACCGGGTCGGCCCCAAGGGCACATTGCAGGCCATCGCCGACGGCGTGAAGATGGCGCTCAAGGAAGACATCATCCCGACGATCGTGGACAAGCCGATCTTCATCATGGCGCCGATCATCTCGGTGATCCCCGCCGTGATGGCGTTCGCGGTGATCCCGTTCGGGCCGGAGGTGTCGATCCTGGGACATCGCACCGCGCTGCAGTTGACCGATATGCCGGTCGCCGTGCTCTACATCCTCGCGATCACCTCGATCGGCGTCTACGGCATCGTGCTCGCCGGGTGGTCGTCCGGCTCCACCTACCCGCTGCTCGGCGGCCTGCGCTCGACCGCGCAGGTGATCTCCTATGAGATCGCGATGGCACTGTGCTTCGCGACGGTGTTCCTGCTCGGCGGCACCATGGCCACCTCGGGCATCGTCAAGGCACAGGAGGGCACCTGGTATGTCTTCCTGCTGCTCCCGTCGTTCCTGATCTACTGCGTCTCGATGGTCGGCGAGACCAACCGGGCGCCGTTCGACCTGCCCGAGGCCGAGGGTGAGCTCGTCGGTGGCTTCCACACCGAGTACTCCTCGCTCAAGTTCGCGATGTTCATGCTCGCCGAATACATCAATATGGCAACGGTTTCCGCCCTGGCGACCACGTTGTTCCTCGGCGGCTGGCGCGCACCGTGGCCGCTGAACATGTGGGACGGTGCCAACTCCGGCTGGTGGCCGGTGCTCTGGTTCACCCTCAAGGTGTGGACGTTCTTGTTCGTGTTCATCTGGCTGCGCGGCACCCTGCCGCGGCTGCGTTACGACCAGTTCATGAACCTCGGCTGGAAGCTGCTGATTCCGGCATCGCTGCTGTGGGTGATGCTGGTGGCCACCGCTCGAGTGTTGGAGGCCGAGGGCTATCACGTCCAGACGCCAGCATTGGTCATCGGCGGGTTGATCATCTCCGCGCTGATGGTCGGCATGTTCCTGCGGGCCGGACGCGCGGACGGCATTCCGCCGCCGCCGGCGGAACCGGGTCCAGAGGTATCCGGCACGAGCGGGTCCACAGTGTTCCTCGGTTTCCCGACGCCGCCGATGCCCGACACCGCGTTGGCGCATCCCATGCCGAAACCCGGTCTGTTCGCTCCGCTTGCCGGATTCATCGTCACCGCATCGACCATGTTCAAGAAGGCCAATACCGAGTTCTACCCGGAGCAGAAGGTACCGACCGCACCGCGCTATCACGGCCGCCACCAGCTCAACCGGCATCCGGACGGACTCGAGAAGTGCATCGGCTGTGAACTGTGCGCCTGGGCCTGTCCCGCCGACGCCATCTACGTCGAGGGCGCTGACAACACCGAGGAGCAGCGCTTCTCGCCGGGTGAGCGCTATGGCCAGGTCTATCAGATCAACTACCTGCGCTGCATCGGCTGCGGTCTGTGCATCGAAGCGTGCCCGACGCGGGCGCTGACGATGACCAACGAATACGAGATGACCGACGACAATCGCGCCGATCTGATCTACGAGAAGGACCAACTGCTCGCCCCGCTGCAGCCGGGCATGACCGCACCACCTCATGCCATGTATCCCGGGACCGACGAAGGCGACTACTACCGGGGCAACGTGCCCGGCGGCGGCGCCGAGACGGAACCCACTCCCCCGAGGCTGCCTGCCACCGCGGGCGCGGAAGGAGGCGCGCTGTGAACACATTGATCCTGGCCGCCGAGCCGCTGATCCGAGCCTCCACCGGTGAGGCCGTCAGCTTCTGGATCCTGGCCCCGCTGGCTGTGATCGGCGCGCTCGGCATGGTATTCGCACCCAAGGCAGTGCATTCGGCGCTGTGCCTCGCCTCGACGATGATCGCGCTCGCGGTCATGTACATAGCTCAGGACGCCCTGTTCCTCGGCGTGGTGCAGATCGTCGTCTACACCGGCGCGGTGATGATGCTTTTCCTCTTCGTGCTCATGCTGGTCGGCGTCGACTCGGCCGAGTCGCTGCGGGAAACCATTCGCGGGCAACGGCTTTCCGCCGCCGCGGTCGGGCTGGGTTTCGGCCTGCTGCTGATCAGCGGCATCGCCAGTGGCATCCGCAACTCCGGAATCACCTACCCGGCCACCGGATTCGCAGGCCGTGACGTCATCGGCGAGCTCGCCGAGCTGATCTTCATCCGCTACGTGTGGGCCTTCGAGCTCACCGGTGCACTGCTCATCGCCGCCACCATCGGCGCCATGGTACTCGCGCACCGCGAGCAGTTCGGCCAGCGGCTCGGCCAGCGCGAAATGTCGCAGCGCCGGTTCCGCAGTGCGGGGGACCCGCTGTATCCCACACGTCGCGCCACCCCGCTGCCCACCCCCGGCGTCTATGCCAGGCACAACGCGGTCGACATCCCGGCGAGACTGCCGGACGGGTCCTTCGAGGAATTGTCGGTCAGCACCATCCTGCGGCACCGTCGCACCAGGGCGCTCACCGAAGCGGCCGTCATCTCGGTCGGCTCGACGAGCACACCCGCCGAGACCGACAACCACGCGCCCGCCGACGATTCCCCACAGAGCTGACCAGGAAGGCATACGGTGAACCCCCAGAACTACCTGTTCCTGTCCGCGCTGTTGTTCACGATCGGCGCCGCGGGAGTCCTCCTGCGGCGCAACGCCATCGTCGTGTTCATGTGCATCGAGTTGATGCTCAACGCAGTGAATCTCGCCTTCGTCACCTTCGCCAGGCTGCATGCCAATCTGGATGGCCAGGTGTTCGCGTTCTTCACCATGGTGGTCGCCGCGGCCGAGGTCGTCGTCGGCCTTGCCATCATCATGACCATCTTCCGCGCCCGCCGCTCGACCTCGGTCGACGACGCCAACCTGCTGAAGTTCTGACATGGACGCGACAACAACTCTCGGACTGCTGCCCGCGCTGCCGCTGGCAGGCGCCGTCATCCTGCTGCTCGGCGGGAAGTACACCAACAGGTGGGGTCATCTACTGGGCACCGTCGCGGCGCTCGCGTCGTTCGTGGTCGCCGGGATGGCATTCTTCAGCATGCGCGACCGCGACAATGCGGACCGAGCCATTCACCAAGACCTGTTCAGCTGGGTACCGGCGCCGGGACTCGAGGTCGACTTCGGCCTCCAATTGGACCAGCTGTCCATCTGTTTCGCCCTGCTGATCACCGGAGTCGGATCGCTGATCCACATCTACTCCATCGGCTATATGAGCCACGATCCGGCGCGACGACGGTTCTTCGCCTACCTCAACCTGTTTCTCGCAGCGATGCTGCTACTGGTGCTGGCCAACAACTACCTCGTGCTCTATCTCGGCTGGGAAGGCGTCGGCCTCGCGTCCTACCTGCTGATCGGGTTCTGGCACGAAAAGCCTTCCGCCGCAACAGCGGCCAAGAAAGCTTTCGTGGTCAACCGTGTCGGTGACATGGGCCTGGCGATCGCCATGTTCACCATGTTCACCACCTTCGGGTCGATCAACTTCGCCGACGTGTTCGGCGCAGCGCCCGCCGCGGGCGAGGGAAAGCTCACGGCGATCGGATTGCTGCTGCTGCTCGCGGCGTGTGGCAAGTCCGCGCAGGTGCCGCTGCAGTCCTGGCTCGGTGACGCGATGGAGGGCCCGACCCCGGTGTCGGCGCTCATCCACGCCGCAACGATGGTCACCGCCGGCGTGTATCTGATCACTCGGTCCGGCCCGATCTTCGACCTGGCGCCCAATGCCCGGCTCGGGGTGGTGCTCGTCGGCGCGGTGACGTTGTTGTTCGGTGCGATCGTCGGTTGTGCGAAGGACGACATCAAGAAGGCGCTCGCCGCTTCGACCATGAGCCAGATCGGCTATATGGTGCTGGCCGCCGGGCTCGGACCGGCCGGCTACGCGGTCGCCATCATGCATCTGCTCACCCACGGCTTCTTCAAGGCCGGACTGTTCCTCGGTGCGGGTTCGGTGATGCACGCGATGGACGAGGAGACCGACATGCGCCGCTACGGCGGACTGCGCACGCTACTGCCGGTCACCTACATCACCTTCGGACTCGGCTATCTCGCCATCATCGGAGTGCCGCCGTTCGCCGGGTTCTTCTCCAAGGACCGCATTATCGAGGCGGCGTTCAACCAGGGCGGCGCGAGCGGTGCGGCGCTGGGCACAGTGACGCTGCTCGGCGCCGGACTGACTGCGTTCTACATGACGCGGGTGATGCTGATGACCTTCTTCGGCGACCGCCGCTGGAAACCCGACACCCATCCGCACGAGTCACCCGCGGTGATGACGGGACCGATGATCCTGCTCGCCGTCGGATCGGTTGCCGCGGGCGGGTTGTTCGTCCTCGGATCGGCGCTGCAGAACTGGTTGGAACCCGTTGTCGGTGCACATCACGGTGAAGAGGCCGTTCCGGCCGCGATCATCACGGCATTCGCGCTGATCGTCGTCGCTGTGGGCGTCGCGTTCGCCTACTACCAGTACGCCCAGCGTGAGATCCCCGAGACCGCACCGGAATCGGTGAGCGCGTTGACCGTCGCGGCTCGCAAGGATCTGTACGGCGACGCGGTCAACGAAGGCGTGTTCATGCGTCCGGGCGCCTACCTGACCCGCGTCCTCGTCTTCCTCGACAACCGCGGCATCGACGGGATCGTCAACGGCACTGCCGCACTGATCGGCGGTCTCTCCGGCCGCATCCGGCGCGTGCAGTCCGGATTCGTACGTTCCTATGCCCTGTCCATGTTCACCGGCGCGGCCCTGGTGGCCGCCGCCCTGCTGGCGGTGAGGATCTGGTGACCGATTTTCCCTGGTTGACCTTGCTGTGGGCGTTGCCCGCGGTCGGTTCTGTTGCGGTGCTCGTGCTGCCCGCCGCTCAACGCACGCTGGCGCGCTGCCTTGCCCTCGGCATCTCGATCGCGGTGCTGGTGATCGGCATCGTGTTGGCGGCGCGCTTCGATCCTGGTGGGGCGCAATATCAGTTCGTCGAGGACCACGAGTGGATTCCGGCCTTCGGCGCCGGATATACCGTGGGCCTGGACGGGATCGCGCTGGTACTCGTACTGCTCACCGCGGCGCTGGTGCCGTTGCTGATCCTCGCGGGCTGGAACGACGAACGCGAGGTCGGCAGCGGCCGCCGCGTCGTGCACACCTACGTCGCGCTCAGCCTGATGGTCGAGGCGATGGTGTTGATCTCCTTCGTCTCACTCGACATCCTGCTGTTCTACGTGTTCTTCGAGGCCATGCTCATCCCGATGTACTTCCTCATCGGCGGCTTCGGACCGCGCAGTGCGGATGTGCCACTGCGCCAGCAGCGGTCGCGGGCGGCAGTGAAGTTCCTGCTCTACAACCTGTTCGGCGGGCTGATCATGCTGGCCGCGGTGATCGGGCTGTATGTGCTCACCGTGCGGGAAGGGCTCGGCGCGGGCTCGGCGGGCACCTTCGACTTCCGCACTGTGGTCACCGCGGCCAACGCCGGGCAACTCGGCGCCGGTCCCGCTGTGCTCAACGCGCTGTTCCTCGGGTTCATGTTCGCGTTCGCGGTGAAGGCCCCGCTGTGGCCGCTGCACACCTGGCTGCCCGATGCGGCGGTCGCGGCAACGCCGTCGAGTGCCGTGCTGATGATGGCGGTGGTCGACAAGGTGGGCACCTTCGGCATGCTGCGCTACTGCCTGATGCTGTTCCCGGAGGCCTCGGGGACGTATGCGCCACTGGTGATCACCCTCGCGGTCATCGGCATCATCTACGGCGCGCTCCTGGCTGTCGGCCAGACCGACGTGATGCGGCTGATCGCTTACACCTCGATCTCGCACTTCGGATTCATCATCCTCGGCATCTTCGCGATGACGAGTCAGGGACAGACCGGGGCGACGCTCTACATGGTCAACCACGGCATCTCGACCGCCGCGTTGTTCCTGATCGCCGGATTCCTGGTGTCGCGCAGGGGTACCAGGGTCATCGCCGAATTCGGCGGGGTGCAGAAGGTCGCGCCGGTGCTCGCCGGCACGTTCTTCATTGCCGGTCTCGCCACTCTGTCGCTGCCCGGTCTCGCCCCCTTCGTCAGCGAATTCCTGGTCCTGGCAGGCACGTTCAGCCGCTACCAGGTCGCCGCCGTCATCGCGACCGGCGCACTCGTGCTCGCCGCGCTGTATGTGCTGTGGCTCTACCAGCGCATGATGACCGGCCCGGTGAAGGAAGGCAACGAGCGCCTCTACGATCTGGTGCCCCGCGAACTCGCTGTGGTGGTACCACTGATCGCCGCGCTGCTGTTCCTCGGCGTCTACCCGAAACCGCTGCTGGACTTCATCAATCCGGCGGTCGGACAGACGCTGACCACCATCGGCCGCCACGACCCCGCACCGTCGGTGCCGTCGCTGCCCGAAGCGGGGGCGACCGGGCACACCGGAGGTGCGCACAAGTGAGCGCCGCCGAGCGTCAACCGGATCGCCTCAGTACCGGCCGTGGCGCGCACTTCGGTGCCGCCTGGCAGGTCGCCACCATGTTCTACGTATCAAGGACGGCATAAGTGACTTCCTACGAATACGGAACTGTGCTCGCCGCCACGGTCCCCGCACCGAGCATCGAGTACAGCAAGCTCTCGCCGATGCTCATCGTTTTCGGTGTCGCGGTGGTCGGGGTGCTGGTCGAAGCGTTCCTGCCGCGGCCGTATCGGTATGCGACGCAGGTGGTGCTCGGGCTCGCCGGTTTGCTGGCGGCGCTGGTCGCCGTCGTCCGTCTCTCGGGCACCCAGGCCACCGCGGTGGCCGGTGCGGTGTCGATCGACGGCGTCACACTGTTCCTGCAGGGCACGATCCTGGTGGTCTCGATCCTGGCGCTGCTGCTCATCGCCGAGCGTGACGCGCAACCACCGGCCGATGGACGTTCGGGTCCCGGCACCTGGAGTCTGGCGGCGGCCACCGTCGGACGCAGCTTGGACGCGTTCACGCCGCAAGCCTCCGCAGTGCCGGGGGGCGCGGGCGAGATGGCCGCCATCCGAGCGGGTGTCGCCACCACCGAGGTGTTCCCGCTGACCATGCTCGCGATCGGTGGACTGCTGCTGTTCCCGGCGTCGAACGATCTGCTCACCATGTTCGTCGCGCTCGAGGTGCTGTCGCTGCCGCTGTATCTGCTGTGCGGGCTCGCCCGTCGCAAGCGGCTGCTCTCCCAGGAAGCAGCGCTCAAATACTTTCTGCTCGGCGCGTTCTCCTCGGCGTTCTTCCTCTACGGTGTCGCGCTGCTCTATGGCCAGGCGGGCACTGTCCGGCTCGGTGGTATCGCGGACGCGATCGCGCAGCATCCGGACAACACCACCCTCGCCATGCTCGGTGTCGGCCTGCTCGCGGTCGGCCTGCTGTTCAAGATCGGCGCGGTGCCGTTCCAGTCCTGGGTGCCCGACGTATATCAGGGCGCGCCGACGCCGATCACCGGATTCATGGCCGCAGCAACAAAGATCGCCGCGGTCGGCGCGCTGCTGCGCCTGCTTCAGGTCGCGGTACCGGCCCTGCGCGACGACTGGCGACCGGTGCTCGCCGCCATCGCCATCGCCACCATGCTCATCGGTGCGGTCATGGCGATCACCCAGACCGACGTGAAGCGCATGCTCGCGTATTCCTCGGTCGCGCATGCCGGTTTCATCCTCACCGGCCTGATCCCCGGCACCCATGCCGGTGCTGCCGCCATCCTGTTCTACCTGCTGGCCTACGGCATCGGCACCGTCGGCGCCTTCGCCGTCGTCAGCCTGGTTCGGGACAGCTCCGGTGCGGAAGCGACCGCCATGTCCCAGTGGGCCGGCCTCGGCCGCCGTTCCCCTGCCCTGGCAACGGTGTTCGCTCTTTTCCTGCTCTCCTTCGCGGGCTTGCCGCTGTCCAGCGGCTTCGTCGGTAAGTTCGCCGTCTTCCAAGCGGCGGCCGCCGGCGGAGCCACGCCCCTCGTCCTCGTCGGTGTGATCTCCAGCGCGATCGCGGCTTTCTTCTATATCCGCGTCATCGTGCTGATGTTCTTCACCGACCCGCCCGAGGCCGCCCCCGCGGTGATCACCCCGTTCCTCACCACCACGGTCGTCACTTTCACCGCAGGAGCAACCATCCTGCTCGGCATCCTGCCCCAGTCGATGCTGGACATCGCCGAACGCGCAGCGACCTTCGTTCACTAGTCACGCACCGACCGGTACCGCCGCACCCGCAAGAAGTGCGGCGGTACTGTCGTGTTCGGGGCGGTTCGCACTCGGCACGTCAGTGCAGGTACGAAGCTCCATTGACGTTCAACACCGCGCCCGAGGTCCAGGTCGCTTCCGCCGAGGCGAGATACCGCACCGCCGAGGCGATTTCCTCCGGCTCGGCGACCCTGCCGAAGGGGCTCTGGGCTCGGACTTCGTCGGTGACGCGGTGCACGACGCGTTCGGTCGCCACGAATCCGGGCGCGATCGAGGCGACCGCGATGCCGTAGGGAGCGAGATAGACCGCCAGTGATTGACCGAGAGCGTGCACACCGGCCTTGCTCGCGCCGTATGCGGGGTGGTCGGGTTCGCCGCGGAACGCGCCCCGCGAGCCGATATTCACGATGCGGCCCGCGACACCACGGTCGATCATGTGTCGGGCCGCGCAGTAGGAGACGTTGGCGGTGCCGATTACGTTGACATCCACGGTCGCGCGCCAGGCCCGCTGCCAGTCGGCATAGTTCGTCTCCGCCAACGGATGCGGGATGTTCACCGCCGCATTGTTGACCAGAACATGCACGGTGCCCAGCCCCGCAACGGCCGCGGCGACGATCGCCTCGGCCTCCTCCGGTGACCCGACATCCCCGCCGACGAGCACATGTCCCGTTCCTGGCAGCCCACGCAAAGTCTCCTCGGCGTCGTCCTTGCCGGTCGCGTAGTGCACCGCCACCCGGTCGCCGATTTCGGCGAACGCGTGCGCGATAGCCCGTCCGATACCCCGCGACGCACCTGTCACCAGAACACCACGACTCATTCGTCCATCACCATCCCCCCAGCCTGCCATCACGACTCGGCGGCGACATAGCCGCGCTCGCCTGCCTCGGCAAAACCGCATGTGATCGGTAGCAGCCCAGCATATTTGCTGGGCCATACGCACCCGGAACGATCGCCCGCGCTGTTGCGGCGTCGAAGCAGACCTCACGGTCGTACTGCTAACGTGGGTCCGTCGTCGGATTTCGGACGACTGGAAGGGCTTGCTTGTTCGGTCGGTGATTGTCGAAATCATCTGTCCCGTAGGGACTGTGAGGTGACGATGGTGAGACTGTGGTCGGCCTCGCCAGAACTCCGGTCCTCGGCACTGACCTCTTTGCCGGGGTCACGATGGTCGGCAACCGCGAGGAAGGGCTGAACGAAGCGATGTGGCGGGAGTCTGTATGTCGATGATCGAAGCGCGCAGCATGCCGTCGAAGCCCCGGCGAACCTCTGACCTCTCTCGACGCACGGGACCGAGGCGCATGCCCGCTGCACCGACCTCGTCGAGTTTCTGATCCATCGTCTGGAGTCACGCCTATGACCAAGCCGCATACGCCGTTGTCGGCCGCGCCCAACGCAACCACGAACGGAACCTGCCCCGTCGCGCACGGCTCACCGATCCGGACCGATGGTCCCCGGGTCTCGCTGCATACTCCGGAATTCGCCGCCGACCCGCACCGCGCCTACCGGGAGATGCGCAAGCAGTTCGGTTCGATGGTGCCGATGGAGCTGGCCCCGGATGTGCCCGCCACCTTGGTGATCGGCTACAACACCGCACTGCGAATCCTCAACGACCCGGACCATTTTCCGGCCGACCCGCGGACCTGGCAGCAGCATGTGTCCGACGACTGCCCCGTCAAGCCGATGATGGAGTGGTATCCGAACGCACTGCGCAACAGCGGAACCGCTCATACGCGCTATCGGCAGGCCTATACCGCCAGCATCGACGGAATCGACCTACACGCCCTGCATTCCACGGTCGAAAAGGTCGCCGTTCCGCTGATCAATACTTTCTGTGAGGCAGGTTCGGCCGATCTGGTGTCCCAGTACGCGTTGCCGCTGGTCTTCGAGCTGCTCAACCAGTTGGTCGGCTGCTCGGCGGAGCTCGGACAGCGAGTCGCGACCGGAATGGCCGCACTCTTCGACACGGTCAACGCCGCCTGGGGCATGCAGACGCTCAGCGAGGCGCTGATGGATCTGATCCAGCTGCGCCGCGCCGAGCCCGGGGACGATGTCACCTCGCGCCTCGCGCACCACCCCGCCGCGCTCGACGACACCGAAATGCTCTCCCAGCTGATCAGCTTCTACGGTGCCGGTATCGAACCGCAGCAGAATCTGATCACCAACACCTTGCTGCTGATGCTCACCGACGACCGGTTCGGCGGCGATGTCCTCGGCGGGAGCCTCTCGACACGCGACGCGCTCGACGAGGTGCTCTTCAACGACCCGCCGATGGCGAACTTCTGCATGAGTTACCCGAAGCAGCCGATCCTCATCGAGAACACCTGGCTGCCCGCACATCAGCCCGTCCTCATCAGCCTCGCCGGCTGCAACAACGACCCCGAGATCCGCGGTGGCGACCGCACCGGCAATCGCTCGCATCTGGCGTGGAGCGCCGGGCCGCACGCGTGCCCGGCCAAGTCGGTGGCGTACATGGTTGTGCAGGATGCCATCGATCAGCTGCTCGACGCCCTTCCCGAGATGCAACTGGCTGTACCGCAGGACGAATTGGTCTGGCGGCCAGGTCCTTTCCACCGGGCGATGGCCGCATTGCCCGTTGTGTTCCCCAAGTCCCCTCCGTTGAACCTGGTGTAAGGATCGCCTGATGGAGCATGAACCGATAGTCCTGGACACAGCCGGTCTCGACATCCAACGCGAGTCCGCCCGGATCCGCGCGCGCGGGCCGGCGGCGCTGGTCGAGTTGCCCGGCGGAGTGCCCGCGTGGTCGGTGACCGACGCGGTGACGCTGCGTAACTTGCTGGCCGACCCACGAGTGTCGAAGGACCCGCGGCAGCACTGGGCGGCATACATGAACGGCGAGATCACCGAGGCATGGCCGTTGCAGCCGTGGGTGGCGGTGGAAAATATGTTCACCGCATACGGCAGCGAGCATCGGCGGCTGCGAAAGTTGGTCGCGCCCGCGTTCACGCACCGTCGCACGGTAGCGCTGCGGCCGCGGATCGAGGAGATCACCGAGAACCTGGTGGCACAGCTCGCGGCGACACCGCGTGGTGAGTCCGTCGATCTGCGTGCGCGATTCGCCTATCCGGTGCCGATCCAGGTCATCAGCGAGCTGATGGGTGTGCCGGACCATCTCGGCCCCAGCATCCACAAGTGCGTCGACGGGTTCTTCGACACCTCGTTCACTCCCGAGCAGGCTCAGGCCAACTATCTGGAGATGTACGGGCTGATCAGCGAACTGGTGGCCTACCGGCGCACGACGCCCGGCGACGACATCACCAGTGTGTTGATCGCTACCCGCGACGAGGACGACGGCTCACAGTTGACCGAGAGGGAACTCGTCGACACGCTGATGCTGGTCATCAATGCCGGACACGAGACCACGGTCAACCTGCTCGATCAGGCGATTTTCGCGCTGCTGACCCATCCCGAGCAGCGCGCCGACGTGGTCGAGGGCCGGGTGCCCTGGTCGGATGTGGTGGAGGAGACACTGCGCTACGAAGCGCCCGTCGCGCATCTGCCGCTGCGTTATGCCGTCGAAGATATCGACATCGACGGCATCCGTATCCCCAAGGGCGACGCGATCCTCGCCTCGTACGCGGGCGCCAGCCGCGACCCGAAGGTGCACGGCGCGACAGCCGACGAGTTCGACGTGCACCGCGCGACCAAAGACCAGCACGTAGCCTTCGGCCACGGCGCCCACCATTGCATCGGGGCTCCGCTCGCCCGCATGGAGGCCGCGATCGCGCTGCCTGCGTTGTTCAACCGTTTCCCTGCCCTGCGTTTCGCTGTGGATCCGAAAGAGCTGGCGCATATGGGCAGCTTCATCTCCAACGGACACGCACAGCTGCCGGTCTACTTGGATTCGGCGCGGTAGGTTACTGGTCGGTGGGGTGCCGTCTCGGGCGACACCCCACTTCTGCGCGAAATCGACTTCCTGACACAGAATCCCCAGGCGCCTCTGACCACGGCAACCGCAGACCGACAGAGAAAGCGGTGGCCTGCGCCGTTCGCAGCGGTCCGCGGTCTCGGACCTTGTTACGTCGGCATGGTCGGCGCGATGCACGAACACCTGTGATATCTCCTGGCAAACAGCCCAGCGACCCGGACCACTGCGCATGGAAGCGTCACTGTTCGTGAAATATGGTGTGCGGCATGATGTTCGGCCGACGGGTCGTTTTCGGGATCTCGGTCAGGGGCCACCGAATCCGGAGGCAGCCGGCCCCGCCGAAGTCAGCACTCAGCCCTGCGGTGCCGGCTTGGGCGGGACTCCATGCCGGGCAAGAACGGCGCCGATTTTATGTCGGCCTACTCACTGCGCCCGCAATACTTCACGCAACCGCGGGGCGAAGGCCGCCGGGTCCTCGACAAAACCTGTGTGGCCGCCCGGGAAGAGCACCGGCTCGACATCGAGCATCTCCCCCAACTCCTGCGAGGTGCGCTCACACAACTGTCCGGCCGATTCCGCGCCGAGACCGATCACGATGCGTGCGGCCGTCGCGCGCAACGCCGCCGAGTCGGGTTCCCATGAGGTGGTTGCGCGGAGCTCGTACGCGAACCAATAAGTCTCGCTCGCCTGCTGCACAGGCTCGCGCTCCCCGCCGAAGATCTGTTCGAGCACCGGCTCCGGCATCTGAATGTTGGCCTGCGCCATGAACTTCCGCCACGCCCCCAAGGTATCGCCGCTCTGATGGGTGGCAATGATTTCCTCGGTTTTCGCTCGCTGCTCCACGCGGTCGTCGAGCAGCGCGACCAACGGCGGCTCGTGCGCAACGACTGTAGTGACCAGATCGGGCTGGGCTTGCGCCAGCGCCAGCGCGGTGACAGCGCCGCCGCTGGAGCCGAACACCACGGCCGGTCCCGCGCCGAGGGAGACAATCAGGCGGGCGAGGTCGTCGGCGCGCAGCTCGGGGGTCGAGTCCTGCTTCGGGTCGTCGAGCACGCTGCCCCGGTGGCCGCGCGGGTCGGTGGTGAGGACGGTGTGATCGGTGGCGAGCAAATCCGCCAGCGGCGCGAAGGCCGCCGCGCCCATGGGCGCACCGACAAGTACGACCAGTGGTCCGGTACCACGCAGCTCGTAATGCAGACGGGCGCCGGGTACGTCGAGAGTGCCGGTAGTGGCGGGTGCGGTCGAAGTCGAGGTCATTGATTCTCCTGGTGGAGTAGTCCTGCGGGTCCATGTGTGTTGACTGGGGCCACACCGAAAACTCATCGGTCATCCGGATATCCCCTGGACAATGCCACTTGAACCTAGACATATTAGGATATAGCCTAGTACTCCTAGCTTAGGAGGCGCCCATGTCCCCCCGTGCCGGCCTCACGGCCGACAAGATCGTCCACGCGGCGGCCGACCTGGCCGACGAGGTCGGTTTCGACAACATCACCGTGTCGGCACTGGCACGGAAGTTCGACGTCAAAGACGCGAGCCTGTACTCACACATCAAGAACATCAAGGATCTGCGCCAGCGGGTGTCCCTCCTGGCCGCCGAGGAGAAGACCACCCTGATCGCCGCGGCGGTCGCCGGCCTCGCGGGACGCGACGCGCTCGCCGCCTACGCCAACACCTGGCGTCGGTATGCACTCGCCCACCCTGGCCGCTACGCGGCAACCCAGATGCCGGTGGACCCCGAGGTGGCGGCCGCCTGGCCCGGCCTGCACCGCGCCATCGACCTGACCTACGGGATCCTGCGCGCCTACGGCCTCGACGAACCCGACCTTACCGATGCGGTTCGCCTGCTGCGCAGCACCTTTCACGGCTACACGAACTTGGAAGCTGCCGGCGGCTTCGGACACTCGCGCCCGACGGAGGCTTCGTGGGACCGCATCATCGACGCACTGCACATCGCACTCGAACAGTGGCCCTCGACCGACAACAAGGAGCAGAAGTAATGCGAAGCGAGATACTGAAGGTCCCTGGCGCGACTCTCTTCTACGAGATCCGCGGCAGCGGCCCGGTGCTGCTGATGCTGCCGGGCAGCGGAGGTGACGCCGCCATCTTCGACCAGCTCGCCGAGCCGCTCGCCGAGCATTTCACCGTCGTCGCCATCGACCCGCGCGGCTATTCACACAGCACTCTCGACGATCCGGAACGCGGAGATCTGACCGCCGAAGTGATGAGTGACGACGCCCACCGCCTCCTCGAACATCTCACTCCCGCAGGCGAAGACGTCTACGTGTTCGGCGGCAGCGGTGGTGCGGTCGTCGCGCTCGATCTGCTGACGAAACACCCCGAACGCCTTCGGCTCGTCATCGCCCACGAACCCCCGATATTCGCAATCCTGCCTGATGCGGCGGCGCATCGCGTGTTCATCGACGAGGTCTGCCTGCTGCTGCGCACCGAGGGTGCCGCCGCGGCGGCCGCTCGGTTCGCGGCAGGGGTCGGTGTCACTATGAAGGGCTTGCCCGACCCTGATGACCTCCCGCCCCGCGCGGCCGGGTTGATCCGCAGGCTCATGGCCAACGGACCGGTAATGATCGAGCACGAACTACGACCGATCACCTCGTACCTGCCCGACGAGTCCGCGCTCACGTCTGTTTCCAACCGCCTCGTCCTCGGCGCCGGCGAGCTGACCCGCGGGAAGCTGCCACACCGCCCGGCCGCGGCCCTCGCCGAGAGACTCGGTCTGCCGCTGACGATATTCCCGGGCGGCCACAGCGGTTTCACCGATGAACCGGCGGCGTTCACACAGCTTGTACTGGACCTGCTGCTGGGCGCCCGCGGCGCCACGAGCTGAGCCGGCCGGGCCCACTGCTACGGCGGTGGGCCGGACTCGGCCTAGGGTTGACGGTATGCGCGCCAGCAAAGGTTTGACCTTCGGCATCTACGCCGCAAGCCAGGTAAGCACCAGCATCGGAGCCCCCGACGATGTCGGGGCGATCGACACACTCGTTACCGCGCTACCCTCCGGCAAACCGTTTGTCGTCCGCGAGTACCTGCACTATCTGGGCGCCGTACCGGAGCCGGAACGCATCGCGGTGGTGGATCCGGAACGTGAGCTACGCAGTCTCACCATGCCCGACGAGTGGTATGTGGACCAGCGCCGCCAACTCGATCTCGTCCTCAGCTATCTGCCGACAACTGCCGACATCCCGGGCTGGCTGGCCTTCATCGACCGCGCCATCCAACGCTACGGCGCAATCACCCGATTCCTGCAGATAACTCTCGAACCCAATTTCCCGATCCCCTGGATCGATGGCAGCTCACCCGCGGTTCTCGACGCACTCACCCATGGCATAGCCCACGCCCGTCGCACACTGAACCGGCTCGGCCACACCCACATCGAACTCGGATTCTCGGTCGCCGAACCGCCCGAATGGCTCGGCGGCGACACCGACTTCTGGCAACACCTGTCCAAGATCCCCATCACACAATTCGCCGACCACGTCGATTACGTCGGCCTCGCCCTCTACCCGGACGCCTTCTCCCCAGTCGCCCCCGCGGGAGCACCAGGCAACCTCGTCGAACTCACCGAACATGCCATCCGCCACCTCCGCGAAACCAGCCTCCCCACAGCACATCTGGATTCCACACCACTGCATATCGCCGAAAACGGCAGCCCCACCGGACCGGACCGCTCCGCCCGCCACCAAGCCGACAGCCTCGAGCAAATGATCGAAACGATCATCGACGCCGCGCCTGTTCACAACATCACCCACTACGAGCTGTTCGGCCTGCGCGACGCCGATTCCGCGGCGCCGGAACCCACCAACCAGCTGGGTATCACCACCGACGACTACCGCCCCAAGCCCGCTTTCACGCTGTACCAAACGCTGATCGAAGAGCACTCGCTACTCTGAAACCACCAGACCTGGTTGCCGCTGGACGTGGCCGCTGGGTCACAGCGCCGCAACCGTGATCGGTGGCCTATCGAGCGAGCATGCGCTGGGACCGGTTTCCCCCATAGGCTTCCAGCTCCGCGGCCCGATGGTGTGGCACCCGATACGAGCAGGTCGGTGACATCCGGAATTTTACGGACCGGAGTGACCTCAGCCATTTCCGACTCACTCGGCCGCCACCTATAAGCAACCAATGGTTGCGCGACACCCGGAAGTCGGCTAGCGTGATACGCAACCAAACGTTGCACATAGAGGAAGCGGGACGAGTATGGAGTACGGCAGCATCGAACGAGAGATCCACGTCGACGCCGCACCTGAGGTGGTCTTCGAGGTCATCAGCAGCCCCGAGCACATCTCGGAATGGTGGACAGACGATGCCGAGATCGAAGCGACTCCCGGCGCAGTCGGTGAGCTCGTCTGGGGCGACCGGACGGAAGTCGCCCCGATCACCGTGGTCGACGCCGAGCCGCCGCGATTGTTCTCGTTCCGCTGGTGCTATCCCGAGGGCAAGGTCGACGACTCCGCCAACTCGATGCTGGTCACCTTCGAGCTCACCCCGTCGGGCACCGGGACCAGAATTCGGCTCACCGAGACCGGGTTCCGGGAGATGGGCTGGGAGGCCGCGAAGTTGGAGGAGCAGTACCGCGAACACAGCGTCGGTTGGGACACCTTCGTGCCCCGACTCGGGGAGTACATCGCGCGGCTGGTGTCGACCCCATGACCGCCGCCGCCGTCGACGACGATCTGTGGTCCGCGGTCGGGGATCCGACCCGTCGGCGGATGCTCGACCTGCTCCTTGCCGACGGCGATGGCACGGCCACCAGCCTCAGTGAGCGGCTACCCGTGACACGGCAGGCCATCGCGAAACATCTCAGCGTGCTCGACCGCGTCGGTTTGGTGCACGCCACGCCCGCCGGGCGAGAGAAGAGGTACCAAGTGGACGAGGCGCAACTCGCTCGCGCGGTCGCACAGCTGTCCTCGGTGGGGGCGGCGTGGGACGCCAGGCTCCGGCGTATCAAGCGGATCGCCGAAGCGATTCAGCGTGGGAAAGACCAGCGCGGCATATAGCCGTGAACTCCTGTCGAATCCGACGAGAACCAGCAATGGAAAGAGGAAACAAAAATGGTGGACATCCTGCACAGGGTTGGCATCAAATCAGATCCGGCCGAGGTCTATCGGGCCCTGACCACCACCGAGGGGCTTGCCGATTGGTGGACGGCTGACACCCGAGGCGAAGGCAATGACGTCGGCGGTGTGCTCCAATTCCGGTTCAGCGCCGGTGGATTCGACATGAAGGTACTCGAGCTCGCCCCGAACAAGCGCGTGCTGTGGGAGGTGGTCGATGGACCCGAAGAATGGATCGGTACCCAGGTGAACTGGGACCTCGATCAGGTCGACGGCTACACCATCGTTCTCTTCGCACACCAAGGCTGGAAGGCGCCGGTGGAATTCATGCATCACTGCAGCACCAAGTGGGCGATCTTCCTGATGAGCCTGAAGTCGCTGATCGAAACCGGAAAAGGCGCTCAGGCTCCCCACGACGTCCAGATCAGCGACTGGCACTGACGGTCTGCTCGATTCGGAAGGGAATCTGGATCTCGCACCGTCGCCGGAGTCACCGACAGCACCTCCACCGACAGCATCGCTGCCGTGGAGGTGGCGTCGTGCGGCGGCCCGGACACAGACGACATTGCGTGAGGGTAGGCATCGGCAGCAGCCCGATCAGCGCGTCCAGGTTCGGGCAGGGTGACCATGACACCGCGGGGAACCGCTACTCACCGGTCGGGATCGGAAGCTGACGGGACCGGCGACAACTTCCATGACCGCCGTGGAAGCAACGATCGACACCTCAGTTGGAGGACTGTGTGACACCGTCGAGCAGGTGCTCGAGTGTGTCATAGGCGGGTGTCTCGATCACATCGATCAGGTCGGTGGGCACCGGGACGTGGTTGTCCGCGATGACTTCGGCGAACGGGGTGGTGTCACCCGTACGGAAGCCGTGTTGTGCGGCGAGCCGCTGCAGCTGCGGGTCGGTCGACAACAGCCGCCCGATCCGGTCGCCTTCGGTATTGAGTGGCACCAGTGTGTGTTTGGACAGCACAGTCGGCGACGGGTAGGTCAGCACCATCCCAGGCTTGACCTGTCCACGCGCTGCGGCCTCGACGAACTGGGCTTCGTAGATCAGTACCAGCGGAGTCGGGCCCATGCCTGCCGCGAGGTACTCCTTGAACGGGCCTTCACTGGAGTTCTCGGTGTAGCCCTGGCGGGCGAACAGCTTCGACACCGCGGGCAGCACGGCCTGCTCGGCGGCGGGACCCTGCACGATGGTGTTGTCATTGGCGACGTAGCTGGCGATGGCCAGGTACATGGCGGCGGAGTTCGAGCTACGCGGATCGGTCGTGGACACCACGATGTTCTTGCGCACCGGATAGGCCGTGTTGCCCGGCAGGAAATCCCACTGGGTATCGGTGCGGGCGAGCTCGAGGTAGCGGGCCATATCGAAGGTGGCGACCGGACCAGGATGTACCACACCCGCCGCGGTCAACAGCTCCGCGATCGGCTGGAAGGTAGCGATCGCCATCGGCGAGGAGAACGGCGTGTATTTCGCGGTGATGTTGCGGGCGCGCTGGATGCGTTCGGCGGCGGGCGCGCTCGATGGGAAAGCGAAATCGTATTTGCTCAAGTCGATCGAGGTGGCGATCTGCCGGGAACCGGCCGGATCGACCTCGATCTTCATACCGTTGCGGGCCAGTGCCTCGACTACTTTCGGGTCGGAGAAGAACGCGATCTTCTCCGACCCGACCACCCCGTGCACGGTGACGGGCGATTGCGTGCCAGATCCGGCGTCCGCAGGCGAATCCGGTTGGCGCACAGCTATTGTCACTACAATGGCGGCGACAACGACGAGCGCCGCGATCGACATTGCCACGAGGCGCTGCCCGGCGAAGACCGAGCCGATGGACTGTCGCAGATCCGTGTTCCACCGTCCGCCGGCGCCCGATTGCACTGCCGAAGAAGCAGATTCGGCCACCGGAATCATCGCACCGTCCGCGGGCGAGGACGGCGTCGCCTCCAGTTCCCGCCGGGCGATGCGTTCGACCAGAATGGGAACGAACTCTCGAACGGGATGGCCCTCGAAGCGACTGCGTGCGGCGCCGACCACGGTCTCGACGCGCTCGACAGGGTAAGTGTCGGTGAAGCTTTCGACCAGACGATCGGTCAATCGACGGATAGCCTGTTCTTCGCGAACGGTAGGAACACCCACCACAATCTCCTCGGCCTCGAATCGGTCTGGAGTCGCGAGAAAGTCACCTGGCCTGCCCGCGCCGCGCCGAACGCTACCGACATTTCCGAGGGTCGACACCGCGGCATTCACCACACTTGGAGACATCGGGCGCGATAGTTCGCGCACCGACGGACTGTCGGAATATCCGGATTCAACGGCCTTTCACCAGTTCAGAGCCTTGTCCGCGTATCGATCTCTGCACCGATCGGGTGTTCACCATCCAGGAGACGGCACCCGCCCGCCGTCACTGGGACACGCAAAGTTCAACGCCCCCATAGATACTCGCCACCAGCCGTTGCCCTGATGTTCGCAGTGCCGAAGACGCCCGCCGCGCCGAGAGACGTCGGGTTAGCGCAGGACTCACCTCTGCTCCACCACAACCCCTTTCGCCATGCCTGCCAGTATCCGACCGCGCCGAGGACGCCGAATCTGGCGATTGCCCACGGTCCGATCAGACCGGTCGCCACGGTGACGAGAAGACCAGCCGCCGATCCGACGTCGCGATACGAGTGGAACTACGTGTCGGTCGTCGGTTCGATCAGGGTGCGCAGGTCGGGCAGATTGCCGATGCGCTGGGTCGCGGGCCGCTGTGGCGCATCGGTCTGCGGTGATCCGGTTTCACGCAGTCGCGCGCGAATCTGCGCCGGTGTCCTGCGACCCGAGCTCGCGGCGGACATGCCCTGGTAGGAGGCAACAGCGCCGACCACGATCGGCGACGCGCTGGAGGTGCCGCTGAAGACATCGGTATACCAGAGGTCCTCGTCCGAGCCGCCCTGCAGGTCGCCGTATCCGGTGGTGGTCACCTCCCGCCCCCAACCCTGGACGTCGATGCGAGAGCCGTAGTTGGAGAAGGCCAGTCGCGACCGAGCTGGTCCGTGATCGCGGCCGTGGAAGCCCGGTGGTGGAGCGCCCGCGCCGACGACGATGGCGCCGGAGTCGGCGCTGCCGTCCCGAAACGGGTTGCGCCACGACATCGGGAAGTCGGCAGGACGCGTGTCGTACAGCGCGTCGTCCAGATTCTCACCCCCGTTTCCGCCGGCCTCGACCACGATGACGCCGCGGCCGATGGCGTAGCGGATCGCGGCGTTGTCGTCGGGCCACCATTCGATCGCGATGTAGCCGCGCTGATCGGGCCGCCCCGCATAGTTGAATCGAGGTCCGGGCCGGTGGAGCTCGAGCAGGATGATGTCTCCGGCGCTCAGCGCATCCGCAGCCGTACGAATCGCGGCCGCGGAGCCCGCTCCCCCGAAGATCGACACCGCTCGGATGTTCGCCTCTGGCGCAATACCGGTGATGCCGAAAACATTCACGTCACCGCTGATCGCACCGGCCACCGCGGTGCCGTGGTCACGCCAACCCAAGTCGGCGGAGGGACTGCCGCCGATCACACCTCCCTGGTTGTCGAGCAAGTCCTCATGGGTGAACCGCCAGGCGCCCTCGACGTCCACGATGCGAATCCCGGTGCCGCGGCCGCCCGGTCGAGTCCAAGCCCAGCGTGCGTTGACACCTTGCGGCGCCGTATCCAGATAGCCTTGGCGTGCTTCGAAATTCGGAGTCACCGGCGGTGCGTCGGTGAGCGAGGGTGCGGCCGCGATGCCCGCGTCGATCGGCGGCGCGATGGGCGGTTCGGCGGGCGGCTTGATGTAGGCGGCGGCCACCGAGTCGTCCGCGCGCAGCCGGGCGGCAACAGCTTCCGGGTCGGCAACGCCGTGCACCGAAAAATAGTTCAGGTAGTCCGCACCCTCCGGCTCCCCCGCGGTGTCGACCAATCTTCGGCGGAGTCGATTGGCGGGCCCGAAGATTCGGACAATCTGAGCACCTGAGGGCAGCAGGTCGGCCACACGCGATTGGGTGGACCGGCTGGGTGTTCAGCGCAATCTCGTCAATAGCCGATGTCGTGCGTTCGGTGACGACGATCAGCTCCGCGCCCGGCCGGGTCGCCCCCGCCTGCGCCGACTCATACGAACTGTGCCGCCGGTGTGTGGATGCCATGCCGCACAGTCAACCAATTGCCCGGCCCGCTCGCCAGCTCAGTTGGGCGCCAACGGAACCCGAGCAGTCTCCGGCAGGCTCACCAGCCCACCGCGGCCACGGCCGACGGAGAGAATCTCCACTGCGCCGAGCACCACGAGCAGACCACCGGCTACCACAGCCAAGACGTCCAGCGAATCGAAGGGCACCACGATCACCACGATCCCGATCACCATCGTGGCCACGCCGAACAGCTCCTGTTTACCGCTGTCGGGCAGCCCATCGTGCCACACCGCCACCGTGGCCTGGGTAACCCCGCGGATCGCCCAGCCGATGCCGACCCACAGAGCAAGCAGCAGTACCGAATTCCCGCTGCGGAAGCACAGCACCGCCAGGCACACCGATAGCGCGCCGCTGACGAAGATCAGCACCCGCAGCGGCATCGCGAACCGCGAGCCGATCGCAATGGTTATCTGCAATACGCCACTGAGCACCAGATACAACCCGAAAAGCAGCTCCGCGATCGCCACCGATTTATGTGGCCACACCGCGATGACCGCACCGAGGATCACCGAGCAGGCACCGGCGACAAGAACCGCCTGCCTCGCCCCGTGAAAGAGCACACCGCCACGCCCCGCACTCTCGTTTTCGGGCATAGCCACATGATATGACCCGCTATGCAGATAACCGTTTGTTTGCGGTCATATTCGCGCGGCCAGAATAATCCCGCGCGTGTCGGTACCGTCCGGAAGCCGCCACGGTGCGGTGACGTGCGGACTCTGCGACACGCCGCCGGAACGGAGAAACCGCTCGACACGCACGATCACACCGTCGGACATGGCGATGTCGGTGCGATCGGCCCCGTCGACCACCGACGCCGATTCCGCGGTCTGCGACACAACATCGGCGGCAGCCACGGTGACCGAAAGATCTGGTGTGTCACTGTTGTTCTGGGCCTGAGGCTGCGCCTCCCCTGCCAACAGCGCCATAAGTTGCGCAACCAGCACCGGATCATGCGTTCCGTCGTAGATCCACCGCTGCCCGAGCACACCGTGCAACGAAGTGCCGATGAGGCCGTTCTCGGCATTCGCGAGCGGGCCATCTCGATAGGTGAGCGGAACAAGGTAGACAGCCGGCTCGACACTGGAACTGTCTGCGATCACCAGGAATTCGATACCAACCTCGCCCGCCGGATCATCGAGGCGGAACCCGCCGGCTTTGCGCAGCCGCGGTGGCCGACCACTCGCGTGATACCAGGTCCGCGTCGGCAACCAGGATGCGAGTAGTTCCAACTTGCCCGGCGACATGGAGGTCTGATGGATAACAGCCATGCCGAACCCTAACCTGATCGCTCGGCGGGCCGCAGGCGGCGACATGTCCGACCGCTCGTCCGGTCGACGCCCACGAGGCGGCGCCTTCGCCGGATGGCACCAGAAAGTGTCGATAGTTAGGGAGATTCGTCGCTCAGCCGACTATTCGGCGACCAGCGAAGCGGCCGCCATGACCCGCCCGGTCAGCTCGACAGAGCGCACTCGGTCGTCGATCCGCGTGGCGTGATGGGCCAGGATCAGCTCGTCGGCGTGGATGGACGCGGCGAATTCGTCTAGGTAGTCACGCACTTCGGCGGGCGTGCCGACGGCGGTGTAGCGGGTCATCGAGGCGAGCTGACTGCCGTTCGGCGAGGCAAGAAACGCATCGATCTCCGCATCGCTGAACCTGCTGCCCGCAGCGCCACGCGACACCATCGCCCGCGCCCGCGCCCGATACGCGATCGTCTTCTGCGCGGCCGCGTCGTCATGGTCCTCGGCCGCGAACACATTGGCTCCGGCCATCACGTACGGTTCGGCCCGCTGATCCGACGGCCGGAAGCTGTCGCGGTAGACCGCGACCGCCTGATGCAGGGCATCCGGTGCGAAGTGGGAGGCGAAGGCATAGGGCAGACCGAGTTGCGCTGCGAGCTGCGCACCGAACAGTGATGACCCCAGAATGTAGAGCGGCACAACCCCTTCCGCCCGCGGAACGGCCTGCACGCCCGGTATCCGCGACCGACCCGTCAGATACCCCTGCAGTTCCAGCACATCCTGTGGAAAGGAGTCCGCCGAAT
Organism: Nocardia sp. NPDC051463; assembly: GCF_040681975.1. Lineage (NCBI taxonomy): Bacteria > Bacillati > Actinomycetota > Actinomycetes > Mycobacteriales > Nocardiaceae > Nocardia > Nocardia sp. NPDC051463. Next base: position 637,952 of record NZ_JBFBAB010000001.1, read on the forward strand.
TCGGATTACGCCGCAGCGCGAGCATCGTCTTCTGGTCGCTGCCCGGCGCGCGGCCGAGCCCGAGGTCGATCCGCCCGGGAAACAGTGTCTCCAGGGTGCCGAACTGCTCGGCGATCACCAGTGGCGAATGGTTGGGCAGCATGATGCCGCCCGCGCCGAGCCGAATGGTCTCGGTGTGCGCCGCGACATGGCCGATCAGAACGCTCGTCGCACTGGAGGCGATGGAGGCCATGTTGTGATGCTCGGCGTACCAGACGCGCCGGTAACCGGAGCCTTCGGCAGCCCTGGCCAGCGCGACGCTGTTGTCGAAACTATCGCGCGCGGTCCGACCGGGCGCGATCGACGCGAGATCGAGAATGGATAGTGCGGTGGGCGTCTTCGCGGTGGGCATATTGCCGCCTTTCCTGGGTCAGAGCGCGCGTTGAAGTTGATCGGCGAAGGCGCTGATACGGGAGTCGTCGCGTCGGTAGTAGGTCCACTGCCCCCGCCGTGTGGCGGACAGAAACCCGACGCGCTGCAGGATCGCCAGATGCGCCGACATGGTCGACGCCGACATCCCCGCCTTCCGCTGGAGAAGACCCACACAGACCCCGAGCTCAGCGGTCTCCCCCGCCCGGTCCGGGAAGCTCGCGTCCGGGTCCTTGAGCCACTCCAGGATGCGCAGCCGAGTCTCGTTGGCCAATGCCTTGCACTCGTCGAGCACACACACCACCCTTCGATATTTCGCTAATTAACGAATTTACTCCTCGGCCGCCGCACGGGCACCATGACACCGCTCACTGGCAGGAGGACCTGGCGGCCTGGTGCGATGGTGTCGGTACGGTGGTCTCACGCGCTGTCGGTCCGGGAAGGAAGCCGCCGCACTCCAGCGCGAGCCGACTCACAAAAGCTCGGACTACCCCGGCGCCGTGCTGGTCGGTCGACGAGCGACTGTACGGACTCCTGTACCGCGTAGCCCAGTGCTCGTTGCCACCGGGTCAACCGGCGTTCACCACGTGGGCGGGTCTACAACGCGGGAACCCGCGCGAAACCCAGAGGGGGCGTCGGGTTCGAGCCGGTGCGCAGGACCGGACGGAAGTCGGGGAGGGCGGAGAGAACATCGACGTTGCGGGCCGCGTAGCAGCGGACGCGAGGCAGCGCACGTTGGACCTCGGCGCGTTCGATGGGCTCGGCGTCGATGAAGCCGATGGTGTCCAAGGGGAGGCCGAGGGTTGTTGCGATCCGGACCAGAGAGGAGGACTTACGACCCCAGCCGATCTCGATCGCCGAGAACATTTCATAGAGGCCGTGGCGGTACAGCTTGTCGAGGGTCCGTTCCCGATCACCACGGCCGGCGACGGCATGCCAGATGCCGCGGTCACTCAATACCTGAAGTGCGCGCACAGCCTCGGGGCGCGGTATGTTGCTCGTCGCATCGCACACGACACCGTCCCACAGGGTGTTGTCCAGTTCCCAGACAAGACATCTCAGAGCCGGTCTCATCGGCCTGCCCCTATCGCTCGGTCATCGCTGCCTTCCCGCCGTACCGGGCACCGCAGATGGGTACTGCACACCATCCAGGCACGGCACGTACCGGGCAAGCCCCTGGTTTCTTGGGAGGCCGTTCCGGCTCGGGTGATCCTACCGGCCCCGCCGTGGGTTGCTCCTGTCACAAGCCGTAGTAACGAAGAACTAAACGTTCGTAAATCCTGGCGGGGACGAGGCGGCGCGTCCAGAAGGACATCCGAACGTCGGCGCCGCACAGGTAGGTCTGCCGTGGCCGGGCCGCTTCGAGAATGCTGCGCACCTTTCTGGCGACCGCGTCGGCGGGTTGGCCTGCCGCGAGATATCCGGTGACCCGTTCGAGCACCGCGCCGCGATCGGAGGTATAGGCGTCGATGGGGTCGGCCACGCGCACCGCAGCATCGATGATCGGCGTCACCGTCCAACCGGGGGCGAGCACCGAAACGTGGATGCCGAATGCCGCGGTTTCCATGCGCGCGGCCTCACCGAGGCGTTCGATGGCGGCCTTGGTGGCCGAGTACCAGCCACCGTACGGTTCGGCGACGGCGCCCGCGCCGGAGCTCACCACGATCACCCGACCGTGTCCTTGCTCGCGCATGATCGGCAGCACCGCGCGCAGCACGCGGTGGGTGCCGATCACGTTGGTGTCGAGGATCGCGGCTGCCTCGTCGGCGTCGGTTTCCTCCACCGACCCGACCACTCCGTAGGCGGCGAAGGCGACAACGGCGTCGATGCGACCGAGCCTGGTGTGCGCGGCCCGCACCCAGCTGCCTACGGCCTCGGCATCGCGAACATCGACGACGGCGGTGTCGGATCCCGCGATCCGGTCGCTGCCTTCGACCGTATAGCCCACGCGCGCAAGGTATTCGACGGTCGCGGCGCCCATCCCGTTGGCGGCGCCGGTCACCAGGACCACCGTCATGCGACGCACACTTTCAGCACTTCGGGCAACACCTCGAGCCGCGCGCTGTCGACGATCGTGATCTCGCCGTCGAGTTCGAGCGGGGCGGCGTGCGCCGGGCGAAGTTCGACGACGCTGTCGCGATGGCAGGTCGTCAGCGTCGACGCCGAGAACTTTCCACGGTAGAGCCCCGCGATGAGACGGAGGATTCGGGCGCGGCCCGCGGCCTGCCAGATGTTCACGTCGAACCGGCCGTCGGCGCGGGTGACCGGAGTGTCGTAGTACATACCGCCCGCGAAGTGCACGCTCTTGAGGACGCCGATGTTGGTGATCGGCACGGTGTGCTCCCAGTCGCTGCCGCGCACCTGGATGGGCAGCGGACGGTGCGTGGCGATATTGCTCAACGCGGTCGCGACAATCGCGGCCTCGACATTGCGCGATTTGAGCCAGCCGATCATGCCGCGGGCATGGTTGAACGAATGATTCCCCGCCGCAACGAGTCCCATGCTCGCGTTGAGCAGGAAGTAGCGCACGGCGCGGGTGCCGTCGGGCAACAGCATGGTGGCTTTGCCGACGTCGGCGAGTTCGGCCCGGTCGGCGTCGATACGCACGGGGACATCGGCGACGATGGCTGCCCCGCCCATCGGTTTATGGAAGTCGTTGGAGCTGCCGAGTCCGATGGCGCCGAGGGCAAGCGCTTGCGCGCCGCGCCGTGGTCGGTCGGTGGCCGGATCCATGAGCGCGTTGAGCACCAGATTGACCATGCCGTCGCCACCCGCGGCCACGATCACACCGGAGGTCACACCGTCGGCGGCCTCGATGCGGGCGCGTACCAGCTTCGCGGCTTGTTCCGCGTCACCGGGCATTTCGACTTCCAGGTTCGGATGGCGTTCGCGCAATGCGCGTTCCACCGGCCGCCATCGGTCCAGTGCCGTTCCGGCATGGGACTGTGGATTCAGGACGACGAGCATGACTCCTCCTCGATACCCAGCCACCCGCGTAGCCGGCGCCAGTCCCCGGTGCGGACCAGACCGGTCTGTGCACAGTTCGGTGGAACATCGGATTCCGACGCACCGACCAGGAAAACGGGAATACCGATCCGGGCCGCCGGCGCGTCCTTGGCGGCATCGTTGCCGATCATCACGCACTCCCCTGGTTCGGCGCCGAGCCGCTCCAGGAGTTCGCGATAGAACTCGATGCGCGGCTTCGCGCTGCGCATGTTCTCGCCGCTGGTGTAGAAGGTGAAGCTCTCGGGTTCGTAGCCGCCCCAGCGCAGCCGGGTGGCCACGGTGCTCAGCGGCCACATCGGGTTGGTGGCGACGACTTGCGCTATGTCTTCGGCATGCAACAGGTTCACCGTGTCAGCTGCTTGGGGCTGCGGAAAGAAGCACCTGCGCAAGCGCGTAAAGTCGACCTCGGCCAGTCGATGCAGGCGGCGCGCCGCAAGGGAGCGCTCGATTCCCATCCGTTCGGCCAACAGCCGGATCATCAGATCGGTGTTGGTGTGCTCGGTGTCGTTGGCACGGACGGTCGCCAGCACACCGTTCAGCGTGCGCAGGAACCGGTGCGGTGGCATCAGATCGCGGAAGGCACGCGCCGCCCCCAGCGGCATCAGCACCTGGAACGTGCGCTGGTGAAGACCGACCAGGGTGCCGTCCAGATCCCACAGCACCGTGCGATAGCCGGTCACTCCTGACTATCCATTACCGCTTGGAGGTCGGCGCGGGTCAGGCCGAGTTGTGCCGCGTATTCGTCGATTCCCGGCCGCCCCTGCCGCACCGCGGCAATACCGGCTCTCCCCGCGAGTTCCAGACCGTACGCGGCACCCAGGTCGAACACGGTCTTCGCCAAGGCCGCCGGGAACAGCCAACGACCGAGGTCGCGCTGGAACACCCGGGTGAGCCGGTACGGCGCGGCCACCCTGGCACCGAGGCCCGAGAGCATCGACGGCTCCCGCAGCGAGCTCATTTTCGCCGCTTCCTCGGCGGGAGCCAGCAGTAGATCCGACCACAGCCGCCCGAACGCCGCACGTTTCTCGTGTGCGAGCGCAGTCATGTTGAACTCGGTGTAGGCCTTCTCGATACGTGAGGTGTGTGTCGAGCGGCTGCGTAGCAGAGTATGCAGGTCGGCGGTCTTGCGGGCGGTGTCGTATCGGGTGAACTGGTTGATCCGCGGGGCGATCCGCGCAAGAAGGGCCGCGAAGTCCGGAACCGGAACAAGGCGATGCGTCACCGCGAATGCGTGATAAATCAAGCTTTCACTGCCCGCCTTCGCGATTTCGGCGGCGAGCAGGTCGTAGTCCAGGTCTGATGCAGCATGGCGGGCGAGGTTCCAGATATCGGCGAGTTCGCGGACCCCGGTCTTGTAATAGGGCAGATGAACACCCAAGTGGTGCAGGTTGTCCTCGTTCGACATGGCCCAGGCGGGCACACCGTAGAAATCGATGCGACGCACACGATCCCAGATCGCGGGATAATCGATGCGGTACCCGGCCAAGGGAGTGATCAGGCCCCAGTGTGTGCCGACGACCAGCGTGCCGTCCCTGGACACGAACGACGGGAGGTGATGGGAACGTTCGGCGCGCACTTTCGGTGCCTTGCCCAGGAGCTCGGACGTGGCGAAAAGACCCATCTCGCGATAGATCTCGATGACCGTGTCCACGTGGTCGAGTTCGACGAGGATGTCGAGATCGTTCATCCGCTTGTAGCGCGGATCGTGGTAAATCTCCGAGGAGAAGAGCATGCCCTTCAGCACGACGCAGCGCACACCACGTTCGTCGAAGCGGCGCAACAGTTCCAGCGCACCCTCCAGACGCCGATAATTCGCGGCGGCAATGCGTTCGATGAGGTCGGCGAACCGCACACGCACGCCCTCGGGGACGAGGTGGTACAACTCTTCGGCCGCCAATCGGCGCTGCACCAACGGCACGGTCGCATTGATCCGTGCCAGCTCGAAAACCTCCGACCAGTCGGATATTTCGTGCGCGAGCTTGGCCAGTTCGGCACCCTCATCGGTGCTCGGCGCGGCCAGCGACGCGTGCACGAGCAGCCGTTCGGCGGCACTGCCGCCCGCGGCAATCTCGGGTGCGGTCACATTCTGCCTTCCTGTTCGGGGTGAAAACCGAAGCGACGAGCGACGGTCGAAATCTTGCCCAGCGCGAAGTCCAGCTGGTCGCGGGTGAGGGTGGCCATCATGCTGACGCGCAGCCGTTGCTGGTCGCGGGGGACGGCAGGGAACTCGACGCCGTTGACGAAAACGCCCTCGGCGTGCAGCGCGGCCACCACCGCCGCCACAGCCAGCCGCTGCGGCACCAGGATCGGGATGATCGCGGTCTGCGGATCGACGGCGAAGCCCATGTGGCGCAGTTCCCGCACGAAATAGCCCACATTGTCGTGTAATTGGCGGATGCGTTCCGGGTGTGCGTCGATGAAGTCGATCGAGGCGAGCACCGAGGCGACCACCGCGGGCGCCAACGAGGCCGAGAACATGTAGGAGCGTGCGAAGAAGCGCAGGGTGTCGACCAAATCGGTGGATCCGGCGACAAATCCGCCGGTGGTCGCGAACACCTTCGAGAAGGTGCCCATGTACAGCTCCACCGAGCCGTCGCCCATACCGAAATGCTCGGCGGTGCCGTGCCCGCGAGCGCCGAGCACGCCGGTGCCGTGCGCGTCGTCGATGGCCAACCAGGCGCCGAAGGAATCGCACAGCGCCCGAATGTCGGGCAGCGGCGCGATATCGCCGTCCATCGAATACACGCCCTCGACGGCGACCACGATATTCGCACCCGGGTTGCGCCAACGGATCTGCATCAATCGATGCCGAAGATGCCGAAGGTCGTTGTGGTCGAAGGCCATCGAGCGCACCCGGCCGAGCTGGATTCCGTCATAGAGGCTGGCGTGGCTCTGCTCGTCGTAGAGCAAGATGTCGCCCTTGCGCAGCAGTCCGGTTACCCAACCTACGTTCGCGGCGTAGCCGGAGGAGAACACCAGCGCGGATTCGCAACCCTTGGCCTCGGCGAGGCGTTCCTCCAACCGCCGGTGTACCGAGGTGGTGCCGTTGAGCAGCGGGGGCCCGCCACAGCCGATGCCGAATTCGCGGGTTGCCGCGACGGCCGCCTCGACGATCTCCGGCTCGTTGCCCAGGCCCAGATAGTTGTTGGAACCCAGCATGATCAGGTCACGGACCTCGGTGCCGCCCGGATCGCGTACCTGCACGACGGCTGCCGTGGGACCGGTGATCTCGCGCAAAACAAATCCGGTGCCGCGTGCCCTGGTGACGTAGGGTCGGAATTCGTCGAAGCGCTGGTCGAAGGTGTGGGCAGCGGGATCGAGGTAGTGCTCGAGGCTGAAATTCTCGCCGTGGACGGCTGCGGTGGAGGTCATAGCCCTTCCTCCTGAACGATGGTTGCGGTTCCGGCCTTGCCGTCGAGGATCAGCGTGTCCCCACTGGATACCCGGCGGGTGACACCAGCGACACCGACGACGGTGGGGATGCCCAACTCGCGACCGATAATGGCGGTGTGGGAAAGGACGCTGCCCTTCTCGCTCACCAGCCCACCCGCCGCGACCATCAGGAACACCCAGCCGGGGTCCGTGGTCGAGGCGACGAGGATTTGGCCGTCGATGACGACGTCCGGATCCGGCGTCGTGAGAACGAGCGCGGGGGCTTCGACTCGTCCTGGTGCACAGCCGATTCCGCGCAGCACGGCCCCAGATGCCACGGCAGGGCTCGGGTGATCGAAGGACGGGTTGTTGATGGTGGTCGCGGCGATGCCCGAGGTGATGATCCGGGACGGCAGTTCCTCGGCGTGCCAGACTTCGTGGTCATGTTTGCGGGTCGCCACGATGCGGGCCACGTTGGTATCGACCGCGGTACCGCGGGTCAGTGCCGCGATCTCCTCATAGGTGAGCCAGAAGATGTCGCGCGGCTGTTCGAGCAGACCTGTTGCGTGCATCTGCCTGCCGTACTCACGGAACACCCGTTTGACCAGCCCGAACGAGCGGCTACGGCCAAGGCGCATGTTCTCCCGCTGCTTCACGTGCTCACGGGCTCGAGCCAGCGCGAATCGGAACACCATGCGCCTGCCGAGCTTTCCGCGGAACACCGTGGCAGCGGTGTCTTCGGCCGCACGCCGAATGAGTTTCTCCCGTGCCGCCATGTGGTCGATGTTCTGACCACCGCGCAGATAGTTGCGCAGCATCGGCACCAACCGTTCCGGATGTTCGCCGAGCGGGTCGGTTTCCAGTTTCAGCTCATCGACGGTGCGATCGCCGAACAGGGCGATGTGACGCAGGCAGGCGGCCCTGAAGTCGGTGAACCCGTTCTGCGCCAGCGCTTTCCACACCTGCGGCGCTGCCAGCGGGCCCTCGAACAGCTCGCGCAAGCCCGCATCGTCACCGACGGTGGCGGTCAGGGCCAGTGCCGAGCGAACCGGGTCGACACTGTCGACCCCTTCCTCCCCACAGAACAATTCATTGCGCAGGGTGATCGCCTCCGTTTCGCCGAGACCTTCCCGCTCGAGCAGGAGACCGACGACATGGAACATCTGTTGGGCAATGAAATCGTTGAAGATCTGTACCGAGTACGCGGGGACAAGTTCGTGCAGACAGCGTTCCATCCACTCCAGCAGCGCGTGCGGATCACGTTCCCGCTCCGGTGTTTCCGGTGCGAGCCGACGGTCGAGGTCTGCGGTGAACGCGGCGAGCTCGACAAAGAACGCCCGCAACCTGCGGCGTAGCCGCAACCAGCCGAAGGCGATGATCGCGATGACCCGCAACCGCAGCAGATACATTCGGCCCCGGGCGATGCCACGTTTCGGCGCGGCGGGGCGCTGGTAGCGGTTCTCGATATTGAGCGCCGCTTCCCAGCCTTCGATGGCAAATTCCATTCCGGGGATCTGCAGAAACAGCCGATACCAGTTGCTGATGTTGTAGTAGATGCGGCCGTGGGCGGTGCCGACGAGGTACGGATACAGGCTCGCGGCATTGCGCTCCACGATGGTGTCGGTGGCGCCGAAGTCCCGATGGCAGGCGCGGAAAACCTGTTCGTAGGCGGCCCGCAGAATGGAGAACGTCAGCGGGCTGGACATACCGGGATAGGACTCTGCGACATTGACATTGTCGAAGATGGTTTCGCGCGCGCCGGTCGCGGTGACCGGTCGCGCCTGGAGTAGGAAGAGGGTGCCGTCGTCGTCGTAGGCCCACTCGATATCCTGTGGCGCACCGAAGGTTTCGGCGACTCCGGTGGCGGTGGCGGTGAGCTCGAGCACCTGGACGTCGGTCAATGCGGCGGCGGCGACGGTGTCGGCCAATTGCTCGATCGTGGTGCCGGAACCGGATCCGGCAACGACTCTGCTCTGTTTGTCCGCTATGACCCGTGAGGTGATCGTGTGCGACGCATTGTCCACGAAGAAGGTGTCGCATTCGACGGTGCCCGCAACCACGCCCTCGCCCAGGCCGAGGGCCGCGGAAACCACCGCTTCGGTGGGATCGCCGGTCTGCGGGTTACAGCTGAAGACCACTCCTGATACGGCGCTGTCGACCAGGACCTGAATCAGGACAGCGCAGTCGATGGTCGCGTTGTCCAGACCGCGATGCGCCCGGTAGAAAAGGGATCTCTCCGAGTATGCCGAGGCGAGAACATCGAGCACCGCAGGCGCGACCCCCTCGGGTGCGACGTTCAGGAGGGTGTCGAGCTGGCCCGCAAAGGAGTCCGTTGCCGAATCTTCGCCGCTGACCGACGAGCGCACCGCCAATCGCACTCGGCATGCCGAACCGACAACGCTGACGCGGGTTTCAGACGTCTCCGAAGAGCCCCCTTCGGACCCGAGCGATGTCGCGGAGTGTTCGACGCCGGCGTTGCCGTGCTGGGCATCGGCAGGCGGTGCGACGGTGTGTACCGCGCGGGCCGTCGATCGCGGACCGGGTTCGACGAGCACGTCGAGGGCGGCGTCGAGTTCGGCGTGAATGTCGTCCGGAAAGGTCCGAGCGGTGATCAGTGCGCGGATCGCCGCCGACACCGCGCGCAGCGACGTGGGATCGGTGTGGTCGAGGGTTGCCAGTAGGTCGGCAATGGGGCCGGCGACCGGGGCGAGGATGCGGGCGCACGCATCCTTGCTCACGACCGCGAAGGCTGGGACTCGGTGGCCGGCCGCCAGTAGGCGTCCGAGGTTGGCAGCCTTGGCCCCGACTCGAGCAGCATGCGTTTGCGCAGTGGCCGCGTTTGTCAATGCGGCGGCCTGCACAACCGCGCCGAGAGTTGTTTCGGTCATCGCGCAGCCTCCTGCATCGTCCTGGTGGTCGGGACCGACGACTCGCGTCGGGTCAGCCGCACCAGAACCGGGTCGGGGGTGTTGGAGATTTCCGGGTTCTCCCGAACCCGGATGCCGTTCACCAGTTCGATGTCGTAGCGCGACAGCAGCATCGCGATGCCGACCCGTACCTCCATGAGCGCCATGTGCTGACCTACGCACAGGTGTGCGCCCCAGCCGAACGGGAAGTAGTGGAAGGGCGGACGGGTCTTGGTTTGTGCCTTGGTGAACCGGTCCGGGTCAAAGGTCAGTGGTGAGTCCCAGAATTCGGGCCACCGGTGGTTCACGAACGGGCTGATCACCACGATCGAGCCCGGCTCGAGATCGAAACGGTCGAAACTGTCGCGCTCGAGCACGGTCCGGCTGAACCCCCAGGCAGGCGGATGTAGACGCATGGCCTCGTCGATCGCGTGACCGGTCAGTTCGAGGGATGGCAGCGTGTGCGCGGAAATGCCCCCGACTCTGTCCGTGCCGCGCGGCCGGTCGATGCCGGGTTCGGCCCCCGGTCCTCCGAGGCCCGACACGACACTCACCCCGCCGACACCCGCTACGCCGACACCCGCTACGCCGACCGGCCCGTGCGCGACCGACACTCCACTGGGACCACCGATACGAGCTGTATGGCTCGACCCGGCCCCTCGCTCGGACGACGCTTTCAGCACGGTGTCGATTTCGGCACGGATCCGGCCGAGGACCACCGGATTTCGGCACAGCTCGTAGATTGTCCACGCCATCGCGCCGCCGGTCGTCTCGTGACCCGCCAGCAGAAAGGTCAGTACCTCGTGGCGCAGTTGTTCGTCATCCATGGCATGGCCCGCGTCATCACGGGCCACGAGCAACCGGGCCAACAGCGAAGTCGCGTCGCTTGATCCGGCCTGTCGGTGCTGGTGAACGATGTCGTCGACGACGCGATGCAGCCGGGCGCGCACGCCGGTGAAGCGACGATTGGCGGGTGTCGGCACGCCGGGTGGCAGCCGAACCGGCGCGGCCATGTGGCCCATCACCCACGAAACACCCTCGCGCACATCGCCTTCGATCTGCGGCAGCACGCCGTCGATGTCGGCGCCCATGACCGCACGGCAGACCACGTCGGCGGCGAACCCCATCACCTCGGGGACCAGATCGAACACCTCGCCGTGCGCGGCGAGTGCGTCCAGCCTGGTCAGCATTCGCTCTCCACCTGCCACCATCAGTGGAATCTCGGTCTGTACGTGACGGCGAGCGAAAGCCGGTTTGATCAACGCACGCTGCCGTTTCCACAGTTCGCCGCCGCTGGTGAGCAGGCCGGGGCCGAGCAGGTAGTTCAGGCTCTGATAGCTGATCCCCTTCACATATTTGGTCGCACTGCCGACCAGCACCTGGTTGATGTGCTCCGGCTCGACCAGCAGATGCACATGCTGGTGCGCCAGCCGCAGCCGTACGCTGCCACCGTGAGCCACGGCCTGTTCGTAGAACAGCGTCAGTGGGTCGGTGCGGTATGCGAGATAAGCGCCCAGTGGGTGTCGTAGCGTGGGGCCGTCCAAGCGGCGAACCTTCGACGAAGCAGTCATGCAGCACCCCCGGCATCGATCAGGCTGTCATCGAGCAAGAACAGACGTCGCGCCTCGGCACGCTGCACCTTGCCACTGGTGGTCTTGGGGATACTGCGCGGCGGCACCACCTGCACTCCGGCAGGCAGCACTCCGGTCCGCTTGCTCACCGCGACGCGCACCGCCCTGCGCAGCGCGTCGTGTTGTGCTGCGTCCGAGCCGGATTCGACGATAAGGTGCAGTTCCTCCGACATACCAGCGGTATCGGCGTGACCGACGGCCGCGACACCGCCGAGCCGGACACCCGCCACCTCCTGGGCCGCGATTTCGAAATCGGTGGGCAGATAGTTCGCGCCCCGGATGATGATCAAATCCTTGTGTCTGCCGGTGATACGCAATCGGCCGTCACGCAGGTACCCGATATCGCCGGTGTCCCACCAGCCGTCGCAGGTGGCCGCCGCGGTCGCCTCGGGCAAGCGAAAGTAACCGACCGTGGTCGACGGGCCGCGGAACTGGACGCGTCCGACGATGTCGTCGCCGCACGGGGCCGCATCCGCGTCGACGATCCGTACCTCGGTCCCGTCCACCGGTGCGCCGCAATCCACGATCTGCATCGCGTCCGGGTCGCCAACCGGAATATCCAGCGCCACACCATTTCCGGTCAATGCTTCGCGAGACACCGAGTCGAAGGCCACCGGCAGGTGCGGGCGGGCGACGGTGACCGCCAGGGACGCTTCGGCCATGCCGTAGCAGGGCACCAATGCGTCCTTCGGCAAGCCCCATGCCCCGAAGCGGTCCACGAAGTGCTGCACGGTCGGCGGGTGAATCGGCTCCGCGCCGCAGAACAGGAATCGCCAGCTGGACAGATCCACCTCGGCCATTTCCGCGTCCGGCACCCGTGCCGCCGCATAGCCGTAGGCAAAATTCGGTGCGGCGGTAAGGGTTCCCCGATAGCGACCGACCGCGCGCAGCCAGTCCCCCGGGCTGCGCAGGAACCTGCTCGGCGGCATCAGTACCGCGTCGAAGCCACGGAACAACGGTGTCAGGAAGCCGCCGATGAGTCCCATGTCGTGGTGCAGCGGCAGCCAACCCACCCAGGTATCGGCGCGGCCCATTGCCGCGGCCGTAGCGATCTGCTCGCAATTGGCGGCCACGTTGCCGTGGGTGATCTGCACCCCCTTCGGTGTGCCGGTCGAACCGGAAGTCGCCTGAATGAACGCCAGATCGCCGGGTGCTGGCAGCCGCGGGCGCAGCGCGGGCGCATCCGGTGTGCAGGCCAGCGTGTGCAGTACCGCACCGTCGATCGCGGCCACGGAGTCCGGCATCGGCGCGGCGTTCAGCACCGCCACACTCGCCACGACCGCCGCCGGTTCCAGATAGCCGAGCAGGCGGGTGAACTTGTCCAGGAAGATGTCTGTCGAGCCGAAGCCCCCCGGCGTGGCGACGGCGGTGGGCACCGCACCGAGCAGCAGCGCACCGAAGAATGCGGTGACGAATTCGGGCGAGGTGGGCAGGCACAACATGACCCGATCGCCCGGCCCGACGCCTTCTGCGGCCAGACCCGCAGCAACCCGGGCGGCTGCCGTCGCGAGTTCGTCGTGCCGCCAGCTCACGTCGCGCGTACCGTCGGCGGCGCGCTCCGGGACGAAGACGGTGGCGGGTGCGTCAATGCCGAGTTCGGCATTGGCCAGTAGCGCGTGCACGATGCTGGGTCGCGGCGGCCGCAGCCCGCCGGTCATGACTGGTCCTTCACGTAGTGCACGACCTGTCCGATCGTTTTCAACTGTGCTGCAGCATCTTCGGGAATATCGATCCCGAATGCCTGCTCCAGCTGAATGGTCAGTTCGATGGCTGTCGGAGAATCCAGGCCGTGGTCGATCAGCGGTGTGGACGGATCGAGATCGTCCACCGAGACCCACAGCACCTCGGCGACGATGGCGCGCACCCGCGCCTCGACGTCGGCCGCGGGGATTCCCGCATTATCGCGAGTCCGTGTGTTCAACCGAGTAACTTCCCTTCCCTCACGCAGGCGCGCACCGACTCCTCGATGTCGACACCGTCGCCGGTGTCGATGCGGTGGAATCCCACTTCGGGGAAGGCCGCAGCGAGGGTGTCGCGCACCCGTAGATATCCGTCACGCAGGGCTGCGAGCCGCTCTGTTGTTTCGTGGGCCTCTGTGGGCCCATCCCCCGAGCGTTCAGCGCACCGTGCCGCGGCTTGTTCGGGCGCGGCGTCCAGCCAGAGCACAGCATCGGGCAGTGTGGTGCGAAAGCGGGCGGCCAAACCGGGCAGGGACGCGGTCACGTCCCTGCGGACCAGATCCGCGATTTCCGACAGCAGATCCCAGATATCGGGCGAGCTGCCGAGGCGGGTCGACTCCGACCGCTGCCAGGCCAGGATGTCGGCAAAGGTGCCGGGCCGGTGCCGCTCCAGCACAGCGGCGATCTCGTCCTGTCGGTCGTGGCCGTTCCAGTCCGGACGCGCGAGCGCCATGTACAGCGGTCCGTAGACGAGCAGTTCGATCAGCGGATGCCGTTCGAAGACCAGCACATCCGGCGACCAGGTCTGCACGAAGTGCCGTTCGACCGGGCCGAACAGCGTCATCTGCAGGTACATCGCGGTGGCCTTCATCTCCAGGCTGGAGATTTCGTCACAGCCGACGCTGAATGCCCTGAGCTGCTCGGACAACTCGGTCAGCGGCACGTTCCTGGTGTTGTGGAAGTCGGGGCAGGTCATCGACGCGAAAGACCCGTCCCCGGCCGGTGCGAGCTCGCGCAGTCGGGCCATCACCGAAGACTTGCCCGCGCCGTCGATGCCGACGATGGCGACGCGGCGCGTGGATATCGCGGTCATCGGTCGTCCTCCCGCAGCTGCGCGAGCACGGCCGCGGTGATGTCGGCGGGCGCGGCAGTACCGTCCAAGCGCACCCAGTCGAACTCCTCCGACAGCGCCTCCAGGGCGCTGTGGCTACGGTGCTGGAAGGCGAGGAAGGCCTCCTCGTCGCCGTAGCCGCTTTCGTAGTCACTGCGTAACTGCTTGCGCCCCAGCGCATCCTGCGGACCGACGGTCAGATAGAAGGTGCGGTCGGGCTCCGGGAAACCCGCGGCGAGTTGCCGCAGCACCGTGGGGTCGCCGCCGTGCGCCACCTCGGTGGCAAAGTACTTGTACCAGTACGCGTTCGCCAGCATGATGTCCACGCCACGCTCGGCGGCCAGATCGAACGACAGCTGCATGGCGTGGAACAGAAAGTGCGCGCGACTCAACGGCGACAACAATTTCAGGTAGCCATAGATTTCGGCGGGGCTGCGCCACGGCAGCTTCGAGGAAACCTTCGGGTCGAGGAATGCGTCCCATATCGTCACCGCGGCAACGGTCTGCCCCTGTGCCTCGAATTCCGCGGCGATCCGTGCCACCTGTGTGGTCTTCCCCGAACCGTCACCACCCGCGATGCAGATCAAGCGTTTGCGTGCGCTCAGTTGCTCATCCCTACTGTGAGTCGGGTGCGCCAGTGGCGCAAGTCTTTTCGGTGCTTCTGCGCCGGCATCCAGCGCTGCCTCCGGCACGATCGCCACGGCCGCTGACCGCAGCACCGTTGCGTCGGCCGTCGGCTGATCGACCGGTACTGTCGCGCGCCTGGCCGCCGGGGATGTCGTGGATTGCGCCGCCGATGCGCCCCCCGGGCCGGTGGCCTGCTCCGTCGCGGCCTCGGTGTCGAGCACGCTTACCACACCCGCGCGGCCGTCCACCCGAATCCGTTGGCCCGACCGAACAACCGAGGTGGCACCGGCGACATTGAGCACGGCGGGAATGCCGTACTCGCGCCCGATAACCGCTGCGTGCGAGAGCATTCCGCCGACCTCGGTCACCACCGCCGCGACCAAGCCGAGCGCCGGAGTCCAGCCAGGGTCGGTGAACCGGGTGACCAGGATGTCGCCCTCCCGCAACTGTCCGATATCGGCCAGTGCTGTGATCACCCGCGCGGTACCCTCGGCAATGCCGGGACTGCAACCGAGTCCGGTCAGGTCGCCGTCGCCGATTTCACGGATCGCACCGACGGTGACACCGCCGCCGAGTTCGTGCGGTGGGACGAGGTCGCGATATCCCGCGTACACCGCACGGCGGTACGCGATCTGCGGTGCCAGTACGGCGGCCTCGATACGTCCGGCGGCGAGATCGGTGAGCTCGTGGATGGACAGCTGGAACACGTCGTCGGCGTGCTCGATGGTTCCGGCCGCCACCAGCCGGACCCCGGCCTCGACGACATAGGCACGCACGATCGCGTAGCACTGCGAGGAGAACTCCCGCATCCGTTCGCGCGCAACGAGATAGCTGCGCATTCGATCGACCTGCATGTCCAATGCCCTGGCGTGCTTCAGTCGGGCGATCGGTCTGGCGCGTACCCGCGCGCGCACCGCCGCGAGCTCGTCTTCGTAGCGCCTGCGCTGGTCCACCAGCGTCACATCGGGATCCGCGGGCGGGGTGCGGTGTTCGAGCATCGTCGCGATCATCGATCGCACCCGCTCGGGCGCCTCCGACCAGCGTGGACTGGTGAGATCGAGTTCCGCGTCAGCGTGGAACCCCTGGTCGCTCAGGAACACGTCGAGTGCCGTGGTCCATTCGGCGCTGTCGAGCCCGTGATCGGTGGCCACCCGGTGCAATTCGA
Organism: Nocardia sp. NPDC051463; assembly: GCF_040681975.1. Lineage (NCBI taxonomy): Bacteria > Bacillati > Actinomycetota > Actinomycetes > Mycobacteriales > Nocardiaceae > Nocardia > Nocardia sp. NPDC051463. The sequence continues at coordinate 653,857 of NZ_JBFBAB010000001.1, forward strand.
CGATGCCGCGCTGCAGCCGCATGTGGCTGATATCGGCGAGCCCGCCCATCAGATCGATGGCCGAGGTGCTGACGCCGGTCGCGGCATCGACCTTGTCGAGGAGTTGTTTAAAATCCGTCTGCACACTGGAGTTGTTGTAGATGGTGGTGAAGTAGGTACGTTCGGTGGCAGCGTGGAAGGTGAGCAGGCAATCGGCCAGGTCCGCGACGAAACCAGCCTCGTCGGTGTGCGGCAATGCGTGTACCCGATCCCGCCATACCGCGTACTTTGCGGGCCATTCGGCGGCGAATGCGGCGACCTCGTCGAGCTGTGTGCGGTAGCTGTGCTGCACGGCAAGCGCGACCGGCAGCGCACGGGCAATGGTTTTCGGGTTGTTCGGCGTGCGGACGGGCCCCTCGGGGCCGTATTCGTTGAGCACGCCGAGGTCGTCGTCGAAATGCTGTTCGTCGAATCCAGGGATGCGCCGGAAGCACTTCTTGACCGCGCTGACATTCCAGTAGGCCCGGCCGTAATACATAGCCATCCAGTCGGGTTCGTCGCTCGGGTCCGCGAGCCTCAGACGCTCGAAGAACTGTTGCATCGAGTACTGGAATGCGTTGTCGTACAGAGAGAACATCATCGGCGTGCAAACCCGCGCTGAGACGCCACCGTCACGAAGGTCCGCGTCGGAGAACTGGTCGATGTCGGTGCGCCAAGAGATGGCCGTGATGGCTCGGGCTTGCAACAGCCACAGCTTCCCCGCGCCATCAATGGCCCATTCGATGTCCTGCGGATGATGGCGATGCGCCTGCACCGCGAGCATGAGCGCCGCGAGTTCGGCGGTGGCGGCAGGCGCCAATGCGACGTCTTCGCCGCCCGCCTCGCGCGCCACCACGTCTCCGCCGAACAGACGCAGCGTGTACCTCGTCGGCGTGACGTGCCCGGAGACCAAGCGCTCACCGAGGCCATGGCAACATTCGACCACCGCGTGGTCTTCTATGCCGGTGAGTGCGTCGATGCTGAAACCGACACCGGCACACCGGGCATCGACCATGCGTTGCACGAGCACCGCCACCGGGGCACCGGCCTCGTGGTAGCCGTGCCGGGGCAGGTACGCACTGACGCGTTCGTTGTGCACCGAGTCGCGGCATTGCGTGATGTAGCCGCGCAGCGTTGCCACATCGGTGATGTCCAGAAAGGATTCGTATTGGCCCGCGAAGCTCGCATCGTCGAGATCTTCGAGCACGCCGCTGGAACGCGCGGCGACCGGGAAGCCGCCGAGCGCCTGTACCCAGCGTTGCAGATCCTCGTCGGTGACCTCGGCGAGGTCGAGATCAGCGGTGACGACGAAGCCTGGTGGCACTTCGAATCCCGCGACGATCAATTCATGGAGCGTGCCTGCCTTACCGCCGGCCTTCTCGACCGTGAAATCGGCGGCGCCCAGGTACATCGGGCCCGGTGTCGGGGTGGAATCGGGATGGGGCACGGTGAGAGCTCCTTTCGGAAGCAGAACCGGGCGCACGTCGTGACGGGCGGCGAGGTCGCGGGCAGCGCGCACGCCTGCCGCGGTCAGGCCGCCGTAGGAGGGACTCGCCGTGTGCGGCTCGAAGCCGAGCAAAATGGTTTCGGCCATGCACGCGTAGACGACCCCGCCGGGCAGCCCGGTTTCGGGAAATGGAGGTGTCTGGCCGAGTGGCAGCGCCATACGGCCGCCGGAGACCAGGGTGACGTTCGGACGGTGGGACACCGCGGGATCCACGTCGCCAGGGACCGCGAGATCTACCACGAGCACCCGATGGTCGTCCGCCAGCGACTCGGCGGTGACCATCGGCCGGGCCGAGTTGGTGGCCGTCAGAACGATATGACAGTCGCGCAGCGCGGTCAGGTTTTCACTGACCTCGACTATTCCATCCAGCGTCGCTGCGACCCGGTCGAGTCGTTGCGCCGATCCGGTGCGCCCGATCAGCGTTACCGAATCTGCCAGTGGGGCAATAAGTTCAGCCATCACCGCGCCGATATTGCCGAGCGCGCCGAGGATGCCGATGCGTCGTCGCCCCGGCTCCAGCCGGGCGAGCTCCGCGCGTACCACCTCGTAGGCGGAGGCAGCGGTGAGTGAGTTCCCCGAGGTCACTGTGACGACGTCCTCCACCACGTCGCGGGAGGCATCGGTGACGATGGAGGTGTAGCCGCCGAGCCCGATCACGGTGGCGCCGAGCGCGATTGCCTGCTCCACTGCCTCGAGTACCAGATCGCGCACCCAGGCCCGATGTCCGGCCCGCAGACATTCGATGATCTGCTCAGCGGAAATCGGCACCGCGATCAGGCACACCTCGACCTGAGCGCCGGTCGGCGAGGTCACCGTCTGCCTGGTCAGTTCGAACGGCTCTGCCACCCCCCGCAAGCGTTCGAACAAGGCGGCGAACTGGATATCCGACCATTCTGCGAGTTCGGGAGCGAACCGTCGCAGGTCGGCGGGCTCGGGCAGGTTGGCAAGAAATACCACCCTGGTCGGCGCGTTCCAGTCCCGCGCGACCTCGTGAGTGCGCCGGACCGCGGGCGATGTCCGTTCGGGCAGCGGCCAATTCGTCGTCACCGGGCTCGCCAAGTGCGCGAGCAGGGTGGCGAGGTCGCCGCGATGCAACCGGGCCGCCAGCTCGTCCAGCGCCGTCTCCATCCGAGCCATATCCGACTCCGCGAGGAAGGCCGAGGGTTGGATGCGCAGGGTGGTCGGTGCGGACAGGGTCGGCAGCATTCGGACGTCGTGGGCGTGCAGCAGGTAGCCCGCGACCACGTACCCGAACATCGCCGGATCGCAGATTTCGCGCAGTAGTGCGGATTCCGGCTCCGGAGGGATCAATTCGATGCCTTGCAACAACCCGCGGCCGCGCACTCCCGCGATCGCCCGCGGCCAGCGGCTCGCCACCGCATCCAGGCGGGCCCGCACTCGAGCACCTACGTCGGATATCCGGATCTGGTTGTCGCGCAGCAGGTCCAGTGCGGCATCGGCGACCGCGCACGACAACTCGTCGTCGGCGAACGTGGACGTGTGATATCTGCCGAAATCACCAATCGCCTGTGCGCGATCGACGAGCAGGGCAGAGATCTTCACCAATCCGCCACCGAGCGACTTGGACAGCAGGTAGTAGTCGGCGACTACGCCGGAGGGCGCCGATGCCAGGAATGTCCCTGTCCGGCCCATGCCCGACTGGATCTCGTCGAAAACCAAGGCAGCCGTGTGTAAGTCGGCCAGCGCACGCAGCGCGCGCAGTGTCCCGGCCGGTACCTCGCGGACACCGCCCTCCCCCTGGATCGGTTCGGCGAACACCGCCGCGATCGGCGAGATCGACATCCAGGACCGCACGGGGCGACCTGTGCTGTCGATGACGATTCGGCACACCGACCGCAGCTCGCCTGCGAAGGCCGCGGCCACCTCGCGGGGCGACCAGGTGCCGAGACTGCGTCGTTCGGGTCCCGGCACCACCAGATCGAGTGGCGTGTCGGCCTGCTCGGTCAGGGCGAATGCGCCTGCAGTCTTGCCATGGAACGCGCCGGCCAGCGAGACGAAAAGCGGCCCGCGACGACGCATGTCCTCGATCTCGCGCAGCGACTCGGTGAGCAGCTCGGCCACTGATCGGCGGTCGTCCACGGCGTCGTCAGCCCCTGCGAGGGGGATCGGGCGCACGCCGTGCAGCCCGTCACGACGAACGCGACGCAGGGTGCGACGCAACTCATTCTCGAGATCGGAGAGCGAACGGGCATGTGCCACCGCCGCGTGTCTGATCGCCGCTTCCACGGCTTCCGCGCCCGTAGCACCGAATGTCACCACGTACTCGCTATCGGTGGCCGCGCCGACCGATTCGGACAGTCGGCGGGCCAGCCGGGCCGCACCGGCGCGGACGCTGCCCTGGGACACGAACGGCGACTGCTGATTCAGCCGCGCTGTCGCCACCCGCACCAGTGCCGGATGGTTGTGCCCGAACAATGCTGCGCCGAACCCGCCGACCAGATCCAGTACCCGGGACCCGTCGGCGCGGATCAACCAATCGCCCTCGGCGCCCGGGTAATCCACATCGAGGTGACAGGCGCGCAGGAGCCGGGCCAGGCCGGGGCGGTTGTACCGCGCGAAATCGTCGAACACGTCGGACGCCGAGGGACTACTCGACGCGGCAACCGATAACTGCATACTCGGAGTCACGACCTAGGCGCCGAGTACTGCGCGACGGGCCGCTTGCCCGATCTTCGCTGATACACAGTCGATCACCGCGCGGGCAGTGTGCAGCGTCGAAGCCTCCGCATCGGAGATCTCGATGTCGAAGGCTCGCTCGAGATCGACCACGAGTTCGGCCGAACGGACCGAGTCCAAGCCATAATCCAGCAACGGTGTGTCTATCTCGATCTCGACCACTTGAAGACCGTGCCGAAATAGTTCACACACGCGCTCGCTTATCATCTGCGTCGCCATCATTTCGCATCTCCCGTTGCGCTGAAATCTTCCGCTTCCCCCGTGAGCAGAATGCGAACCGATGGGTTTGCCATCGACTCGCGGTAAATGTATTCCCCCTGGGTAGCGCAGGATTCGGCGCCAGCCGAGACTGCGATCACTTGCCCTCCGATATCGGCAATCGAGACTGTTATGTCTCATATCTCGTCAACGTCCCACAACCGTTATCGACAACATCGGCGCATGCACCCATCAGTACACCGTCGATTTGCGGCCTGCAATCCGAAAACAGCTGCAGCACAGCGAGTCCGACGGATGGGCAACGATTTGGCTAATCACGTCCCACGTCGCGCACGAAACATGGCGTCACGCCCTGCAAACAACAGTCGGAGCCATGGCGTCCGAGATAACAAATTCTGAGATTCTTTGTCACAGATAACCAACCAACTCCGCCACAATAGAGTGGAACATGTCCTCTTTTTGCAGAGTTCGCTGTTCACGCGAGGTTCATAGATCGGCCAGCCACATTTTCATACCAACCCATCGGTATTTTTCAATTGAATTGGGCGCTGACATAATTCGAGAAGATTGCGAAGTCGCTTAACGCCATTTTCACCTCGCTGCCGACCCCCGCCGTCACGGCGGAACGTCCCGCAAACTTCCGGTCCGACAACCGGGTGTGACGGCTTTCATTACTCGCCAGTAGCGCCCATGACGGCTGTGCCCCTTCACAAGGGCACACCGACCGACCCCCTCGCTTTCACAGAAGATCGCGAATCGATCCACGCCCCGCTTCGGACAGTTACTGTGAATGCCCTACACAGCTATCCCGGGGGCAAAGGAGTCGCCAATGTCCGTCGACAGTTCGACCTGGCCGAGTCTGACCTTGGCAGGTCAGCCGATGTCGTCCCCGCTGAAAGATGTCCGGGCGCTATCGCGCCAGATGGTCGGTCACTTCGTGGAAAATGTCATCCCCTGCGGCACACTGCCGGTGGATGCCATCTCCGGGGACGTCACCACCATCACCAGGACCTGCCTCGAGCTCGCGGTCGGCATGCTCGACGGACAAGGCATCCCCGAAAAGCTGCAGCGGCTCCAGGACGCGGCCGCCGGATGGGCACGCGAGGGCGTGCCCATCGACACGATCCACCATTCCATCCACGAGGGCTTCCAGATGGGCCTCGACCTGGTGGTCTCCAACGCGTCCATCAAGGATTACGACAATCTGGTCGACGGCGCCCACATGGTCGTGCAAATACTGGACATGATCACCTCGGCAGTCTCGGTCGCCTATGTCAGGGAACTGCGCGCAGTAGTCAGCGAGCACCACACCGCCGTCCACACGCTCACCTCGGCACTGTTGGGCGGGCACAGCACCTCGACCATGGCGCGTGAATGTGGGATCGCCATCGCCAAGTCGTATGTCGTTGTCGCGGTAGCTATTCCGGCACATCGCGACGAAGGAAACCCGGCACTCGACCGTCAGGTCGTGGCCCGACGCAAACTCCGCCGAGTCCAGGCCGAGCTGGCGACCCGCTGCGGCAACAGCGCACTGTCGCTGCTCAGCGTCGACGGCGGCACCATTCTCATTCCGTCGGCGACCTTCGACAACGAGGGCCTCGACACCCTGGTCAACCAGCTCTCACACGCCGCACAGGTCGGGGTCACCGCGACACTGGTGCAGGCCACCCCCGAACAGATCCCGAACGCCGCCGACCAAGCCCACGAATTGCTCGACATGGTGCAGCGCCTGCAGGCGGTGCCCGGAATGTACCGATTCGACGAGTTGGCGCTCGAGTATCAGCTCACCCGCCCCGGGCCGGGACGCGAATACCTGGGCTCACTGCTCGATCCACTCGACGAGCACCCCGAACTACTGGAAACCCTGCAACGCCACATCGGCAACAACCTCAACCGCCAGCGCACCGCCCGAGTCCTGCACGTGCACACCAACACCGTGGACTATCGCCTCAAACTCACCGGCTTCGACCCCTCCCAACCCTCCGGCCTCTGGTACCTGCGTTCGGCCCTGGTCGCCCGCACCTACCGAATCACCTGATGCCACATCCGCACTTCGCCGGGGTCGTCCTTGTGGATGCGCGGCAACAGTTCGGTGCCCCCTACCAGCACCTGCCAACTCGGCCCGCCACCCGTGGTCGTCCCGCGAGTGCCCGGCACGTGGTCACCGCGTTGCGCAACGATGAAGCAGGCAGCGCGGTCGAGGCGATGGCTACCGATTTCGGCAACTTCTGAACGCCACGACGTGAACCACGTTGCCGCCATCCGATTTCCGCTCGGCGGGTCAACTCCGGACCGTCGGTTCAGTCCGGTGATGTGCGGTCGTGGACGTTGAGCATGTGTTCGAACGCGGCCTGTTGCGGGCTGGACGGGGGGGCGTGTCACCGGATCCCTTCGGCCTGCGCGACGGATATCGGCTCGTGATCGACCGCGGTGAATACATCGATGGACATGTCCTCGTCCCGGTAGTGCGCCAGCGTCGACAAGCCGCGAGTGGTGCACGCGATCGCGTGGACCTGATCACCGGACATCGGGTACTCCGGCACTTTTCGCCGCCAGTGCACGCACAGCACCGTGCCACCGGGCTCGAGGTGTGCGACGGCGCGATCGAACACCGCACGCAGGCTCGCGGCGTCGAGGTAATAACAGACCTCACTGAAAACGATCAGGTCGAATCGCTCGTCGGCCCAGTTCTCGCCGAGTGCCCAGCAGCGGAATTCGACGGCGCCGCGCGCGGTGTAGGGCAGGCGCTCGACCCGAGCCTTTGCCGAATCGAGCGCCTGCGCCACAACATCGGTGCACACCAGCCGATCGCAGCGGGTGGTGAGTTCGGCCGACAGGGTGCCTATCGAGCAGCCGGGTTCGAATGCGTTGCGGTAGCGCGGCTTCGGTAGTGCGGCCATGGCCAGTGCTCGCTTGCGCTGTTCATACCAGCGCGTGGTGAACCCCCACGGATCGGAGTCGCGGGCGCACATGTCGTCGAAATAGCCTGCTGCCAGGCGTGTCTCACTCATACGAAGAACGTTTCCGTCGCGCCGATGAATCGGTCGAGCAGGTGCGGCGGCAGGATCGGTTGGTCGGCGGGATCCTCCGACAGGGCGCTGATCTGGCTGTGGAAGTGCGCGATCGCGCGCGACTTGGCGTTGATGACTGCCTCCGGCAGCGTCAACGTCCGCGCGCGGGTCACGAGGACCACAGGGTGAGCAGGGTTCGCCCAGTGCCACATCCACACCGGAAATTCGAGCAATCGGGTCGCGGTTCCAGCGCACGCCGCGGCCACGGCACGGCCGACTGCTTCGTGGTCGGGGTGACCGTCACGCCGCCAGGTCGTCGCACACCAGCCGCCGGTGCGCCCGCATGCGGTGAGGATTTCTGCGAGCGCTTCGGTCACTGCGGCTTCGTGTGCCGCTACGACGCCGTCTCCGATTCGGAGCCGAATGGGTGGTTCCACACCCAGTTCTGCTGCCGCCCGCAGAGATTCCTGGATACGTAGGTCGGCGAGTTCGGTCGGCGAGTAGGTGGGCGAACCGGGATGTGAGGCTTCTCCGTCGGTCACGGTGACCACTGTGACCGGCAGATCGCGCGCACGCGCCAGCGCGATCAAACCCCCGGCTCCGAGTATCTCGTCGTCGGGATGCGGAGCGACGACGACCAAGTGTCGCCACCCGGCGAGGGACAGTTCGGGGCGACGATGCCGCCACGGCGCCCAGACATCGTCCGGAGTACCGCGAACAGCAAGATCGATCATCTGCTCGGCAACCATGAGAACTCCTTTTCCGCGTAATCACGGCCGCGATCGGCCAGGTATCGCTCCGCATGACTCCGGCGGAGATCGACGGTGAGGTCGGTAGTCACTCCCGAACACCACAGCTCGGCGGGCAACAGCCGCTCTTCATCCCGAACCGGAACGACGAGCAGAACTCGAGCAATCACGCAGGCATCCTCGTTTCGGTCGACGCCCGCGGAACGGGCCCCGTCGTTTCCCGAGTTGCTCATGGTTCCCGGCTACCCCATGACGAGACGAGCAAACAGCCAGCGTCATACGTTGTCAGTCACCGCGCAAGGCAAGCCGCACCGACGAACTAACCCACGATCACCCGAAACCGACGGCGATCTCCTACTGTGAGACGAGTCTTCTTGTTGCACGAGATGCCCGAACCGGCATCGGGTCGAGTCGCAGAGGAGGTCGGGATGGCAACCGAGGTCGCCGAATATGCCAACCCGGCGTGGGCGTGTCATCGCGAAGTTCGACGGCGACGCCACCGCTACTCCAGCAAACGATGCCGTATGCACACGAGTTGTTCCGGTCGGCGGCCGAATCGCTCGGCGCCCGTATGCGTCCGACCTGTCATCGACTCCCCGATCCGAGGAGCACACCATGCCCCACACCGGACACGAAGACTCATCCTTCGAGGCAGTAGTTGCGGCCGCCGACTATCCTGTCTGCGTCGTGACGACGCGGAAAGGCCCACAGCGAGCCGGCTGTCTCGTCGGATTCACCTCCCAGGTGAGCATCGATCCGTTGCGATTCCTCATCGCAATCTCGAAGAAGAACCACACCTTCGAGCTGGCCATGTGTGCCCATCATCTCGCCGTGCACCTGCTCGATCGCGACCAGATCTCACTGGCGGCACTATTCGGTACCGAAACCGGCAACGACATCGACAAGTTCGCCCACTGCGACTGGCATCCCGGCCCGGCCAGCCTGCCGATCCTGGATGCCGCAGCGGGCTGGTTCTGCGGACGGATCCTCGAACGCCAAGACTTCGGCGACCACGTCGGGCTGCTGGTAGCCCCCGAAGCCGGGTCCGCCCCACCCCCACGCACCCGCGCCCTCCGCTACAGCGAGGTATCCCAGCTGCGGCCCGGACACGAGGCGTAGACGTCGGCGTGGCGGCCCGGTGGGCGCGACGACCGGCAGGCGCGCGGCAGGTTTCTGCCGGACGCGAGTTTCTCGATAGTGAATGTTCGCGAGCAGATCGGCGCCAAAGTGCTGTGCATCCCCAGTGGTCAGGCGCAGTATGTTCCTGTGGAGTTGACAACTGTGCGTATCGACAAACCGGACGATCTCAACGTCATCATCGGACAGGCCCACTTCATCAAGACCGTCGAGGACCTGCACGAGGCGTTGGTCGGTAACGGTCCCCACTTGCGGTTCGGGCTCGCATTCTGCGAGGCATCCGGGCCGCGTCTGGTCCGGCACTCCGGCAACGACGACGACCTGGTCGAGCTCGCGACGAAGAACGCACTCGCCGTCGGAGCCGGACACTCGTTCATCGTCTTCCTCCGCGAGGGATATCCGGTCAATGTGCTCAACGCGGTCGAGCAGGTCCCGGAAGTCTGCGGAATCTTCTGCGCGACAGCCAACCCCGTGGAAGTGCTGGTTGCCCAGACCGAGCTGGGTCGGGGAATCGTCGGTGTCGTCGACGGGCTCCCGCCGCTGGGCGTCGAGAATGCCGACGACCAGACAGCCCGCAGACAGCTACTGCGCCAGATCGGCTACAAGATGTAGCAACCCACATCGACGGCGACCGGGCTACCCGAGCAGGCGGAAGTCCGGTGCGGTGCTGTCTCGTCTCACACGCGGGGACCGACCAGTGCGATCGCGGTTTCGACGGCGACGTCGACGATGTCGGCGATCTGGCCGCCGTCCTCGACAGTCGTCGCCATGAGTTCGCGGAAGCCGCCGAGCAGGATCGTCGCCACTTGACGGGTGGGTGGATGCAGGCCAGCCGCAGCGAATTCTGTTGTGCTGGTGAGCTTCTGGATCAGATCGACGAACGCGTCGCCGGTTTCTCGCTGCAGTTGTCTGGCATCCTCGCCCAGCGCAGGGACGACACGAATCCAGCTGAGGGTGATCGTAGGATCCTCCTGCGAGAAGTGGATCCACTCCTCGATGGCCTGGCGTACCTGGGTGCGCCACGGCGCATGCGGGTCCACCGCGGCATCGATCTGCTGGATCGTTTCGGTGTTCCGCTCACTCAGCAGGGCGATGAAGCAGTCCTGTTTGCTGGCGAAGTGTTCGTAGAAGGTGCGGCGCGAGGTACGGGCGTTGCGTACCACGTCGGCGACAGTCGAGTCCCGATAGCCACGTTCGCGCACCGCGACCGCCATACCGTCGAGGAGCCGACGCCGATGTCCCGGCTCGGCCGGGACATCGGTAGAGGTGCGCGGTACGGGCTCGGTACGTGTCACGGGAGTCAGCGTAGTGACTGCTCCCGTCGATCGGCGTCTCGACCGATCCCGGCATGCGGCCGCCGCGCTCCTCATGCGGTGACCTGTTCGGGGCCGTGGCCGAGTTCGACGGCCTCCGTGAATCCGCTACCCTGCGCCGCGCGCCGGTGCGCGAAGCGGATGGTGCCGTCGTCGATACGGCCGTGCCGCAGGGTGATCACATCGTGGCCGTAGCTCATGCCCAGACGCCACGGAGCCCGAGAACCTGCCTTGGGGAATCGGTCGATGGCGCGCAGGACATAGCCGGCCTGGAAGTCGAGCAGCGGGGTCTCGGTGACGGTCGGGTCGGGCCATGGCGTGCTCTCGACGTAGCCGTTGGCATCCATGTGCCGCAACAACCGGCAGACGAATTCGCTCACGAGATCGGCCTTCAGCGTCCAGGACGCATTGGTGTAGCCGATGGTGAACGCGAAGTTGGGTACTCCGCTGAGCATCATCCCCTTGTACGCCATAGTGTTGGGCAGCGGGACTTCGCGTCCGTCGACGGTGAGCCGGAGCCCGCCGAGGGCGAGCAACTGCAGGCCGGTCGCGCTCACCACCACATCGGCTTCGAGTTCGCGGCCGGACTCGAGACGCAACCCCGCCTCGGTGAATCTGTCGATCCGATCGGTGACGACCGAAGCGCGACCCTCGCGGATCGTTCGGAACAGGTCCCCGTCCGGAACCAGGCACAACCGCTGATCCCACGGCCCGTAGGTCGGCTTGAAGTGCGTGTCGACGTCGTAGCCCTCAGGCAGCTGGTCAATGGTCAGTTTGCGGATGAACCTCCGCATCTGCCGTGGCCGCCGTTGGCTGAACTGGTAGATGAACATACCCAGCAGCACGTTCTTCCACCGCACGACCGTGTAGGCACGTCTCGGACCGATCAGCCTGCGCAGTCGGTTGGCAACGGTGTCCTGCGAAGGCACCGGAAAGATGTAGCTCGGCGACCGCTGCAGCATCGTCACATGTTCGGCGGCCTCGGCCATGGCAGGCACCAGCGTCACCGCTGTGGCGCCGCTGCCGATGACGACGACCCGCTTGCCGGTGTAGTCCAGGTCGGCCGGCCAGGACTGCGGATGCACGAGCTGCCCACCGAAGTCGTCGACTCCGGCGAAGTCGGGTGTGTAGCCCTCGTCGTAGCGGTAGTAGCCGCTGCAGACATAGAAGAAGTCACAGGTGAACACCGCGGTCGTGCCCGCGTGCTCGGCTCGCACCGTCCAGCGGGATTCGGCGGAGGACCACGACGCACCGATCACTCGATGCCCGAACCGGATACGCCGGTCGATACCGGCGTCGGCGGCCGTCGCGCGGATGTATTCGAGGATCGCCGGACCGTCGGCGATGGCTTTGGCCTGCGTCCACGGGCGGAAACGGTAACCGAGCGTGTGCATATCGGAATCCGAGCGGACGCCAGGGTAGCGGAACAGATCCCAGGTGCCGCCGAGGGCATCGCGGGCCTCGAGGATCGCGTAACTGCGGCTCGGAAACGCCGCCTGCACATGATGTGCGGCGCCGATTCCCGACAGTCCGGCACCGACGATCAGGACATCCACATGTTCGGTCATGCCCGTGCTCCTGCCTTGCCACGAGCACGCAGCCGACGCTCCACCAGTGCGATCACGTCGTAGTAGCGCGTTGGTGCCACCCGCGCCAGTACATCGAACAGATAGGCGTCCGGGCCGACCAGAATCCGTGATTTCCCCGCCTCGACACCGCGGCATATGATTTCGGCCGCCTTCGCCGGGCTGGTCAGCGCCACGGCCTCGAATTCCGCCGCCATCTGCTCCGGCGTTCGCCCGCGGCCCTCGGGGTCTTTTCGGACCCGAGCATTGCGCGCGATGTTGGTCGTGATGCCGCCGGGATGGACGTTTACCGCGGACACACCGGTCTTCCGCAGCTCTTGGCGCAGCGCGTCGGTGAACCCGCGGACCGCGAATTTCGCTGCACAGTACGCACTTTGATTGGGCATCCCGAGCAGACCGAACACGCTCGAGGTGTTCACGACGACGCCCTCGTCCTGCTCGACGAGAATGGGCAGGAAGGCTCGCGTACCGTTGACCACTCCGTCGAAATTGATCTGCCGCAGCCACTCGTCGTCCTCGGCAACCGCATCGAGCACCGATGAGGAGACCGCCACACCGGCATTGTTGAACACCGCCGCCAGCGGTGCGGTCAGCCAGTCGCGAACCTCGCCTGCGAACGCGAGCTGGTCGGCGGCGTCCCGTACGTCCAGGACACGGGCCAGCACCGGGCCGGTCAACGACGTGGCCGTCTCCTTCAGTCCGATCTCGTCGATATCGGCGATCGCCACGGGCGAGCCTTTGTGTGACAACAACTGGGCGAGACTGCGGCCGATTCCGGAGGCCGCGCCGGTGATCATGACCGGGCGGCCGAACAGCGGCCTATGAGTGCGGGGCATCGGCGCTCCTGGTTTGGGACGTGCGGATATGGTCGTCGAGGAGGTCGACGAGGGTCGGCCATACGCCTGCGGGCAGGTCGTGGCCCATGCCGGGAAGGATCCGGAGACGTGCTCCGGCAATGGAATTCGCGGTAGCCGCCCCTCCCGTCGGGGCGACCATCAGGTCGCGGTCACCGTGCAGAACCAACGTCGGCGCTGTCACGGCACTCAGCTCTCGTGTCCGGTCGCCGGATTTCAGAATGCCGGCGAGCTGACGGCCGACACCGCGAGCCGGAGCCGGGTCGCGATCCCAGGTCGTGGCGGCCGCCGCACGCACAGCGGACTCATCGAACGGATATCCGGCCGACGAGATGTGCCGGTACATTCGCACCGCAAGATCAATATGCTCGGCACGGTTGCGCGCCGGTCGGCTGAACATCAATCGCCAAGTCGACCATGCCGGACGTCCCAGCCGAGCGGCGCCGGTGGTGGACATGATCGATGTCAGCGAGTCGACCCGGGCCGGATAGCGGGCGGCGATGGTCTGCGCGATCATGCCGCCCAGCGACATTCCGATCAGATGCGCGGACGGCAGCCCCAGTGCGTCGAGCAGACCGACCGTATCCGCGGCCATATCGGCGAGATCGTACTGGTCGTGATGCCAATGGCGGCGTAGGAAATCCACCGGGCCCGGCGGCGGAAAACCGAAATGTGTCGAGTGGCCGACATCGCGATTGTCGAAACGAATGACCTGATATCCGCGTGCAACCAGCAGGGCGCACAATCCGTCCGGCCAGTCGTGCGACTGCTGGCCCAAACCCGCGACGAGCACGACCGGAACACCGCCCGCACCCAGTCGCTCGTAGGCCAAGGTAACGCCGTGACCGACCTCGACACTCGGCCCGCTCACGCCGTCACCTCGGTGGCGCGGCCCCGGTCCGAAATCACCTGCTGCGGAGTGCGGCGACGCACCACGGCGCGCCCCTTCCCGGCAGGAACGAGCGCCACCCCGCGAAAGTGCGTCCGTTCGTCCGGCGCGTCGGTCGTTTCGAGCGTGAAATCCCTCAGCAGCGTGCGCAATACGACGTTCATCTCCATGGTCGCGAACGCCGCACCGATGCAGCGGCGCGCGCCGCCGCCGAACGGGATCCAGCTGAACGTGCCCGGGCGCACGCCGACGAACCGATCGGGGTCGAAAGCACGGGCGTTCGGGAAGAGCTCCTCGTTGTCGTGCATCAACCGGATGCTCACCACCACGGTCTGCCCCTTCGGCAGCGTCCACCGCCCCAACTGCATCGACTCGGCGCGCACCGTGCGCGCTGTGGCATCGATGACCGGCCGGACCCGTTGCACCTCGAGCAGCGTGGCCTCCCGCAGTTCCGAGCCACCCGAATCGGCTTCGGCAACGAGGCGATTCAGCACATCGGGGTGGCGGCGCAGTCGCTCGATCGTCCACGCGAGCGTCGTCGCGGTGGTCTCGTGACCGGCAGTGAGCAGGGTCAGCAGCTCGTCCGCGATCTCGATGCGACTCATGCTGGAACCGTCGTCGTATCGAGCTTGCAACATCATCGCCAGCACGTCGTCGCGGTCTTGGATCTGTTCGTCGGCCGAAGCGCGGTCGATCAGCCGTCCGACGATGTCGTCGTACCGGTTGCGGTACGCCGCGAACCGGGCCCACGGGCCGAAGCGGCCCAGCAGTCTCCTCGGAACCGGTACCGCCGCAAGGGCCGACCCGACGAGAACCAATTTGGGAAGTAGCTCGCGCAGTTCGTCGAACTCCTTGCCTTCGGCACCGAATACGGCACGCAGGATCACGTTCAAGGTGATCCGCATCATCGAATCCATCGTGGCGAACTCGTGCTCCGACGGCCATGACGCCATCTCGCGGACCGCTTCCTCCTCGATCAGCGACTCGTACACGGCCAGTCGGCGTCCATGGAACGGAGGTGTCAACAACTTGCGTTGTTTGCGGTGTTCCTCGCCTTCCAATGAGAACAACGAGCCCGGCCCCAGAAACTGCCCGAGGTTGACGGCGACATTGTCGGCGACATCGGCACCCGCGGTGAACAGCGCTTTGACTTCGGCCGGATCGGAAATCACCACCACCCGACCGAACCTGGGCATGTGGATGGTGAAGGCCGAGCCGAAGCGATCATGCGTGCGGCGCCAAGCACGAGAGCGTCCGAAGAGTATCTCCAGGCTCTGCACGATCCGCGGCGTAGAAGGGCCATCCGGAAGTTTCACAGCGGGCATGCGCCCACCTCCTCGCGTGGTACATCTATGTACCAGAATGACGGTACGCCGACGTACCGCTATCGGCAAGGGGCTGACGCCGCCGGCTTGGTGAACCGGCCGTTGCGCTGAAGCCCGCGTAACCGAAGAATCAGCGGCCGGCACCAACTGGCGGATCGGCTTTCCGAGCCGCCCGCCCCGAGGAGCGGTCTGCGCACCCACCCGAATACCCTGTGAGAACACCGACAGTGAGGTGGCGCGATGGTGGAGACGACGGTGATCGGCACGTCGGCGAGAACCCGATGGGACGAGCACGCCGCCTGGCGCGGACGGGTGCGGCGTGCGGAACTTCCTGGCGGCCAACAGGTTTGGGTGGTGGCGGGATACGACGAGGTAGCCACATTGCTCGCCGATCCCCGACTGAGCCTGGACAAGAGGCATGCAGGCGACGGTTATACCGGTTTCGCGCTACCACCTGCGCTCGATCGAAACCTGTTGAACATGGACGGTGGCGACCACCACCGGATCAGAAAGCTCGCCGGACCCGCATTCTCTCGACGTTCCTCCGGAAATCTGCGCGCCGCCGTCGCCCGAACCGCCGCGGCGGTGTTCGCTACGCTGCCCGAAAGCGGCAGCGAGACCGTCGATCTGCTTACTGCCGTGTGTGTCCCGGTTCCGACATCGGTGATCGGCGAACTGCTGGGAATACCCGCCGACCTGCATTCGCGCCTGCGCGAGGCCGCTACCGCCATGGTGACGTTCGATGCCGCGTCGAAAGCATCCGGGCAACGGCTCGTGGCGGCGATCGACTGGCTGACCGCGACATTCGCAACACTGGTCGCCTCGAAGCGCACAGCTCCCGGCGACGACCTGCTGAGCGGGTGGATCCACGCCGGCGACATCGAGAACACGCTGACCGAGGACGAACTGGTATCCCTCGCCTTCCTGATGATGCTGGCGGGTTTGGAGAACGCGGTGCACATGTGCAGCAACATGATTGCCGCACTCCTCACCTCGGACGACGCCGCCACAACCCTCGCCGCGTGGCCGTCCTCCCGTGGCTTGTTGATGGAACGGGCCAATCCACTGCCGTTCGCCATCCGACGATTCGCGGTCACCGAGCTCGTGGTCGCCGGGCGCACCATCCCCGCTGGAGACACCGTGTTGCTGACGCTGTTCGGCGCCGATTCCGATCCGGCCCGCAACGGTAGGCCAAGCCTGATGTTCGGCCATGGGCCCCACTATTGCCTCGGCGCGCAAGCCACCGACCTCGTCGTCGACGCCGTTGTCCCGCAACTGTTCCTGCGGCACCCCCGAGTGCAGCTCGCTGTTGCAGAATCAGCGCTCGAATACCGAACCTCGTGGCGCTCGCACGGTCTGGTCGAGCTGCCGGTGCTGCTCACGCCGCACTAGGCCTTCGGAGGGGCGTCGAGGGCGCGGCCGTCTCGTCGTGCAGGGAGCAGCCACCGCGATGGTCGCCGATGTGAAGCCGGACGATCCGTGCGCGCTCACTCCGGCGGGCCGGGAACGTGCACCGCCTGTCGACGGAGTGCGACGGTAGCGGTCGCACGACCGAAGATATTTCGCCCTCGATGCTTGGCGTCGAGGGCGACGATCGCGCTGGACCGAGCATGGTCGACCGCTTTGATCCGACCGGTGAACTCGATCTCCGCACCGGTCTCCGTGACATATACCGGACTGGTCAACCGCACGTTGAAGGCACGCATCGCACCCGGGTCCCCCAACCAAGAACTGACATAGTCCGCGCCGAGCCCGATGGTGAGCATGCCTTGCGCCACCACGGTTTCCAGGCGCATCAGATGTGCGAGCTTCTCACTCCAATGAATGGGATTGGGGTCACCGGAGACTCCCGCATAGTTCACCAAATCCCCTGCGGTGAGCCGGACCGTCCGCGGCGGAAGCCGATCGCCGACGCTCAGCGAATCGAACGCCACCACGTTCTCCCCCGCGCCACGCCAGTGGTCTTCCGGGCGGGGGATGGTAGGGACGTCGACATGAAGCGGTGGGTTCTTCCGGCGGGGGCCGCCCTCGCGACTGTTGAAAGCAGGCATCAGCGATTCGGCTGCGGTCTCCGCGAGATCGGACTCAACGCTACTGCGCCCCACGATGGCCGTGCGCGAGGTCATGACCGGCTCGTCTCGATGGTTGAAGACCACCTGACGCAGTCCTATGAGATCTCCGCCGAATGCCCGGCGAAACGACTCCAGGCACACCTCGAAGGTCAGGCGGTCGCCCTCGTGGATTGTGGCGTGGTATTCGATCATCTGATCGGTCTGGATCATCTGACTCAGATCGTAGCCGCGCAGAATCGTCGGAAAGATCTCGGAGTAGGCCAGGTGTCCGGGAACGGACGCGAACGTCGGGGGCACCAGCAGACCCCGGTAGCCGTAGGCCGCGGCAATGTCGCCGCGCCAGTGCACGAGGTGATGGTTTCGTACCGCTCGGGCGAACTCACGAACCTTCTCCCGGCCGACCTCATAGTGCTCACTGGCACGGAAAGTCCGCCCAACCATCGAATGTGCGTGGGCTACGGGATCGAAATCTTCGGTACGGTTACTGAACACTGGCGCGAATTTACCTAACTACCAGTGTATATCCGTTGAACCCGGTTGGTTCGTCGTTTCGCGGCGCTGCCGATGTTCGGCAAGACTGCACATTCGGTCGATGGAGCCCTCGTTCCGGCTCGGTGCAGAACAACGTTTCCCACTGCCGAACAGCCCCGGTCAGCCGCAACTCCAGCCGGGCGGCGATGGCCGGATGTGACAGAAATACGTCGTTGCGGCCATCGGCCCGGGCGTCGACGATGGAGTCATGACCTTGATCCACCGCGTCGTCATCGCGGCCTTCCCCGACGTCGACTTGCTCGATGTCGCCGGGCCGGCCGAAGTATTCGCGCTGGCGAACCGCGAGGGTGGCGGGCGAGCACGGTACGACGTGCGGCTGGCAAGCCCCGTACAAGGCGAAGTGCGCACGTCGGCCGGGGTGCGTGTCGTCACCGACCTCAGCTTCGACGAGGTCGAACACCCGATTGATACGTTGGTCGTCCCGGGTGCGGTGGATCCCTTGCCCCATGGTCCGGTGGCGCGGGTCGAGCCGGAGATCGTGCTATGGATCCAGACCGTCGCGCCGCGCACGCGACGGATAGCCTCGGTGTGCGTGGGTGCGCATCTGCTCGCGGCCGCAGGCTTGCTGGACGGAAAGACTGCCACCACCCATTGGTCGACAGCCGACCAACTCGCCGCCGAGCACCCCCACGTTGTCGTGGACCCCGACCCTATCTTCATCCGCGCCGGCCGGATCTGGACCGGCGCCGGAATCAGCGCATGTCTCGACCTCGCCCTGGCACTGGTGGCCGAGGATCACGGCGAACAACTGGCGTTGCAGGTCGCGCGGCAGCTGGTGGTATACCTCAAACGTCAAGGCGGCCAAAGCCAATTCAGCGTGCCGCTGAGTCCTCCCGCGGCCACCCGCCGTGACATCGATGAATTACGAATCTTCGTCACCGAACATCTGGGCGGCGATCTGTCCACCTCGGCGCTGGCGGCCAGGATGTGCCTGAGCGAGCGTCATTTCACGCGCGTCTTCCGGCAGGAAACCGGCACCAGCGCCGTGGTCTATGTCGAGGCATGCCGGGTCGAAGCCGCGCGTCGGCTGCTGGAAACCACCGACCAGCCGCTCGAACGAGTCGCCGCGACGGTGGGACTCGGGTCGGTCGAAACCTTGCACCGCGCCTTCCGCAGGCAACTCGGAACCACCCCGGGCGATTACCGAAACCGGTTCCGCATCGCGACCTGAACGTCGAGTGCAGCACCTGCGCCGCATCCGACGTCCGAATTTCCATACCCCGCACAGAAAGTCGAAACATATGTCGATGAATGCCGTCCGAACCGGACTCGGAGATGACGGTTTTCGTCCTGTTAGGCGTGATGCACGATCGAGGACTTACAGCGTTCCCCCACCGCCGATCACCCACGGGTTGAAGGTGCATGCCAGGTTCGGGTGTCCGACCGGGTCCAACGCACGCAGCGCAATCGACAGTGCGCGTGGCGAATAGAGGATGGTCAGGTGGTCGGAGAGATCTTGTTCGCAACCGTCCTGCAGGGTGATGTTCTGTACCGTCGCACCCGGTCCCGGCTGCAGGAAGGTCAGGTCGTATGGGTTGGTGATCTCGTCATAGCGGGTCCCGACGACCGTGTAGTCGACCCCGGCGACGGTGTCGCCGTTGGCATTCAGCTTGTCGACAAAATCCGAACCGATGGTCTGCTGGATACCTGCGTGGCCGACGAAAATCTCGATGAAGCCGAGGATGTCGATGCCGAAATTATTGATGGCCCTGCCGAGTGCGCCGATCCCGTAGAGGCTGGTGCCGTGGTGGGTGGCGCCGTAGGTGATCAGGTTCTCGACCTTCGCCGCGCCGCCCTCGAACTTTGTGTAGTAGTTCGACATCGTGCCGCCCTGCGAGTGCGCCACGAGATCGACCTCGCTCGCGCCGGTCGTGGCGAGTACCCGATCTACGAATGTCGCGAGTTGTTTCGCCGAGTCCTCGATGTAGCCGGTGCCCATCACCCCGGGTAGCACCGAACCGAGACCGCCGCCCTCGAGCAGGTCGGCGCGACCGTAGTTGAAGGTGAAGGTGCAGAATCCTGCGTCCTTGATCGGCTGGCCCAGATAGGCGAAACCGTTGTACGCGTTCATCCAGGTACCGTGCACCATGACCACCGGACGCGGATGTTCCGTTGTCGGCCGGCAACTCCAGTCGTTGGACCCGGGCGGCGCCGCATTCGGGTGCAGCAGACCGTAGCCGAACGCGGCCAGCCACGAAGTCATCGGCGGTCCGAAGCCGACGGTGTCGGAAGCGTAGCCGCCCGAGGAACCCGAGCTGCTACCCGAGCCGCCATAGCAGTTGCCGGACCCATTCCCCGACCCTGCGCCGCTGCCCGAGGTGCATGCGGAGCCGGAGCCGCCCGCGCTGCCGGAGCCTGCGACCGGCGTCCCTGTCCGGCCGGTGGCGATGTAATCGGCCAAGTTCTGTTCGGTGGGTGCCGCCGGTGCCGCACCGGCGAGCACTCCCGTCACGCTCATCGTGAGCACCGAGATGCCCATCATCACCGCGACGCTCAACGACCGCCCGCTGGTATTTCGTTTCATTACATGCCTTCCTGCAGAACGACAGCGTTCGCGACAGTGCCCAGGGATACCGGGCCACGGCACTGGAACTGGGCCAACGCTAAGACGGTCGAGCGCCGAAACACATGTGACAGAAAGGTATCTGGACACCTCACCACGTCATCCGGTCGCCATAGGGAACCGGCACAGTCCGCACTATCGCGCGAATTGGCCGGGGCCGGGCCGCAGCCCAGCCCGCGTACCGCACGCGGCTGATCACGACAGTGCGTGCGCAGCACCAAAGAATCGAGCTCTTGTCGGTGAGATCTCCACATAGCCGATGAATCACAGAGAAAACGAGACTTCCGGACGAATCATTGGCTTCACGTTTCGTCGCCGTGGGATGCACCTCGATGGCTGATCAAGGAGATTCAGTGCTCGACACGGTGTTGTCGAGCACCCGAACCCGCTTCGGCACAACGTGTTCGGCGGGTCGGGCACTGCCGGGTGCGGTCACAGTGGCAACGACCCGCGCGTACGACAGGAGCAGATATGGGTGACATCGTCGTCGATCGCGCAAATGCTGCGGCTCCTGCGCAGGCACTGCACCGGTATCGATCGGCAGCGCGCTACGTCGTCAGAGATGAAATGATCCGGGAATTCGCACGCGCCGTGCAGGATTATCATCCCGCGCATTGGAGCAAGGAAGCGGCCGCCGCGCTCGGCTTCGACAGTCTGATCGCGCCTGCGACATTCGCCGCGATAATCCTGCAGCGGGTTCAGCACGAAATACTCGACACGCTCGTCACTGGATACGATCCGACCCGAATTCTGCACGTCGACCAGGTCTTCGACTTCGGCAGGCTGTTGGTTGCGGGCGACCGGCTCAGCTGCGACATCTATTTCGAATCGTTCCGGACTTTTGCGGACTACGACGTGCTCGCGATCAAAAGCTGGCTCATCGACCAGGACGGCGCGGTCGTGCAGAGCGCCGACACCGGGCTGCTGACGCGCACGGGCGGCGCGAGACCGAGCCTCGCCGAGACGGTGCGCAAACTCGCCGTCCATGGATACCACCCCGCCGAACCCGAACGGGGGCCCGACGTCGTCGCGGCGGTCGACTCCTTCCGGACAGCTCCCGCATGTGAGCACCGAAAACCACGCACCACAGTCGATTTCGACGCGTTGAGGGTAGGCGCCGAACTGCCTGTCCTGGCGTTCGATCTGTCACTCGGCGACCTGGTGAATTACACCGAGATCACCAGCGACGGCAATCCGGTGCTGTGCGACGAGCAGGACGGCACCCCCGCGGCGGTGCCGACGGTAGCCACGCCCGGCATGCTCACACTCGGGCTCGCCGCGAGCTTCCTGAGCGCGTGGCTGGGTAACCCGGCCGCGGTCACCCGGTTGCGCGCCCAATTCCGGCATTACGCGCACTTCGTGGGCATCCCTGCGCTTGCTACCCGCTCGATCGCGTTCCGCGGACGGGTGACCTCGCTCGATTCCCACCAGCGCAAGGCGACCATTGCCATGGACGCGCAATCGGGTGGCCGCAAGGTCTTCGGCTACGCCGCCGCGGAAGTGCGATTCTCCGAACGGGATTGAGCCGAGGAACGCAATCCGGTCAGCCGTGCCAGACGGCGATGCGAATCCAGTCGCGCGGCCCGATCGAAAGTGCTGGTGTGCACCAGGATCTCATCGGCGCGGGTCCGGGTCACCAAGT
This sequence comes from Nocardia sp. NPDC051463, assembly GCF_040681975.1. Lineage (NCBI taxonomy): Bacteria > Bacillati > Actinomycetota > Actinomycetes > Mycobacteriales > Nocardiaceae > Nocardia > Nocardia sp. NPDC051463. The sequence goes on from NZ_JBFBAB010000001.1 coordinate 675,991, forward strand.
GTTCCAACGCCTCCGCGACCTCGTCTTCGGTGCCGTGGATATGGTCGCGCAGCGCCTCGTCGAACATCCTGCGCTCCCGCTCGGTCATCGTCATGGTCTCGATGTGCTCGGGTGGAATAAGCACGGGGAATTCACCACGGGTGCGCGAGTAGACATTCGACCACGCCTCCGGCAGCAACAGCCGGTGCGCCTGTTCGGTGGTGTCGGCGATGACGACCGCGCCCGACACAACAACATACGGCTGCGAACCCCACGGCGTCGGGTGGAACTCGTTGCGGTATTGCTCGATCGCCTCGACCATCCGGTCCTCGCCCGCCACCGCCGCGATCACTAGCGGCAGCCCGAAACGTGCCGCCCGCGCCGCGCCCGCGCCGGTCGCCAACAGGAACGCAGGCACCCGCAGGCCATCCGCAGGCCAGGCGTGCACTCCGTAACGACCGTTGCCGACAAACTCCAGCACCTCGGTGAGCCGCGCATCGAAGTCGTCGGCGTCGCTCTTCCCGTGCCCGAGTGCGCGGCGCACACCATCGGTGAACCCGACCGACCGGCCGAGACCCATATCGATGCGGCCCGGATACAACGACTCCAGTACCCCGAACTGCTCGGCAACCACGAGCGGCTGATGGTTGGGCAGCATCACACCGCCGGTGCCGACCCGAATCCGCGACGTCGCCCCGGCCGCCACCGCGGCGAGCACCGTCGGCGCCGATCCCGCTACGCCCGGCACGCTGTGATGCTCGGAAACCCAGAAGCGGTGGTACCCCCACTCCTCGGCCAGCCGCGCGAACTCTACGGTCTCGCGCAGCGCCTCGGGATGGGTCTGACCGCGCCGAACGCGGGACCGGTCCAAGATCGAGAACTGGACCGACTGAAGTGCCGAAGTCATACCAACGTCAACGCCGACGGCGTCGTCTGATTCCTCAGCACCGCTGACCACGGGCCTCAGGTCAGCCGGATGCGGGCTTCCTTCCAAGAAAGCGGGATGTCCACACGGGTAGCGGTGGAGTCGACGAAGCTGGGGTTGCCCACACGGCCTGCCATGTCGGCGAGCATCTGCGCGTGTGCGCCGCTGCGCACGAAGTTGTTCATCGCCTCCTGGTCCGACCACGCGGACAAGGTCCAGAACGTCTTGCTGAACAGGCGTGCGTCGAGCGTGTAGCCGACACAGCCGGGAGCATCGCGCAGCTGGGAGCGGATCTTCAGCGTCCAGCGCAGGAACCGAACGATATCGGAGTAGCGGTTCAGCGGCAGCCGGGAGGTCAGCACTTGCAACTGCTCCCCGTCGACAGGCTGATGAACTCCGGAGGTCCAGGGCAGGGTCGGCATCGGTGGAGGTCCCGTCATGAGATGGATCGAATGCAACACCGCCTCGGGCCGAGCGCGGAGCGCTCATCAAGATGACATTCGGCTCATCGAACCGCAACTTCAGGCCGAGTCGGGCACTGCTGTCCACTTTGGGCGCGGAGTCTATTTCGGTTCGGGCAACCCGAGCGCGGGAGCAAGCGCGCGCCAAGCACGTGGCAGCTGTGCCTCGAAATCGGCCCAGGTATGCATGCCTGTCTGCTGATACTCCACGGTGACGGGGATTTTCAGCTCACCGAGCCGCGCGGCGAACCGCTCGGTGCACGCGCGCGCTCCCGCCTCCAGCGCTGCGCCCCCACCTGCCAGTTTCAGCGCATCGAGGACGGTCGGCGAGTTGGCCACGGCGACGAGATCCGCGCCCGTCGGCAGGCCGGGCGCGGCCGAGAGATAGATCGTCGTCCCGCGCAGGCCCTCCGCGCCGAGCACACTGTCGTGCGCGACCCACTCCGGCGAGTTCGGCGGGCCCCAGAGATTCTCGACATTGCCGCCGCGCGAGGCGACGGTGATGGTGGTGACGGCGTGCCCCAATGGGTCCGCGGTCGAATAGCATCCGCTCATACCGGCGACGGCGCTGAACCGGCCGGGGTGGCGTTGGGCGAGCATCATCGCCGCCTGTGCACCCATCGACACACCGGCGATTGCCCGCCGCCCATCGGACTTCAACAGCGACTCCGCGATCGGCGGCAGCTCCTCGGTCAGAAAGGTCTCCCACCTGTTCAGCCCGAGCGTGGCGTCGTGGCGGTCCCAGTCGCTGTACATGCTTCCGGCGCCGCCGCTGGTCAATACGACGTCGACCGGTTTGTCCGCGAAGAACTCCGCCGCTTTGCCTTTGCTGAGCCAGCCCGAGGTTGCTTCGCCGTCCACGCCGTCGAGCAGATACAACGTCGGGCGCGGTCCGGTTCCCGTGCCGTGCAATACGTCGACGGTGATGACCCGCCGCATGGCCGCGGAGGCGATGTTCAGACGTTCGCGATGTGGGCCGAGCCGCTCCTGGCTGAGCAGTCCAGTTCTGGTCATCGCAGGATCGATCGGTGGTGGCGTCGCCACCGTCACATTGTCGGCAAGCACGGTCGCAGCACTCACTACGGCGATGGTGACCATCGCCGCCGCAGCAATCGGCACGCGTAAGTTCATCCTGCTGCAGCGACTCGCTCCGCCGGCCGGGCTGCTGCCCGGTCCCGCTGCACTTCGAAATGCCTTGCCTCGAATTCCAACTCGTCCAGGTAGCCGGCCGACACCTCGCGCGCGCGTTCTTCTTCGCCGGATAAGTCGGTGCTGTCGAACACATTCCACGCCCGCGCTAGCGGACGGACCACGACATCGACATCCTGCCGCAGGTCATAGATGCCATTCTTGGCCAGCACGACCGCGTTACGGCAGAAGTTGGGCCGGGTGAGGCCGGGCATCTGGAACTGGGTCACGATATCCGTGGTAGCACGGAACATCGCGTTGGGCATCAGCTCCAGAGCGGCGGCACTCAGGTTGCGATAGAAGATCATATGGAGGTTCTCGTCGGCGGCGATCTGCTGCAGCATACGCTCGACGACGGGTTCTCCGCACGCGGTTCCGGTGTTGCGATGACTGATCCGAGTCGCCAACTCCTGCAACGTGACATAGGCGACCGAGCGCAGAAACCGCGAACCCTTCACTGGTTTCGCGACGCCGGCGGTCATCGCGCCATCCTGGCCGCTGCCACGGCCACCGGGTCGACCGCGCGGGTGACCACCAGGCAGTCGCGTAGCACGATCTCGTGCCGATTCCCCTCGGCCGTCCAGCGCCCGAGCCAGGGGCCCAGGCGCCGTCGAGGCAGAACGAGTCAGCGATCTCCCTGTGATACGACGGCAGGTCGTCCTCGGTGAGCAGATTGGTCACCATCGCGATCCGCGCGACCGCGGAGAGCACCGATTGTCCCGGCTCCCAATCAATTCCGCCCATGGCCGCAAAATTGCGGCCGTCATCCGACGGCACATAGTCGTGCGGATTCCATGGCCTGGCTTTGCGGATGTGCTCATTGAGATTGCGTTCGACGACGGGTTCCAGTTCGCGCAGAATGTCGATATCGGTCAACGCGGTAGTCACTCGGAACTCCTTCGGTTGCCCCCTGAATCGAGGCTAATTCGACAATAGAGTCCGATATTCAGGCTGTACGACCGATTCGGCGATCGTTGGGTGCGGCGGCTACAGAACTGGCTGCCTGCTGGGGATTGTCATAACCTGCCGCGTCGCGTCCGATCGCCTCGGGCAGGTCGGCCATCGGATAGAGGCCGGGCGGGCGGCCCGCCACCAGCAGCCCCTCGAGCAGTTCGTGCCCGCGCGCTGCCAGTTCGGGAATCCGCACAGTGTCGCAGGCGCCCACAGTCGCGGTGACCGGCACCTCGGCGGCCGCACTGAGCAGTTCCAGCACTTCCGTGGTCATGGCAAGCGGGGTATGAGCCGAGGCGCCGTCGATCGGCACCAGCACCGTGCCACCGTCGGTGGACAGCAGCGACAGGGCGCGCGACCCCAGCGGTGTCCCCAACGCGACCTGGACGCGACGCAGCTTGCGCCGTGCCGCGGACGGCCTGGCAATGCCGGGTCTTCGCTCGTCCTCGTGCGGTGGTATCGACAGCGCGACCACCTGGTAGGACGACGCGATGGCGATGCCGGTCTGCTTGGCCAGCTGGGTCACGCCGTAACCGCTGAGCAGGGCGGATACCAGAGTCTGTGCTGCGGTTTGGTGTTCTCTGGCGACCTGGCGGTGCTCGTCGACATAGGCCACCGCAGCCGCCGCCGTAACGGTCTCCAGCACCCGCACCAGTAGTCGAGAACCGGCCACGACCTCGTCGACGTCATGGCCGGCGGCCGTATCGGCGAGGAACTGCATACCGGCTCGGATGCCCTCGTGATACGCGCCGAGGACCGTTTCGAGAGCGACACCTTCGCGGGCCCAGCGGATCGCGGATCCGGTGACCTCGGCCGGTGGCGATCCGCCTGCTGCCGCGGCGACGAGGTTTCTCGCCATAGTCGCGACGTCGCCGTGGGGTGTGCCACGCGCCTGACATCTCAGATGCTCGAGGAGTTTCGATTCCAAGCTCGTGGCGCCCGAGCCCGGGTGTATGCCCACCATGATCGACGATGGTCAATGACCTGGCGCGTCCACATGCGGCGACGGATCGAGAATCGGGAATGTCATGAGCCGATACTCCGACCGTTGGGCGAAATCACAAGCGATCTGCGGACTCTCGAGAAGAAATGGCGATTGCGGCACCGACCTTCGCAGTATCGGAATAGTTGCGACACGCCCGAGATCTCCGACACCATGGCGGAACGCCGGACACAGCGCCGACCGCGCAAAACCGGCATTGCGTGAATGCCACCCCAGGGTCGACCGCGCGCCGTGACATCGTCTGCTCGACTCTTCATCGGTGGACCGGCCGCCGTCAGGGACAAACCACAACACGCCGCCGCCCCAGCAGGTAGATCGCCCTGAAGCGCGGCCGCGCCGCCTCCGTGACGGAGGGTGGGGCGACAGACGGCCACAGGCCGTCCGGTGACCTGTGAGCTGCCCCATGAGGACCGTCTAGGATGTGTGCTTTGGGTCATATCCTCGATACCATCGAGCGCCGCGCCCCGGACGACGAGGTCGGCGGAGCAACGGCGACGGCGAGCGAATTCGAAGGGCATCACCACACATGAGCGGTACGCGAGAGAAGCTGGAGCAGCTGCAGGGCATCCTGGAGCTCGCCCAGGAGCCGGCCGGCGAAGCCGGCATCGCGAAGCGCAAGGCCAAGGAGATACCCAGCGCCCGCGAGCGAGTCCGGATGCTGCTCGACGCGGGCAGCTTCATCGAACTGGGCGCCCTGGTGCGCCAGCCGGGAACACCGGGCGCGATGTACGGCGACGGCGTGGTGACCGGCCACGGCCGCATCGACGGCAGGCCGGTGGTGGTGATCGCGCACGACCAGACCGTCTTCGGCGGCTCGGTCGGCGAAATGTTCGGCCGTAAGGTGGCCAACGCACTCGACTTCGCGTTGAACAATGCCTGCCCGGTCGTGGCGATCAACGACTCCGGCGGCGCCAGAATCCAGGACGCGGTGGCCTCGCTGGCCTGGTACGCCCTGATGAGCCGGCGCCAGGGACCCTTGTCGGGCTTCGTTCCGCAGGTCTCGATCATGCTCGGCAAGTGCGCGGCGGGATCGGTCTACGCGCCGGTCAACACCGACATTCTGATCGCGACCGAGAACTCCTACATGTTCGTCACCGGACCCGAGGTCATCAAGGACGTCACCGGCGAAGCCGTGACCATGGAGGAGCTGGGCGGCGCGCAGGTACAGGCAGGCAACGGCACCGTCCATCATGTCGCCGAGACCGAACAGGCCGCCTTCGACTGGGCCAGGAAGTACCTCAGTTACCTGCCGTCGAGTGTCAAGGAGCAGGGACCGATCGTGAACCCGGGGCTGGAGCCGGAGATCACCGCCTCCGACCTCGAGCTCAACTCCATCATCCCGGACTCCGATCGCGCGGGCTACGACATGCACGACATCCTGCTGCGCCTGTTCGATGACGGCGATTTCCTCGAGATCGGCGCGGCCACCGCACAGAACCTGATCACCGGCTTCACCCGGGTGGACGGGCGCAGTATCGGCGTCATCGCCAACCAGCCGATGGCGCTCGGCGGCGCCATCGACGCCAAATGCTCGGACAAGGCGACCCATTTCATTCGCCTGTGCAATGCCTTCCGGCTCCCGTTGGTGTTCGTCGTGGACACCCCCGGTGTGCTGCCGGGTGTCGAGGAGGAGCGCAACGGCGTCATCAAGCGCGGCGGGCGCTTCTTCCGCGCCGTCCTCGAGTCCACCGTGCCGATCGTGACGGTCGTGGTGCGCAAGGCCTACGGCGGCGGCTATGCGGTGATGGGCTGTAAACAGCTGGGCGCGGACATCAGCCTGGCGTGGCCGACCGCACGGATTGCGGTGATGGGCGCGGAGAGCATGGTCACCATCGTCGGCAAACGGCAACTGGCCCAGGTGCCCGCCGATCAGCGAGCGGCTGTGCGGGACTACATGATCAACCAGTACAACGAGACTGTCGCGACCCCGTGGATCGCCGCGGAACGCGGGTACATCGACGCTGTCATCGAACCGTCGCGCACCCGCCTGGAAATCCGCCAGGCGCTGCGGCTGCTGCGCGACAAGGAATCCACGCTCGAACCCGAGAATCGCAAGCACAGCCTCTTCCCGGTCTAGTTCACCGTGCGAAACCGTCGGTTGTGTTGTGTCACAACGCATACCGGCGGCAGTCGTAGCATGTGCCGATGTTTGATTTCCGCCGTGCGACAGTCTGTTCGAGTGCCTAACGTTATCGATGTGTCAGGCCCGCGTTCGCCGCGCAGCGGCCCGGCACGCGGTGTGCCCGCCGACCTTGTCCCTACCCTTGGTCGGCGGGCACACCGCACCCTGTTCGAATTTCGGCGCTAGCTCTGGTCCGGGCGGGTGCCGTGGTTGCCCCAGGTGAGGCCCACTGTGGCCCATTCGGTCTCCCAGAGTCGCGAGCGCCTGCGGTCGAGTGCGCGTCGCAGTAGGGCATAGCAGCTACCGCAGCAGACGAGCACCGCCAACACTGCGCCGGTGGTGATGAGGACGGCCTTGCTCAGCGCCCGGGTTTCCGAGGGCGGATGGGTGACCCTTCCCGCACTGTCGAGCCAAACCTTGACGGTGCCACCGGTTTTCACTATTCCGGTCGCCTGATAGTCGCTGGTGTGAGTGGTGCCGTCAGGATCGCGCCAGGTCACCTTCGCGGGCGTCATCGGCGCATACAGCGGCGTCTTGCCGACCTCGACGACTGTCGCATCGACCTGGTGCAGCTGCGCCGCCTCCGCTTGCGCGACACGGGTTTCGGTCTCGTAGACCCGGCCGCCGATAGTCATGACCGCCACCGGAACGACGATGATGAACAACAGCAGCAATAGCGCGCCCGCCACCGATTGGAGGCGATCTTCCCATCTGCGCATCGGATTACGATCCAACCCGACGCGCCGGCAAGTCCGACGGACTGCATTCGCTCGCACCGGCCGTGCGGTCATGACGGTGCCTCCTCGTGGTGGATATCGCTGGTCAGCCCGGCGAGAGTGGCGAAGAACCCTTCGATGAGCTCGGGCAGGCTACTGGGATCCGTGCCGAAGGCCCAAGCCTGCAACGCCGCGATGAGCATTCCGGAGCCCACCGCGACGGCCGCGGCCGGACGTAGATCGGATATCGGATCTGTACCCATGCGCGCGGCGATGATGCGCACCGATTCCTGTTGCCCCGCAAGACGGATGCGCTGATAGCCCGCGAACAGTGCGGGCTCGTCGTCGAAGCGCTGGAACAGCTCCCAGCGGCGCACAAGCAGTTCCGCACGCGGGCCACTGTATTCGGCATCCAACCAGTCATGAATGGCATTGCGATAAGCCGCCAGCGGCGGCTCATCGAGCGGCCTGGCGCACAACGCGTCGTTGAACAGGTGCACATCCTGGTCGAGATCGGCGAGCACTGCCTCTTCGATCGACGAGAAGTGCCGACTGAACGTCCGCCTCGTCACACCGGCGCGCACCGCGATGTCCTCCACCGCCACCGAGTCGAGCCCCCGCTCGGTGAGCAAATCGAAGGCAGCAGCCGACAGAGCCGCCCGACTGCGCCTCGTGCGCAGCCTCCGGCCATCCAGGTCGACACCATCGTCGCCAGCCATATGCACAGTTTAGCAGCTAATTGTCCCATAGGGACAATAGTTGGCTCAGCTGTCGCAGAGATCCAGTTCCCGTCCCCGGCCGTTGGCCGGGCCCGACGTTTGCCCACCGAGCCGACGACCATCCCGGCGGCCCTCCCGCCAGTCGTGATGAACGCGGGTTGCCGAACAGGACAGGCCCCGGAGCGGGCTGACGACTGCCACACCTGCCGATTGCTTGTCGTAACATCGTCCAACTCCCCTCGGGCGGAACTGTGAGCTGCCCAGGAAGCCTGGAGCATCACTCGGTCGCAGATTCCGCCACGGATACCGTCTCCAGGGATGACAAGGTCGAAAGGCGGCATCCGGCATGGCCGGCACGAGCGACAAGCTGGAGCACCCGCGCGGCGTCCCGGCGATTGCAGCGGAGCCGGCTGGGGATGGCGAGGCGGGCGCAGAACGGCATTCTCAGCAGGTGGGAACGCGTTCGAGCGTTGGCGGATGTGGACAGCTTCGTGGAGGTCGGGGCGTCGGTCCGGCAGTCTTCGAAAGAGGCCGCGTATGGCGACGGGGTGGTCGCGGGCACCGGCGGATCGCTGGTCGGCCGGTAGTGGTTGTCGCTCATGATCAGACCGTGTTCGGCGGGTCCGTCGGTGAGATGTTCGGCGCAAAGCAGCTCGGTGCGGACACCGGCCTGGCGGTGCCCACCGCGCGGAACGCGGCGATGGGTGCGGTCGGCATCGTCGGCAAGCGCAAAATGGCCCAAGTCCCCGCCGACCAGCGGTCCGCCGTGCGAGACTTCATGATCAATAACTACAACGCAACCGTCGCCACACCTCATGGATCGCCGCCGAACGCGGCTGTATCGACGCCGTCATCGAACCCGCCCGCACCCAACTGGACATTCGGCACGCGCTGCGGCTGCTCAGGGAGAGGAAGCCGGAGCCGAACCACACCCTCGCAAGCACAACCTGTTCCCGATGTGAGACCGCGGTGCCGGACCCGCAAGTGTCCGGCACCGCCCGCCAGAATTGCACGTAGTTGATTACCGATGTCATCGATGTAGTCGCCGAATTCGCGATCGCCCGCACAGCGGTGTGGGATCTGTTGCTGGATCCGCAAACCTATCCACGAATATTCGAAGGCGTCGGCGCCTGCGAGCCGTTGGAGACCGTCGCAGGCCATCCAGTACTGCTGGTGCGGGTCGGTTCGGCCGAGGCCGGCATCCGTTCCCACACCATGCAATTGATCGTGGGTCAGGAACTGGAGAGCTTCGAACTCCGTTTCCCGATGCTCGGCAGCTTCGCCTCGGTGCGGCTGCGTGACGAGCACGGGCAGACCAGGATCTGTGTCACCTATTTCGCGCCGGGCCGAGTGCATCCGCATCTGGCCGAGCTGACCAATGCCGCGATCGTCGATTGGACGAACGCCGGCCTGCGATTGCTCGCCGACCTCGTCCGCGCCGCGCCGACGTCGGTGATCATCAACGGCGAGAACTCACCCATGCGGCTCAGAGTCGGTGTCGCGAAACAGATCATGACCTCGGGGGTAGGTCGCACCTATCGACCGGACACGGCGTGGCGGCAGCTGCGCCGGCTGGCCGAATGGGGATTCAACCTGGCCGGTGGCTACGCCGCCGCGGCCGTGCAGTCCCCGCACCGTGCGGCGGTCATCGACTGCCGCGGGAAGCGCACCTTCGCCGAGATGCACGAACGCACCCAGGCCTTGGCCGCCGCGATGGCGGCAGTCGGACTGACCGCGGGAGACGCGGTCGGGCTGCTGGCGCGCAATCACGCGGGAATGGTCGAAACCATGGTCGCCGCAGGCAAGCTCGGTATCGATGCCGTGCTGCTGAACACCGGGCTGCCCGCTCGGCGGATCGAGGAGATCGTGCAGCGCGACAAGCTGTCTGCGTTGTTCGTGGACGCCGAATTCGATCCGCTCGTCCAGTATCTACACGCCGACATCCCCCGCTACACCACCGACGGCACCCCGCCGACGCCGAACGGAACCACGATCGATGATCTGATAGCACAAGGCCACAAGGACTTTCGTAAGCCGACGCAACCGGGAAAACTGGTCGTACTCACTTCGGGCACCTCCGGCACACCGAAGGGCGCGCGCCGCCCACACCCGAAGGGCTTCGGTACCATCGCCGCCCTGCTGTCCCGGATTCCGTTCCGAATGAACGACACCATGCTCATCCCGGCCCCGCTCTTCCACACCTGGGGCATCGCGGCACTGCAGATGAGCACGCCACTGCGCGCAACGGTGGTGCTGCCGGAACATTTCGACGCCGAGGAGTGCCTGCGCCTGATCGCCGAGCATCGCGTGACGACGTTGATCGCCGTGCCGATCATGGTGCATCGCATCCTCGAGTTGCCCGCACCCGTGCGCGCTCGCTACGACACCTCCAGCCTGCGGGTCGTTGCCAGTTGCGGAGCGCCGCTCACGGCGGCGACGGTGCTGAATTTCATGGACACCTTCGGCGACATCCTCTACAACGTCTACGGCTCGACAGAGGTCTCCTGGGCAACCATCGCCGACCCGGACGATCTGCGGACCGCGCCGACCACCGCGGGCCGACCACCGCTCGGCACCAAGATCGGCGTCCTCGGGCCCGACCGGAAACCGCTACCGGTCGGCGCTACCGGGCACATCTTCGTCGGCAATCACATGTTGTTCGACGGCTACGTCAATGCCGCACCTCCCAGCGAGGCCGACGGCATGCTCGACACCGGCGATCTCGGCTACCTCGATGCCACGGGGCGGCTGTTCATCGCGGGCCGCGACGACGAGATGATCATTTCCGGCGGCGAGAACGTCTTCCCACGGCCGGTCGAGGAGGCGCTTTCCCATCTCCCTCAGGTCAGCGAGGTGGCGGTGGTCGGCGTTCCGGATCACGAATACGGCCAGCGGCTGGCCGCCTTCGTGGTGAAAAGGGAAGGCGCGGGCCTGGATTCGGACATGGTGCGCAGCTACATTCGACACCGGCTCAGCCGCTTCTCGGTGCCGCGCGATGTCACCTTTCTCAACGACCTGCCCCGCGGCGAGACCGGGAAGATCCTCAAACGGCTGCTGGGCGCACCGGACGCGAACGAGGCGACGTAGGCGCACTGCGGTTACTGCTGATCGCCGGTGTCCGACGGCCGATCAACAGTACGTGGCATCCGCTCGCGCAGCGCTTCGAGCAGGCCGATGGTGTATTCGGGCGGCGCGGCGTGCACCGACAGCACGTTCACCACCCGGAGATAGGCATCGAGATCGGCTCGTTTATCCAGGTACAGGGCGCTGGTCAACTGCTGGAGGTAGACGATGTCGGGCAGGTCGGGCTCCGCGAACCGCAGCATGGTGAACGCACCGTCCGCGATCGCAGGTCCGCCGACATGATCGGCGAGCACCTGGACGCTGATATGCGGCTGCGCGGCGAGCTGGACCAGGTGATCCAACTGCCCACGCCACACCGTCGAACCGCCGATCGGGCGCCGCAAGGCCGCCTCGTCGACTGTCACCCAGAACTGCGGCGGGTCACGGCGCGCCAGAATCTCTTGTCGACGCATGCGCAACGCCACCCGTCGTTCGATCGCGTCGTCCCGCTCGTCCGGATGTGCGAGCGTCAGCAGGGCGCGGGCGTAGTCGGCGGTCTGCAACAGTTCGGGCACCGCCCGCGGCTCATAGCACCGAATCAGCCGTGCCGCCTGTTCCAGGCCGAGATAGGTGTCGAACCATTTGGGCAACCAGTCGGTGTCCCGGTGCCACCAGCCCGATGCGCTGGCCTGCTGCGCCAGCTCGATGAATTCCGCCAATTCCTCGGGATCGGTGACTCCGTAGAAGGCGAGCAGATCGACGAGATCGCGCTGCCGGAAGCCGACCCGGCCCAGCTCTAGTCGGCTGATCTTCGAATGTGATCCGCGGATGGCCTCGCCCGCGTCCTCACGGCTGATCCCGCACGCTTCACGCAGCCGGCGCATGCGGCCGCCGAGAATCATGCGCAGCACCGTGGGTCCGCCGTCGGCAGCCACTCTTCCGGCAAACGGGGCGCCATCCCCTTCTCGTAGCTCCGAAGCAGGCATGCTCCGAGTCTGCCATGTCACGACCGTGACTTTCTACGGCCAAAGTGCCTCAATCACACAGATATTCGTGCCCATGCACATGCATCCGAGGCACCTCGAACGCACCGGCCACGCGCCGGTCACCACGCGATTCCATCGTGAGGATCCCACGCACATCTCCGGTCGTACCCGGCATCGCACAATTCCAGGATGATTGCCTCTTGATCGGCGTGTCGGACGAAACGCTGCCCGATCTCGTCACCTACTGTCGCGGATCAGCGCAGCAGCACCTCTGCCGTCGCGCGCCCGAACAGCTTCCTGCCGCCGGAAGTCGCGGTGAGGGCGACGATCGCCGCACGGCGATCGGGATCGAGCGACTTGATCCGACCACGGAACTCGATCCGGCTGTGCTCGGCCTGCGCGACCGGCGCGAACCCGGCGAACCGCACACCGTATTCGGTGACCGCGGCCGGATCGCCCAGCCATTCGGTGAGATACCCCGCGCCGAGGCCCATGGTCAGCAGTCCGTGCGACACCACATTGGGTAGGCCCGCGGCGCGAGCTACCGGGTCGCTGAAATGGATCGGATTCGAATCACCCGATACCCCCGCGTAATTCACCAGATCGCCACGGGTCAGTGACACGACGCGGGCGGGCAGTTCCACACCGACCCGCAGCTGATCGAAAGTGGGGACACTGCACCGCTCCCGCGCCTGCGCCCCATCGGCCGGTTCTCCGCGCAGGTCGTCGAAGCATTCGACAAGTCCCGGATCTGCTGTCGGGAAGGTGCGCCGCTGCGCCGTGCCGAGTCGATCGGCAAGCGCCTGGCCGGTCATGATGACGCCGTCGACCGCCGTCGCGAGGTCGGGCGCGACCTCGGTGCCCGTCCGTGCCACGACCGTGGTGCACGCGGTCTGCAACAGCTCCTTGTGCTGGTTGGTCAGGACATTCTTGGTCACCATGAAGTCGTTGTCGCCGAACTGCCGAAACGACTCGATGAACGAATCGCAGCGCAACTGGTCACCCGCGACAAGCGGCCGATGCATACGGATGGTCTGTTCGGTCTGCAGGACCTGGCTGATGTCGTATCCGGTGATCACCGATTCGAACATCTTGCGCTGCATCAGCAGCCAGACGATCGACGGAAACGTGAGCGGTGCGATCAGCCCGTCGTAACCCAACTCCCACGCCGCCGATTCCTGCGAGTGCGCTGGGTGACAGTCCTGCACAGCGCGGGCGAATTCGCGGATCTTCTCCCGCCCGACCTCGTAGTAGTCGGTCATTCGATAATGGCGGCCGACCAGGGCCTGGGCCTGGTACGACGCCTGATCCGGCCCCACAACTGCAGTGTTGTTCATCGGCCTCCTCCGCCGATCCGGACTTGCACCACACCCGGGCCGAGTCGGCGTACCGGCACGGCAGTCAGCGCTCGCGGCGCTCGACGGAAAGTCTGGGCACCACAACAACGGATAACATGCATCACCATCACGTGTCATTAATCGCCGATTCCACGGCAATCGCAACGAGTAGGCGGGGCAGACCCGACCGAATCTCAGCATTCGTCGGGCGCAGGCACGCCCTGTAGCCGCTGATCCAGCCAGAGCATCGCCTCCGGATAGCCGAGGCCCGCGGCGATGACATGCTCACCGAGCACACTGCGATAGACCGATGGAACACCGAGGTCGCACTGCTCGTGATAGAGATTGCGAGCTCCCTCGGCCGGAATCCAGAATTCCTGCTCACCGTTGTAGATATAGAGCGGCGTCGCCGACTTCATGTCTTCCATTCTGGTCACCCGATAGATCTCCGCGGCAAGCTCGGAGTGCAGCGGGTCGGCGAAGTTCGCGGCCACATCGATCGGCAGCATGAGCACACCGGCGATCCCGAAGCCGTTGCCGCACAGGTCTTTCACCGGCGAGGTCGTCACCCACTGCGCCAGGTTGTTCATTCGCGCCAGTATCTCCGGACGTTCCCTGCCGATGGCGAAGATTGCGGCCATGAACACCCCCGAGGCGAGATTGCCGTTCATGCTGCGCGCGAGGATCTCGAAATCGGCGGGCACCCCACCCAGCGCGGCTCCGACGATCACCTCGGCCAATTCCGGCGCATAGCTGTCGATCAGCTTGACCGCGCCGTGGGTGGCGATCGCGCCGCCGGAATATCCGGTCATCGCGAACTTGCTGTCCCCGAATTCCTCCGGCCGCAGCTCGCGCACCGCGCGAATCGCGTCGAGCACGGCATGACCCGCGACATACGGCTCCGCGTAGGCCATCCAGGGGCCCTCATGGTCAGGAATGAGCACGGCGTACCCGCGCAGCACTGCTAATTGTGTTGTCGGTGGAATGAAATCGGTGAAGCTGGTCTTCGTCGAGAATCCGTGCGCGAGGCTGTAGCCGGGCGTGCAGTCACGCCCGAGGGCATCGATGGGCAGGTTGTCGACCACCACAGGCCTGCCGCCAAGTCCCGCCCACGCGGTGGTCGGCACAACCAGCGTCGCCGTCGCATACGACGGCAGCCCGTGCGCGTCGGTGGTGCGGAACTTCAGCAACAACACCTGCTTGATGGGGACGACGATGAGCGGCCCTGCGGTGGGGGTGATGTCCCTGACCTCGAGCAACTGGCCCTCGCCGAAATCCTCCAGGTTCGCAGGCCACGCGTCGAAAAGGGGATCACCGACCGGTGCAGGCAGCACGGCGCGCCGCAGCGCGGCGAGCGCGGGCGTCAGACCTGTGGCCGACGGCATCGGGTCAGGTTGGGGCGACAGCGCGACCGGGACCGGAGGCGGGGGCACCACCCGGTCGATCCATTCCTGCAAGCCGGGCAGGAGTGAGCCGTTCTGCGGAATCGACAGCTCGGGCAGCCTCGAAAGATCTGATAGCGCAGGCGGTGCGGTCGGTTCGGGCGAAGGCTCAGCGGCCGCGGGCCCGATGGCCGGCGGGCCCACCAGCAACAGAGCGAAGACCAAGGCACGCAAACATCTCATGACACACCCTCTGCGTGCGACGTCGGTTGCCCTGGTGCTGGAGAGGACGGGACTCTCGACCCCGAAATGCCCCCTGTCGCACCGGGGCTCGAGAAGTCAGGCTAACCCGCCGTGCATGGTCCGAGATTCCGCTGTGCCCGAGTTGTGTGTGTCATGTCGCCATATCGCAACAACCGGGCCGAAGGCGATTCGGTGGAATCGCCTTCGGCCCGTTGGTATCCAGCGGGGTCCTCAGCAGTTGCTGGGTGCAGGCTCCCCCTGAAAACGCGCGTTCAGCCAGCTCAGCGCCGCCGGGATGCCGAGCACCGCCGCAGTCAGATGATCGGGCACCGGCGTCACTTGTGCCTCCACCCGCGCCCCCGCCGCACACCAGCGACGGTCGGTGTTGGTGATCGCGTCGACCGGGATGAGCCCATCGATCGGCGAGTGCCATTCGAAGACCGGCGCTTTCGGCACGCCGTCGTAGAGTTCGAGGCTGTTCTCCTCCACCACCGCGCGGGCGTCGCCGTCCTCGATCATCGACGTCGTTTTCGCGAAGTCCATCGCGCCATGTCCGGCACCCGCGGCCAGGATGTCATTGGTGCAGCTGTTGGCCATGGCCGCGCGGGCGGCGAGCCCACGGTCGTTCAGCTGGTCACTGAGCGGAAACCGGTCGGGGTACTCGCGCTCCAGACCGAGCCCGGCGGCCAACGCAAGCCCGAACGCCGGATGCGAACCGAGGCCGAGCGCCTCCAGCATCTTCACCAGGTTCATGGGCACCCCGCCCATGGCCGCGCCGACGATGTCGAGTTCGGGCGCATACCGTGGCGCCAGTGCGGCCGCCCATGCCGTGGCCATGCCACCGCCGGAGTAGCCGACCATGCCCACCTGGCTCTTCTCCACCTGGAGCTCGGATACCTGCTTGACGGCGCGGACACCGTCCAGGGTGATCTGACCACCCAATTTCGCCGCGCCATAGGCGAACTGGGGCCCGAGGTGATCGGGCAGCGCGACCGTCCAACCCTGCTGCAGCAAAACATTCCACGCCGGCGCCTCACGCACGATCAGATTCGGATCGTCGGTGTAGAGCACCCGTGAGACCGAGCATTCTGCGCCGAGACCGTTGATAATGTGCTGATAGGACAGCAGCGGGCCGTCTTTCTTGTGCCCGCGCGGCGTCAGCACCGTGGTGGTCGCCGCGATCGGCTTGCTCTGGGAGTTGGTCGACCGGAACCGCACCACCGTCACGGTGGTGTCCGGGAAGATCGGCAGTGGCGGCATCGTGCGGGTGGCGATGACGTCGCCGGGCTTCATGTCCGCCAGATTCGCGGGGATCGCATAAAACGGATCCGGATCCGCCGCCGGGTAGATCGGTGCGCTGTGACCGGTCCCCGCCACCGCAACCACCATCAGAAGACCGGCGGCCATCGCACCGACTGTGCGCACCACCCCCCTGCCGGATCTCAACTTGCTCATAGAACGTAGGGCCTGCCTCATCGACGATCCTCCAGATGGGTCCAGCGTTGTGACCATCGTTTACAACAACGGACCACAGTTACATATTTGGAGCGAAACATTTTGACAACTCACAAGTTTCGCGTGATCGGTCTGTGACGATAGTGCATCTGCCCTGGTGAGCAGGCCCTATAGCCCGGCATCCACCCTGTGAGATGTCCAACAGCCAGGCTCACCATATTCCCCACAATGGTGGGGACCTACCGTCTCATTACCAGCGTTGTTGCCGCGCTGGTGGCGGAAGGAGACAGTGGCATGGACGGCACTGCGCGAAAACTGACCGAGCGGGAGTACGCCCAAGAGCCACCCACCCGTCGGATCACCGTCTACTTCGATGGACCGACACCCGACCACGCTCTGATCCTCGAATACGCGGCCACCCACGCCGAGGCCGGGGAGTTCACCTCCGCCGCGGCGCAGGCCGGTCTGGTGGTCACCGTGGACAACAAGGTGCGACCCGAACTTCGGCCGCTGCCGTGCCGTTCACTGTGGCACTGAGAATCGGCGGCACCCTGACCTCGCTCTCACCGCGCCCGGTCTGACCTTCCATCGGAATCGCCCACCACGATCACAGGTGCGCGCCGGCAGATGCCGCACCGGCGAGCCTTGGCTACCCTCGGTGGCGATGGCCATGCGCAGGAACGACAGTGACCCAGTGAACACGATTCCGTCCTATTCGGACAGCCGCCGACCGCGCCCGTCGATGCAGTCCGGCGCGGCACTTCTGCTCGGCACCACCCTGCTGCTCGCGATCAGCGGTTGCACAACCGATCGGCCGGTGTCGCCGGCAGCCACGACGGTCGACCCACCCGCCGTGACGACCACCATCGCCGCCAGCGCGACAGCGATCTCGACGTCATCCGCCGCGACTCCCACCATCGATCCCTATGCTGATCAAGCACTGATCGACCACATCGAGTGGGCAGCAGGCATCGATGGCCCGCGGCTGCTCGTCTTCCCGACACCGGCCGGACGGCACACCACGTTTCCCGGCTCCGAGGACCGCGCCTGGCAGGAAGTGCTCGCGCAGTCCGCGGCGGCCGATACACCCGGCATGCGCGACCAGTTCGTGTGCCACTGGAATTGGGCCCGCATGATGGCACCGAACAAACCGAGTTGGAATCTCGAACCGTGGCGTCCAGCGCTCGACTATCAGGCCATCGTCCAAGCCGGTTGCAACCCGGGCGGACCCGAACGCTGATCACCGCGCCGAATATCGCGCGCCACCGACCGGAGAGGACCACCCCATGCGCGTCGTCATCGCAGGCGGACACGGAAAGATCGCACTGCTGCTCGCCGAATTGCTGACCGAACGCGGCGACAAGGTCGGCTGCTTGATCCGCACTCCGGAGCAGGCAGCCGACATCGCCGCCACCGGCGCGCGCGCCGTGGTGATCGACCTCGAACATGCCGCGCTCGGCGACGTTGCCGCAGCCATACACGGCTACGACGCGGTCGTATTCGCCGCGGGCGCGGGCCCGGGCAGCAGTGCAGAGCGCAAGTACACCGTCGACAAGGGCGGTTCGGTCCTGCTCGCCACCGCCGCCGAGCAGGCCGGCGTGCGGCGTTTCGTCCAGATCTCCACAATGGGTGCCGCAGCGCCGCCCGCGGCGGGCAGCGATGAGATCTGGGCGGCCTACATCGATGCCAAAACCCAGGCCGAAGACGACCTGCGTGCCCGCGAACTGGACTGGACGATCCTGCGCCCAGGCCGCCTCCTCGACGTTCCCGCCACCGGCCTCGTGACTCTCGGTCCGCGGCCGCTGCCGCGGGGCACCATCCCGCGCGCCGATGTCGCCACAGTCCTGGCGGGAATTCTGCACGCCCCGCAGACCGCGGGAGCGACACTCGAACTGATCTCAGGCGCCATTCCGGTGGCCTCCGCGATCAAAAATTTAGATAACCAGTCGGTCGCCGAGGGCGGTACCACCCCGACCGATTGACGTGTGCACGTCCCCGATTGGAGTCTGTCACTGTGTTCAGCCGCATCGTGTCCATGAAGATCCGGCCCGGCTCGCGCTCCGAATTTCTGGCCGCCGTCGGCCGCAGCGCCGCCGCATCGGTGCGTGATGAGCCGGGTTGCCTCCGGTTCGATGTCTGTGCCGACCGCGTCGATCCGCACCGGTTCTTCCTGTACCAGGTATATGTCGACGACGAGGCGGCCGAAGCACATCGATTCACCGAGCATTTCATTGCGTGGCGCAGCGCTGCAGACCGATATATCGAGCCGGGCACCCAGGTTCACTACAGCACCGATGTCCTCGTCAACGCCAACTGAGCCGCCCGACGAAACGCGCTTGCGCCACGCGTTCGCGGGCGGTTAGCAGACACGAAATCGCCTCTGCGCATACGCAATCGATCGTGCAGATGTACTTGCATCTGAAAGGCACACCGACCTAAACTCAGTCCCGCAACGCTATATAGGGGACAACCAGGGGAGGCCGCGTGAGCGAGCCAAGGGCCAATGTCGCCGTGGGTTTGCTGCCGCCAGACGTCAGGGGCGTTCTAATGGACCAACCACTTCACGGCGGCCGGCTCGGAATAGCCGAGGCCGCACTGGCCGACCAGCCAGCGAACGGTACAAATATGAGCACACCGTCGTCACGATCGGGCCAGCGGCCTGCCGCACTCACGCGGGAGACTGCCGTCGCGTTCGTGATCCACGCCGTCGAATCCACCGGCGCGGCCACCCGCCACGATTTCGACATCGACCGGATCGTCACCACCGCACATGCGATGGCCGACGACTGGGATCTCGAGGTTTTGCAGCCGGACGCGTTCTGGCGCATCGCCTCCACTTTTATCAAGCAGTGAGGTAGCGCGCGCTCGCGCAGGCACCGAATACTGTTGTGCCACTGTGCGATACCGAGCGCCCCCCTGCGCTTGCGGTGTTGTGCGCCCATCATGCGCCCGCCGCGTCTCGAGGTGTGCGACACCCCGAACGCACGCGCTTATCCCATACCGAGCGGACGCTGCGCCCCACTGATCCCGCAGACATCTGTGCTCCACGAGCGCGCCGACACCACTTTATCGATCTGCGAAGCCAGATCGCTCAACCAGCGACTCCCCCGATCGGGCACCAGCCGGTATGACCGCACACAAAACGGGCGCGATCGAATGACACCCGGGTCCGACGGCGAACCGCCGGACCTCACTCCCCTTGGGCGTACTCCCGGAGAATCTCCACCGACTTCTCTGGACGCTCGGACTGCACACTCAGTCGGTCCATGACCGACAGGTACAGCGCCAGATCTTGCCGACGATCCAGGTACAGCGCACTGGTGAGGTGCTCGAGGTAGACGATATCGGGTAGCTCGGGCTCGGCGAAGCGCAGAATGCTGAACGAGCTGCCTGCCGCCGCGTGCTCCCCTGCCGCGTATGGCAATACCTGTATCGTGACGTTGGGTAGTTCCGAGAGCTTGATGAGATGTTCCATCTGGTCACGCTGGACGCGCGCGCCGCCGACCGGCCGGTGCAGCGCGGCCTCATCGATCACCGCCCACACGACGGGGGGATCCTGCCGGAACAAGATCTCTTTCCTGCGCTGACGCACTGCGACCCGCCGATCCATGTCGGCGTCCTCATAACCGAGGGAGACGACGGCCCTGGCATATTCGGGAGTCTGCAACAGTCCAGGAATCAAATTCGCCTCGTAGGTGCGAATCTTGTTGGCCGCCTGCTCCAAACCCAGGTAGGTGCCGAACCAGGACGGCAGCAGATCGTTGTAGCGATGCCACCAGCCCGGTTCGTTCGCCTGTCTGGCCAGGTCCAGGAATCGCTCCCGCTCCACGGGGTCGTCGACGCCATAGAGGGTCAGCAAATCTCGGATGTCGCGTTCTTTGAAGCCGGTGCGGCCCAGCTCGAGCCGGCTGATCTTGGCGTGCGAACCACGGATGGCGTCGCCCGCGGCCTCCCGGGTGATACTGGCCTTCTCCCGGAGTTTGCGCAATTGGCCGCCCAGTGCGATCCGAAGCACAGTCGGACCACGTTCAGCGACAACCGATTGCACACGACCGTCGTCATCGGGTTCTGCGATCATGAAGTCATCTCCGATACTCGGGTTTGACGACAGTGTGTCACAAACACCCCAGTTCGAAACACACCGCACCGACCGCCAATGTTACCGCTCAGCTAGTCAGATCGTCGAACTCGCCGGCCTTCGCGCCGCGAACGAATGCATCGATCTCTGGACGGGTGTAGAAGAGGACTCCGCCCTCCGGGTCCCTCGAGTTCCGAACGGCCACCAGGTTATTGGTCGCCTCTGCCACTTCGACGCAGTTCCCGCTCGGGTTGCTGAACGAGCTCTTGCGCCAGCTGCCATCGATCTTGTTCGTAGATGTATCCGACATTTCCCCACTCCTCGGTTACGCCAGTGGATCAACTCGAGTCAGTTCTTGCAGATGCACTCTCAAACGTTCTTGCATCTGCACTGACAACGGGGACGATAGCACGATGTTCACCCCCCGTGCCTACTATTTCGGACCCCGCGGTCCGCTCGGCACGAGCGCCCGATCCGACCTGCGAAATACCGTGCTCAGCTCGCCGATCCCGACCGTCTCCTTGGCCCGAATCTTGTACTGTCACAGTGCACATCGGATGTACCAGTCATTAGCGACACCCGCCGCGCCAGCTCGCCCCGCGTGCCGCACCTGCTTTGCTGAGGAGCCCCCACTCATGCCCGACGACCACAGCCCATTGATCCGCACCGACATTCCCCATTCGGCGCGAATCTGGAACTACTGGATGGGCGGCAAGGACTACTACGAAATCGATCAGATAGCCGGTGACGCCGGCGTCGAAGTCGACCCCGACATCACCACCATGGCCGTACAGTCCAGGCAGTTCCTGATCCGTGCCGTGCGCTACCTCGCCGGCGAGCAGGGGATCCGCCAGTTCTTGGACATCGGCACCGGCCTGCCGACCATGCAGAACACCCACGAGGTCGCACAGAGCGTCATCCCCGAAGCGAAAATCGTTTACGTCGATAATGATCCGCTGGTGCTGACACACGCCAGGGCACTGCTGACCAGCACCTCGGACGAGGGCGTGACGACCTACGTCGACTCCGACTTCCACAACCCGGAGCAGATCGTCTCCGACGCGAAGAACGTGCTGAACTTCAACGAGCCGATCGGCGTCATGTTCATGGGCGTGCTCGGCCACGCCAAGACTTATGACGAACTACTGCGGATCGTGCACACGGTGCTCGACGCCGTGCCATCGGGCAGTTACCTCGTCATGTGGGACGGCACCGACGACAGCCCGGCCTACGTCACGTTATGCGAGAACTACACCGGCACCGGCGGCGATCCCTACACGCCGCGGCCGAAGGCCGAAATCCAGGCTGTCTTCGAAGGTCTCGAGTTGGTCGAGCCAGGTTTCGTCTCCATCACGGAGTGGCGGGCAGGCGACACCGAGGTCGGCGATATTCGGCCCATCTCCGCGTACGGCGCAGTCGCCCGCAAGCCATAGTCGGCACGACAACAGTTCGACACCGGCGGTCCTGGGCCATGTGCCAAGGACCGCCGGTGTTTTCATTCGTCGTTCGTGCAAATGTACTTGCATCTGTAAGCGACAACCGCCTAAACTCGGAGCCACAATCCGGGAGGCACGCAGGGAGTTCGCGCCGGCGCGATCAGCCTCCTCATCTCATATGTGAGGGGCGGTCGATGAGTCAGCCATTCCGGACTCCCCACCGGGTCGCGATTGCCGGCGCCACCGGGATCGAATTGTTGCGGCCACGTGCAGTTCCCGACTTCACACCACCGGATTGCGCCACCGAGCCGCGCGCCCTCACCTACCGACTGGCCCGCGAAATCCTGCACCTTCACGACGTTCATGGACCACAGTGCAGGCAGTGGCTCGCCGCGGCCGCCTACCTATCCGCCGGACTCGACGACGAATAGTCACCGCATCGGTTGGCGCGCAATAAAAAACAGACCGGCCGCTCTTATTTTATCGGCGCTAATTCCACGCGACGATCACTCGAACACCTCCGCCACGACGCCGATACTTTCCGGCATCGCAGTGCGACGGGATTTCGCCCCGGACACACGCGGTGCCCGACAACGGATCTCACGGATCCCTACCCACATTCATCACAATTTCGTATAGTGATGCATACGATTCGGGCTCAGTTCGATTACGCCCGATGTGGTACTGGAGCGACGCGTATGACCTTTTCGACGCTGGATCTGTCCATCAACACGCCTGACACGGCGTTGGAAATCGGCGGGCAACCGGCGTCGGTTCCGTTGCAGAACACCGATCGGGTGGCCTCGCGCATGGTGGGCTACTTCGCCACCTGCATGGCCCCCTGCCGCACGCTGCCCGGCGAGCAACTGCGCGGTGACGTCACCAAACTGACCCGCAGCTGTCTGGCGCTCGCCGCCGAAATGTTCGACAAGCGCGCGGCACCCGGCGACGAGCAGCTCGACGAGGTCCGCGAGGCCACGGCGCAATGGGCACGCGAAGCGGTGCCGCTCGGCACCATCTTGCGCGCCTACCACGAGGGACTCCGGATCGCGTTCGGTCTCGTGACCGCGCGGGCCAAGGCCGATGATGTCGACGAGCTGCTCGTCGCCACCGATCTGATGCTCGAGCTGCTCGAAGCGATCACCGCCGCGGTGTCGGACGCCTATGTCGACGAGCAGCACCTCGTCGCGCGCGAACATCAAACCGCGGCACAGACATTGGCCTCGGCACTGCTCAGCGGACGCAGCAGCTCCGCACTGGCACGACAGGCAGGTATCCCCATTGCCGAGTCGTATCAGGTAGTGGCCCTGTCGATTCCGGAACATCCGGACGAGCGCGACCTTCGGGTCGACGCGCAGGTCGCAGCACGCCGCAAGCTACGCCGATTGCAGTCGGCGTTGGCCACCGTTTTCGACTCCCGCGTCCTGGCGTTGCTCAGCACCAAGGGCGGCACACTGCTGGTCCCGGTCGATGAGGGCGCGGTGATCCTCACCGACGAAGTACTCGCATTGCTCACCGAGGCCGCGGCGGTGCCGCTCACCGCGACGCCGGTCATGGGCGACACCGAGCAGATCCCGGAGGCCGCCGAGCAGGCGCACGAGCTACTCAACCTGGTCCGGGTGGCCGGACGTGCACCCGGCCTGTACCAGATGGCCGACCTGGCCGTGGAGTACCAGCTCACCCGCGGCGGCCCCGCGACCCGGCGGATCGCCACCATTCTCGATCCGCTGGATGCGCACCCCGAATTGTTCGACACGATGCGCGCCTATCTCGGCAACGACATGAACCGCCAGTTGACCGCGAAGCAGCTGTATGTCCACCCGAACACCGTCGACTATCGCCTGCGCCGCATCGCCCAGCTCACCACCATCGACCTGGCCACCTCGGCGGGTATCTCCCAGGCAGCGATCGCGCTGTTGGCCCGCGATCTCGACCGCAGCCACGGGCGTCGTCTGTAGGCTCACAAGCCCAGCTCGAGACCTTGTCGCGACCTGATGCGGATTTGTGCTGGTCACGCGGTCGCGAACGAGAGATCCTTAGAACTGCCGCGACATATGGATGGTGGAAATATGCGAATTGCGGAGATCTTGCGTAGAAAAGGCACCGAGGTGGCCACCGTGCCGCCCGATACGACGGTGCGCAACCTGCTCGCCGCGCTGGCCGAATACAACATCGGAGCGGTGGTGGTATCGCCGGACGGCAGCCGTATCGCTGGCATCGTCTCCGAACGCGATGTGGTCCGGAGCCTGCACGCACGCGGCGCGGACCTGCTGGACACCCAGGTATCGGAGATCATGACCGCCGATGTGCGCACCTGCGCACCGGACGACCTGGTCGACGGACTGCGCAGCACCATGACCGAGCACCGGATCAGGCATCTTCCCGTCGTGCACGACGGGAAGCTGATCGGCATCGTCAGCATCGGCGACGTAGTCAAGAGCGCGATCTCCGAACTCGCCAACGAACGCGAACATCTCGTCGAATACCTTCAGGGCAGATACTGAACGATCGCCGCGCCCATGGCGCGTGAAAGACGTTGTGTGCGAGAAACCTTCGAGCGCAGTTCGCGGAGTGCGTATCGTTGGTGTCGTTCAGCGATTCTCGGAAGGGAGCGACACGTTGCGTTCACCCGCGTCCGGGTCGCACCTCACCCGGCCTACGGCCTCCCGGCCGCCGGTGCTGGAGCCGCCGATCTCCCCGTCCGCCAGCGCGCGCCGGCTCTTCCCCGCCCTCGCCGAATCCACCGCGATCTACCTCGACAGCGCCGCAACTACACAGAAGCCGCTGCCGGTCATCGACGCCATCCACCGGTACCACAGTTCGCGCACCGCCAACGCCGGTCGCGGTACCTACCCGTGGGCAACCAGTCTGACCGGGCAGATCACCAGGATACGGGCGCGTACCGCGGCGTTCATCGCCGCCGAACACCCCGACGAAGTCGTTTTCACCGGCGGCGCGACCGCCGCGCTCAACGCCGTCGCACTATCGTGGGGCCTCGGCGCGCTGGAGGACGGCGACGAAATTCTGTACAGCCCAAGCGATCATGCCTCCAATGTCCACCCATGGCACCATCTGCGCCGAGTGCTCGCCCGGTTCGGTCGCCACATCGAGTTGGTCCCCTATCGGGTGACCGAACTCGGTGAGGCGGACACCGACGACATCCTGGCCAAGCTCACCCCGCGCACCCGGTTGATCACCACCAGTCACCTGCATCACGTCTTCGGCGGACTGACCACCCTGGAGGAACTGCGCGGCAAGCTGGATCCCTCGGTAGTGCTCTGTTTCGACTGCAGCCAGAGCGGCGGGCACCTGCCGGTGGACGTGACCGAACTCGGCGCCGACTTTGCGGTGTTCGCCGCGCACAAGATGTTCGGCGCACCGGGGACCGGAATTCTGTACTGCCACCGTCGAATCCACGATCAGCTGCTGCCGTTCCTCCCCGGTGGCAATTCCGGAGTCGAACTCACCGACGCCGGGCTCGTCCCGACCGGCATGCCGGACCTGCTGGAGGGCGGCACCCAGAACATCCCGGGCATCCTTGCACTCGGCAGTGCATTGGAAGTCCTCGAGTCTCTCGATATCGCAGCGATAGCCGAGCACAATCGCCAGCTCACGCTGCGCCTGATCGCAAATCTGCGCCAGGTGCCCGGCCTGGAATTCCTGCCAGGGCCTGCGCACGCGCCATGTGGGATCGGCTATGGGATCCTGTCGTTCACCCTCGCCGGAATCTCCGCCACCGACCTCGGATTCGTGCTCAGCGAGCTGGGTTTCCTCGTGCGCACCGGCACCCACTGCACACCGGGCGCCACGGCCGACGATGCCGACGATTCGGTTCGGGTCAGCACACACATCTACAACACGCTCGAGGAGATAGACCGCTTCACGGAATGTGTCATGACCATCGCCATGGAGGTCCGATGAGTATCGACGGCTCCCCGCGCTACGATCGGCGGGCCGCTTCCCGAGTGCTGGCCGGACTTGCGCAGCCCGGATTGTTCACAACGCCCATCCCGGTCCCCGCGGCCCGCAGGTTCGAATACACCTGTGCCGCACTGCGTCCCGAACCGAACAGTCATCTCACCTTTTCGCAGCGGCTGTACCTGGAGCGGTTCATGCGTCCGTGCCGCCCCTCCCAGATCACCAGCGCCACACATCGGATCGCCTGGACCGACAGCGACGGTATCCCCAATACCGGCTACTTCCGATCCGACGGGCTCGGGCCGCTCGTTCCGATCGCCATGCGCGAGACGGTGCTGACGCTCTGGCACGCGTTGGCCGCGAATTCGGCTCTCGCCGAACGCATCAGCGCACTCGGCCCGCGCGAGCACGCGGTGCTGGCGGCCACCACCACCGATCATGAGCCCATGGACATCCTTCGCGTGGGCATCGAAGCGACCGGGCGGGCTTTGGCCCAGCACGCGCTGCTCGCCCGGCAGACGCCATATCGCAGCGCGACCGAATTCGCGGAAGGAATGCGCGATTCCGGGCTCTTCGCTGCGGTCGCGACCCGTTGGTACTGGGAGCTGCAAGCCTCGACCTATCGGCGCGGAATGATTCCGGTGACCCTGGCCACCCAGCCCGACGGGACCGTGCGCTACACCGCGGACAGCGTGGCGATGCTGCGCGCGATGAAGGACTCGACCATCGAGGATGCGCACAACGTCATGCGGCGTGCCACCAGGGTGGAGGGGTTGAGCGTCGAAGACGCGATCGCCAAGTACCACGACGATCTCGACCTCATCTCCCGTCAGTACGCACTGTCGCCGTCCAACACCCGGCCCGCCTGCCTTGCCGCGATGCCACACCACCTCGGCGGCGGCCACTACACCCTGTTGCCGCTGGTAGTGGACCAGTTCGTGACCGTCTTCGGATGGCTCGCCGGGCGCTGCGAGATCACCGAGGTGAGCGCCGAGCTCGATGAGCTGACCGCCGACGGCGAGGCGACCGCCGAAGACCAGGTGTTCTATGTGCCGGACATGAACTGCAAGCACTGTGTTCGCACGATCACCGGGGTGCTGGAGTCGATGGGGATCAAGGTCCTCGACATCGATCTGATCAGCAAACGGGTCGTCGCGGAATTCCGTAGCCCGCGCAATCGGGCGCGCGCATTCGAGGCCATTCGCGACGGCGGATACAACCCGGCGGCAGACAAGCCCGCGGCGATCGATACCTCGACAACCGCCCCGTCGGAGACCGCGGTATGACGGCGCCGCTCCCGGCGCTCCCAGCGAAGATCCACCCGCTGGTGCGCGCCTTCCTGGACTCACGCGGCGCCGTCGAAGCGACGGTCACCCGCTTCGGCTCCCCGGTCCACCTGGTGTTCCCGCAGGTCTACGCCGAGAACCTCACACGATTCAGCGCCGTCCTAGACCTGCAGGTGCCGCACTACCGAATCTGCTACGCGCACAAGGTGAATCAGTCGCGGGCGTTCGTCCGGACAGCCGAGCATGCGGGCGTTGCCATCGATGTCGCCTCACCGCAGGAGCTGGGCAGCGCGATCGCAGGGGGTTTCGATGCGACGCGCATCGAGGTGACCGGACCCAAAGGCGAAGCATTCCTACGGGAACTGATCGACTGCGGCGTCACCATCAATGTGGACAATCTGTGGGAGCTGGGCCGAATTGCGGAACTGGCGGGCAGCAGTACGACAGTGCCGGTACTGCTGCGTGTTTCCGGTTTCGACGCGGCATCGTCGAGCCGGTTCGGCGTGCCGCTCGCGCACGTCGAGCGCGCCTTCGATCTATTGGCGACCAGTCGCAGCCGAATCACTTTCCTCGGCTTCGCTTTTCATATCGACTCGGGTGAGCCGGCAGAACGCATCAGAGCCATCGATGCCTGCCTGGGGTTGGTCGAGCGAGCCTACGACCACGGTCTGACACCGTCTGTGCTGAATATCGGTGGCGGCTTCCGTCAGGTCTTCACCGCCGACGCGGACCGCTTCGACGGCTATGTGCTCGCGCTACGCGAGGCACTGCTCGGCCGTGGCGCGCAGATGAGCTGGGGGAACAATACTTTCGGTTATCACGTCGACGGCGGTACGGTGCACGGTATTCCGGTATTCCACAAGTACGCCAATACCGTGCCCGCGACCACGATGCTCGCCGACCTGCTCGCCGCGCCACTGGAGCGCCACGGTGGGCGCACCGTGGCGCAGGTCGCCGGAGACAATATGCTCGAATTGTGGCTGGAGCCCGGCAAGGCCCTGGTCGATCATGCCGGCGTGACGGTGGCGAAGGTCGAGTTCGTCAAGGAACTCGCCGACGGCACCGTGGTGGTCAATCTCGACATCAGCCGTGACCTGGTGACGCCGGCGGATCAAGAGGTCATGGTCGACCCCATCGTGCTGTCCGGTAACGCCCACAGCCCGGATGCGCACGTCGGCCACGCTACGGTGACCCCGCTGCACACTGCGGGCGACACGGCACCGCATCCAAGGCCCGAATCCGGCCCGGTGGCGGTGTATTTCGCCGGTCGGCTGTGCTTGGAACGCGATCTCATCACCGCTCACAAGGTCTGGCTACCGCACCGACCGCAGCCGGGCGACCTCGTGATCTTCCCCAATACCGGCGCCTATCACATGGATCTTTCGGCGGCGACAGCCTCGATGCATCCGGTGCCGATGAAGCTAGCCGTCACCCACCGCGCGGGCAGCTACCAGGCGTGCCGCGACGTCGATTACGAACCGCCCGTGCCGGTCGGACTGCCTCCGGACCGGTCTGCCGAACGCGGTCCGCACCGACCGCCGGTGCTGCGCCACGCCTCTCACGCCGACAACGATGGAGCGCCGTAATGCGCTATGACCACATCACCGAACTCATCGGGAACACTCCGCTGCTGCGCCTCGATCCTGCCGTGCATGGACTCGAGAACGTCGAGCTGTACGCGAAGCTGGAGTCGCACAATCCTTTCGGCTCGGTCAAGGACCGGGTGGCATGGGGCATGATTCGCGACGATCTCGACGAGATCCGGGCGAACAGCCAGACCCTCATCGAGGCGTCCAGCGGCAATACGGCCAAGGCACTGCGGATACTCGGCGCGGTGTACGGCGTCGGGCTGCGCGCAGTCACCAACCGGATCAAAGTCACCGAGGTGCGAGAGCTGTTGCAGCTGTTCGGCACCGACATCGTCGAGCTGCCCGGACTGTCCGAGTGCCCGGACCCGACGACACCGAACGATGTGTATTCGGTCATCGAGGCGACGATGGCCAAGGATCCCGAGGCGTACTACCACGCCTCGCAGTACACGAACGAGAAGAACATCGAGGCCCATCACCACGGGACCGGCCGCGAAATCCACGAGGACCTCGCCGCCGACGGCATCACCCGTGTCGACTACCTCATCGGCGGTCTCGGCACCACAGGATCCACCCGCGGCACCGCCACCTACCTGCGCAAACACAATCCCGAATTACGCACCATCGCGGTGGTCTCCGACCGGACCGACTTCATCCCCGGCATCCGCTCGGAGAGCGAAATGTGGGACGTCGGTCTATTCCGACCCGACTTCTACGACCGTATCGTCACCGTCGACGCCCTGAGTGCCGTCGACGCGACGCTGCGCCTGGCCACCGGCTACGGCATTCTCGCAGGCCCGACCAGTGGCGCCAGTTATGCCGCGGCACTCGAAACCTTGCGCGCCGCAGCGGCTTCCACCAGCAATGGGCCCGTCGTCGCCGTTTTCATCGTCTGCGATCGCCTGGAACCGTACCTGTCCTATATCAAGAAGCGCAGGCCGCATCTCTTCGACCGCACCGAACGCAGACCGCAGCCCACCGCGACCGACTTGGCCGCGACGCCGGCACTGTCCCCCGACGAGCTCACCGATCTCGATCGCACCGCCCGACCGACCATCGTCGACACCCGAGGGGCTATGGCCTACCGCATCGGCCACGTCCCCGGCGCCATCAACATTCGTGACGACCAACTCGACGACATGTTCACCCACGGTATCCCTTTCCCTCGCTCCCGCCCCGTCGTCTTCGTGTGCCCCGTCGGCGAGCTCTCGCTAAGATTCGCCGCCACCGCTCGCACCGCCGGCTTCGACGCCTGCAGTCTGGCAGGCGGCATCGTCGCCTGGCGCGACGCCGGCCTACCCATGGAACGCGGAGTCTGAGCCCGCGGGCACTGTCGGATCGCACCGGCCACTTTCCGGACACCTGGGCAGCCGCGAAAGACGCGGCGGTCTCGACGCCTATTAATGTGAGACGGTGCAGACAGGGCAGGAATCAGACGACGACGCCGGTCCCCGGATCTGGGGCGGCACGACGCTCACCGAGCGCAGGCAGGCGCGGCGGGCCACGCTGCTCGAAGCTGCGCTGGACCTGATCGGTGAGTCCGGCGCTGCCGGGGTCACCATGCGCGCGGTGTGTCGACGGGCCAATCTCACCGACCGGTACTTCTATGAGAGCTTCGCCAGCCGCGACGAACTGCTCGACCAGCTCTATCGCCAGGTGGCCGACGAGTTCCTCGAGCCGATGACCGCATTCGCCGCCACCGACGATCCGGCGCGCGATCATGCGCTTTCCGAAGTGCTCGTCGACAAGGTGCTCGCGGATCCGCGCAAGTCGCGACTGTTTCTGGTCGAGCCGTATTCGAGCACCGGCCTCGGCCAGACCACCATCGCGGTCATGCCGGTGTTCACCCGCCTGATGCAGGACCACTTATTCGCCCATATCGAAGACCCGGTCCGCCGCCGTCTGGCCGCGGTCACCATGGCCAGCGGTAATGCGGGCATGTTCTCCGCGTGGCTCAACGGTTCGCTGCGCGCCACCAGGGAAGAGATCATCGACCACTGCGTCGAAACGATCGCGGTCTACCGCGGCCTCTATCGGTCTTGACGCAGTGTTCTCGAGCACAAAGAAACCCACCACAGTCACCCTTGGACCCCGCACCCGGACGCCGGCAGACAACCGTAGGCGATGAATCCTGGAAAACGCCGGGACGGACGCGTGGCCGGACCTCGCATTGCCAATACTTCCGTTTGGGTGTTTACTGGCCAACGCAAGGTGCCGATCGTTCGCTGAGGCTCCTTCACGGATACAGGCCAGCGACCTCGAACGTCGAGAGACGCCCCGGGTCAGGACAGATCTCCCCGGATTAAGGGGTGATCCCGATTGGCTCCCGACACCTGTCAGGTTTACGCCGTGAAGTGCCAAAGGTCTGACGAGGAGGGTTTCCACCGGCTTGTTTGCCGGATCCCCACGCATACACCGCAGCGATTGCCGAGACCGCGCCCGGCTTTGCCGTGCGCACAACAGCCGAAGGAGGTGAGCCGGATGCCCGACGGAGATAGTCCGAGAACCCTATTAGCCAATTGTTCACCCGGTGACACCTCCACAGCCGATTTCGGAACGGGACGAGCCCCGTAGTCTGCTGTTCGATGGTGCGCCGACCAGTCAGGGAGTGCGTGATGTCAACGGTAGAAATGATCATTCGGCTGCTCGCGGGCGTCGGCCTCGGCACAGTGATCGGCTTCGAGCGGCAGTACCGGGCCAGGGGTGCGGGCCTGCGCACCAATGCCCTCGTCTCCGCGGGCGCGACGCTTTTCGTCCTGCTGTCGGCCAACGGGTTCGAGGGCGCCACCGCCGACCCGACCCGCGTCGCGGCCCAGATCGTGTCCGGAATCGGCTTTCTCGGCGCGGGCGTCATCATCCGCGACGGTTTGAACGTGCGTGGATTGAATACCGCTGCGACACTCTGGTGTTCGGCGGCCGTCGGCGCGCTGGCCGGAGCGGGGATGCTCGGCACCGCACTGGCGGGCACCGTTGCGGTCGTCGTGGTCAACATCGCCCTGCGGGCGGCCGGGCGGGCCGTGGATCGCCAGCCCGACGCGTCGGATGAGCAACCTGCTTCCTACGCCTTCGTCGCCGTGACCGATGACGAGCACGAGGCTCATGTCCGCACGCTGCTGGTGCAAGCATTGACGCGCACCGATTTCCGGCTGGTTTCGGTGGCCAGCGCGAACACCGATCTCCCAGGCCGGGTGGAGGTCCGCGCCGAGCTGACCGGTGACCAGCGCGATGACCGGCAGATGGAGTCGGCGGTGAGCAGGCTGAGCCTGGAGCCGTCGGTGACCAGCGTCGGCTGGCATATCTCGGTGCCCGAGACGGCGGACAGTGCGCAGGCATGACCCTGTCGCGTTGCTACCCTCGCGCGATGCCCTCGATCGGCCGCGCAACCGCACGTCAGCCGCGACCGCATTGATCAGGGCCCATCGCGCGCGTCTCGGCGAGCATGACCATGCCCTTCGAACCGAAACCCGCGTGACCGAGTGGCATCCCGGTGACATCGCCGCACTGCCCGAACGGGTGCCACTCGCCCTCGGGCACCGGGCTATCGGCCTGATTGGGCGCGCCAGAAGTCGAGGTTGGTTCGGGTCAGTTGGGTGTGGGCGTTGTCGGCGCCGAGGACGCGCTCCTGATCGGCGAGTAGTTGTTCGTATTCGACGATTGCGCCGGTGATGTCGCCTGCTTCGCCGTGGCAGGCAGCCAGACAGTTGCGGGTGTAGAGGGTATCGGGGTGGTCCGGGCCGAATATGCGGACCTGGTCGGTGAGCAGGGACTCGTATTCCGCTATCGCCCTCGCCGTTTCGCCGCCCTCCCGCAACCATCGGGCGATGCTGTTGCGAGTACGCACGGTTTGGGCGTGGTCGCGGCCGAGCAAGCGATTCAGATCGGTGAGCAGCTGTTCGAATTCTACAAGGGCACGGTCTATTTCACCCGCCATCGCGCGGCTGCGCGCGAGATCATGTCGGGTACGCAGGGTTTCGGGGTCGGCGGTACCGAGAATCTTCGACTGGTCTTCGATGATCTGCTCGAATTCGGTGATGGCGCGGCGCAGGCTACCGCGTTCGCTGCGCCAATACGCCAGACTGTTGCGCACACGCAGAGTCCACGGATGGTCGGCGCCGCATACGCGCAGGTAGTCGATCACGAGCCGTTCGAGTTCGGCGACAGCGCGCTCCAAACGGCCGGTATGCCCCCGCCAGTCGGCGGTGTGGAGGCGAGTGGTGAGAGTATCGATGTGCTGATCACCGAGCACTCGCGTCAGATCACGGCCGAGATTCTCGAGTTCTTCGATGGCGGTGTTGATGTCGCCACTGCGGCCGCGGCTGTTCGCGAGGCGATTGCGCACACGCAGGGTGTCGCGATGATCTGCGCCCATGACCGCGGTGAAGCTCGGCAGCCACGCCGACCACAGGTCGCGATTGTCGGCGGCGCGCGGCGTCTGGAGTTGCTCGAGGAAGTCGAAGGCGGCCTCGGAACTGCCGCAGGCCAGGTAGTGTCGCACCGCCGCGCCGCGGGCGTAAGTGGTAGCGCTCTTGGTGCCGTTGTCCTCGATCGCCGCGATGATCGCCCGGTGGCCGTCGTCGAGTTCCACTCCGAGCCTGCGGCATTCGGTCCGCAGTCCGGCCAGCAACGCGGCATGGGTCACTCCGACCGCCTCACGGGCGGTGCCCGGACGGCTACGGGTGACCAACGAGCCGAGACCGACCGTGAGGTCACGCAGGCGGGCGAACTTGGTCTGGTGGCCCATCCACGCCATCGCCCCGTCGAGCACCTCGATCGGCAGTGCGGGCCCGACGCCCGCGGCGGCAAGGACACCGAGCAGCGCGCCGATCGTCGCGGCCGTCGCCTCACCTGCGACCTGCACGGCGGCCCCGATACGCAAGGCCACCACATCGTCGAGGTCGACATCGCGCAGCATCGCCTGATCGACCACCGCACCGGGAATCTCGGTCATTAGTCGAGCCATCAGCCAACCGGCTGTCACCGAGTCGGAATCACCACGGGTCGAAGGTGTTTCAGCCAAGAGAACATCCGTCCATGCTGTCCACTCACGCTCGTCGAGCACCATACGACTATCGCGCGCCGACTCCACCGTCGCAGCGATGTCCTCGGCGACCGGCTCGGAGACCACGATGCGATGCATGTGGGCGAGCGCCGGAGCATCCTCGATCCCCATGCCCTGCCGAATGCCGAGGATGACCCGCACATGACGGAGATCATCGCTCCGCGTCAGGTCGGCGATGACGTCGATCAGCAACTGTCGGGTTCCGACTTCCGGATGGTTGAGACCGTCGACGATCACGGTGACACGTCTACCGTCTTTTGCCAACCGCGCCAACGGATGTCGCACCTCGATGTCGAATACGTCATGAGCGGTGCTGTTGTGTTCGTCGAACTCACGTGCGGTCCGCGCGGCCGCGGCGAACCCGGGCACCCTGGCAGTCAACTGCGCCGACAGCTCGACGGCCACCGCGTCGACCGAACTGTTCACCGTCAAAAAGATAGCGGCAGTGATGTATTCGGGCGAGATGGGCAGAGTGTCGACGAGACTTGGCCGGATCAGCATGGCCAGCAGGGTCGACTTGCCGACACCTGGCGGGCCGATGACGCCGCGCAATCGGTTGCCGCCTGCTTCGATGACGTCGTCGAGGGTCTCTCGCACCGCGGCGGTGAGCAACAATCTGCTGGTCAGCTGGTCGACAAACCCCGCGGCCGGCCGGTCGGTGACCGCATCCCGACGGCGTGCGATATTCGGCACCAGCCACAGGCCGGGGTCGCCACCCTCGCTGACGGCAACAGTGCCCGAGGTGAAGGACAGATGTTCGGGCTGCTGCCTGGTGCATACCGTCGCGATCGGGTCGACAAGATCCGACGGCAGCAGATTCTCGCCACGCAACGGCAGCCCGGAAGCGAAGGTGGACAACATCGTTCGAGTGAAGCAGCCCGCATAAGCAGGGCCGTCACCCGCGGCGACCAACAGCTCCATCCGACCCGCCGCCCTGGCCAGCAGTTCCGGCCATCGACGGGCCGCACCGAAGAGGCCCTGTTCGGTCTCGCACGCGTCCACCAGCACCACCAGCCCATCGAGCGCCGACCTGTTCAGTCGCTCCCGAATCTCCTGGGTGAGATGAAATGCCGTGTGGGAGTCCGGCATCGATGGCGAATCCTGGCCGAGCAGAAAGAAGTCCTCGGCACTGGTCGCCGTCCCGTGCCCGATGAACCCGATCAACAGCGTGGCCTGCTGCTGCGCCGCGGCCGCGAATGCTGCGCCGACCGCCGAACTAAGCTGCGCCGCAGTCGGATTGAGCAACGGCCCGTCGGCGCCGGTCGCGGCCCGCCAGCCGCCTGCCGCTTTCAAACTCTCGTACAGACCGGTGGCCAGTTCGCCGGTGAATCCCAGTTCCCCCAGCGCCCCGCATTCGGATCCGACGACCAGCGCGAGCCTTCCTCCCATTCGGGCAACCTACCTTCCCTCTCGAAACGGGAACCCCACATTGGCTGTCTTCCAGCGGCGGCAGCGAGGTCACTGCTGTGCCCGCAGTGAGGAACCCCGACTCGCAACGGGGCTCGGATCCGACGACCAGCTTCCTCCCATCGGGCAACCCCCAGTCCCAGGGAACCCGACCACCGGACCTAGCATCTTTGCGCGGACCGCCACCGCGTTCTTCCGACCGTGATAGGAACGTACTAGAACGCCACACCGTGGCGAGTGACAACCGGGGGCCGTGAAATATGGCAGCGATAGTGCTCGTACACGGCATCGCGCAGGAACAATATGCAGCGGATGTACTGGAGGCCCAGTGGATTCCCGCACTGGCGGGCGGGGTTCGTGCGGCCGGGCATCCCGAACTAGCCGATCGGTTGTGGCGCGGGCCGCTGCCGGGGGCACCCGAGGTTCGGATGGCCTTCTACGGCAACGCTTTTCTGGATCCCAGCGCTCAGGGTGGCGCCGCTGCGATCGGCGACGGCGATCAGGAACTCGGCGAACAGCTCGCCGCGGCGTGGCTCGCGACAGCGGCAGCGCAGGCCGGAAACTCGCGAGACCAGATGGAAGCACGGCGCTACCTCGACAACGCCGCACTCGGCGACGCGGGCCACCAGGGAATCGGCGCGAAGGCCAGGTTCGCCTCCAACGCGCTTGCCAAACTGAAGTGGTTCGCGCCCTTCGGATTCGGGCTCGCGGAAAAGTTCGTCAACCGGTCGCTGGCGCAGGTAACCCGGTACCTTTCCGACGAAGCCGTGCGCAAGTATGCCCAGCAGCAGGTGCTCGACCTGATCGGACCAGAGACCAGACTGGTCATCGGACATTCACTCGGCTCAGTGGTCGCCTACGAGGCCATGCACCACACCGGGGGGCCGGTCACGCTGGTCACCCTCGGATCCCCGCTCGCTGTGCAGTCGATCATCTATCCACGCCTGCGTCCGCAGCCGCCGATGGTTCCACCAGCGCTCGCCCGCTGGGAGAATATCGCCGACCGTGACGATATCGTCGCCGCGCACCTGGACCTGGCCCCTTTCTTCCCACCCTGCCCCGGCGGCACGGTCGTACCGACAACACATCCCGCCATCGACAATGGCGCACAGCCGCACGACGCCGCGCACTATCTCACCAAGCGCTCGGTCGGCCGTATCGTCGCCGAAGCACTGAGCCAACAGCAACACCCGTAATCGACGACCCCACGCCGTTTACTCCGGAGACGAATTCCGCTCCGCCGCGTAGGCTGACAGCCCTGGTGTCTAGTCCGAGGAGTTCACCGCGATGACCGACCCCGTGCGGGGTTTGACGGGTACGCTGACGGCGGCGATTCGGGGTGCCGGAATGTTGGGTGAGGTTTTGGTGGCGATTCGCGGGGGGACGGAGCTCTACATCGCACGGGCGGAGGAGCCGATTCCAGCGGGCACCACCGTGTTGATCATCACCGTCAATCCGGGACGGATCGTCGATGTAGTTCCGTGGATTCCGTTGCAGACGGATCTACCCGAGAGAATGTAAACAAGTAGGGAGTCGACGTGCTGGGGTATCACGTACCTGATCCGGACGAAGCGATGCTCGTCAGTGGCGCCAAGAGCAAGGACGATGTGCCGTTCGGGGTGGTGATCGGACGCGGCAAATGGGTGATGCCCTTCTTCCGCAAGGTGAGCTATCTGTCGTTGGCGATGTTCGAGGCGGAAATCAAGGAGCGCTGCGTCACCAAACAGGCCATCCAGCTCGAAGTGCGTGCGGTGATCGCGTTCAAGGTCGCCAATGATGAGAAGTCGATCGTCAATGCGGCACAACGCTTCCTGTCGGAACAGGAGCGGGAGATGTCGGTGCTCACCGGGCGCATCTTCTCCGGGCATCTGCGCTCGATCGTCGGTTCGATGACGGTCGAGGAAATCATTCGCGAACGGCAGCGCCTCGCCGACGAGGTGCTTGTCGCGTCAAAAGTCGAGATGAGCAATATCGGGTTGTGGGTGGATTCCTTCCAGATCCAGTCCATCGATGACGGCAACCTCGGCTACATCACCGCACTCGCGGCGCCGCACAATGCCGCGGTGCAGCGGGACGCCCAGATCGCGCAGTCACAGGCCGCGCAGCTCGCGGCGGAGGCCGAGCAGGAATCGTTGCGCCGCCGGGCGGAGTACCAGCGCGAGACCGCGATCCTGAAGGCTCAGTATCAGCGCGATATCGACAAAGCCAATGCCGAGGCGGCGCAGGCAGGGCCACTGGCCGAGGCCAAGGCCATGCAGGAGGTACTGACCGCGCAGGCCGAGCAGGCCCGCAAAGAAGCCGAACTGCGTGAGCAACAATTGCAGGCCGAGGTAGTGAAACCCGCACTCGCGGAAGCGGAACGGGTGCGGATCCTGGCCGAGGCCGAGGCCGACCGGACCAGGATCCAGGCCGACGCGGCCGCATCGAACAATCGAATCGCGTTGGACCAGTTGCTGATCGAGCAGTTGCCGGAGATCGTCAAGCAGGCGTCCAACGGACTGGCGAACGCGAACCTCACAGTCCTCAACGGGCCGGACGGCGTCGGGGAATTGGTCAACGGAATGGTCGGTCAAGGACTCACCGTCTTCAATTCGTTACAAAAGGCGCTTTCATCCAACGACGGGGAAAATGCGAGCTAAAGTGGCCGAATAGCAAACGGCGAGGAGCGGGTGTTGGTGTCCATCGGGAAATTGGTGTCGTTCGACAGCTCTCGGGGGTTCGGGTTCATTCGTCCCGATGACGGTGGACCGGATGTGTTCGTCCATGTGAACGACATCGGTCTCGACGAGGACGAGCTGCGCCAGGGTCGGGTGTTCGAATTCGAGGTGACCGAGGGCGACCGGGGACCCAAAGCGGTCAATCTGACCGTGGTCGGTGGCCAGCAGGCAGCATCGGCTCCTCCCCCTCGGCACAAAAAGGACCGATCAGCCGCCCCCGGCCAGCTGACGGCCGCCGAGCACAAGCGCCAGATCACCGAATTGCTCCTGGACGCGAGCCCGGCATTGACCGCGGGCGAAATCCTCACGATCCGCGATCGCCTCACCGCCTATGCCGACCAGCACGGCTGGCTCGACTGACCTCGGCCCGAACACGAAGGTAGCCGCGCTGGAGCTGCGGCCGATCACCGCAGCTCCAGACCGCCGTACACCGGCTGTCCGGCCCGACACCACCGCGGCCCGGTTGCCCGAAGTTCACGACGTTGTCGGACCTGGGACCTACGATCGAGCCGGACCCTCAGCCCTCGATAACCGATGAATTTTCGTCGGCTACGTCGTCGACACGGGTGAGGAACAAACCGAGGAGGAACGCGTGGACCTACCGGTGATGCCACCAGTTCGGCCGATGCTCGCGAAGACAGCCCCGGCGGTACCGCGTGAGCCGGGCCTGAGTTATGAACCGAAATGGGACGGCTTTCGCTGCGTCGTTTTCCGCGACCACGACGAGATCGAACTCGGATCACGCAACGACCGCCCGCTGACCAGGTATTTCCCCGAGGTCGCCGAATCGCTGAAGACGGCGCTGCCGGAGAAATGCGTGGTGGATGGCGAAATCGTCGTGGTCACCGACCAGGGCCTCGATTTCGACACGCTACAGAATCGTCTGCACCCAGCGGCCTCACGGGTGCAGAAACTGGCCGCGGAAACACCGGCCAGTTTCGTCGCCTTCGATCTGCTCGCACTCGGTGACAAGGATCTGACCGGCGAGCCATTCGCCGAACGGAGGCGACTGCTGGCGACCATTCTCGGTACCGAATTCGCCAGGGTGCACCTCACCCCGATCACCGAGGACCCCGAGATCGCCGAGGACTGGTTCACCCGGTTCGAGGGCGCAGGCTTCGACGGCGTCATGGCCAAGTCGAATGATCTGGCCTACCTGCGGGACAAACGGGTGATGCTCAAGATCAAGCACGAGCGCACCGCGGACTGTGTGGTCGCCGGCTTCCGCTGGCACAAGGACGGCGAGGGTGTCGGCTCGTTGCTGCTCGGTCTTTTCGATGACGAAGGGCATCTGCATCACGTCGGGGTGGCGAGCAGTTTCACTGCGGCCAAGCGCAAGTCGTTGGTCGAGGAGCTGAAACCGTTGCGCGAACATGCACTGGAAAACCATCCGTGGCGGAAATGGGCCGATGCGGCCGCGCAGGCGAAGGCCGATGGCAAGATGCCGGGCGGGGTGAGCCGATGGACGGGCGGCAAGGACCTGTCCTGGGAGGCGCTGCGCCCTGAGTTGGTCGCCGAGGTCCGTTACGAACACGTACAGTCGGGCCGCTTGCGCCATGGCGGCAGACTGGTTCGCTTCCGCACCGACCGAACCCCGGAATCATGCACCTACGCCCAGCTCGACGAGGTCGCGCCCGCCGAATTGAGCACCCTATTCACTGATATCCGGGAAAAGTGATGAGCGCGTCCGTCGATATCGAGGTGGACGGCAGAACCGTCGCCATCAGCAATCCAGACAAGATCTATTTCACCAAGCGCGGCGAAACAAAACTCGATCTGGTGCGCTACTACCAGGCGGTCGCCGAACCGTTCCTGAACGTGGTCGGCAATCGACCGCTACTACTCGAGCGCTATCCCGATGGCGCGTCGGGGAAATCGTGGTTCCAGAAGCGGGTGCCGAAATCCGCGCCGGATTGGCTGCACACCGTCGAGGTCTCCACACCCAACGGGACCACCAGCGACGCGCTTGTCGCGCACGATCTCGCGCATATCCTGTGGGCAGTGAACCAGGGTTGCTTGGGCTTTCACGTCTGGCCCAATCAGGTGGACGATCTGAAGATCGCCGACGAACTGCGCATCGACCTGGACCCCTCGCCGGGTATCACCTTCGACGATCTCAAGCATGCCGCCGTGTTGACCCGCGCACTGTTCACCGAACTCGGCATCGAATCCTCGATCAAAACCTCTGGTTCTCGCGGTCTGCATATTTATGTTGCGCTGGAACCGAATTGGGATGGCTACCAGGTTCGCGCCGCCGCGGTGGCCTTGGCTCGTGAGCTGGAGCGTCGCCATCCCGACGAAATCACCGCGCAATGGTGGAAAGAGGAGCGCGGCAGTCGCGTGTTCGTCGACTTCAACCAGAACGCGCCGCACAAAACGGTTTTCGGCGCCTGGTGCGTACGCCCGAAGGTCGGCGCCCAGGTGTCGACGCCGATCGCCTGGTGCGAACTCGATGCCATCGTCCCCGACGAACTCACCATCGCCACCGTGCCCGCGCGGTTGGTCGCGCTCGGCGATCCGTGGGCGAATCGTGCCCCGCAATCGATCGAACCGCTGCTGACGATGTCCGAACGCGATATGGAAGCCGGTCTGATGGACGCACCGTGGCCGCCGCAGTATCCGAAGATGCCCAACGAGCCGCCCCGTGTGCAGCCGAGCCGGGCCAAGAAGGCCGATTGACAGCTACCGCAGCGTTACTCGGTCCACAACACCCACACCTTGTTCTCACACGCGAGCGCATGGCCGTCCGCGGTGCGTGCGCTCTTGGTTGCGCCGGAAACTTCGCATTTCGTCCCGGCCTGCTGCACGGCCGTCGCGATCGAGTACGGCCCTGCCCACTGGTAGCCGCCACTCGCCGGAGTGGCCAGGCACAGCAGGGTGTTCCCGTCCGCGCCCGTACCGATCAGCGCGGGGTCCGAACATACCGTCCCCTTCTTGGGAGTGACCAGGCTGGTCGCCGCGGACGTCGTGGTCACGGGCGGCGGCGCGACCGTCGTCGGCGCGACCGTCGTCACGACGACGGGCGGCGCCGCGACGGTGGACACCTCGGTGACCTTGTTCGCGCGCGAGATCGAATCGGTCCATGACGTTCCGGACAACACCACGAATCCGGCGAGTGCCGTCGCCTCGGCCACCCCGATCAGCAGCGCGGATACCGCCATCGCCTTGCCACGCGGATGACCGAAGGCGATGAAGCCGAACACAATCGCCACCGGAAACAATCCCAGCAACGCGGCAACCAGCGCGACGATCGCATACGGGTTCACGATAGGCGGAATCTCTACCCGCAACCGCCCCGTCCGGCGAGGACCGCGCTGTGGCGCCTCCGCCCAGCGTCCCTCGGCTTCCGTCTCGGGCCAACGCTCCTCGGGTTCCGGTTCCTGCTGCCAGTTCTCCTCGTGCTGCGCCTCTGGCCAGCGCTCGATCTCACGGCGTTCCATCCGTGCCATGCCAGGTCCGTCCCTCTCCACACCACAACCGCGCAGGAGCCTCGGACTGCCCGGACCCGCCCCGATATCGACACAGAATAGGGGCGAACAGCCGCCGGATCATCCGAAACGTCCAATCGGCCGTCATCAAAGCGTAATAACGAAGCCGGAGCAACATTTCGCAGCAGTGGGAACAGTGGGACTTTCCACCGCGCCCGCACCGGAATAACGAACCAGCAAACACCTCTCGCGGATCGCGCGGCCGAGGTCCATGCTGATCACAAGGTGAAATCGCTGATCATGTGCTGACTCGAAATCAGGAGGATACATGTTCGGTAATACCGAATCGCCCCAAGAGCGGCCGTGGCACGCCCACGCGGGCGATCTGCTCGGCGACGACTACAACGTGCCTGGACTGATCCTGTGCGCCCTCGGCGTCGTCGCGATGGCGTGCACCCTCACCGCAGCCGGATACGGGTTCACCGGCTGGACCCAGATCGGCGCGATCGCGACTGCCATGCTGTGGATAGTGGGCATCGGCGCGCTGATCGTCGAGCATCGCCGCGAAGAAGTGATCGAGCTGAAGTACGGCAGACAGGGGCACGCGCCGGGACATGTCCGGCACGTTCGTTACGGCGCCGCACAGCTCGACACCCCGCCATCGGGAGATCGCCCGTGAGCTGACCTAGCAGCTCACCGAGCGGGCCGCCGCCGCGCTCATCGCCGCGGGTCCACTTTCGGCATCGTCTCGGTCATCAACGTCATCAGCATGTCCGCGAGCAGTATGTGTACCTGTTCGCGGGTGAGTGTGCCTCGGGTGATCCATTCCCGCCCGGCCACCTTCACCAGACCACCGAAGGCGCGGACCATGGCGCGCAATTCCGCAGTGTGTGTCGAATCGGCGCGCCCGACCATCAGCAGCATGCGCTCAGCAGCCGCGTCGTCGGCTTGGTCGAGGATGTGTTGCACTTCGGGGTCGTTGCCGACGCCCTCGTGACTTGTCACCTTCACCCACGTACTGCCGTGTTCGGAGATCACATCCAGCAGCCAGTGCACACTGCCGTCGACTCGTTCGCGATCGGTGCCGCTCGGCGTCACCATGTCGTCGAGCCGCGGCAAGGTCACCATCCGGCGCACCACCGCGAGGTAGAGGTCGCGCTTGTTGCCGAAGTAGTGATTGATCAGGCCACGCGCCACGCCCGCACGCTGAGCCAGCTCAGCGGTCGAGACCGCGGCGTAGGGACGCTCGCCGAACATGTCGATCGCGCAGGCGAGGATCTGCGCGCGCCGCTCGTCGGGTTCCAGCCTGCGCCTGCGCGGCTGCGCTTCGTCGGCGGACGCGGCCGCTGACGACGCCGTCTCGTTGCGGACTTCAGAGAGACCGGGCAATGAGATCCTTCATCACCTCGTTGCTACCCGCGAGGATGCGCAGGACGCGGGCACCGGTATAGAGCTGGGAAATCGGATACTCCGTCATGTAGCCGTAGCCGCCGAACAGTTGCAGGCAGCGGTCAACCACGATACCCAGCTGATCGGTGAGCCAGTACTTGGACATAGCAGCAGTGGGAATGTTCAACTCGCCGCGTAGGTGCTTGACGATGCAATCGTCAAGGAAGGTGCGACTCACCGTGGCGATGGTCGCGCACTCGGCGAGCTCGAACTTGGTGTTCTGCATCGCGAACAGCGGCTTGCCGAATGCCTCTCGGCCCTTGGTGTAGTCGACGGTCACCTGGACGGCCTTCTCCATCATGGCCACCGCGATGATCGCGGTCACCAGGCGCTCCTGGGCGAGCAGCTGCATCATTTGGTAGAAACCTTGCCCCTCGGCCGATCCGAGCAGGTTGGAGGCGGGTACCCGCAGGCCGTCGAAGAACAGCTCCGCAGTGTCCTGAGCCTTGCCGCCGATCTTGTTCAGAATGCGACCACGGGTGAAACCCGGGGTGTCGTCGCCGACCTCGGCGAAGATCAGCGAAACGCCCGCGGCACCCTTGGTGGGGTCGGTCTTCACAGCGATGATGATGCCGTCGCAGAGCCAGCCGTTGGTGATGAAGATCTTCGAGCCGGTGATGACGTACTCGTCGCCCTCACGGACCGCCCTGGTCTTGATGTTCTGCAGGTCCGAGCCAGTGCCCGGTTCGGTCATCCCGATCGACAGCACCATCTCGCCGCTCGCGGCCTTGGGCAGCACTCGCCGCTTGAGTTCCTCGGAACCGAATTCGTTCAGATAGGGCGCGATGATCGAGCTGTGCACGGGCATGCCGAGCGCGCCGTCACCGGCGAATGCCTGCTCCTCGATGATCGCCGCGTCGTGCGCGAAAGTGCCACCACCGCCACCGTATTCGCTCGGGAGCGCGGTGCACAGCAGGCCGAGTTCACCGGCCCGGTTGTACAGCGCGCGGTCGGGATGCCCCTGGGCGACGAACTTCTCCTCGTGCGGAACGACTTCCTTTTCGAAGAAGGTCTTGGCCAGGTCCCGTACCGCTTCGACCTCGTCATCACTCCACGCGGCGCGTGCCATCGCTCAATCC
The DNA here is from genome assembly GCF_040681975.1 of Nocardia sp. NPDC051463. Classification (NCBI taxonomy): domain Bacteria; kingdom Bacillati; phylum Actinomycetota; class Actinomycetes; order Mycobacteriales; family Nocardiaceae; genus Nocardia; species Nocardia sp. NPDC051463. Next base: position 719,967 of record NZ_JBFBAB010000001.1, read on the forward strand.
TTTGTTCGCCTCGGGGCCGGACTTCACGCCGACTCCTCGCCCATCACATTCCACCACTGTTGGCATGATGTCAACAAGCTGAGCACGCGTCGGTCATCCGCCGCTTTCGCGCGGGTAGCGCAGGTCAGGCGCGGCACCTGCGCATCCCAACCACAGATCGGCGATCGCCACGACCACTCCGACGACTGCCCGCGCCGAATAGTCGATGTCTGTTGCGTCGATCGGGATGGATTCGGCGATTTCGCGCGCCCGTTCTGCGAATCGGCCCGCCACCGCGCGACCGAGATCGATTGCAACACCGACCCATCGTGGCTACCGGTGACCGAGCCACTGCTCGTCGCGGAAGCCATCGCCAACTTCGTCGAAGACCTGCACGCACCGACGCGACAATCCATCGTCGATGAACCGTCGCTCGCCACAGCCGCAGCCCGACAACGGAAAGAGCTGAGGATCAAGGACTTGTACGGGAGAGCGCACCGAGGTGCGTGGCGAGATTCCGGCGGGCCCGCTGACTCGACTCGCCGCGCGCGACCGAGCGCGGTTGGATGGCGACGGCTCAGGTGCTACTCGGGTAGCCCACCGACGATGCGGCCGGGGTGCGGCAGGCGGGCCGCGGCCGCGATGCGACAATGAATGCGTCAACCGCCCCAGTTCACGAAGGATAAACCCGCATTCCGATGCCCGAGAACACCGCGTCGACATCGCCCGATACCCAGGCCATCGACCCGGCCGAACTGGCCATTTGCCTGCGTGTGCTGGAACAGGCGGGGCAGCTGGACAAGGACGATCCCCATTCGATCGCTGTGCAGCGCGCCGTGGGGCACATGTTCAAGAAGCTCAAGCTCCGCCGTCGCAGCGAGGCAAGGGACGCGCTGGCGGCCGCGGATCGCGCGGTGGTCGCGGCGACCGCGACCGGCTCGCCGAATCGGATCGATGACGAGACCGCGGGCATACCGCTGACCTCGAACGCCGCGGGCGCGAGCGCCGGCACCCTGCTGCGGCCGCGCCCCTGCTACATGTGCAAGCAGCGCTACACCCGCGTCGATGCCTTCTACCACCAGCTCTGTCCGGAATGCGCGGCAGGCAGCCACGCCAAGCGAGACGCGAGGACCGATCTGACCGGTCGTCGCGCACTGTTGACCGGGGGTCGCGCCAAGATCGGTATGTACATCGCGCTGCGACTGCTGCGCGACGGCGCACACACCACCATCACCACACGTTTCCCCAACGATGCCATCCGCCGTTTCGCCGCGATGGACGACAGCGCCGACTGGCTGCATCGACTGCGAATCGTCGGCATCGACCTGCGTGACCCCGCCCAAGTAGTCGCTCTCGCCGACGATGTCGCCGCACAGGGCCCGCTCGACATTCTCATCAACAACGCCGCGCAGACCGTGCGCCGCTCCCCCGGCGCCTACAGCGCACTCGTCGACGCCGAATCCGGTCCGTTGCCCGCGGGCGCGCTGCCGGACATGGTGAGCTTCGGCACAACGATGCAGGCGCACCCGACCGCGCTGACTGCCTCGCTCACGCCGAGCTTGACCGCCACGGACGTCGCCGAACTGGCGTTGGTCGCGGGATCGGCGACACCGGAGCGCATTTCGCGCGGCGTTGCGATCGACGCGGGCGGTCTGGTGCCGGATCTGGCGCATACCAACAGCTGGGTGCAGACCGTGGCCGAGGTCGATCCGACCGAACTGCTCGAGGTGCAGCTGTGCAACTCGGTCGCGCCGTTCATTCTGGTATCCCGGCTACGCCCCGCCATGGCCGCGTCGCCGGCGCGACGTAAGTACGTCGTCAACGTATCCGCCATGGAGGGTCAGTTCTCCCGCGCGTACAAGGGTCCCGGCCATCCACACACCAATATGGCCAAGGCCGCGCTGAATATGCTCACTCGCACCAGCGCCAAGGAAATGCTCGAGGAAGATTCGATCCTGATGACCGCCGTCGACACCGGCTGGATCACCGATGAGCGCCCGCACTACACGAAGGTGCGCCTGGCCGAAGAAGGTTTCCACGCCCCGCTCGATCTGGTCGACGGCGCAGCTCGGGTCTACGATCCGATCGTCCAGGGCGAGAACGGCACCGACCTGTACGGCTGCTTCCTCAAGGACTACCAGCCGTCGCCCTGGTGAATCGCCGCCGCGCGACCTCCGACGCGGGCACAATCGCATCGAGACCGACCCGACAACCGTAGGGGGCTCCATGGCGAATCACGGCGGGCTCGGCGCGCTGGTGCGCGACCGGTTGCCGTTGCTGCGCTGGTCGAACATCCGCTTCGCGCTGGGCGGGGTGAGTCTGCTGCGCACGGGGCAGGTCGGCGACGGCCGCGAGGCCGCGCTGCGCGACCATGTGCTGGCCAACGCCACGGCGGGCGATCCGGAGAGCGTGCTCGCCACCATCGATGACTTCGCCCGCAATCGCAGCATGCTGATGAATATCGGAGACGAAAAAGGACTGCTTCTGGATGCCGCGGTCCGACGGGCCGCCCCGACACTCCTGCTCGAACTGGGCACCTATTGCGGCTACAGCGCAGTGCGCACAGGGCGGCTCATATCCGCGGACGCGCGGCTGGTGTCGGTGGAGGCCGGCCCCGCTAATGCCGAGATCGCCCGCGCTGTCATCGAACACGCCGGATTGACGGATCGAGTCAGCGTGGTGGTCGGCAAGATCGGCGACGGCGGTCCAACGGTGCAGCGCCTGCTCGACGAGTATGGATTCGCCGTCGGCGCACTGGATTTCGTGTTCATCGATCATTGGAAGACCGCATACCTGCCGGACCTGAAAACGATCATCGCGGCAAACTGGCTGCATCCGGGGGCGATCGTGGTGGCCGACAACGTCAAAGTGCCCGGCGCACCACGTTATCGGCACTACATGCGCGAGCACGAAGGCACGTCCTGGCGGACCATCGAGCACAAGACTCATGTCGAATACCAGTCACTGCTCAGCGACCTGGTGCTCGAGTCCGAATATCTGGGCTGAACGCCGCCACCGAGCAGGTGCGCTACCGGCAGGCGAGTGGTGCGCTGTTGTTGCGCGCCTGCACCGTGCCGTCCGAACGACTACGCTGAAAACGTGCTCTACCGGCTGCTGGCCGACATTACCGCCGCTGTGCACTTCACGTTCGTGGCCTACGTGGTGGTCGGCGGGTTTCTCGCGTGGCGCTGGCCGCGCACCATCTGGCTGCACCTGATCGCATTCGGATGGGGCTTCGGCACGGTCCTGTTCGGGGTCGATTGTCCGCTGACCTATCTGGAGAATTGGGCGCGCCACCGGGCAGGTATGGCCGGGCTCCCGTCGAGCGGGTTCATCGACCACTACCTGACCGGAGTGATCTACCCGGAAAGCGCGCTCGGATTGGTGCGGGTGCTCGTCGCGGTGTGTGTCGCGGCGTCGTGGGCCGGATTCGCATGGTTGTCGCGCCAGCGGGCCGGCAGCCGGGTACGCACCTCGAGGCAGCCATGATCGCATCGGCTCGATGCCCGGAATGTACTCGCCCCGAAGGGGTTTCATACCACCGGGTGGTGGCGTGTCAAGCTCGCTGTGATCAGCTCCGCCACCTCAGCGACCTTCTGGTCCAAATAGAAATGCCCACCCGCGAACACCGCACGCTCGAACCTTCCCGCAGTGTGATCGCGCCACTCGTCGGCCTGCGCCGGGACCATCGTGGGATCCTCGGTGCTCACCAGCGCGGCGATATCCCCGGCGAGCGGGTCGTCCTGGCGATAGACGTAGGTCTCCACTGCCTGATAGTCGCTGCGGACGGCAGGCAACACCAACTCGGCAAGACCGGGTTCGTCGCGCAATATCCGCACCGATGCCGGGTCGGTCGCCAACCGCTCCAGATCACCGATCAGCTCATCGTCCGACGCAAGGTGCAGCCGCCCCGGTTCCAGGTAGGTCGGCGCCGGACGACCGGAGACGAACAGGGTGGTGACCGGCTGGCCTGCGCGCTCGAGCAGGCGGGCTGTTTCGAATGCCACCGTCGCTCCCATACTGTGGCCGAACAGCGCCAATCGCTCGACCGGCCCTTGACGCAAGATCTCCTCGGCGATCCGACCCGTCAGCGTCTCCATATCCGAGATCACCGGTTCGCCCAGCCGATCCTGCCGACCCGGATACTGCACGGCGGCAACAGCAATACCGAGGCCGAGTTTCGCGGCCAACTCCCGATACGCGGTCGCGGACCCGCCACCGGGCGGCAGGCAGACCAGTTGGTGTCGCGCCGCGGCGTCGGCCCGCAGCACTCGCAACCAGTCCGTGGCTGCGATGGTTCGGCGCACGTCGATCTCCTATCTCGGTCGGAACAGCTCGTGAGCGGACATTCCTTTGTAGCAATTTCGTGCCACGGTGTGGGCCGATGTAGCTGCCACCGGCCGGGTGCGGCGGGTTATTCTTGCCCCTTCGGTGAGCTGTTCGTATCGACGAGGCGGTAGGCATGACGGAGCAGGCCAGTGGATCGACCACCATCGAGATTCGGGTGCCTGCAGTGCTCGAGCAACTGGTGATGCTACGGGCACTCGCCGAGACCGTCGCTCTCATTGCGGATTTCGGGATCGACGAGGTCACCGACATTCGGCTGGCACTCGACGAGATCGCCACCGAGCTGATTCTCGACGCCGCTGCGGACACGACCATCGACTGCCGTTTCACCTATCGCGAGTCCGCGATGCTCGTGCGGGTCTCCTCCGTCGCCGCGTCCGATACCGTACCTGGCCAGGGTAGTTTCGGATGGCACATCGTGCGCACACTCACCGATACGGTGCACGCAGTACAAGCCCCCTTCGACACCGCCACCGGCGGCTATCCGACCGTCGTCGATTTCCACTGGGTGCGGGGCGGCTCCGATGGCCGATGAGCGGGACTCGTCACCGACGCCGCGACCGCGGCGAGCTCGCCCAGGCGCAGATCCGTATGACAACATCGAACCACTGCTCACCGAACTCGCCGTCGTCGACGCGGACGATCCACATCGAGAGGTGCTGCGCGAGCGGGTAATCGAGCGTTGTCTACCGCTCGCCGAGAACATCGCGCGCAAATTCAGCGGCCGCGGCGAGAATTTCGACGACCTGCTGCAGATCGCCAGAGTCGGCCTGGTGCAGGCCGTCGACAGGTTCGACCCGTCCTTCGGTGCGTCGTTCCTGTCCTTCGCCGTGCCGACCATCATGGGTGAAGTACGACGACACTTTCGCGATCACACCTGGGCGCTGCGAGTTCCACGGCGGCTCAAGGAAATTCAGCAGACCATCGGCCCGGCCACCGAGGAGCTGGCGCAGCGACTCGGCCGGATGCCGAGGGCAAGGGAGATCGCCGCGGAAATCGGCGCCGACCTGACCGAGGTCACCCAGGCGCTCATCGCACGCAACGCCTACCAGACCGCCCCCATCGACCCCTTCCCCAACAGCGGCGAGGACAGCACTACGGCCTCGGTACTGGACACCTACGGTGCCGACGAACCGAGTTATCGCACCGTCGAGGACTACCTCGCGGTCGAACCGCTCATCGCCGCGCTGCCCGAGCAGCAGCGTCAGATATTGATCATGCGTTTCTTCGAATCCATGTCCCAGGCAAAGATCGCCGAACAGCTGGGCTGCTCCCAGATGAACGTCTCCCGCATCCTGTCCACAACCCTCGACACGTTGCGCGAGCAAGCACTACGTGACTGATCTGGCACCGCCGAGAGCCGGCGTCGGTCACCCGCACAGCGCGCGCGTGCGCGGCACGACCTCACCGATCCAGCGCCGCAGCTGTGTTTCGTCGGGAGATTCCGGCCAGTAGACAAAGGTGTCGAACCCGGTCTCGACAGCGAGATCGGCCAGGATCCCGGCCCAACCCGCGGCGTCGGTGCGGATCGGCTCCTCACCGTGTAGCGTCACCGGGCCCGTGGTCTCGGAAATGTGGCCGACCAACTGCGCCATCCGAGTGATGTCCGCGGGGTCGCGACCAGCATCGACCGCGGCGGCGGAGATGGTGTGTTGCGCGGCCTGCCATTTCTCATAGGGCAGGTAATGCGGAATCGGCGCTGCCCAGCCGTCAGCGATCCGCCCGGTCATGGCGTTGGCCTTCGGTCCAACGCTGCCGAACCATATCCGCAGCGGGTGGGCGGGGGCCGGACCGGACTGCACGCCGTGCACCGAGTAGTGGGTGCCGGACTCGTCGGCCTTCCGACCGGGAACCCACATCGCCCGGATGATCCGAGTGGCCTCTTCCAGTGCCTGCAGCGCCTCGGGGTTCGTTCGCGTCGGCCCGCCCATCGCGGCAATGCCCTGCCAGAACGCTCCGGCACCGAGCGCGAGTTCGAAACGCCCACCGCTGAGCAGATCCAGCGTGGCCGCCTGCTTTCCGAGCAGCGCAGGCCCGCGCAGCGGCAGACTCGCGACGTCAGGGAACACACGCAGCTGCTTGGTCTCGGCGAGCACCGTCGCGATCACCGCGAAAGTATCGGCAAGCGCCCCGGAATATGGGTGGTCCTGAATGCCCAACAGATCCAGTCCCTCCCGGTCGGCCAGTCGTGCCAGTTCGCGAAGCTGCCCCAGCTCCGTCGCGGTCGGGGCGAGTTGTATGCCGAATCGTAGATCCACGAGGTGATCATCGCAGCTTCCCGAGATAGTCGCCGAGGCGCGCCGAAGTCGTTGAGGGCCAACGAGACCACACTCGCGCCCTGTGACAATATGGGCAGTCGTGAGTCGCAAAGCCGCTGCATCTAGAGTGTTCGATCCGGTGAACGCGCATGAGCGGCTGCTGCACGACTACGAATCCGGCATCGGTGTCCCCGGATCCAGCATTGCGCCGCCCTTCGTTCCCGGCAGATATCTCGCCGCCACCCTGCCGGTCTGGGCACTGGCCGCCGGATCGGTCGCGGCGCTCAACACCGCGGCGAACCGCATCCGGGTCGCACACGGCCTGCATCCGGTGGCGTATCGGCTGGACCCGGACCGCATCACCGCTGCATTCTCCAGCGAACGCTTGTTGCGTATCGACGGACAGCCGCCGACGATGTTCGCTGAGCTGTCCGGCTTCTTCCCCACATTCGACGGCTGGGTCCGCACGCACGCCAACTACCCGCATCACCGCATCAGCCTGCTCGACGCACTCGGTCTGCCCGCCGACGTCCCGATCGATGTGGCTGTCGCGCAGATGGCGATGAGCCGCGCCTCCGATATCGAGGAGCGGGCCGCCGAGGCGGGCGCGATCGCCGTACGGGTGCGCACCGAACAGGAATGGGCCCGGAGCCCGCAGGGACAAGCCGCCGCGGCCGGACCGCTGGTCGCGATCAACTCGCGTGACGACCGTGGCGAGTCCGGATTGCCCATCGGCGCAACGCCTTTGCAGCCGCTGCGCGGCGTCCGTGTGCTCGATCTGACCCGTGTGATCGCCGGGCCGGTGGCGACCCGCACGCTGGCGCTGCTCGGCGCCGAGGTACTACGGGTCGATCCGCCGCCGCTGCCCGAGATCCCGTGGCAGTTCGCCGACACCTGCCAGGGCAAACACTCCACCCTGATCGACGTGCGCGGCAAGCTTGCTGTGCTCGATGGCCTGCTGGCCTCCGCCGATGTGCTGATTACCGGATATCGACCGGGCGCGCTCGAGCAAGCGGGGCTCCACGCGGCCGCGCGCCCCGGACTGGTGCACGGCCGGGTCAGCGCGTGGGGCGAATCCGGCCCATGGGGCGACCGTCGCGGTTTCGACAGCATTGTGCAAGCCGCAGTGGGCATTTCGATCATCGAGGGCGCTGCGGCGGTCCCCGGCACACTGCCCGCGCAGGCCCTCGACCACGCCTCCGGCTACCTGCTCGCCGCCGGTGTCATCGATGCGCTCGTCGCCCGGGCCTCCGACGGTATCGGCCGCGATGTCCGAGTTGCCCTGGCGCGCACCGGTTCCTGGCTGCTCGACGCACCGGATCGCATGCCGAGCCATCCACCGGCCGCCGCGCCCAACCCCGCCGCGACCGTAATGCACGGAAATGTGGTCACCGCCGCGCCCGCGCTGCCCGAGTATCCCGATTACGCTTGGCCTGCTCCCGCCTACGGCGCGGGGGCGCCCGCGTGGCCCGCACGCACGCGCTGACCGAGCCCGGCGATCCGTTGTCCGCGTGAGCGGGCGGTAGCTGGAAATCTTCGACACCCCAGGAACAGGCGGGCGCTACCCCCGGCGGGTCGGAGACGGGCGCCGAACTCGGTGGCGCGTTGGGCACTTCGATCCTCGGCAGCATCGGCATCGTGCCCTACACCGCGACCTCGCCGAGTCACGAGGCGAACGCTCGGTGCGTGACATCCTCTGCGCCGCCCATCGAGGTCGCCGCGAGCTTGCCGGAGCGATCGGCGAGTTGGTCCTGCCGGCAGCGCGCGAAGCATTCCTGCACGGCGTGCATGTCGCCGCGTCATCGCTACCCTTGCCGCACTGGCGATTTCGGTGGTCATGGTGGTTCGGTCGCGCCCTATTCCCGCTGCGCACCCGAGCAGGACCGATCGGTCAGGTGCGCAGATCCTGGGCGAGCACCGCGATCGCTTCGGTGAGCCGAGCCCCGTCCGGCAGATTCTTGCCGCGGGTGATCATCCACAGCACACCGAGCCCCTGAGTGAGCACGAAATACAGCTCGGCTACCGCCCGCGCGACGTCCTCGTCCAGTTCGGGATGTGCCTGCTGGAGCGCACGCGCGATGTCGGCGTATGCACCGGTGAGGCTGTCGGTCATGAATTCCTGCGACTCCGGCGTGCGCGCGACGCGCAACAGGTTCTCCAGGCTCGCCAGCATCCCTTCACGATTGTTCTCGAACACCTCCGGCATGCCGTCCCACATCTGCGCGAACGCTTCCAGCAGCGGCTTACCGCTGGTGTCGCTGATCAGCGCCTCCATACTGTCGCCGATACCGCTGCCCAGTGCCTCCGCCAGCGCCTCGGTGATCAGCCGCTCCTTGGAGCCGAAGTGGTAACCGATCGCCGCCAGGCTCACCCCCGCCGCCGTGGCGATATCTCGTGCGGTGGTCTTCGCGACACCGCGTTCCAAGATGGCCTTACGTGCTCCCGCCAGTAGATCTTCTCGGTTTCCCATACTCCCAGGGTACAACGTCTAAGACATTCGTACTAGACGCACGTGCCAGGATTGTGTTAGACATACGTCTAACACAAATGTACTCAGAAGGAATCGGGACCATGAGCACCACCCGCTCACGTCATGTCCTCGTCAGTGGCGGCGGAATCGCAGGCAACGCCGTGGCACTGCAACTGCTGCGCGCCGGCATTCACACCACCGTGGTAGAGCGGGCACCGGAGCCGAGGCCAGGCGGCCAGGCCGTCGACCTCCGCGGACCGAGCCGCGAGGTAGCCGAACGGATGGGATTGATGCCGGGCATCCGCAAATACCAGCTCGACGAGCGCGGGATGGCCTATGTCGACGAGAACGGCAGAGAGTTCGCGCGGATGCCCGCCGAAATGTTCGACGGCAAAGGCCCGATCGCGGAAATCGAGATTACCCGCGGCGACCTGAATCAGGTAATACTCACCGAACTCGCCACGGCGGGAAGCGAACTCGACTACCGCTACGGTGACTGGATCGAGGGCCTCGAACAGGACGACACCGGTGTCGAGGTGAGCTTCGCGTCGGGTGCCACCGAACGCTTCGATCTCCTCATCGGCGCGGACGGCGTGCACTCGGCAACCCGGCGACTGGCGTTCGGTCCAGAAGAACAGTTCACGACCTACCTCGGCGGCTACACATCGTTCTTCACCATCCCAACTCCCGCAGGCGCCGAGCCGGGCTGGTTCAAGATGCACTCGGTCCCCCGCGCCGCGGTGGGCATCCGCCCGGACGCCGAGCCCGCCACCTCGAAGGCGATCATTACGCTGCGGACCGCGGCCGATCCGATGCTGCGCCGCGATGTCGCCGCACAACACGAGCTCATTCGGACCATGCTCGCCGAGGCGGGCTGGGAAGCACCCGCAGTGCTGTCGGCGATGGCGACGACGCCAGACTTCTACTTCGACGAGTTGGCGCGCGTCGACATGCCGTCGCTTACGGCAGGGCGGGTCACCCTGCTCGGCGATGCAGGCTTCTGTGGCTCCCCGATGACCGGCATGGGCACCGCGATGGCCATCGTCGGCGCCTATGTACTGGCCGGCGAAATCGCCGCAACCCCGGACGATCTCGCCGGTGCGCTGGCCCGCTACGAGATCGTTGTCACGCCGTTTCTCGCCAAGGCCAAGGAACTGCCCGGCGGCGGCATCAAGATGATGCTGCCCACCTCGCGTCTGGGCACCACAATGGCTCACGCCAGCATGAAACTGATGACTTCACGGCTGTTCAAGCCACTGATCATGAAGATGATGACCGACACCGACGACTACGCGCTGCCGACGTACTGAGCCTCCAGCCGGACGGCCCGAGGACGCTCGCTACGCTCGCAGTGTGCGGCAGCAGATCATCATGGACGTCGATACCGGGATCGATGACTCCCTCGCGCTGCTGTATCTACTGGCCTCCCCGGAGGCCGATATCGTCGGTATCGCCGCGACCGCGGGCAATGTTCCGGCAGCGCGCGTGGCGGCGAACAATCTCGGGTGGCTGGATGTGTGCCGAGCGCCCGACATCGAAGTCGCGCTCGGCGCTGCCGATCCTTTGGCCATCCCACTGCGCACCACCGAGGACACGCACGGGCCGCAGGGCGTCGGATACGCGGAACTGCCGGAATCCACACGTCCGGTTTCGCGCCGCTCGGCCGCCCAGATGTGGGTCGATCTGGTACGCGAACGCCCCGAGCAGATCGTCGGCCTGTGCACCGGACCGCTGACCAATCTCGCACTCGCCCTCCGCGTCGAGCCCGAGTTGCCTCGGCTGCTGCAGCGACTGGTGATCATGGGCGGCGCGTTCAACCACCCCGGCAACACGACGCCGACCAACGAATGGAACGTGCACGTCGACCCGGAGGCGGCCAAGGAGGTCTTCGATGCCTTCTCGGCCGCGCCACCCGACCGCCGACCGATCGTGTGCGCCCTCGACGTCACCGAGACCATCGAGATGTATCCCGTTCACCTTGCGCTGCTGGCCGAACGCGCGGGCAGCCTGCCGGTCGAACAGGTGTCGGACACCGATTCGCCCGAGGATCGCTCCGGCACGAGCAACCCCATCGTGCGACACCTGACCGACGCTGTGCGGTTCTACTTCGACTTCCATCGCACCTACGACCAGGGATACCTGGCACATATGCACGACCCGTTCGCGGCGGCGATCGCCCTCGACCCCACCTTCGGCGCCACCCGCCCAGCGACCGTCGATGTCGAACTGATCGGAACGCTCACTCGGGCAACCACAGTGGCCGATTGGGCCGGGATGTGGGGCCGGGAACCCAACGCCGACATCGTGATCGGCACCGATCCCGCGGCGTTCTTCGACCGAATGATTACCAGGATCGGCGATTACGCCCGAGCCGTTTACCCGCCAACGACACCCGAGGATGCGTAATGATCGGCGACAGCAACGACGACTATTCCTACCTCGCCGACTTCTGCACCCGGCTGGACCTGCCCGGAATCATCGACGTGCATACACATTTCATGCCGCAGCAGGTGATGCGCAAGGTGTGGGCATACTTCGATTCCGCGGGTCCGTTGACCGGCAAACCATGGCCGATCGCCTACCGCGACGACGAGCAGGTCCGACTCAAAACGTTGCGCGGCTTCGGTGTTCGCGCCTTCACCTCGCTGGTGTACCCACACAAACCAGATATGGCGGCGTGGCTCAATGAATGGACCGCCGACTTCGCCGAACGGACCCCGGACTGCTTGCACACCGCGACGTTCTACCCCGAACACCACGCCGCGAGCTACGTCGAGGCGGCCATCGAGCGTGGTGTCCAGGTGTTCAAGGTGCACATCCAGGTCGGCGACTTCCATCCCGCGGATCCCTTGCTCACTCCGGTCTGGGGTCTGATAGAGGACGCACAGATCCCGGTGCTGATCCACTGTGGTTCCGGACCGGCGCCCGGCGAATACACCGGACCCGAACCCATAGCCATACTGCTGCAACGTTTCCCGCGGCTACAGCTGATCATCGCCCACATGGGCACACCGGAGTATTCCGAATTCCTCGATTTGGCACAGGATTACCCAGCCGTCCGCCTCGACACCACGATGGTGTGGACAGATTTCAGCGAGGCCGATTCACCCTTCCCCAGCACCGAACGCGGCAGGCTGCACGACTTCGGTGACCGTATCCTCTTCGGCAGCGACTTCCCGAATATCCCCTACCACTACGGTCATTCGATCTATGCGCTGGAGCGGCTGGAGCTCGGCGATACCTGGCTGCAGCAGGTCTGCTATCGAAACGCCTGTCGGCTTTTCGGGATCGAATGACCGTCGAAGTCATCAGACCGACGCGACGGTGAACCTGGCCTTGGAGTGCGCCGGACGCTCGGCCTCATCGAGGAGCGCGACTGCGAAATCCTCCATGGAAATCGTCGAGATCCCCTCTGCGCCCGCGAGCAGCTCGTCGACGCCGAGCCGGTAGGTGCCGGTTCGCCGCCCCGGCACCAGCTCAGCAGGCGGGCTGAGGTAGGTCCAGTCCGCGTCGGCGTCAGCACGGCAGATCGCCAGCTGATCGGCGCAGGCGTGCGCGATCGGCTGCAACTCGGCCGGGAAATCGGGGATTTCGTGCAGCATCGCACCGGCGGCGCCCGGCACGGTCAGCGTGGATGCGCCCCCGACGACCAGCAGCCGAACGCCGTTGCGGGCCGCACCGGCCAACAACACCGAGGTGAGTGCGGGCAGTTCGTGCTCGAGACCCGACGCAGGCCGCGTCGCGGTGATCATCACATCCGCTGCAGCGCCGAGCATCTCGACGTCGGCAGGATTCGAGGCATCGCCGGTGCGGAGCTCCGCTCCGGAAGGCACCGCCGCCGCGCGCGCCGGGTCACGAACCACCGCGACGACCTCATGACCTCGCGCGAGCGCCTCGGCCACCACCCGGCTGCCCACCTCACCCGCCGCGCCGAACACTGTGATGCGCATGATGTCTGCCTCCTTGGGGCCATCGCCCGCCACGATTGCTTAGCTCTAAGAAACATAGCTTAGCGCTAAGTAAAATCTCTATGAGATAACTCACCACTGAGATACTCGCTAGGCTGCAGAGGTGGCCGATCATGTCGAACAGGTGCTCATGCAGTGGCAAGCACAACGCCCTGACCTGGACGTCTCCCCCATGGCCGTCTTCGGACGGCTCAGCAGGCTTTCCCAATTGGCAGGCACCGAACTGCGCAAAACCTTTGCCACGCATGAACTCGACGCCGCCTCGTTCGACGTGCTCGCCACCCTGCGCCGCAACGATCCCCCACACTGCCTCACCCCCACCGAGCTCATGCGCTCCGCCATGGTGACCTCCGGCGCCATCACCCAACGCCTGGACCGCCTGGAGGAGCGCGGCCTGGTGAGCCGTGCCCGCAACGAGCACGACGGCCGCGGCATCCTGGTGACACTCACCGAGGCCGGGCGTGAACTCATCGATGCCGCGCTACCCGACCACGTGGCGACCGAACGACGACTACTGAAGCCGCTGTCCACCTCGCAACGCGACGCGCTCGCCGAAATGCTGCGCATACTGCTCGAAACCTTCGGCGATACCACCTGATCCGGCACGCGCCACCGAGCCCACGGCGCCCCTCGAGGGTGCTCAATCGGCCAAGTCGATCCGAATCGTCAGCAAGTTGGTGCCGAATGCGCGGACCATCGCGCTGTTCATGCGCGGCAGCGTGGCCAGTCGGGCGCCGGCATCGTCCTCGGGCATCAGGTGTGCGACGCCATCGTGCCATTCGTTCTTGATGCGCACGCGCACAGCGGGTTTCGCCTTGATATTGCGGACGTAGTCGGAGCGGTCACCATGATTGGACACCATCCAGAAGGTGGCGCCCACTTTCTTCCCGCCCACCGGCGTACGGCGTGGCACGCCGGACTTGCGCCCGGTTGTCTCCAACAGGATCTGGTCCCGCATCCGGGTGGTGATCGGGTTGGCGAGGCGACGATGGAAGGCGTGATCGAGTCGAAGGCGCCACGAATTCGAAGTCGGGGAAGTCATGATTCGAGCATTGTCGAGACTGCGAGTCTCGTCAAGCTAGGATCTCTCTATGCCCGACACAACGAGGACCCGCACGCACACCGGATCGCGCCGCAATGAAGCGGCCCGCGAGGCGATCCTTACCGCGGCCGCCGAACTGTTGTCCGAGCACGGGAGCTCGGGCGTCACCGTCGACCGCATCGCCGCACACGCCGGGGTCGGCAGGCAGACCATCTATCGCTGGTGGCCCTCCAAGGACGCGGTGCTGCTCGACGCGCTGGTCCATTCGGCCCAGCAGGCGGTGCCGATCCCGGACACCGGCGCCCTCGGCAACGATCTCGATGTCTTCCTGCGCGAGACTTTCACCGCGGCCGGGGTCGAACGCAACCGCCAAGCTTTGATCGCGGCAGTCATTGCCGCCCAGGATGATTCAGATCTCCAACAGTCACTGCACGAGTTCCTGGCCCGCCGCCGCGCCGTCCTCGCCGAGGTGATCGAACGCGGCAAGACCCGCGGTGACATCCCCTCGCACGCCGCTGTCGAGGCGGCCGTGGAGCAAGCTTTCGGCGTGCTCTGGTACCGAATCCTGTTCCAGCCGCACGCGCTACACGCCGCGGCGGCGAGCGAACTCGCCGCCGCGCTGACCACCCAGCTGCGCGCATAGCCGGGTTTGGTTGACTCAGAGCCATGAGCGAGCTCTTCGTCAAGATCTGCGGCCTACGTACCGAACAAGATGTGGACATCGCGGTGGCGGCGGGGGCCGACGCGATCGGCTTCGTTTTCGCGGCGAGTCCACGCCAGGTCGATGCAGCGACCGCCCACCGACTCGGGCAGCGGGTGCCCGCCCAGGTGCTGACTGTCGGGGTCTTCCGTGGCCAGTCCGTCGACGAGGTCGTGCAGGTGACGCGGGACAGCGGAATCCGCGCCGTCCAACTGCACGGCGACGAGGGCCCTGAGTACTACGAGGCGCTGCGCGCGCCCGGCCGCACCCTCATCCGCGCCACCGCCGCCACCCAGGTGCCGGCCCGATGCGGCGAACTCGGCGAAGACCTCCTGCTGCTCGATGCACCCGATCCCGGCTCGGGCAGGCCATGGAACTGGGCGTCACCGGAGTTCACGGTGCCGATCGGCCGGTGGCTCCTGGCAGGTGGCTTGCACCCCGGCAACGTCCGCCATGCGGCCGAAGCGACCGGCGCGTGGGGCGTCGATGTTTCGAGCGGGGTGGAAAGCGAACGAGGCGTGAAGTCCCCGGACCTGATCCGCGCCTTCCTCGCAGCGGCGCGCGGATAACCACGCTCGGGCCTGCCCAGCGGTGGTTTGCGCTACTGGGCGAGCGACAGCGCGGCGGAGCCGTAGACGACCGCACGACCAGGCGGTCGCACTCCGGGCCGAGCCCCGCGCGAAACGACGGTCGGTCCGCTCCTCAACGCCGAGCGCGCACTCCTGCCTCGCCCTGACCGGTTGAGCGGGATTTGCGACGGCGAATTCGACTGGGCGACGGTGGTCGAGGTGACACCGCGCTGGGACACCCCGGTGACGCACCTGTCGATGCGGTTCGCCACCGACCGTATCGCCTTGGCAGACATGGTGATCCCGAAGGGCGAGGGCGTGGTCAGGTCTGTACGACTCGCCGATACGGCTGCTGAAAGAGTCTCCGGCCTCTTGTACACCGTCGACCTGTCTGCGAAAGTGATGGCCCGTCAGTACAAAAGCGGAAGTAGGCGAACTCGACGGTGATGTCGCTGCTGTGGATCCTGTTGCCTTACAGCGCCTTTCTCTCTTTCGCCGTAGGCCACCTATGGCGATACCGACGCGACCGATTCCGCTCCTACTTCGCGCACCAGGACATGGACCGCGCACAACGCCTCGGATCGATGGTGTTTCCCCTCGGCTTCGGCATCGTGGTTGCCGCACGCATCACCGACATGATCTCCTCCGGAGCACACAGCCGCCCCGAAGGCGCCATCTATGTCGCCATCCTCGTCGTCGAAATGATCGCGGGCGTGGTCGCGACGACGGGCGCGGTGTTGCTGTTCGTTCCCGATCTGATCGCCAGCCCCACGCGGCCCGCGATCACCTGGGTGGACCGCATTACGCTGCCGGTCTTGGTTGCGGGCCTCTTGTCCGGCGTGATGATCAGATTCGACCCGAACTCCTCCGACAACGGATACCGAACCGCCGAATCATTGTTCGCCTGGTTCCGCTCGCTGTTCACACTCCATCCGAACCCCGAGGCCATGCAACACGCCCCGCAGATCTATCAGGCTCGTGGTCTTATCCTGTTACTGCTCATCGCAATGTGGCCTTACACCCGCCTCGCCGGGATCTTCGCAGGCCCGGTCATCCGGTTGTCCCTGCGGGGCCGCCACCAGCTCCGGCAACCGTTCGGTACACCAACGGCACCGGACCATTGAGCGCACGCATCGGCAGGCGCAGATGCCATTGCATCGGTGCGGCCCATGCTCAGCCGTGACGTCTGTCGCCCATCACAAGTTCACCGAGTCGTGCTTCGGATTCGGGTGAGAACGGGTGCTGCTGCGCCCGATATGCGGCAACGGCTTGCCTGGTGTCCTCGGCGACCAGGTCGGCGTTGATCTGGGCCGCGGTGGCCGCGCCTGCCGCCGCGGCGGTACCCACCTGCGCGGTCGGATCGGTGAGGTTGCCTGCTACCCACACTCCGGGCGTTTCGGTGCGGCCGGTGGGGTCGGCGGGCAGAAATTCACCCATTCCCGATGGATGCTGCGCCGGATGCAGTCCGAGCGAGGCGAGCATGTCCACCCGCGCCACCATCCGCGATTGGACCGCGAGTGCGGTTCTGCGGACCACGGTGCCGTCACTCAGTCGCACGCCCGCGAGACGGTCCTCGACGACTTCCAGGGCGGCAACCTGACCCCGCACTACCCTGATGCCCCGGGCCGCAAGTTGCTCAGCCTCCGCGCCGGTCGGCGGCGGCATGGTGTGCGAGAAGAACGTGACCTCGGCACTCCACTGCCGAAACAACAAGGCCTGATGCACCGCCATCGGACCGCAGGCGAGCACACCGATGGCCTGGTCGCGGACCTCCCAGCCGTGACAGTACGGACAGTGCAACACATCCCGTCCCCACCGCTCGCGCAGGCCGGGTAGGTCGGGAAGCTCGTCGATCAGCCCGGTGGCCACCAGCAGCCGACGCGCCCGCACCGATCTGCCGTCGGCCAGCGCCACCCGGAACCCCTCGGCCTCGCGACCGACCACGCCGGCCTCCCCGGCAACGACATGTCCGCCGTAACCGCGGACCTCGGCTCGACCGCGCTCCAACAGTTCGCCCGGCGCGATCCCCTCCCGCGCGAGCAGCCCATGCACGCCCGCGGCGGGTGCATTGCGCGGGGCGCCCGCGTCGATCACTACTACCCTCCGCCGTGCTCGGGCCAGCATGAGCGCTGCACTCAACCCCGCAGCGCCACCACCGACAATCACCACGTCATAGCCAGCACTCAGTCGATCGGTCACCATGACCACCTCCTCGGTTCCACCATGGGAGTCAGCCAACGAATTCGGCAAAATTGTTTGCCGATCCGGCAAACCGGAGGAACGCACCTCCCGCCGACGGCGGTGCCGCACCCGCCTCGCGCGGTAGGCTCGGCCAGATGCATGTCGTCGTCATCGGTTCGGGGATCTCGGGTCTCTCGACAGCGGCCGAGCTACTCCGCGCCGAGCACGAGGTCACCGTTGTGAGTGCGGAACCGATCAGCGCTACGACGTCATTTCTTGCTGCGGCGGTGTGGTTTCCGACCGCGGCGGGTCCGGCCGACCGTGTCGGCGCGTGGAGCACGGAGACATTCGCCCATCTGGAGGCCCGCGCCGCCGCCGGTACGCCCGGGGTGCGCATGTGTGAATCGCTGGCGTTGTATCGGGGCGAACCCCGGATACCCATCTGGTCGGACACCGTGCGTGCCTTCCGCGCCGCTGACAACGACGAGCTCCCGCCCGGCTATGGATTCGGGTTCGGATTCGCCGTTCCGCTCGTCGAGATGCCCGTGTTTCTGCCGTATCTTCACGACGAGGTCGGTGCGGCAGGGGCGCGATGGATCCGGCGCCTGGTGCGCCGGCTGGATGACGTCACCGATCTGGCACCGGACGTCGTGGTCAACTGTGCCGGATTACGCGCAGGAGAACTGGTCGACGACCCGACCATTTATCCGATTCGCGGGCAGATCGTCCGCGTGACCAACCCAGGGCTGACCGTATCGGTCCGCGACGAAGCGCATCCACTCGGTCGTGCGTATGTCCACCCGCGCGAAAACGACTGTATCCTGGGCGGCTCCCTGGATGCCGACGAGTGGGACCTGACCCCGAATCCCGCTCTGACACAGTCGATCCTGGACAGGTGTCGCGATCTCGCCCCGCAACTGGCCGCAAGTCGAGTGATCGAAACGCTCGTCGGCTTGCGGCCGGGCCGCAGCGAGGTTCGACTCGAGCTGGACCGCGCTACTCCGACACCCGTAATCCACAATTACGGTCACGGCGGATCCGGCATCACCATCGGTTACGGCTGCGCACGCGAGGTCGCGACAATCGTCGACAGCCTCTGACCGCACACACTCTCGGCGGGGAACACCGTGGCGCCCACAGCCGATTCCTCCGGCCACGATCGCCGGCGAGAGCCGCACCTCGTCGTACGGCTGTCCGATCGTCTGGCCGATTCCGAGGACCCGACCGAACATGTGCCGTACGTCGACCTCAGCTGTCGAAGGCGTCGAGGATCTCTTCGGCGGCCAACGCTGCGGTAAGAGTGCCGTCGCGGACCTGTTTCTCCACCTGGGCCCGAATCGCTTTCACGTTCGGGTTGTCCGCGAGGCGGCGCAACAACTGATCATGAACCATGGTCCAGGTCCAGTCGATCTGCTGGCGGCGGCGCTTCTCGTCGAATTCCCCTGCGTCGGTAAGAACTCGGCGATGTTCGAGGACGGTGTCCCAGAACTTGTCCAGGCCAAGGCCTTCCAGACCGCTCATGGTGAGAACCGGTGGGCGCCACAGAGCGTCGTGCGAGTGGATCAGGCGCAGCGCACCCGCCAGTTCGCGGGCGGCGGTCTTGGCTTCGAGTTCGTGTTTGCCGTCGGCTTTGTTCACCGCGACCAGGTCCGCGAGTTCCAGGACACCTTTCTTGATGCCCTGCAACTGATCTCCGGTCCTGGCCAGGGTCAGGAAGCAGAAGACGTCGACCATATTGGCGACCGTCACCTCGGACTGGCCGACGCCGACGGTCTCGACCAGGATCACGTCGTATCCTGCGGCTTCGAGCAGGACAATGGTTTCGCGCGTCGCCTTGGCGACGCCGCCGAGGGTGCCCGCCGTCGGTGACGGGCGGATGTAGGCGTCGCGCTCCAACGACAGTCGGGCCATGCGGGTCTTGTCGCCGAGTATGGAGCCGCCGGTCCGGGTGGAGGACGGGTCGACCGCCAGTACCGCGACACGGTGACCCTTACCGATCAGATCCATGCCGAGCGCGTCGATGAAGGTCGACTTGCCGACGCCGGGAACACCGGTGATACCTACACGGTTCGACACCACGACATTCTCGGAGCCGGCCTCGGGAGTCAGCTGCAGTAGCAGCTGCTGCGCCAGGGCCCGGTGATCGGCCCGTGTCGATTCGACCAACGTGATCGCCCGCGCCAGGGCGGCCCGCTCGTTGTTGCGGACCGCCTCGGCGAGTACGTCTACGTCGATGACGCGTCTGCTCATTCGGCGCTGGTGGAGTCCACAGCGCCGCTACCGATCTCGTGTCCGAGCTCGCCTGCGAGCTTCTTCAACAGATCGATCGCCGCGTCGGCGATGACGGTGCCCGGCGGGAAGATGGCCGCCGCGCCTGCCTCGTACAGCTCGTCGAAGTCACCGGGCGGGATGACGCCGCCGACGATGACCATGATGTCGGGTCGCCCGACATCGGCCAGTGCCTGCCGCAGGGCGGGCACCAGCGTGAGGTGGCCCGCCGCGAGCGAGGACACACCGACCACGTGTACATCGTTGTCGGCTGCCTGCTGCGCCACCTCTTCCGGAGTCTGGAACAGCGGGCCCACATCGACGTCGAAGCCGAGGTCGGCAAAGGCCGTGGCGATCACCTTCTGACCTCGGTCGTGCCCGTCCTGGCCCATCTTCGCGACCAGGATGCGGGGGCGACGGCCCTCCGCCTCGGCGAACTCCTCGACCAGATCGATCGCCTTGCTGATATTGGTCACCTTCCCGGCCTCGTCGCGGTACACACCGGAAAGCGTACGGATTTCGGCCTGGTGGCGGCCGTACACCTGCTCCAGCGCGTCGGAGATTTCGCCGACGGTGGCCTTGGCGCGCGCCGCGTTGATAGCGAGCGCGAGCAGGTTGTTCTCCATGCCACCCCCGGAAGAGGCTGCCGCACGGGTCAATTCGGCCAGCGCCCGCTGGACCTGCGCCGAATCGCGTTCGGCGCGCAACCGTTGCAGCTTCTCGATCTGCTCGGCGCGCACCCGCGAGTTCTCGACCTTGAGCACCTCGACCTGCTGGTCCTCTTCGACCTGGTATTTGTTGACGCCGATCACCGGCTGCTGGCCGGTATCGATACGCGCCTGGGTACGAGCGGCGGCTTCTTCGATGCGCAGCTTCGGGATGCCCTCGCCAATGGCCTGCGCCATGCCGCCGTGTGCCTCTACCTCGGCGATATGGGCGCGGGCACGGTTGGCCAGCTGATGGGTGAGCCACTCGACGTAGTACGAGCCGCCCCACGGGTCGATCGGCCGGGTGGTGTTGGACTCCTGCTGAATCAGCAGCTGGGTATTGCGTGCGATGCGGGCGGAGAAGTCCGTCGGCAGCGCGAGCGCCTCGTCGAGGGCATTGGTGTGCAGCGACTGGGTGTGCCCCTGGGTCGCAGCCATCGCCTCGATACAGGTGCGCGCCACATTGTTGTAGGCGTCCTGTGCGGTGAGCGACCAGCCCGAGGTCTGCGAATGGGTGCGCAGCGATAGCGATTTCGCACTCTTCGGTTCGAACTTCGCGACCAGCTCGCTCCACAGCAGACGTCCGGCCCGCAGCTTGGCGACCTCCATGAAGAAGTTCATGCCGATGGCCCAGAAGAACGATAGCCGCGGCGCGAACTTGTCGACCTCCATGCCCGCGGCGATTCCGGCGCGGATGTACTCGACGCCGTCGGCGAGGGTGTATGCCAACTCCAGGTCGGCGGTCGCGCCAGCTTCCTGAATGTGGTAGCCGGAGATGGAGATCGAGTTGAACTTCGCCATCTTCGCGCTGGTGTAGGCGAAGATGTCGGAGATGATCCGCATCGAGGGCTCGGGTGGATAGATGTAGGTATTGCGGACCATGAACTCCTTCAGAATGTCGTTCTGAATGGTTCCGGCCAGCTGCTCCGGCGTCACGCCCTGTTCTTCGGCCGCCACGACATACAGCGCCAGGATCGGCAGCACCGCACCGTTCATGGTCATCGAGACGCTGACCTGGTCGAGCGGAATGTGATCGAACAGCTGACGCATGTCGAGGATGGAATCGATGGCGACGCCCGCCATTCCGACGTCACCCTGGACGCGCGGGTGGTCGGAGTCGTAGCCACGGTGGGTCGCCAGGTCGAACGCGACCGACAACCCCTTCTGCCCGGCCTGCAGGTTGCGGCGGTAGAAGGCATTGGAGTCGGCGGCGGTGGAGAAGCCCGCGTACTGCCGAATCGTCCACGGCTGGTTGACGTACATCGTCGGGTACGGGCCGCGTAGGAACGGTGCGATGCCCGGCACGCTGTCGAGCGGATATCCTTCCGCCGCAACGGCATCCCGATCGGCTTTGGTGAACACCGGTGGCACCTCGATGCCTTCCGGTGTCGACCACACCAGCTGCTCGGGGGCGTAGTTGTTGGCGTCGGCCGCCTCCTGCACGAAGGCATCGACCTGCGCAGCGTCCACCGCGGCGGGTTCCGCGGGATGCTCGGCCAGCGGAACCTCGGCGAAACTGCCGATCACGTGCTTGATTTCGCGAGTGGTCATCAGGCTCCTACTTTCTCCAGCAGGCCGGACAGGGCAGCGACCGCGTCGATACGGGCCGCGAGGTAGCCGTCCGGGCGCTGCGCGCCGCTCAGCTCCGCGACTGCCTGCTGCGAGCCTGCCAGCAGCACCGTCTCGATGCCGGCCGCACGCAATGCCTCGACCGCCGCGCCCGCATCGGTGCCGTAACGCTTGTCCGAACTACACAGCACTGCGATCGTGGCACCGGATTCCATTGCCGCCGTGACGATTCCGTCGTTCGCAAGCGGGCCGGGATTGATCGACTCGATGCCGCCGGAGGCCAGCAGGTTGGCGATGAAAGTGACCCGCACATTGTGCTCGGCCACCGAGCCGAGCGGCACGAGCAGCGCACGTGGCCGGCAGCCCTCCGCCGCCAGGTAGGCGTCCGAGCGATTACGCAGCGCCTCGAACCTGGCTCCGTAGCGGGCGATCCGCGATTCCTGACGCGCGTCCTCCGACAGCGGTTGTTCGGCCAGGTTCGGGAACTCGTTCACCCCGGTGACAGCGGTCTTGCGGTGCGCGACATCGGAATCCCGTGCCGCCCTTGTCGCGGCGATCCGCTCGGCGAGCAGACCGGAGTCCAGCGCGGCCCGGTAGCCGCCCGCGGCCTCGAGCTCCTGCATGAACTCCCACGCCGTCGCGGCGAGCGCGGCGGTCAGGTCTTCGACGTACCAGGAACCAGCGCCCGGATCCTGCACGTGACCGAGGCGTGATTCCTCGAGCAGCAGCAACTGCGTGTTGCGAGCCATGCGGTCGGCGAACGGCTTGGAGACGCCGAGCTCACCTGCGGGCAGTGCCGAATCGAACGGCAGCACCGTCACGGTGTCCGCACCACCGACACCCGCGCCGAACGCGGCGAGCGTGGTACGCAGCATATTCACCCATGGGTCGCGCTGGGTCATCATGGCCGCGGAGGTCACGGCATGTTGGGGTGCACCACCGAACGCGGGTGCACCGCAGACGTGCGCGACACGGGCCCAGAGCTGTCGGGCTGCACGGAGTTTCGCGATGGTGGCGAACTGGTCGTCGGTCGCGGCGAAGCGGAACTCGAGCTGACCCAGCGCATCCGCGATGTCCTGTGTCTCGGTGAGGGCCCGCAGATACTCCAGACCCGCTGCCACCGCAGCCCCGAGTTCCTGGGCGTCCGAGGCGCCCGCATCGTGGAAGACGGTGCCGTCCACGGCAATTGCGCGTACGGTCTCGGCTCGGGCGATCGCCTGCCCGGCCAGGCCGAGCGCCTCGGCCAGATCGACATCCGTGGTCGACGCGAAGCGGCTGGTGAGCGGGGCCGCCCCGAGTCCGACCTGAATGTCCGCGCGCGCGGACAGCTTGTAGCCATCGAGAACGGTGAAAATCTGCGTGGCAGCGGCGGTGGCCGCGCCACCGGCATCCAACGTCAGCGGAGCCAGTTCGAACAGCATCCCCGACAGGGCCGCGGGCACTTCGGCCACCGGCACGCCGCGCTCACCGACGCCGAGCCACACCGCGCTGATGCCGTTCGCCAGGCCGAACATGATCTCGCGGTTTGCCGCAGCGGCATCGTGTGCGCCTACATAGGCGCTCACGTACCAACCACGGTTTACGTCACGAGTCGCGTCCCGACCACGCACGAACGGGAAGGCGCCGGGCAGCGGCTGTTCCGGGCGCTCGTCTCGGCGGGTGTAGAGCGGGTTGACCGTCAGCCCGTCATAGGTGGTTTCCGCGAGCAACCGCTCGGGCTCGTCGGGAAGATCGGCGGGGTCGATCTTGCGGGCCTTCGCCAGCACCCCGGCCACGCCCTTGCGCCATTCGGCGTATTCGGGCACCGGATCCGCCGTCGGATCTGAAGCAATCGGCATAGCTGCTTTTCCTCTTCCACTCGATGACGGGCGCACCCACTGCGTGCACCCGATACCGCCGTATTCGCCCAGCTCAGCGAGTACTTAGGTTAACGAGCATTCATCCCGTTTCCTTTGATGCTAGCGGGAGGTATCCGGTCGGTTGACCGTGGCCGCCACTACCAACCGGTAACCTCGCACGGGTGACCAGATTGATCCGTGACCCCCGTATCGTCGCGTTGCTCGTCGGCGGCGGCGTGGTATTCGTCGCGGCGATGCTGGTCCCGCTACCGAGCCCGCAGCAGATGCAACAGTGGGCGAGCACGGTCGGTCCGCTCTTTCCGCTGCTGTTCTTCGTGGTGCACGCACTGGTCACCGTAGCGCCGGTACCGCGCACGGTATTGACGGTGAGCGCCGGGGTGCTCTTCGGTCCGGTACTCGGCATCGCGCTCGCGGTCTCGGCCACCACCGTCAGCGCCGCCCTGGCGATTCTGCTCGTGCGCGCGCTCGATCGGGACCGAGTGGCGGCGCACCTCACCCACCCGGCCGTGCGCGCGATCGACACTCGCCTGGAACGCCGTGGCTGGCTGGCCGTCGGCTCGCTGCGGCTGATCGCGTTCGCGCCGTTCTCGGTG
This sequence comes from Nocardia sp. NPDC051463, assembly GCF_040681975.1. Taxonomy (NCBI): domain Bacteria; kingdom Bacillati; phylum Actinomycetota; class Actinomycetes; order Mycobacteriales; family Nocardiaceae; genus Nocardia; species Nocardia sp. NPDC051463. The sequence goes on from NZ_JBFBAB010000001.1 coordinate 744,477, forward strand.
ATCAACTACTGCTGTGGGCTGTCCTCGATCCGATTCTGGCCCTACATGGTCGCCACCGTCGCCGGCATTCTGCCCGGCACCGTCGGCACCGTCATCCTCGGCGACGCGCTCACCGGCGGCACCCATCCCGCCATGTTCGTGGTCTCGGCCATCTGTATCGCCATCGGGATCGTCGGCCTCGTCGTCGATGCGCGATGGACGCAGACCCACGAATCCGCCCCGGCGGCGGCTACCCCTGCGCAGGTCTCGGTGTCCGAGTAGGGCACCGAGACCCGTACCGCGCGTCAGTCCACGGTCAGCTCGATAGGCACCGCGAACACGTCCACCATAGCTCCGTTGCGCAGCACCGTCACGGGTAACGAGACCCCGATCGCATCGGCGAACAGTTGACGTTGAATGCCTTGCGCATCACGCACTTCCGAGCGCGCGACGCTGAGCACCAGATCACCGCGGCGCAATCCGGCATGGTCGGCGGGACCGCCGCGCACCACCTCCACAACACGCACGCCCGCAGGCTGCCCGGTACGCGCGGCGACATTCGCAGGCAGCGGCGCGGGCACCCCGACCAGGCCGAGGTAGGCCCGGCGCACCCGCCCCTCGCCGAGCAAGGTTCTGATAATGCGCCGGGTTGTCGCGTTGATCGGAATTGCGAGGCCGAGACCGACCCCCGCCACCGCGGTGTTCACCCCGACGACTCGACCCGACGAATCTGCCAGTGCGCCACCGGAATTGCCGGGATTCAGTGCCGCGTCGGTTTGGATAACGTCCTCGATCACCCGCCCGGCGCGCCGCGACGCGACCGGCACGGCACGGCCGAGCGCACTGATCACACCCGCGGTGACCGAGCCCGCCAAACCCAGGGGACTTCCTACCGCAACCACCAACTGGCCGACGACCAGCTTGTCGGCGTCGCCGAGAACGACCGCGCCGGGCGCTCCGCCCCGGGCACGCAGCACCGCGAGATCCGACAGTGGATCGATGCCGACGACGTCGATCCGCGATTCCACTCCGTCGGCGAAGACCACCTCGCCATGGCCTGCCGAGCCGACGACGTGCGCGTTGGTCAAGAGGAAACCGTCGTCGGTGAACACCACCGCCGACCCGGACCCCCGCCGCGTCCGCACGCTCGCCACATGCGGTGTCACCGATGCCGCGACCGCGATCACGGTCCGCGAATAGGCGTCCATCGCAGCATCTTCCGCATGCTCGGCCGAGGACCGAATCGACTCGTCGTCCACGACGGCCCCCATCCTGCTGCCGGACTCATAACCTGTCCTCACCAGGATGCGCCTTTCGCAGCCGATTGCGCACCCTGTTCGCCCCCGGCGCAATCGGCGAAGGCCGGCAGGTCAACGCGCTGATCCGTGCAACACGCGGCGAAATCCCCGCCTGGACCGCGGCACGGGGATGCTCGGGCCGAGGTGCGGTCAGCGGCGGGCGATATGGCGTGGCCCCCACGAGAACCGAGCGGTGTCATGATGCCCGTCCACACCGCCGACCACCCGGAACTCGAAACCCGGGAACTGCTGCTGCACGCCCCCCGATAGCGGCGGCCAGGTCCAGCCCAGTGACATCGGCAAGTGGATCGGTATAGGACCCGTCCTCGGTCCATGCAGCGGCGACCGCCGCGGCGCGCTCCTGGTCGTCGGTCGCATTCCGCGCCGTGAAGTACCGGCCTACCGCGACATCATACTGCGACATGCTGAATCCTTCTCTGCCATAACGGTTTTGGTCGATCCGCTCGATCGTTCGAACCGGGATGCCTCCACCGTGCCCGTTCCGATCGGCGAGTCGATTACGCCAGTGGTAATGATTCATCGTGCGCTCGACCGGATGCGGCACATGACGGCGACACCACCACCGAGCACGACCTTGTCGATTCGATGGCGGTGTCGCGCAGGTGATCTCAGTGTTCGGCTATCAGCTCCGGGTCCGGGTCATGATCGTCGGACTCCGCCATCACCGCTTCGCCGCGGGCGACCATGCCCGCCTCGTCGGAGAGTTTCAGGTGCGGGATGAACAGCGCGAGCAGCACGGCGAGCAACGCGCCAGGAATCAGGTACCAGAAGCCGGGCACGAGCGCATCGACGTACGCGCCGACGATCGCGTCGTGCAGGTTCCCCGGCAAGTGCTTGACCACCGACGGGACCAGCGCGCTCGGATCGAGTCTCGCCGCCGCCGCCTCGGGCCCGTGCGCTACGAACACCTCGGTGAGGCCGTCGGTCAGCCGACTGGTGAAGATGGAGCCGAAGATCGCGACACCGAGCGCTGCGCCCATTTCCCGGAAGTAGTTGTTGGCACTGGTTGCGGTGCCGATCTGATTGGGCGCCACGGCATTCTGTACGACGAGCACGATGATCTGCATCAGCAAGCCGAGGCCCGCGCCCATCACGAACAGCATCGCCGAAACAACCCACATCGCGGTATTCCCGTCCAAGCGGGTCAACCACACCATGTCCAGGGTGATAAGCGCCGCACCCAGCGGCGGGTAGACCCGGTATCGGCCGGTCTTGGTGACCGCGGCCATCGATGTCATCAGCGTGAGCATCAGCCCGACCATCATCGGTATCAACAGCAGCCCGGAGACCGAGGCGGAGGCGCCGGTGGCCATCTGCAGGTAGGTCGGAATGAAGGCGAGCGCCGCGAACATCACGAGACCGACCAGGAACCCGATCACCGAGGTCAGCATGAAGGTCCGATTGCGGAAAAGCCATAGCGGCAGCATCGGCTCCTCGGCCCGGGCCTCCACCATCACGAACGCAGCGACTACGACCACGAACGCCGCCATCATCGTCACGATCACCGTCGAACCCCAGGCATACTGCTTGCCACCCCAATCAGTGATCAGGATCAGCAGTGTGGTCGCCGACGACATCAACACGACGCCGAGGTAGTCGGGCCGACTTTCGGGTCGGTGGGTGGGGATGCTCAGGTAGCGGAATGCGATGACCAGCGCCGCGATACCGATCGGTACGTTGATCCAGAAGCACCAGCGCCAGTCGAGATGATCGGCGAAGAAGCCGCCGAGCAGTGGGCCCGCGACCGAAGTGATGCCGAACACAGCGCCCATCGGAGCCATGTACTTGCCACGATCTTTGGCCGGCACGACATCCGCGACGATGGCCTGCGCCAGGATCATCAGGCCGCCACCACCGACACCCTGCAGCCCGCGGAAAACGATGAACTCCCAGAAGCCCGTCGAGGCGGCCGCACCGATCGACGCGGCGGTGAACACCGTGATGGCGAACAGGAAAAGCCAACGCCTGCCGAACATATCGCCGAATTTGCCGTAGATCGGCATCACGATCGTGGTGGCGAGTAGATATGAGGTGGCGGTCCAGGCCATGTGGGAGATGCCGCCCAGATCGCCGACGATGGTCGGCATCGCGGTGCCGACGATCATCTGATCGAGGCTGGCCAGGAACATCCCCGCGATCAGTGCGGAGAAGATCAGCCAGATCCGCTTCTGGGTCAGGACAATGGGGGTAGGCGGCGAATCAGCCGTGGTTGTCATCGACATGTCTCCTTTTCGAGCCAGCCGGCTTGTCGAAAAGCCGAGCGGCCATTGCACAGTGATCGCGTATTGCAGTCGCCAATGACCCGGTGGGGTCACCGGCCAAGGACATCACCGCCCTGGAGGTGATGGTTGTCACGAGTCCCGCTGTGAGCGCGGCGAATTCGGGTGTTGCCGCGGTGCCCATCCGCGCCGTCAGAAGTTCGCCGATGGCGGCCTCCAGCCGGACGCCGGAGGCGACGAAGGCCGCCAACACCCTCGGTTCGGTCTTGATGATCTCGGTCACCAACGAGATCCCTTCGCGCACTTCGCTTTCCGGCTCGAACCCCCAGGCGAACAGCCAGGTGAGATCCTCGACGAGGACGCCGGTCGGACCGCCTGCGATGAACTGCTCCCGCAGTTCCGGTGTACCGATCTCGCCGACCGGGCCGACCACCGCGTCCATCTTCGTCTCGTAGTAGTTGAAGAACGTGCGCGGGGAGACCCCGACCGCTTTCGCAATGTCCTCGACGGTCGTCGCGTCGAGCCCACGCTCGACCGCCGAACGCCGTGCCGCGAGGCTGAGGTCGAGGAGAGTCTTGCGCTTCTTCTGCGCGCGCAGACCCATCGGTGGCGCGTCGTCGCCCGCTCGAGACATGCCAGAGAATTTAGCACGATCTGCAATATTTCAGAAACTGCAATATTGCCCCACGCAGGAAACCGCCCGCGCCGTGCAGCGGCCATCGGCAGGTCCGAGCAGATACCGTGGCGTGAAAGGCAGTCCCGCGAGGATGTGGTGCGGTAATGAAACTGTTGCTCACCGGAGCGTTCGGCAATATCGGCTCGCATGTGCTCACCGAGCTGCTGCGGCGCAAACACGAGGTCCGTTGCGTGGCCGCACGTACACCCGCCGACGAGCGACGTGCGGCGCGATTCGCGTCTGTTGCCGATGTCCGCTGGGTGGACATCCGTGACGCGGCCGCGGTCGCCGACGCGGTCGCCGGCGTCGAGGTAGTGCTGCATTTCGCGGCGGTGATTCCACCGGCCAGCGACGACGATCCCGAGTACGCCAGGCAGGTCAATGTCGAGGGCACCGCGAACGTGATCGCCGCCTGCCGCGCACTGTCGAAGTCGCCCCGGCTGATCTTCGCGTCCACCTTCGACGTGCACGGTCGCACCCTGGACAAGCCGCCGCCGCGCCACGTCGAGGATCCACTGCGGGCCACCGATGCCTACAGCAGGCACAAGATCGAGGGCGAGGCGCTGGTGCGGCGCAGCGGACTGACATGGTTCATCCCGCGTTTCGCCGACGTGCCGATCATCGGCGCGCGCAAGGCAGAGTCGATCATGTTCGAGATCGGCCTCGACAACCGGATCGAGGTGCTCCACCCCGCGGACGCCGCGTTGGCCATGGCCAACGCATTGGAGACCGAACTGGTCTGGGGCACAACGATGTTCATCGGCGGCGGCGCCTCGTGCCAGGTCACCTACCGGCAGTTCGTCGCCGGTGTGCTCAACGCGATGGGGCTCCGGATGCTGCCGGAGTCGGCGTTCAGCGACAAGACCTACACCACGGACTGGCTCGACACCGAGGCGAGCCAGCGGATGCTCTGGTATCAGCGCTGCGACTTCGACGCCATTACCGCCGATATCGCCGCGACACTCGGCTGGAAGCGCCACTTGATGCCGCTGAGTCGCCCGTTCGCCGAACGGGCGATGCTCCGACTATCGCCGTACTACGCCGGGGCCTCGGACAGCTCGTGAGCGAGTCAACGGCTGGACTGTGCGGCCACGGCGGGTTTGCGCTGCAACCCCTTTCGATCGTAGAAGCGCGTGACCACCGCGCCCCCCAACAGCCCGATGGCCAAGCCGAGCACCGCCATCCCGGTGCCTCGGTACAACCCCGCCGCACCGTTGGCGTTGAAGTACAGAATCGACCGGACGCCGAGGAAGACCTGGTGCATCGGCTCGAAAGTAGCCAGCCAAGCGAAGTATTCCGGCGTGGCTTCAATGGGGACGGTGCCACCGGACGACGGCAGGCCCAGGACGATGAACAGGATGAGGTTGACCAGCAGGCCCGCGGTGCCGAAAGCGGCGAGCACCGACAGCGCGGTGACGCCGACGGCCATGATCGCGAGCACGCAGTAGAGGAACAGGGCCAGTGGGTGGTCCAGCGGCACATCCAGCAGTGTCGCGACGCCGAGAAAAAGCGCCGAGACGATGGGGGCGGTGATGGCCAGGATCGCCCACTTGAGCAGCAGGGTTCGGAACCGGGATATCGGGGCCGACGGATAGTGCACGTACCACGGCCCGTACTCGGTGGGCGCGAATCCCAGTGCAGAGTCGGTCATCGAGTGGATCGTCATTGCGCCGGTGAAGCCCGCGAGCAAAACCATCAGCGTGTAGAAGAACGCGGACAGACCTTGCCCGGTACCGTCGGGCAGCGGGCGATACGGCGCGACCACCACCTGGATCGGATGGGCGAGCATCAGTTGGCTGGCGCCCGCAAGCTCGGTCCCCGGCGTGCCGGGGCTCGGCTGCAACTTGGCGTGCACGGTATCTATGAGCTGCTTGCCGACCGTTTCGTCGACTCGGCTCAATGCTTCGTCGGCGATGCGCTGCATGACCGCGGTGGCGAAGCTGCCTGCGCGCGGGTTCGTGTGCACGGTGATCACGGGCTGCTCGACGGCTCCCGGTACGACACCGGCGGCGCCGAGAATTGCCAGCCGTTTGGTGAAATCGCTGGGTATGACAATGGCGCCGTATGCGTGCCCCTGCTTCAGCTGCCGCTGCGCTTCGGCGAATCCGACGACATGCAGGTCGATCTTGTCCGATGGCAGGTTCGCGACCAGGGCTTCGGTGATCTGGTTGCCCACGTTGGCGGACTTGTCACCGAGGACGTCGCCGTCGTCCTGATTGACGAGCGCGACCGGGAAATCATGCAGGTTCTTCGTGGGGTTGACCACATACGCGAGATACATCGTCGCCAACAGCGCCATGAGCAGCGTGACCACGGCGATCGGGGCGATCCAGCCCCGCAGCCGCAGGTGGCGGACCGGTCGATCGGCAATGTCGTCAGTCGTCATGGGCGAACCGTAATCCGTGCCGGCCGCCGGCGCCTGTCCACCCGGCAGTCCGCCACTCCGGTGCTGCACGACCAACAGCCTGTTGCCCTCGCAGTTGTTCAATCGTGAACGGAATATCCAAATTGTCTCGTCGACGGCGGGTATCCGCGTACGCTGCGAGGATGCTGACCGCTTCACAAGAGCGGCAGCGCAGACGCTGTCACAGCCTGGCAAGCACAATCGGCTCTCTTGGGTGTACACACTGATCAGCCCTGCTGGAGTCGCGGTCGGTACCGAACAGGTGCCGGCATCAGCGATACCGCTGCCGAGTGCGATGCACTCCCATCCCGGTGTCCTGCTACCCGGTCTGGTTTTTCCTCACCCGCAAGACAGGCGGTCGATTCGATGACCCCACTACACATTTCCCTGGTCACTGTCATGATGGCGTTCGCAGCCGTCATCGTGTGGCCCACGTCCCTGGTCCATCGACCGCTCAATTCCTCCCCTGTTTCGCCGCCACCTCGCCGACAAGCAAGTCCTCGACGTGACACCGAATCGCCGACTCCCGGGGCACGAGCGAATGCCCACACCGCCCCCGAAACCACCCTCACCGTCGACCAGGCGCACACGGTGATGCAGCAACACATGAATTGTCGGATTCGTAGCTGCGCCCGCAAAGCGGCCGCATTCTCCCTCCTCGTCGACGCCAATCACATCACGCCTGACCGCTCGTACTTCCGATCCCGATCGTGACGCCGAGCGGACGCCCGTCACCAGCGGTGAGCGGATAAAAATATTTCGAATACGCGACGACACCGCGCGCGAAATACACGCCGCTGCGTGCGCGGAAAGTAGCGTGTTGTCAGCGATCGAAATGTCCGCATGCATATCTGCCGTGGGAGTCCCTGGGAATGTCCATCCCGAACGCTTCAACTTCTTCCGAAGGGGTCGCCGTGCGCCACGCCTACGCCGCTCACGCTGTCCTCGGGATCGCGCTGATCCTGATCGCCACCTCGGCATGGTTCGGCGTGATCACGAGCTGAAGATTCAGCGCAATCATCCCTTGCGTGTGATGTAGACCAACGGAATCACCGCCGCCACCAGGGTTGTGACCGTGGTGGCCAGGAAGCCGTGCTGCCATTCCAGTTCCGGCATCCAGGTGAAATTCATACCGTAGAACGTCGCGATCGATGTCGGCGGCAGGAAGACGGCGGTAATGATCGTGAACACCTTGACGATCTGATTCTGCTTCACATCCAGCCAGGTCATCACGGACTGCTGTAGATATCGCACCTTGTCGTGCTCGAAACCCACGTGCTGCTTTACTCCGTCCATATCGGCGATCAGGATGGCGATCAACCCCTCGAGGTCGCCGCCGCGCGTGTCGGCCATCAGGTGACGGGCAGCGCGGGCCAGTTGCAGTTGGGTCTCCTGGACGCGGGAGACGATCTGCTCTGCCGCGTTCATCCGGGACATGGTGATGCGCATATCCGCGACACCGATCTCACGACCGCGGCGGTCGTAGCCGTTGGTGGCCATTTCGATGTCGTCGTTCATCGCTTCGAGTGCGTCACTCGCGTAGTGGATCACCCGCTCCGATTCCTCGTTCAGCGCCCATAACAGCGCGTACATCACGCCGTGCGGGGAGCGGTCAGCGCCGGATTGCGGCGCATCTTGGCGACGGCCGTGTCGAACAGGGTGAAGGGACCGTCCGGTTGTAACGTCACCAGGAAGTCACTGCCGAGCGCGAACATGATCGTGTCGCGTTCGATGATGTCACCACGCTTGTGATTGACGACGACCGGCAAGTAGATGAAATCGTCTGTCTCCCATACTCGATTCCTCGCCGTCGCGAAATCGACACCCAGCCGCACCCGCAGCACCGCCGCCGTGTCGGAGTCGGTGGCAGAGAGTGGAATCCAGTGCTGCTGCAGAACTTCGGTGTCGAATCGGTCGGTGAGCACGACCGCGGCGGTCACTGTCATCGACTACTGCCCGTAGGAGGAGTGTGCGGGTGTGACCGACGACGAGCCGACCGGCTGTTGCCCACGCACATAGTGCATCGTCAGCAGGGCCGCACCGATCAACAGATAGACGCCGATCGTGAACCAGATCGCCTGGCGTTCCAAATTCGGTGCGCAATGGGGCGATTCGATCTTGTCGAACAGGGTGGCCATGGTAGGGCTCCAATACTTGCCGTCGTCTTGATGTGCTGTGCGCAGCATCGAGCCACGCCCGGGTATCGGCCGACCACAGCGAGATTCGCGAGGCCGTACCGAACGCAAACGACCGGACGCTCGGTAGGTCCGAGGCACCAGTCTGTCGGGTCGAGAGGTTTGCTGGATGTGTGTCGCTGCCGACGACTATCGGCGGCGGACGACGCGCACAGGTCAACGACGACCGGGCACAACCCGTTTCGCGAGGGCAGCCCGACTGTAGACGTCGATACTGTCATCCGGCATCTGCCGCTCACCCCGCTTCGTGTGGTTGATCCCGGCGCACGAATTGCGCCACCATTCATTAGAAACCCGAACTTGCGCGTCCGTCGATCAGTTGCGCAAGTGTTCACCAACGCGACGGAATCCCCGGCCCCACCACACGCGTGGTGTACCGCTGGGTCTGATTTCGGTGTTCTCGGAGGATCAGTGGAACTTGCCTGTCAGCAGGCGATCTCGCTGACTTCGCTGTGCGGATGCAGTGTGCGGAATTTGCTGCCGTGGAAGACAAGTGGGTCTACTTCGCCGGGCGCGGCGAGGCGGTTGATGCGGAGCAGGACAACAGCATGGTCGCCCGCGGGCACCTGAACCTCGACCACGCCTTCGATCCACGCGGCGGCGCCGTCGACGAAGATCGCATCCGTGGCGCCACGGTAGAGGTCGACATTGTGGAAGCGATTGCCGCTGCGGGTGCTCAGCGCTCGGGCCGCGTCTTCCTGATGGGTGCCGAGCAGACTCAGACCGAGGTGGGTGGCGTTGCGCAGCTTCGGCCAGGTCGCCGAGCTGTTCTGCACGCAGAACGACACCAGGGGCGGGTCGAGCGAGACAGGGACGAACGTGCTCACGGCCAGGCCGTGCCGGACGCCATCGATCTCGGCGCATACCGCGACCACGCCGCTGGGAAAGCTGGCGAAGGCGTGGCGCAGGCCCGCGCCGTCGGCGGGAAACTCGAAGAGGTCATGCATGATTCGCGGTCCTTGTACCTAGTGCCTGCGCGACGGCACGCCACCGATCGGTGTATCGCTCGATCACACCGTCTTCCTGGAATGTGCGGTCCGAGAGGTAGAGGCCCGGCAGGGCCGCTGTCGCGCCGAGTTCGACCAGCACCGGCTTCAACAGTAGATCCGGCGCGAACGCGTGGACCGGGCCGGCGCCCAGCATGACCGGGACGGCGACGACATCGGCTAGTCCGGTGCCGCCGTCGAACTGTTCGAGGAACAGCTTCAGCAGGCCGGTGTAGGTGGCCTTGAAGGTGGGGCTGGCGAACACGACAAGCTCCGAGGCGGCGACGGCTTGCACCGCCGCGGCGACCGCGGGGTCGCCCCACGACAGCAGGCCCGCACCGAAGGAGACGAGGTCGATCACCCCGGGCTCGGCATCCGGGCGCAGCCCCTTCGCGACAAGGGTGGCCGCGGTCAGCGTTCGAGAGGCAAGCTTGGGGTTTCCGACAACGACCGTCACTGTCACTTTCGTATCCTTCTCTCGCTCTTGCGCTTTCGGCTGATGGTTGGGTCAGATGGCTCCATGCAGCGGTGGTGGCGTGTCGTGCAGCAATGCTCGGCCGATGTGCTGGCGGAGGGTGCGGCGCGCTTGCTTCTCGGTGTTGCGGGCACTGTTGTTCGCCGCTGTCTGCACCGGCTTGTTGCTGTGTTCGACATCCCAGCGGTGCGCTGCTCGACGTCGTCGGCGACCAGTTCCCCGCTGACATGGGGAACCCAGGAGACGAAACAGATCCGGTCGGCGATGTTGTCCGTGGTCATAGCTGATGCTCCAATGTTGTCGGAGAACCCCGTCGATCGGAGGCCGGGCACGGCCGTGCACCCGGCGCCCCTCTACTCCAGCACCGTTAGCCGGTCGGGCACGAGGGTTTGAATCTGCACGATCGGATCGGTGCCCGGCGGGAACGGTCCGGCGCAGGCGTGGCGGTGTTCGAGAAGGTCGACCTGCACGAGCAATTCGACACAGAAGTCACGATTCGTCCGGGTCGACCGTGACGGCCTGTGCCATTTTCACCAACGCACCATGCAGTGCTGTCGCCACCCCTCCTGCCCTTTCCCCGCGCAACACGACCTCGGTGAACCCCTCGATCAACGCCGTGCCTGGGTCGAGCAGCCCGTGACCGAAACTTCCTTTACCACGGAGACTCTCGGCGATCAGTGTCCGCTGCGCTTCTTGGTGGGCACGGAAATTGCCCGCGGTATCGAGTGCTCGACCGAATTCGCGAACGATCGTCACGTACACCGGCCGCTCGTCGTAGTCGTGCCGTTTGCCACGGGTCCGGGTTGCCGAGGCCACCGCCCCTGCCGCGCGAATCGGGTTCGAGACAGCGGCCCTGTCGAGGACAATCCAGTTCGCCGGGGCCCCGGGTTCCTCCCCATCGGAAACCTGCTCTCGCACCAGACGTGACGGCGAGCCGTCACGTATTTCGGCAATCTCGATGCCACGTAGGGGAATCGGATACTTCGCGAGCATGTCGTCGACAGCAATCGCAATTTCGCGAACGGTGGGTTCCGAGATGCCGGCCGTGTCGAACCCGATGATCTCCAAATCGTGTTTGGCCGCCATCTGGCGGGCGATTCGCATGGCTTCCTCATCGGTCCCGGCGCTGGTCGGTCGTCGCGATACCACGGAATCGTGGTGACGAGATCGCGCCCGCCAACGAAGTCGCGACGGGGGCACGACGGTCGCGCCAGTACTCGGCAGACGGGGAGCAGACACGTCTGTGGCACCAATAATCGGTAGCGGGAGCGCATGCTGGACCCCAGCATCCGGGCTCGGCACGCGCGGCACAGATGCGTCGGAACCACCCCTGGTCGGCACACCGAGCGCAGACACGGCACCGGCATCAGCACTCGGTCCGACAGACACAACACCGACACCCGGCACAGACACGTCTGTGGCACCAGCAATCGGTAGCGGGTGCTGGACCCCAGCATCCGGGCTCGGCACGCGCGGCACAGATGCGTCGGATCCACCCCTGGTCGGCACACCGAGCGCAGACACGGCATCAGCACTCGGTCCGACAGACACAACACCGACACCCGGCACAGACACGTCGGCAGCACCGCCTGGCACCGGAAGTGCAGACGAGGCGGTGCCGCTGACGCTCGGCGTGCGTGACGTGGACGGTCGTGAGGATGCGCTGGACGCGGGGCGGCAGGATGAGCTCGCGGGTGCGACTGGTGGCCTGTGTGACCACGGTGTGGGGCCTGGTTTGCGGGCGACGGCGGGGTTGCCCGCGGACGGACCAGCGACTTTCGAGACCACCACGCTCGTGTCACTGATGGGCGGCAGTCCTACCTCATGGGCACCCACATTCGGCGAGCCCCGGAGATGATCACGCCGGCCACTGTCCATGTGCGCTTCGGCGCTCGCAATGGCAGCCTTCAATTCGGTGACGGTTCGAGACGCCGACGAGATGAGGTGCTCCAGCGTCGACACCATCGCGCGAAGTTCGCCGGGGTCGATCGGCAACGACTGACTCACCGATGTCTCCTGCTGGTCGTTCCGGCGGTCAGGTCATGCCGAGTGGATGGGGCGCACCAGCCTTCCGATCTCACGTTGGCTCGTCAGCCGATTGTCGCCCAACCGAAGCCCGCTCAACTCCGTCGGGTACCTCCGATATTGGGAAGGCTCGACAATGTGAGGTCACTGACCGAACGAGTCGGCTCGAAGCACACCGTCTCGCGGGAACATCCTAGGATCCACCCATGTCGTTCACTGTTCCCGACCTCTCCGGCGACCGGTCCGAGCAGTACCGCCAGCTCGTCGAGCAGGCCGAAGCGCTGGTCACCGGTGAGCCCGACCGCATCGCCAATGCGGCCAACCTGTCGTCGCTGGTTTTTCACGCGCTACCCGATCTCAATTGGGTCGGGTTCTATTTCTATGACGGTCGGGAACTCGTAGTCGGGCCCTTCCAGGGCAAACCGGCATGCGTCCGAATAGCACTCGGCAAAGGCGTGTGCGGAACAGCCGCCGATACGCGGGAAACCCAACTCGTACCCGACGTGCATGCTTTTCCCGGCCATATCGCGTGCGACGGTGACACCCGATCGGAAATCGTCGTGCCACTCGTTCACAACGGCGAGCTCGTCGGAGTCTTCGATCTGGACAGCCCTCGTCCGGACCGCTTCGACGCGATCGATCAGCACGGACTCGAAGCCGTCGCACACGTCTTCCTGGCCGTCATCTAGACCGAGCGCACCGGCCCTGTACGGGATGCGCCGGTGCCAAATCGCGTGGGTAACCGCGGTCGATCAGTTGCGCAAGTATTCGCATCGTGCGACGCTACCCACACGGTGGAGGCGGAAGTGACCGAGCACGACGAATCTCCGGGTCCCATCCCGGCAGATCGATTACACGACGCGGCAGCAGTTTTCGGCATGCTCGCCGCTACCGCCCGCCTCCAGATCCTGTGGCTGCTCAGTCAGCACGAGCGCGATGTCGGAACCCTGGCCGCCGAAATCGGGCAATCCGTCCCCGCGGTGAGCCAGCACCTGGCAAAGCTCAAGCTGGCAGGTCTGGTTCACGCCCGAAAAGCAGGCCGCCACAACGTGTACGCCATCGCCCACCCGGACATCGCCGACATCGTCGGTCTCGCCTTCCGCCATCACCTCCGCGGCACTGCGAGGCCAGGAACGATCGAGCCTTGAGCAACCGCGACGACGGCAGTCCGCGGTGATTATTTGGGCTGCCGCAGGTTGTAAACGGTGGCGCTGCCTACCGACATCGGCGTAAAGGTAGCCCCGACCCATTCCGCGATGTCAGCGTGCCCGCTGCTCTGTGATCCGCCCCGACCCTGGCCCGATCCCGGCTGCCGGCCGGCTGTCGGTCCTGGGCCCGATGTTGTCTGCTGGTCGGAGACGGCGCTCTGGTCCCCCGTTTGCCCCGCACCGGGTGCGGAGCCGTGGCCTTGCGCTGGAGCTCGGTGGGCTGACGGCTGATCCGGTGCCGGTTGCTGCCCTGGCTCGCCGGTTCGGGAGTTCCGAGGCGGCATCGCGATGTAGTAGGTGACCTCGCCTTTCTGCACAAAATCCTGGAACTCGCCGAGCGTCGGTGTCGGGTCGTTCTTGAAACCACCGATGGCCATTACCGCAGTGTCGCTGGCCAATTCGAGCGCGGCCGCGGGCGAGGAGCGATCGATGGCGGCGGACCATCGTGTCGTGGTGGCTCGCAGCATCGCCGTCAATGCGGGGCTCGCCGTGTCCGTACCTGGGTAGCCGCCGGAACCCCGCCGTCCCGGCTCGGCAGGGCCGACGACGGGGCTGCCGCCGGTATGCGCCTGCCCCAGCGTTGCCGCCGCGTATGCCGAGGTGCCGCCGAGCCCCGCGAGGACACCGAGGACGATCAGCACGGTCGAGAAGCGGCGCAGCCCAGACCACGAGGTGGCGACCACGCCGACGGCGGTAACAATCGTGACGACGAGTATCGACCATCGCACAAACGGCAACCAATCCGAATTGCGCTGTAGCAGTATAAAACCCCAGCCACCACTGGCGACAATCAGCGCCGCGGAGCCGTACCGGCCGAGGCCGAGGCCGCGCAGCCGCCACATTTCGGCAACACCGAGCCCGAACAGTCCGGCGATCGCGGGCGCTATGGCGAGGGTGTAGTAGGCGTGCATGCCTCCGTTCATGTAGCTGAAGACGATGCCATCCACTACCAACCAAACGCCGAAGACAACCGCGCCAGCACGGACGAGATCGGTGCGCGGACGACGACCACGGGCTACCAACACCAATGCGCAGGCGAGCAGCGCCGCGGGGATGAGCCAGCTGATCTCGAATCCGATTTCACCGGTGAACAGTCGGGCGCCGCCCGCGTGGGAGCCGACGCCACCGAATCCGGAGCCCCCGCGTCCGGGATAGACCTCCTGTGGCTGGACACCAGCGGGCATACCCGCCCGCCCGGCGCCGTCGCGGCCCTGGATGCGCTGCAGCCCGTTGTAGCCGAACACCAGGTCCATGAAAGTGTCGTCCGTGGAACCGGCCATGTAGGGGCGAGAATACTTGGGCCACAGCATCGTCAAAACGACATACCACCCCGACGACGCAACGAGCGCGGCACCGGCACCGAGCAGGTGCAGTAGCCGCTTGCCGAGGGTGGACGGTGCGGCCACCAGATAGGCAATCCCCAACGCGGGCAACACCATCAGGCCCTCCAGCATCTTCGCGAGGAAAGCGAAGCCGAGCGTGACCCCTGCCAGGGCGAGCCACCCGGCGCCTGCCCGCGGCAAGGCCCGAATCGTGCAGTAGGCGCCCGCCGTCATCAGCAGCACCATGACGGCGTCCGGATTATTGAACCGAAACATCATGACGGCCACCGGCATCAACGCGAGCGCCCCTCCCGCGAGCAGTCCGGCCCCGCGCCCGCGTACCTCAGCAACCGCGCCGTAGAGCAGCGCTACCGCGGCTACCGCCATCAATCCCTGCGGCACCAACATGCTCGCACTGGAGAATCCGAACAGCTGCCCGGACAACCCCATCACCCACTGCGACACCGGCGGTTTGTCGACGGTGATGAAGTTGCCGCGGTCCAACGATCCGAACAGCAGCGCCTTCCAATTCTCGGCCCCGGCCTGCGCCGACGCGGCATAGAACCCATTTCCCATACCATTGACGGTGATGTTCCATAGGTAGGCGACGCCGGTCCCCACCAGTAGCGTCGCCAACCCGAGGCGTTCCCATACCCGATCGGACACCCCGAAGTGCTCGAGGTCCCCCGGCAACGATCTCAAGTCCGCGTTCTCCACCGAACTCGCACCATCGGCATTGATCGACCTCTCAGCGGCATTGGTCACAGCGGAATTCTCGGCGTCCCAGGATCACGTCCGCTGTGTACCGGCTGGCAGTTTCCTGTGAGTGTCACCGCCGCCACCTCAGCGAGCCTGCCGAATCGGCCACAAGGCGACGCCCGAAGTCCCGTTCGGAACTTCGGGTCGTCTCCTGCGCTGTCCGTCGCCCGCTAGATCGGCTGCACTACTTCGACTTTTCGTGCGGTGATCTGAATCCCCGGCTCGCCGGCGATGCGTTCGACCGTCGCACCGGCGACCGGCAGATCGACGACGAGCTGCCGTCCGTCCTCCAGATCCAGACCGTAACCAGCGATGTAGGTGCGGAAGAATGGCAGGCAGGCGCGCGCCATCGGACGCGGCAGTCGCCACCGATCGACAAACCCTTGGGCATCCTCGAAGGTGCAGCCACGGTCGGCCTCGATAATCAACAACAGACCGCCCGGACGCAGCACCCGGATCATTTCCGACAGGCCCTTGCGCTGATTCGGCCAATGCTTGATCGACCCGGAACTGAGCACGGCGTCGAAGCTGTTGTCCGCGAAGGGTAGATCCATCGCCGAACCCTGCCGGAACTGCACGCGGCCGCCGAGTGGCGCCCCGCGCTTCTGGGCGCGCCGGACCTGCTGCGGTGACAGATCGATGCCGCTGAGCTGCAAGTGTTTGCCCGCCGTGGCCAGGCCGACCGCAAGCTGTCCACCGCCGCAACCGACATCGAGAACCTGTGCCTTGTCCTTCAATTCGGCGGCGACGTCGTCGAACAATGTCGGGGTCATATCGCGGACTGCGTCGGAGATGAAGTTGTCGTAGAACCAGGAGTCGATCGGGTTGTAGCGCTTGGTCTTATCCAACAGAACAGTCATGGTTTTCTCCTAGACGCGGGTAGCGAACTTGATCTTCTTGGCAAGGGTGGGGAGTTCCTGCTGCGCGATGATCGCCTCCTGGACCCGCTCCCGGCTGGAGCGCACGATCTCCATCGCCTCCTTCACCGCGACATCGATATCCATCACGGTGGGGATGTCCAGCACCTTCATGATCGACTCCAACCGCTGCTCCGGGGTGCCACGCACGGTCACCACGGGCTGCCCGAGTTCACTGATCGCATGCAGCAGATTCTGATCGGAGAGGGCACGGTAGCGCTCGTCGACCGGGCGGTGGCCGTCCGGATCCATCGGCACCTCCACCGGGAGGTGGAAGAAGATGTCGTAGTTCTGCCTGGCGCGCTGCCTTGCCATGTCCCCGTAGGCATTCAGATAGCGGCGATAGAACGGTCGGCCGGGCAGGGTGATGGTGTTCTTCAGCACCTTGTGCCATCGCGCCGATCCAGGATTGGGACCGGTGATCAGCCGAGTGGTGCCATAGACCCACTCGTTGAGCACGGAGCCGTCGGCGATGAATCCGCCCTCGGCGTCCAGGATGGCCTCGGCCTGGATCCGCAGTTCCAGGCGGCGGAAGCCGAGCGCCATGAGTTCGGTCGTGCTCAGATCCTGGAACCGCATACCCGGATACAGTTCGGTGACCACCTCACGAGCCGACGAGGCGTCGACCCGGGGAATGCCGGTCAGCAGGGATAACGCGGTCGAGGTGGTGGTCTTCCCGGTGGAATAGGTTCCGGAGATCACAATGCGTCGATAATTGATTCCCGACATGGGATGCCTTTCTCGGAGAACAGGTTCCGCGGAACTACGCGGGAAGTCGATGGGCCAAGTCGTACCGGACCTCGCAACCGGCAAAATCCGCTTCCCAGGTGGATATTCGCCAATCGCCGCCACCGAAGGTGAGAATCATCGACCGCACCATCTGCGTCGATGCCGAGCCGGGTTCGTAAGGCGGTGGCGCAGTCGCGGCCCGGGCGGTCATCCTTCGCATCCACAGCGTTTCACTGTCCTTGCGGGCGATATTGTCCAGATCGTAGAGCAGGACCTGGGACAGCTGCGCGAGGATCACCGTCGCGTCGACCAACGTGACCGACGGCTGATAGGCATCGGCGACGCCGCACCCGGCTGCGGGCGAATCTTGCTCCACCAGTTCGAATTCGGCGTCGGCCCGGCTTTCCTGACTGGATATCACGACATTGCGTAGGTATTGACCGCGCTGATAGACCGCGCCGTTGAAGTATCCGTGTCCTTCCTCCCACACAGTGCGTGGCTCCATGGTGCGCAATCGGGGTGTGACCGGCAGCGCGACGGTCGCTTCCAACGCCATGGCGGCACCTAGCTCGCTGGTGACGGTGATCGAGGAGTCCCCGACCGCGGTGACGGTGGCGACGATCCGGAACTGGTCGAGCGATTCGGTCGCCGCCGTGCCGCTGCTGAATTGGATATAGGACAGCCACGACGACCGTATTTCGCCCGCTGTCAGGCCGCAGAACTCGCGCAGGATGACCTCGAGCAGTCGGTAGCCGAAGATCGAACAATCGATGCTGCTCAGATGCGGCTCCAGCACCCGGGAGCTCTTCTGCGACCAGTCGAGCGGATAGGTCACCCCGGCCGCGGCGGTGAGTCGTGGCCGGCCTGCCGGATCGTGATCCAGCGCGATATCGAAGATGTGGTGGGCAATTCGCTTGTAGCCCTCGCCGAAGAAGCGGCCCTCCCGGTGGCCCAATACGGCGTCGATGGTGTCGAATGCGATCAGTTCGGTGGACATGCCGCGTCCTTTCAGGCCGCGACCGGCTCGTCGCCGGGCGTCTCGAATTGGCTGACAATTTTGGTTCCGAGACCGCGCAGCGACAGGCCCCTGCTGATCTCGAGCGCGGAAATCTTGAGATCGAGCGCTTTTTCGGTACGGGCGCCGAACTCCATCGCCATCAACGAGTCCATCCCGAGGTCGGTGACCGGCTCGTCGATATTGATGGTGTCGGTCTCCACGCCGAGCACCACCGCGAGTTGATCGGCGAGCCGCTGCGCGACGAAATCGACTCGCTGCTCGACCGGCAAGGTGAGGATCTCGGCGCGCAGCGTGCCCCCCGATGCGCCACCGACGCCGACCTCGGCGAGCAGTTGGCGGAACCGATGGGTTTCGGCGGAAGGCCGCGCGCCGCGTGACCACACCTCCCAATCGATGTCGGCCACCACGGCCTGCGCGGTGTCGAGAGATAGACATTCACGCAGCAGAGTGGTCGCCCTGTCCATATCGATGGGAAGGAAGCCGAGCATCTTGACGTAATCGACCAAGGCCTCGGTGGTGTCGGCCATACCGCCGCCACTCATGAAACCCCAGTTCACCGACAGTGCGGCCGCGCCTCGGCCGCGCCGGTTGGCCGCAAGCGCGTCGAGCGCGGCATTGGCTGCGGCGTAACCGATCTGTGGAGTAATACAGCCCAGTGCGCTGATCGAGGAGTACAGCACGAACATGTCGAGCTCGACCCCGACCGCATCGGTGGCCCGATCGAGATTCTCGGCGCCGCGCACCTTGGCGAACAGGTCGTCGACGGACTCGCGCGTGATCTGCGGAATGGGCAGATTGTTGACCACCCCGGCGGCGTGGAAAATGCCGCGCAACGGTCCGGCCGCGCCGTCGATCCTGGCGATGAGACCGACTGTGGCGTCGTAGTCGGAAATGTCGAGGCGCTCCTCGACCACTTCGACTCCTGCCTCGGTGAATTCGGCGATCTGGGCGCGAGCCTGCGGGCTGGCCGCACCGCTGCGGCTCGCGAGCACCAGCCTGCGTGCCCCCTGTTGAACCAGCCAGCGGGCCGTGGCGAGACCGAAGCCGCCGAAACCTCCCGTCACGAGATAGCTTGCGGCAGGGTCGATCCGTGGATATTCCAGCTTCGGCCGCACCAGCGGTTGATCCTGGCGGAAGTCCACTACGACCCTGCCGACCTGATCGGCCCTTGCTACCGACTCGAACGCGGCGACGATTTCCGACAGCGGATAGGCGGTGTAGGGCAGGTATTGGTAGGTGCCCTCGCGCAGGGCCTGCTGGGTGATACGCATCGGCCTGCGCAGAATCTCCGGATCGTGCGCCAGCGCCCGATCCATGTCGACAGCGATGAACGTGAGGTTGCGGTCGAACGGCCCGAGATCGATAACGCCGCCGGTGTAGATATCGGCTTTGCCGATATCGATGATTCGACCGAATTCCGCTGCGACACGGAAGTTCTGCTGCAGGATCTCACCCGGCGCGGAGCTATAGACCACGTCCACACCACGCCCGCCGGTCAGTCGCGCGATGTCGTCGACGAAATCGACCGACCGCGAGTTCAGCACCTCGTGCGCACCCACCGACCGCACGTGCTCACGTCGTTCCGGCGTACCCGCGGTCGCGATCACCCGCGCGCCGATATTCAACGCGACCTGTACCGCGGCCATGCCCATGCCGCCGGCAGCGCCATGGATCAGCACGGTCTCACCCGGCTGCAGTTCGGCCAGCGTGCGCAGACCGAATTCCGCTGTCAGGAAGGGCAATCCAGAACCGCAGGTCAGCGGGTCGTAATACTCGCCGGGCGCGAGTGGATGCGGCAACGTCGCGCCTGCGTCGGCGGGCATCGTGACGTACTTGCGCAGGATATCGCGCGCACACACCATCATTCGGTCGCCCACGGCGATATCGGTGACGTCCGGTCCGATCCGTTCGACCAGACCGGAGCCCTCCATACCCACTGTCATTCCGAAATAGGTGTCGCCGAGCTCCTTTTCGGTGAGAACGCCGATGATTTTCATGGCGTCCTTGTAATTCAGTCCGACGGCGTCCATTCGGATCTCGATCTCGCCGGGTCCGGGCGCGGTCCGGTCGGTTTCGCGCAGCGCCAGATCCGACATCAGTCGCGACCTGGGGATCTCCACCTCGAAGGATTGGTCGGGCTTCGACAGTGGTCCGGTCTGCTCGCGCTGCTCCAGGTAGGACGCGAGATTCCGCTCGAGCCGCACGGCCCAGTACGCGTCACCGCGCACCGCGATCTCATCGACGATGTCCTCCACCAGAATCAGATTCGCGACAGGCGGCCCAGCGGTTGCGGCCAGGTCGATCAATCGCCACCTGGCGACCGGCTGCTCGTTGAGCAGGGCCCGGCGCGCGCCGATCAACGCGCCGTGGCGAATTCGGGCCGAGGCGTCCCCAGGCGTGCGCAGGGCCTGCTCGGTGACCAGGACACCGCGAATCTGCACCGCCTCGTCACCGATGCGCAGATCCTCTACGGCGTTCGCGATGCGGGCCAGCCAGTAGATATTCTGAGCGGCCGCGAATTCGGTGTCGAAGACGACGACCACCCGGATCCGTGGTCCGGCCGATGCTCCTTCGGTGCGCAGCGCGAGTCGCAGCCGTTCGTCGGCGCCGTCGTCGGCGGGGTCGGTGATCACCACGGTCCGATCGGACCGATCCCCGAGCAGCGCGACCGCGCGATCGGCGGCGTCGGGTCCGACACAGACGGTAACGACGACCTCATCGAATTCGGGTTGTTCGACCGGCAGCTGCGGTTCGATGGTCTCCCAGATCGACTGGTAGAAAACCTGTTCCAGTTGATGTGGAATATCGACCGCCGCGCTGACCGGACGGAACTCGACGCCGGTCATCCGCATCGCGACCTCGCCGTGCTCGCCGACGATCGCGATATCGGCGCGCAGCGGAACGCTGCCCCGCCTGGTCACCACCACCCTGGCGCTCTCGGGCAGCTCGTGGAGCCACCGCACGCCCGCGATCGAGGCAGGCACGATGGCGACATCGGAATCCGCTGCCGAACCGGCGGCCAGTGCAGCAACGCACTGCAATGCCGCATCGACGATGACCGGGTGGGCGAGATGTCGGTGGGCGACCTCGACGGGCGCCAGTGACGCGACGACAGCGTCTCGACCGACGACGGCCGACACAATGCGCTGGAAAGCGGGCCCGTAGTCGAGCCCGCGAGAAGCCAAGGCACGGTATAGATCCGGACCTGCGATGACCATAGCGTCCCCCGGTGCGGCGATGTTCTCGAACGCGGGCTCGAAGTCGGCCTCGATCAGTCGGCCGTGGGCGTTCAATGTCCAGTTCGCGGTGTCGGCCGAACGCGAGCGGATCATGAAGCGGCGCGTCGATTCCTCCACGGTCACGCGCAGCACCGGCACATCGTGCTCGTCGATCACCAGCGGCGCGACGAATTCCACCGACTCCAGTCCCGCGCTCGTGCGGCCGGTGCGCGCTATCACGGCACTCAGCGCGGCATCGAGATAGGCGGCGCCCGGCAACACGACGTAGCCGTCCACGACATGGTCGGCCAGCCAGGGCAGACGCGAAACCGAAAGCTGCACTTCCCATTCCGACGACACCGCCGAGGTAGGGTCGCCGAGCAGCGCACGACTGTCCGGTGTGCCGAGCCGGTCGAGCAACGTAACCGGCTCGTCGTGCCAGATGCGCTTGCGCTGCCACGGGTAGACGGGCAGATCGACGTGCCCAACCACCGAGGCGGGCCTGCCGGGGATCGACGAACTGTCCAGCGAGCCCGCGACATACAGGTCGGCCACCGCGCGCAGCACATGCTGGCGGTCGCGCCGGTCCCGCGCCAGCGTGGTCACCGAGGCGCCGACCACGCCGCGCTGGATCAGCAGCTCTCGGATGTTGCCGCTGAGCACCGGGTGCGGTCCGACCTCGAGAAACACCCGATGCCCAGCGTCGACCAACGCACCGATGGCGTCGGCGAACCGGACGGGCTCACGGACATTGCGGCACCAGTAATCGCCTGTCCAGGTGTCGCCCGTGATCTCGTCCGCCGTCACGGTGGAATAGGTGGTGACCTTCGCGTCCCGCGGAGCGAGCGAGGCCAATTCGGCACGCAACTCGTCGAGGATCGGGTCCATCAGGTGGCTGTGATAGGGCACCTCGACCCGCAAGGTGCGCGCGAAGACGCCGGTGGAGGCCAGCATGTCGCGCAGCATCTCCAGGTCCTGGCTGTCGCCGGCGAGGGTGATCGAACCGGGACTGTTGACCGCGGCGATCGAGATGCCCTCGGTGCGCGCGAGTAGCTCGCGCGCGTCGGCCTCGGACATGCCGACGGCGAGCATGCCACCGGTACCCGCCGTCGCGGCCTGCAAACGGGATCGGTGATAGCTGACGGTCACCGCGTCGCGCAGCGACAGCGCGCCGGAGATGTACGCAGCGGCGACTTCACCGACGCTGTGACCGACTACCACCGACGGATAGATGCCGTAGTCTGCGAGTTCGGCGGCCAGCGCCGCCTGCAACAGAAAGTTGGCGGGCTGGGCGTATGCGGTCTGCATTATGCGCGAATCGATCTCGGCGGCGAGCATCTCGTCGAGGATCGACCAGCCCGCGACCGCCACGAACTCACGGTCGATCTCGCGCGCCACCCTCGCGAAAGTGCATTCGGTGGTGAGCAATTCACGGCCCATTCCCCACCACTGCGGACCCATGCCGCTGAATACGAAGACCGGCTCGACCTCACCGTCACCGACGATCCGGCTCGGTGCGCGACCCTCGCCCGCGGCAAAAGCGACCAACTGGGCGCGCAGATCCTCGGCGTTCTCGTAGGCGAACCCGACGCGCAGTGGGTGGTGGGCGCGGCGGGTCCATGCCGCCGCCGTCACCGTCTCGATAGGCTGCTCGGCCAGCGCCGAAGCCATCT
Organism: Nocardia sp. NPDC051463; assembly: GCF_040681975.1. Taxonomy (NCBI): domain Bacteria; kingdom Bacillati; phylum Actinomycetota; class Actinomycetes; order Mycobacteriales; family Nocardiaceae; genus Nocardia; species Nocardia sp. NPDC051463. The sequence goes on from NZ_JBFBAB010000001.1 coordinate 767,599, forward strand.
CGCCCGCGAGCGTCCGCACGGCGGCCTCGCCACGTCCGGAGACCGGCAGTACGCGCAGTACCGGACGCTCGTCCTCAGGTGCGGCCGTCGGCCGCGGCGCTTCACCCAGCACAACGTGTGCATTGGTGCCGCCGTACCCGAATCCGTTGACCGCGACGATGCCCTGTCCGGGTGCCGCGCGCAATGGCTCGGCAGCCAGTGGCACGCGCAGCCGTAGCTCGTCGAAGGGGATGTCCGGATTCGGCGTATCGAGCGAGCATTGTGGCGCCACGGTGCGATGGTGCAGTGTCAGTGCCGCCTTGATGAGGCTCGCGACACCGGCCGCCGCCTCGGTATGCCCGAAGTTGTTCTTCACCGAGCCGACCGGCACCGGTTCGCTGCGGCCGTCCACCGCGCCGTATACCGCTCCCAGCGCCGACAATTCGATCGGGTCGCCCACAGCGGTGCCGGTGCCGTGCGCTTCCAGATAGCTCACCTCGTGCCCCGCGATGCCGGCGTCCTGACGGACCTGCCGCGCAAGTTGTTCCTGGGCAATCGGATTCGGCACCGGGACAGCGATCGTGCGACCGTCCTGATTGACCCCACTCGCGCGGATGACCGCGTAGATGCGGTCATTGTCACGCTGGGCCGCCTCCAGTGACTTCAGCAGCACCGCGCCCGCGCCCTCCGCACGGCCGTACCCGTCGGCGGCCGCATCGAAGGTCTTGCAACGGCCGTCGACGGCGAGGAAGCGACCCTTGCACATGGAGATGAAGGTCTCTGGCTGCAGCATGGTGTTGGCGCCGCCGGCCAATGCCATCTCACATTCGCCGTTCGTGATCGCCTGGACCGCCAAGTGCGTGGCGACCAGCGACGAGGAGCACGCCGTGTCGACGGTCAGGCTGGGTCCGTGCAGGTCGAGCAGATAGGAGATGCGGTTCGACAGCAACGTGTGCGAGGCGCTCATCGCTGTGTGATTCGTGATGGCCTCCCGCACCAGCGGCCCACTGCGGCCGAGCACGTTGTCGAGAATGAATCCGCCGATGTAGACACCGACGGAGTGGCCGGACACCCGCCCGGCCATCCCCGCGTCGTCGAGCGCCTCCCAGGTCACCTCGAGCAACAGCCGCTGCTGCGGGTCCAGGATGGCAGCCTCCCGATGGGCGATGCCGAAGAAATCGGCATCGAAATCCCAGAGTGGTTGGCTGAGGAAGCCACCGCGCCTGGTGTACATACGGCCCGGTGCGTCCGGATCCGGGTCGTAGTACTTCTCGATGCTCCAGCGATCCACCGGAATATCGACGATGCCGTCACCCTTTGCGAGGAGAAAATTCCAGTAGCTCTCCGGGTCGAATACGCCGCCGGGAAATCGGCAGCCGATACCCACAATTGCAATGTCGACCATTATCACTCCTGGTCTACGGAAATTAAATATGCCGAGCCCACCCGCAGCATAAATATCGATCGAGCCTCTTCGCTCGCGATACCCATGATATTCACGGGGTGGATCAGACGTCAATCTTGTTGCACTAGAACCGTTTCAGCCTGCGCAAGATCGATACGAGCGGTGCATTCGACAACATTCCGCTTCTCATTTTTGGATGAATTGCACTCAGGTTCATGAGCACGGCATAACGCAGGCCGTTGTCGCGCCATTCGGCAAGCTGATCGATCACTTCGTCCGGTGTCCCGGTCAGACAGAATTCACGCACCAGCGACCGCGGGATTTTTTCGATGTATTCGAGCACGGTCGGTTCGTCCAAGGTCTGCGGAATGAGGTCCTGCAGACCGGCGAAATCCGCGCCCATCGGATGGGTGGCGCCGTGCCTTGTCCACATCTCGCCAGGGGCACACAGCGTGAGCGCCCGCGCCCCGACACTGTCGGTCAGCTCGTCGACATCGGACTGTCGCGCGCCGGTGAGCACGCTGAACACCGCGGCGGCGTCGACCGCCATCGGATCGCGGCCTGCGTCGGATGCCGCGCTGCGGACCTGCTCGAGCCGCTGCCGGTAGTCCTGCGGCTGTTGCGCGAAGCCAGGGAACCACACGTCGGCGTATCGTCCTGCGGCGCGCAACATTCGGGGGCCGCCCGCGGCCACCCAGATCTCGGGCCGGGTGCCCCGATACGGCGGAATATCGAAGACAGCGTTGCGCAACGGGAAGTGCGCCGACTCCCGAGTGACCAAGCCGCCGTGTGAGTCCCATAGCGCCCGGATGGTCGCCAGCGCTTCCTCGAAGCGCGCGACCGGCGCTTTCCAGTCCACACCGTAGGGCTCGTTGTTGTCGCGGATGCCGGTGCCGATGCCGAGAATCGCCCGGCCCCTGCTCAATTGGTGCAGCGTCGCCGCGGCTTGCGCGGTCACCGCCGGATTGCGCCTACCCGCATCGGTGACACCGACCCCGAGGCGCATCCGCGCCAGCCGGTTCTGCGCGGCGAGATACCCGAGCGCGGTCCATGGTTCATAGATCCCGTCCGCGTGCGGTGCGAGCCTGGTGATGCCGACATGCCTCGGGTTCCAGATCGAGGCGGGCAGAATAGAGGGCAGATGGTCGGTCACCCAGAGCGAGTCCGCGCCACCTGCCATCGCCAAAGAGCGGCTGCCGCGGAACTGCAAGTCGGGCGAAAACCGGGTGTAGACACCCGAATCCATGACGCCGGTGCGAAATTTCGCCATGTCGTGTCCTGTTCGATCATTTGGCTACTGGCTCGAGATCGACGCTGGTCTCGGAGATGTGGATATGTTCGTGCAGAGTCGCGAGGCGCCGCGGCGCCCACCAGTTGGCGGCGCCCATCAGCCGCATCAGCGCGGGTGCGAGGACGCCGCGGATCATGGTGGCGTCCGACAGCACCGCCAGCGTCAATCCGAGGCCGAACAATTGGATGAACGACACGCGCGAGGTCACCATCCCCGCGAAGGCGATGGCCATCAGGCACGCGGCGGCGGTGAAGATGCGCGCGGTCCGCGCCACGCCCATCGCCACGGCATGGGCGTTGTCGCCGAACAACAGCCACTCCTCACGGATGCGCGAAAGCAGGAACACCTCGTAGTCCATCGACACACCGAAAGCAATGCAGAACATCAGAATCGGCATGGTCGGCACGAGATAGCCGGTTGGAGCGAACCCGAAAAGTCCGGCCAGATGCCCGTCCTGGAAGATCCACACCATCGCACCGAAGGTCGCCGACAGCGACAGCGTATTGAGCACCAGAGCTTTGACCGGCAGCACAACGCTGCCGGTGAAGAGGAACAGCACCACGAACGTGGACAGCGCGATCAGCGCAATCGCCAGCGGGACCTTCGCACCGAGAGCATGCAGCGAATCGACGTTCTCCGCCGCGGCACCGCCGAAGCGGGCCGGACCGGGAGCGGCCACCACACGAATCCGGTCCAACTGGTCGGTGCCCGCAGGCGAATAGGGATCGAGCCGAGTACCGATTCGGAGATAGGTGCCCGCGTCATCGGCCATATCGGGCAGCGCGGAAGCCAGGCGGGTGCCGCCGATGTAGGTACCGGCGGCCGAGACCACCGAGGTGACACCGTCGACACGCGAGAGCTGAGCAGCGTAGGTGCCGAGCGATTCGCTCGGACCGTGGTAGTCGGGCAGCGCCACGAGCACACCCGCCATGGCATTTTCCCGGAAGTCGGTGCGCAGCGCATCGCCGACCTCATGGCTGGACGCCCCGGCGATCACTCGGTCGTCGGCAGACCCGAACCGGATCGACAGGAACGGCGCACCGAGCACCAGTAGCACGGCGATCACGGCCGCCGCGGCCACCACGGGATGACGCATCACCACGGTCACCGCGCGATACCAGCGACTCGCGGCCGGATCGACGGCAACCGGCAGCGGGCGACGCAACAGGCGACGCAACAGGCGACGCAACGGGATTCGCAGATCGAACAGATTCACCCGTGGTCCGAGCACTGCCAGCGCCGCGGGCACGAGCAGCAACGTGGTGAGCACAGCCGCCGCGAGCACAGCCAACCCCGCGTAGGCCAGCGAACGCAGGAAATACAGCGGGAACACCAGCAACGTGGACAGCGACAACGCCACCACGAGGCCGGAGAACAACACGGTGCGGCCCGCCGTCTGTGCGGTACGCAGCACCGCCGCCGTGGTGGCGCGGCCGCTGGCGAGTTCCTCACGGAATCTGCTGACCATGAACAGGCTCGAATCGATCGCGACGGCAAAACCCAGTGCGCTCATCATGTTCAACGCGAAGATCGACACATCGCCGATCTCGGAGAGCAGCCGCAGAATCGGCAGCGTCGCGAAGATAGTGAAGACACCGACAGCGAGCGGAATTATCGACGCGATCACGCTGCCGAACACCAGCATCAGCGCCAACCCGGTCAGCGGCACGGCAATTGCCTCGGTGACCAGGAGATCCCTAATGATCTGGTGGCTCATCTGGTCGAGTGCGACCGCCTGGCCGCCCGCTCGGACCGTGACGCCGTCGGTGTCACCTGCGAGCTGTTCGGCGATCCTGCCCGCCCGCTTCGGCGCGTCGGTGTCGTCGCCGGTGACGTGGGCCAGTATGAGGCCGCTGCGGTCATCGGTGCTGCGCAACGCCTGCCTCAGGTCGGCGGGCAGGTCCCAGTACGACTGCACGGCGTCGATGTCAGCGCGTCCGCGCAGGTCCTTCGACAGTCGTTCGCCGACCGACCGGGCGGCGGGGCTATCGATGCCCTCTGGTGCGCTGACCAAGAACACGAGATTCGGCGCGGCACCCGGAAAACTGCGATTCAGCAGTGCCGCGACTTGCGTCGACTCGGTGTCCGGCGGCATGAAGCCACCCGATTTCAAGTGCGCAGGCGCCGTCCAGCCGAGCGCGACACAGACAATTCCGATCAGCAAGGCCCCAGAGAGAATCGAACGCGGCCGACGTGACGCAAACCGTGCGACACCAACAAGCATGACGATTACCTCGTGAGATCTCGGGCGTTCGGGCGAATTGCGCTCGGGTGATTATTCGGTGGTAGCGGATGCGGAATCGATGTGGCTGGCCAGCGCACGCCATTCTTTGGCGTTCTTGCTGGCGAGCTCGGTGATGACCGGCACGGTGTGCGGTGGCACGGCGGCGATCAGGGTGGTCCAGACGTCGCGCTGGATCGAGTGGGTGTGCAGCCAGCGCAGCAGATCTCGGCCCTGTTGGTTCAGCCGCATGGCGGGATCGCGGGTGAGCTGTTGCAGCAGCAGCGAAGCGTCATCGGGTTGTTCGGAACTACCGACGCCGACCGGACAGTCCATCTCGCGCAGTCGCTTTCGGATAGCGTGGGCGGTACTGATCGACACCTCCGCGGCCGCGGCCAGTGCCCGCAACGGCATATCGGGCGAGCCGGCGAGCAACTCGGCCACCCGCCGCCTGCGCTGCGTCCGATCCAGTGACCTGCGGCGTCCGTCTGCGCCGACACGAACGTTCGACTGCGGAATTTCCGCACTCGAACGCTTTCGAATGGCGGCGACCGTCTTCCCCGACAGACCGGTACTGGCCGCGATCGCCCGGTCCGACAGCTCCGGCATCGAATCAATGATGCGCTCGGCCGCTGCCTTTCGATCCGCGAGCGTCAGCGGCAACCCGTGCGTCGTGTTCAGCTCGACGCCGCGAAGGAAGGCCTCGGCCTGATTGCCGTCGAAGAATTCGACCTCGATGTTGTCCTGCTGGCGCAATCGCGCCGCCCGCAGCCGGTGCATTCCGTCGATGACCCGCATTGTGCTGCGGTGCACCAGGATTGGTGGCAGTTCGGCCTCACTCTCGGCGAGGCGGGCGATATGCTTGCGGTCCTCGCCATTGGAACGGGGCGAGTCCGCAGGCAACAACTGATCGATCGAAACCAGATAGCGCGCGCTGGTCGAGATTGGAACTACATCACCGGCGGTAAAACTTCGCTCAGCGGACATTCGAAACCCCCAGGGGTGTCACCCAGAAACGGCACGGTCATCGATGACCCGACGGTCTCGAAACCGTCCAGGCTCCGACCGATCGGTCACAGCGTATGTGCGCGGGGTGTTCGATACTAGGCTTTCCAAGAAGAGTGGGGAGAGTGCGAAACTATGACAGTCATTGCCGACCCCGGTCGTACGGCACTGCTGATCGCGGGCACTGTGGTAGCGGAACGTGAGGGGCTACAACGCCTTTCGATCAATGCGGTGGTCGCGGAAGCCGGGATGGCGAAAGGCACCTTCTACCGCCACTTCGTTAATCGCCGCAGTTATGTCATCGCACTACACCGCCGATTCTTCGACTCTCTCTCGCAGAAGGTATTGGCCGCCCTGGTCGGCATCCCACCGGGGCTCGAGCGGGTCGGTCTGAGCCTCGACGCATTTCTCGACGCCTGCCTCGATGCGCGTGGCACCGAGGCGTTCATGGTGCAGGCACGCACCGATCCGGATCTGCGCGAGGAGATCCGCAGACGCCACGAAATCTTCGTCGCGGTGGGGCAACCGGATATGGTCGCGGTGGGCTGGCCGGACCCGAACGCCGCCTCTCAGCTGAAGGTGGCCATGGTCGCCGAGATCTGCATCGCCGAACTCGATGTCCGCCGTCCCCGCCGCGACCTGCGCCGCGCCGCGGTCCAGATGCTCACCGCGAACCTGCAGTCCGTCGGATAGTCCTCCTCCCGCGGGCGCGGCGGGGAGAATGCGCTCAGCGTTCTTCGTACCGAATGTCGTAGGCGGCGGCGATCGGATTGATCTTCGCCGGGTCGAGTTCGCCATCGGTCAGCACTGCGGGCCCAGCCTCGAAAAGGTCCTCGAGGTAGTGCTCCCAGCCGCCCGGCGAGGAGATCTGCAGGACCCGCGGCGGCGGCGTCGAGACACAACGCAGCGCATGCGGAATGCCGCGGGGCAACAACGTGAAGCTGCCTTTGCTCGCAATGTAGGTCCGGTCGTCGTAGTCGATGCCGAGTTCGCCTTCGAGGACGTAGATGCCTTCGTCGGCCGCGTGATGGATGTGGCGCGGAATGTCCCTGGCGACAATCACTTCGAGCAGGGAGAAGCGGCCGTCGGTGTCGGCGGTCATCGCCTTCACGGCGAAGGCCGGCGGCATCGGCACGCGTCCCGGTCGCACCTGGGTGGGTTCGAGAAAGATGAAACGGTCTTCTGACATGGAAAGCTGTCCTCCACTGTGAGACACTGGAATCGGAATCCTATTCCGTTTCAATTAAGACCGAGGAGTGCAGACGTTGTCAACCCCATCGACGTCCGGACGAAAAGACGCACAGCGCAACCGGTTACGCCTACTGGAGACCGCCAGGGCGTTGTTCGCCGAGCGCGGCGACGACGTACAGATGCCGGAGTTGGCGCGGGCAGCAGGGGTGGGGGTCGGCACCGTTTACCGACATTTCCCCACTCGGCAGGCCCTCGTCGAAGCCGCCGCCGAGCATCGTTTCGACGAGCTGGCCGAATACGCGCGCACCGAATGTCGCAGGCAGCCCGAGCTCGGCCGCGGGCTCGAGCTGTATCTGACCAAGGTCGGGGAGGTACTGGCAGGCGATCGCGGACTCTCGGCCGCCATCGAAACCGCCCGCGGGACACCGGAGACCGAACCGCGCGGCACCGCCCTGACCGAACTCGAGGCAGCCATACAGGTATTGATCGCCGACGGCCGGGCAGCGGGAACGCTGCGCACCGACGCCACGGTCGCCGATGTCTACATGCTGGTTGGCGCGTTGTCCGCGACCATCCGCACCGGCAGTGGCGACTGGCTCCGATTCATCGACCTCGCCATGAACGGCTTGCGTGTGTCGTGAATCATCGACCGTGACAACGAAAACCGCCCCGGTGTCCGGACGAACACCGGGGCGGTCGGTAGGCGCGGCTACTGCTGCGGGTTGCTACCCGGCTGCTGCCACGAACGACCATGGGGATCGTCGGGCCGGTATTGCTGCGGTGGCTGCGGCTGTTCCGGCGGGAACGCTTCGTGCACGGGAATCACCGGTTGATGCGGAGAAGGTTCATAAGAGCGTCTCGGTGTAGACGTAGCGCCTTCGACCGGGGTGCGGGCATCGGCCTCCGCAGCGCGGACGGCGCGTTCGATGGCCGGATCGCGTGCCGTGTCGAACCACCCCGCGACGTCGGAATCGTCCTCGGGCTTGCTCGCCACGTCATCGACAGGCGCGGGCTCGTACCGGAAGACGCCGTCCTCGCCTTTCGTGGCGAAGTTCTGCGCGAATCCTTCGAGTGCCTTTCCGAAATCACTCGGTACCAGCCACACCTTGTTCGCATCGCCGCGCGCGACCAGCGGCAGCGTCTGCATGTATTGGTAGGCAAGCAGTTCCGGTGTCGGCTTACCTGATTTGATAGCGGCAAAGACCTTTTCGATGGCCTTCGCCTGACCCTGCGCCTGCAGATAGGAGGCCGCACGTTCACCCTGGGCACGCAGAATACGGCTCTGCCGTTCGCCCTCGGCCGCCAGGATCGCCGACTGCTTGGCGCCCTCGGCGGAGAGAATCGCGGCCTGCTTGGTGCCCTCGGCCGTCTTGATCTGCGACTCCCGCGTGCCCTCCGCGGTGAGGATCATCGCGCGCTTCTCCCGGTCGGCCTTCATCTGCTTTTCCATCGACTCCTGGATCGACGGCGGCGGATCGATGCTCTTGAGCTCCACCCGCGCGACGCGCAGGCCCCAGCGCCCGGTCGCCTCGTCCAGCACACCGCGCAACTGCCCATTGATCTGGTCACGCGAGGTCAACGTCTGTTCCAGCGTCATACCACCGACCACATTGCGCAGCGTCGTCACGGTCAACTGCTCGACCGCCGCGATGTAGTTGCTGATCTCGTACACCGCCGCCTGTGGGCTGGTCACCTGGAAGTACACAACGGTGTCGATGTGCAGCGTCAGATTGTCTTCGGTGATCACCGGCTGCGGCGGGAACGACACGACCCGCTCGCGCAGGTCCACCTTCGCCCTGATCCGATCGGCGAAGGGCACCAGGAACGTCAGCTGGCCGGACACGGTCCGCGAGTACCGTCCGAGCCGCTCGATGACGGCCGCCTCGGCCTGCGGCACCAGCGCGATCGACTTGAAGACGACCACCACGACCAGCAGCACCAGAACGGCGGCAACGATCAGTACAGCCATTACGGCCCCTTCCAGACGACGGCAGTCGCGCCGTCGATCTTCATGACGAACACCTTGGTCCCTTCCGGATATTCTTCGGTCGGATCGAACGGCCGAGCGGTCCACACCTCACCGCCCAGTTTCACTTGCCCGCTGTGCTCGGTCACCGCGTCGAGCACCAGTGCCGACTTGCCGGGCAGCGCGTCCACATTGGTCGGCGTCAGCGGCGGCTTTCCGTAGTGCCGCAACAGAACCGGCCGCACCCCCAACATCAGAACGATCGAAACCACCGCGAAGACGATCGCGTCCACAACCACCGATGTGTCTGCGGCGAAGCTGATTCCGGCGGTCAGAAGCGCGCCGCTGCCCAACATCAGCAGAGTGAGGTCTCCGGTGAGCATCTCCGCCGCCGCGAGCAGAATCCCCGCGACCAGCCAAACAATTGCGGCCACAAAACCACTGTAGTGGTCCGGACCCCATCTGGGCCGGACAGACACAAGATCAGCCCTCCACCACCGGCCGGGCCGGGCACGGTAGCTTCGGGCGGGTGAGTTCGCGTGACATGTATGGCAACGACATCTTCGGCGGGCACTCGCGCAAGCAGCACCGGGCAGTGCCGCAGGTGACGGCGGAGCGAGACCTCGTCGTCGAAGACGCGGCCACCGGATTCTGCGGCGCCGTGGTCGGATTCGATCGCAGCTACGACGGCGAATTCGTCAAGCTGGAAGACGGACGCGGAGCGGTGCGGCTGTTCGCGCTGCGCGAGGCCGCGTTCCTGATCGACGGCCGACCGGTCACTCTGGTCCGGCCTGCCGCTGCCGCTGCGAAAAAGACCACCCGCTCGGCGTCGGGTTCCACACGGGTCGAAGGGCTACGCGCCCGCGTCGCCCGAACCAGCCGGATCTGGGTGGAGGGCGTGCACGACGCGGCCCTCGTCGAACGAGTCTGGGGCCACGACCTGCGCGTCGAGGGCGTGGTCGTGGAACATCTGGAGGGTCTGGACAACCTGGCCGAGCGACTCGTCGACTTCGACCCGGCCCCCGGCCGCAGAGTCGGCGTACTGGTCGACCACCTGGTCACCGGCTCGAAGGAAACCCAATTGACCACCGGCCTCGGCCCGCATGTCCTGGTCACCGGACACCCGTTCATCGATGTCTGGCAGGCGGTGCGCCCCGCCACCGTCGGAATCGAGGCGTGGCCGGAGGTGCCACGCGGCGAAGACTGGAAAACCGGCGTCTGCCGCCGCCTCGGCTGGGGTACTCCTCGAGAGGGCTGGCGGCGCGTCTACCACGCCGTCGAATCCTTCCGCGACCTCGAAGCCCCGCTCATCGGCGCGGTGGAGCGGCTCATTGATTTCGTCACCGAGCCCGAGTAGTAACCCGCTCGTCCGAAATATCCGGATTTACCGAACCTCACATGCTGGGCAGCCGATACGACCGGGACGTCGAACGAAGCCCGTCGCCGCATTCTGCAAGACTCGACGGGTGACCAACCATCGTGATGTGGACGCAACCCGGCTCGCTACCGACTCGCTCGCGCAAGGCGATCCGACCGGATGGTTCGAGCAGCTGTACGCCGCCGCGGAGTTGGGGTCGGCGATCGTGCCGTGGGATGCCGATGAACCGAATCCGCTGCTGGTCGACTGGGCCGAACGCCACGAGCCTGCCGGTGTCGGCGGGCGGGCGCTGGTGGTCGGCAGCGGGCTGGGCAGGGATGCGGAACATGTTGTGCGGCTGGGCTTCCGCACCACCGCCTTCGATATTTCCGAAACCGCGATTCGGACGACCCGCGAGCGCTTCCCGAACTCGCCGGTGGATTACGTCGTCGCTGATCTGCTCGATCCGCCCGCCGAGTGGAGCGGTGCGTTCGACCTCGTGGTGGAGTCCATCACCGTGCAGTCGATGCCACTGTCGGTCCGGGCCGAGGCGATCGCCCAGGTCGCGGACATGGTGGCGCCGGGTGGTGAACTGCTGGTGATCTCCGGCATCCGAGTGGAGGGCGAGCATGTGGACGGTCCGCCATGGCCGCTGACTCGGGCGGAAATCGAATCGTTCGCGGTAGACGGGCTGGAACCCATACGTATCGAGCAGGTATCCCTGCCGACCAGGCCGGAGGCATACCGGTGGCGCGCGGTGTTCCGGAGGGCCTGACACCAACGAGTTAACCATGCGCATTTCGAATCAGTCGGGCCATCCATGCACGCAGCTCACCGGGGCACCAGGGATGGATGCCCCCGGGTAGCGATCACCCTTTATGCTCGATGATTATGTGCTCTCCTAGTGCCACGCTGACGGTGTGGGCCGGCTCATGGCTGGCCGGCTGCAGCGCGCCCGACGACATACTGGAGGCCTTGTACGCCTGGGCGCCGCAGCACACCATCGCCGCAGGCGACCCGGAGACCGGCGGCCGCAACGACCTGCCATGGTCCTCGCGGGGCAACCTGCCCGGCACCGGAGTCATGGCCTTGCTCAAGGTGATTCGCGAAACCATGGCGCAGCCGGGTGCACAGCTGCGGCTGGTGCTTCCGGTGCCGGGGGACGTGCGTGGCCTGCCCGCGGGCACCGTGTTCGCCGCCGACGCGGTCGACACCGGTGAGGGCTTGCTCATCGGCGTCCCAGGAACCGATGGCACCGGTCTGATCCCACAGTGGGCCGACGACGACACCTTGCAATGGACCGTCTACAGCACCCCTATCCCGCCCGCACCCGGCCCCGACATGTCGCTGGGCGAGGCCGAATACGCAATGCGCGAAGCCGTCCGCGACGCTGCCGACGCGCTGATGCAGCTGCACACCACCTCCGTCAACGCCGCCGACTCCGACCCACGCGAACTCATCGAGGCCGAGCTCGCCGACTACTCCAAACACGACTACCCCGAGTCGATTCCGTTACGCGCCAGGCGAATCCTGAACAGCGCCGACCACGTAGCGGCCATCCTCACCGTGGCACAACGGGAACCGGCATCCTCCCCCACGTCGGCAACGGCCATCGGCGCGCAAGAAGACCTGCTGCGCCCACTCTGGGACGCCATCCGCGCCGCCCGCCTCGTCGCCGTGCACGCAGCGGCCCGCGCCACGTCCTGAGTCACGCGAACCCATCGGTCTGATTGCTCACCAGGTGGCGGCCTCTTCTGGTTGAATGGGGGCCGATCAACCCGGCTCTCCCACGCAGGGTGGTGCGCAATGCTCCTCACACAGCGCAGTTCCGCGGTCCTGGCCGCCGCGCTGATCGGTCTCGGTCTCCCCGCGGCGGTTCCCGCCTCGGCGATCGTGGGTGGCAGCCCCGCAACGGCGACGGCGTACCCATGGCTCGCCGCGATCGGCAGCCCACTCTTCCTTACCCGTGCGTCGGGACAGTTCTGCGCCGGTGCGCTCATCGCGCCGGATCAGGTGGTCACCGCAGCACATTGCGTCCAGCCGGCCCAGCTGATCCCACCGGCACTCACCGTCACCTTCGGCCGCACCGACCTGCGCTCGAATGACGGAGTCACCGTGCGAGTCCGAGACATTCGCATCGACCCCGACTTCCACGACACCGACTTCGACGGCGAAACCGTCCACCACAACAACGTCGCAATCCTCACCCTGGACCGTCCACAACCGGGACCGTTCGTAGAAATTGCTACCCAGCGAGCCGATTTCGGCACAATCCTCGGGTGGGGCGCGACCGCGGAGGGCAATTACTCCAATACCGTCCTGCGCGCCGCCGTCGTCCCTCTGGTCTCCGACAGTGCCTGTACCGCCGCATACGGCTCGGCCTTCGATCCACGCGACATGCTCTGTGCGGGTTCTACCGACGCAGACACCGGCCAACTCGATAGTGGTGGACCATTGCTCGTCGATGGCAGGCTTGCGGGGCTCACCTCATGGGGCAAAGGCAGCGCGCGCCCCGGCTTCCCGGGTGTCTACGCACTCCCACAGCTGGATCGATGATTGTCGGCAAACTTGATGCGCCCTGACCCTGCGGTCAGTAGGAGGGCGGCTGCTGCGGCGGGTATTGCTGGGGCTGTTGAGGATACGGCTGCTGCCCGTACGGTTGCGGATAGCCCGGTGCCGGCGCTTGCTGCGGATAGGGCTGCCCCGGCGTCTGCGGCGAGTAGGGCTGGCCCGCCTGCTGTTGGGGATACGGCTGGCCCGGCGTCTGCGGCGAGTACGGCTGCTGCGGATAGGGCTGGCCGGGGGTCTGCTGCGGATAGGGCTGCGGCGCGTACTGCTGTTGCGGGTATTGCTGCGGCGGGTACGGCGGTGGGCTCTGCGGCAACTGGTTCTGGTTCCTGCTGTTCGACGACGAGCGGACGACAATGACGATCGCGACGACGATGATGATCAAGCAGATGATGCCGACGACATAGGCCGAAGCACTCACGCCGCCGCCACTGCTGCTGCCACCACGACGCCGAGCGTCGTAGGCGTCCAACGCCGTCACCCATGTGGTGCTATCGGACCACACGTGCGTATCGAGCATGCCTGCGGTGGTCAGCAGGTCGACAGAGACCATCGGGTTCCCCCTTCGAGCGGCTCCGGTCCTCTACTGAAGCCGAAAGGGATGCTATCGCAACCTCGTTGAACCTCCCGAGGCTGGGCAGTCGAGGTGCACCACTGGGCAGCCGACCCCGATCCGCTGTCCGAGGGCCCGATTCACCGAACGGCCGGGGCGCTGCGCCGGGCAGGCGCGCAGCAGCCGACGGCACACGGATCCCCATTCCGGGTGCACCCGTATCCCGGCACCTCGCCGAGCCGGGGCGCCGCCGCATCCGTCAGGTGTTCGCCGATCAACTCGACGACCAACCGGGCGAATCGTGGATCGGTGCCCGCCGTCGCCGCCCTGGCGAATGCCATATCCAGCTCGGCGGCCTTCGCCTTCGCTTCGTTGTCCAGATCCCAGATCACCTCGAGGTGGTCGGAGACGAAGCCGACCGGGCAGACCACCACGGCGTCGACGGACTTGCTGGACAGGGCTTCGAGGTGATCGATGATGTCGGGATCGAGCCACGGGACCTGCGGCGGGCCCGAACGTGACTGCCACACCAGGTCGAAATCGGTGAATCCGGTTGCGGCTGCGCACAAACGTGCGGCCTCGGCGACCTGGCGACTATAGAGTCTGCCACCATCCGCGGGCGGGCCCGCAGTGGCATCGGCAGAGATCGGGATCGAGTGCGCGGTGAACACCAGGCGCGCCCGACCCCGCCGGTCGAGCGGAAGTTCGGCCACCGCGGCACGAATCGCGTCGGCGAAGGACTCGATCAGCAGGGGATGATCGAAATACTGGCGCAGCTTCACCAGTTCCGGCGCACCGGCGCCGAAAGCCGCGCGTGCCCTGGTGATGTCCTCGTGGTATTGCAGGCAACCGGAGTAGCCGCCCCACGCCGAGGTCGGGAACACCAGCGCGGAACGCACGCCGTCCGCGGCCATCCGCGCGACGGTGTCCTCGACCATGGGATGCCAGTTCCGGTTGCCGAAGTACACCGGGAGATCAATTCCGGCTGCGGCCAGTTCGGCTTCGACCGCGGCAATGATGTCGAGATTGAGCGCGTTGATCGGCGAGACGCCGCCGAAGTGCAGATAGTGCTTCGCGACCTCCTCGAGGCGTTCGCGTGGCACTCCCCTACCCCGCGTGACGTTCTCCAGAAACGGCATCACATCTTCCGGGCGTTCGGGACCCCCGAAGGAAAGCAGCAGCAGCGCGTCAAAACCCATGCTCAACACATCCTCATGCCGGCGCCTGCCGGAGTCCGGTTGCCAGTGTCTGCGCCCGTGCGACGGTTCCGACGCCGGGCCGACCGAAACACCGGTACCCGGACGACGGGGCCATCCCGAGCCCGGATACCGGGAGGTTCAGCCGCCCGGACGTCCGGGGCATCACGCGTTCGCGGGCTCGGATTCGGCCACCGGCGCGTCTTCGCCGAGCATGCTGGCCGGGATGGACCAGTTGTGGCTGGCGCCGCCGTCGACATAGACGATGGAGGCCGTGGTGCCCGGCAACCAGTCCGAGAGCAGCGCGCACACCGACTTGGCGACGGGGGTCGGGTCGTTGACGTCCCAGCCGAGCGGGGCGTTCTCGTCCCACACAGTGTTGAGCGCCTCGAGTTTCTTGGCCTCACCCGTCGCGGCACCCGCGATGGCCTTGGCGGCCAAGGTCTTGACCGGGCCCGCCGCCACCAGGTTGGAGCGGATGCCGCGGTGGCCGACCTCGCGGGCGACATAGCGGTTCACCGACTCCAGGGTCGCCTTGGCGACGCCCATCCAGTTGTAGAACGGCACCGCCTGGCGGGGGTCGAAGTCCATGCCGACGATGGAGGCGCCGTCGTTGAGCACGGGCAGCAGCGCCTTGGCGAGGCCCGCGTACGAGTAGGCCGAAACCTCCAGTGCCACGGCAACATCCGACCACGGCGCGTCAAGGAACTCGCCGCCGATGCCGAGGCAGGAGCGTGGTGCGAATCCGATGGAGTGCACGACGCCGTCGATGCCCTGCGGCGCGACCTCACGCACCCGGTCCGCCAGCGTGGCCAGGTGCTCGACGTTCTGCACGTCCAGCTCGATGGCCGGCGGCACCGGCTGCGGCAGCCGCTGCGCAACCCGGTCGATCAGCCGCAGCCGGTCGAACCCGGTGATGAGCACCTTCGCGCCCGCCTCCTGAGCCACCTTGGCGACGTGCCAAGCGATGGAAGCGTCGGTGATGATGCCGGTGACCAGGATTGTCTTGCCTTCGAGCAGTCCGCCCATGAGTTCTCGGTTCTCCTGAAAGTCGTGTGTAGGTTGCTTGCGGCCACCGACGGTGTCGGCGCCAGCCGGATTGCCGTCAGCTCAGTGGCCCATGCCCATGCCGCCGTCGACCGGGATGACCGCGCCGGACACGTAGCGCGAGTCTTCGGAGGCGAGGAAGCTGATCACGGCCGCGACCTCTTCGGGCTGGCCGAGCCGCTGCAGCGGAATGAACTTCTTCGCGGTGTCGCGCAGATCGTCGGGCAGCTCCGCCGTCATGTCCGTTTCGATGAATCCGGGCGCGACCACGTTGGCGGTGATCGAGCGCGAACCGAGCTCACGGGTGATGGAGCGCGCGAGGCCGATCACGCCCGCCTTCGAGGAGGCGTAGTTGATCTGGCCCGGGCCGCCGCCGAGGCCGACAACGGAACCGAGGAAGATCATCCGACCCCAGCGCGCCCGCAGCATGGCCCGATTGGCCCGCTTGGCGCAACGGAACGCACCGGTCAGGTTGGCATCGATGACCCGGGTGAACTGGTCCTCGGTCATCCGCATCAGCAGCGTGTCGTCGGTGATGCCCGCGTTGGCCACCAGCACCTCGACCGGTCCCTGATGCTGCTCCACCTCGGTGAAGGCCGCGTCGACCGATTCGCTGTCCGTCACATCGCATTTCACACCGAACAGTCCGTCCGGCACCCCCGACCCACGATGCGTGACGGCGACCTTGTGGCCGTCGGCGACCAGACGCTGAGCGACCGCGAGGCCGATGCCGCGGTTGCCGCCTGTCACCAGTACCGACCGGGATGTGATGTTCGACATGGATGCAAACCTACCTGGTCGGCCCCACCGATCACGACCGGCCCGCCTATATCGGCATAGCGCATTGGTCACATCGACAGGCACTCAATGAATGCCAACCCGGTTTCGAGCTCGACGAATCGGTCCGCAACATTCGGCCGCCGCGTTGAGGCTGTGGGAAACTCGCTGCCGGACAGTCGGGCGATTTCGCTCATCGCATCGTCGTCGAGCGGGATCGGGACCGCTTCGCGAGTCCCTTCCGCTCACGGGATTTCGACCTTCCCACTCGGTGCGATACGAAATCGTCGATACCAGAATTCGGTTA
This sequence comes from Nocardia sp. NPDC051463, assembly GCF_040681975.1. Classification (NCBI taxonomy): domain Bacteria; kingdom Bacillati; phylum Actinomycetota; class Actinomycetes; order Mycobacteriales; family Nocardiaceae; genus Nocardia; species Nocardia sp. NPDC051463. The sequence continues at coordinate 784,462 of NZ_JBFBAB010000001.1, forward strand.
CCGGCCTTCATGCCATTCCGAGCATCGGAATAGATTGGTGTACCCGATTAATGTCGGTCCAGCTACGAGCCGGACCGACCAAATCTGGACAATTACGGTCGCGCCCGAATCAGCTTCCGGTCGTCGCCCGAATCAGCATTCAGGGCACCAGGTCACCGAAAACGCGTCGAATCCCAGATCGGCAACTTGTTCACCAGGACTGACATATCGATATGTGGCATGCCCGCCACAGCCGGAACTCGCGTTGAACAGCAACTGTACGCGCGTGTTGTTGATGACAGAGCGAGTGCTCGGATCCCCAGCGGGACCGCAGTAATTGTGAAAGTTCGTGGTATTGAGCGTGACATTCTTTTGCGCTCCAGAGTAACCGGCGCCGGAGTACTGGCACAGATTATCCGCCGGACAGCCCGCCGCCGACGCCTCCGGAACCGGCGCCGTGACGACAGCAAAACAAGCGAATGCGATCGCAGAAATAATTGCCGATATGCGCATGATTTTCTCCCCGTATGGGGCGACACTCCCTAGCCGCCCGTCACGGGTACCGTACCACTGATCCTCGCACCTCGTCGGTCATTCCGCTTCGCTGAAACAGCAAATGCGCCACCACAATTCATGGAGCTCGACTACGGCAGACGCTGCCGATAGAGCAGGCCGGAGATGACACCGGCGGCGGTCAGCAAAAGCCCGAGCAGCAACCACGGGCGGCTCGCGTCGCCTCTGGTCAGCTCGAAACCGATCTGCTGCTCGAGGGTGTCATACACCTTGCTCAGCTCCTGAAGAGTTGAGGCAGTGTAGAACTCGCCGCCGGACAACCGCGCGAGCTCGCGCATCGCGTCGTCGTCGACCGCGACCCGCACCTGCTCACGAGTTCCATCGTCATGTGGAATCTCGACGACGCCCCACTTCGTCCCGTACGAGATCGTCGAGATCGGGATGTTCTTGTTCTTGGCGAGTCGAGCAGCGACGAATTCGTGTCGCGGATTATCGACATCCTCGAAGGCTGGGACGGTCTGCTTGCCGTCGGACATCAGCACGATACGGGCCGGCGGCGGATCCTGCCCTCCGCCGAGTACCGATGCCAGCGTGTCGATCGCCTGGAGCGCGGTAATGATGCCTTCACCGGTGGCGGTACGTTCGGCTAGCTTGGCATTGTCGATGGCCGCTTTGACCGACTCGTGGTTGGTCGTCGGCGACACCATCACCGAAGCTGTTCCCGCAAAGGTGACAAACCCGATATTCAGCCCGACCGGCAGTCCGTCGACAAACTCCTTACCAGCCTTCTTCGCGACCTGGATCCGGCTCGGTGGCACATCGGTCGCCTCCATCGACAGCGACACATCCATCACCAACATCACGGTGGCGCGGTTGCGGGCAACCTTCTTGACCGCTGTCGGCCCCGCCGCCGCGATCGTCAGGAACACCATGCCGACCAGCATGAGCGCGATGGGCACATGTCGAGCCAGGCTCGGCCGCGCCGGTGCGACCTTCTCCAGCAGTTCCATGTTGGTGAATCGCAGCATGTGCTTGTGCTTGCTGCGCTGCACGAGGATGTAGCCGAGCGCGATCAGCCCGATAACGGCAAGGAAGCCCAGCCAGACGATCGCGGTGAAATGCGAAATGCTCACTGGCGCGCCATCTTTCCGGTCGGTGCGCCGAAGGCATGGCGCCGGGTCGATACGAATCGGACCACGTCGGCGATCCAATCCCGATCGGTCTGCAGCGTCATGACCGGTGCGCCCGCACTGCGCAGCGCCTGCTCGACGCGCTCGCGATGTTGTTGCGCGGCCGCCGCGAAATCGGCGCGCAGTGTCGGCGTCACGCTGAATTCACGGGTACGTCCCGTCTCCGGGTCGTGCAGCACCACATCGCCCATATCGGGCAGCGACAGATCACGCGGGTCGAGCACCTCCACCGCGAGCAGATCGTGGCGCGCGGAGATCGCGCGCAGCGAACGCTGCCAGTCGATCTCGCCGAGGAAGTCGCTGATGACAATCGCCAGTCCGCGTTTCCGCTGCGGACGGCGCAGGGATTCGATGCCTGCACGCAGGTCACCGCGCACGCCGTCCGGTGCGTGCGGCGTCGTCGCGATGCTGCGCAGCAGCGACTGCGCGTGTACGCGACCGCTACGCGCCGGAATGCGGATCAGCTGCTCACCTGTGGCGACGACCGCACCGATCCGGTTGCCGCCGCCACTGGTCAAGTGGGTGATCGCGGCAGCAGCGGCGATCGCTAGATCGCGCTTCTGGCAGTAGGCGGTGCCGAAATCCAGACTGGCCGAGAGATCGACGACCATCCAGGTTTCCAGTTCCCGATCGGCGATCGACATCCGCACATGCGGATGGGTGGTGCGGGCGGTAACCGACCAATCCATTTGCCGCACATCGTCGCCCGGCTGATAGGTGCGTGCCTCGCCGGGCTCCGAGCCGGGGCCGGGAATCAGACCTTGGTAGTCACCGTGCAGCACGCCGTCGAGTCGGCGACGCACGGTGAGCTCGAGCGTCTTCAGCGCCGCCGACAACTTCGGATCGGTCAGCTCTCCTGCTCGGAACGAAGGCGGTGCGTGTGAGGACATCGTCACTTGTGGAACCGGGTCAGATGCTCGGGTCACTTGGGCTGGTTATTGCCGGCGGCCTGCGGAACCTGCACGACGGGCGGCTGAGGGGCCGCCTGCGGCTGCGGCATCGGAGGCTGCGGCATCGGCGGCTGCTGCGGCGGCGGCGCGGCGTGTGGACCCATAGCGGGCGGTGCGGCCGGCGCAGGCGCCGGTTGTGTACTCGGTCCCATCGCCTGTGGCGCGACCTGCGGCAAGCCGATCGTCTGCAGCACGCGCTTGATCACATCGTCCGGGCTGATCTCGTCGGCGAGCGCGTCGTAGGACAGCACCAGGCGGTGGCGCAGCACGTCCGGGATGACCTCGACGACGTCCTGCGGCACCACGTAGTCGCGGCCGCGAATCAGGGCGACAGCGCGGGCCGCGGCGATGATGCCGAGGCTGGCACGCGGCGAGGCGCCGTAGGAGATCCAGCTCGCCACATCCTGCATGCCGAAGTCGGCGGGTGTGCGGGTCGCCGCGATCACCCGGACCACATAGTCGACCAACGCGTGGTGCACGAAGGTGTTGGCGGCCAGCTTCTGCAGCCGGATCACATCGTCCGGTTGGAGAATCTGCTTGGCCTCCGGCGGGGTGACACCCATCCGGTAGATGATCTCGCGCTCTTCCTCGACCGACGGGTAGTCGACGACGACCTTGAACAGGAAACGGTCGCGCTGTGCCTCCGGCAGCGGGTACACGCCTTCGCTCTCGATCGGGTTCTGCGTCGCCATGACGAGGAACGGATCGGGCATCGGATAGGTCTTGCCACCGATCGACACGTGCCGCTCGGCCATCACCTCGAGCAGTGCCGACTGCACCTTGGCCGGTGCACGGTTGATTTCGTCGGCCAGCAGGAAGTTCGCGACCACCGGGCCGAGCTCGGTGTCGAACTGCTCGCGGCCCTGCCGATAGATCCGGGTCCCGATGAGGTCGGTGGGCACCAGGTCCGGAGTGAACTGCACCCGGGAGAACGAGCCGCCGACGACCTTGGCAAAGGTCTCCACCGCAAGCGTCTTCGCGATACCGGGTACACCCTCGAGCAGGACGTGGCCCCGCGCGAGCACGCCGACAAGCAACCGCTCCACCAGTCGATCCTGGCCCACGATAACCCGCTTGACCTCGTAGATCGCTTTTTCCAGGGTCTGGACGTCACGCTCCAGGGTGCTGGGTACGGGAGCAGGCGCCTCTTTCGCCAAGCTTGCCCCGCTCACACCGTCCGTCGAAGTCACCAACATCCCCGCTTTCGCTTTGGTCCTGTGCGTGCTGCCACAACTATTCCAGGTAATGGCCGCAAGCGCCGCAACCGGCTCCGACAGTACGGGAATCCGCGGGATTCGCCAGCCCGGTTACGCCGCAACGCCACAACCCTCAGGAGACGATACGCACCGCGTACGGCATGATGCCGCCCTCGCGGACCGCGGACACGCGGACGACCTCACCGGATTGCGGCGCTTCCACCATTTTTCCGTTGCCCAGATACAGCGCGACGTGCTGGCTACCGTTGGGGCCCCAGAACAACATGTCGCCGCGGGCACGCTCCCCGACGGGAACCCGGATGCCCGCGTTGTATTGATAGCCGCTGTAGTGCGGCAGCGAAACACCGATTCCGGCGAAGGCATAGATCATCAGTCCCGAGCAGTCGAATCCGACCTTGTTGTAGTCGCCGTGACTGTCGGCGACGCCGCCGTCGCGAATCCCGAGGGTCGGCCCGTCTTCGTCGCCGCCACCCCACGCATAGATGACGCCCAGCTGGGACATGGCCCGGTCGACGACGATTTCGACGGCGTCGGAACCGCCGACCGCCGGCATGCTCGGGCCCATACGCGGGGTACTCGATCGCGGCGGCGGCGAGTCCTCCAGCTGGGCGTGTGGACGCTTGCCCTCCCCCGCTCGAGCCGCGCGCTCCCTGGCGGCAGCGTCCTCGGCGGCGCGGGCCGCGGCGGCGGCCGCGGCGGCGCGGATCGCGGCCTCCTCGGCCCTACGCTGCTCGTCCCAGGCCAGGAATGCTTCGCGTTGCCCTTGCAGCCCAGCCACATTCGTGCGCGCGGAATCCAGCCGTCCCTGGGCCGCGGTGCGCTCGCGGATGATGTTGTCGCGTCGCACGGTCTGCTGATCCAGTTCGGACTTCGCGGCGGCGACGGCGTTCGCGGCGTCGGTCTTCCTCTGTTCGGCTACCGCGGCGGCGGCATCCGCCTCGGACTTCGCCCGGCGCGCACTCGAATTCTTGTTGGCCTGATCGATCTGGGCACGCCGAAGGCCGTCGAGGACCTGCCGCTGGTTCTTGGACACCAGGCTCAGCACCTGGGCGCGATCGAGGGCCAGGTCGGGGGTGGCGGAGGCGAGATAGGTGACCATCGAACCGGTGCCGGGGCGGGTGTATGCCTGGGTGGCGAACTGATCGAAATTGCGCCGCGCCACGTCGACTTTGGTTGCGGCATCGGCAAGTTCGTGCTGGGTCGCTACGACCACCGCGGCAGCGGTATCGGCAGCCGCGCGCGCGTTCTGCAGGTCGACGAGAGCTTTGTTGACCTCTTCGCGTTTGCGTGCAACAGCGTCATCGAGCTGCTGCAGCTGCTGGTCGGCCGCGGCGACCTGGTTGATCAGTCCACCGACCTCGGTCAGTCTGGCGTCGACTTGGGCGCCGGCATCGGCGATCTGGCCGTCGCTGGGGTTCGGCGGAGCGGGCGGCACCGCGGTGACGGGTCCCGCCGTCACCACCACGACGACCGAGACCAGCAACCCCACAGCGACCCACAGCGGGCGCCGAGAGCCGGCTTCGCCGTTGTTGCGCATCGCACCTCCCAAGGACCCGACGTCGGCTTCGCCTCACGAGCATCAGCCGCACCATCGAGCTCAGTAGTCGGCGAATAGCTCTCTCAACACTTCTTCCCCATCACTGATCATTCGAACCGTACGACACATCCTTCACCAAGGAAACGCCAGCAACAGAATCACAACCGCGTAATTTTCCTGTTGCCCAAAATTAGCCGGATGCGCGCAGAGCTTCGCCCGGCCAAAACAAACCGACCGTCAGGAAATATGAAGGAACGGCGCTCGCTAGTGCGCAGAGTCGCGATCGCCGTCTCGACCGGAATCCCCCACCGACACCGCGTCCGCCGACGCTCGCCGAGACTTGATCCAATACAGCCCGCCGACGACGATCGCGGTGCCTGCCAGCAGCACGCTGGTGATCGCGGTCCAGGAGACCATCTCCGGCCGCTCCAACTGATCCACGAAGAGCCGGGCCGCCTGCGCCGAATGCGCCTGCTGACTCTTCGAGAAATCCTCGGCCCTTTCCAGCTTGACCCGACTGATGGATTCGCTGTACGTGCCGACCCAGTCGTCGCTGAGCACCACGACAGTTCCGTGCTCGGTCTTGCCGACCACAGTGGCCAGGTCACGTAGATTGGAGTCGTGGCCTGGATTGCCGGGGATCACCACGATGCTGAGCTCGATTCCATGGGACCGAGCGTCGGCGACGACAGCCTCCAACGCCTTCTGATCCTTGCCCTTCGGGGTGGCCACATGGTTGTCGGCGACGTCGTTCATGATGGCGTCCACGGCTTTGTCATCGATCCCGGGCGGCAGTTCGGCGGCCATGGGTGTGAAAACCGAGGTGTGCGAGACGGTCATCTTCCATCCGGTCTGTCGAGCCGCACGCGAGGCGACGGGCATCCAACACTGCGGGGTGAGCACTGCTCGGAGCCGGTACATGCCCACCGGCCACCCCTGCAACTCGAAAGCACAGTACGCGACGGAGTGTCGGGCCTCCCGCACATGGCATGCCCAACGGCCCCCGCGCGTTTCACAGGACAAGCGTACTGTTAGGCTCGAAGGCGCGAGGAGCCAGCGCCTTCCAGCGCTGGAGCCCTCCGAAGACGTACGCAGGCGACTGTTCGCAGGTCGCCCGAAACAACCAGCCACTGGCACAGCCCCGCCGGTGGCCACCCTCACAGACGAGTGGAGCTGACGTGACGACAAGTATCGATACTTTCGGCGCCAAGGGCACCCTCGAGGTCGGAAGCAACTCCTACGAGATCTTCCGCCTCTCCGCCGTGCCCGGCACCGAAAAACTCCCCTACGCACTCAAGGTCCTCGCGGAGAACCTGCTCCGCACCGAGGACGGCGCCAACATCACCGCCGATCACATTCGCGCCATCGCGAACTGGGATCCGTCCGCCGATCCGAGTATCGAAATCCAGTTCACCCCGGCCCGCGTGATCATGCAGGACTTCACCGGCGTGCCCTGCATCGTCGACCTCGCCACCATGCGTGAGGCCGTTGCCACCCTCGGCGGCGACCCGAACAAGGTCAACCCGCTGGCACCCGCCGAGATGGTCATCGACCACTCGGTCATCATCGACGTGTTCGGCCGCGCGGACGCCTTCGAGCGCAATGTCGACATCGAATACTCCCGTAACGGCGAGCGCTACCAGTTCCTGCGCTGGGGCCAGGGCGCGTTCGACGACTTCAAGGTCGTCCCCCCCGGCACCGGCATCGTGCATCAGGTCAACATCGAGCACCTGGCCCGCACTGTCATGGTCCGCAACGGCCAGGCCTACCCCGACACCTGTGTCGGCACCGACTCGCACACCACGATGGTCAACGGCCTCGGCGTATTGGGCTGGGGCGTCGGCGGCATCGAGGCCGAGGCTGCCATGCTGGGCCAGCCCGTCTCCATGCTGATCCCGCGGGTGGTCGGCTTCAAGCTGACCGGTGAGATCAAGCCGGGCGTCACCGCCACCGATGTGGTGCTCACCGTCACCGACATGCTGCGCAAGCACGGCGTCGTCGGCAAGTTCGTCGAGTTCTACGGCAAGGGTGTTGCCGAGGTCCCGCTGGCCAACCGCGCCACCCTCGGCAACATGAGCCCCGAATTCGGTTCCACCGCAGCGATCTTCCCGATCGACAGCGTGACCATCGACTACCTGCGCCTGACCGGCCGCAGCGACGAGCAGCTCGCGCTCGTCGAGGCGTACGCCAAGGAGCAGGGCATGTGGCACGACGCCGAACACGAGCCCGCGTACTCGGAGTACCTGGAGCTCGACCTGGGCGATGTGGTGCCGTCCATCGCGGGCCCGAAGCGGCCGCAGGACCGAATCCTGCTGTCGGAGTCCAAGACTGCGTTCCGTAAGGACATCCACAACTACACCAACGACGCGGAAAGTGGCCCGGCCGCGGTCACCCCGCACACGCACCTGGACGAGGCCATCGAGGAGTCCTTCCCGGCCAGCGATCCCGCGGTGCTGTCCTTCGCCGACGACGATGCCGAGTTCGTGCCGTCCGCCGCGAACGGTGCGCTCGGCCGCCCGAGCAGGCCGGTCAAGGTCTCCTCGGAGGAGTACGGCGACTTCGTGCTCGATCACGGTGCCGTGGTGGTCGCCTCGATCACCTCCTGCACCAACACCTCCAACCCGTCGGTCATGCTCGGCGCCGCGCTGCTCGCGCGCAACGCCGTCGAGAAGGGCCTCACCTCCAAGCCGTGGGTGAAGACCTCCATGGCCCCGGGTTCACAGGTCGTCAACGACTACTACAACAAGGCCGGACTGTGGCCCTACCTGGAGAAGCTCGGCTTCTTCCTGGTCGGCTACGGCTGCGCCACCTGCATCGGCAACACCGGCCCGCTGCCGGACGCGGTGTCGAAGGCGATCAACGACAACGACCTGTCGGTCACCGCGGTGCTGTCGGGCAACCGCAACTTCGAAGGCCGCATCTCCCCCGACGTCAAGATGAACTACCTGGCCTCCCCGCCACTGGTCATCGCGTATGCGCTCGCGGGCACCATGGACTTCGACTTCGAGACCGACGCCCTCGGCCAGGACACCAACGGCAACGACGTCTTCCTGAAGGACATCTGGCCTTCGCCGAAGGAGATCGAGGAGACCATCGGCTCCGCGATCAGCCAGGACATGTTCATCAAGTCCTACGCCGACGTGTTCAAGGGCGACGAGCGCTGGCGCAGCCTGCCCACCCCGGAGGGCAAGACCTTCGAGTGGGATGCCAAGTCCACCTACGTGCGCAAGCCTCCGTACTTCGAGGGCATGCCGCAGACCCCGAACCCGGTCACCGACATCAACGGCGCGCGGGTGCTCGCCTACCTGGGAGATTCGGTCACCACCGACCACATCTCCCCGGCAGGCAACATCAAGCCGGGCACTCCGGCCGCGCAGTACCTGGAGGCCAACGGCGTCGAGCGCAAGGACTACAACTCCTACGGCTCGCGTCGCGGTAACCACGAGGTGATGATCCGCGGCACCTTCGCCAACATCCGGCTGCGCAACCAGCTCCTCGACGACGTCTCGGGTGGCTACACCCGCGACTTCACCCAGGACGGCGGCCCGCAGGCCTTCATCTACGACGCCTCGCAGAACTATCAGGCCGCGGGCATCCCGCTGGTTGTGCTCGGCGGCAAGGAGTACGGCTCGGGTTCCTCGCGGGACTGGGCCGCCAAGGGCACCAGCCTGCTGGGTGTCAAGGCCGTCATCACCGAGTCCTTCGAGCGCATCCACCGCTCGAACCTCATCGGCATGGGCGTCATCCCGCTGCAGTTCCCGGCAGGTGAATCGGCCGCGTCGCTCAAGCTGAACGGTACCGAGACCTTCGACATCGAGGGCATCACCCAGCTGAACGAGGGTGCCACTCCGAAGACCTTGAAGGTCACAGCCACCAAAGAAAGCGGCGAAAAGGTGACCTTCGACGCCGTGGTCCGGATCGACACCCCCGGTGAAGCCGATTACTACCGCAACGGCGGCATCCTGCAGTACGTGCTGCGCAACATGATCAAGGGATAACACCCGAACGATCACGGTGACTGTGCGTGAAAGTTCCTGCCCCGCTTGTGAAAGGCTAGGCTCGAGCTTTCACGCACAGTTCGTTGGCGGCATCGGCACCGAGCTTGCCGAGCGCCCGGAAGACTCCAGCGCCCGGAAGACTCTAGCCACGAAACGGAGACTGTGTGCCCAAGGTCAGTGACGATCACCTCGCCGCCCGGCGCAACCAGATCCTCGACGGCGCACGCAGCTGCTTCGCCGAATACGGTTACGACGGTGCCACGGTGCGCCGCCTCGAAGAGGCCACCGGCCTCTCGCGTGGCGCGATCTTCCATCACTTCCGCGACAAGGACGCCCTTTTCCTCGCGCTCGCGCAGGAGGACGCCGTGCGGATGGCTGATGTGGCGGCCCACCAGGGTCTGGTGCAGGTGATGCGGGACATGCTTGCCGACCCGAAGCAATTCAATTGGCTCGGAACACGTTTGGAGATCGCGCGCCGGTTGCGCACCGACGCCGAATTCCGGGCGAACTGGGAGCAACGCTCGGAAGAGCTGACCGCCGCCACCCTGGCCCGCCTGGAACGTCGCAAGGCGGAGGGCAGGCTGCGCGACGACGTCCCCACCGATGTCCTGCTCGGCTACCTGGACCTGGTCCTCGACGGCCTCATCGCCCGGATAGCCTCCGGCCACACCAACGAAAACCTTTCGGCGGTACTGGATCTCGTCGAAGCCTCGGTTCGTCGCAGGGAGTGACATCCCGAGCGGATGTCCCAGATCATCGATCAGCCGGGCGGTGGCCGGGCTACCAGCCACAATCACGACTTCAGGCGCCACCGACCGGGATTATGATCGGTAGGTCGGGGCTTCATTTCGCCTCCAGAGGTGGTGGACGCCATGAGCGGTTGCGATACGACGCGGGACGTGGCCGATTGCAAGCAATCGGCGAACATCGGCACGTGCCGTGGACCCGCTGCGGCCGACGAGAGAGTGCACGGTGTCCGATGACGATATCGGGGGGACGCAGCGCGACCTGAGGATCGGCATCGTCGCGGAATTGGCCGAGGCCGGCTTCGACGATGCCGGCGAGATCGGCCGCGGCGGCTTCGGGGTCGTGTATAGGTGCATCGAGCAGGCACTCGACCGCACGGTGGCGGTCAAGGTGCTGTCGACCGAGGTAGATGAGGACGGGCGGGCTCGCTTCCTTCGCGAACAACGGGCCCTCGGTCGGTTCTCCGGGCATCCGAACATCGTGCAGGTGTTGCGTGCCGACATCACCGCGACCGGTACCCCGTTCATCGTGATGCCATTTCATCGCCGTGGGTCCCTGGATGCCCGTATTCGGAACGACGGGCCGATCCGCTGGCAGGAGGTGCTCTCGATCGGTGTGAAGGTGGCGGGAGCGCTGGCCTCTGCCCATGCCTGTGGGGTGGTGCATCGCGACGTCAATCCGGCCAATGTCCTGGTGAACGACTACGGTGAGCCGCAGCTCGCGGACTTCGGAATCGCCCGCATCGGCGATCTGTTCGAGACCGCCACCGGGCTGGTTGCGGGCACGCCGGCCTACACCGCTCCCGAAATCCTGAAGGGCGCACCGCCCTCGGTGGCCGCGGACGTCTACGGCCTCGGAGCGACACTGTTCTGCCTGCTCACCGGTCACGCTGCCTTCGCGAGGCGAACCGGCGAGTCGATCGTTGCGCAGTTCGTGCGGATCACCTCCGATCCGGTGCCGGACCTACGGGCACAGGGCGTTCCGCCGCTGCTGCATGCCGCCATCGACAGCGCGATGGCGGCCGAGCCGGCCGACCGGCCTGCCTCCGCACAGGACTTCGGCGAGCAACTGCGCAACATCCAGTTCGCCTGTGGTCTTCCGGTCGACACGCAGGCTGTCCCGATCGGCGTCGACACCGCGCCCAGCGTGACGGCGCAAGCGGTGCCGCGCACACCGCCGACGCCACCGACCGCAGCGGCGACGCCGACGACGAGGTATCGGCCGCGTACGTCACCACATCAGCTTGTCGAACGCCCCGCGCTGCTGGAGCTGCTGCGGGCGGGCCAATCACGGCGGCTGGTGCTGATCCACGCTCCCCCGGGTTTCGGCAAGAGCACGCTGGCGACGCAATGGGCCGACGTCCTCGAGGCGGACGGGTCGAGCGTCGCGTGGCTCACGGTGGACACCGACGACGACAATGTCGTGTGGTTCCTGTCCCACCTCGTGGAGGCCGTGCGACTCGTGCGTCCCACGTTGGCCGCCGAGTTGGCCCAAATTCTCGAAGAACGCGCCAGCGATGCCACCAGGCACGTGATGACGATGCTCATCAATCAGATCCACGCCGGCGGTGAAACGGTCGCCGTGGTGATCGAGGATTGGCATCTGGTCACCAGCCCCGCGTCGATCGCGGCAATGGAGTTTCTGCTGGACCACGGCTGCCATCACCTGCGCATGATCGTCACCAGCCGCAATAGGACCGGACTCCCGCTCGGGCGGATGCGGGTGCAGGACGAACTTGTCGAGATCGACGAAAGTCAGCTCCGATTCGACGCTGCGGACACCGCGCGGCTACTCGCCGGTGTCGAGGGCGTCGAACTGGACGCCGACGACGTCGACAACCTGTGTCGATCGACCGAAGGGTGGGCTGCTGCACTGCAGTTGGCTGCGTTGTCACTGCGCGGAAAGGACCGGCCGGGTAGTCCTCTGGACGGGATTTCAGGTCAGCACTACGCCATCGGCGAATATCTGATGGAGAATGTAGTGGCGGATCTCGACCCCCCGGTCCTCGATTTCCTGATGCGGACCGCCGTCACCGCGACCATGTGCGGGGACCTCGCCGAGGCGCTCGCCGAGGTGACTTCGGGGCAACAGATGCTCGAAGATCTGTACAAGCAGGATCTGTTCCTGCGTAGCGTCGACGATGGGCTGCGCTGGTTCCGGTATCACGGGCTGTTCGCAGATTACCTGCGCCGCAGGCTGATTCGACAACATCCCGGCCTGCTCGAACAACTGCACGCGACCGCGTCGATCTGGTTCGCCGAGCACGACATGCTCACCGAAGCAGTCGATCACGCGCTCGCCGCGGGCAGACCGGAGCGCGCGATGCACCTGATCGCCGATCATGCCGACGAGTTGATCGAGAACGCCAGGATGGCCACGTTCCTCGGCCTCGTCGCGAAGTTGCCCACCGAACTCTGTCTCGGCAACCCCCGGCTGCAACTGTCGATCGCCTGGGCGACTATCGCACTGCAACGCACCGCCGCGACCCGCACCGCGCTGGAGCAGGTCGATGCCGCGACCGCCGCGCTGCCCGCCGACGATGAGCTCGGCGCCGATCTGCACGCCGAGGCCGCCGTGGCCCGCGCAGCCGAGTTGCTGGTGATCGACAGATGCACCGACCTGCCGGACTACGTCTCCGCGCGCCTGCAGGCTCCCGTCCGACCCTTCTTCGCCAACGCCCTCGCCACCACCGCGGCGGCAATTGCTGCGTGCCACTTCGACTTCGACGCCGCCACTCGATGGCACGCCTGGGACGAGCCCTATCGCACGCGCAGCACGGGCCCGTTCAATGCCGTCTACAGTCACTGCATCGTCGGACTCGCGGCCTTCGATCATCTCGACATCGCCGACGCCGAGACGAGCTTCCGCAAGGCGGTGTGCCTCGCGCTCGAGACCGGCACCCAATCCCACGCCACCCGCCAGTCGACCGCACTGTTGGGAGACCTGCTGTACGAGACCGGGCAGTTCGTAGAGGCCGAGGAACTTCTCACGCCTTGGCCCGGGATGGAAGGCGGCACCGTCGAGGTTCTGCTCGCCATCTACGGCACCGGAGCGCGTCTGGCGGCATTGCGCGGCGATCTCGACAGCGCGCGAGCTCGACTCGACGAAGGGCAGCACCTCGCCGAAATCCGGGGCCTGCCCCGGGTGGCAGCCCGGATCCTCAACGAACGGGTGCGCCACCGCCTGCCGATTACACCGACCGATCGTGAAACACTCGAGCACCTCCCGACCTATCGTCGACAACCGGACGCGATCCTGGCCATGACCTCGGAGCTCGCGCAGGACTCGGCCGTCCACCTGCTGCTCGCCGAGAATTCCTCGGACTCGATTCTGGCCGCCACCGCAAGAGCCGAGCGATTAGTGCAGGTAATCCAGCGCCAGACACGGCCACGGGCGCTACTGCACGCGCAACTGCGCTATGCCTGCTGCCTGTCGGCGGCCGGGAAGTCCGACCAGGCAGCGACGCTGCTGGCGCCGCTGCTGCGCCGCTGCGCCGAACTCGGCTTGGTTCGTACCGTTGTCGACAGCGGACCCGCCATAGCGCCGGTGCTGGAAACACTGGCCAAGACCACCGATGAAAAGATCCGGCCGCCGAACTCGTTCCTGCGACAGGTTTCGGCCGCCATCGATCAGTCGCTCCGGGCGTGAGCGCAGGCCCGCATCTCGGCGCATGCCGACGGTGCGGCTATGAACCGATGGTCGGCGTCGATTGCGCCGGATCGGTCAGTGACCCGTACAGCGCTTTCAAGGTGCGGATCGTGGCCTCGACATCGGCTCGGGGCAGGTCGCCGAACCCTTGTTGCTCGGACTGCACGATCAATGCCTTCGCGTCGGCGAGCAGTTGCTTGCCGAGGTCTGTGAGGGTGAGCGTGTGCTGCCTGCGCGACTGCGCCGAGACTTCGACCTGGATCAAACCGCGTTGTCTTGCGATATCGATCTGCCTGCTGACCGCGCTTTTCGCGATGCCGAGGCGTTCGGCGATGAGTTGTTGGGACGGCACCTCGTGGCCGAGGTCGAACAGTCGCAACAGCGTGAACTGCCGCAGGCTGATGCCGAGCTCGCGGCGGAACATCGCATCGCCGCGCTTGTCTATCAAGGCGACGACCTGATGAACGTAGTAGCCGAACTCGCTGTATAGATCCGACGGACGCGACATCTCAGCATCGTACCCACTGAGTTCATATCAGAACTGTTCACATTAGAACAATCTGAGTTACGCTGACCCGCGGACACCCCTCGGAAGGACAAAAATGATTCACGAAGTGACACGCGGCCAGGCGCGCAACGGCAAGGTCTCACTCGCCTACGAGATGTTCGGACCGAGCTCCGGCGAGCCGCTCCTGCTGATCATGGGCGTGGGGGCGCAAATGCTGCTCTGGCACGAAGACTTCTGTCTCGAATTGGTGCGACGCGGATTCCAGGTCGTGCGGATGGACAATCGCGACGCCGGACTCTCGACGCACCTCACCCACCACGGTGAGCCGAGGCTGTTCGACCTGATCGTGCGCCCGAAGGCCGCAGCCCGATATTCGCTCAGCGACATGGCCGACGACGCGATCGCGGTACTCGACGATCTCGGCTGGCCCTCGGCCAACGTGGTCGGCGGATCGCTCGGCGGCATGATCGCGCAGACGATGGCGATCGAGCATCCACAGCGGCTGCGTTCGCTGACCTCGATCATGTCGTCACCGTCGGCACGCATCGGACGCGCAACAATCAGGACGAGCATGAAAGTTGCTGCGTTACTGAAGCATCCGGTGACCACCGCGCAGGAAGCCGGAGAGTAACTCGTCGAGACGTACAAGATCATCGGCACACCGGCCGACAACTATCCGCTCGATGACAAGTGGCTCGAACAGATCGGCGCGTTGAGCTTCCAGCGAGCTCACGACCCCGCAGGCAAGCTCCGGCAGCAGGCGGCCATGCTTGCGGCCCCGGATCGAAGAAAGGCGCTGGCCGCGCTCCAGCTGCCGACACTGGTCATGCACGGCACTGTCGATCCGATGATTCGCCCCGCCGGCGCACGGGCGACCGCCGAAGCCGTCCCCGGGGCGAAACTCGTCATGATGCCGGGCGTCGGGCACGGCGCGTTCCCCCGAGAGGTCTGGCCGATCATGATCGACAATATCTGCGCGATCGCCGAGTAACCGGTCGCGGCAGCGTGCACCGAACCGGTCGCACCAGTGTGCGCCGGTCGGCGAACCTCGTTTCGGTAGGTATTGATTCAGTAGGTCCCATTGAGGTAATCGGCGGCGTGGGTGGTCCAGAGGACGTCGGTGCCCGGCATGTTGTGGCCCGAATACAGGACATGCTGACCGTCCGGCCACGGGGTCAGATATCCGATAACCCCGTTCACGGCCGTGGCATACCGGTCGAGGTTGGCGATCGGGTCGTTCATCAGGAAGCGCAGCAGTTCGGCGAAGATCAGCGGCGCCACGTTGCCGATGCGGGCTCCCTCGACGAACGAGAACGGCGATATCCCGACATCGATCACCCGCAGCGGCGAGTCCTGCGGCGACGAGGTGATGATGTCGCCGGGATTGGCGTATTCACGGACGTCGAGGGCGGGCCAGGCGCCGCGCTGGCCGTGCAGCCCGTAGGTCGTTGCGGGGCACAGATTTCCGACCGACTGACCGCGCTTGCGCAGCGGGTTCGCGATATTTACCGCGAAGGCGATCTCGAGGGGCGAGCCATCGGCGTTGGTGTACTTGCCCGAACGCACTCCTTCCAGAATCTTGCTCGCGCAGATGCCGCCGAGCGAATAACTCAGCAGCCCACAGACATTCGGTGAATCCTGGATGGCCCGCACGCCCGCCGCGACGCCGCGACGGATCGAGGTCTTCAGTGACGGACCCCAGAGCTCCGGCGTCGGTCCGATCGAGGCGGGCCAGTCCGGTTCGAAGCAGGTGAAGCGGTCGGTGTCGAGCAGCTTGGTGACGTCGTGGAGCATCCCCGTCGGCGTCCCGTTGGCATTCCGTGGCTCGCCCGTGCCACGGAGGGTGACGATATCGATCATCATGCTCTCCCTTGTGCACCGCACTTCGGCGCGATAACTCCAAGGATGACCTACCGATCGCCCGCACACGCGAGTAACGGGCCACCTTGTTTCCCGCAGGTCACGCGCCGCGTTCGAGGCTGCCGAGCAGGGTCCGAGCGATGCGGTCGAGTTCACGGCGGTCGGTGGCCGACAGCACAGACAGGATGCGAGTTTCGTTCTCGGTGTGTGCGGTGACCACGGTGTCGATGAGCTCGCGGCCCGAATCGGTGAGTGCGACGCGGACAGCACGACGATCCTCGGCGTCGGCGATGCGCCGGACGAACCCGGCCGACTCGAGACGATCGAGCCGTCCGGTCATCCCGGCGCGTGACAGCATCAGTGTGTCGGCGAGCACTGACGGATTGAGCTCGAAGGGCTCCCCCGAACGGCGTAGTGCGGCAAGCACATCGAACTCACCCCGCTGCAGTCCGTGCGCGGTGAAGACCGCTTCGATCGCTCGTTGCGCGACCACGAGCAGCCGCCCGAGACGACCGATCACGGCCATCGCGTCGAGCTCGAGGTCCGGTCGTTCCCTGCGCCACTGCTCGACGATCGTGTCGACGGGATCTTGCTTCATATCGGCCATAGACAAGATTCTATTCGTTGCGATATAGTTCGGTAGCGAATTATCAAGCACCGAACGAGTTGGAGGACATCATGAACGACACCACCACCCGCAGCTTCGCCATCCGCCGGCCGCAGGACGCCGAGGTCCTGCGCACGGACTCGGTCACCATGCGACTGCTCATCGACTCGAGCGAAGCGGGCGGCGCGGTAAGCCACCTGGAGGTCAGCATGGATCGGGGCGCCGACGGTGCGGCCCCGCACTACCACACCAAGTCCGACGAGCTCTTCTATGTCGCCGACGGCGAACTGCAAGTGCTGGCAGGCGACGAGATCGTCACCGTCGGCGCCGGCGGATCGATCGTTGTACCCAAGCTCATGCCGCACGCTTTCGGCGCTACCCCGGACAGCTCGGCACGAATTCTGATCGCTCTGATGCCCGCCGTCGAGCGCTTCGGATACTTCCGACTGCTCGACCGGCTCGTCAAAGGCGAGGCGACCTTCGAGGAACTCGCCGCGTCACAGGAAGAATTCGACAACCATTTCATCGATGCGCCGGCCTGGTGGGCCGAGCGCAACGCCAACCGGCAGTGATTTCGCAAGTCACCGAATGTGGACCACAACCGACAGGGCGATACCCGGATCACGCGAATGTGGCGAAGGCATCAGTCCGCACGGGAACAATCCGCACCGAAGCCTCGGTTTCTCTGCACATGACTTTCTCCGTTCCTGCTGTAGTGCGCGGCTATGAGCTCGATACACAAGGCCATCTGAATCAGGCCGTATATCTGCAATACGCCGAGCACGCCCGCTGGGAACTGCTGCGCGCCGCCGGAGTAGGCCAGGACAAGCTCCTGGCCACCGGCGTGGGGCCGGTCGTGCTGGAGACCACCATCAAGTACCGACGCGAACTGCGCGGCGGCGACGAGGTGAGCATCACCTGCGAATTCGATTGGCAGCAGGGCAAAACCTTCCGCATCCACCAGGAGATCCGCAAGCTCGATGGAACGGTCGCCGCTGAGGTTTCGGTGATCAGTGGCATCCTGGACCTCACCGCGCGCAAGCTCGTCGAGACTCCGGGCGAGCGTTTCCGCACCCTCGCCGAACGACCGGATCTGCTCGGCCTCTGAATGCGCTCACCGTCCAGCCCCGCCGGACGGGTCGAACCGAAACTGCACGTTCGCCTGCACAGCCGCCAACACTCGGCAATACCAGTAGGCATACCTAGGTATTCCGATAGCCTGCCGATTGCTGACCATTGTTCTCCGTCGCACCGAAAATCTTTCGGCTCAAGCGCATCCCACGCCGTATCCGGTTTGCCAGCTGCCGCGAAATCTTTCGATCCGAACCGATCGACGGCCTCTGCACGTTATGCTTCAGTTCACGCTCGGGGGCCCTGGCAAATCGCGAGCAGATCGGAGAACCCACTATGACCGACGCCATCCACCTTCCCGGTACCGCACCGACGGGAGATCGCGTTCCCGCGTTGCAGGGCCTACTGGTGGCCGAGTCGGAACGCGCTATCACCGTCCGGGTCAACGAAGGCACCTGGACGTTCCGCAGGGACGATGTACTGCGGGTGCTCCCCGATCAGCACGCCGCGAGTTCCGACGGTCGCCCGGTACTGGTCGACATCCGTCCCGGCGCCACCGCCGACTTCACCCGACGCCTGCGCGTCGACCTCGTCGATCGTCCGATGACCATCGCAGCCGAGCCGTCACTCGCACTGGGAGATGAACTGCTGCAACAACTCACAGCGTCGTGGGCCGATTCGCTCGAGCTCGTCGACTGCCCGGGCGCCGGCAGCGCGACCTTCACCTATTGCCAGACCAAATCGTTCGACAGTAGCGACGACGGCATCAACTGCGACAGTCTCGACTGAACGGGACCCCGCATGGCGGCGCGCCTTACAGGTTCGGTCCTGATCGTCACCGAATCCGATGATTTGCACAGCACCGCCATGGCGGCGACGTTGCGAGAACACCACGGGCTCAGCCCGATTCAACTCGACCTGCGCGACTTTCCGCGCGAATCCGGAAGTTTCCGGCTCGACCGGTTCGGCACTGCGCGATCACTGTCGCATCTGATCGGGATCGACGACGTGCGTTCGGTGTGGTGGCGACGACCACACCCGACGCGGGTTCCGGTCGGCGTGCGTGCCTCCGATGATGCCTACCGCCAAGCCGAGTGCGACGGGTTTATCCAGGGACTGTTGTGGTCGATCCCGGCGAACTGGGTCAACGACCCCGGCGCCGACCGCACCGCTACCCGCAAGATCGTGCAGCTGGAGACCGCGCAGCGAGCGGGATTCGTCATCCCGGAGACCCTCATCACCAACGATCCGGACGAGGCGCGCAGTTTTGTCGAATCCCGTTCCGGCGCTGTCGTTTACAAGCGCACCGGAACCGGGCGCGCAGAATTCGCCGAGACCAGAATCATCACCAGGGCAGACTTCGGCAAGCTCGCAAGCATCCGCTCGGCGCCCACCACATTCCAGGATTACGTCCAAGCCAAGTGCGATCTGCGTGTCGTCTGGGTCGACGGTGTCGAATGGACGGTCCGGATCGACTCACAAGCCGGTGTCGGCCGGGTGGACTCACGGTTGGATACCACCGTGGACTTCACCCGCGCCAATCTGCCCGCATCGGTCAGTAAGTCACTGGCCACCCTGATGGGCGCGCTCGGCCTCAGCTTCGGCGTCCTGGACCTGCGCCTCGGTGTCGACGGCGAGTACTACTTCCTCGAGGTCAACCCGCAGGGCCAGTTCGCCTACCTGGAGATCAAGACGGGGCTGCCGATCTTCCGCAGCCTCGGCAATCTCCTGGTGCACGGTGACGGCGCAGTGCCGGGGTACTGAGCACAGAGCGGTTCGAGACCGCTACGAGCTCTTCCGGCGGTTCGCGCCACCGCGGCTGCGGAGTTGCACATGCGACTCCACCAGCACGTTGTGGATGAAACCGTACGAACGTCCGGTAGACCGGGCCAGCGAACGAATACTTGCGCCCGCCTCGTATTGCTTCTTCAACTGGGTTTGTAGCCGATCGCGTGACTTACCGGTGACGCGTGTGCCCTTACTCAATGGGGCTTTGACATGTGTGGGCCTGTCGCTCATGGCTTCCTCCGAGTCGCCGAGCCGCGTCTATTCAGGCTATGCACTCAGCGGGCCGTGATCAACAGATCCTTGTGATGAAAATCACGCGAGCTGAATCAGTTCCAGATAATCCTGGGACCAATGGTCCTCGGTGCCGTCCGGAAGCAAGATCACACGCTCTGGATTCAGCGCCTCGGCGGCGCCGGGATCGTGCGTGACAAGCACGACAGCGCCCGCGTAGCTGCGCAACGCGTCCAGCACCTGCTCCCGTGAGACGGGATCGAGGTTGTTGGTCGGCTCGTCGAGCAGCAGTACATTCGCCGCCGAAGACACCAGCCCGGCGAGCGCGAGGCGCGTCTTCTCACCACCGGACAGCGTTCCCGCGGGCTGTTCCAGCTGGGGGCCGGTGAACATGAACGCACCCAACAGGCTGCGCAGCTCCTGCTCCCCCGCGTCCGGTGACGCGTGCCGGATGTTCTCCCACACTGATGCATTGTCGTCGAGCGTGTCGTGTTCCTGGGCAAAGTAGCCGATCTTCAGACCACGGCCCTCTTCGAGTCCACCCGAATCAGGGGTCTCCACGCCCGCGAGCAGGCGCAACAGCGTGGTCTTACCCGCACCGTTGAGCCCGAGCACCACAACCCGACTGCCCTTGTCGATCGCGAACTCCACACCGGTGAAGATTTCCAGCGATCCGTACACCTTGGTCAGGTTCTTCACCATCAGCGGTGTCTTGCCACAGGGCGCCGGCTCGGGGAACTTGATCCGTGCCACCTTGTCGGCGACCCGGATGTCATCGAGCTCCGCCATCAGCCGATCGGCACGCTTGGCCATGTTCTGCGCCGCGGTGGCCTTCGTGGCCTTTGCGCCGAGTTTCGCGGCCTGCACGCGTAGCGCGCTCGCCTTCTTCTCGGCATTCGCACGTTCTCGGCGCCTGCGCTGTTCGTCGGTGGCGCGGGCGTCGAGATACTTCTTCCAGCCCATGTTGTAGATGTCGGCCTCGCCGCGGACCGCGTCCAGGAACCACACCTTGTTGACCACGTCGCCGAGCAACTCGACATCGTGGCTGATCACGATCAATCCGCCATCGTGGTTCTGCAAAAAGCCACGCAACCAGGTGATGGAGTCGGCGTCGAGATGGTTGGTCGGCTCGTCGAGCAGCAGGATCGTATCGGAGCGACCGCCGCTGCCGTCGGAGGCGGCAAAAAGGATGCGCGCCAACTCGATGCGGCGGCGCTGGCCACCGGACAGGGTGCGCAGCGGCTGGCCGAGCACGCGGTCGGGCAGGCCGAGGCTGTTGCAGATGCGCGCGGCCTCACTCTCGGCGACGTAACCGCCGAGCGATGAGAAACGCTCCTCCAGCCGTCCGTACTTGCGCACGGCTTTGTCGCGCTCGGCCTCGTCGACCACTTCGGCCATCAGAGCCTGCTGTTTTTCCATGTCGCGCAGCAATGCGTCGAGTCCGCGGGCAGAAAGGACGCGATCGCGGGCGAGCACGTCGAGGTTGCCCTCGCGCGGGTCCTGCGGCAGGTAGCCGATATCGGTGGATCGCACGATTTTTCCGGCGTAGGGTTCCCCCTCACCTGCCAGAATGCGCAGCGTGGTGGTCTTGCCTGCGCCATTGCGCCCGACCAGTCCGATCCGGTCGCCGGCCTGCACCCGCAGTGCCGGCCCCGGGGCCGACAGCAAGGTGCGGACTCCGGCCCGGACCTCCAGGTCCGTCGCGGTGATCACAGGCTTCTCCTCACGGATACGTGGTACTGGTCGGTAGCTGCTCGATTGTGCGACGAGATCAGCGCAAGAACCACCGATTTTACCTGCCCCGGGAGACCCCCCTTGCACCCAGCAAGCCTGATGTGACCGTGGTAACGCTCTGGGACCTTCCGACGCTGGTCGTCCCCGTCGGCCTGCCCCTCTTTCCTCCGGCGCTGATATCGAAATATTCGACGGGCGGCGGCTGGACGTTATGGAAGCGCGCAGGCGTTTCGGCAGGTGCCCAACCGCTGGCCCCGTGATCCGCCGCGGTAGGTGGCCGCCGCGCCTGCCGTCGACGGTAGGACGTATGTGTTTGTCTGCCGCAGTGATGAATGGGAACTCTGTTCCCATAGATGAGGACGTGACCCATGGCCAGAAAGATCACAATCGCTAATGGAACAGTGGCGTCTAAGGAGCGAGTCGATGAAGCCTGAGACATTGGGAGGCCGTGGTGACCAGCAGTGAGCTGCCACAGCTGATCACGGACCTGAGCGCCGCTACCGACGACATGCCGACTACCGACCAGCCTGCTGCGCCGGGACAGACCCCGCCGGAACGACAGTCGGACGGCGTAGCGAAAATAGCTCTGGCACTGGCGAATCTGGGTCGAAATCTGTCCGGGACCCCGGCACCGCCGAATCCGTCCGGGGCCACGGCACCGCCGAGTTCCGCCCCATCGTGGCATGGGTTACCGTCCCTGCACCCCACCCCCGCCGTCCGCACCGGCGCGGCACCGACGGCGCCTGCCGCCACCACGACCACGCCCGCGGTGCCCGTGCAACCCTCGGTCACTCAGCCACCCCCAGCTGCCACCACCCCCGCCGCTGCGGCACCAGCATCGACGGGGCTCGATCCAGAGATGCTCGCGCAGCTCGCGCCGACCGTGGGCTCGGCAGCGCTGTCCGCACTGCCGATGCTGGCCTCCGCGCTCGCAGGGCTGTCCAAAAACGATTCCGGATCCGCCACCGCCGCGGCTCCCGCAGTCGACACCACCGATGCCGGCCTGACCCCCGAAGCTCGAGAAGCGCTCGCGGCGTTGGAGAAGCTGGCCGTCCTGTACGGCGAGGAAGACGGTGCCCCCGCCACGAACACAGGCAACCTGGCGACCCAGCCCGGCGCAGTCGACGGCTCAGGTGCCACCGCGGCAGCTCTCCAAGCGCGGTCCATGTTCCAGCAGAACGCGGCGACCGCGTTCAACACCCTCGACAACGGACTCGCGAATCACCTGTTGGGCCTAGCCGGATCCAATAAAGTCGACAGGACAGCGATACTTCGGATAATTCGCGAGGTCAATGTGAAATTGGCCGAGCTCGGTCCGAACGCCTACACCAAGGCCGGGCAGCAGCAAGTGCACCAAATACTCACCGCCGCACTGCACAAAGCCCAGACGATCGTCGGCAGCGGACAAGCGAACGCCTCCGAAACCGCCGCGGCGGTCAACCAGCTCACCAACCAGTACCTCAATGGAATAGTCGGTCAGCAGACAGCAATCGGCGGCACCGGGCCGCGGGGCGACGGACGTGCCCGGCTACCGCTGGACCCCGGAAACTACCGCGTCAGTTCCAGCTTCGGCCCCCGCCACGGCGACCACCACGGCGGTATCGATCTTGCGGCCGCTGCGGGCACCCCGATCTACGCCGCTACCGGTGGCACCGTGATTCAAGCAGGCAACTCTGGCAGCGGTTACGGATATCATGTGCGGGTTCGGTCCGCGGACGGCACCGAAACGATTTACGCCCACCAAACCGCAGGCAGCATTCGGGTACGAGTAGGCGATCAGATCCCCGCAGGCACAGTAATCGGCGCGGTCGGATCGACCGGCAATTCCACCGGCAACCACCTGCACTACGAGGTTCGCCAGAACGGCCGGGCGGTGGATCCCCGCGGCTATCTGGCCGCCAACGGGGTACAAGTATGAGTGCGGTGCTGTACCGACCACGACCATCGGCCGATATCGGTCCTGAACCTGGCGGTCAGCGGCGGGGCCGAGTTCACGCCTGCTCCGGCGGATCCGGGAAGCACGTATCTCGCGTACGCCGGCCACTCCAGCGTCGAATCGTTTGCCGACACCGGCGCATATGCCGATTTCGTGGCATGCCATCCGGAAGGCGCGTCGTCGTCGGCCGAGGGCGCGTCGGAGCCGATTGCCAACAGCCGCTCGCGACCGGCTCAGGCCGGGGCGACCTCCCACGCGAACCCGTCCGGGTCGGTGCATGGCGCTGTGTTACCACCGATGACGACCCGGTGCGACCCGGTGCCCTCCGGAGAGACGCCGGCATCCTTGGCGGCGGCCCGGCGCCCGTAAAGCGCCAGCTTGACCGAACCCGGTGGGGTGTCGAACTCGACGTACTTGCTGCCGAAGCTCTTTGCTACGGCCAGGCCGCGGTCGACGTAGAACTGCTTGACCGCCTTGACGTCCTCGACCCCGAGGAGCACCACGAAATCGTCGATCTCCCGGGTGGCCGGGCCGATGTTCTTCTTCGACGACGTCGCGACTTTCCAGATCGCCCCGTCCGGGGCCTGGACGACGCCTCCGTAGCCCCAGAAGCTCTTCTTTGCCGGCTTCAGCGTCGTCGCGCCTGCGTCGAGCGCGGTGCCGATGAGGCTGTCGACGCTGCTCGGCTGAGACACCACGAGCGACAGGATGAAGCCTCGAAAGCCGGTCGTCGGCGCCTCCGAGGCGCGGACACGCACCTTGTCGCCGAGACCGAACGCGGCGGCGTAGAAGGCTGCGGCGGCCGCGGGGTCGGGCACCTCGAGGATGACGGACTCGATAGCGGTTTGGTGAGTGGTGATATCCATGGCAGTCACGCTATTGCTGCTCAGTGACCGATGCTTCTCGATTCCTGATCGGTTTGATCATCGGTTTCGCCCTGTACGACAACATCCCCGCCATCGCGCCCGCCGCGTGGAGCCGGATAGGTGCCGGCAGGCATGTCGACCAACTCGGTGCACCGGGTGCCGGATGGTGCCTGATGTCGGAAGGTGGAGCCGACGGCGCCATCGCAGACCCGGCCGACGTGCTGGTTGCGTCCGCGGATGTAATCGCCGATCCACACGCCCAGCCCGAAACGCACTCCACAGCCGAAAATTGCGGTCGTTCCCCGGGTGCTCCGACGGCCGATCCGATACCACGCTCGCGAAGTATCGCGCCGGCCGATCATCACACGAATCATGCTGGAATGTAAGGTATTTCGCGCGTCCTGCCATAGCCGCTACCCAGCCTGACCGGTCGAGGTTTCAGCATGAGTGTGCAGAGCTCGACAACCGACCATTTGATCCAGTTCGATGCGAAGAGCTGCCGACCGCTGACGAACCCGTCACATCCGTCCGTTGCCACGCGCGCACGTGCATATCGCCCAGCATCGACACCGCCGCCGTCGGCAACCCAGTCAGGCCGTGCCGTCCCACGCCCCCGCTCGCGCCGACCCGACCAGCGATTTCGACCCGCTGGTTCGGCTATCGCGCGGCCTGTTTGCAGGCTGGACACAGACCGTGCAGAGTCAGTCCAGCGTTGGCGGCGAGTTCGAACCGACTGCCGCGACTGGCGTGATCCAGCGCGGTTGCCAGTCGTTCGGCGGGGACTTCGATCACCGCCGCGCACCGCGTGCAGACCGCATGGTGGTGGGGCCGCACGGTCAGTCCGTAGCTTGCCGCTCTTTCCCCGACGGTGAGCACGTGCAGGGCGCCGATCTCGACCATCCGCGCTAGCGTGCGGTACACCGTGGTCAGGTCGACGAGTTCCCTTCGCTCGGCAAGTCGTGCGACGATCTCCTGAGCATTGAGATGTCCTCCGGAGGGATCGCTGGTCAGCACCGACATCACCGCCAAACGCGGTGCGGTGCACCGTAACCCATGACTACGCAGGATCGATCGCGCATGCTCGACCGCTGTGTCGCTCGACGTACCCGAGGTGGACATCGGCTCTGTGTCGTTATCGACGTCGGTATCGCCCACGAGCGGCGTGGCAGTCGTCACCGAATGGTCGACCTCGTTCATGGTGTACCTCGTTCGCCACAGAACCGCATTCCTCTCACAACGCTACTATCTGCGTATGAATGCAGATGATCGGGTAATGCGGTTGCCCGATCATCAAGCTTGCCGGTCGTCGAGGTGTTCAGGATGCTCGCCGACTCGACGTCCGTTCAGATTCTGTGGGCTTCGGTCGATGCCGAACAATCGCTGAACGATCTCGCCGACCAAGTCGGTGAGCCGACACCGTCGCTGTGTCGAAGGCCGACCACACTACGGGTACGCGACCCGTGCGCACCCACCACGAGGGACTCAGGGTTTGCCGGTCCGAATCGTCCAGGTGCGTCGACTGGTACCCGACACGATCTCCATGCCGAACATGCCGGTCCGGCATTCCCGCACATCACCGCGGCGTGCTGGTAAGCATGCATTGCCGTAGAACCCACTCGATACCTCGATACAGACAAGGAACCGGGATATGACCGACGAACACTCCCACGTCGAGCCCCATGCCCACGCACACAGTCACGGCACACTGACACATACCCACGCCCATAACGCACATGAGCACAACCACCTCGAACACGAGCACACCCATACCCACGACGGAGTCGAGCACTCGCATCGCCACGTGCATCAAACCGATATGCCCGACGATCACTCACACACCCACGACTGAGGCGCAGGGCGGTCATCGGGGCTGCTGGAGCGGCAATCGGGAGTGCGCGTGGATGAGATTGGCTTCGAGCAGTAGTTCCCTGTCGGCGAGGGCGACGGCCGGTGTGGCCTCGGCAAGGATCGTGTGGTCCTCGCCGAAAACGACGCATCGATCGGCGAGTCGATCCAAGCTGTCGAGGTCATGGGTGGCGAGCACGATCGTTTTGCCCGCTTCGGCGAGGTCCCCGATCAGCTCGGTCAGCCACTCGCTGGTGCGTGGATCGAGCGCGGCGGTCGGCTCGTCGAACAGCAACACCTCCGGGTTCATGACCAGGACGGTGCCGATCGCGACACGTTTCTTCTGTCCTCCCGAGAGTTGGAACGGCGCACGGTCGGCGGTATCGGCGATGCCGAGCAGGTCGAGGACGTCCTCGACCCGGGCCGCGGCAGCACTGCGGTCCAGACCGAGCTGCAGTGGACCGAAGGCGAGCTCGTCGCGCACCGTCGGCGAGAAGACTTGCGCGTCACTGTTCTGGAACACGAAACCTATCCGCGACCGGAAGCCCATGTTCATCTGCTCGTCTTCCAGGGCGTCTTCGGTGACGGGTTCGCCGAACGCGGTGTAGGTCCCGCTCTCGGGAAAAACCAAGCCGTCCAATATCTTCAGCAGCGTGGACTTGCCGCAGCCGTTCGCACCGATCAGCGCGACCTTCTCCCCCGCCGCGACCGTCAGTGATACGCCGGAGAGAGCCTCGAACTTCCCGAGGTAGCGATATCGCACGTCTGTGCACTCCAGGACGAGCTCTCCTCCTGAGGGCACGTGACAGGATCGGGATTCCTCATCGGGTGATGACATGCTCACCCACCAACAGGGCCGCGCCGGACACCGCGACAGCGATGGCGTAAAGCAGGTCGATCCGCGACGGCCGCGGTTGGGCAAGAACTTTCGCATTACCGCGATAGCCGCGCGCCACCATCGCCTGGTGTACCTCTTCCGACATCGCCATCGACTTACCGATCATCGCGCCGGCGGTGGCGAAGACGAATCGACGCGCATGCTTGTCGTGCTTCTCGGCGCCGACCATGCGCGCTTTGCGCGCCTGATACATATCGGTGACCGTGGCGAGCAGTAGGAACAAGTAGCGATAGGCCATCCCGATGATCAGGATGAACATGCGCGGGACACCGAGAGTGCGCAGTGACGCGAGCAATCGTGTCCATGGCGTGGTCAGCGTCAGCAGCACGACCATACTGATCGAGGACGCTACGCGAGCCACGACCAGCAGCGCCGACATCAGACCTTGCCGGGTGACCCCTTCCGCTCGGCCGTGCCAATGCCACAGCGTCACGATCACCTCGCCGTCGATGACCACGCTCAGCGTCGCGGGGATCAGGACGATCCCGGTAAAGATCGGGACGAACAACCAGACCCGTTTGACAAATAATCCGACTGGCAGCGCACTGCACGCGGCCAGGACCAGCGTCGCGGCATACAACACCATCAGCGCAGCAACGGTGTGCAGGAACGCCCCGACCTGCAGCAACCCGAACACTGTGACGATCTTGACCCGAGCATCGATTCGCTGCAGTAGACCGTGCCGGGCGGAGGTGTCGTCGCTGAACATCACTTGCCGCAATAGATCGGCACCGCCGGTCAGCGTCTTCTCGACGTAGGACCCCTTGCGGCGCTTGCCGATACACCCGCACGGGCACAACGCGACATCGCGAGTGAACAACCAATCCGGGGCGGATGCCGGACGCGGATCGGTGGACGCGGTCGTGGTCATGAGCCGGTGTCGACCGAGCCGCGCGCGGGTTCGGTCCGACTGTCGGTCGAACCCCATAAGCCGAGCGCGCGCAGACCGAAAGCGATGAGGTAGACGGCCGCCCCGACGACGGCGATCCCGACCACGGCCGACACCAGGTAGCCGATGTCGGGGTGGGAACCATTCGAGAATCCGTAGTCGCCGAGCACTGTGCGGTTCCAGAAACCGGCGTATTTCGCGAGCCCCGTCGGGACCGTGTCGAGCCCGAGTTCGCCGAGATCCAGGTCCTCCGGCGAATCTTCGCCGAAGGCGCCTCCCGGCGCCAGCAGACCCAGTGGCGTCAACAGCACCAGCACCGCCATCACCGACAGCGCTACGGCGACCGGACGCAGTTTCGGTTTCGCCGCCGCGTTGTCTGCCGCGTCGACGGGCACTCCCGGATTACCGACTTGCAGCAGCGGGATATTGGCCCGCTGCAGATAGGCGACCACGCCACCGGCCAGCGCGGCCTCGGCGAACCCCGCGATCAGCAGATGGGCAAACAGCATCGCAGGCAGCGTTTGCGAGAGGTGGTACGGCGAATACAGCGGCGCGCCCGAGGCATCGTGGAACAGATCGGGCTGTATGCCGAGTTCGATGCCGACACAGATCGCGGCGGCGGTGAGGCCGGCGTAGCCGCCGATCGCGGCAGCGGCGACCCGCCGCCACGAGGTCAGCGTGCTCCCCCTGGCGAGCAGCCGATAGATCCCATAGGCGACGAACGGCAACACGACACCCATGTTGAACATGTTGACGCCGAAGGCAAGTACGCCGCCATCGCCGAACAACAGCGCTTGAAAGACCAATGCGACGGCCACGGCTATCAGCGCGGCCCACGGTCCCAACAGCACCGCGATCAGCGCACCGCCTACCGCGTGCGCGGTGGTGCCGTCCGGTATCGGAATGTTGAACATCATCGCCAGGAACGACACCGCCGACAGCATCGCCAGCGTGGGGACCTGCCTGGTCTTGACGACGTCCTCCACCCGCCGTGCTGCCACCGCGGCCATCGGAACAGCCACCACATAACCCACCGCGCAGGTCGCCGGCGATAGATACCCGTCAGGAATGTGCATCGAAACTCCTCGGGGAACCTATCTGCAAGTAACTGGCATCAACGGTAACCCTCGGACACAGCACAGACCAGCACATCGCACGAATCGTCGCCGAGCGGAGATACCTGACGTGAGCAGACCCGCTATCGACGGGTACGCCCTCGACCGAAACCCTCGGCTTCCGCTCCAGGACTATCGTTATCGGACAGCAGAATTCGATCCGCTATCCGGTCGCCAAAACTTGAATCCCGCTCCGGTCCCGAGTATGGGGTTTTGTACAGAAACGCCCGCCGCTTGGCTTCGAACCCGAGACTGTCGGAGAACAGGTTTCGCGCCATCTCGCCGAGTTCCTCGAACTCGTAGGCATCCAACGGCTTGTCGGCCAGATCGCGGGCCAGCCGCCCACGTGTGCGCTCCAATGTCGACAACCACCGCTGAGGCCGGACATACTCGCCGGCCAGTGCAGTGAGCCAGTCGTCGAACCCGATGTCGGGGCCGACGTGATCGACGAACCCGATATCGAGAGCCTCGAGGGCGTCGATCGGTTCGGCGGCCTCGAGTAACCGGTGCGCGGTGTCGGCGCCGACACGGCGCGGCAGGGTGTAGGAATGCAGCTCGGAGCCGCCCAAACCCATGGTGCGGTAATGCGCGTCGATGACCGAGTGGCCGGTAGCGACCACAACATCGGCAGACAGCGGCAGCATTGCTCCACCCGCCCCCGCCGACGTCATCGCCACCAGCGACAGCTGGGGGCAGAACAAGATTTCGCGGCACAGCGCGTTGATCGCGCGGATGGTCCGCCACGCCTGTTGCGCTGGTTCATGCGAGATCTCGATCTCGCCCAAATGTAGGCCGTTGCTGAACACCGCATGGTCGCGCCCGCGGACCACCAGTACCTTGGTGCCTTGGCGCGCCGCGGCCCGAATCGCGAAAGTCAGCCGACGACAGAGGCTTTCGGTCATACCGCCGTTGTATGAATCGAATTCCACCGCGCCGATTTCACCGACCGGGCCCAAGCGCCGATAGGTGATGTCGGCGAACTGGCCGGCATCGTCGACTGCAGCGGCAGTCGTGGTCGGGATCGCGCCGAGGGCGATCCCGGCCCGTGCGAGCGTGGCGGTGGACGGAGCCTTGCACGACCAGCGATCACCGAGGTCGATGCTCAGATGGCCGATCCAGATGCTGGCGCCCCCACCGCAGGCCACTTCGACCGCATGATGGCGACGACCGAGTAGGGTCCCCGGCGCCGCGTCGAGCCCGCTGCGTCCGGGGTGGGCGTCGTAGAGACGCACAGGGCGCTGCGCCAGTGTCGACACCACGCCCGGCGCGCCGTCGGCAGCGCGGATGTGGCGCAGAATCTGCTCGGGATCGGACGCCCAATCGAAGGCCCGGTCGCTCTGGCGCATCAACCGGCGCGCCCGCACATGCGGTATCGCGCGATGAGCTCTTTCCTGATCGAGTGGACGAAAATTCGGGTCAGCGGCCTTGTCGGCTACCTCTAAAATGCATTCGACGGCCGCACTCGTCACCTGCCCGTTGTAGATGAGCGACTTGCGGAGTCGCGGTAGTGCGAAAGTCCTTGTCGCCCAGATAGGTCCGCTGTCGAATGTACCCACCGCGGAGAGTGCCGTTACACCCCACAACGGCTCGTCCTCGCTGATAGCCCAGTCGAGGCTGCTACCTCCGCGATCACCCACTGGGCCCGGGTGAATAACGACGGTGGGTAATCGCGTATATACCGACTCCGGAATACGGATAGTTAAGAATGGACAGATCACCAGGTCGGATTCGCATGTTCCGACGGCTTCTTCGATATCGCTGCTGGTGGTCACCACGGCTGTGCGCGCCATACGTCCGGAGCGGCGCAACGCCAGTCCGGCGCGCCTGGTCAGGCCGTTGTCGGCACTGCTCACAAGGAGAATACGCTGCTGCACTCTCGACCCTCTCGCTACGCCCGCGACCGAACCAGCGGTGCCCAAATTCGAATCGAAACCACTTGTGCGAACTATCGAGTTCACTGCCCTCGGCGGGCAACGCACTTCCCCGATTCGTGTGCACACCCATATTGTGCATACCAATTGCGAGAAACCAGGCCATTGACGACCAACCAGTCGGACCGGCCGCCGTGAATACCGATGAACCTTTTCTCCGACAAAGGAGAAATATTCGGCGGCAACCCATCTCGCCGCAGCCGATGACGAGATTCGTCGAATCGGTCGAGGCGTTGAGCGCGACCACCGGACAACTCCATCCGCTGGCGCCATGCGACAGTCACCAGCGCCCGAGAACGGGAAGTCACACGGGTAACGTATGACGCTATGAGCGCGCAGCCAGCGCGAGATCGCTCAGACCCTGCGACTGAGGTAACCTGCCGTCACATGAGTACCGATCTGTTGGGCAAGAGTGCACTGGTCACCGGAGCCAGCCGAGGTATCGGCAAGGCGGTGGCTGCCGAATTGCTGAGTCGCGGCGCAAACGTGCTGATCACCGCGCGCAAACCGGAGCCGTTGGACGAGGCGGCCCTCGACCTGAGAGCGCTCGGCCATCAGGGTGCGGTGGTGGCGCTCGCGGGCAACTCCGGCGATGCGGAGAGCCGGGCAGCCGCGGTCGGACGGGCGGTCTCCGAGTTCGGCTCGCTGGACATCCTGATCAACAACACCGGCATCAATCCGGTGTACGGCTCGCTGATGGAGGCCGATCTCGACGCCGTACGCAAGATCTTCGACGTCAATGTCGTCGCCGCACTCGGCTACATCCAGGAGGCCTACAAGGCCTGGATGCGCGACAACGGCGGCGCGGTCGTCAATGTCGCCAGTGTCGCGGGCATCCGGTCCTCGGGCGTGATCGCCGCCTACGGCGCTTCCAAGGCGGCCTTGATTCACCTCACCGACGAACTGGCCTGGCAACTCGGGCCGAAGATCCGGGTGAACGCCGTCGCCCCCGGCGTCATCAAGACGAAGTTCGCCGACGCCCTCTACTCGGCGGACGAGGAAGCGGCCGCATCGGTGTATCCGCTCAAGCGTCTCGGCGCGCCGGAGGATGTAGCGAAACTGATCGGCTTCCTGGTCTCCGACGAGGCTGCCTGGATCACTGGTGAGACGGTCCGCGTCGACGGCGGCTTGCTCTCCACCGGTGGCATCTGACTCGTCCCGCTCGACGCGATGGCCGTTCGGTGCCGACCGAACGGCCATCGGCCATTCGGGTCAGACGCGTGCGGGCCTGCGGTGCTCGTCCTGACTGCGCACCGGTGGTGCGGAAGGGCCGTCATAGAAACCGAAACGAGCGTGCAACTGCTCCAGCGGACCCGGCGCCCACCAGTTCCAGTCGCCGAGCACCTTCATCACCGCGGGCAACAGGAATCCGCGCACCAGAGTCGCGTCGACGAGCACGGCCAATGGCAGACCGATGCCGAAGGCCTTCATGAAGGTGATGTCGGAGGCAAGGAAGCCCAGGAACACCAGTGAGATCAACACGGCCGCCGCCGTCACGATGCGGCCGATGCGTTCCAACCCGAACGCCACCGCCGACTCGTTCTTGCCGGTGCGCTCATATTCTTCGAGAATTCGGGACAGCAGGAACACCTGGTAGTCCATCGCCAGCCCGAAGGCGACGCCGAACAGCATGACCGGCACTGTCGGCGGTAGATCGCCGGTCACGGTGAAGCCGAGCAACCCGGACAGGTGGCCGTCCTGGAAGATCCAGACCAGTGCGCCGAAGGTCGCGGTGAGGCTGAGCACGCTCAGCACGATGGCGACCAGAGGCAGCACCACGCTGCCGGTCAGCAGGAACAGCACGATCAGCATCACGATCACCACGAAGCCGAGCGCGGTCGGCAGCACCGAGATCACCGAATCGATGGCGTCGGCATTGGCCGCGGCGATGCCGCCGACCAGCACCCGCGATGGCGCCGGTACCGCGCGCACGTCGCCGGCCACCCGCTCCAGTGTGTCCGGGTCGGTCGTATCAGGAAGCACCGCGAGATATGCGGCGTCGGTGGCGCCGAAGCGCTTGTGCTGCTCGGTCGGCTGTGCAAGGAAGCCGCCGTGGGAGTAACTACCGGTGACAGTGTCCACCCGCTGCACGTTCTCGACCTCCGAGAGCGTCCTGGCGTAGGCGTCGAGTCCCTGTGCGCTGTCGGGCAGTACGGCGAACAAGCTATTGGCGTCGGTCGCGGTGAACTCGCGCTGGATGATCTCGGTGACCTGTCGATTGTTCATCGATTCCGGCAGGGCCCGCTCGTCCGGGAAACCGAGCTTCACCCCGAGAAACGGCGTGCCGAGCAGTAACAGGAGCGCGGCGACCACCAGGCCGATGGGCACGGGACGACGCATCACGATAGTTGCGAGGCGATGCCAGAAACCCTCACCGGGCGCGGGTCGCGGCGCACGCAGGAACCAGCCCAGCCGGCCGCTATCGATGCGGGTGCCGATCAACAACAGGATCATCGGCAGCAGGGTCAGTGACACCGTTGCCGCGATCACCGCGACCGCGAGGCCCGCGTACCCCATCGAACGCACCGCGAGCAGCGGGAAGAACAGCAGCCCGGACAGTGCGACACCCACCGTGACGGCGGAGAAGGCAACTGTCCGACCTGCCGAACGCATGGTCGCGCGCACCGCCGCGGCCGGCTGCGCACCGATGGCGAGTTCGTCGCGGAAGCGGTTGATGATCAGCAGGCTGTAGTCGATCGCCAAGCCGAGCCCGAGCAGCGTAGCGACATTGGTCGCGGTCGCCGCCAGATCAGTGCACAGGGTGATCAACCACAGCGCGCCCATGGTGATCATGACGGTGACGAGGGCGACGACCAACGGCAGACTGGCCGCAACCAGGCCGCCGAACACGAACAACAGCGCGAGCAGAGTGACCGGGAAGGCAATGGATTCGCCGAGCACCGCGTCGCGCTCGCTCTGTTGCACCGTCTCGTGCAACAGCATCGCATAGCCACCGACCCGAACATCGAGAACGCCGTGCCGACCGCCGTATTTGTCGGCGAGACCGCCGACTTTTCTGTCGACGTCCGCTTCGTCGCCGAGAATGCTGGCGACGATCAACCCTGTGGCACCATCGGTGCCGACAAGCGCGGGCGGCCTGCCGTCGGTCCAATACGACACGACACTCGAGACATCGGACTCGTTCTTCAGCCGCTGTGCCAGCTCGGCTGCGGCGGTGGCCGATTCCGGGTCGTCGACGGACTCTCGGGTCTGGACGAGCAGCACGAAGTTCGGCGCCGCCTGACCGAATTCTTTGCGCACGATCTCGGTGGCGCGTGCAGATTCGGCGTCGGGGTCGGAGTATCCGCCGCCTTGGACCCGGTCGAACAGCGTCGAGCTGAGCATGCCCATCGCCAGCGCGAACACCGCGAATACGGCCAGGACCTGCCGGCTACGCCGCCTGGTCAGTTCGAACACTGCCTTACCCCTAACTCCTTATGCCGCAGCGCGTCCTGTGACGCGACAACTGCTCGCCCGGCTTCCCACCTGGTTTTCCCGCATCGGGCCACAGCCCAGGGTGAACCAGCGCGCCGATCACCGTTGACCACCGCGACACCGGGCATCGGAAGCGGCGTCGGCGCCCGGAGATCGTAACAACCGGACCGGCAAAACCGGTGAGCGAGAACACAATTCCCGCAACGGCCGAGCAAAGCATGCGAGCATCGCCTCGATATCCGCGAAAAGCAGCGACCACCTGGGCATTTCGATCGAACGAGCGGGTTTGGACACCAGGCATGCCCACCACAGGCCGGACAGGGATATGAAATGGATCACCGTCCGGTCGACGAATCATCACCACAGGCCTTCGGCGTCACACGCCCCCCACTAAGCTCGGCCCCGACGAAAGGACGCGCACGACCGATGCCCGCATTCGAATCCACCCCATACCGGCGAGTAGACCGCACGACAGGCGTGGCATGACGGCAGACATCATCGTGTGTGGCCTCGGCCCCGCAGGTCGCGCTTTGGTGCATCGCAGTCTCGCCCATGGCCTTTCGGTCACCGCGATCGATCCGTTTCCGGACCGGCTCTGGTCGGCGACCTATGCCGCCTGGGAAGACGAGCTGCCCCTGTGGCTGGACCCGGCAGCGGTCGGCGCGACGGTCGATGAGCCGACCGCGTGGGGCACACTCGGCCACCGCATAGCACGACGCTATGCGGTTCTCGATACCTCTCGACTACAGGACTCCCTCGAGCTGGCCGGCGCGGATGTGATCGCCGACCGGGTAGTCGGCCTCGGACGTCACTCGGTGTCGTTGGCCTCGGGGACGCAGCTGAAGGGCGCGCGCATCATCGACGCCCGCGGCATCGCCCGCTCTGCTGTCTTGGCCGAACAGACGGCATACGGGGTGATCGTCGCGGACGACCGCGTCGACCCGCTGTTCATGGATTGGCGCCCGGACAATGGCGCGCACCCGGAGGCGCCGCCGTCCTTCCTGTACGCGGTGCCGCTCGGTGGCGGTGCGATGCTGCTCGAAGAGACTTGCCTCGCCGGGCGGCCCGCACTCGACGGCGCGGTATTGCGCGACCGCCTCGAGCACCGATTACGTTCCCGCGGCATCGAACTCACCGGCCACGAACCGGTGGAGCGAGTGCGTTTCCCGGTCGAGGGCGGTCGGCTGGGACCGCGAAGGTTCGGTGCCGCAGGCGGTTTCATCCATCCCGCCACCGGCTACAGCGTCGCGGCCGCACTCACCGCAGCCGATGCAGTAGCGGCAGGAGACTCGCCGTGGCCCGCCGCGGCACGGGCGGTGCACCTGCTGCGGGGGGCCGGCCTGCGGGCTCTGCTCGCCCTGTCGCCCGACGAAATTCCGGTCTTCTTCGATGTCTTCTTCTCACTGCCACCCGAGTTGCAGCGGGCGTATTTGTCCGGCCGAACCGATCTCGGCGGCACGCTCGGGGCCATGCGGACGCTGTTCGCCGGATTACCCCCCCGATTGCGGCACCGAATCGCCGCTGCGACACTGCGGATTCCGGTTCGCTCGCGTATTCGAATTCATTCCGCCATCATGGGAGCATGAGGGCGATCTGGAAGGGCTCGATCGCATTCGGGCTGGTAAACGTCCCGGTCAAGGTCTACACCGCCACCGAGGACCACGACATACGGTTTCATCAGGTGCACGCCAAGGACGGCGGGCGAATCAAATATGACCGGGTGTGCACGGTCTGCGGAAAGTCCGTGCAATACGCCGATATCGATAAAGCCTACGAATCGCCAGAGGGCGACAAGATCATTCTCACCGACGAGGACTTCGCAAAACTCCCCGCGGCCGAAAAACATGAGATCCCCGTCCTACAATTCGTTCCGTCGGAGCAGATCGACCCGATCTTGTTCGACAAGAGCTACTACCTCGAACCCGACTCGAATACGCCGAAGGCGTATGTACTGCTCGCGGCAACGCTGGAGCGCATCGACCGCACCGCGCTCGTGCACTTCACGCTGCGGCAGAAGACCAGGCTTGCGGCGTTGCGGGTGCGCGAAGGGATGCTGGTGCTGCAGACGCTGCTGTGGCCCGATGAGGTGCGAGCGGCCGAATTCGAGTCGCTCGACGGCGTCGCCGAGCCCAAACCACAAGAGATCAAGATGGCCGAGACGCTCGTCGAGACCATGTCCGACGATTTCGATCCCGGTCAGTACACCGACGAGTATCAGCTCGAACTCCAGCGGGTGCTCGACGATGCCGTCGCCAGCGGCACCGGCAAGGTGGCCGGCAGGCCCGAGTCGGCCCCCGCGGTGATGGATGCCGAGGTGGTGGACCTGGTCGCCGCATTGCAGCGCAGCCTGGAAGCCAGCGGTCGCCGCGCCACGTCCGGCCGCGGCAGCAGCGAGACCGCCGGCAAGAAGGCCGCCCCTGCGAAGAAGGCGGCAGCCAAGAAGGCCGCCGACAAACCGACGAAGAAGCCCGTGAAGAAGGCAGCCGCCCGCAAGGGAGCATGAGTCGCGCGATCAGGCAGGGATGTCGCTCCGAGGCGCTGTTCGCGCGCGGCGCGCTGCGCGCATCGTCACCGACGTGGAGAACCCCAACGCCGCGTCGTCGGCCCTGATGACCCGCAGCGGCTTCACCCCCGCCGCGGCGGTCACTCCGTTCGTCCGGCCCGATCCACCGTGCCCGTGCCCGTGCCCTGCCCGGACCCGGGGACGCGCTGCCAGCAGTGGCACCGGGTACCCAGCCCGCCTCCTCCGTCGCGGCCGCCTCGCGGGTGAAGGTCGGGGCGCTCGCTGAACGCACCCCGACCCGGTCTGCTCAGAACATCCCGTGCGGAATCTCGGCGACGTCCGGCACCGGCTGCACGACGTCCCAGTGCTCGACAATGTGTCCGTCGACCAGCCGCCAGACGTCGATTACGGCGAGGCCGCGCTCGTCACCGGGAGGAATCATGTGGTAGTGCACCACCGCGAAGTCGGCATCGGTGACCACGCGTTTGATCTCCAACCGCCCGGCGGCGACCGGAGAGTTCGCGATGAAGGCGATGAAGGCGTCGCGACCGGAGGGGTTACCAGGACTGTGTTCGATGAAATTTTCGTGCAGCAGGTCGCGCAGGACCTCGATGTTGCCCTTCGCGAACTCGGCAAGGCCGTGCAGCACGAGTTGTTTGTTGTCGGCGGCCAGGGTGTTCTGTGTCATGGCGGTAACCGTCGCAGCGGCACCGTGCACGTGTCGATTACCAGGGATGTAATGGCGGCCGGTCCGGTCGCGCAGCGATACTTGCCGCATGGATGAGGATCGCCGGGTCGGTGCGCTGCTGCGAGAATGGCGCACTCGACGCAAGCTGAGTCAGCTCGAGCTGTCGATCCGGTCCGGGATCTCCGCCCGGCATATCAGTTTCGTCGAAACCGGACGGACGATCCCCAGCTCAGCAATGATCGAGCGATTCGCCGAGCATTTGAATATTCCACTGCGCGAACGCAATAGACTGCTGATTGCGGCCGGGCACGCGCCCACCTATCGACAGCGCCCGCTGGATGATCCGGACCTTGCCGAGGCCGAGGCCGCGGTACAGCGCGTGATGGACGCGCAGGAGCCCTACCCGGCACTGGCTCTCGATCGGCGCTGGAATCTCCTGTTCGCCAATACGGCCGCCGAGATCTTCTTCCACGATGTGCATGGGGCACTACTGGAGCCACCGATCAATATGATGCGACTCGGTGTGCACCCCGATGGATTCGCACCTCGGGTGCGCAATCTCGCTCAGGTTCGTGGCTTCCTGCTGCCGCGTCTCGCGCGCCAGGCCGCACATACCGGTGATCCCGAACTCGCGGCGTTGCACGAGGAATTGAGCCACTACGCCACCGGCCACGACCTGGTGCGCATCGACCCGGCCGAGGTCGCGCTGACCATCCAGCTGCGCCATCGCGGCATGGATCTCTCGCTGTTCAGCACCATCACGACGTTCGGCGCGGCCTTCGACGTCACGCTGGAGGAGATCACGGTCGAGTCCTTCTTTCCCGCAGATGCCGCGACCGCGGACTATCTGCATGCGCTCGCCCGCACGACCTCGGATCGTGCTGGCGCGCTGTCGGATTCGTCGGACTCCCACCGCTGATCAGATCGTCTCGGCCGCGCGAGCCCTACCTTCCTCGAAGAACGTGAGCAGGTCCGCCTCGGCGTTGACTTCCTCGCGCGGGAGCAGCGCACCGAACGGCGCGTTCCAGAATGCGCCACTGCGCGGTGTCCACGGCCCGACGTAGGCGTAGGGACCGGGATGGGCGTCGTCGCCGGGCGACACGCCATAGTTGACCTCGTTCAGGGTGCTGGAAAGATCGAAATGCTCCGGCCACAGCACCGCGGTGGCATCGGGAGCCAAGCAGCGCAGCGCAGCATTGCCGAGGGCGAACCAGTCGGCGATCATCGCTGCCGCCGCCGCGTCGACCATGATCGGGTCATCGGGGTCGACGCCGGTGGTGTCTTTGTACACACCCTGGGGCGCCTCCGGGTGAAAACCGGCTTTCGCGGCGACCTCGCGATATGTGCTCACCAGCGGGATACGACCCGCGGTGGTGACCAGCTCGGTGCCCACCACCGACACCGGCCAGCGCACACCGCCGAAACCGCCGAGCACCGACCGCAAACGAATGGTTCCGAACATCCGATATTGCGGGCCTGCGATCAGCAACTCCCCCGCGGCATGCAACGCCAGCCGGGTCTCCCGGTACTTTGCCTCGTCCACCCAACGAATCATTGCCGCTCAACAGATCGCCCGCAGGCGTTTCGGCACCGAAATCGTCCGAGCGCCGACCACACACCTGTTCAGCGGTGCGCCAACCGACCGAATACGGCACTTGCCCAGGCGAACCCGATCACGGCGAGACCGATACACCAGAACACGGCGACCGTGGCATCGTGCCCGGTGTCGGCGGAGTCGAGCAGCCCACGCACCGCGTCCACGACGGGTGTGGCCGGCTGATACTCGGCGAACCCGCGCAGCCATCCGGGCATGGTGGAGGTCTGCACGAAAGCGCTGCTGATGTACGGGATGAACATGATCGCGTAGGTGAGCCCACCGGCGGCCTCGGGGTTCTTCGCGACCAGTCCCAGCCCAACCGCGATCCAGGAGATCGCCAGGACGAACAGCGTGATCAGCGCGAACGCCGACAACCAGCCGACGACGCCGGTGTGAGGGCGATACCCCAGCACGAGCGCAACAGCGACCGCGATCGCGATGGCAGCCAGATTGCGCACGACGCCCTCGGCGACGTGCCCGGCCAGCACGGCCTGTTTGAACATCGGCAGGGTGCGGAACCGATCGATGCTGCCCCTGGTCATATCGGTCGACACGCTGGTGGCGGTGATCGACGAACCGAAACCCGTGCACAGCAACATGATTCCTGGCACCACATAGTCGAGGTAGGGTCCGCCGACATCGATCGCCCCACCGAAAACGTAGGTGAACAACATCATGACCAGGACCGGCATGAGCAGCGAGATGATCAGGGTATCGCGGCTGCGCAGGGTATGCCGCACGCAGCGCCGGAACATGACGGCGGTGTCGGTGGCAACGTGCGATATCACCGGGCGGTGGCCTCGATGATGTCGGCGGTGCGGGCGCTGGCGCCGTCTGCGCTCAGGGTCTCAGCGAATTCCATTGCGCGAGTTCTGCATTCTTTGTCGAGGAGGGTAGCAACGCCGTGCTCGAGGCGAGCCGTGGTGAGCTTCGTGAACTTCATGTGCGCACCGACGCCGAGTCGCTCGACCTGCCCGCCCCACATGGGCTGCTCGAACGACACCGAGCACACCAGCGTCGGCAGTCCGGCGCGCAAGCTTTCGAACAGCGTACCGATACCGCCGTGATGCACGGCAGCGGCGCAATGCGGAAAGACGATGTCGTGCGCGAACGATCCGACGACCTTCACATTCGGGTCGGCTTGCGCGGCAGCGACATCCAGATCGCTCCAGCCCGCGCTCACCAACGCACGCACGCCGAGCCGAGCCGACACCTCGGTGGCCATGCCCAACACGGCCGCGGTGTCCCGGATCGGCATGCTGCCGAAGCCGAAGAACACCGGCGGGTCCCCATCCTCGATCCAGGACAGAATGCCTGCATGGTCACCATCGAGGTCGCCGACCGCCGCACGGGCGGCGTCGTCGAGGGTCAGGAAACCAGTGAACGGCCTGCGCGCGTCCCATTGTTCGGGCAGCCCGGGGACGAGCGCTCGATCGTAGATCTGTACTTCCGGAACGCGCCTGCGCGCCAAGACCCCAGCGGTGCTCGCCATCGACTTCGGCAGGCCCAGTGTCGCTCGCAGATCGTTGAGGTAGCGCATGAACACCACGCGGCGCAGATTCTCCGCGAACACCCAGGTCGCGCGGTTCAGCGGCGCGGGGGGCCGCCACCGCGGTGGTAGCGCGCCAGGAAATGGATAGGCGCCATTGGCACGGCAGGGGAAGTAGTGCAGGCTGACAAGCGGCACGTCCATCGCTTCGGCGACCGAACTCGCCCGGTCCTCGGTGACGGTACTCGCGACGATCAGGTCGGCGCCCGCGCACACGTCGATGACCTCACGGTTCATCTGCTCGGCGTAGCCCGCCATCTGTCGAGCAACCAGTTGCATCAGGCGCAGGGTGTTGCCCGCTGCCAGCGCCTGCTGCCCCGCGTCGGAGCTGTAGAGCTGCTGCACATCCGGCCCGCACGAGCGCGCGGCGAGTCCCGTGCCGGTGACGAAATCGACCAGGTTGGGCGGCGCGCCGAGCAGCACGTCGTGTCCGCGCCGCTGCAACTCGAGTCCCAGTGCCACGACCGGCTGAACGTCACCTCGGGTTCCGGTCAGTGGAATCGCTATTCTCAC
This sequence comes from Nocardia sp. NPDC051463, assembly GCF_040681975.1. Taxonomy (NCBI): domain Bacteria; kingdom Bacillati; phylum Actinomycetota; class Actinomycetes; order Mycobacteriales; family Nocardiaceae; genus Nocardia; species Nocardia sp. NPDC051463. Next base: position 825,805 of record NZ_JBFBAB010000001.1, read on the forward strand.
GGCGCTACTTTCGGTGCTGTTGTGGTCCCGTCGGCACGGTGCTCTTATCGAGGTTCGCCGGGTAGTCGACAGAATTGTGGGCTCTCGGCGAACCTCGCGCGTCGGTACAGTGCCCATTGTGCACATCGCTATGTTCATGGATTACCACCCGGCCACGCTCGGTGGTGTCCAGACTGCGGTCGGCTCGCTGTGTCGCGGGCTGGAGCGTGCGGGCCACCATGTGACCCTCTTCGTCGCACCGCTGCCGGGCAAAACCGCCGATTCCCCGCCGAACGTGGTCGAGCTCGAAGCGGTCGCCGGGCTCGAGGTGAACGGCTTCCCGGTGGTGCTGCCGACCAAGCGCAATGCCGAGTTGATCGACGCCGCTTTCGCCGCACACGGCCCGATCGAGGTCGTACACACGCACACCACCTACGGTGTCGCCATCTCCGGGATGAAAGCGGCACAGCGACATCGGCTTCCGCTGGTGCACACCGCCCAGAGCCGGGACGACGCGTTCATCGAACACACCTCGCCCGCGCCTTACGCGGCAGCATTGGCGATGCGCGCGCTACACGGCCGGTTCGTACCCCACAGCCACCATATGCCGCACCGGTCCGAGAGCCGCGCCGCACGCCACGCCTGGTGGACGATCGTCGGCCAGGCCCAGGTTGCCGACACGGTGATCGCGCCGACGCAGCATTTCGCCGACCTGATGGTCGCGCACGGGCTGACCCGCCCGATTCAGGTGGTGTCCAACGGCGTCGACGATCTCCTGCTGGAAAACCACAGCAGTCCGGTTTCCGGACAGCCGGCCGACGGGCCACTGCGGCTGGTGTGGAGTGGCCGACTTTCCACCGAGAAGCGCCTGCTCGACGCGATCGACGCGGTACGGCGCATCGACAACTGCACCCTCGATATCTTTGGCGATGGGGATTTGCGCGACGCTGCGGCCACAGCGATCGCCGAGCACCGCCTCGATCATCGAATCCGATTGCACGGCAGGGTCACTCAGGCAGAATCCCTCGACGCCATGGCCGGTGGCGATGCGCTGCTGTTCCCCTCCTACGGCTTCGACACGCAGGGCATGGTCCTGCTCGAGGCCGTAGCGGTGGGACTTCCGATCATCTACTGCGATCCCGATCTCGACGAGTCGGTGCCCAGCGGTGGCGGTGTCCGCACGGCGGATGCTTCGGCCGCGGGGATCGCCGCGATTATTGCCGAGCTGGCCGCCGATCGCGATGCGCTCGCCGAAATGCGGGCCGTGCTCGGCAAATACAGCGACTCGGTGCGGCAATCACAGCACACCGGCGCGGTGCTGAACATCTATCGACAGGCCGGCGAGATGTCCGCGCTCAGCCGCGGACTGGTGATGCCACAAGCTCTTTCGGAGGTGCCGACCGCGCCGGGGCGCCTGCCGCTGGTAGGACACAGTCTGCGGGCGTTGCGCGACGCCCCCGCGTTTGTGACGTCACTGTCCGACCTCGGGCCGGTCGTGCGGATATTCTTCGGCAAGCAAACCGGATACCTCCTCACCACCCCGGATCTGGTTCGCGAGGCAGGCATCGGCGACGCCGAACTCAATCGTGAAGACCTGCGCGAGGCGATCGAGGATATCGCGGGGGGATCGGTCAACGTCCTGCGCGGCGACGAACACAAGCTGCGACGCAGGATGATCGCACCCGCATTGCGTCAGAGCCGTCTCGCCGAGTACACGAGGTCGGCGGCCGATATCGCCGAAAGCTGGTCGGCGGGACTGCCATCGGGCGAGCGCGTGAATCTGATGGACGAGGCGCACGGCCTGATTCTCGACACGGTCTCCTCGACGCTGTTCACCGCGGAGTTCAGCGACGAAGCAAGACGCGAGATTCGGGACAATGTGCCATGGCTGCTCGGCCAGGTCATCCTGCGAACGGCATTACCGGCGCAGGTGCGCCGGCTGCGGGTAGTCGCGAACTGGCGGTGGCGCATGAAGGCGCGCCACCTGCGTAGCGCCATCGGGGAGGTGGTGTCGGAATATCGCCGCCGCGACGAGGATTTCAACGACGTGGTGTCCGCGCTCATTCGGCACACCGACAGTGAGACCGGAGCAACGCTGTCCGACGAGCACATCATCGATGAAGCGATCCTGATGCTGGCAGGTGGCGTCGGTTCGATGGCCTCGCTGACCGGATGGCTGTGGCACGAGGTGATGCGCCGGCCCCACATCGCCGAACAGCTCTATGCCGAACTCGACGCCGTCGTCGGAACCGGCCCCGTTCGACCGGAGCATCTCGCCACGCTCCCCTATCTGAAACAGGTTGTGGCGGAAACACTTCGCTTCTGGGGTCCGTGGATCAGCGCGGGCACTGCCGACGGAGACGTCACCATCGGTGGTCTCACCATCCCGGACGGCGCGGCAATCATGTTCAGCCCCTATATGGTTCAGCACGACAAGCGCTATTACGCCAACCCGGAGGCCTTCGACCCGGCGCGTTGGTCACCGGAGCGCGCCGACGGCATCGACAAGAAGGCCAACCTATCCTTCGGCGTCGGCCGCCGCCGCTGTCTCGGCGACCACTTCGCCTTGCTCGAGATCACCCTGGCCTCGGCAGCGCTGCTCGTTCGCTGGCGGCCGGCGCCCGATCCGAAGTACGTCGTGCGGGCCTCCAACCGAGACTTCGTCTTGTCACCCTCGGCGCTGCCGGTCACGCTGACCCCGAGATAGCAGTCGGGAACCTCTGTCGCAACACCCACGCCGACTGCTCGGCGCAGCCCTGCGGGTCCCGGGCGTCCGAGTCGCCTCCAGCAAGAACGCCGTCACGGACCTCCGCCACCGAACAAACGTGTCACTCATACTCGCGCACGGCAGCTTCGCTGTCAGCGCAGCTGCGCGGAGATGGCTTGCCCGGTACGCGATCCGGCATCCCCAAGTATGGAGGTGGGTCGGGTGAACCGATGGGTAAGTTACCAAAGACCGGTCGACACCCGACCAGCCAACCGGATACGCATCAGATGACTTCGAACGGCGGTGAATCGCTTGGTCCCCAACCTTTCCGCGTACATGTGCTCGATAAGAAATCATCTGGATATCTTGGTAAAAACATCGGGCGAAACAGTGACACGGGTCAAACTGGGAATCGCGGACGACCTGCGAGACAGTATCGGAACCGGTATTGTCGCAACGGATTCAGAGGAAGCGCTACTCTTGGCCCGAGCGTTGAATGTGACGGAGACTATACCATCGCCGTACGAGTTCGTCGCTCTCGAGCGGCAGCGTTACACCGACGCTCTGATGCACAGGGGCGAGATACTCGTGAAAAAGGCCGATAAACTCGTTCCAGCTCGGCCCGCGACCGAAGGAGAAATCGTGAAGTGCATCCTCCAGAGCGGCCACAAAGAAACGGACTATATCGCCAAGGCCAACGATATGGTAGTCACTCAACCGCGAGGTGAATTTACCGTCCACGATCCGAAGAGCTTCACCGCAGGGTTCGAGGCGACCGACCAACCAGGGATGTACCGGCCAATTGGCGTGTCTCGAGTTATCAAGAACGATACCGGATACCCCATAGCGACCATGGCGCCGTGGGGAAGAATCCAAACCGGCGACACAAATTGCAGTATTGCGGAGCGAATCCATGATGGGGATGAACCACACCTCGACCGGTACTTGCTCGGGAACGAGGAACGAATCACGAACTACAACAGACCAACGTCAGAATTACGGGCACGATTGGAACAAAACGAATCTTGACAAGATCGCGACCTGTTCGCGGGCTCGGGCCACGGAGGTGGTGCGGGAGCGAACACCGAGTCCGGCATAGATGCGGACCCGAGGGGATGCGACGGTGGTTTCGCTGAGAAGAGCTAATTTGACGATCTCCGGTTGGAGCCGCCGTCGGCGACCCGCAGGGTGGATGTCGCAGTGCCGTTGAGCCGTGAACTGTTGTGGCCGCGCTCCGTCTGAGATCGAGGACGATCTCGGCGCATCACGTGGCCCCGTGATGTCGTGCAGCAGCCAGCAGCGAGTACTGCACGGCCAGCGCCGTTCCCCGCTGGTCCGCGGGGATCCCCTGCCCCACACCACAGTTGCCGGACTCCGTTAAGGTTCGCTCAGTCACTTCCACAACGTTCTGGAGTCCCGAGTGAGCGATGACCTTGCGATCGAGCTGCGCGACGATCATGTGGCAGTGGTGGAATTCTCGCGGCCACCGTACAACTACTTCGACACCGCGCTGATCAGATCCCTGGCAGATGCGTACGCGGCGCTGGACACAGACTCCGACTGCCGGGCAATTGTTCTGTGCTCCACCGGAAAACACTTCTGCGCCGGAGCCGACTTCGCTGGACCGGGGATCGGCGATCCGCGCGAGCTGTATGCGGAGGCCGCGCGGCTGTTCGAGGTCGGCACCCCGACGGTGGCGACCGTGCACGGCGCGGCGATCGGAGGTGGGCTCGGGCTGGCGCTGTCGGCCGACTTCCGGGTCGCCACTCGTGAGACGCGATTCATCGCCAATTTCGCCAGACTCGGCATCCACCACGGGTTCGGGCTCACCGTCACACTGCCCGCGGTCATCGGCGCACAGAAGTCTCTCGACCTACTGACCACCGGTCGGGCCGTCGACGGGGCCGAAGCCGAATCCATCGGCCTGTGCGATCGACTGACCACCGCGAGCACACTGCGCGACGAGGCCATCGCACTGGCCGCCCAGCTCGCGGCCAACGCGCCGCTGGCGGTGCGCTCGATCCGCACCACATTGCGCGGCGATCTAGCCGAAAAGATCCGCGCTGCAACCGATCACGAGGCCGCACAGCAGGCGGAGCTGATGCACAGCGCCGACTTCGCGGAAGGTGTCCGTGCGGTCAGCGAGCGCCGGGCGCCGAAGTTCACCGCCTCCTGAAGACTGCCTTTGGTCACCAGGCGCCGCCGACCGACAGTGAATTCGCACCGAGGGTCGCTGCCGAGGCGTTGTCGAGTGCCCATGGAAGTCAGCTGTGCTGGTTCTGCAATTGCCTTACCAATCCCAAACGTTCGGCGAATTCGGACATCTTGTCCAGCTGTTGGCCGGGAACGCCCGGTGGGAGTCCGACGACGATTCGGGTCACGCCGCGCGCGGCCGAAGCATCGATCTGTTCGGCGGTCAGGTCGACGGTCCCCCAACGGGTGTATTCGAGCGCCGCGGGATCGCGGCCTGCCTCCACAGCTGACGCCTTGGCCAGATCCCACTGAATGTCACGTTCGGGCTCGGGCAGCATCCCGCCGGCGAAATAGCCGTCACCGCACCGACCGGTCCGACGCGCCGCCGCTCGACTGCTGCCACCGATATGGATCGGAAGCTCGCTCCCCCCTATGGGTTTCGGGAAGCTGCACAGATTGTCGAAGTCGAAGAACTCGCCGTGATAGCCGACACCCTCCGGCCCGCCCGACCACAACAGGCGCATAACGTCGATCGCTTCGTCGGCGCGTCTGCCGCGGGTGGCGAAGTCCACCCCCGTCGCTTGCGCCTCGCCCGGCAGGAATCCGAGCCCGACGGTGAGCAGCCGCATTCGCCCGCCGGACAGCACATCGATCGTCGTGAGCCGCTTGGCCAGCACCACCGGGTGCCGATACGGCAGCAGCAATACACCCGTGCCCAGCAGAATCCGTCGGGTCGACGCGGCGACGAAGCTCAGGCTGTCGAGCGGGTCGAAATACGGCAGCGTCGGCGGCAGCTCGTTCCCGCCGTATGTGGCACCGGGGTACAGCGCGATGTGATCCGGCAGATACAGGCCCTCGAAACCACAGTTCTCGGCATGCACAGCAAACGCGGTGAGCCTGTCGGGGTCGATGCCGTTGAACGGCGTGCTGTAGCTGATCGCGAACTTCATGGGCGGTCCTCGGATGTTCGATTCGGACGAAGCGCGGCCCTTGCGTGCAGCCGGCGACCGCAACGCTAAACGTTGCCGCCGAGGTCAACGCAAACCTCGGACCAGCAAGCCAGAGACTTGTCGCTAGCACCGAACGGGTTATTTTCGCCTCCGTGTGCGAGCCCCACACCGGAGCGATATGCCGTTGTGCGGCTTTACGCGATCGTGACCCGAATGACCGAACACGGCATCCATCCGGCGACAAGCTGGATGGATCCCCCTCGGCCAGGAAAGGACATACATGATGGAGTTCCATGTTCCCGTCATCGACATCTCGTCCTACGTCGAGCGGGCAAGCGACGCCGAGCGGGCCGCGGTCGCCCGCCAGGTGGATACGGCCGCCGGCACGGTCGGGTGCATGCAGATTCGCGGGCACCGCATCGCCCGGTCGGTCCTCGACGATTTCGCCGCCGCGCTGGACGACTTCTTCGCCCTCGATCCGGCGGCCAAACAGCAGTACCGGACCGCCGTCGAGTTCAACCGCGGTTACACGCCGCCGAAAAGCGAGAACCTGAGCTCGAGTCTCGGGGTGAGGTCGGCGACACGGATGAACGATTACTTCGAAGCGTTCAATGTCGGCACCACCACGGCCGACTACCCGGGCCTGGACTTGCCCGCGGCGGCAGGCTATGCCGATAACGTCTGGCCCGCAGAGTTGTCCACATTTCGGCAGCCGGTCCGGGCGTACTTCGCCGAGGCCGCGCGCGTCGCGCGTACCCTCACCACCATTTTCGCCGACGCCCTCGACCTGCCCGCCGGATATTTCGACCGGTTCACCGATCACTCGCTGGAGGTGCTGCGGATGAACAACTACGCCCTCCCTCCGGGCACGGTCGACCTCGACGGCGAGCTCCAGGGCATGGGCGCGCACACCGATTACGGCATCGTCACCGTGCTGTGGGCCGACCGGGTTCCGGGCCTGCAGGTACTCGGTACGGACGGACGCTGGCACAATGTACAGCCTGCCGAGGACGCACTGCTGGTCAACCTCGGCGACTTGATGGCGCGCTGGACCAACGAACGCTGGCTGTCTACGCTGCACCGGGTCATGCCACCGATCGTCGACGGCACCATCGAACGCCGCCGCAGCGCCGCGTTCTTCCACGACGGCAATTTCGACGCGGTGATCGAGACGCTACCTTCGTGCATCGGTGCGGGCAGCAAATACGCGCCGATCACGGTTTCCGAGCATGTGCAGGCGAAGCTGGCCGGTTCGCGTGCGCTGCAACCGAATACGAACGCACAGCGCGAGGCTGCCCGAGTGCTGTCCGCGATGGACAGCTGAGACCTACCTGCGGAATTTCGCTTCGAGTTCTGTCAATGTGGCCTGCAGGTCCGCGGGATCGTTTGTCTTGAACACCCCCTCGTAGCCGGTCTCGGCGCGCACGGCCGCCTCCACCTCGGGGTCGTGGTACAACTTCGCGAGGGCTACCAGTTTCGGGTTGTCCTTGTCCGCCGCGCGGGCGGCGAAGATATTGATGTACTGCTTCAGCTCCGGCCGCTCGGGGTCGTCGGCGAAAATCACTTCTTTGGTGGTCAGACCGGCGGGGCGCGCGAAGGTGTCATCGACGAATGCCGCGTCTGCGCTATCGAGCGAGGGCGCGGTCAGCGTGGGGTCGATGGCGGTCAGGCGCACCGTGGACGCTGCGGTGTCGACGTCCTCGATCGTGGAGTCCCAGCTCGCGCCGCCCCGCAGCACGATCAAGCCCGCTGCCGACAGCGTCAGCAGCGGCCGCACCTGGTTGGCTGGATTATTGCTGAGCGTGATCTGACCCCCTTTCGGAATATCGTTGACCGACTTGTACTTCCGCGAGTAGAGGGTGAGCGGGAAGATCTCGGTGGCACCGATCGGCACCAGAGTGTCGTTGTTGCGGACATTGTAGTTGGCCAGATACCGCACGTGCTGGAACTTGTTGAGGTCCACCCGCTTCTGCGACAACGCGGGGTTCGGCTGGTTGTAGTCGGTGAAGTTGACGTACTCGACCGTAATGCCCTGTTCGGCGGCCTTCTTCTGGTAGACCGCCCAGTGCGGCAGCGCGATGTCGTTCACACCGACACGGACCACATCCGGACTGCGCTCGTCACCGCATGCGACCGCCCCGGCGGCAAGAGCGAACAGAATCGGGATCACCGCAACACGGCGCAGTACTCGCATTGTTCGCAAATTAGACGCCCGTCCAAGAGTTCGCGAGAGTTTTGCTCAACACAATTCAAACCGTTGCCGCACTTCCGGACACACCGCTTGGATTACCGGGTTCAGAAAGCGCTCGATCGGGCACGGGTCCGACGGGCGGATGTTGCGACAAGCATTCGGGAGCACGAGTGAAATTCCATCGGGTACTGGCGATCCCGGTCCTGGTTGCCACCGCGGCCTTCACCCTTACGGCGTGCGGCTCCGACGACCGAGCCTCCTCCGACACGGTAGTGCGCATCGGCACCACCGACAAGGACAAGGCCTGGGACGTCTTCGAGCAGAAGGCGAAGGAGCAGGGCATCGCCCTGAAGATCACCAACTTCTCGGACTACAAGCAGCCGAATCTCGCGCTGTCGCAGAAGCAGATCGATGTGAATCTGTTTCAGCACCTGCAGTTCCTCGGCGCATACAACGTCGCGAACAATGCGGATCTGACCCCGATCGGCTCCACCTATATCGTGCCGCTCGGCCTGTACTCCAAGAGGCACAAGACCGTCGCCGAACTGCCACAGGGCGCCGAAATCGCGATCCCGAACGACCCGACCAATCAGGCCCGGGCACTGTTCGTGCTGCAGGCCGCGGGTCTGTTGAAGCTGTCGTCGGACACCAGGGCGCCCTCGCCCGCCGATATCGACAAGGGCGCGTCCAAGGTCAAGGTGACCCCGGTCGACGCGGCGCAGACGGCGCTGTCGCTGGCCTCGGTCGACGGATCGATCATCAACAACACCTTTCTCGACCGCTCCGGCATCGACCCCAATTCGGCACTGTACAAGGATGATCCGAAGAATCCGTCCGCGGAGCCGTACATCAATGCGCTGGTGACAAGGGCCGAGGACAAGAACAACCCGAGGTACCAGAAACTCGTCGAGCTCTGGCACTCCCCCGAGGTCCAGCAGGCCCATTCCGAGGTGACCAAGGGCACGGCGGTCGAGGTGCGGCGCAACGGTCCCGAGCTGGAGCAGATCCTGCAGCGGGTGCAGCAGACCATCCGCGACGGCAAGTGAGCGAGCATCAGGTCCCCGCAGTCGAATTCCGTTCGGTCACCAAGGCTTTCGGTAAAGGCGCAGATCGGCATATCGCGCTCGACAGCATCGATCTACGGATCGGCAAGGGTGAGATCTTCGGCGTGATCGGCTATTCCGGGGCGGGCAAGAGCACGCTGGTACGACTGATCAACGCACTGGAGAAGCCGACGAGCGGCACCATCGAGGTCTCCGGCACTCCCATCACGGGGGTGCGGGAGGCCGATGTGCGGCGGATCCGCCGGGACATCGGCATGGTGTTCCAGCAGTTCAACCTGTTCCGATCGCGCACAGCTGCAGGGAATATCGAGTATCCGTTGAAGGTGGCCCGCTGGCCTCGGGTCGAGCGCAAGGCGCGCGTCGCTGAACTGCTCGAGTTCGCCGGCCTGTCCGAGAAGGCACGCAGCTACCCCGATCAGCTCTCCGGTGGACAGAAGCAGCGCGTCGGCATCGCGCGCGCCCTCGCCACCTCGCCGTCGTTGCTGCTCGCGGACGAATCGACCTCGGCGCTGGACCCGGAGACCACCCGGGAGGTGCTGCGGCTACTGAAGAAGATCAATCACGAGCTCGGCGTCACCATCGTGGTGATCACCCACGAGATGGATGTCATCCGCGCGGTGGCCGATCGTGTCGCAGTGCTCGCCGAGGGTCGAATCGTGGAGCTGGCCAGCACTTTCGACGTCTTCGCCGACCCGAAGGCGACGCCGACTCGATCGTTCGTGGACACCGTGCTGCACAACCGGCCCAGCGACGAGGAGCTCCGCAGACTCGGCGAACTGCACGGCGGCAGGCTGGTCACCGTCGACATCGACGACAAGCGCGGGATCGGCGCGGCACTGGCCACGGCGACCAACGCACAGGTCCGGTTCGAGGTGGTCTACGGCGGGGTGAGCACGTTGCAGGACAAGACATTCGGCAGCGTCACGCTGGCTTTGCACGGGCCCGACGATGCGGTCGACAAGGTGGTCGACGAGCTCGATCGCCGATCGGTCTGAAAGGAGCAAGCATGCATACCGATTGGGACAAACTGCGGCCGGTGCTACAGGAAGCGATCGGCACCACCGTCTATCTGGTACTGCTCACCTTCGTGATCGGCGGACTGATCGGGCTGGTCCTCGGGACCGCGCTGTACACCACCCGCAAGGGCGGACTGCTCGCGAACGCCCCGATCTACTTCCTGCTCAACGTGCTCGTTAACGTGGTGCGGCCGATTCCGTTCATCATTCTGCTCGCGGCCCTCGGGCCGGTGACCCTGGAAGTGGTCGGCACCACCATCGGCACCGAGGCTGCCGCCTTCGTCATGATCGTGGCCGCATCGTTCGGCATCGCGCGCATCGTGGAGCAGAACCTGGTCACCGTCGATCCCGGCGTCATCGAGGCGGCACGGGCCGTCGGCGCCGGACCGCTGCGGATCATTCTGACGCTGCTCATCCCGGAGGCACTCGGCCCGCTGGTGCTCGGCTACACCTTCGTGATCGTCGCGATCGTCGATATGTCGGCCATGGCGGGCACCGTCGGTGGCGGCGGACTCGGCGACTTCGCGCTGGTCTACGGCTATCAGCGGTTCGACTGGCAGGTCACGCTGGTTGCGACACTGATCATCATCGCGGGTGTTCAGGGAATCCAGTTCTTCGGCAATTTCCTGGCCAGGAAAGTATTGCGGCGCTGAAACATCGAGGCGCGCGGCGAGCTGTCGAGGCAGTCCACCGCGCGCCTCGGTGGAGGTCGGTTCGCGTCGGCGGTCAGCGCGCGTTGGCCGTGCACTCCGATGTGAGGATCTGCGCGCGGCTCGGCGCCGCACTGCCCAGTGCCGCACTACCTGGTGCGGCACTACCCGTCGCCGCACTTCCGAGTGCCGTTAGCAACGGTGACGGGTCGGGGCCGAGAGCAACGAGCGCACCCTGCTCGGCCTCTATCCGCGAGTTTCCCCATGCCCATTTGTAGCTGCCGTCGCGCACCGCGATCGCGCCGCAACCGTTGACGAAGCGCACGACGACCCTGCAGTCGCGCCTGCCGCATTCCAACATCGCCCGCTGATCGGACTTCTCGTAACTCGAATAGTTGGCTCCGGCGCCGACGACCGCGCTGCCCGAGCCGAACGAGATCGCCAGCGACCCGTAGAGGTCGCCCGCCGCGCCTGCGGTCGCTGATCCGAGAGCGACGAACGCGGTCGCGGATGACACGACCACGCCAAGGGCCGTCCTGCCCGACACAAACATGATGACTTCTCCTGTACACCGACGTAACTATCAACCAGATCATCATCCGGCCGTCATCGATTTTCCAAGCCTGGGACTATCGCGACATCATTCGGCTCCGCAGCGGGGCCACCGCTCGCCAGTCAGCGGGCCAGTCACCAGCGCGACGACGAACATGAGCGTCAGATGCAGTGGCGCGGAAACCTCTTCGTATATCGGGGCGTCATCGATGATGTGTGTAGTCACCGCTCCGGTCAATACCAGCACCAACATCGCGGCGCCGAGGAAGCGGGTCTGTCTGCGCGGAATCACCAGTAGCACTGCGGCAATCAGCTCCAACACGCCGAGACGTAGCGCATGTTCGGGTCGAAGCCCCAGCCAGCGAATTTCTCCGAATACGCCGGGCCGAATAAGGTCGGCCCCGGCCAGAATTTCGTCGCGAAGCCGACAAAGAACTCGAACCCGAGAAACCAGTAGGCGGCCGAACGCAGCAAGGCCGATGATGGGTGTCGCGACATGTCTTCCTCCAGCAAGTGCGCCGCCACCGGCGGCGGCGACGGGTGGATCCCGTCCTCGCTATGACCGTGTGCGGCGGAGGGATGCGACATGCCCTGTCAGAACCAGCGGGACAGCAGCGTGGCAAGACCGTCCTCCGCGACCGATGGACAGACTTCGTCGGCAACCACCCGGACCACCTCCGGCGCCTGGCCCATGGCGACGCCGTGCGCAGCCCACGCCAGCATCTCGAGATCGTTGGTGCCGTCGCCGACGGCGAGCGTGTCAGCTGCCGACACACCCACACGGACCCGAAGCGCTTCCAGCGCAGAACCTTTGGTGACACCGATCGGGCTGATATCCATCCACGCCCCGTCCACCTCGTACACGCAGTGCGCGCCCGGCACCTGCACACCCGCCAGCGCGGCCGCCAGATCGATACGCGTGCGGTCGGGCCAGTGCACTGTCAGCCTGGTACTCGGGGTGGCCACCAATTCGTCGACGTCCACCACGCGCACGGCCCCACCGAAATCCGGCAGTCCGGGAATATGCAGGGTGGTGCGCTCCCCGACCCCGACCTCCTCTACGGTGAACACCGCGCCGGGCAATACTTCCCGGAGCACAGAGACCGGCTCTACCAGATCGAACACGGCTTGGTCGAGCACCGCCCCGGTCGCCGCATCGATCGACACCGCGCCGTTCGAGCAGATCGCGGTGCCGGCCGACAGCCCGAGCTCGGCCAAGAAGGGCAGCGTGGCGATCGTCGAACGCCCCGTTGACAACACCACGTGGGCGTCGGAGCGCAACACCGCGCCGATGGCCGCCCGCACCGCGGGGGTCATCGTGGTGTGCGCGAGGATCGGACTCACGCCATATCCAGAACACAGCGTGCCATCGATATCCAAGGCCACCAGGCGAGGCCGCCAATCCGGCGCAGGCACCAGATCGGATGGTGCCGACGCTCCCATCGCGCTCCCCTTCCAGCCGCACCGTCGACCCGCGGCCTCAGCTCGGCACGGGGAGGTCGGACGCATTCGATCGTACGGGCGCCGCGCCTGCGGAACACTCGAATAGCCCGGGAACGGCGCTACCCGGCACCCGGCGTGGTCGTGGTCCGAATACAGAACGGCTGGCAGGGACCCGACGTGGACGGCACCGTGGTCGTCGGTCCGTCCTCGAAATCATCGGTGCTCACCAACACCATCACCAGCACGGCGAAAAACAGCACGGCGGCAAGAAGAATCACGACCCACCCCCAGCGTGGCTGACGGTCCCGCGAGAACTCGTGGATCTCCAACCAGAACATCGCCCGCTTCTTCCGACTCCTGCCCCATCATCGCAGGTCCACGATGCGACTTCACGCAAGTGGCACATGAATTCGGCAAACGCGAGCATGCTCCATGCACCGGACAATCCGCCCCGGAATGCACAAAACGCCCCGACCACCGGCCGGGGCGTTCGGGCGGGTAAACGGGTCAGACGGTAAAGCCGAGGGCGCGCAGCTGTTCGCGGCCGTCTTCGGTGATCTTGTCGGGGCCCCACGGGGGCATCCATACCCAGTTGATCTTGAGGTCCTCGACGAGACCGCTGCGGACCAATGCGTTGCGGGACTGGTCCTCGATGACGTCGGTCAGCGGGCAGGCCGCCGAGGTGAGGGTCATGTCCAGGATCGCGACTTCGTCCTGCACGGCCAGGCCGTAGACCAGGCCGAGGTCGACCACATTGATGCCGAGTTCGGGGTCGACGACATCGCGCATCGCTTCCTCGAGATCCTCGAGGCGTTTGATGTCCTCCGCAGACAACTCGACCTGTTCAGCCTGTTCGGCGGATTCGGTTACCGGTGTCTCGCTCATGCCGTTTCCCCATTCGTTGGCAATCCATTGCCCATCACACGCTTGGCTTCCTCGGCGGAGGTAATCCGGACCACCGCGTCCTTGAACGCCATCCAACCGAGCAAAGCGCATTTCACCCGAGCCGGATACTTCGCGACGCCCGCGAAGGCGATACCGTCGCCGATCATGTCCTCGTCGCCCTCGACCGTGCCGCGGCTGGCGACCATCTCGTTGAACGAGTCGACCACCTTCAGCGCCTGCTGCAACGGCAGGCCGATGACCTGATCGGTCAGCACCGAGGTCGACGCCTGCGAAATCGAACAGCCCTGACCGTCGTAGGAGACATCGGCGACGTCACCGTTGTCGTCGAGCTGGACGCGCAAGGTCACCTCGTCACCGCAGGTCGGGTTCACGTGGTGCACCTCGGCGCCGAACGGTTCCCGCAGCCCGCGGTGATGCGGGTGTTTGTAATGGTCCAGGATCACTTCCTGGTACATCTGCTCCATGCGCATGTCTTATCCAACCCCGAAGAAGCTCTGAGCCTTCCGCACTGCGGCTACCAGTGTGTCGACCTCGTCGAGGGTGTTGTACACCGCAAAGGAAGCGCGCGCCGTCGCAGGCACACCGAGGCGGCGCATCAACGGCCACGCGCAGTGGTGCCCCACCCGGATGGCGACACCTTCGTCGTCCAGGATCTGGCCGACATCGTGCGCGTGGATGCCGTCGACCACGAACGACACCGCGCCACCGCGGTCGACGTTCTCGGTCGGTCCGACGATCCGCACGCCGTCGATGGCGCCGAGTCCGGCCAGCGCCGCGTCGACGAGCGTGTGCTCGTGTGCGGCAACGGCTTCCATGCCGATCGCCTCGAGATACCGCACCGCGGCACCGAGCCCGACCACCTGCGAGGTCATCGGCACACCCGCCTCGAACCGCTGCGGCGGCGGGGCGAAGGTGCTCGCCTCCATGGTGACGGTCTCGATCATCGAGCCACCGGTGATGAACGGCGGGGTCTCCTCCAGCAGCGCGCGACGTCCGAAGAGCACACCGACACCGGAAGGTCCGAGCATCTTGTGACCGGAGAACGCGGCGAAATCGATGCCGAGCTCGCGGAAGTCCACCGGCATATGCGGCACGGACTGGCAGGCATCCAACACCGTGAGAGCGCCGACTTCTTTTGCCCTGCGCACCAATTCGGCCACCGGCGCGATCGAGCCGGTGACATTCGACTGATGGGTGAACGCGACAACCTTCGTGGCGGGCGACAATTCGAGCGAATCGAGATCGATCCGGCCGTCATCGGTGATGCCGTACCACTTCAGCGTCGCACCCGTGCGACGCGCGAGCTCCTGCCACGGAACGAGATTCGCGTGGTGCTCGAGCTCGGTGATGACGATCTCGTCGCCGGGGCCGACGTGGTACGGGAACCGGCTGTCGGCGAAGGAGTACGTCACCAGGTTCAGTGATTCGGTCGCATTCTTGGTGAAGACGATCTCACCGGCGTGCACACCGACGAACCTGGCGATATCGGCCCTGGCATCCTCGTAGGCGTCGGTCGCCTCCTCGGCCAGCTGGTGCGCGCCGCGGTGCACCGCCGAATTGTGCTGGACCAGGAATTCGCGTTCCGCGTCCAGGACCGCGACGGGCCGCTGCGAGGTCGCGCCGGAGTCCAGGTACACCAACGGCTTCCCGTCCCGAACCGTACGGCTCAGGATCGGGAAATCGGCCCGGATGCGGGCCACGTCGAGCGCGGGGACCGTGGCGGTCATATCAGGCTCCTGCGGTAGCAGACTGGGTGAAGCGGACGTAGCCGTTCGCGTCGAGTTCATCGGCCAGTTCCGAACCGCCCTCGGCGACGATGCGGCCACCGACGAAGACGTGCACGAACTCCGGCTTGATGTAGCGCAGGATCCGGGTGTAGTGCGTGATCAGCAGCACGCCGCCGTTCTCGCGCTCCTTGTAGCGGTTGACGCCCTCGGACACGATGCGCAGCGCGTCGACGTCCAGTCCGGAGTCGGTCTCGTCGAGGATGGCGATCTTCGGCTTGAGCAGGCCGAGCTGCAGGATCTCGTGACGCTTCTTCTCGCCACCGGAGAAGCCCTCGTTCACATTGCGCTCCGCGAAGGCGGCGTCGATCTCGAGCTCGCTCATCGATTCCTTGACTTCCTTCACCCAGTGCCGCAGCTTGGGCGCCTCACCGCGGACGGCGGTGACAGCGGTGCGCAGGAAGTTGGACGTGGACACACCTGGCACCTCGACCGGGTACTGCATGGCAAGGAACAGGCCCGCACGCGCACGCTCGTCGACGGACATCGCGAGGACGTCTTCGCCGTCGAGGGTGATCGAGCCGGCGGTCACCGTGTACTTGGGGTGGCCGGCGATCGCGTACGACAGCGTCGACTTGCCGGAACCGTTGGGGCCCATGATGGCGTGCGTCTCACCGGAATTGATGGTGAGGTTCACGCCCTTCAGGATCTTGATGGGCTCGCCGGACTCGTCCGGGTTGGCAACCTCGACGTGCAGGTCCTTGATTTCCAGGGTGGTCATCGAATTCGAGTTCCTTTGTGGGGGTATATGGCTCGGGATCAGGCGCCGACAGCGGCGAGCTCGGCCTCGATGGCCGACTCCAGCCGCTCCCGGATCTCGGGTACCGCGATCTTCTGGATGATTTCCTGGAAGAAGCCGCGCACCACAAGGCGTCGCGCCACATCCTCCGGAATGCCTCGGGAGCGCAGGTAGAACAGCTGCTCGTCGTCGAAACGACCGGTGGCACTCGCGTGACCCGCGCCGACGATCTCGCCGGTCTCGATCTCCAGGTTCGGCACCGAGTCGGCGCGCGCGCCGTCGGTGAGCACCAGGTTGCGGTTGACCTCGAAGGTGTCGGTGCCTTCGGCGGCCGCGCGAATCAGCACGTCGCCGACCCACACGGTGCGGGCGTCACCCTTGGGCGAATGCGGGTCTCCCTGCAACGCACCCTTGTACAGCACGTTCGACTTGCATTTCGGCTGCGAATGATCGACGAGCAAGCGCTGCTCGAAATGCTGGCCCGCGTCGGCGAAGTACAGGCCGAGCAGTTCGGCGTCGCCACCGGGGCCCGCGTAGCGGACGGTTCCGGTGAGACGAACCAGGTCGCCGCCGAGGGTGACCGCGATGTGGCGCAACGTGGCATCACGGCCGAGCAGCGCGTGATGCGCGGTCGCATTCACGGCGTCGTCGGCCCAGTCCTGGACGGCGACGACGGTCAGCTTTGCGCTGTCACCGAGCACGAACTCCACGTTCTCGGCGTAAGTTCCGCTGCCACGCTGGTCGATGACCACAGTGGCGGTGGCGAAGTTGGCCAGCCGGATCTGCAGGTGACCGTAGGCGGTCTTGTCCTCGCCCGGACCGGTGACCGTGACGATCACCGGTTCGGCGACCTCGGTCTCCGCACCGACCGACACGATGGTCGCCGACTCGAAGCCCGAGTACGCTTGGGCGGCAACGCGATCGGTCGGGGTACCGGCCACACCGAGGCGAGAGTCCGTGCGCGCCACGGTCTCCACGTTCACACCGGCGACCGGGGTGACCTCAACCATCGCCGCACCGTCGCGCACCGCGGTGCCGTCGTGCAGGCCACGCAGACGACGCAACGGGGTGAACCGCCACGCCTCGTCCTTGCCGGAGGGCACCTCGAACGCGTCGACATCGAACGAAGCAAAGACTTCGCCCTTGTTGACCGCGGCGCCGGCACCAGGGTTCTGAATCGGCTTCGAAGGATTCTCGCCCTCGACAGCGCCCTTCACACCCAACGACATCAGCCCACGGCCCCTTCCATCTGCAGCTCGATGAGCCGGTTCAATTCCAGTGCGTATTCCATCGGCAGTTCCTTGGCGATGGGCTCGACGAACCCGCGCACCACCATCGCCATGGCCTCGTCCTCGGTCATGCCGCGGCTCATCAGGTAGAACAGCTGGTCCTCCGACACCTTGGAGACGGTGGCCTCATGGCCCATCGTCACGTCGTCCTCGCGGATGTCGACGTAGGGGTAGGTGTCGGAGCGGCTGATCGTATCGACGAGCAGCGCATCACATTTCACGGTCGACTTGGAGCCGTGGGCGCCCTTGTTCACCTGAACGAGGCCGCGGTAGGAGGCCCGGCCGCCACCGCGCGCCACCGACTTGCTGATGATGTTCGAGGAGGTGTGCGGCGCCAGGTGCAGCATCTTCGCACCGGTGTCCTGGTGCTGGCCCTCGCCCGCGAAGGCCACCGAGAGCACCTCGCCACGGGCGTACTCACCGGTCATCCAGACCGCCGGGTACTTCATGGTGACCTTGGAGCCGATGTTGCCGTCGACCCACTCCATGGTCGCGCCCGCCTCCGCCTTTGCCCGCTTGGTGACCAGGTTGTAGACGTTGTTCGACCAGTTCTGGATCGTGGTGTAGCGGCAGCGGCCGCCCTTCTTCACGATGATCTCGACGACCGCGGAGTGCAGCGAGTCCGACTTGTAGATCGGCGCGGTGCAGCCCTCGACGTAGTGCACGTAGGCGTCTTCGTCGACGATGATCAGGGTGCGCTCGAACTGGCCCATGTTCTCGGTGTTGATCCGGAAGTAGGCCTGCAACGGGATGTCGACGTGCACGCCCGGCGGCACGTAGATGAACGAGCCACCCGACCACACAGCGGAGTTCAGTGCGGAGAACTTGTTGTCGCCGGCCGGGATCACGGTGCCGAAATACTTCTGGAACAGCTCCGGCTGCTCCTTCAGTGCGGTGTCGGTGTCGAGAAAGATGACACCCTGCTTTTCCAGGTCCTCACGGATGGAGTGGTAGACGACCTCGGACTCGTACTGCGCCGCGACACCGGAGACCAAGCGCTGCTTCTCCGCCTCGGGGATGCCGAGCTTGTCGTAGGTGTTCTTGATGTCCTCGGGCAGATCTTCCCAGGTCTCGGCCTGCTTCTCGCTGGAACGCACGAAGTACTTGATGTTGTCGAAGTCGATGCCGTCGAGGTTGGAGCCCCAGTTCGGCATGGGCTTGCGATCGAAGATGCGCAGCGACTTGAGGCGATAGTCCAGCATCCAGTCCGGCTCGCTCTTCTTCGCCGAGATGTCGCGGACAACCGCCTCGGAGAGGCCGCGTTGCGCGCTGGCACCCGCCACATCCGAATCGGCCCAGCCGTAACCGTATTTGCCCAGTGAAGCGATGGTTTCTTCCTGAGTGAGCGGTTGCACCTGGTCGGTGGTTGTCGTCATTCGGCACTCCTTCCGGAGTCGTTCGTACGTCCCGCTGCGGGCTGTGCAGCGGTTGATGGAGAAGCTGACTTCATATCGGTAATAGGGGGAACGAACAGCGGCACGTGGGTGGTGCACGCACAATCGCCGTTGGCGATCGTCGCAAGTCGTTGCACGTGGGTTCCGAGCAGGTCCCGGAAAGCCTCGAGTTCGGCCTCGCACAGCTGCGGGAATTCCTCCGCCACGTGAGAGACCGGGCAGTGGTGCTGGCAGATCTGCACGCCCGCGCCCACTTTGCGGGTGGTCGCGGCGAAACCGGCGTCGGTGAACGCCTCGGCGATCTCGTCCGCCTTCGCGGTGGTCGTCTCCGGCGTGTGCTCACCGACGGGCTCGATGCCCGCCACGATGGTGCGAGCCCGCTTACGTGCGAACTCGGCGATGGCCTGATCGCCGCCGATCTCGCCGAGCTGCCGAATAGCCGCGCCGGCCAAGTCGTCGTAGGCATGCCCCAACCGGCCGCGGCCCACGGAGGTGAGCTGGTACTGCTTGGCGGGCCGACCGCGACCCTTTTGCTGCCAGGGTGCCGATCGGCTGGCCCTGGCCTGGCCGGAGTCGATGAGCGCATCGAGATGACGACGGACTCCGGCCGGGGTCAAACCCAGCTTGGTCCCGATGGCGGTCGCGGTGATCGGCCCGTCTTCCAGCAGCAGCTGCACGATCGCTGCGCGCGTGTGCCCCTCACCGCTCGGGACGAGGGTCGCGGGCCCGGCCGACGACGCGGCGCCGGCGCGGCGACCGGAGTCCTCGTCATGCGGCAAACCCACGGTTTTCACAACACCAGTGTGGCGGAATTCCTTCCCGGAATCTAATAAGGGTGCCCTGACCCAGAGGTCTCATGACCTGCCGATGAACCCCTTCGAGCCCGACAATCACGCGATTCTTCGACCGCCAGGAGTTCGCTACGAGATTTAGCGGTCACAACTGTGATCGATCGCACTGCGTCATGCTGCCGAACATCGATGCAATGAACTGTGAAAACAAGGATTCGACAGAGTTGAGAATCACCGGTCTCCGATTGTTCGCCAACGTCGGTGCGATCACTCGGCTGACGGTCATCGCGAGACTGGACACAGCATCCGGCGCAGGCTTCCCAGCGGTGGCTGGCACGAGCGCGCCCGAGGCGGCACCGGCCGACCGTGACATCACCGGCGACAGCGTCGAGTGCCGCGCGCGCTTCGCGGCATGGGTGGAGCACCACGAGACCTACCCCGGGAGTTCCGAGAACATGCCGCCAATTCTGCGCCACCGGCGCTGGTCAGCGGCTCGAGATAGTCGGCTGCCGTCCGCCACGGTGAGGGCACCAGTATTCCTCTAGGCTTCGTCTCGTGGCGGTACTCGACAGCGCGCGGCGCAGCACAAAGGCATTCGTACGCCGGGTACTCGGGCTCGACGCGCCTGCCGCCGATCATTCTGTCGCGGTTCTGCATCGGGACGAATCAGAGGTCCCGGAACTCGACCGCCGGGAGATGGCGCAGCTCGATCGGATCCGCCTGCTCGGCGCGACCGGGACGGTGCTGATGGTGATCAGCGCGCTCGGCGTCGGAGCCCAGCCGGTGCTGCAGAATCCCACCTCGGGCATCCGCATCATCGCGATCTTCGGGCGCGCGCACACCGGGTCGCTGGCGGTGTGCATGGTCGGCACCACGATGGTCGTGCTCGCGTGGCTGCTGCTCGGCCGTTTCGCAGTCGGCGGTCTGGGTGGCTCGCCCCGGCACCGGCTGACTCGCTCGCAACTCGATCGCACGCTGCTGCTGTGGATCCTGCCGCTGTGTATCGCGCCCCCGCTGTTCAGTAACGACGTGTATTCCTATCTGGCACAGAGCGAGATCGCCGCACGCGGCATCGACCCCTATGAGATGGGGCCGGC
This sequence comes from Nocardia sp. NPDC051463, assembly GCF_040681975.1. NCBI lineage: Bacteria > Bacillati > Actinomycetota > Actinomycetes > Mycobacteriales > Nocardiaceae > Nocardia > Nocardia sp. NPDC051463. Next base: position 846,550 of record NZ_JBFBAB010000001.1, read on the forward strand.
CCAGGCGCTCGGAAACGACAATGTGCTGACCAGGAATGTCCCGAACATCTGGCGCGAGACGCCGGCACCGTACGGCCCGCTGTTTCTGTGGATGGGACGCGGCATCGCCGCGCTGACCGGCGACAACATCATCATGGGCGTGTGGATGCACCGAATCCTCGCCCTGGTCGGAGTCGCGCTGATCGTCTGGGCGCTACCCCGACTGTCGGCGCGCTGCGGGGTGGCGCCGGTGAGCGCGCTGTGGCTCGGCGCGGCCAACCCGCTGGTGCTGTTCCATCTCGTCGGCGGCGTGCACAACGACGCGCTGATGCTCGGGCTGATGCTCGCGGGCTTGGAGCTCTGCCTGCGCGCGATCGATATCGAACCGTTCGACGGACGGGCCTACGCGCTGCTGATCAGCGGGGCGGTGGTCATCACCTTGTCCTCGTCGATCAAGATCACCTCGATTGTCACCATGGGATTCGTCTGGGTCGCGCTGGCCCGCAAATGGGGCGGCGGTATGCGCTCGCTCGTCATCTCGGCCGCGGTACTCGGCGCAATCGCCCTCAGCACCACAGCTGTGATCAGTTCACTCAGTGGCCTCGGGTTCGGCTGGATCCATACGCTCAATACCGCGAGCGCGGTGCGCAGCTGGATGTCGCTGCCCACCGCGGTCGGGATCGTCACCGGATTCGGCGGCGTGCTGCTCGGCCTCGGCGACCACACCACCGCGATGCTGAGTATCACCCGGCCCATCGCGGCAGTAGTCGCGGCGTTTGTGACGGTGCGCATGCTGGTCGCCACCGGAACCGGCCGACTGCATCCAGTCGGGGCGCTCGGAGTATCGCTCGGCGCCATCGTGCTGCTGTTCCCGGTGGTGCAGCCCTGGTATCTGCTGTGGGCGATCGTGCCGTTGGCGGCATGGGCAACCCGGCCGATATTCCGCGTGCCCGCCATCCTGTTCTCGGCGATCGTCAGCGTGCTGCAGATGCCGCGCGGCGGAGAGTTCGAGGTCTTCCAGATCGTCGGCTCGGCGATCGTCACCGTGATCGTGTGCCTGCTGTTCATCGTGATCACCCGCAATGCGCTGCCGTGGCGTGGCCAGTCGGGGGTGTCGGCTCCGTCACAGCAGCCGACGTCCTACGGTGTTTCATCGTGACCGCAGCCTCCGGACCCGCCGTGCGCATCGACGGCGTCGTCAAGCGTTACGGCGAGACCACCGCGGTCGACGGAATCAGCTTCGATGTCGAGCGGGCGCAGGTGCTCGCGCTGCTGGGTCCGAACGGCGCGGGCAAGACCACCACTGTCGAAATGTGCGAGGGTTTCGTGACGCCCGACGCCGGGTCGGTGCGGGTGCTCGGCCTGGATCCGATCGGCGACTCCGATCGTCTTCGGCCACGCATCGGCGTAATGCTGCAGGGCGGCGGCGCCTACCCGGGCGCGCGGGCGGGCGAAATGCTCGACCTGGTCGCGGCCTACTCCGCCGATCCGATCGACCCCGGTTGGCTGCTGAAAACCCTCGGCCTGCAAGACAACCGGCGCACCCCGTACCGCCGCCTCTCCGGCGGGCAGCAACAACGACTGGCGCTGGCGTGCGCGTTGGTCGGCAAGCCCGAGATCGTATTCCTCGACGAACCAACCGCAGGCCTGGACGCTCAGGCCAGGCTGATCGTGTGGGAGCTGATCGATGCGCTACGCCGCGACGGGGTCACCGTCCTGCTCACCACTCACCTCATGGACGAGGCCGAACAGCTCGCCGACCAGCTGGTGATCATCGACCACGGCAGCATCGTCGCCGCAGGCACGCCCACCGAGGTGACTGCGCACGGCGCCGCCGGACAGCTACGCTTCTCCGCCCCGCCGAAACTCGATCTCGAATTGTTGAAAATGGCACTACCGGAAGGCTTCTCGCCGCGCGAGACGACGCCGGGCTGCTACCTGGTCGAGGGCGAGATCGATCCGCAGGTGCTCGCGACGGTGACCGCGTGGTGTGCCAGGGTCAATGTGCTCGCCACCGACATCCGGATCGACCAGCGCCGCCTCGAAGACGTCTTCCTGGAACTCACCGGACGGGACCTACGCGGATGAACCAGCCCGATCTCGTCGACAACCGATTCGCACCAGGCACCTTCACCCCCGACCCGCGCCCCAACGGCTGGGTCTCCATGATGCGTGCGCAGACCAGACTCGAGCTGATCCTGTTGCTGCGCAATGGCGAACAACTGCTGCTCACCATGTTCATCCCGATCACGCTGCTGGTCGGGCTGTCGCTGCTGCCTTTCGGCGACCTCGGCGACGACCGGGTGAACAAGCTGGTGCCCGCGGTCATGATGGTGGCCGTGATGTCCACCGCATTCACCGGGCAGGCCATCGCGGTCGGCTTCGATCGCCGCTACGGCGCGCTCAAGCGGCTCGGCGCGACCGCGCTGCCCCGCTGGGGCATTGTCGGCGGCAAGTGCGCTGCGGTGCTGATCGTGGTGGTATTGCAGGCCATCCTGCTCGGCGTCATCGGCCTCGCGCTCGGTTGGCGGCCCGATCTCGCCGGACTCGCGCTGGGCGCGCTGGTGATCGCACTGGGCACCGCGACGTTCGCGGCGATGGGGTTGCTGCTCGGCGGCACCCTCAAGGCGGAAATCGTGCTCGCGCTCGCCAATATCCTGTGGTTCGTGATGCTCGGTGTCGCTAGCATCGTTTTCGCCTCCGACGATCTGCCGACCGCGGTGAACGTGCTGGCCAGGCTGGTCCCCTCGGGTGCGCTCGCGGTCACTCTCGAAGACGCGATGCGCAGCAGTGTCGACTGGTTCGGCATCGCGGTCCTCGCCGTGTGGGGCGCGGTGTCCGGGCTCCTGGCAACCCGTTTCTTCCGCTTCGACTGACTACACAACGACACCGCGTAGTAGACCGGGTGAATTGTCCCGACCCGCGCCCGCTACCATCGTTCGCGTGCTGTATCGCGCATTTCTGCGACTCGTCGACAAGCTTCCGCTCCCCTCACTGAGGGTGCAGCGTTGGATCGCGGCCGCTGTCATCCTGTCGCAAGCAGGCATTGCAGTCACCGGCGCGATCGTGCGCGTCACCGCCTCCGGTCTCGGCTGCCCGACCTGGCCGCAATGCTTTCCCGGCAGCTTCACCCCGATCGGCGTCTCCGAGGTCCCGGTCCTGCATCAGACCGTCGAGTTCAGCAACCGCCTGCTGTCGTTCGCGGTAACCCTGTGTGCCGCACTCATCGTGCTGGCCGTCACGCGCGCCCGCCGCCGCCGCGAGGTGATCGTCTACGCGTGGTTGATGCCGGGCGGCACCGTCCTGCAGGCGATCATCGGCGGCATGACCGTCCGCACCGGCCTGCTGTGGTGGACCGTCTCTGTGCATCTGCTCGTGTCGATGCTCATGGTCTGGGTTTCGGTGGTGATGTTCGCGAAAGTCAGTGAACCCGACGACGGTATCGAGGCGATTCAGGCCCCCGCTCCACTGCGCTGGCTCGCCGCACTCAGCGGCGTCGCCCTCGCCGCCGTGCTCATCGCGGGAACCCTGGTCACCGGCGCCGGTCCGCACGCGGGCGACAAGAGCATCGAGCGCCAGGTCGAACGCCTCCAGATCGAGATCGTCACCCTGGTGCACCTGCACTCGCAACTGCTGGTCGGCTATCTGGCGCTGCTCATCGGCATGGCGTTCGGCCTGTTCGCGGTCGGTATCACCCCCGCCGTCCGCAAGCGCCTGTTCGTCCTGCTCGGCCTGGTCTGCGCCCAGTCACTGGTCGGTGTCGTCCAGTACTTCACCGACGTCCCCGCCGCCCTGGTCGCCATACACGTGGGTGGCGCCGCCGCATGCACCGCCGCCACCGCCGCCCTCTGGGCGTCGCTGCGCACCCGCGAACGCGTCTCGGCGACACTGCCCGACTCTGCGATTCGGTCCACCTAGGCCAGGTCCGCTGAGGGACACCGCGGCGACGAAGTCGTCCCGGGAACAGATTGCCCCGTCACCGTTTTTCGAGGGTCAGAAATAGGTTTCGCGGCGCCACGGTGGTCGCGGCGAGGATTCCGACAATGCAGCCGGGCACGGCGCGCAGGCGCCATCGTCTGGCGATCGTCGCGATCGCCGACGTTGTCTCGACCACTGCGAATACGTCGCCGATGCCTTTGCGCGGCCCGCTGCCGAAGTACACGATCACCCCACACGGGATGGCGTCCACTCGGTCCGGCAACCAACGTTCCGGGTCGAGCTTGTCGCACAGCTCTTCCCGGTTTCCTCGTCGCGCGCGTCGAGTAGCAGCGTCAGTACATCGTTGCCGGGATTTCACTGCGGCGATAGTCGGCGATAACTTTGTCGATCATCGGATGCAGCCGGGCCAGACGCGCGGCATACTGTCGGTTTCGGGCCAGTGGCAGCTTGTTCGACACCGGGGCGGTAACCACAGGACATGGCACGTGCTCGGCGGATCCGTGGGTCAACGGGTTCCGCGGCCCGCACGGGGAGATTTTCGGATTGACATGGCGTCCAACCGAACACGGCGACGCGGTGGTCTCGACCGCGCCGCAACAGCGGATAGGGCGACCAGCCGTAGGAAGTCCGGCGGTACTGTGCTGCACCCGCCGTTCGCATCCTCGCTGATCCATCAGTATTTCGATGTCTCGCATCAATGATCCTATTGGTGCTCCGATGAACCGATGCCTACCGTTGTGCTGGTGACGAGCTGACGACCCGGACACGAAATGTCAGCACGTCGACCAATCCACGATCAGGAGGCAAATGATGTCGAAGATCCTTTTCGTCATGACCGGCGTCGACTACTGGACCCTTGCCGACGGCACCGAACACCCGACCGGCTACTGGGCCGAAGAAGTGGTCGCGCCATACACAGCGTTCAAGGCCGCGGGTCACGAGATCGTGGTTGCCACCCCGGGCGGTGTGGCACCGACGGTCGACAAGGGCAGCCTGGCGCCCGAGGTGAACGGTGGGCAGGAGGGTGCGGCCGCGATTGCGGCAGTGCTGGACGCGGCGACCGAGCTGCGGCAGCCGATCCGGCTGGCGGAGGTGGACCTCGCCGACTACGACGCCGTTTATTACCCCGGTGGACACGGCCCGATGGAAGACCTGGCCGTGAACGCCGAATCGGGCGCGCTGCTCAACGCGGCACTGGACGCGGGCAAGCCGCTCGGCGTTGTCTGCCACGCTCCGGCCGCCCTGCTCGCCACCGTCACCGACGGCAAGTCACCGTTCGCGGGCTACCGGGTCACCGGTTTCACCAATGCCGAAGAGACCCAGGCCGGCTTCGCCGACAAAGCCAAGTGGCTGCTGCAGGATCGGCTCGTCAACTTGGGTGTCGACTTCCGCGAGGGCGAACCGTGGGCTCCGCACATCGAGGTCGATCGCACCCTCTACACCGGGCAGAACCCCGCATCGTCGGCACCGCTGGCGGCGGAGTTGGTCAGAGCACTGGGCTGAGCACGGTGGCCGCCGACCGGACCGACGAGGTACTCGACGCCACCGCGCGCTGCCTTGCGCGCTACGGCGCGCGACGCACCACGATGGACGACATTGCCGGTGAGATGGGCGTATCGCGGTCGGCGCTCTATCAATACGTGCATAACAAAGAGGACGCGGTCCGCCGCCTGAGTACTCGCCTACACGACCGAGCATTACGGCGGGCACGGCAGGCCGCGGCCGAACCCGCTCCCATCGCCGAACGGGTGCACGAAATCCTCACGGCCAAGCTGGATCTCGCCACCGAGCCGTTTGCCGACTCCCCACACGTCGCCGAATTGCTCGATGAGCACACACGACTGAGCGGCGACATCTGTCGTGGCTTCACCACCGAGGTGCTGGCGTTGCTCAGGGCAGTATTCGCGGAATCGGCCACGCCGAGCCCCGACGACGCGGCGCAGATCTGCTTGGCCGTACTCGTCGGACTGATCGCCGCGGACCGCACCGAACTGTTGCGCCCGGCCGTCGACGCTGCAGTTTCCGGGCTCGGTGTGCCGGCCGATGTCGAGCTCACCGTGACCTGCCCGGTCCGATCACGGGTGCGTGCCCGCTGAGCCGGTGCTGCTGTGCGCTGGGGACGATTCACTATCCAGCCCTTGCTTTCCGTGGCGATGCCGCCCTCGCGGTCGCGGACGAGGCGGGCCCGCGGCAGGCACCGCGCGGGCATATCCGGGGCGGTCGAGGTGTTGCTTGCGGTGGTGAAACGCGCCATCCGCGCCGCCCACATCACGACGTGCGCGCGACATTCGATGAATCAACGACTTGATCAGGGAGTTACGGTATGACCGCACAGACAACGTCTCGCCCGGCCGACGCCTCGGGCACCTTCGCGCTCGGCGGCGACCTGTCCATCAATCGCCTCGGATACGGCGCCATGCAGATCACCGGTCCCGGCGTCTGGGGCGACCCCGGCGACCCGGCCGAAGCCGTTCGCGTCCTGCGTCGCGCGGTCGAGCTGGGCGTCAACTTCATCGACACCGCGGACTCCTATGGACCGTTCGTCAGCGAGAGCCTCATCCGGCTGGCCTTGCATCCCTACGCCGACGATCTGGTGATCGCCACCAAGGGCGGCCTGACGCGCTCGGGTCCCGGCGACTGGCGGCCGGTCGGCAGGCCCGAATACCTGCGCCAGCAACTGCATTTGAGCTTGCGCCACCTCGGGCTCGAACAGATCGATCTCTACCAGCTGCACCGTATCGATCCGGCCGTCCCGCTCGCCGATCAGCTCGGTGCGCTCGTCGAACTCCAGCAGGAAGGCAAGATCCGCCACATCGGTGTTTCGGAAGTGACCGTCGAACAGCTGAAGCAAGCTCGGGAGATCGCCGACATCGTCTCGGTGCAGAACCTCTACAACCTGGCCAATCGCCAGGCCGAAGACGTGCTGGACTACGCGACGGCCGAGAACATCGCCTTCATTCCCTGGTTCCCCATCGCCACCGGCGAGCTCGCCCGCCCCGGCGGTCCGCTCGACACCTTCGCCGAGAAGCACGGCGCGAGCCCGTCTCAGCTGGCGCTGGCCTGGTTGCTGCGCCGCTCCCCTGTCGTGCTGCCGATCCCCGGCACCTCCAGCGTCGGGCATGTCGAGGAGAACACCTCGGCCGCGACGATCACGCTCTCCGATGCGGAGTTCGCGGCACTGACCGACGCGGTCTGACCGACGTTCGCAGGGGGGCGGTACCGACCCGACACCGTCCCTGCGAACGGCCGCCCGGCTCCTGCGCGCAGTGCGGTCTGCGGTCTACTACGTGGATCAAATCCGCAGCCACCGGGAGCACGCATGGAAATCGGGTTCAGCACGTTCCTGACCGACGAGGGCATCAGCCCGGCCGAGTTCGGCACGGGCGTCGAAGGACGTGGTTTCGCCGCACTGTTCCTGGCCGAGCACACCCACATTCCGGTCGCGCGGCATACGCCCTTCGGCTCCGGCGAACTGCCGCGCGCCTACTTCCGTTCGCTCGACCCCTTCGTCGCACTGTCGGCCATCGCGACAGTCACCGAGCAGGTGCGGATCGGGACTGCGATTGCTCTCGTTACCCAACGTGATCCGATCATCCTGGCCAAAGAGGCGGCCACCCTAGACCGGATCAGTGGCGGTCGATTCGAGCTCGGCGTCGGCGCCGGGTGGAATCTCGAGGAGATGTGCAACCACGGCACCCGTCCGGGATCACGGACCCGGTTGCTACGCGAGCGAGTCCTGGCCATCAAGGAACTGTGGACGCGGGAGCAGGCGGAATTCCATGGCGAATTCGTCGATTTCGATCCGGTATTCCAGTGGCCCAAACCATTACAGCGTCCGCATCCGCCCGTCTTCATCGGCGGCATGGGCCCCACCGTGCTCCAACGCGTGGTCGACTACGCCGACGGCTGGATGCCGTTCGTGTCCTCGGTCGGTGCCATCGATAAGCTCGCGCACCGCATCTGCGAGCTCGACAGTCTCGCCACGCACCTGGGTCGCGCACCGAGACTGGTTTCCGTGGTCGTGACCACCGCTGTGTCCGCGCACGACGCCGCGCTCGTGGTCGATCGACTCGCCGAACTCGATGTGCACCGCGTGATTTTCAACCTCGACGCGCTGCCTACCGGGGAAACTCACGCGCTGCTGGACACTTACGCTGCTGCTTGCGCGGATCATTTGCATCCTGCCGAGTAACACCCCGGCGGCGCCCCGCATTGGCGCTGCCTGCCGGCGTCGTTGTCGGCGAGCGGTTCCGGCAAAGAGGGATTTCGTCTCGACGTCCGCCCCTCTCGGGTATCGGAATCCGGGAGGAGCAGACATGCCGACGCAGCGGCAAGGGTTATTTCTTTCTGGCGCGGTAGGCCGCGACGGCGTTTCGGTTTCCGCACGCGGTGCTGCAGTAGCGGCGAGATCTGTTGCGGGACAGGTCGAGAACGAGGCCCGCACACGCGCTGTCGGCACAGAGCGACAGCCGGCTCAGCTCGTCGGAGCGAATCAGATCGATCATCGCCATCGCGGTCTCGACGGCGATCCGAACGGGCAGCGGAGCCTGCGCGGGCACCGCGTGAATGTGATAGTCGATATCACCGTGCCGGACGAGTTGCGGTACCGCCCGATGCTTCGCCAAAGTCTCGTTCACCAGCTGGACTGCCGTATTGCGGTCACTGGTGAGCATTCGGCGCATCGGCGCTCGTAGTGCGCGCACCGCCCCCAGCTCCGCAGCGTCGCCGGCGTGAACGCCGGTATAGACATGTTTGACGAAAAACTCATCGAGCTGGGCGATCTCGGTCAAGGTGTCCGGCTCCTGCGCCGAGTTCACCAACTCCACCGCGGCAAGCAGCGCCGCTTCGGTGTCATGAGCAAATGTCATGTTGACATATTACCAACTCGATTCTAGCGTCATTACTCATGACGACGATGACTCATGACATTGCCGCACAGCGGCGGCTGCGCTCCGGACTGATCTGCGCGGTGCTTTCGGCATCGTCGTTCGGACTTTCCGGACCACTGGCACGCGGCTTGATGGACGCGGGCTGGAGTTCGGCGTCTGTGGTGGTGGTCCGGGTGCTCGTGGCTGCTGTCGTGCTCATGCCCATCGCCGCGGTGCAACTGCACGGCAACTGGCAGCTGTTGCGCCGCAACACCGCCCTGATCACCGCCTATGGACTGCTCGCCGTCGCGGGCACCCAATTGGCGTATTTCAACGCGGTCGCACACATGGAAGTCGGGGTAGCGCTGCTCATCGAATACACCGCTCCGATCGCCGTGGTGAGCTGGCTGTGGTTTCGTCATCGCCAACGCCCCGGTGCGGCGACGGTCGCGGGCGCCGCGCTCGGAACCGCCGGTCTCGTCCTGGTCATCGATCTGCGCTCCGGCCTCACCACCGACTGGGTCGGCATCGCGTGGGCCCTCGCCGCCATGATCGGGGCAGCCGCCTACTTCATTCTCTCCGCCCACGGCGACGGCACGCTGCCGGGCACCGTCCTCGCCGCGGGCGGACTCCTCATCGGCGGACTCGGCCTGCTGGCGGCCGGCGCGATCGGCATCGTCGCGCTCCATGCGACCACGAATCCCCTTGTCTTCCAAGACTTCACCACCCCGTGGTGGCCCCCGGTCCTGGCCCTCGGCATGGTGACCGCCGCTCTCGCCTATGTCTCCGGCATCGCCGCCACCCGTCTCCTCGGCTCCCGGCTGGCGTCCTTCGTCGCTCTTTTCGAAGTCTTGGCCGCCCTCACCTTCGCCTGGGTCCTCCTCGGCGAGGCCCCCCGCCCGATCCAACTTCTCGGCGGCGCACTCATCCTCACCGGCGTCGTGGTCGTCCGTAGTGGCGAGCCCACCGGCGCCTCGGACTCCTGACGACCAGCGCGCGGCCTCCACGCCCGCCGCGGGTCGGCGTGGGGCGGCACGTTGCCGAACCAGCGCCAGGTACACCGCGCACCGAGGTACATGTTGGCTGGATACGCTGGCGGCCGGCCAGTCAGCGGCGCGGGATGGGTCGGCGCGATCATTGTCCATAAGACAAGCGAAGACTCGCGAAGAGCGGTTGATCGAGCCGACGCAGTAAGTGTCCGGCCGTGCTCTGGTCCGGCGCTACGCCCGACGTGCAGAGGGTGAACCGGAGCAGGGTCGAGCCGTTCCTGGTGAGCTCGAAGTGCACCTGGTCGGCGGGTCTGCTCGGCCACAGCGATGACCACACGACACTGCAGGGTCGCTGCGCCTCGAGCACACTGGGCTCGACTTCGTCGGGCAGCAGATCGAGCCGCGGCCGAGTAGCCGGCCGACATGGTTGCGGGAGCGAGTCCCGGACAACGTGCGCAGGGGCGGGCAGCGTGCGCGCCCGCGTGCCTATCGTGATCGCCACAGCAGCGTAGGGGTCGGCCGTCATGAGCAGTGCGGACGAGCCCGTCCGCCCGCCGCCTGCGAAACGCCGAATCGAAGAACCCAATCGCGGGCGTCACGGAGCCCTACCGTGGTCGCCGCCGACTACGCGTGGACCTCGCTCGGCCCCGATGCCGCCCTCCTCTCGGATGGCGAGTACTGGGCTATCCCCATACGGCCCACCACTTTCCATCGTGGGCCGCAACACAGTCATCGATCAGTAAGCGATGAACAAGATCTCATCGCGCGAGTACTCGTGGCCCGGATGGTTCGCGGCCAGGTGAGCCTTCGTCTTCTCGACGAGATCGTCCTCGTCGTTTCCGACGATCACTTCTCCACAGGGGCAGTTCAGGTTTCGCTTCATCAGCTGTCCTTCCTTCTCGATCGAGAGTCTAGGCGTGCGGTCCCAGCGCGACGTTGCGCAACCCCGCTGACCGTGGCCCACTGCCCACTACATTGGGCGGCGGTCCGCCCGTAAACGATCAGTCGAGGGTGGCACTGCGTATGCCGCGGCCTCGGCGGTGAGCGCCTGGCGGTATTCGGCATCCTCGAACGTCGAACAGAACGCCAGTCGGTCATCGGCCCGGGTAGGCACCGGTGCCGGTAGCGAGCGCGTACACCTCGAGGCGGGCGTCGAACTTCCACTCCAATTTGTGATCCCATGGATATCGGAAACACCCGACCCACCGCACTACCGATCGAGGAGCGACCTCTTTCGGTCACACTGGGATCCGTGAAGCGCGCCCTCGCATTCGCCGTCGTAGTGGTTGCCACCGGGCTGGCCGTCGATTATGGGCGCGCCGATGGTCACTCCGGAGTCGCAGTGGCGCTCGCGGTAGCCGCGGTGGTACTACTGCTCGATCAGTTCGCCCGCATGGGCAGCCGCTGACCAACGCACCCGAGGTGGCAGAACAGTGCGTACCGGCGGGGGTGAGTGCCGCCGGAATTCCGACACAGTAGATCGGCGAACTCTGGCGTCGGATTTACCCCGTCGGACGTCGATTGGCGGAGCGCGCCCGGGCCTGCTCAGACGCGTGGACCGGGATCCCCCCGTCAGTGGGCCTGGTGGATCCAGTCCCGGTAGTGCGTTGGTGCCAGCTGCGCGTCCGGTCCTGCGGTGAGCACATCACCGGTGACCGCTGCGAACATGCCGGCTGTGTCATCGGTGACGACGGTCCGGCTGTCGTGCTGTGCCGCCAGGGTGATCCTGCCGAGCTCGTCGAGGGGGAAGACATCGGGGCCCGCGACGTTCCGAATCCCTCGCAGTGGGATGCCGGTGGAGACCTCGACGACCGCGGCGACCACGTCAGCGGCGGCCATCGGCTGGATGCGAGTGGCGGGCAGGCGGACGGTGTCGCTGTCGGAGGTCCAGGACAAGACCGCGTCCATGAACTCGAAGAACTGGGTGGCGCGCACGATGGAGTACGGCGTCGGCCCGTGCCGGAGCAAGTCCTCCTGCAGAGTCTTGGCCCGGTAGTAGTCGAGCTGAGGCACCTGGTCCACGCCGACGATCGAGAGGACGACCTGGTGCCGAACACCGGCACTCTCTCCTGCGGCGAGCAGGTTGTTCATGGAGGTACGGAAGAAGTCCAGGGACGCCTCGTCGAAGGTCGGTGAGTTCGCCAGGTTGATGACGACGTCAGCGCCGTCCAACGCCTTGTCCAGGCCATTCCCCGAGATCAGATCGACACCGGTGGACGGTGCCGCGGGGAAGGCCTCGTGTCCGGCCGCGGTCAGCTTCTGCACCACCTGGGAGCCGATCCGTCCGGTGCCGCCGATGACTATGAGCTTCATGGTTCTCACCTTTCGCGGCGTGCCACCTGGGCAGGCCGGAGGTTCATCGAGGTCGATTGCACTGATGTCCGAAGTCGTCTGCACTGCGGCGGCCCGAAGTCGATCCGGCCGTTCCCGCAGTCGCCGGTACACGTGGTCGACTACCTTGCCGCACTCACAGCATCCCATCAGCAAACAGGTGGCGGAGTGTGTCTGTCAGAAGTCGATGAATTCGAGCCCTGCGACGTCATGTCTGGGCGCGACCGGCCGGCGAACCCGAGGCAGCCCTAGCATGCCCGCACGTTGCCGAGAAAAGGACCGAGCCGCAGGTCGGCGTGTGGATGCCTGATGCCGAACGGGGCTCCCGGTACGACTGAGGGTTCCAGACCTTCTCGCCGCCGAGAGTCCCTGTGCCGACGTCGCCTACCCGGCAACGGGTGCCATCGAAATGTTCCAGAAATCGGCGTAGCGGCCGCCGCGGCGCAGTAGCTCCTCGTGGTTGCCTTCCTCCACGATCCGGCCACCGTCCAGGAAGGCGACGCGATCGGCGCGTCGCACAGTGTGCAGTCGGTGCGCCACCATGACCACTGTCCGGCCCGCCATCAGGCGCTCGATACCCGCGTGGACGGCCGCCTCGCTGACCGGGTCCAGCGCCGAGGTCACCTCGTCCAGCAGCACGATCGGCGCATTCTTCAGCAGTGCTCGCGCGATCGAAACACGTTGGCGCTCACCACCGGACAGCAGTGCGCCGCCCTCGCCGACATGCGTCGCCCAACCGCCGGGCAGTCGCTCGATCACTTCGTCCAACCGCGCCGCGGCGGCCGCCGCTCGCACCTCGGCGTCGCTTGCGTCGGGACGGCCGAGACGCACGTTCTCCTCGATCGTGCCGTCGAAGAGATAGACATTTTGGAAGACGATGGCGAACTGCGACATCAGCACCTCGGTGCTGATCGCGCGCACGTCCGCACCCCCCACCCGCACCACACCCGTGTCCACGTCGTGGAACCGCGCGAGCAGCTGCAGCAATGTGCTCTTACCCGCACCCGACGGTCCGACAACGGCAAGCCGCTGCCCCGCTGACACCGACAACGACAGGTCATCGATCACCGTACGAGCGCCGTGCCGGAAGGTAGCGGACTCGAACTCGAGGCCATGGTGCACCGGCAGGATCGGTTCGCGGGTTGCTGGGAGCGGCTCGGTCCGCAACACGGTGTCGAGCCGAGCCAGCTCGGAACGCGCGGCGCGCAGTTTGCCACCCATATCCGCCAGCGACAGCACCGGGTCGGCGCAGCGTGCGGCGAGCACCAGAATCGTCAAAACCTCTGCCGCACCGATATTCCCACCGAGCGCGAGGTAGGCTCCCAGGCCCAGCAGCGCGGTGAGCATTGCCTGCACCGTGAGCGTCAGACCCACCACACCCGGCAGTGCCGACAGAGTCGAACGACGGGACGCACGGTGGAGTCCGGACAGCGCGTCGTCGAGCGATCGGAAGCGTTCGACGACGCGCCCACCCGCCCGCAATACCGGCTGCGCCTGGACGTATTCGATGACTCGCCCCACGGCCTCGTCACCGCGTTCGATGCGCTCGGCATCGGCGGCGGCCATCGCCCGGCCGGTCCAGATCTGGACCGCCGCCACCACCGGTGCGGCGACCAAGGCGGCCGACCCCATCCGCCCATCGAAGGCGAACATCACGACAACGATCGTCAGCGGCGTCACCGCGGCGGAGATGAACGGTGCCAGCAGATGCGCGATCACGCTCATCGCCTGCAGGATTCCCCGGCTCGCCAGCACCGACACCTCGCCGACGCGACCGGGGGTGAACCAACCGATCGGCAATCGGGCCACATGATCACCGAAGCGGTGATAGACACCTCGCAACATCGCCCCCGCGGCGCGGAAACCGGCCAGATCACTGCCGTAGCGCAATGCCGCGTACACCGCGACCGCGCCGCCGAATGCGATCAGCCAGGGCCAGGCATCCGCGGGGGCATTCCCGAACAGGGCCCGCAGCACCGGAACCACCAGGGCGTAGGACATACCTTCGGCCACGGCGGTGATCGTCATCAACGTCATGGTGCGACGGATCGGCCGGGCGTACTCGTGTCCCAGCACGTGCAGCAGCATTCGTATCATCGGAGCTCATCTCCTCGCAGCACAGAGGCTTCGGTCTCATCGGTGATCGCGGATCGGTGCGATCGCCAGAACTCGGCGAACTTTCCGTTCCGCGCCAGCAGTTCGGCGGGCCTGCCACGCTCGACGATCGACCCGTTCTCCAGCACCACGACGGTGTCAGCGTCCGCGACCGTCGTCAGACGATGGGCAATGACCAGAATCGTCCGCTCGCCCGCCAACGTCGAAAGAGTCTGGCGCACCGCCTGTTCGGTCTGTGGGTCGGCGAAGGCGGTCGCCTCGTCGAGGACCAGCAGCGGCCGGTCACCCAGCAGCGCCCGGGCGAGCGAAATCCGTTGTGCCTCACCACCCGACAGTTCGACATCGGCACCGATCACCGACTCGTATCCGCGTGGCAGCTCGAGAATTCGTTCATGGATGTGTGCCAGGCGAGCGGCGCGAACCACATCATCGAGGTCGGCATGGGGCACCGCCAGCGCGATATTGTCCGCAACCGATGCGCGTAGCAGCCGAACGTCTTGGAATACGAAGGAAACCTTCCGGTAGAGCTCACTGCTGCCGAGCTCGCGCAGATCGACTCCGCCCAGGGTGACCGAACCGCTGGACGGGTCGAAGAACCGCGGAAGCAGGGACACCAGTGTGGATTTGCCACTTCCCGACGACCCGACGATCGCGGTGACCGTGCCGGGTTCGAGCACCAGGTCGATCCCGCGCAGCACCTCACGATCGGCTTCGTAGCCGAAGCGGACGGCACGCATTTCCACCCGATGCCCCTGTGGTGCGACCGGGCGGGCGGGCTCCGGCAGCGACGGCTCGGCGAGCACGTCCCGGATCCGGCCTGCCGCGCGCCGAGCGGCCTGCAGATCGTCGAAACCGTGGCCAAGAGCCGCGATCGGAGCGGTCAGTCCCAGTCCCAACAGCAGGAAGGGCAGCAGGTCGGCCGGTGCCAGCGAGCCGTTCGTGATCGCGACCGTGCCGCCGATCAACACGACGAGCAATACGAACGGCGGCGACAGCACCAGCGCGAGCCCTGCGGCAATCGGGGCGAGACCGAACACCCACCGGAGAAAGGAGTCGGTGAAATCGTTGGTGGCCGTGTGGAATTTCCGGTGCGCGCGTTCGCCGCCACCGAATGCCTTGACCACCGCGATGCCCTGCACGAACTCGATGGCCGCATTCGAAATCTGCCCCATGGCCGCGTCGAGATCCAGCTGCTCGCGCCGGCGCTTCGACGTCATCATCAGCGGGATCAACACCACCGACAGCGCCACCGGGATCATCGTGATCAGCGTGAGCCGCCAGTCGATGGTGAACAGGTAGATCAGCGATACCAGCGGCACCACGAATGCGGAGACGAGCTCGCCGGGGGCGTGGGCGATGAGCGGATGCACAGCACCCACGTCCTCCCCCACCACCTTCGCCAATTCGCCGGTGCGGCGATCGGAGAGCCAGCCGATCGGCACGCGGCCCAGCCGCGCGGCCAGTTTCCGGCGAAACGACAGTTCCACCCGGGCGTCGAGAAGATGCCCGATTCCCGACGATGCGGCCGTGAACAGCAGTCGGACGAACAAACCGACCGCACCCGCGATCACGACGATCTCGATGTGGCCGTGATCGATCGGGCCGGGCGACAACAGAGTTCGCCCCAATTCGACGATAGCCAGCAACGGGGCCAAACCCGCGACAGCGCCGATGACCTGGAGGATCATCACGGCGGCGAAAGTCCCCAGGTACGGGCGCAGCAACCCCGCAACGCTCTGTCCTGCCGCGGAATCGGCCCCCGATAGTGGTGTGGACTGCTCGCTCGCCTCGGCGAGGTCAGTGGTGGTCATAGCTCTCCCTCTGCGTGAAACTCGGCGCGGTTTCTACTGCGCCGGTATGCCCGAACGCTCCGGCAGATGGCTGCGCAGGTGGGCGAGGATTTCGGCGCGTGCGGGCCGGGCCGCGGGCACCACCCCCGGCAGGCACAGGAAGGCGTGCACCGCTTCCGGGTAGCGGGTCAGCGTCACCTCGACACCCGCCTGTCGCAAGCGTTCGGCGTAGGCCGGAGCCTGATCTTCCAGTGGGTCCAGACCCGCGGCTTGGATCAGGGCCGGGGCGAGTCCCGCGAGGTTGTTGCTGTCCAACGGCGAAATCGAACGGGAGTCGAACGATTCCGGAAGCGCGATGCGCTGCACAGCACGGCAATTGGCCGGTGTCGCTGTCGGGGCGTTGGCGTTCTCGGTGAACGAGGGGTACTCGAAGGCGCGCGCGGTCCAGTCGAACTGTGGATTGATCAGCACCTGGCTGCGCACCGACAGTCCGAGTTCATTCGCCCTGATCGCACAGAGAGCCGCGAGTGTGGCGCCCGCGCTCGAACCAAGCAGTGCGATCCGGGTGGGATCGGCTTCCCACACCGGGGCCAGCTCCACGAGGTGGAGTACGGCATCGTAGGCGTCCTCGATCTGTGCGGGCACACGGTGCTCGGGCGCCAGCCGATAGTCGACCGAGGCCACCACCGCCGGAGTGTTGGCCGCCAGGTGACTGAGGAGCCAATCGTCCTGGTCCGGTGCGCCGACGATGAACCCACCGCCGTGGAACGCGACGATCAGCGGCAGCGCCGAGCCGCTGCGCTCGGGCTGGTACACGCGGACATCGAGCCGACGACCGGGCAGATCGAGGGTGCGTGTAGTGATTCGCGCGCCACGATCGGGCTTGCCGGTCACCAGCCCGACGACGGCGGACCGGCGCTTGCGGTACTGCGCTGCACGCAATTCGATGACCTGATCCGGAGTGATCGAATCCCAGTCCGGTTCGGTGGTGAGCGCGGCCAGAATCCGAACTCGCAGTGGAATTTTGCCTCGCATGATGTGCCCTCCGGCTCCTCGTGGTGCTCGTCGGCCGCTGTCTTCGGGCGGCGTAGCGCTACCCTGGCAGCTGTGACCGTGGGTGCGCTTTCGGAAATATGCGGTCCGGCACAATCGCCGGTGGTGTGGATGCGGACGGGTCACACCGGTTACATCGGGCCGGAGCTCGGCGTCGATCCGCATTCGCCCTCCGTCGCGGTGCTCAGCGTCGGACTGGACGGGCCGTTCGTCCTGGAGACCGCAGCACACGGGGACGTAAACACCGGCAGCTCGTTCGCCCCCGCCCGCGCGATACACCGCGTCGTCGCCCCCGAGGCGTGGATCCTGCTGCTGTTCGTCGACACCGCTGGTACGCCCGCCACCAGCATCGCGGAGGAGATGACGGCGACCGTCGGCCCGTACGGGCTCGGCCACCGACGGGAACGGGAGCTCATCGAGCTCTGCCGTGCCGATACCGTGGATCCGGACCGAATCTTCGCTCAGGCCATAGCCGATCACGCACCGGCCGCCGACCCTCGGATCGAACAAGTCGCGGCGGCGATCCGCCAGGACCCGAATCGCCCCTTCCGGGCCCAGACGATCGCGGCGAATCTGGGCCTGTCCACCACCCATTTCCTACGCTTGTTCACCCAGCAGTCCGGTACCACGTTCCGCGGGTATCAGCGATGGACCCGCGTCATGCACGCGCTCCGGGACGTCGCGGCAGGCCGCGATCTCACGCGCTCCGCCACCGACGCCGGTTTCGCCACCCCGTCCCACTTCAGCGAAACCTTCCACCACATGTTCGGAATGTCCGCCACGGGAGTACTACGCTCCGGTATCCGCTTCGATCTCGGAACCCTGCCTTCGCCTTGATATTTCGATAACCGCGCCGTCTCCTTAGGGCGCGGTTATCGAGGCGAGCTCGACATTCTGCCGGAACACCTCTGTTTCGATGAGTTTTCGATGAGCCCACCGGCGTGCCGCCGAGCCCACTCACCGGGGACTTCCCGTCAGCCGACTCCGTCGATCACCCACAACAGCCCGTGACGCGACGCGCTTGCAGTCCCCAGCGATCTGACCTTTTCGGAATATTCCTTGACAAGAATATTCTCTCTAGCGAATATTTTGCGGCATGGACCGCATCGCATCAGCACTCGGAGACGGCGCGCGGTGGCGCATTGTCGAACTCCTCGCCGATCGACCCCGGTCTGTCGGCGAACTGGTCGAGCTGACCAGCTTACGCCAGCCGCAGACCACCAAGCACCTGCAGACCCTCGCCCGTGCTGGCCTCGTCACGGTCTTCCCGCTCGGGCAACGGCGCGTCTACGCGCTCGAGCCCGCGCCGCTGAACGCCCTCGAGCGCCGACTGCGAGAACTGATCGAGACCACCGAGGCGCACGAGGACGAGCGAAACGTCATCGCGCGCTATCGCGCCGCGATCGAAGCGGAATCCGTTGTCGCGGAACGAGAACGGTGGGCGGACGGGCGCGCCTACTCGTTCGAGCGTGTGCTGGCCGCGCCCCAGGACGCCATCTGGCGGCATTGGGTCGACTCGGACCTGCTCGCGTCTTGGTGGGCTCCGTCGCCGATGACGGTCACCGACTGCGCCCTCGAGCCGAAGCAGGGTGGTCGCGCCGTCCTCGAGTACCGCGATGCCGAGGGGCGGCGGTACCGCTCGGAGGGACGGGTCCATGCCGCGGAGGCACCAGGGCATCTCGTGTTCGACCTTTCGGTGCTGGACGCGGCGGGGGAGGTCTCGTTCACCGGCCACTACGACCTGACTCTCGCCGCGGACCCGGTCGGCACTCGACTGCGGCTCGGTATGCGCATCAGCGAAACGACCGTCGAGGCCGTCTCCTATATCGCCGGAATCGAAACCGGCTGGGGCCAGGT
The DNA here is from genome assembly GCF_040681975.1 of Nocardia sp. NPDC051463. NCBI lineage: Bacteria > Bacillati > Actinomycetota > Actinomycetes > Mycobacteriales > Nocardiaceae > Nocardia > Nocardia sp. NPDC051463. The sequence continues at coordinate 865,471 of NZ_JBFBAB010000001.1, forward strand.
GCTCGACAACCTCGCCGACACCGTCGGCACGTCTGAGCACACCACCAAGACAGCGCACATCGAGGAAAAGGAAGCACAGCCATGACCAACTCGCCCGGACGTACGGTAACCGCGAATCTCGCCCTCACCCTCGACGGGCGTTACAACGGCCCCGACGGACCTGACGATCTGAACGCGATCCTCCCCTACGTCACCACCGAGGTCGCGCGAAACCACCTCACCCGCATCTGGGAGGGCGCGACGACGGCGCTGCTCGGCAGGCGCAACGCGGAAGGGTTCCTGGGGTACTGGGCGACGGTCGCCGCGGACGATAACGCCGATCCGCGCGATCGCGGATACGCGAAGTGGCTGGTCGACACGGAAAAGGTGGTCCTTTCGACCACCTTGACCGAAGCGCCCTGGGAACGCGCCCGCGTGATGAACGCCCCCGCTGCGGAAGTGGTCGCCGAACTGAAGACCGCCGGCGCGGGCGACATTCTCGTCAACAGCAGCGTGAGCGTCATCAAGGCGCTGCTCTCCGCCGACCTGCTCGACCGGCTGTACCTCATGATCTGCCCCGAGATCGCCGGGGGTGGACAGCGGCTGTTCGACGACGGCCTGCCGAGTTCACAGTAGAAGCTCACGCACCAGGAGATCGGCGAACTGGGCGAGATCGCCATGGTCTACGACCGCGCACGTCGATAGTCGCGGTGTGCGGCCCTCCAGCACAGCGACTGCGTCCGCACGGCCACCGACTTTCTCGGGCTGTGCAGGCGCAACACCGTTGCGACGCAACGGCATGGTCGGCGCCGCCGCGGTGACAGCCGACATGATGCGGCCACTCCTGGAGACGAACGTCCTCGGTAGCATGCGGAGCAACGCGGTGGAGCCCGGCGATACCGCGACAGATCTGAACGGGCGCCTGGGCACGCAGACCGTTCAGCAGGGCGCCGAGATCATCGTTGGTATGGCTGAGCTGACACTCGATGGACCCACCGGCGGCTACTTCGACACCACCGGCGCCCTGCCGTGCTAATCACCGGAACCGGCGATTGACAGCAAATGCCGTACCTGACAACGTATCGAAGGGCATCGAGGTCCTGATTCGACTGACCTCGGTATCGTCGAATCGGAGCGTGCTCGATGGGGTTTCTCGAACCCGACCTACCCGCGGTCGATATGGCGGAGTGGAGCAAAGGCACTCGGAGTGCGCGCATCCGGCCCATGACCAGGCATTGGGCCGAGGTGGGTTTCGGGACGCCGGTCGCGCTGCATTTGTTCTATGTCGGCAAGGTCGGTCTCTATATTCTCGGTGGCTGGCTGATCATGCTGTCCACCACAGGCATAGACGGATTCACCGATGTCGGCGATTGGTGGTCGGAGCCGATCGTGTTCCAGAAGGCTGTGCTCTATACGCTGCTGTTCGAGGTGGTCGGACTCGGTTGCGGGTTCGGTCCGCTGAACAACAGGTACTTCCCGCCGCTGGGCTCGATATTGTATTGGTTGCGGCCGAGGACAATTCGGTTGCCGCCGTGGCCCGGTCGTGTTCCGCTGACCAGTGGCACCACCCGCACCCCAGTAGATATCGCACTGTATGCGGGGGTGCTGATGGCAACGTCGGTCGCGGTGCTGTCCGACGGCACCGGGCCGGTAGCGGCGCTGGACACGACGGTGGGGTTGCTCCCGGTCTGGCAGATCGCAGTAATCCTCGGCCTGCTCGCGGCAATCGGGTTGCGCGACAAAGTGATCTTTCTTGCGGCGCGCGGCGAGATCTATGCCACCCTGGCCGTCACCTTCCTATTTTCCGGCGCCGACACGATCATCGCGGCGAAGGTCGTTTTCGTGGTGATCTGGATGGGCGCGGCGACCTCGAAGCTGAATAAGCATTTCCCGTTCGTGGTGTCGACGATGATGTCCAACAGCCCGGTGCTTCGACGAAAGTCCCTCAAGCGCATGTTCTTCGAGAACTTCCCCGACGACCTGCGGCCGGGTCGGTTGGCGCGCATCTTCGCGCACGGCGGCACGGCCGTCGAGATGGCTATTCCCTTGGTGTTGTTCTGCTCGCACGGTGGCCTGCTGACAACGCTGGCCGCGGCCGTGATGGTGGGATTCCACCTGGTGATTCTGACCGCCGTTCCCATGGGGGTGCCATTGGAATGGAATGTCTTCATGATCTTCGGTGTGCTGGTGTTGTTCGTCGCGCACGCCGATCTCGGGCTCGGCAGTCTGGACAACCCAGCGCCGGTGGCGCTGCTGTCCATCGTGATCGCGGGCATTGTGATCACCGGGAACCTGTTCCCGCGCATGATCTCGTTCCTGCCCGGCATGCGGTACTACGCAGGCAACTGGGATACGACAATGTGGTGCGTCAAACCCTCGGCCGCGGTAAAGATCGGCCGCGGCATCGTGGCGATCGCCAGCATGCCGCAGGCTCAGTTGGAGCGGTTCTACGGGAAGGACCGGGCCCAGATCCCGATGTTCATGGGATATGCCTTCCGCGCCATGAACACTCACGGCCGCGCGCTGTTCACCCTGGTTCATCGAGCCATGCCCGCCGGCCGCGAGGACGAGTACACACTCACCGACGGTGAGCGCATCTGCAGCACCGCGCTCGGCTGGAACTTCGGCGATGGACACCTGCACAACGCGCAACTCATCGCCGCGATGCAACAGCGTTGCCACTTCGACCCCGGCGAAGTTCGCGTCGTGCTGCTCGACGCCCAGCCGATCCACAAGCAGACTCAGGAATACCGTCTCGTCGACGCCGCGACCGGCGAATTCGAGCGCGGCGTTGTGCATGTCGCGGACATGGTGACCCGCCAGCCGTGGGCCGACGATGTGCCCGTGCATGTGCACCGCGGTAACGAGACCGACCGCACCTGAGGGCGGCCACGATCACGACAGCGTGATACTTCGGGACAGAGCAGTCTGCTTCAGGATCGACGTTCCCGAGAGCTTCGCGCGCAAAAGCTCACCAGCGCAGGAGAACTCTGCCGCGGCCTGGATCGCCCGCCCTACCCGCCCCCACCGAGGCAAAGGCGCAGGCAAACGGAATCCGTGCTCGCCATAGCAGGACGCACCCGCGCAGGAAGGGTGATGGCCCGACGCTGAACCGACGGGATATTCTCCGGCACAATCGATCAGCCCGATCGTCGATAGCGGCGCCGTCGACCGCGGTTTACTGTCGGACCATGGCAACCCCCGACTTCATCCACACCATCCGGGCCGACGCGGGCAAGCAGCTGCTGTGGTTACCCGGCGTCAGCGCTGTCGTCTTCGATGACGAGGGCAGGGTGCTATTGGGACGGCGAGCCGACACCGGCACATGGGCGGTCATTGCGGGGATGCCGGAACCGGGCGAGCAGCCCGCGGCGTGTGCGGTTCGAGAAGTGTACGAGGAGACCGCCGTTCGCTGTGTCGCCGAGCGCATCGTGATCGTCCGCGCGATGCCGCCGCATACCTACCCGAATGGTGACATCTGTCAATTCATGGACATCACGATCCGGTGCCGCGCCGTCGGCGGCACGGCACGGGTCAACGACGACGAGTCGCTCGAGGTCGCCTGGTTCGACGTGTCCGCAGTGCCGGAACTGCCCGAACACGATCTGCTGCGCATCGAGCAGGCACTGTCCGGTGGGCCGGTGTGGTTCGAGCAGGCACCTGAACTCGATCGTTGATCAGTGCGCGGCGGCCCCTTGCAGGACGAGATCGACTGCGCCGCTGAGGTAATCCGGCGACATGGGCTGGTCACGGAGCAGAATTCGGAACCAGATCGCGCCGGCCAGCAGGTCCATGATCGTCGCCGGATCCGCCGTCGGGGTTAGTTCGCCACGGGCGATCGCACGCTGGAACATCGGCTGTTCGTGGGTGAGGCGCTCGGCAAAGAACGTGCTCGCCACCGCCGCCAGCTCCGGCCTGCGAGGGGCCGCGGCGAGAACGGTGGCGACGATCGGTGCGGTCTGTTCTCCGGTCAGCAGTTGGGTGATCTCCCGGGCCAGCGCGAGGAGGTCCCCGCGCAGGCTGCCGGTGTCCGGCATCGCGAAGGCGAGCAGGTCGGAGTGGACCAACGCGGCGGCCAGCACCGCGTCCTTGGACGGCCACCACCGGTAGATGGTGGTCTTGTTGACGCCGGAGCGACTTGCGATGGATTCGATGGTCAGACCGTCATAGCCCTGTTCTGCCAGTAGCTCGAGGGTCGCGACGAAAATCGCCGACGCTTGCCGTGGCCCTCTTCGGGCGCGTTCTTCGCTCACCCCGTCAGACTACAACGCAACGTTGCGTTGTATTAGGTGGCGGTATACCGTCAAATGCAACGCAACGTTGCGTTGTTGATTGGAGTGTGGAATGAGCCTTCCCTTGGTATTCGTGCACGGCATACGGCTGAGCGGTATGTCATGGTCGGTAGTGCGCGAGCAGCTCGGCGAGCACCCATCGGCAGCCGTCGACCTGCCTGGACACGGTGCGCGGCGCGGCGAACAGTTCACGCTGGCCGCCGCCGTCGACGCAGTCGCCGAAGCGGTGGACAACGTCGGCGGCCACGCCGTGGTGGTCGGGCATTCGCTCGGCGGATACATCAGCGTCGCCGCGGCCGCCCGGCATCCAGAGCGCGTGGCCGGGCTGGTGGTCGCCGGAGCGAGCTGCGTGCCGAGCCGCGGCCTCACGACTCCGTTCACGCTGATGCATCGCGTACTCTCGCGGCAACCGGACGGCGGCGAACGGGCCAGCGGTCGCATCTTCGACTCGATGCTCCCACCGCGAGTGGCCGACGCGATCAAACACGGTGGGATAGCCACCGAAGTCATCCCCGACGTGGTCCGCGAGAGCCGGCACTTCGATCCGCTCACCCATCTCGCCGAGTACCCCGGCCCCCTCTGGCTGATCAACGGCAGTCGCGACCACTTCCGCATCCACGAACGGCGATTCCTGGCCGCGAGCACCGACAGCCGACTCCTCATCACGCCCCGGGCCGGTCACTACCTCCCCTTGGCCCAGCCGACCGAGTTCGCGCGATACGTCCTCGACATCTCCCACGCGGTGGCCGGACAACACCAGCAGTAGGTGCAGGCCGGCGGAAACCCCGAGGTGCGCGCCGATGCAGGCGAAGGAGCCGGCGGCTTCGTACGCTGGTTCCGGGTTGATCAGGACGTACCGCTTCGACGGAGAAGGGGCTACACATGATTCACGCCACCGCGGACCGACGTTTCCGCGCGGACAGGTCTCGGCGATCACGGGCCCGTCTCGCGGTCCCCGTACTGTGCGCCGTGCTGCTCGGCGCGCTCGGCGGAGTTCCTGCCTCCGCCGAGGCACGAGAAGTGAAGGAGTGCACCGACACCGGGTTCGTCCAAGAGATGCTGGACGGACTCGATAAAGAACGATCGCACCACGGAGTCCCCGCGCTGAAGGTCAGCCAGGAGCTGGCGAACTACGCGAAGACGCGCGCCATGTTCCACGCACAGAACGGCTCGTTGTCCCACAAAGAACTGGATACGAGGTATGGCGAAAGCGTATTCCTGGCCAGCAGCGACGACTCCAGGCCGACTCCCGCCGGCGATGCCGTCACGCATTGGAAGAATGAGCAAGAGCGCTACGAATACGACGCTGACGGCCCGGCGCCGGGGACCGAGAATTTCACACAGATGGTGTGGAAGGCCAGTACCGCAGTCGGTGTCGGCCGCGCCTGCGTGCTGGCACCAGAATCCGAGGATCCGGGCTGGACCTACATCGTGGCGATTTATCGGTTACGCGGCAATATCCCCGGTGCATACCATGACAACGTATTGCGGGGAACCGACTAGCGAGGCAAGTAGTCATGAACGAATCGCGTAAGTCATGTCGATCGGATCGACTACCACCGCGAACCGATCACCGACCTCCCAGGCTGGGTCCCGAGTATTGCGCTCGCAGTCGGCGTCGAAGGTGTCGAAGCCCGGCCCACTGATCCGTACGGTCAGTTCAGCAACTTCATCCGCTTCACCGCTGATGTGCATCCCGTCGACGGCGATGATCTCGGCCGTCCCGACGACTCCGGCCGCTTCGAACCGTTTGGCCGAACGCCGCCAATCGACGACGCTGACCGCGAGCCCGAGCCCGAGCGGCACGGTGAAGATGCCGGGGCACAAACCATCGGCCCAGGAATCTCCGGTCACGGCGAAGAGCGGCCCGGTGCGCATCAGTCCCACGGCGGCGCAGTATCCGAATGCCCCGCACACCGGCCCAATGGGTTCGACCTGCCTCGGTTCGATCTTCTCGGGCTTCTCGCCTCTGCGCCGCCGCACCTTCGCACCCTGCCACAGTGAGTGCCGGGCAGTGGAACTTTCGCGGCCGGAATTCGGCAGCTTGCGACACTACGCCGGCCATCGGCGAACCGTCTACCTCTAGGTCGAACTGTCGCGAAATGATCTGAAACGCGAGGGGAGATACACCCTATGGCGTCCGGCGATCCATCCGCGCTCTGCCCGATCGGCTCATTCCACCGCGGCCTTGGCCCGCGGCCAGATGCGGGCCAGGTCGATCAGGTGCGCGAGCTCGGCGTCGAAATCGTGGGCGACCACGGGCAATAGCGATGGGGCGCCGGTACCGGCGGGCGGTAGGCCAGCCCTTCTGGCCTGCACCGCCCGTACCAGCCGATGGGCGTAATCGGCAATCCCCCGGTCGGATTCGGACGCTCGCACAGTATTACGTTGCGTTTCATCGGCTTCGGCCGGGAGGTAAGCGCCCAGGTGGAGCATCGCGTCGCGGATCTCCACAGTCATCCGCAGCAGACGGGTGACCGGATCCGAACCGTGTCGCGCGTCGACGGGCATGACGATCTCCGGAACCGCCGCGGTGAGATCACGCCACAGCGGCAATAGCTGACGGCAGGTTCTGGTGGCGCGATCCATACCTGCTCGCAGCACCAGCTCCGCGACCAGCGGTATCGCGTGCAGTGTCGCATTGATCGCGACCCACACGGTGAACGCAGCGTGGACCAGTGACAGTTGTGGTCCGTCGGGCCATTCAGTGGCCAACTGGGACAGCGATAGTGCATGCGCACCGCAGATAACGACGTTGCTGCCGATCAAACCGATACACACGATTCGCGCCGCGCGCGGGGTATCGACATGGCGGAGTGCGCCGAGGCAGATGCGATTGATCACGAACGTGTTGTAGGTGACGGCGAAGGCACAGCCGATGACCAGTCCGACCCCCGTGAGGTGCAGGTCGACCGATTGTCCTGCATATCTCGCCGATGCCGCGACCAAGACTATCGAGGCTGTCGCGGCCAGGGCGAGGAGAGCGGCGTTGCGCTGGTAGCGCCACACGGCGTCCGGCTCGGAGTCGGCCTCGGCGAGCCGACCGACGCTGTACAGGTATGTGGTGTTCATGAGAATACAAACCAGGGCAAGCTGATTCGCCGGGTCATCGATGGTCGGCGTCGATGCGCACCGGAATATCAGCAGGGTCGCGATGCTCCACAGGCCCATGTGGTTTACGAGCCGATCGACAACAGCTTGGCCGCCGAACCATAACCGAGCCGACAGCAGAACCGTGACGTAGCCGATCACTGCCCAGGCCACGACTCCCGGTATCGGTGACGACATCGATGCATCCTCTTGGTCCGGCGGAACTCGTCCCCGTCGGAGGATACTGCCGCCTCGGCCGCAGTACCGCGCGGACACCGTGCCAAATGTCAGTAAAGCCGTGCACCTCCGATGGACCCTGTCGACCTATCCGCCGTAGAATTTCTTGGCACGCTCCTGGATTTCTTCGATCGACAGGTCCTCTTTGTGGGTGCAGACAATCCAGACGTGGCCGAACGGGTCGACCAGTGTCCCGCTGCGGTCACCGTAGAACAGATCACTCACTGCGCTGAATTCTCGGGCACCCAGCTCCAGCGCCCGAGCGAAGTGCTTGTCGACGTCCTCGACGTACAGCCGCAGACCAACTGATGCCCGGGACTGCGCTGGGCTCGCCAGCGGATGCCCCTCGGAGGGCTCGGTGAGAACCAGCGAAGAATCGCCGATCCTCAGCTCCGCGTGATCAATGCGACCGCTCGGTGATTCCCCCCGGTAAAGCTCGACGGCATCAAAAGCCTTCTTGTAGAACTCGATTGCCGACCGCGCATCGCCGACTGCCAAGTACACGGTGATGCCGTGTTGCCCGTGGGGAATCGGATCAACCGCCATGGGGACTCCTTCTTCGGTTCCGGTTGTTCGGGTGGAGCTCACGCTTGCGGTGATCTTGCCAGAACCCCTCCGCACCAATCATTTCCAACCTCCAGGCTTCGCCGGCGGTTCGTCCACACCCAAGTGTTGGCTCAGCGGAGATGTCCTGGGCACCCTGGATGACGGGGGCGGGGGCTCGCAGTGATGATGCGCGGAGCGGGGCGGCGTATGCCGCCACCCGACCCACGGAACCGATCTCGCTCCACGAGCGGCGCGCGCCGAGCGTCTGCGCTGCGGTTCGTCGTTACTGGTGCACGATGAATTGCCCGAGCCCGCTTAGTCATGCCCAGTCCACACGTAGTCCGCCGAGAATATCGGGCAGGGCAGTGCTTATCTGAGGCGGCGACCATCGTCGGCGGGTGGCCTGCCGGGGCGGTGGCGGTATCGGCTCGGCGGATACTCGGGCCGCCTGGCGGGTTGACATCTAGGTGCTCGGCGCGCACCAGGTACGAGATGCGTTCCAGGGCGTACGCCGCCCTGGCTGACACGACTAGCCTCTGTTTTGAAAGTGGTTGTGGTGGGTGCCGTCAGCGGGTTCGCCAGGTGTTGTGGGTGAATAGCGTTGTCTGTGTGGGCGTGTCGGTGCCGATGTGAGGCGAGGTCTCCGGTAGATGGGTATGCGACCAAGCATTACCTGACAACCGGAGACCTCGTGACCAGGGTAGCGGTGACGAGGCGGGCGGATCGGACCGACGCGCAGTGGGCGCGGTTGGAGCCGTTGCTGCCTCGTGGGCGGAGGACGGGGCGTCCGCCGAAGTGGACGAAACGGCAGCTCATCGATGGGATTCGGTGGCGTGCCCGGGTGGGGTCGCCGTGGCGGGACGTGCCGGAGTGTTACGGGCCGTGGCAGACGGTGTACGGACTGTTCCGCCGCTGGCAGCGCGCTGGAGTGTGGGCGGTGATCTGGAAAATGCTGCAGGTGTGCGCCGACGCCTCCGGCCGCATCGTCTGGACCGTGAGCGTCGATTCCACGATCGCTCGTGCGCATCGGCACGCTGCCGGTGCCCGTCGCGACAGCGGCAGGCAGAGTGAGCCACCGGGCGGGGTCGAGGACGAGCCCGCCGATCACGCGCTCGGACGGTCTCGTGGCGGGTGGACGACCAAGACTCATCTGGCGTGTGAGCAGGGCCGTAAGGTGCTGCCGCGCCTGGGTTTGGGGCAACCGCGGACCCGGCCCGAGGAGGTGCTGGCCGACAAGGCCTACAGCTCCCGCGCCAACCGCGCCTACCTGCGCCGGCGTGGAATCACTGCGACGATCCCGATCAAAGCCGACCAGGCCGCCAACCGCAGGAACAAGGGCTCCGCCGGCGGTCGGCGGTCGACCCGCAACGCTACAAGCAGCGTCACGCCGTCGAATGCGGCATCGGTCAGCTGAAGGAAAACCGTACGATGGCAACCAGATACGACAAACTCACCGTCCGCTACTTGGCCATCGTCCAGATCACTGCCATCAACCAATGGCTCCGACACGGGTGAGGGCGGGCATTCGATCGCTCACCGTTCATAACACGGGTAGAGCCGACACCGTCAGAAACTGTTCCATTCGTCGCGTGGGATGGACCCCTCGCTTGTGTCGCAGCAGCGTTCGGCCCAGTCCTGCGCCACGAACACCGGTCGGGTGAGCACGGTGTCGCCTGCTCGCTGCGCCCGGATCACCAATCCGAGCAATTCCGAGCCGGGGTCTGCCTGCTGCGAATAGCACGGCGGGGCGCCCTGCGTGGTGGCGTAGTCGAGGAACTGGTCTTCTAGCCGGGACGGCACCTGCGCCACCAGCCGTATCCCCGCCAAGGTCACCTGCGGACCAGAAAGGGCATGCACGACAACACATGCCAAGCCGACCGTGTCGTCGAAATAGGTAGTGACGGCCGGCTTGAACGGCTTCATCCCGGCAAGTTCGAACTCGATCCGGGACTCTCCACCGAAATAGCCCCTCGAGACATGACTCGTGAGGATTCCGTCCACGGCTTCTCTGACCTGCGCAGGGGCCATACCGAACTGCAATGGCCCAACGTTCACGAACGGAGTGAAGGTCCACTGCGGGCGCCGCGCCTCGTCCAGGACATCCCACACACCCGTCATCACCACGACCCTACATCCGGTCGAAACGCCGACACAGATGAGGGCGGGCACTGCCTGCCCTCACCCACTTTCAAAACAGAGGCTAGTTCGAGGGGCTGTCGATGGTCGGTCCCGCGGCGAACACGGCTGTCGTCGCCGGCCGTTCGGCGGTCGCCGTGGCCGGCTCGATGGCGTCCGAGTACGGCCCGACGCGAATCCTGCCGATTCGTAGGTGCCGCTGCTCAGGCCGGCCGCGATCGAGCCACGAACCGCCGCAGGGCAACTCGTCCGAGACGCCGCACGCCGCAACCGGTCGGCCGGAGTGGAGCTACACCTTCAGAGATCCAACGGAGGAGAAGGCGGGAACACAACCGGCAACGTTGTCAATGCTCGGTGGAATGGGCCAGGGCGCCACACGAGCTCCTCTTTGGGAACCGCTAATTTCAGTTCCGGGAGGATGTCCAAAAGTTGATCGATGACGTCTTGCGCGAGCAGAAGCCCGTACGGCCGGGCGTGAGCGGGGCAGGCGTGCGGACCGGTGCTGAACGCCAGATTCCATCCGTTGTCCAGGAATTCGCCTGTGTTCATCTCTGGATCCGTATTGCAGGCGGCCATACTGATGATGACCGGCTGATTCGCAGGCAGCCACACCCCCTCGATCAGAATCGGCTGGCGAGGATAAGTAATGCAGTAGTTCGCCATTGGCGGGTCGGTTGCCAGCCGCTCTTCGAGAGCGGTCTTGGTCGACAAGGGAACGTTGTTGTCATCGCTGGTAAAGCGGGTATCGGTCAGCATCAACAGCAGGGTGTTGGCGACGAGGTTCAGTGGCGGTTCGACACCGGCCGCGAACAGCAGGACCAGCTGATGCACCATCTCCTCGTCGGACAGCCCGGCCGGATGCTGGACCAGTCTCGTTGTGACGTCGTCAGCCGGGTGCACACGCTTCAGAGTGGTGAGGTCGAGCAATGCTTGACCCATAATCGCGTTCACCGTTTCGGTATCCACACCGTCGAACATCGCAGCACTGGCCTGTGCGACCCGCTCACCGATTTCCGGTGGACAGCCGAGTACCTGGCAGAAGACCGAGAAGACCAGCGGGAGGACGTACTGGTTCAATACATCGGCGCTCCCGTCCCTGCAGAACGTGTTGACGATCGGGATGGCGGACCTCGCCACGATGGATCGCAGGGAGTTCAGGTCCATTCCGGCCAAGGCATCGTTCAGGGCATTGCGGTAGCGAGCGTGCTCCGCACCGCTGGTACGTATTGCGTTGGGGCGGTATTCGATCATCGGCATGATCGGGATATCGGCAGGTACGGACCGCTGCCAGGTACTCGGATCGGCTGGAAAACGGTCGGAGTCGTTGAGAATGCCCACGGCAGTGCGATATTTGATAACCAGGGTTGCAGGTATTCCTGGCCACATCTCGACCGGCACCAGCGGTCCGTAGTCACTACGCATCTGGCGGTAGGCCCCGTGGGGATCGGCCGCAAATTCTGCACTGTAGATCGGGATTCGAGGACCTATGAACTCGATCGACGACATCGAGTCGGCGGAAGCACCCTGATGCGTGTGCTGCGGATACACGTAGTCTCCTTGATTTAGGCTGCCGCAGCATAGTACCCAAGGCGAGGGCCGAGCGAAGTCTGCCGGGTCGCTATGTTGTTCCCTGTCAACAGGATTCCGCCACCGGGGGTGGTTTCGGCCTCACATCGCCAGGTCTTGTGTACCGCCTGCCGGCCGGCGTTGCCGCGGCAGGATGTTGCCGAGCTGGTGCGGTGTGGCTACTTCGATCAGAAGAGTAGCCTCGACGTGGTCTGTGGTCGGTTCCCCCGTACAAGATCCCGCCGTCATCGACGAGCGAATCGACGTGCGTCCGACCGCAAATCCGAAGCCTCGGAACATGGCTGCGCGAATACCCCCGTGTCGAAATCGTCGGGTGCGACGTGGAGGGGAACGTTGTCGCCACCTTGTGGCAGATCAACAATCAGATCGCCATCGCCTTTTGCACACTTACCTGTGGACTCCTACGATCCAGCGCCCGCCACGGCAGCCCTGGCCGGCAAGCTCCGCGACGGCGCCCTGGGTAGGACACCCCCGCCGGGGCGCCCTACCCATACCTACCTTGCAGGATCAGTGACCGCGCGGGTCGTGGCAGCGAGAATCCCACGCCGCGGGCAGATCCCCGGAAAGTACCGGTGCGCCGAGGATCTCGTCATCGAGGCCGAACGCATCCAGCAGTGCGGGCAGGTGGTCGGCGAGGTTGTCGATGGCTTGCGGGAGCAGCCCACCGCGGAGCTGCTGCTTCACGGCCTTGACGGCAGCGATGTCGAGCAGACCGTGGGTGAGATACCACGCAGACTCTTTGTTGATCTGTTCCAGAGCGAAAACGTCACGCAGGGCGGCGATCTCGGGATGGTGTTCGGCGTGTTCGTCGAGCAGCCGCAGGGCCTGCTCGGCGCAGTAGGCCTCGGCGAGCTCGAGCGCGTCCGGAATGACCTCCAGCCGAGCGTTCAGTGCTGGGTTGCCAAGGTGCGGTCGGGCCTCTTGCGCGATCGTCAGCGTGCGGGCGTGGAGCAAGCGCGCGCGGTCGCCGGGGTCGGCGGGATCGTGGAGAGCGGGTTCGGGTGGCGGCGTGCCGACGAGCTGTTTGGCCAGTACGCGACCGGCGACGGACCCGAGAACGAAAGTGTCACCCTCGCCGGTGATAGCGGCATGACAGACTCCCAGATAGTTGGCGACCCGGTTGGCGCTGAACATCCCTTGCGCAGCCATTTTGGTGCGACAGTCGGTGACCGTCTCCAACGCGTGCTCCTGGATGAAATACTTGGCCAACATCACCGACACGACGGTGTCGCGAGCGGTGAGATCGGCACCCGCGAGGAAGGTCTTGACCGCGTTGCCGTAAATGGTCCGAGCGACAGTGCCGGCCAGGTCGGTGAGCAGGGTGTCGCGCACGTGCGGGATATCGACCATGAAGGTGCTGTCGACAGGCGTCAACGGCACTACCCGCTTGGCGGCGTAGCGCAGAGCGATGTAGAGCGAGGCGCGGGCCGAAGCGTTCAAGCAGGACGAAAGCGCCAAGCGCCCGACGGTCAGTTGGCTGATCGCCGAGGCGAACGCCCGCTTCCGGCTGTCCTCGTCGTGCCAGGTGAGCACACCCTCATCATCGATGGTGGCCAGGTCGTTGCTCAGCCAGGCAGCGCGCTCGACCCGGAGATTATCGAAGCTGATGACCGAGTTGTCCATAATGACCAGCGGCTGATGGTCGAGTTGGGTGATCGTCACGCCGGGGGCCGGGTCGCCGTTGGCGTCGCGTAGTCGCGCCGCGAACAGGTGCACGCCCTGATCGACGCCCGCCGCGTCGATGAACCGTGCGCCGATGACGCAGACCCGAGCAACCGGGATACCTACGGACGGCATAAATTTCCGCGCCAGCGGGTCCGGGGTGTTGAGCACGAACCCCGCACCATCCCAGGTCGCGGTGGTCTGCATGAATCCGATGTTGGAGCCACACCCGTACTCGGTCAGCAGCATGACGCCGACGCTGGTGGCGTCATCCAGGTCCTGTAGATACTGCTCGGCGGAGTCGGAGTCGGTCAGGGTGGCCAGGCTGCCCGATGCCAGGTTGTAGTGGCCGGAGATCAGCGGGATCAGGTCGGTCGCCAGCACCGCGGACCAGTCGAACACCGCGAACAGCTTGGGCAGATCGGTCGCGACGGCGCGTGTACTGCCGATCTCCTTGACCAGATTCCGCAGCTGGTCATACGCGTTCTCCCGCCGCTGCTCCTGGCTCTGCTTGTCTGTGACGGCGAAGTCCGGGTTGGTCAGAATCTGCTGCAGCTGCTGGTGGAACTCTAAGTCGCCGTGCCGAAGAAGCTCTGCCAGCGATGTGCGTTCCTCATACCCGTGCGTAACCATAACCGCTCCTACTCATTTCCGATCCCAGCGGTTACTCATCCACCGTTGGGCATACCTGAGGCTATCGCTGCCGAACTTCGACGCACCGGAGCCGGCAGTTACCGCACGTTCGCGCGGATACGGCCGAGGACCGAGACATGGGAGCCGGACGATCACCTGTCAAAAGCTCAATGCACCACACACCTTCACGTGAGGTTCCGTTCCACCACCTGGCGACCAAGTTTCGCGTTCCGCACCGCGCCGCTGAGTCAACGCGCGGCCCGAGCGAAATTTGCACGTCTCCGAGTGTATCGATTGTTCGCGAGTTCTCAACTGGGAGAATGCATTTCGGCGTTTGCCGGAACCATGGACAAGGATCGTCGAAGTACCCGCATCGGAGTCACGCGGCGCAAACGGCCGTCACCCGAAAGCGTTGGGCGCCAAGGGGTATAGCCACAGACAGCACAGAATCTGGTGCAGGGGGGAAATATTCAGCGATCCAGGGAGGCCACAACGAAGGAGGTGGGCCTTGCCGAGGGTGCGGGCAGCATTCGTCGGTCTCGCCTGTTCATCACCACCCTCTCCCAGCAAACCCAGAGTACTGCCACGCATCGGGCCGAATGATGGGTTCAGGCCGAATCCGTGCGGCAGGCAACCACTTCGGCGTTCGCACGGACACGTCCTTCACACGCGATTCAAAGGTGGGGATGGAGGGAAGATCACCGGCAGCGCCTCTAATGCGCGGTGGAAACCCCCCGGGCGCCACTGCAACTGCCCGGCAGGCACCGCCAACCGGATTTCGGGCAGCGCATCGAGCAACTGGTCGAGCGCTTCCTGGACGATGACCATCGCCAGCGACTTGGCCGGGCATGCACGGGAACCAGCGCCCCACGCCAGATGCGAACGGTTCCCGGTGCGATCACCAGCCACCGCCGCAGGATCGTTGTTGCATGCCGCCAGACTGATCACGATCGGTTGATGCGCAGGCAACAGCACATCGCCGAGAAGTTGTGGACGCTGCGGAAAACTGAAGCAGGAGTTCGCCAGCGGCGGATCGGCGAACAACACCTCATCGATCGCGTCCCGAGTGGACAGCACTCCGGTCAGGAGCTCGCTCTGGAACTCGTCATCGATCACCATCAACAGCAACGTATTCGAGATCGGACTCGCAGAAACTGTCGAAGGTTCCACATCGGTTCGGTCCCTGCCATGTACAACATGGCTATCTGCTGCACGATCTCCGCATCGTCGCTCTCAGCAGAGTTTCCCACCGGCCGACCTGCTCGGCCAGTACGCGGTCCCGCTCACCGTGCGGGTGCTCAACGATGTGATGGGGTTCTCGCCGGAGGCGGGGGAGAAGCGTTCGCGGCGCTGGTGACGCTGCGCGACGCGGCCGACGCTGCAGCGGCCGAGGCGGGCAATCGGCGGTTCACCTCGGCGATGCTGGAGGCGATTTCGGCCAAGCGGGACTCCGCTGCCGCCGATGTGATCTCGTTTCTCCTGAACCGCTGCCGTTCGTTTCCGATGTGCCTGCCGGGTTGGTCGGACCGGCTGCGGCAGGAGGCGATGGTTGCGCGAACGCCGTTCCGGCGTCGCCGCGGTAGGAATACGACGTCGACCTCCGCCCCGCACCGCAGACGATCTCGCGACCCTACGCGTCGTAGCCGACTCGATCAGCAGCTCACGCGACGACCCAGGCCGCCACCGCTGCTCCGGCATCGCCACCGCGACCGGCGCACGCAGGTCGCCCGGTTGCCGAACCACCACACCCCGGAGCAGCCAGGAACCTGCGCCCCGGCCCGCCCACCGTCGACGACGTTCATCGCACGGTCAACCACCTCATCGAGGCCACCGGTTCGGACCTGCAACCGAGGGTGCGCATTTCAGCCCCGCTTCCGGGCGGAGGAAACGTCGTTGTCTCGATGGTCGCCGAAGTACGGATCTCCTCCGCGCTCCTGGCGCCACCTTCGCAACTGGACCCAGAAGGGCCCGAGACGGGTCGACCACACCCACCTGGCCTGTCCGGACACCGAACTCACGGGCACCCCTTCGCCGAGCCCGAGTATTCGAGGGGACGAACCTCAGGATTCGTTGCGCGCCTTGGGAAAGCGGGTCTGGCGAGCCACCCAGCCTGCCATCTTCGCCCAGTGACCCTTGCGGGGCGTCACGATGGAGGTAAGTTCGCGATTCCATTCGTCGGCTTCGGTGAGGCCGTCGACGGTGGCGATCAGGTTCTTGGCGGTGTCGAGGTCGGGGACGACCTGGTCGCCGAGGATACCGTCGGAGCCGACGAGGGTGACCCGGACGCCGAGGCGGCCGATCGGCTGGAGGACGGCCGTTGCGGAGCCGCCGTGCTCGGCGACGAATCCCTTGACGGAGTCCACTAGGGAGCCCGACAGCTGCACTGGGACGGGGGCGGCAGGAGCACTCATGGGCGTTAGTTTACTGACCGGTACGTTCAGGTCCAGAGGCGATGGGTGTAGAACGGATCTCATGCGCGCGATTCAGGTTTCCGAGCACGGCGGGCCCGAGGTCCTGGAGTTCGTCGAGGTTCCGGATCCGCAGATCGGTCCGGATCAGCTGCTGGTCGATACCGAGGCCATCGGGATCAACTTCATCGACACTTATCTCCGGACCGGGCTATACCCGCAGGCAGTGCCCTATATCCCAGGGGCCGAGGGCACCGGGATCGTGGCCGAGGTCGGCGCTGATGTGACCGAATTCGCCGTCGGCGACCGGGTCGCCTGGGCGGCGGCGCCGGGTAGCTACGCCCAGCGGGTCGCGGTGAACGCTGCGATCGCGGTGGCGGTACCCGACGGGGTGGCTCCGCCGGTCGCCGCGTCGGCCCTGCTGCAGGGTATGACCGCGCACTACCTGATCGAATCTATCTATAAGCCCGAACCCGGCGAGACGGTGCTGGTACACGCCGGCGCGGGTGGTGTCGGCCTGATACTCACTCAGCTGGCAGCCAACCGTGGAGTGCGAGTCATCACCACGGTGTCGTCGGATGCGAAGGAAAAGCTGTCGAGGGAGGCCGGCGCGGTGGAGGTGCTGCGCTACAGCGACGATCTCGCCGAGCAGGTGCGGGCACTCACCGGCGGTGCCGGTGTCGCCGCCGCGTACGACGGGGTGGGCGCTGCGACCTTCGAGGTCAGTCTGGCCTCGTTGCGAATTCGCGGCACGCTCGCGTTGTTCGGCGCCGCCAGTGGACCGGTGCCGCCATTCGATCTACAACGCCTCAATCCCGCGGGCTCCTTGTTCGTCACCCGCCCGACGCTGGTCCACTACACCCGCGATCGCGCCGAATTGCTGTGGCGCGCAGACGATATTCTGTCCGCGATCGCCGACGGCTCGCTGCATGTCAGAATCGGCGGGACCTACCCACTCGCCGAGGCCGCGCAGGCGCACCGCGATCTCGAAGGCCGCAAGACCACCGGCTCTATCGTGCTGCTGCCGTAGGCGAATGCGCGTTACGTGAGCCGTCGCCGCACCACCCCATAGTCACGAGTCTCTACGCACTCCGGCTAAACCGGTCGAAGCGGCGGGCCGGCGAGACCACAGAGCGCCAGGCTCGCGAGCCGAATCATGGTCGTCTGGAACGCTTCGCTCTCCGGCACGAACGCGCCTTCGGTTACGGATATCACCACACTGGCACGACCGTCCGGGCTGCTGAGCATCTCGGACAAATAGCCTGGCATACGGCCTTCGTGCCCTAGACCGGCACAGTCCGAAGAGAAGTCCCATTCGAACAGTCCGAGTCCATACCCCACGCCCGGACTCAGCCGGTGGATGTCCCGCATCTCCTCCATCCGGGCACGCGACAACAGCCGTCCGCCCGCCAGTGCCGTCACAAATTTCGTGAGATCGTCTGTTGTGGAGATGATTTCGCCGGATGCGCCAACCCAGGAGGGGTTGAGCCGGGTGATGTCGAAGAGCTTGCTTTCACCATCTTCGGTATAACGCACGTAGCCGTGCGCGTGCGGCCCGAGAATCTCCATCCCCTGACCCGGCAGCTCGGTGCGCCACAGTCCGAGGGGCAACACGATTCGGAGATTGACCTGCCAGGCGTAGGGCGTCCCGGTGAGCTTCTCGATCAGCAGACCCGCGAGCACGTAGTTGGTGTTGGAATACGACCATCCCGTCCCTGGATCGAACTTCAGCGGTTCGGCGGCTACAAATCGCACTATTTCGTCGGGGAGGTAGGTGCGGTACATGTCGTCGACCAGAAGGGGGTCGGCAGCATCCGCCGGGTCCGAGCTGCGGGTGTGACTACGCAGACCGCTGGTGTGCTGCAAGATCATTCGCACAGTGATCCGGCGATCCAAGTCGAATTGCGGCACGTACCGTGCGATCGGGTCGTCCAGCCCGAGCTTTCCCTCATCGACGAGTTGCAACAGCACCGTCGCGATGAACGTCTTGGTAATGCTGCCCACCCGGAATCGCCCATC
Organism: Nocardia sp. NPDC051463; assembly: GCF_040681975.1. NCBI lineage: Bacteria > Bacillati > Actinomycetota > Actinomycetes > Mycobacteriales > Nocardiaceae > Nocardia > Nocardia sp. NPDC051463. Next base: position 884,060 of record NZ_JBFBAB010000001.1, read on the forward strand.
CACCGGAACACCTTCCGGGCGGCCGATTTCCGCAACACCGGCGCTCCCGGCCCAGTCACCTGACCGATCGCGCACGCGGAGTTGGACCCCGGCCGCTCCGGCCGCGACGACGTCGTTCATCGCCTGCTGCAGAGCGGCTCGATCTGCTCCGCCGGATTCGGCAACGGCATTCGTGCCCGCCGATCCGGTCAGTGCCACGATCGCCGCGACCGCGACGACCCCCGCACGAATCCTCATGCATCCCCCTCGACGACATCGGTACCACTCACCCTGCCATCCCCACTACCGTAGCGACAAGTGACTTTTCGGCTGTACCAGACCATCCGGCCGTCGCCGCCCGGCCGCGCCTCCGCTATCTGCCGGAGTCATCCGCTATCTGCCGGAGTCGTCGGACAGATGCTGCACGAGAATCGTCTCAGCAATTGCGCCCGCGCAACCCGAGATTCGAATCGATCCAGCAATAGCAGGCCGATCGCAGCGGCGCCACAGCGGAACGCGGCGTCGGCCACGAACAGCATTCACCGCACCGGCCCTACAGCGGCCGATTCTGGTACGCCGCCCATCACAATCAGTAGTCGCGCCCGGTGAGTCCGCGGTAGATGAACTTGGTCAATCCCTCGATGGCCTGCTCGTCGGTCAGCGTGACGGTGCCGTCCTCGACCGCCTGCAACAGCGCCTGCGTCACCAGGAACATCATCGCCAGACTGGCGTCGGTCGTGCTCGGCAGCCGTAAACCCTTGTCGGCGAACCCATCCACGTGGTCGGCGACATCCGCACGCTGTTCGACGCCGAACCGGCCGATCATCCGCGCGAAGTCCTCGCTGACGATCGCCGCCTGGCTCATCGCGCGCAACACGGGCTCGTGCTCGCGAGCGAATTTCCAGTACCCGGCGACGTGGTAGCGCACGCCGTCCGGGTCGCTGAAGTCCGGGTTGTGGTCCGGCCCCTCGGCCCGCACATCCCCGGCGTCGGCCATGTCCTTCAGCAGCGACTGCAGAAGTTCTTCTTTGCTCGCGAAGTGGTTGTAGAACGACCCGGCCGCGCGACCAGCCGCCGCGGTGATGTCGGAGATCTTCGCGTTCAGATAGCCGCGTTCGGCGAAAACCCGCAGCGCAGCGGCCTTCAGCGCCTGCTCGGTTTCCGCGGACTTCTCTCGGCGACTTGTCGACACCGACATCACCTCCTTGACAGCGAAAGGTACCAACTCCGATACTGAACCAACATTCAGTGAATAGCAATTCAGTTCAGGAGAGACATCGTGCAGACCCAGGTACTCATCGCAGGGGCCGGACCCACCGGCCTGACGCTCGCCCTCGAACTGGCCCGCCGCAATATCACCGTGCGCATCGTGGAGCAGACAAGCGAATTCTTCGCGGGCTCCCGAGGGGACGGCATCCAGCCGCGCACCCTGGAGGTGTTCGACGATCTCGGCGTGCTGGACGCGGTGCTGGCCGCAGGCACCCCCACACCGGTCATGCGCGCCTACTTCGGCGGCGAGTTCGTCGGCGAGCGACGGATGAGTGAACCGACCGAGCCGACACCCTCGATCCCCTACCCGAATCTCTGGGTGCTCGGACAATCCAGGACCGAGGGCATCCTGCGGGATCGGTTGGCGGAGTTCGGTGTTCATGTCGAGCTGAGTACCACGCTGGTGTCGTTCGATCAGGACGACGCGGGAGTCACCGTCACGCTCGCACACGACGGCGCCCACGAAACCGTTCGCGCCGGCTATCTGGTCGGGGCCGATGGCGGTCGGAGCACCGTACGCAAAACACTCGACATCCCCTTCGCAGGCACCACGGACGATTCGATTCGAATGCTGCTGGGCGATGTGCGCGCGGATGTGCTCGACCACGAGTACGGCTACTGGTTCGCCGACGCGGAGCGGCCGATGGAGGGAATCGCCATGTCCCCCTTGCCCGGCGGACGGCATTTCCAGTGCGCCACACCGCTCGGCGTTGATGTCGAACCCACCCTCGCGGTCCTGCAAGGGTTTGTCGACCGCTACTCCGGACGCACCGATATCGTCCTGAGCGATCTCACTTGGGCCACTGTGTGGCGGCCGAATATCCGCCTGGCGCAGCGCTTCCGCGAGGGCCGGGTGTTCGTGGCGGGCGACGCCGCGCACGTGCATCCGCCAACCGGCGGACAGGGCTTGAACACCGGCATCCAGGATGCTTACAACCTCGGATGGAAGCTCGCCGCGGCGGTAAACGGCGACCAATCACTACTGGACAGCTACGAATCCGAGCGCCGGACGGTGGCCGCACGGGTGCTCGGCATCAGCAGTGAACTGCTCGACAAACTGGTCGACGGTGACGAAGACGCCATGCACCGTGGCGAGGAAACGCGACAGCTGGATATCAGCTACCGTGATCCGGCCGATCACGGTCCGCTCGTCGCGGGTGATCGCGCGCCCGACGCGCCGCTGAAGGACGCGAACGGGCTGCCGATCCGACTGTTCGACCTTTTCCGCGGACCGCACTCGACGCTGCTGTGTTTCGGAAAAGCCGCAGCGCATTCGAATGAGCCCGGTGTGCACACCTACACGGTGGTGCGTCCGGAAGACGGGGTACCTGCCGGGGCTGCCCCGGAGGCAGATTATGCGGCCGGTGAGACGCCGCCGCGCTACGTCGTGGACGTCGAAGGGCACGCATTCGCGGCGTACCGCGCCGGCGAGGGCACGACGGTGCTGGTCCGACCCGATGGATATCTCGGCCGGCGCAGCTGAACCCGTGAACTCGGCGTATCGGTGTGGACTCGGTGTATCGGCACTAGCCGAAGAAGCTACCGATGGTGTCCCAGCCGAGCACCGAGTCCACCGCAAGACCGCAGAACACGACGGCCAAATAGTTGTTCGACTGCAGGAACAGTCGCAGCGGCTTCACCGACTCGCCCCGGCGAACACCGGAGTACAGCTGGTGAGCCATCAGCAGGAACCACGCCCCGGCCACCAGCGCGACAGCGGTGTAGATCACGCCGGTCGCGGGTGCGAGGGCAAGGGTCGTGAGCACGGTGAGCCAGGTGTAGATGACGATCTGCTTGGTCACCACCTGCTCGGTCGCGACCACCGGCAGCATCGGCACACCGGCCGCGCGATAGTCCTCCTTGTAGCGCATGGCCAGCGCCCAGGTGTGCGGCGGCGTCCAGAAGAAGATCACGCCGAACAGGGCGATCGCGGGCCAGCCGATGTTGCCGGTGACGGCGGACCAGCCGACCAGGGCGGGCATGCAGCCCGCCGCGCCGCCCCACACCACATTCTGTGAGGTACGGCGCTTGAGACCGAGGGTGTAGACGAAAACGTAGAACAGGATGGTCGCGACGACCAGCACACCGCTGAGCAGATTCGCCTGCCACCACAACCAGGCGAACGATCCGAGGCCGAGTACCACACCGAACACGAAGGCGTGCGAGGTGGGCACCGCCGCCCTGGCCAGCGGCCGCTTGGCGGTCCGCTTCATCACCTTGTCGATGTCGGCGTCGGCGACGCAGTTCAACGTGTTCGCGCTTGCCGCGCCCATCCAGCCACCGAACAGCGTCGCGAGGATGAGACGGATGTCGATGGCGCCCCGGTCGGCGAGCAGCATCGTCGGGATAGTCGCGACGAGCAGCAATTCGATGACGCGCGGCTTGGTCAGCGCAATGTAGGCCAGCGGTTTCCGCACCGTCCGCGACAACAGACCAGCACCCGTGAACCGGTCGGCCAGCGCCGTCGCGGAGGAGCCGTGCGCACCATTGCCACCCGGCTGTTGCCCAATCCGCACTATCTCTCCTCGCACGCTGTGCATCGCATCCGGCAATGGAACCAGCAGCGCACGACCTGCACGGCGCGGCTACTACTACAGAGGATGGTAGACCCACGTCGGTGGTGTTCTCGCCATCGCCCCCTCGCGCGGCCGCGCGCAAGGACGGGCGCGACCGGTCGGTACCCGACCCCGAAACGACTCGTTCGACGGTGCGAAACGGCGCCCGCCGCGACCGGAACGCCCGACTCCGGCCCCGGTAAGCCGGGTTCCCGCCCAGCCGGTCACCGGGCACATCTAGGGTGGTTGGGGTACACCGGTGCGTGCGCATTCGCCGCTGCCGCGCGTCAACGCCGCCAGTAACCACCACAGTCGACGAAACGAATGTCAGGAGAACCTCGGTCGTGTCAGTCACAGACGACATCCGCGCCCTCACTCAGCCGAACTACCCGGACGACTGGACGGATCTGGACACCAAGGCCGTCGACACAGTACGGGTGCTCGCCGCGGACGCGGTGCAAAACGCCGGAAACGGTCACCCGGGCACCGCGATGAGCCTCGCGCCGTTGGCGTACACCCTCTACCAGCGCACGATGCGCCTGGACCCGACTGATCCGAGCTGGGTCGGCCGGGACCGCTTCGTGCTGTCCTGCGGACACTCCAGCGTCACTCAGTACATCCAGCTCTACCTGGCCGGCTACGGTCTGGAACTGGACGATCTGAAGCACCTGCGCAAGTGGGGCTCGCTCACCCCTGGCCACCCCGAATTCCGCCACACCGACGGTGTCGAGATCACCACCGGCCCGCTGGGCCAGGGTCTGGCCTCCGCTGTCGGCATGGCGATGGCCGCGCGCCGCGAGCGCGGCCTGTTCGATCCGGATGCCGCGCCGGGCGCGAGCCCGTTCGACCACTTCATCTACGTGATCGCCTCCGACGGCGACTTCGAGGAGGGTGTCACCTCCGAAGCGTCGTCGCTCGCGGGTACCCAGCAGCTCGGCAACCTCGTGGTGATCTACGACGACAACAAGATCTCCATCGAGGACGACACCACGATCGCGTTCACCGAGGACGTCGCACTGCGCTACGAGGCGTACGGCTGGCACGTCCAGACCGTCGAGGGCGGCGAGGACGTCGTGGCGATCGAGGCCGCGCTCGAGGCCGCCAAGGCGGAGACCGGCAAACCGTCGATCATCGTGCTGCGCACCATCATCGGCTACCCGGCCCCCACCAAGATGAACACCGGCGCCGCGCACGGTGCCGCACTCGGCGCCGACGAGGTGGCCGCCACCAAGAAGATTCTCGGCTTCGACCCGGAGCAGAACTTCGAGGTCGCTCCCGAGGTCATCGCGCACACCCGCGCGGTCGTCGCGCGCGGTAAGGAGGCCCACCAGGCCTGGCAGCAGCAGTTCGATGCGTGGGCGCAGGCCAACCCCGAGAACAAGGCGTTGTTCGACCGGCTCGCCGAGCGCAGGCTGCCGGCAGGGTGGACCGCCAATCTGCCGACCTACGAGGCCGACCCGAAGGGCATGGCCACCCGCAAGGCGTCCGGCAAGGTGCTCGCCGCGCTGGCCCCGGTGCTGCCCGAACTGTGGGGCGGTTCGGCCGACCTCGCCGAGTCCAACAACACCACCATGCCCGACACCCCGAGCTTCGGCCCCGAGTCGATCTCGACCGGGATGTGGAAGGCCAACCCGTACGGCCGCACGCTGCACTTCGGCGTTCGCGAGCACGCGATGGGCTCGATCCTCAACGGCATCGCGCTGCACGGCCCCACCCGTCCGTACGGCGGCACCTTCCTGGTGTTCAGCGACTACATGCGCCCCGCAGTGCGGCTGGCCGCGCTGATGCGGGTGCCGGTCACCTACGTGTGGACCCACGACTCCATCGGTCTCGGCGAGGACGGCCCGACGCACCAGCCGATCGAGCACCTCGCCGCGCTGCGGGCCATCCCCGGCCTGAACGTGGTCCGCCCCGGCGATGCCAACGAGACCACCTACGCCTGGCGCACCATCCTCGAGCGCGACAGCAGCGAGCACACCTCGCACTTCTCGGTGTCCGAGCTGCCGCACCAGGACGGTCCGTCCGCGCTGGCGCTGACCCGCCAGGACCTCCCGATCCAGGAGGGCACCAGCTACGAGGGCGTCCGCAAGGGCGGCTACATCCTCGCCGAGGCGTCCACCGGGACCCCACAGGTGATCCTGATCGCCACCGGTTCGGAGCTTCAGCTCGCGGTCGAAGCCCGCACTACGCTGGAGGCGCAGGGCATCGGAACCCGCGTGGTCTCCATGCCGTGTGTGGAGTGGTTCGACGCGCAGGACAAGGCCTACCGGGACGAGGTGCTCCCGCCTGCGGTCACCGCTCGGGTTGCCGTCGAGGCCGGTATCGCGATGCCGTGGTATCGGTTCACCGGTGACGCGGGTGAGATCGTGTCGATCGAGCACTTCGGCGCCTCGGCCGATCACAAGACCCTCTTCCGCGAGTTCGGCTTTACCACCGACAATGTCGTTGCCGCCGCGCAGCGCACGCTCGAGAACGTGAAGGGATAAGCGCTCATGGCACAGAACGAAAACACCGCAGCTCTTTCTGCCGCCGGCGTCTCGGTGTGGCTCGACGATCTGTCCAGGGACCGGATCCAGTCCGGCAATCTTGCCGAACTGATCGCCACCCGCAATGTCGTCGGCGTCACCACCAACCCGACGATCTTCCAGGGTGCGCTCAGCCAGGGCCACTCCTACGACGGCCAGCTCGAGGAGCTGGCCGCGCGAGGAGCGGACGCGGATGCCGCGATCCGCACCATCACCACCGATGACGTTCGCGCCGCCTGCGACGTGTTCGCCGATGTGTTCGCCGCATCCGGCGGTGTCGATGGACGGGTCTCCATCGAGGTCGATCCCCGGCTGGCGTTCGACGCGGAGAAGACGACGGCCCAGGCCGTCGAGCTGTGGAAGATCGTCGACCGGCCGAACCTGTTCATCAAGATTCCGGCTACCGAAGCGGGCCTGCCCGCCATCTCCGCGGTGATCGCCGAAGGCATCAGCGTGAACGTGACGCTGATCTTCTCCGTCCAGCGCTACCGCGCGGTGATGGGCTCCTATCTCGATGGCCTCGGCAAGGCCAAGGTCGCTGGCCACGACCCGGCCAAGATCCATTCGGTCGCTTCGTTCTTCGTGTCCCGGGTGGACACCGAGATCGATAAACGCCTCGAAGCGATCGGCACTCCGGAGGCACTGGAGCTGCGCGGCGAGGCAGGCATCGCCAACGCCCGCCTCGCCTATGCCGAATACCAGGACGTCTTCGACGGCGGCGCGCACACCTCGACCTACGCACACCTGGCCGCGTCGGCAGGCGCGAATCGGCAACGGCCACTGTGGGCCTCGACCGGGGTGAAGAACCCGGAGTACTCCGACACCATGTACGTCACCGAGCTGGTGGGACCGAACACGGTGAACACGTTGCCGGAGAAGACCCTCGAAGCGGTCGCCGACCACGGCGAGATCCGCGGCAACACCCTCAGCGGGACCGCCGCGGCGGCCCAAGCGGTCTTCGACAAGCTCGTCGCGGTCGGCATCGACCTCGACGACGTTTTCGCGGTCCTGGAGCGTGAAGGCGTCGACAAGTTCGAAAAGTCTTGGGCGGAGCTACTTTCCGCCACCGCAGGGGAGTTGAAGGCCGCTGTGGCTGATTCGGCCGGCACCGGAAGCAACTGATCGAGATGGCCGGCACAGCGGCAGGAAAAACGGCGTCGGCGGTCTGGAAGAACCCGCTTCGCGATGAACGGGACAAGCGTGTCCCTCGTATCGCGGGACCGTGCAGCATGGTCATCTTCGGTGTCACCGGTGACCTGTCCCGCAAGAAACTGATGCCGGCCATCTACGACCTCGCGAACCGGGGGCTGCTGCCCCCGGGTTTCGCACTGGTCGGCTTCGCGCGACGCGACTATGCGGACGAGGATTTCGCCCAGGTCGTCCTAGCAGCGGTGAAGGCGCACGCGCGCACGCCCTTCCGCCAGGAGGTCTGGGACCACCTGGCCGAGGGAATCCGGTTCGTGCAAGGCACCTTCGACGACGACACAGCCTTCGCCACACTCGCCGACACCCTCGCGAAGCTGGACAAGGATCGTGGCACCGGCGGCAATCACGCCTTCTACCTCTCGATTCCGCCGAACATGTTCCCGGTCGTGCTGGATCAGCTCTCCGAACACGGGCTGGCCAAGCCGTCCATCACCGACGCCAACGGACGCAAGCCATGGCGTCGCGTGGTGATCGAGAAGCCCTTCGGGCACGATCTGGAGAGCGCTCAGGAACTCAACGCACTGGTGAACGGAGTCTTCCCGGAAGAGACGGTGTTCCGGATCGACCACTACCTCGGCAAGGAGACGGTGCAGAACATCCTGGCACTGCGCTTCGCCAACCAGCTCTACGATCCGATCTGGAACGCCAACTACGTCGACCACGTCCAGATCACCATGGCCGAGGACATCGGATTGGGCGGCCGCGCAGGCTATTACGACGGCATCGGCGCCGCGCGCGATGTGATCCAGAACCATCTGCTCCAACTGCTCGCGCTCACCGCGATGGAGGAGCCGATCAGCTTCCAGCCCGACCAGCTGCAGACCGAGAAGATCAAGGTGCTCTCGGCCACGAAGCTGGTCGAACCGCTCGACGAGACGACGGCACGCGGACAGTACGCCGAAGGCTGGCAGGGCGGTGAACATGTCGTCGGCCTGCTCGACGAGGAGGGATTCGACCCGCAGTCACGCACCGAGACCTACGCCGCGATCACCCTGGAGGTCGACACTCGACGCTGGGCGGGTGTGCCGTTCTATCTGCGCACCGGAAAACGCTTGGGCCGCAGGGTCACCGAGATCGCGGTGGTGTTCAAGCGTGCGCCGCACCTGCCGTTCGACCAGACGATGACCGAGGAGCTCGGCCAGAACGCCCTGGTCATCCGGGTACAGCCGGACGAGGGCATCACCACCCGATTCGGTTCGAAGGTGCCGGGTTCGGGTATGGAAGTGCGCGACGTCAATATGGATTTCAGCTACGGCGAGGCGTTCACCGAATCCTCCCCAGAGGCCTACGAACGCCTGATCCTCGATGTGCTGCTCGGGGTCCCGTCCTTGTTCCCGGTGAACGCGGAGGTCGAATTGTCCTGGCGCATTCTGGATCCGGTGCTCGAGCACTGGGCCACCGAGGGTAAGCCGGAACCGTACGAGGCGGGCACCTGGGGTCCGTCGTCGGCCGACGAGATACTCGCCCGCACCGGGCGCGAATGGCGGCGGCCATGATCGTCGACATGCCGGAGACCACGACCTCCGAAGTCACCAAACGCCTGGTGAGCCTGCGGGAAAGCAACGGCGTGATCACCATGGGCCGAGTGCTGACCCTGGTGGTGTGCACGCTGGACAGCTCGGAAGCCGAAGACGCCATCGACGCCGCCAACGACGCCAGCCGCGAACACCCCTGCCGGGTGGTCGTTTTGGCCCGGGGCGATCGCGAAGCCGAGACCCGCCTCGACGCCCAGATCCGGGTGGGCGGTGACGCGGGCGCTGCCGAGGTGATCGTGCTGCGGCTGCAAGGCGAGCTGATCAATCACGAGAGCAGCGTCGTCATCCCTTTCCTGCTCCCGGACACCCCTGTGGTCGCCTGGTGGCCGCGCGGCGCGCCGGAATTCCCGTCCAAGGATTCGGTGGGGCGCTTGGCGACCCGTCGCATCACCGATGCCACCTTCGCGCCCGACCCGCAGGAGACGATCAAAAGGCGGCGCGGTTCCTACGCCACCGGCGATACCGACCTGGCGTGGAGCCGGATCACCTACTGGCGTGCGTTGCTCGCGGCCACCATGGACGAACCGCCTTACGAGCCGGTCGAATCGGTGACCGTGTCCGGGCTGCGCGAAGAGCCCGCGCTGGACATGCTCGCCGGCTGGCTGGCCGCACGTTTGGGCTGCCCGGTACGTCGCCGCACGGGTGAGCTGCGGGTGGAGGTGCATCGGCCGTCGGTGTCGATCGCAATCGCCCGGCCGCAGACCGGCCGCACCGCGACGCTCATCCGTACCGGCGACCCGGTGCAGCGAATCGCTCTGGCCCGCAGGGAAACTCGCGACTGTCTCGCGGAGGAACTGCGTCGGCTCGATGCCGACGAGATCTATGCCGAGGCGCTCGCCGGAATCGAGAAGGTGACCTATGAGTGAACGTATCTCGGCCGAAGCTCCTACCGACACCGTCGAAGTCCATTCCGACACCGACGCACTGGTGACCGCAGCGGCGACCAGGTTCGTCGACGTCGTGACGGCCGCCCAGGCTGCGCGTGGTTCGGCGTCGGTGGTGCTGACCGGCGGCGGCACCGGCATCGCACTGCTGGAACTGGTGCGCAAATCACCCGGTGCCATCGACTGGTCGAAGCTCGATGTGTTCTGGGGCGACGAACGCTTCGTCCCCGGAGGCGACCAGGAACGTAACGACCTGCAGGCCCGCCAGGCCCTGCTCGACCACGTGCCGGTCGATCCGGCCCGGGTCCATCCGGTCGCCACCTCCGACGGCGAATACCCGGACCCGGTCGAGGCCGCCGCCGAGTACTCCGCCGCGGTGCACGCCCATCTGACCGAACACGGCGCCTTCGACCTGCATCTGCTCGGCATGGGCGGCGAGGGCCACGTCAACTCCCTCTTCCCCGACACCGACGCGGTCCGTGAACCGCACGAACTCGTTGTCGCCGTGACGAATTCACCGAAACCGCCGCCGGTCCGGGTCACCCTCACGCTGCCCGCGGTCCGCCACACTCGGCACGTGGTGCTGGTCGTCGGCGGCGCGGCCAAGGCGGAAGCGGTCGCAGCGGCATTGGCGGGCGCCGATCCAGTGGATATTCCCTCCGCCGGCGCCAAGGGCCTCGAATCGACCACCTGGCTGCTCGACGCGGATGCGGCAGCGGCGTTGCAGTAGTCCGCGTGCTCGCACCGTCGCATAAAGGTTGTCCACGAACTTCTCCATAGTGTTCTGTCCGTTCCCGGAAAAATTCCGGCGAATCAGTCGACCGAGTGGCTCCGAGTCCGGGATGATCGTTCGATGACCGAGCAGGGAGTCGACCTCGACGAGCGGTTTCGTACCGAGATCGCGGCACTGACATCGAGTCCGAGCCGCCCGGCCGCAGAACCTCTCGACCCGGGTGGCCGGATTTCTGGTGCGCGATGCCTGGAGCTGTTCGAATCGCAGGCGACGAGTAGGCAGCTCGATCTCGCGGCGCGCAGGCTCGGCGGCGTGCGACGCGGTTACTACAGCATCGGATCGTCTGGACATGAGGGCAATGCGGCCGTCGCGGCGGCGCTGCGCGCGACCGATCCCGCATTGCTGCACTATCGGTCCGGCGCGTTCTTCGTGCACCGCGTACGGCAGGTGCCGGGGCTCGACCCGATCCGTGACGTGCTGCTCGGCGTCGTCGCTGCGGCCGCCGATCCGATATCGGGTGGCAGGCACAAGGTGTTCGGCAGCAAAGCGGCCTGCGTGATTCCGCAGACCTCGACAATCGCGTCCCAGCTACCGCGCGCGGTCGGGCTCGGGTTCGCGCTCGATCGTGCGGCCCGGCTCGGGGTCACCAACGAATGGCCGCCGGATGCTGTCGTGCTGTGCAGTTTCGGTGACGCGTCGGCCAACCACTCCACCGCGACGGGCGCGATCAATGCCGCGATTCACACTGCCCACCAAGGGATTCCGATGCCGGTCCTGTTCGTCTGTGAAGACAATGGGATCGGCATCAGCGTGCCGACCCCGCCGGACTGGATCGAACACGCCTACGGCCTGCGTCCCGGCCTCGAGTACTTCTGCGCGGACGGCTGGGATGCGCTCGATGCGCTGACCACCGCGCAGTCCGCCGCCGACTGGGTGCGCGAAAACCGCAAGCCCGCCTTCCTGCGTCTGCACACAGTGCGGCTGCTGGGCCACGCCGGATCCGATGTCGAATCCGCCTACCGCCGCCCCGCGGACATGGCCACCGATCTGCTGCGCGATCCTGTCATCGAAACCGCCCGACTGCTCGTGACGGTCGGTGTGGCGACGCCCGAGGAGATCATCGACCGCTACGACGATGTCCGCACCCGCGTCGAGGCGATGGCCGATTCGGTGTGGCACGAACCCAAACTGAGCTCGGCGGCCGCGGTCATGGCGCCGCTCGCACCAGCGCACCCGGATGCGGTTCGAGCCGATGCGCTTCGCGAGGAAGCGATCAACCCTTCGCCCCCGGCCGCCCGGCCGGCCCAGGTGCCCGGCCAGGAATCGGATCGAGCTGCGGTGGTCGGCGATTCGATGACGCTCGCGCAAGCCGTCAATCACACCCTCGGTGCGCTGCTGGCGCGCGATAACGATGTGCTGGTCTTCGGTGAGGATGTCGGCAGGAAGGGTGGCGTGTACGGCGTCACCAAAGGGTTGCAGAAGGCTTTCGGCGCGCGGCGGGTTTTCGACACGTTGCTCGACGAGCAGAGTGTGCTCGGCACCGCGCTCGGCACGGCGCTGGCCGGCTTCCTCCCGATACCGGAGATCCAGTATCTGGCATACCTGCACAACGCGGCCGATCAGCTGCGCGGCGAGGCCGCCACGTTGCAGTTCTTCTCCCGTGGGCAGTACCGGAACCCGATGGTGATCCGGATAGCCGGCTACGCCTACCAGAAGGGTTTCGGCGGGCACTTCCACAACGACAACTCGATCGCCGCGCTGCGTGACATCCCCGGCGTCATCCTGGCATCCCCGTCCCGCGCGGACGATGCCGCGGCGATGCTGCGTACGTGTGTCGCGGCCGGGCGGGTCGACGGCCGGGTATCGGTGTTCCTGGAACCCATCGCGCTGTACCACACGCGTGACCTGCACGAGCCCGGCGACGGTGCCTGGCTCGCGCCGCCCTCGGCCGATCATGTCACGATCGGCCGTGCTCGCGTCTATGGCGAAGGCACCGACCTCACTATCGTCAGCTTCGCCAACGGCATACCGATGAGTCTGCGTGTTGCCCGACGACTTGCCGAAAGCGGAGTCTCCGCCCGGGTTCTCGACCTGCGGTGGCTGGCGCCGCTACCGCTCGAAGACCTCCTCCACCATGCCCGCGCCACCGGCCGTGTTCTCGTGGCCGATGAAACCCGCCATTCGGGAGGCATCTCCGAGGCGGTCTGCGCCGCCCTCGTAGATGCCGGTTTCGACGGTCGCATCGCCCGCGTCACCAGCGAGGACAGCTTCATCCCCCTCGGCCCTGCCGCCGAGACCGTGCTGCTGGACGAGAACCGCATCGAAGCCGCCACCGGAAAACTCCTTGCCGAGCCATAACACCATCTCGCTAGGCTGAATCGTGTGCCACTAGTCGAGGTCACCTATGCCGCCCACGTCCCCGAGTCCGTTCTGCACGACCTCGGAAAGCATCTGCCCCACATCGTGTCGGTGGCCGTGGAATGCCCGGAAGAACCCTACGACGGCGACCTGCGGCCAGGCGATATCGAAATCCGCTTCCGCCAACTCGGCCCCTTCGACCAGAGCGGCCTCGACGCCGTCATCGAGGTCCGCTCCAAATGGTTCCAGAGCCGAGCCGACAACCGCCAGGACCGCTGCGACCTGCTGCACGATCTGGTCTCACAAGCCACCGCCCTCGAAGACTTCGGCGTCTACCTCACCCTCCCCGTCGCCGCCTGGACCCAAACCGACGACTGACCGGGGGCCCGTCGGCCTACTTGCCGGAACCCACCCTGCACGCCCCCACAGGCGGTGTGGACCCCGACGGCGGCGCAGCGCACGCACTCGCCCGACGCAACTCCGCCAGGAAGGGTCCTCGCCGACTCGCCACACGATTGGCGATCGGGCGATTCGGATTCGGTTGGTGCGGACTGGAAATACAGTGGATAGAACGGTAACCGGCAGTGGAAGGGCACGGCGATGACCACGATGTCCATGCTCGGCGAGGTACGACCCGAGCACGATCGCGAGACCGACGGCGATTTGGTGTTGCTGCACTACTTGCGGTCTTTTCGTAGGCCGGTGTTGGAGGTGTGGTCGGCATGCACGCAGCGGCGGCAGTTGGGATGCTGGTTCGGGACGGTGTCGGGAGCGGGCGAAGAGCTGACGATCGAACCGATCGACGGGTCCGGGATCGGACCGATCACGGTGCGGGTGGACGAGTGCCGGGCACCACACGAATTGTTCGCGCAGATCGACGGCTGTGCACTGGAGCTGCGCATGACCCAGGTCGGTGTGGTGACCAATGTCGAACTCGTTCGCAGGCACGTGCGTCCCGCCAACGCGAGCACGATCGGCCCACGCTGGCAGTACCTGCTGGACCGCCTCACCGCCTATCTGGACCGCCAGCCACTTCCCCAATGGCCCGAATATCCGGAACTGGCCTGCGAATACACGTAGGCGAAAGCTCCCGAGAGCCGAGTACGGCTCGGCCGCGGGTTGCTCACATGCGCGCGGCCACCGGGCCGCAGAGCATCTCTGATGTGGCCTCGCCCGGGCGGCTCCGCCGCGAACGACCTGTCCGATCGAATTCACTCGCCAGGACCGGTCATCGCGGTGCGCTCGGACTCGGACCGCCGATCGCTGTCCGGATCGTCAGTCGGGAACCGGTACCGGTGCGAGCTCGCGCAGATGAGCGGTAATCAAGTCGTTGACCTCCCTCGTCCGCTCCAACTGCACCAGGTGGCCCGCGCCTTCGATCTTGGTGACGTCGCGCAGGTTCGGGACGTGTTCCCGCAGCGTGGCCAACGGGTCGCGGCCGCTGAAGCCCTCCATATCGGGGTCGCGGTCGCCGTAGAGGAAGTAGGTCGGTGGGGTCACCGCGGCGTCGGCGTACTCGGCGGTGAGTTCCCAGTTACGGTCGAGCGCGCGGTACCAGTTCAGGCCGCCGGTGAAGCCGGTGCGCTCGAAATCCTGTGCCAGGACATCTAATTCGTCATCCGACAGCCAGCGCCATGGCAGCGGCGGGGCCTCGGGCAGCACATCGAGATAGCCGGTACCTTCCGCCGGGAAGCGCCAAGTGTCCAGGTAGTGGTAGTCGGCACTGAGAGAGTAGTAGACACGGGTCAGGAAACCCCGCGGGTCGGCACCGAGTTCGGCGTCGGCGACGCCGGGCTTCTGAAAGTAGTCCAGATGCAGGAAGTGTCGCTGGGCGGCTTTGGCCCACAGTTGCGACGGCGGACGTGGCGGACGCGGCGCGAACGGGTTGTTCAGCACGATGATGCCGCGCACCCGCTCCGGCGCGCGCAATGCCAGCTCCCAGACCAGCGCGGCGCCGAAATCCAATCCGACGAACACAGCTTGTTCGGCGTCGATATCGTCGAGCAGGCCGAGGAGATCGCCGATCACCTCACGATTGGTATGCGCCGCCACCTCGGTGGGCGCTTCGGTGCGACCGTAGCCACGCAGATCGGGTGCGATGGCCAGGTAGCCTGCCGCGGCAACCGCCGCTAGCTGGCGATTCCAGATGAACCACGTGTGCGGGAAGCCGTGGCAGAAGATCACCGGATGTCCCTCGCCCTGTTCGGCGACGTGCATTCGAATGCCATTGGTTGCCACGAACCGATGGGCCAACTCCACTGCAGCCTCCAAAACATAGAACGCGTTCTCGTTTCAAGGTAATGTCCCGAGATCGTGAACGGAATACCTCACCCACTCGGCGGTCGTGTAGCCGTCGTCACCGGCGCCAGCCGCGGAATCGGCAAAGGCGTCGCGCTGGAACTGGGCGCGGCAGGCGCGACGGTGTATGTCACCGGACGCTCGGCCGCGGCTGGACGGCTGCCGGGGACGGTGCACGAGACGGCTGCGGAGATCGATGCCCTCGGCGGCCACGGGATACCGTTCGTGTGCGACCACCGCGACGACGATGCGGTCCAGCGCCTGTTCGCCCGCGTGCGCGATGAGCGAGGCAGGCTGGATGTGCTGGTGAACAATGTCTACAACTCCCCCGCCGCTGCCCGTTGGCTCGGCAAACCGTTCTGGGAGGTGCCCCCGACCGCATGGGACGAGACGTTCGACGTCGGCGTCCGATCCCACTACACGGCAAGCGCATTCGCCGCGCCACTGCTGATCGAATCGGCGGGTTTGATTGCCAATATCTCCTCGCCGGGTGCAGAACGCTATATGCACAATGCCGTGTACGGCGTGGCGAAGACCGCACTGGATCGACTCACCGCCGATATGGCCCACGACCTCACCGACACCGGCGTCACCGTGGTCTCCCTGTGGCCCGGAATCGTGAATACCGAACTCCTGCAGCTGGTCCCGGTAAACGACCAAGGCAGGCGCCTTGTCACCCTCCCGGGCGAGGGCACCTTCGACCTCGACGCGGCCGAATCCCCCCACTTCCCCGGCCGGGCGGTCGTCGCCCTCGCCACCGACCCCGACCGCCGCGCCAGGACCGGCCGAGCCTGGCGGATTACCGATTTGGCCGAGCAGTACGGCTTCACCGACGTCGACGGCCGGATCCCGCGCAGCGACTGATTCCGTGATGAACACACCTCACCTGGGCATCAATCCCTCGAAGCTCACCGCGAGAGCGCGGCCGCGCTGCGCACTGTCCCAGCTGTAATGCTCTGCAGCAGCACACCATCCGTACAGCAAAGCGAGCAGATCGGATAGCTCGAGGTCCGCGCGCACCACGCCATCGGCGCGGGCGGCGACCAACAGCTCCGACAGTGCTCGACGCATCTCCGCGGCGGCTTCAGCGTGCCCGTCCGCTGATTTGACGTCCACTCCGGCCGCAAGCAGTGCGTTCCCGAAGCCCTTCTTCGCACCTGCTGCCCATGCCGGTGGCTGGGGCGCACTGCGGCGAGCAGGTCGCTGCCCGAAATGATCTCGGCCGTTGATCTCTCTAGCGAGCCGCGTGGCCATTTCGAACCACGCGATATGCGAGAGGACGTTCGGAGCGCCGGGCAAGCCGTCGCCGCAGTGATGGGCATGCATCAGGAGACTTGAATAATCGCCGGGGTGCCCGGGGTTGCGCCGACCCGAGCGCGACCGAATACAGTCGCCGACCTGTATCGATGACTCTGCCACCACTCTATTCGCGATCACAGTAGACACAGCCTGTAGTTAGTCATCCGACTGAGCCTGGACATGTCGACGCGACTCGGCTAATCTCTCCCGCAGAAGGAAATAAGTCAGCTAACTAACTCACATGGAGTAACGATGTTCGTAGTAACAGGCGCGACCGGAAACGTCGGCGGCGAGCTGGTCCGGATCCTCACGGCTGCCGGCGAGGATGTAGTCGCCGTGTCCCGCCGACCCGGGCCACTGCCAGACGGCGTGTCGCACCGGCCGGCCGACCTCGGTGACCCGGACGGGCTGCGGGCTGCGTTCGACGGAGCCAAGGCGTTGTTCCTGCTCGTCGCCGGCGACGACCCAGAAGCGATCCTCGGCATTGCCAAGGAGAAGGGGGTACGGCAGGTCGTGCTGATGTCATCCCAGGGCGTCGGCACACGACCGGCGGCATACGGGCACGCGGCGATGTTCGAAGCTGCGGTGCGCGACTGCGGGCTGGACTGGACGATCCTGCGCTCCGGCGGCCTCGACTCCAACGCGTTCGCGTGGGCCGAGTCCATCCGCACCGACCGCACCGCCGCCGCACCGTTCGGCAGCGTTGGGCTGCCGACCGTCGACCCGGCCGACGTCGCCGCGGTCGCCGCAGTGACGCTGCGCAAGGACGGATTCGCCGGACGGACATACGAGCTGACCGGCCCGGAGCTGGTCACCCCGCGTGACCGGGCCGCCGCCATCGGCGCCGCGCTCGGCACCCCGGTGCGCTACATCGAACAGACCCGCGACGAGGCGCGTGCCCAGATGCTCACGTTCATGCCCGAACCGGTCGCCGACGGCACCCTCGCCATCCTCGGCGACCCGCTGCCTGCCGAACAGCGCATCAGCCCCGACGTGGCGCACATCCTCGGTCGTGCCCCGCACACCTTCGCCGACTGGGCCACCCGCACCGCCGCCGCCTTCCGGTGAAACCCATGGTCCAGGCGTTCCTCACCGAGCCGCGGATCGCGACCCTCACCACTATCCGCTCGAACGGCACGCCGCACGTCGCACCGGTCCGGTTCACCTGGGACGAGACGACGAGCACGGCCCGCGTCCTGACGGTCGCTACGTCCCGCAAGGCACGGAACGTGGCGACCGGCGGGCGCGTCGCCCTCTGCCAGCCGGATGGCATCCGCTGGGTGACGCTCGAAGGCACCGCCACCCTGTCCGCCGACCCGGACCGGGTGGCCACCGCCGCCCGCCGGTACCACCGACGCTACCGCTGCGCCCCGCCCGACCCCGCCGGTCGCGTCGTCATCGAAATCGCGGTCGACCGCATCCTCACCCTCAACCTCTGAAGGACATCCCATGCCCGATACCCGCGTACTCGACTCGACCATGCACCACCGCGAGACCGGCACCGGCGTGCCGATCGTGTTCCTGCACGGCAACCCGACCTCGTCATACCTGTGGCGCAACGTCCTGCCCGCCGTCGGCCCCGGCCGGTTGCTCGCACCGGACCTGATCGGCATGGGGGATTCGGGCAAGCCGCCGATCGACCACACGTTCGCAGACCACGCCCGGTACCTGGATGCTTGGTTCGACGCGCTCGGACTCGGCGAGGTCGTGCTCGTCGGACACGACTGGGGCGGCGCGCTCGCGTTCGACTGGGCGGCCCGCCATCCCGACCGGGTACGCGCGGTCGCGTTCACCGAGACCATCGTCAAGCCGATGAGCTGGGACGAGTTCCCCGAGGCCGGTCGGGACCTGTGGCGGGCCATCCGGACCGACGGCGTCGGCGAGTCCATGTTCCTGGACGACTCGTTCGTCGGGGACGGCCTGCGTGCGATCTCGGACCGACTCGGCCCCGCCGACCTGGAGGTCTACCGGCGGCCGTACCCGACGCGGGAGAGTCGGCTTCCTCTGCTGCGCTGGGCACGCTCGATGCCGCTGGACGGGACACCGAGCGACGTCGTCGCGCGCGCCGAAGCGTACGACGAGTGGCTGGCGTCCAGCCCGGACGTACCGAAGCTCATGGTGACCTTCACGCCGGCGTACGGCACGATGACCGAACCCGCCGTCATCGACTGGTGCGCGAACACGATCTCCGCCCTCGACATCCAGCGGTACGACGAGGTCGCTGGCCACCACACGCCCGAGGACCAGCCGCACCTGCTCGCCGCCGCCATCTCCAACTGGCTGGACCGCAACAGCCTCCGCTGACCCGACACGCAGCCCCGGTGAAGGCCGCCGGCAGCCTCGTACGAGCCACCGCCGCAACCCGATTCCGGCATCCTCCGGGACGAGCCGGGCGGCTGGTTCGCCGAGGTGCCAGTAGCCCATCCGCGGCCGCGTTCCTCCTCCGGAAGGTCGTCGTCCCGCGGAATCAGCCACACCTGAAGTGGTGTAGCCGAAACCCGCGAGGCGTTCGGACAATCCGAAACCCAGTTAGTCGACGGCGACATCGGTACCGGTCGGGCAGGTCGTTGACGATGTGGCGGTAGAGGAAGCTCTACGCCGGAGCGCCGTGACAGAACAGGATCGTTGGTCCGGTCCCCTGCGGTGTTTCCACATCGTCAGGCTGGATTCGATCGGCAGATCCCTTGGGCCATCACCGTCGGCGCGGACAGAATTCGCCGATTCGACAGCGCAGTCGCCGGCGTCGATGTTCGGCGCCGACCGGGTCCTTCGGCGCAGCACAAATCGCCGCAGCTCACTCGAATCGTGAGCTGCGGCGTTGGGCCCGAAGGACCGTCAGGCGAATTTGATCTCCAGGCCGATGCCGAGGATGGCGATGAGCCAAACCATGCCGGTGAAGATGGTGACGCGGTCGAGGTTCTTCTCGACGACAGTGGATCCTGACAGGCTGGACTGGACACCGCCGCCGAACAGGCTGGACAGACCTCCACCCTTGGCGCGGTGCAGCAGCACCAGCAGCACCAGCAGCACGCTGGTGACGATCAGGAGGATATCCAGGAACATCCGCATGTCGGACAGTCTATGGGGTCGTCCCTGCCGGACCTAATGCGGCTCCACCGCGACCAGATGGGTGACCGTGTCGTCGCCGTTGGTGAACGCCGTCACGGCCTGTTCCCGCAGTTGATCTCGGGCGGTGAGCCGCACCTGATGCTGATGCATATGTTCGGCCCAGGACCGCACCACGAAAGCCTCGACATAACGGTCGAGCACACCGACGTCGCGATACAACCGCCACTCCATCGCGCCGGTGCGCTGCCGCGAACGCCCGACGAAGGCCATCGCGGCCAGGAACTCTTCGACGTTCTCCGCGGGCACGTCGTAGTTGCGCAGCACCAGCACCGGGCCGTCGGCCGGATCGGGCTCGACCACGAGCTGCGGTTCCGGCCAGAATGCCGACGGCCGCAGGTCCAACTCCTCGGCGTTGTGCCGGATCGGCAGCCAGACCGTGCTCACCGCGCAACAGGCGAGCAACGCGGCGGAAATGAGCATGGTCGACACCGTGCCGACCGCACCGGCGACCAGTCCCCACACCAGCGACCCGATCGCCTGACCGCCCATGAACACGAGCATGTACACCGACAACCCCCGCGCCCGTACCCACGCGGGCAAGAGCAGCTGCATGGTCGAGTTCAGTGTGGACATCGCCAGCAGCCAGGCCAGACCGGCGCCGACCAGGAGGAGGAGCACCACCGGCACCGAGTGCAGCAGCACTGTCCCTACCGTCGCGACGCCGAACAGCACCGCCGCCACAGCCAGTCGCCGCGTCGGGGTCAGCATCGAGCGCAATCGCGACAGCGTAAGTGCGCCGAGCACCGCACCGATGCCGAGGGCACCGAGCATCAGGCCGTAGCCGGCGGAAGACAGCCCGAATTCGTCGCGGGCGATGACCGGCAGCAAGGCCCACAACGCGCTCGCCGGTGCGATGAAGAAAATCGCGCGCAACAGCACGCGACGAATCGCGGGAGCTGCCCGAATGAAGCGGGTGCCCGCCTGCAGGGCCGCGAGGGGACGCTCGGTCGGCAGAGTCTGGTCGGTCCGCGGCCGCCGCCACAGCGCAAGCACCGTGACGATCCCACCGAAAGAAAGCGCATTGAGCACGAACACCAGGGTTGGCCCGGAGACGGAGACCAGCACACCGGCCACCGCGGGGCCGACTGCTCGCCCGATATTGATATTCATGCTGCCCAGCGCCGCGACGGAGATAATCTGTTCGCGCGGAACCAGTTCCGGCTGAATTGCCTGCCAGGCGGGTGCGGTGAGCGCCTGCCCACAACCCAGCAAGAACAGCAGTGTCAGCAGCACCGCAGGGGTGGTCTGCCCGGTCGCCGTCGATACCGCGAGCAACGCGGCGAGCAAGGCCATCACCGACTGCGCACCGAGCAACAGCCTGCGCCGATCGACCAGATCGGCGATCACCCCCGACGGGATGGCCAACAACATCACCGGCAGCGTGATCGCGGTCTGTACGAAGGAGACCAGCGTCGCGGCATTCGGCTCGTCGACCAGAATCCACTGCGCACCGACGGTCTGCATCCAGGTGCCCAGGTTGGACACCAGCTGCGCGATCCACAGTGCCCGATAGACCGGCGATCGCAACGGTGCCCAGGTGGATAGCGGGGTCGTTGCGTCGGCGGCGGTCACGGGGCTGAGCTTAGCGTCGCGTGCGGTCATGTTCCGGCTGAGGACGGAGCACTGGGTCGACGCAGCTCGCCGACTACTGCCCGTTGGACAGGGATTCGGCGTATGTCCTCAGCATGTCCTCGACCAGCTCCAGCGGCGACGTGTCGAGGTCAGGGCGCGCGTGCACCTTTCTGACGATCGCCCAGCCCGAAAACAGGTGCAGGACAAGGAAGAACAGGGATTCGCGCAGCCACGGCAGGAAGCGGCGCAGCACTCCGGATTGTTCGACGCCCCGCGATGACCTCCCCGGTAGTAGCTCGCCACCGGCGGCTCGATCCTGGTGCGCAGCTCGACGTCGGAACGAGCCGCGCGGTAGATCTCCCGCAACGCATGGTCGAGGTTCGACGATTGCGCCTCGCACAGGAACCGCAGCGCGAGGTCGAGTGAATCAACCTGTGCGTCAGGATGTTCCATTACCTCCCGGAAGGCGGCAAGCTGGCGGGCGAAGACCTCCTCCGAGGCACGATCAGGTCGAGCCCGCTATCGAAATGCCGGAACATCGCCCCGGCGGAAAGCGCTGCGCGCCCACAGATCTCCTGCACGGTGGCGCGCTGATAGCCCTCCTCACCGATCGCGGCGATGGGGCCCGGCACGGTCGGCCGCCGACAGCATCCGTCAATGGGCGGTCCGGAACGTGAATCCCGGTTTCGGCACCGCACCGTCGGTACGATCGCAACATGTCGGCTAACTTCGTGCGCCTCGGTCCGATCGTCCTGCTCACGTTATGGGCGGCTGCCTGCACGAACGACTCGGAGAACGCCGCCGGGCCCGGACCGACCCCAATGGGCCACACCTACGTCTCCACCGACATCGAGGGCACGCCGATACCGGGCGGCGGGCCGCTGACACTGACGTTCGCCGACGACCGTATCTCCGCCGCCGCCGGCTGCAACACCTTCAGCGGCGCGGTTGCCCTCGACGATCACAAGCTGAAGGTACCGGCGCTGGCAGGCACGCTGATGGCCTGCCCAGGTGACCGCGCGGGCACCGACGAATGGCTCACGACCCTGGTGAGCTCAACGCCGAGCTGGCAGCTCGACGACGCGAAACTCACCCTGCACGGCACCACCTCGACGGTGCACATGCTCGACAAGAAGCTCGCCCATCCCGACAAACCACTGACCGGCACCACCTGGATCGTCACCGAGACCACTACCCCCGACGCGAGGACCCGTTCCCAAACCATCGATGAGGTGAAACCGACCCTCACCATCGCCGGCGACGGCGCCGTGACGGGTAGCGGCGGCTGTAATCGTCTGACCGGCCGAGCCACCATCGCGGGCTCCGATGTCACCTTCCAGGTCGCCGCCACCAGGATGCTGTGCCCACCCGAGGTGATGGAAGTCGAGAACGCCGTCCTAGCGGCCCTCGACGGCAGAACCACCGCCACCATCGACGCGGACACCCTCACCCTGCGCAATGACCGCGGCAACGGCCTGATTTTGCGCGCCGGGTGAGCTGACGCGCCGAATCGCGCACCGGAACCGAAGTGTTCCCTGCCGAAGAACGAAGAGCCGGACATCGTGTCGATGTCCGGCTCTTCATTACGAGAAACGCTTACGGAAGTGGACCGCCCGCGGCGATCGCCGACAGGGTGGCAAACTCGTCACCCTTGAGCGAAGCGCCACCGACCAGCGCGCCGTCGATATCCGTCTGTGAGACGAGCTCGCCGACATTCTTGGCGTTCACCGAACCGCCGTAGAGCACCCGCACACCCGCGGCGACCTCCGGGTCGGCCAGCTGGGCCAGCTCGGCACGGATCGCGCCGCACACCTCCTGCGCGTCGGCAGGCGTGGCGACCTTGCCGGTCCCGATGGCCCAGACCGGTTCGTAGGCGATGACAACCTTCGAAATCTGTTCGGCCGATAGACCTTTCAGGGATCCTCGCAACTGCTCGAGGTTGTACTCGACGTGCGTGCCCGCCTCACGGATGTTCAGGCCCTCACCGATGCAGACGATCGGTGTGATCCCGTACTTCAGCGCCTGCTTCGCCTTGGCGAGCACGGTGGCGTCGTCCTCCAGGTGGTACTGCCGACGCTCCGAGTGCCCGACAACCACGTAGGTGCACCCCAGCTTGGCCAGCATGGATCCGCTGATCTCGCCGGTGTACGCGCCTTCGTCGCGGGTGGACACGTCCTGCGCACCGTAGGTGAGCAGCAGCTTGTCACCCTCCACCAGGGTCTGCACGCTGCGCAGATCGGTGAACGGCGGGACCACGGTGACGTCGACTTTGGCGAAGTACTTCTCCGGCAACGCGAATGCGATCTTCTGCACCAGAGCGATGGCCTCGAGGTGATTGAGGTTCATCTTCCAGTTGCCCGCGATGAGCGGCTTGCGTGCCATGGTCAGTCCTCCAGAACCGCGATGCCCGGAAGTTCCTTACCCTCCAGGTATTCCAGCGACGCGCCGCCGCCGGTGGAGATATGCGAGAAACCGTCCTCGGGCAAACCGAGCGCCCGCACCGCCGCAGCCGAATCACCGCCGCCGACAACAGTGAACGCACCCTTGCCGGTTGCGGTCACGATCGACTCGGCGACACCCCGGGTGCCTGCCTCGAACTTCTCGAACTCGAACACACCCATCGGGCCGTTCCAGAAGACGGTGCGCGCCTCGGTCAGCAGCGCCGCGAACCTGCTCACCGATTCGGGGCCGATGTCCAGACCCAGCCAACCCTCCGGAATTTCGTGGGCCGCAACGATCTTCGAGTCTGCATCGGCAGCGAACTTGTTCGCGACGACGATGTCACGCGGCAGGTGGATCACGTCGGCGTAGCGCTCGAGCAGACCCTTGCAGGTATCGATCATCTCCTCCTGCAGCAGCGAGGCACCCACCGGGAGCCCCTGTGCGGCAAGGAAGGTGAAGCACATACCGCCACCGATGACCAGCGTGTCGACTTTCGGCGCAAGCGCTTCGATGACCGCGAGCTTGTCGGAGACCTTCGAGCCGCCGAGCACAACTGCGTACGGACGTTCGGCGTTCTCGGTCAGCTTCGCGAGCACCTCGACCTCGGCGGCGACCAGCGTGCCCGCGTAATGCGGAAGCTGCTTCGCGACGTCGTAGACCGAGGCCTGCTTGCGATGCACGACACCGAAACCGTCGGAGACGAACGCACCATCGTCACCTACCAGCTCGACCAGCGCCGCGGCGAGCTTGGCCCGCTCGGCGTCGTCCTTGCTGGTCTCCCGCGGATCGAAGCGCACGTTCTCCAGCAGCAGCACATCACCGTCGGTGAGGCCCTCCGAGCGCGACAGTGCGTCGTAGCCGACGACGTCACCGGCGAGCTGGACATTGCGGCCGAGTAGCTCCGCCAGCTGCACCGCGACAGGAGCCAGCGAGAACTTCGGATCCGGCTTGCCCTCGGGGCGGCCGAGGTGCGCTGTGACGACCACCTTGGCACCGGCCTCGACCAGCGCCTTGATGGTGGGCACCGAGGCGATGATGCGGCCTGGATCGGTGATCTGACCGTTGTCGTCGAGGGGGACGTTCAGATCGGAGCGCACGAGCACGCCCCGACCCTCGACACCCTCGCTCAGGAGATCCTGGAGTGTCTTGACTGCCATCGTCTCAGAGCGACTTGCCGACGAGACCGATGAGGTCGGCGAGGCGGTTGGAGTAGCCCCACTCATTGTCGTACCAGCCGACGACCTTCACCTGATCGTCGATGACCTTGGTCAGCGGCGCGTCGTAGATGCAGGAGTGCGGGTCGGTGACGATGTCGCTGGACACGATCGGGTCCACGTTGTACTTCAGGAAGCCCTTCAGCGCACCTTCGGCGGCCGCCTGGTACGCGGCGTTGATCTCGTCGATGGAGGCCGACTTCGTCAGCTTCACGGTGAGGTCGGTGACCGAACCCGTCGGGACCGGGACACGCAGCGCGTAGCCGTCGAGCTTGCCGTTGAGCTCCGGGAGCACCAGGCCGATGGCCTTGGCCGCGCCGGTGCCGGTGGGCACGATGTTCAGCGCGGCGGCACGGGCGCGACGCAGGTCGCTGTGCGGGCCGTCCTGCAGGTTCTGGTCCTGCGTGTAGGCGTGGATGGTGGTCATCAGACCCCGCTCGATGCCGAAGCTGTCGTTCAGCACCTTCGCCAGCGGGCCGAGGCAGTTGGTGGTGCACGAGGCGTTGGAGATGATGTTCTGGCTGCCGTCGTACTTGTCATCGTTGACGCCCATGACGACAGTCAGGTCCTCACCCTTGGCGGGCGCGGAGATGATGACCTTCTTGGCGCCCGCGGCGATGTGGCCCTTGGCCTTGGTCGCGTCGGTGAAGATGCCGGTCGACTCGACGACGACGTCGACGCCCAGGTCACCCCAGGGCAGGGCGGCAGGGCCCTCCTTGATGGCCAGTGCCTTGATCCGCTGCTCGCCGACCACGATGGTGTCGTCGCCGTCCAGCGAGACGTCCTGCGGCAGACGGCCGAGGATCGAGTCGTACTTGAGCAGGGTCGCGAGGGTCGCGTTGTCGGTGAGGTCGTTGACCGCCACGATCTCGATGTCGGTGGTGCCGAGCGCCTTCTGCGCTTCCACCGCCCGGAAGAAGTTACGTCCGATACGACCGAAGCCGTTGATGCCTACCCGGACAGTCACGTTATCGCTCCTCAGCTTTCAAGCGGATTCATTCCGATGCCATAACCACCCTAATGCCCGGGCTGTGTGGGATTTGCAGCGCCTACGGCACTGCGTGTTCGCGGCCCCCTCGGTCTCGCGTCCGAGCAGCCGAGACTCGCGCCTCGGCGCGTGCACTTCGGCCACCCGGACGCGAGACGGGCCGCGAACGGTCGCCCGTAAGGCTCGCTCCGCGGCAGTCGGCTCGGCTCGAACCGACACCCGCGTTCAGATACTGCGAACCCGCCGCAGACCCCGGTCCGCGGCGGGTTCGAAACCGAACTGTCCGGTCGAAACAGCTCAGGCGTCGTCGAGTAGCTCTGCGGTGACGGCCGATTCGGTGTCGGGCACGCCCAAATCCTTGGCACGCCGATCGGCCATCGACAGCAGGCGCCGAATCCGGCCCGCCACAGCATCTTTCGTCATCGGCGGGTCGGCCAGCTGGCCGAGCTCCTCCAGCGACGCCTGACGATGCTGAACGCGCAGCTTGCCCGCGGCCGCGAGATGGTCGGGCACTTCGTCGCCGAGGATGTCCAACGCGCGTTCCACCCTGGCCGCCGCGGCAACCGCGGCGCGAGCCGAGCGGCGCAGGTTCGCGTCGTCGAAGTTCGCCAGCCGGTTCGCGGTGGCACGCACCTCGCGGCGCATCCTGCGCTCCTCCCAGGTGAGCCTGGTGTCCTGCGCCCCCATCCTGGTCAGCAGCGCGCCGATCGCCTCGCCGTCGCGGACGACAACCCGATCGGTGCCACGCACCTCGCGTGCCTTCGCCGTGATGCCGAGGCGCCGTGCGGCGCCGACCAATGCCAGTGCCGCCTCCGGGCCGGGGCAGCTCACCTCCAGCGCCGAGGAACGACCCGGCTCGGTGAGCGAGCCATGCGCGAGAAACGCTCCGCGCCAAGCCGCTTCGGCATCGCCGATGCTGCCGCCGACCACCTGGGCAGGCAGGCCGCGCACCGGACGCCCACGCACGTCGAGCAGCCCGGTCTGCCTGGCCAGCGCCTCACCCTCCTTGGACACGCGCACCACATAACGCGAGGTCTTGCGAAGACCGCCCGCACCGAGCACGTGCACATCGGAACCGTAGCCGTATAGCTCGAAGATCTCCCTGCGCAACCTGCGCGCAATGGAACCCATGTCCACCTCGGCCTCGACGATCACCCGCCCGCCGACGATGTGCAGGCCGCCCGCAAACCGCAGCAGCGCCGACAGTTCCGCCTTGCGGGAACTCACCTGTGAGACCGTGAGCCTGCTCAGCTCGTCCTTCACTTCGGCTGTCATCGCCACGAGACGCGCTCCTTTCCACCCAACCCGGAACGCACATCCTGACCCATGTGACGTCCCTCGACTCGAAGCCCTGCCATGTGTGGCCGAGGTTGCCGGATCAGCTGATCCAGTGCGGCGGCAAGCTTTCCGGGGTGATGCCGGTCCGTTCCCGCTTCGGCGACATCGGAGAAGGTTACTCGCGCCCGCAATTGTTCGGCAGCCCTGGCCACATGTTCTCTTTCGCGACCTTCCGGCACGGACCCGGAATCGACCAGTACCTCGTCGACCACGAATTCCGGTGCGTGCTGGGACAATACATGTAGGTGCCGTTCGGTGGAGAACCCCGCCGTCTCGCCCGGCTCGGCGGCGAGATTGAGCACAAGCACCTTTCTGGCTCTGGTGTACACCAGCGCGTCGCGCAGTTCGGGCACGAGCACGTGCGGAATCACACTGGTGAACCACGATCCGGGGCCGAGCACAACGACATCCGCGTGCTCGATGGCCGAGGTCGCCTCCTGGCTCGCGGGCGGATCCGACGGTATCAGCCGCACCCGCCGCACCTTACCCGGAGTCGTCGCTATGGCAACCTGTCCGCGAATACAGCGGCTGACTCGCGGATCTGCTTCCAGCCCAGAGACATCCGCTTCGATATCGAGCGCGATGGGCGACATCGGCAGCACTCTGCCGGTGACCCGCAACATCTTCGCGACCTCGTCGAGCGCGGCCACCGGATCACCGAGCACCTCGGTGAGACCGGCCAGTATCAGGTTTCCGACCGAATGCCCGGCCAGTGCGCCGGTGCCGCCGAACCGATGCTGGATGGTCCGGGTCAAGACGTCGTCGCTGTCGGCAGCTAGTGCGGCAAGCGCCATCCGCAGGTCGCCCGGCGGCGGCACACCCAGTTCCGCACGCAGTCGGCCAGAGGAGCCACCGTCGTCGGCGACGGTCACCACCGCGCAGATCTTCGTGGTCAGCCGCCGCACGGCCGTCAGCGTCGCATACAGGCCGTGCCCGCCACCCAGAGCAACGATGGCGGGATTGGATTCCCACCCGGTCATTCGCGCCCCAGATCCCGATGCACGATCCGCACGACATCCGCGGCTTCGCCGGTCCCCGCGCTTATCAACTCGCCCAGCGCTTCCGCAATTGCCACGCTGCGGTGCTTACCTCCGGTGCAGCCCACTGCCACCGTCATGTATCGCTTCCCCTCTTGGCGGTAACCATTCGTCGTCAGGTCGACCAGGTGGTGGCAGGTGCGCAGATAGTCGCCCGCGCCCGGGCGCGACAGCACATACTCGCTGACCACGGTCTCCTGTCCCGAATGTTCCCGAAGTTCCGGTATCCAATGTGGATTAGGTAGAAAACGCACATCCAACACCATGTCCGCGTCCAGCGGAACCCCGTACTTGAACCCGAAGGATTGCACGGTCACCTGCAGCGCGGCCGGCGCGCCGCCGCCATAGGCCTCCTCCAGCTTGCGATGCAGTTGGTGGACCGACAGCTCGGTGGTGTCGATGACGAGGTCAGCGGCAGTTTTCACGGTAGAGAGGCGGACTCGTTCCGCGGCGATGCCTGCCGAAAGGGTGCCATCGGTGCTTTCGCTCTGCAACGGGTGACGTCTGCGGGCGAAGCCGAAGCGCCGGATCAACACGTCGTCGGATGCCTCGAGGAACAGCACCCGTGTCCGTACGCCGCGGGCCCGCAGTTGCTCGGTGACGACGGAGAGATCACCGGTGAAGAATCGACTTCGCACGTCCATGACCAGGGCCAGTCTGCGGATCGGCGGATCGGCGGAGGCACCGAGCTCGACCATGCGCCCGATCAGCTCGGGCGGCAGGTTGTCCGCGACGTACCAGCCGAGATCCTCGAGCACCCGGGCCGCGGTGCCGCGTCCCGCACCGGAAAGGCCCGTCACGATAACGGCCTCGACCTCCCGCAACCCCCCCTCGACCGGCGTGAGGTCAGCATCCACCGAGCCGGCCCGCCCAGCGGTCGGCCGCGGACTGCCCGCACTGTTGTTCGATTCGACGCGTGTCATGTCCTACCGGATCTGTTTCAGGTGCCTGTCGATCATCCCGCACCGCTTCGGGTATCGGGCGCAGACACACAACGTAGGCGGCACGGAACTTCCGGCGGTTCCGAGGGCGCTGTTCCTTACTACTCCTCTCGAAGCGCTGCGAGCACCGCTTTGGCTGTCGCCACGCCGATGCCGGGCACTTCCGTGATCTCCTCGACTGTTGCCTCCTTCAACTTGGCCACCGAACCGAAGTGGGTGACCAACGCGGTCCGCCGCGCCGCGCCGAGGCCACGCACCGAGTCGAGAGCGGAGGCGGTCATCCGCCGCGAACGCTTGCTGCGGTGGAAGGTGATCGCGAATCGGTGCGCCTCGTCGCGAACTCGCTGCAACAGATACAGCGACTCACTGTTGCGCGGCATGATCACCGGGTCGCTCTCCCCCGGCACCCACACCTCCTCCAGCCGCTTGGCAAGGCCGATCACCGCGACATCGGTGATGCCGAGTTCGTCGAGCACCTCGGCCGCGGCGGCGACTTGGGGTGCACCGCCGTCGACGACATAGAGGTTCGGCGGGTAGGCGAACTTCTTCGGGCGGCCGGTGCGTGGATCGATGCCTGGAAGCGAGGGGAGATCGGCGTCGTCGTATGCGTCGACGATCGTCGCTTCCCGATCGACGACCGCGTCGGACCCGACTAGCTCCGGTTCGGCGCTGCCCGCGACGACGCCCGGCGGGCCGTCCAGTTCGCTGCGCTCGGCGGCGTCGCGGTCTCTGCGCAGCCGGAGGAACCTGCGACGGGTCACCTCGGCAATGCTGCCGACGTCGTCCGAGCGACCATCGCCCGCAGCCTCCTTGATCGCATAGTGGCGGTACTCGGACTTGCGCGGCAGGCCGTCCTCGAACACCACCAGGGAGGCCACCACATCGGTGCCCTGCACGTGGCTGATATCCACACATTCGATGCGCAACGGCGCGCTGTCGAGATCGAGTGCGTCCTGAATGTCTTGCAGCGCTTGCGATCTCGACGTCAGATCGCCTGCGCGCTTGAGCTTGTGCTGAGCCAGCGCCTCCATGGCGTTGCGCTGCACCGTCTCGGCGAGCGCCTTCTTGTCCCCGCGCTGCGGCACCCGCAGCTGCACCGCCGATCCGCGCAGCCTGCTCAACCATTCCTGGACCTGCTCGGCGTCGGCAGGCAATTGCGGAACGAGCACCTCCCGCGGCACCACGTGCGTGGGCTGCTCGTCCTCGCCCTGTTCGACCTGCGCCACCTGCTCGCCGTAGAACTGGGTGAGGAACTGTTCCACCAGGGCCGCCATTTCGCCACCGGCTTCCGGTACATCGATGGCGTCGCCGGATTTGTCGACCACCCAACCACGCTGGCCGCGGACCCGGCCGTCGCGGACGTGGAAGATCTGCACCGCCGCCTCCAATTCGTCGGTGGCGAAGGCGATCACGTCGGCGTCGGTGCCGGTGCCGAGCACGACGGCCTGCTTCTCGAGTGCCCTCCGCAGCGCCTGGACGTCGTCACGCAGCCGGGCGGCGGTCTCGAAATCGAGCTCTTCGGCAGCGTCGAGCATGCGGCGTTCCAATTGGCGCACCATGCGGTCGGTGCGCCCGGCCAGGAAGTCGCAGAAGTCGTCGACGATGTCGCGGTGCTCCTCGGCGCTCACCCTGCCGATGCACGGCGCCGCGCACTTATCGATGTAGCCCAGCAGGCAGGGGCGGCCGATCTGGTTGTGCCGCTTGAAGACTCCATTGGAGCAGGTCCGCGCAGGGAACACACGTAGCAGCAGGTCGAGGGTCTCACGGATCGCCCAGGCGTGCGCGTAGGGGCCGAAGTACCGCACACCCTTACGGCGCGCGCCGCGATACACGAACAGCCGCGGGTACTCCTCGTCGAGGGTGACCGCCAACACCGGATACGACTTGTCGTCGCGGTAGCGGACGTTGAAGCGCGGATCGAATTCCTTGATCCAGTTGTATTCCAGCTGCAGCGCTTCGACCTCGGTGGAGACGACCGTCCATTCCACGCTCGCGGCGGTGGTGACCATCTGCCGCGTCCGCGGGTGCAGCGAAGCGACATCGGCGAAGTACGAGTTCAGCCTACTGCGCAGGCTCTTGGCCTTGCCGACATAGATGACCCGCCCGTAGGAGTCCCGGAACTTGTACACACCGGGTTCGACGGGAATCGTGCCGGGCGCGGGCCGGTACGTCGCTGGATCTGCCACCCATCAAGCCTATCGAGCGGGTCCGACAGGCCGATCGGGGCCGACGCTCGGCCGGCACCGCAGCAACGTGCAGGACAAGCGCGGTCGATCAGGCTGTCTTGCGGAAGAACCATCCTGCCGATGCGGGGCGCAACAGCAGCCCGACGATCACGGCTGCGCCCGCGATGACCGCGAGGACCGGCAGGACGCCCACCTGAGACGGCAGCCCGGAAATGGTGGTGAAGAGTCCGATGAAGATCTGCACGCTCGCCAGGATCACCGCGGTCACCCAGACCCAGAGTTCCCTGAGCCCGAAGATCAAGACGTTGGCGGCGAGCACCCAGCTGGCAAAGAACTCGGCCGAACTAGCACTTGCGGATTCGACATTATCGAGCAGGCCGAGCACGAAATGCCCGAGAGTAAAGGCCACCAGGAACCCAGCCCCCAGCCGCACCCTGCGCACCGCCTCGGGCATGTTCGATGTGACGACGGCGAATCGGAAGAAATGACGGACCGTGGTGCTGGCATCGACCATTCGGCGGACCTTGGACAAGTCCCCGACTGCCGGAACGATTTTCGGCTCGTCCACGACAGCAACATTCGAAACCACGATCACTCCTCATCGAGCTTTGCGCCACGTCCTCACAGACGCGCAAATCGGACGCTATCGGAATGATCGGCCTGCTTACAATCGAGTAAGTACGCTTATGACGAGGGCCACAACCACGTTCGTTCTTCGGCTCGATGTGACTCACGCGACATGTCCCCACGCCAGAGCCGGTGACCTTCCGCGTCGAATAACGACACGAACCCCGAACTCAGCGCGCGGGAAGCGAGGCGCCAACGACAAACCAGGCTTGCGCCACGGGCCGCCGAAGCAACCAGGCAACAGCACAGCAAACGCTCGCAGAGTAGAGCACCGCAGCAATCCAGAGCGCGGGCGGAATGACATCGCTGCGCGCCCATACGCAGACCACAACCTGCAGAAATGCCAACACGATGGCAGTGAACCCCGCCCGCCGCCATCGACCGGCGAACCCGCACGCGACAAGCCCCAATATCGCACCGAAGACGAATTGAATCGAGGCCGCCCGCGCCGCGTCGGCACCGATGGTCGATCCCATGATCGCCGGATAGGCGATTCCGAATACCGCCATGCCCCATGCGGCTTCACGCGCCTCGCGAACCTGCGGGGGCATGCCGCCCAGCATTCGGGCCGCCAACGCGATGGCGCGATTCTCCGCAGCAGGGTCCGCGTACACAGCGCTCCCCCATTTCAACGAGGAAACCAGCGGACCCCCGACGGGCCCGCAGATCGCACCGTAATTCGACACGGTGGCCCAGACGATGCAATCTCCTACCACTGTGACACAGGACACAATCGAACGTTCGCGCTATCGCATGTCGACTCGGCGCTCGCGATTCGATCGGCCGATCAGCCGAGTTCGTACTGCTCCAGGACTCGCAGCAACGCATCTGGACGTTCCACCGTCGGCAAGGGGTCGACGCGGGCGAAACCGCAACCGAGGGCGGTCGCGCCGCCGTCGGCCTCCGCGCTGTCACCGACCATCAGCGCCGACTCGGCGGGCACGCCGAGTTCCTCGAGCGCGGCTCGGAAGATACGCGAATCCGGTTTGACGGAACCGACCTCGAAGGACAACACGAAGGTGTCGACCAACCGGTCCCAGCCTCGTGCCGCGAAGGTCGGACGCACATCGAACGCGATATTGCTGACCACACCGACCGGAATACGCTGCGCCGCGAGCATTTTCAGAACGTCCTCGGTGTCGGGATACGGCGTCCACGCCATCGGATCGACGAGCCTGCCGTACAACCGCTCCGCTTGCCGCAC
This sequence comes from Nocardia sp. NPDC051463, assembly GCF_040681975.1. Lineage (NCBI taxonomy): Bacteria > Bacillati > Actinomycetota > Actinomycetes > Mycobacteriales > Nocardiaceae > Nocardia > Nocardia sp. NPDC051463. The sequence continues at coordinate 917,379 of NZ_JBFBAB010000001.1, forward strand.
CGTCGGCACCCCGAACTGGCGCAGTACCTCGAGGTAGGCCTTTCGGTGTTGCATCGGATCCAGATCCCTTTGCTCCCAAGCGATCTGGCCTTCGACGTCGAACCGCACGGACTGACCGACAGGCGCCGTCATGCGCCGTAGGATCTCGGCCGTTTCGTGCGCATCGAACGGCTGCCCGTCTTCTCCGAGGAGATCATCGGCCCAGGATTCGTCATCCTCCAGCCGAAACAGCGTCCCGGAAAAGTCGAAGAGCACCGCCGCTACCGTCACCGAGCCAGCCTACCGGCCCGGACCGGCCGCTTATGACCTTCCCAGTGGCGGGGAAAACCGCACTGCGGGCGGCAGCGGAGCGATAAGGTTCCGTGAATGCGCGTGCGACACATCTGGACCGGGGCCGGCGCGGCCCTGGTCCTCACAGTGGGACTGGTGACAGGTTGTTCGTCCGACAGCGACAAGGCCGCGGCATGTGCCAGTGTGCCGAACGGGACTCCGGTGACAGCCGCACTCACCACGGCGGGTGCCACCACCACACAAAACATCAGCACCAACCCTGAGAGCGCGTCGGCTTATCGCAGCAATATGACTGCGGTCCGGACGAGCTCGTACGCCGTGGCCACGGCGAATCCGCTCGCCACCGAGGCGGCCTGCAAGGTACTGAACGATGGGGGCACTGCGGCCGACGCACTGATCACCGCACAAACAGTGCTCGGCTTGGTCGAGCCGCAATCGTCCGGAATCGGCGGCGGCTCGTTCATGCTCTACTACGACGCGGCGGCCAAGACCGTCGACGCCTACGACGGGCGCGAGGTCGCCCCGGCCGCCGCCACCGAGAACTACCTGCGCTGGATCAGCGATACCGACCGGACCGAACCCAAGCCGAACACCCGCGCGAGCGGTCGCGCCATCGGCGTCCCCGGTGTGCTGCGCATGCTGGAGCTCGCACATCAGGAACACGGTAAGACCGGTTGGCGTGAGCTGTTCGATCCCGCGGTGTCGTTGGCCGATCAAGGCTTCTCGATCAGCCCGCGGCTGGCCGGGCAGATCGCTGATTCCGCCAAAGATCTCGCTCTCGACGAGGCCTCGAAGGCCTACTTCCTCAACCCTGACGGCTCCGCCAAACCCGCGGGCACCAACCTGGCCAACCCGGCGATGGCGAAGGCGTTGGGCGCCATCGCCTCCGAGGGTGCGCAGGCGTTCTACACCGGCGCCATCGCCCGCGACATCGTCGACGCGGCCGCTTCGACGGCGGGCGGCCGCACTCCCGGTCTGATCACCGCGAACGACCTGGCCGGATACCAACCCAAGAAGCGGACCGCGTTGTGCACCGGTTACCGCACCCACGAGATCTGTGGCATGCCCGCCCCGTCCTCCGGCGGCATCGCCGTCGCCGCCACGCTCGGCATCTTGGAGAACTTCGACCTGGCCGCGCTGCGACCGGACACTGTCGATCACAACGGTGGGAAGCCGAAGGCAGAGGCGGTGCACCTCGTCTCCGAGGCGGAGCGGCTCGCCTACGCCGACCGCAACAAGTACGTGGCCGACACGGATTTCATTCCACTGCCTGGCAATTCACCGCAGACACTGCTGAACAGGGACTACCTGAAGCAGCGTTCCGCGCTGATCAACCCCGGCCGCAGCATGGGCACCGCGCAACCGGGCGACTTCGGCCCGGTCCCGGTCGGCGTCGGCCCGCAGCCCCCCGAGCACGGCACCAGCCACATCTCGGTCGTCGACAAGTACGGCAATGCCGCCTCGATGACGACGACGGTAGAGTCCGCGTTCGGCTCGTTCCATCTGGTCGACGGATTCGTTCTCAATAACCAACTCACCGATTTCTCGGCCGATCCGCTCGGCACCGACGGAGCACCGGTAGCCAACCGCGTGCAGCCGAACAAGCGCCCACGTAGTTCGATGAGCCCCACCTTGGTCTTCGATCGCGGGGCCGACGGCGCCCGGGGCGAACTCACCCAGGTCATCGGCTCCCCCGGCGGTTCGGTGATCATCCAGTTCGTGCTGAAGTCCCTTATCGGCGTGCTGGATTGGGGTCTCGACCCACAGCAGGCGGTCTCCGGCGTCGACTTCGGCGCGGCCAACACTCCGACGACCAATGTCGGCGGCGAACACCCTGCCATCAACGCCACCGACAACGGCGATCACGACCCACTGGTGCTCCGCCTCCGTGAACTCGGCCACCAGGTCTCGGTCGCTCCCCAGATCAGCGGCCTGAGCGCCCTGCAGCGCGACGGGACGAGCGGCTGGATCGGTGGCGCCGACCCTCGCCGCGAAGGCGCTGTCCTCGGCGACACGCACTGACCGCCTGGTGTCCGAGCCGGGATGTCCTCCCGGCTCGGACACCAGCCTTCGGTGACATCACAGTCCACCGACCTCAGCCCAGCCAACCCCGCCCGCACCCAAGAATCGGCCACGGCACCCACCTTCCCCTTCTTCCTGCCGCGGACGACTGACACACCAGGGCGGGGCGCTCACGCGATGCGCCGCACATGATGAGCCACGCACCATTACGGCCGACCGGCAGGACGGCGAGTTGTGGTGGTGGGCAGCGCTATTCGGCGGTGGTGTACTTCGAACCGAGCTCGCGGAGCCGATCCAGGGCACGGGCCGCATGCTCTTTGTCATTGGAGCGGATGGCGAGCAACGGGACATAGTCGTCGTCGATCAGTTCGAGGCGGGCCCAGGACTTACGGTCCTGGAAGGAGACACCTCGGATGTGCTCCCAGGGGAACACGGTGTCGCCGAGGATGTTTCGGACCGCGACGCCGCGCGCACCGGCGCGGAGCCTGGGCCTGGTCAGCAGCAGCACCGCGGCAGCCGCAAGCAGGCCGATGCCCATCATCGCCAGCTGGTCGGCCGGGCGAAAGTTGACGCCGGTCGAGCCGGTGCGTAACCAGATACCGCCCGCGATGAAGACCGCGGCGAGCACCGTCGCGACGATCCACGCGGTGCGGACCGCGCGACGCGGGCGCACTTCGAGCTCCCACTCCGGGGTGTCGCCCTGTCCCGCAGCCGAGTCGGCGGGCGCGCTCGCCCCGGCGCCGGGCTTCCTTCGCCAGATCCGGACGACGGGCATCGGTCTACGCGGACCGACGCAGGGTACGCAGGGTCAGCGCGGCGTCGAGCGCTGCCGCGGCGGCCTGTTCACCCTTGTTCTCGGCAGATCCGGGCAGCCCGGCCCTGTCCAGGGCCTGTTCCTCGTTGTTGGTGGTCAGCACGCCGTTGGCGACAGGCTTGCCCGCATCCAGCGAGACCCGGGTCAGACCGGCGGTCACCGCATCACAGACGTATTCGAAATGCGGTGTACCACCGCGGATCACCACACCGAGCGCGACCACCGCATCATGCGTGCGGGCCAACTCCTGTGCAACCACCGGCAGCTCCATCGCACCCGCGCACCGCACCACCGTTACCTGCGAGACACCGGCTTCCTTCGCCACCCGTTCCGCGTTCGCGACCAGCGTGTCGCAGATCTGCGTGTGCCAACGCGACGCGACGATGCCGAGCTTGAGCTTCTTGGCATCCTCCAGCGCGAATGTCGGTACGCCGGTACCGCTCATCGAAGTCCGTCCTTCCGGATCTCGTCGACTGTGTGTATCACTGCGCGGTCTCGCCGAGGTCGAGCTCGTCGAGGCCGATCAGGTCGTGGCCCATCCGGTCCCGCTTGGTCCGCAAGTACCGCAGGTTTTCCGCGTTGGCGCGCAATGGCATCGGGACCCGGTCGGTGATCTTCAGCCCGTAACCGTCCAAGCCGACGCGCTTGGCCGGATTGTTGGTGAGCAGCCGCATCGAGCGAATGCCGAGGTCGACCAGGATCTGCGCGCCGGTGCCGTAATCGCGCGCATCCGCGGGCAATCCGAGCTCCAGGTTCGCATCGACGGTGTCGTGGCCGGAGTCCTGCAGTTGGTAGGCCTGCAGTTTGTGCATCAGACCGATGCCGCGGCCCTCGTGGCCACGCATGTACAGCACCACACCGCGGCCCTCCTGGGCCACCATCTCCAGCGCGGCATCTAGCTGCGGACCGCAATCGCAGCGCAACGAACCGAACACGTCGCCGGTGAGGCATTCCGAATGCACCCGCACCAGCACGTCCTCGCCGTCGGAGATGTCGCCACGCACCAGCGCGACATGCTCCACCTCGTCGTAGATGCTCTGGTAGCCGACGGCCTTGAATTCGCCGTGCGCCGTGGGGATCCGCGCCTCAGCGACCCGCACCACATGCTTCTCGTGCTTGCGTCGCCAGGCGATCATGTCGGCGATCGAGATCAGCGCCAGGTTGTGCTCGTCAGCGAAGACGCGCAACTCCTCGGTGCGGGCCATGTGGCCCTCGTCCTTCTGGCTGACGATCTCGCAGATCACACCCGCAGGACGTAGGCCTGCCATCCGGGACAGATCCACCGCGGCCTCGGTGTGGCCGGGGCGACGCAGCACGCCGCCGTCCTTGGCGCGCAGCGGCACCACGTGGCCGGGCCTGGTGAAATCGTCGGCCTTCGTTTCCGCCGCGGCGAGCAGACGCATGGTGGTCGCACGGTCCGCGCCGGAGATGCCGGTGGTGATGCCTTCGCGGGCGTCGACCGACACGGTGTAGGCGGTGCCGTGCTTGTCCTGATTCAGCGCGTACATCGGCGGCAGGCCGAGCCGATCGCAGTCGTCACCGGTCAGCGGCACGCAGATATAACCAGAGGTGTAGCGAATCATGAAGGCCACCAACTCGGGGGTCGCCTTCTCCGCCGCGAAGATGAGGTCGCCCTCGTTCTCGCGGTCCTCGTCGTCCACGACGACGACCGCCTTACCGGCGGCGATATCGGCGACTGCGCGCTCGATGGTGTCGAACCTGGTCACGTCTGCTGTGCTCCATCTCGAAAAGGGTGCGTCCCTAACACTACGGCGTCCGCCGTATGTCTCCGGCGGCGCATATGCGACCGACCGGTTCAGCCCCGTTGCTGGAGCCGCTCGACGTACTTGGCGATCACGTCCACTTCCAGATTGACCGTGGTGCCCACCGTCGCGGCGCCGAGATTGGTCATCGTGAGAGTGGTCGGGATGAGCGAAACCTCGAACCAGTCACAATTGCCGTCGGCGGCCGGTTCCTCCGAAAGGCCGAGGCCGGAGACCGTCAGTGAGATTCCGTCGACGGTGATCGACCCCTTCGCCACGACATAACGGGCGATCGCGTCGGGCAGCGAGATCCGCACGACCTCCCAGTTCTCCGAGGGTGTACGGGAGAGCACGGTGCCGGTGCCGTCGACATGCCCCTGCACGAGGTGTCCGCCGAGCCTGCTGTCGAGCGCGGCCGCGCGTTCCAGGTTGACCCGGGCACCGGTGCCGAGGCCGCCGATGCTGGAGCGGTTCAACGTCTCCTGCATCACGTCGACGGTGAACGAGTCGCCATCGATCACCTCGACCACGGTCAGGCACACCCCGTTCACGGCAATCGAATCTCCGTGTCCGGCATCGGAGGTCACCAGCTTGCCCCTGATCGTCAGCCGAGCGGCGTCGGCCAACTGCTCGGTGGCGACGATCTCGCCGAGCTCCTCGACGATGCCTGTGAACATGCCTTGACTCCCTGTCGCGTCGTTTCTACCGGTTGCCGAAACGGCTCGGGCCGGGCTGCTATTCCCGCCGGCCGGTGCCGGACCAGCCTAACGACGGGTGTCGGCGGGCGACCAGCACGGTTCCATCCAGTGGCCGGGAAACCCTGACCCCACGGCCGACACCGGAACCAGACCGCTGGGCTGGTCGGATCGCGCCGAACTTGACGCCAATTATTGTTCGCTGCCGAATCATGACCGAGCATGAGGAAATATCGCCGTTTACCTGTCGGCGATCAATATCAATTCATATTTTCGAAACCGGGCGGATGAATTTCGCTCGCGACTCGTAATGTGGGATTCCGCTGAGTACCCAGCCGAAACACGATTACACCGAATGCTTGCGTGGGAGAAAAATTGGATGCAATATTGTTATGTAGCTGATTCCTGACGTTCAACTTGAGCAGTTCAGTGCGGAGCGGTTCGACCCGAGGTCCGTTGCGGCCCCAGGGAGTTCGATCCAGGGAAGTCCACCACTCGAGGAAGACAGAAACAGCGCCGTGGGTCAAATAGACAGCACGATGGGTCAAATCAGGTTCGACACACTTGGGGGTGTTGCGTGACCACTCTTCTGGATTCGACGCTGGAAGTTCGCTGTGGGCAGTATCGGCGCGAATTTCATATGCCTGCATCAATCGACCCGACGTCGCGCCGCATATTACTGCATATCGGCACGCACTACGGAGCCATCACCATGCCCGCGGAGCTCGGCGAACAAGTCCAGCACAAGCTCACCCAGGCCCAGATCGCCGCACCGGTCGTCCATCATCCGCGCGCGCGGCGGTGGACCTTCATCACCGGCCCCGCCCGGCTCGACACACTCAGCACCGCCGTGTCCGCCGAACTGTTCCGGCTGTATGCCACCGTCGCCTGCACCGGAAGCCAGGTCGTGCTGCCATCACCGGACGACGAACGCACCGGCTACCGAACCTGGATACAGCCACCGGAGAACGCGACAACACTGCCGCCATTGAGCGCGGTCGTCGAAGCGACCCGCATCCTCGGTGCTACGAAAGTTCACTCGTCATAACGAGATTCGGGACCCCAGGGACCCGAATGTCGAGTTACTGGACGCGCAGCGCGGCTGCACGCCGCCGCAACGCGGCGACGGTGGCACCGGGATCGGCCGTGTTGTAGACGGCGGATCCGGCGACGAAGCAGTCGATTCCGGCCTCCGCCGCCGCCTCGATCGTGTCGTTGTTGATGCCACCGTCGATCTCCACGATCAGCCGCAGCTCACCCGCGTCGACGAGCCTGCGCACGATGCGCGCCTTCTCCAGCACGTGCGCGATGAAGGACTGCCCGCCGAAACCGGGTTCCACGCTCATCACGAGCAGAGTGTCGAACTCACGCAGGATCTCCAGGTACGGCTCGATCGGCGTGTTCGGCTTCACCGAGAGTCCGGCCTTCGCCCCCGCCGCTCGGATGTCACGGGCGACCGCAATCGGATCGTCGGTCGCCTCGGCGTGGAAAGTGACGTTGTGTGCACCCGCCTCCGCGTACGGCGGCGCCCAGCGGCCCGGGTCATCGATCATCAGGTGGCAATCCAGCGGAATGTCGGTCGCCTTCAACAGGCTCTCGACCACCGGCAGCCCGAGCGTCAGGTTCGGCACGAAGTGCGCGTCCATCACATCGACGTGCAACCAGTCAGCGCCCTCCACAGCTTTGACCTCGTCGGCGAGGTGCGCGAAGTCCGCGGACAGGATGGACGGGGCGATCATCGGGGCGGCCGGGCGCGAAAACGTCGAAGAGGACACAACGCGGCAGTCTAACGGTACTGAGGGTTGCCCCGGCCAGGAGTGGGTAGCCTGCATAGGGTGATCAACATTTCGGCGGAACAGGGGCTTTACAGCACCCCGGTGGAGATTCGCGTAGCTGCGTCGGTGACACAGCTACCCATTGTGCGTGGGCTCGCCGAAACCCTCGTCCTGCTCAGCGATTTCACCCTGGACGAGGTGGCCGACATCAGGCTCGCGGTGGACGAGGTGTGCTCGACGCTCATCGCGGTCGCGGCGCCGGACACCAGCCTGCACTGCCGGTTCACCGTGGGTGAGACGGAGTTGCTGGTGCGGGTCAGCGGTGTGGCGGGCAGCGAGGGGCTGCCCGATCAGCGCAGCTTCGGGTGGCATGTACTACGCACGCTCACTGATGTGGTGGAGGCAACACAGGATTCGTACGATGCGGCCGTCTCCGGATATCCGACGACGGTGGAGTTCCGTCGGGTCCGGGGGAAGGCGTAGTGGCGGACGAAAACGCTGTGTCGGACAAACGCGCTGAGCCGGATGAGAGCGCTGTGTCGGACGACAACGTGGTGCCGGACGAAACTGTGGTGTCGGAGGCGGACGCAAGAGCGGAGGATGAGGTCGAACCGGCTCAGGTGGAGGATTCCGCCGAGGTGGCCGAAACGCTCGAAGAGGCCGGGTCCAGCGGAGGATACGACGACGTCGCCGCCCTCTTCGAGCAACTCTCCGCGAGCACGCCGGGTACTGCGAGACACACCGCGCTGCGCGCTGAATTGATCGGCCGCTGCATCCCGCTCGCCGACCACATCGCCAGAAAATTCAGCGGGCGCGGTGAGCCGTTCGACGATCTCACCCAGGTCGCCAGGGTCGGTTTGGTACACGCGGTCGACCGATTCGATATCTCGCGCGGCTCGAACTTCCTGTCATTTGCCGTGCCGACCATCATGGGCGAGGTCCGGCGCTATTTCCGTGACAACACCTGGGCGATGCGCGTGCCGCGCCGTGTCAAGGAGACGCATCTGCGCATCGGCGCGGCCATCGATTCGCTGTCCCAGTCGTTGGGCCGCTCCCCCACCGCGAAAGAGATCGCGGCCGAACTCGACGTGGATCCCGATGAGGTGACCCAGGCGGTCATCGCGGGCAACGCCTACCAGCCGAGCTCCATCGACGCCGCCTCACTCGGTCGCGACACCGATGCCTCGCTGCTGGACACCCTCGGCGAGGAGGAATCCCAGTTCGATCGGGTGGAGGAATACGTCGCCATCCGGCCGCTGCTCGCCGGTCTGCCGGAACGCGAGCGACGCATCCTCACCATGCGGTTCTTCGAGTCGATGACCCAGACGCAGATCGCCCAGCGCATGGGCATTTCGCAGATGCACGTCTCGCGCATCCTGGCGAAAACGCTTGCCCGGCTCCGCGAGCAGTCCACACGGGACTGAAGAGAGGTCACGCTCAACGTTTGGTTCGGCGAACCGATCGTCATTTTGTTGATTCCATGGAACTGCGAGTGGTTGTTGTAGCGCTGGCGGTTTCCTGTGCGGTTGTGCGTGATGAGGGCGCTGTCGAGTATGGCCGGTTTCCGATGCGTCGCGGAGGGAGCTGCTCGTTGTATCGACATTCTTCGAATTGTCAGTGAACGAGCCTATACTGCGGGCATGGCGAAGACTTCAGCCGCACCGGACCCCCGCCTGGTACAGACCCTGCGGGCACTGGCGAACCCCATGCGGCTGCAGTTGCTGCAGTGGCTGCGCGAACCGGAGCGCAACTTCAACCTGGATGGGGCGATCGCGGATCCGCACGAGGTGGGCGTATGCGTGACCCACATCCAGGCCAAGGTGGGGCTGGCCCAGTCGACAGTGTCCGCGTACATGGCCGAGTTGGAGCGCGCCGACCTGGTGCGCTCGACTCGAGTCGGCAAGTGGACCCACTATCGGCGCGACGAAGAACGCATCGCCGAGCTGGTCGCCGAGCTCGGCCGGAGTCTCTGAGGCGCAGGTGAGCCGGGTAGGTGACCATCACCGCTTGACTTCATATCGGAATTACGCGATTCTACGATACATCGAGAATCTTCGATAGAACGATGTATCACGCCCGAGGAGTCAGCTGATGAACACGATCGACGGCCGGGATCTCGGCACGTTCGGGATCTACACCTGGGATTTCGAGCACCGATCGGCGGCACAGATCCGCGCCGATATCCAGGAACTGGAAGACCTGGGGTGGCGGAGTTTCTGGTTCCCCGAAGTCGGCGGCCGCGAGGCATTCACGCACGCCGGCCTGCTACTCGCCGCCACCCGGCGAATCCACATCGTCAACGGGATCGCCACCATCGGGCAGCGCACGGCCCGTGCCACCCACGGCGCCACGCAGCTGCTCGCCGACGCCTACCCCGGCCGGCATGTGCTCGGGCTCGGCGTCAGCGCCGGGATACCGGGGGTAAAGCCGCTCGCGGCCATCACCAGTTACCTCGATGAGCTGGATGCGCTCGCAGCCGACACCCCGCAACCGCGGAACACCCGCGTGCTGGCCGCCTACGGTCCCAAGATGCTCGAGCAAGCCCGCGACCGTGCGGCCGGCGCCCACACCTACAAGGTCACCGTCGAGCACACGGCACAGGCACGAGAAATACTGGGGCCGAAAGCGTTTCTCGGTGTCGAACATGCGGTGCTGTTCGAGTCCGACCCCGAGGCCGCACGCGCGATCGCCCGCACACACCTGCATGTGTACCTGAACACCCCCTTCAATGTGGCGAAGTTCCGCCGCCTGGGCTATTCCGAGGATGACGTCACTGGAGGCGGCAGCGACCGCCTGGTCGACGACCTGGTGTTCTGGGGAGAACCCGACACCATCGTCGAGAAGCTGCGCGCACACGTCGACGCCGGGGCCGATCACGTTGCCGCCCAAGTGATCGGCATCGAGCCGGGCCACACTGCCATGCCGCAGTGGCGGCTGCTCGCCGAAGCAATACTGCCCGAGGGCATCGCCACCTGAATCGCCGGGCGTCGAACCGCCGCGATCGCCGAACACAGCCACCGTCGCGCGATGTGCTGCCCGGTCAGCCTCGCGGCGGTCCGGCCTTGGGTCGAAGCATCCGGCGGCAGCGACGAACGGCCCAGCATGCCGGCTTCCGGGGCTCGAGTAATCCCCGGCGAGGATTTGGTCGAGGGTATTGGAAACTCCGCAGGTAACGACGACTTCCACAGCAGGAATTCGCTTTCCGCACTTCGATCCGCACACCCGAACTCGATGCGCCCCGGCCGTCGGGCCGTGACCCGGCTGCTCGTGACTCCGTAGGCGACTACTCCACCGGTTTGCGCAGCGCCGCGAGGAACATCGCATCGGTGCCGTGGCGGTGCGGCCACAGTTGCACGCCGGGGCCGTCGCCGAGACCGGTGACGCCGGGGAACAGGTCGCGGGCGTCCAATTGGGTTGCTCCGGTGCGGCGCACGGCGTCGGCGACGATAGCGACAGTCTCCTGCAGGTGCGGGGAGCAGGTGGAGTAGACCACCACGCCGCCTGGGCGCACGAGTTCCCATGCGGCGGCCAGCAATTCGCGTTGCAGCACGACCAGCTCGGCCACATCGGACGGAGTGCGGCGCCAGCGGGCTTCCGGCCTGCGCCGGAGCGCGCCGAGACCGGTGCACGGCGCATCGACCAGGACGCGGTCGTATCCGGGGGTCAGTCCGCTGCTGCGGCCGTCAGCGACGTGCACGTCGACGGGTAGGTTGTGCACGGCCTTGCGGACGAGTTCGGCGCGGTGCTGCGCGGGCTCGATCGCATCGACGCGGTGGCCGTCGATGGCAGCAAGCGCACCGAGCAGTGCCGCCTTGCCTCCCGGGCCTGCGCAGAGGTCGAGCCAGCGGCCGTTGTCGGGGCCGTCCAGCGGTGCGCGAGTGAGTGCGAGTGCTACCAGCTGGCTGCCCTCGTCCTGTACTGCCGCCATGCCCTCACGCACCGGCTCCAGTTTTCCGGGATCGCCGCCTTCGAGGTACACCGCATAGGGCGACCATCGGCCCTCCTCACCACCGGTCACCAGCGCCAACTCCTCTGCGGTGATCTCGCCCGGGCGTGCGACCAGGTGCACTATCGGGCGAGCGTCATCGGCGGCCAGGACCTCTCGCAGCTCGCCCGCCTGCGCGCCGAGGGCGTCGGCGAACGCCTGCGCGATCCACGTCGGATGCGCGAACTCGAACGCCAACCGACCGATCGGATCCCGCGGTGCGAGCACCTCGACCCACTCGTCGACGGACTTCTCACCTGCCCTGCGCAGCACCGCGTTGACAAATCCCGCCTTGCCCGCACCGAATTCGGCACGCGCCAGCGCCACCGAGGTGTCCACCGCCGCATGGGCCCCGATCCTGGTGCGCAGCAGCTGATACACACCGAGCCGCAACACATCCAGTAGCGGCCCGTCGATCTCGCCGATCGGCCGTCCCGCACCATCGGCGATCACCGCATCCAACAGTCCCCGCGATCGGCAGGTGCCGTAGGCGAGCTCGGTGGCCAGCGCAGCATCCCGACCGGAGATCTTGCGCTCCCGAAGCAGTGCGGGCAGGACAAGGTTCGCATAGGCGTCGCGTTCCCGAACCGCGCGCAGCACGTCGAGCGCTACGAGCCGTACCGCGTCTACCGAACCCGCCCAGGCGCGCTCGTCCCGTCCGGTCCGCGAAGTATTCGAGCCCTTCTGCCGTGCAGCACCTTTCGAGTCCTTTTGCCGTGCAGCACCTTTCGACGCTGGGCGCCCGGACCGGTCGGCACCGCCTCGCACCCGATCACCCGACGGCGTCGCCCCTGTTTTGTGAGGCCGCTCACCCGATCGCCGAACCGGGTCACCCTGCCCGCGCGGCCCATCCTTGCCCGGCCCCGGTGGGCTCCACGATCCACGTCCCGTACCACCCGCATCCCGCCCCTGTGCCGAGTTGCTACGCCCGCCCTGAGTGCCCTGCGCGGCCCCGCGGCGGACCCCAGCATTGCGGGACCCCCGATCGGACTGCCCCGTCGCCGCACCTTGGCTCTGGCCGCGTTGCCCTCGACGTGCCTCGCCGGGACGGCTCTGATCGCCGTCTGCGGCCTCGCTGCGTTGGCCGGTTGCTTTCCCCGCACCGGACTTGCTGCCTTGACCGCCGCGCTGCCCCCGCGGCGTGGCTCCGGTGTCGCGGGCTCCCGAGGAACCGCTGCGGCCCGCGTCTTTCGACGGCGGCGGGTCCTGTCGGTCGCCACCACGATTCTGGTGTGTCGAGTCTCCGCCGCGGGCCGAGTCGTCGTGCAAGGCCGAATCCTTTCGTTGTGCACCGTTTTTCACCGGTGCCGATCCGACCCGACGTGCGTCGGACTGTCCTTTCCACTGGTGATCGTCGGTGCTCATTCGACCACCGCGCCCGGCTGCAGGCGCGCGCCGCGGGCCCAGTCGAGCGCTGCCATCATTCGTTTGCCTTGCGGTTGGACCTGATTCAGGCGGACCGCGGTGGTGGCGGTGCCCACGAAAACGCCGGACTTGCGAACTTCGATCGTTCGCGGCGGCAGCACTTCCTCGACCATTTCGACCGGTCCGAGTTTCACGCGGGCGCCACCGATCTCGGTGAACGCGCCGGGGGCCGGGGTGACCGCGCGGATACGCCTGCTGATGGCGAGCGCGGGCATGTCCCACCGGATGCGCCCGGCCTCGACGGCCACCTTGGGGGCATAGGAGACACCGTCGGTCGGCTGCGAAACGGCCTGCAGCGTCCGGTCTTCCACACCGTCGAGGGTGGTCTCCAGCAGGTGAGCGCCGCTGACCGCGAGCCGTTCGAGCAGCGCTCCCGCTGTGTCGGTCACCGCGATCTTCTCGGTGACGACGCCGAAGATCGGTCCGGTGTCCAAGCCCGCCTCGATCTGGAAGGTGGATGCGCCGGTGATCTCGTCACCGGCGTCGATCGCCGCCTGCACCGGCGCCGCGCCGCGCCAGGCGGGCAGCAGCGAAAAGTGCAGGTTGATCCAGCCGAAGCGCGGAATGTCGAGCACCTGCTGCGGCAACAGCGCACCGTAGGCGACCACGGGACAACAGTCGGGTTCGAGCGCGGTGAGCTGCTCGATGAATTCGGGCTCGGCCGGGCGGCGCGGGGTCAGCACCGGGATGCCGTGCTCGTCGGCCAACCGGCCGACCGGCGACCTGGTCACCTTGCGCCCACGTCCGGCGACCGCGTCGGGGCGGGTCAGCACGGCGACCACCTCATGACGCGGCGAATCAATGAATCGCTGCAGCGACAGCACCGCCGGTTCGGGTGTGCCAGCAAAGACGATGCGCATCAGCGACCACGCCCGAGCGGACCGGCCGGACTGGTCCCGAGCGCGCGCGAACTGCGCACCGTGATACCCGCTGTGAACCAATCGGATTCGCGGATGGTGCGCATCGCCTCCTTGCGCGCAGCTGGATCCAGTCGATCCAGGAACAGCACACCGTCCAAGTGGTCGGTCTCGTGCTGCACGCATCGGGCAAGCAATCCCTCGGCCGCGAACTCGATCGGCACGCCGTCCACATCGAACCCGGACGCACGCACCCGCAGCGCCCGCCGCGTGTCATAGCGCACACCGGGAATCGACAGGCACCCTTCCGGCCCGACCTGCTCTTCCTCGCCGTCCACCACGTATGTCGGGTTCACCAGATGGCCCGCGGCATCGCCGGTGTCGTAGACGAACACCCGCAGGCCGACACCGATCTGCGGCGCCGCCATCCCGACCCCGCCATCGTCGTGCATGGTGTCGGTGAGGTCGGCGACGAGCTGGCGCAACTCACGATCGAACTCGGTGACCTCCGCCGCACGTGCACGCAGGATGGGGTCGCCGAAGAGGCGAACGGGCTGAATGGTCACGGCGGACTCCCGGAAACGAATGAACACGGTCGTCTCATTCTAGTGAGACGACCCGATTCTCCTGACCTCCCCGACACAACGACCGAAAGCTGGTAGAACTCGAGTGCGGTCCGGGCGGGGTGCCAACCCCTCCGCCCGGCCGCCTGAACCGACCTGGTCAGCGACAGAGAGTCACCGCTACTTCTGCAGCTCACCTGCCGAATCACGACACGTCGCAGCATTTCACGATACAAAGTGCTCCTCCGAGGTCGTGTTTCAACCGGTTCCTGACATGCCTGTGGCTCCGACAGAACCTGGTATCGGCACGCAGGCGCGAGCTAGCGTACGAGTCCGGGACGCGGGCTGCCCGCGATCGGCACTCCGGTCCGTCTGGCCTGGGCCAGCGACGCGGACGAGTCGGCGCTACACGCGGCGGTCTGCGGAATGGCGGGCGACGCCTCGGTCGTCGGGGGGTCCGCTGGCGGTCGATAGCCGACGAGTGTGGCATTACCCCACACGTACGGGTCTGCCTGCGCGCTGCCGAATGGCGACCAGGCCAGACGGATCTGACCGGTCTTGTCGTCGGTGTCGGAGTCGTAGACGAGGATGTTCATCGCGAACTCGGTGGAATCAACCGCTGCGGGAAGCCCGGTGAGCGGGATCTTCACCTCGATCGAGTACCCCCGGTACGGCTCGGTGACCATCGCGGCCACCTGCATCCCCGGCATCGCATCGCCCGCCTCGCCCTGATGATTGTCGGCGTCGCGCTCGGCAGCTGGGCCACCTCGGCCTGCTGTGTACGGCAGAATGCCGGTCTTGAAGGTGGTCGAGGTGTCGTCGGAGTCCCCGCGTGGGTCGAGGGCGATCTCGATCGAGTCGGTGCGCCAATGCCGCTTGATGTCGTCGGCCGGAAGTTCGGCGCCCTTTCGGTCGTCGGTGACGTTGACCAGCACGTACAGGTCGTCGTCGTGCCTAGCCAGCTTCGCTGTCGCCGCGCATCCGCCGCCACCCTCCCAGACGGCGAGCGGCAGTTCCGGCCCGGGATACTCCCCGGGTCCCTCGACGCCATTGAGGATAGGGGCGGCCGCAACGGCCGGGATCGTGGTGCTCGGATTCGGTGGATAGTTCGGTTGGACCCGATTGGCCAACCACGGCAACCCGACGCGGTCCGCCCAGTCACGGAACTCGGCGTACAGCGGCTTCAATCCAGTTTGTCGGTGCACGGCCGCCTGGACGAACCGACCGTCCGCGGCCAGCACCGTGAACCAATCGGAACCGAGCTGCCCCGGGTCCGACGACACTTGCGCAGGCATCGCAGCGAAACCTTGTGTCAGATAAAGCCGCGTCGCGTCGCGCTCGACCTGCGCCCAGGTCGTGTTGTGTTCGCGTGAGCGAGCGCCGGACCACACGCCGATGACCGGCAAACCGGTGTCGGGATCGGTGCGTCGTTGTTCGGGTGCGTCCGGCCCGAGCAAAGAGTCGAACCCGTAGTTCTGGGCAAGAAGCCTGCTGGGATGCCACGGCGTCAGCCCTTCATCGGTGATCTGCTCGGGATACGCCAGTGGATCCCCCGCCAGTCGGAACGCCTCGATACCGAGACGTGCCGAGAGTTGGTGGCCACCATGCTGGTTGAACGGCCGGGGGTCCATCACCACGATCGTGTGCGGCGTGGTCAGCCGCACCAGCCGCACCAGCCGCGCCATGGTGTCCTGCTCGCCCCAAATGCGTGCGGTCAGCGGCGCGGAGAGGGTGTACCAGAAGTCCGGCTTGTCGAGGTAGTAGATGTTCTCGACCCCAGCGAAGGCGGTCGCCTTGCGTTCCTCCATCTCCCGGATCAGACCCAACTCCGGGCCTTCTTCCAGTCCGACGGCATTGCCGCCACCCTCACCGCGCGTGACGGTGACGACGCCGGTGCTCCAGCCCAAGTCTTCGTGCCACTGTCCGAAGGTAGACAGGTTGCTCGATTCATCGTCCGGATGCGCACCAACGAACAACACGTCGGTATGAGCCGGATCCCGCGCCGCATTCACCGGGTTCCGTTGACCCCCCCGCCCGACGCTGTCCGACGAAGCGTCCCCTACCAGCCAGGTTGCGGCCAGGGCCGAGGCAAGGACAGCACGCCGACTCAGCCTGCCCCCGAGGCCGCTCACTCCCCCCTTCGCCATCCATCCTCCAGTCGTCCCATATACCTTGTCGCACGTCGGTTGCCGTCGAATCACAATGTGAAGTTCACAATTCGACTCAGTTCGAACTTTAGATCTCCGGGGCTGAACGACCCCGATGAGGCAAGCAGCCGACAGCGTCTCGAAGTTCAATGTTGACCCAGTTGAACATATTTGAACTAGCGCACGGACCATCGGCCGGAGTCCGGAAAGCCTACGCGAGCAGAAACAACGAAGGCCCGGTCCTGCTGGACCGGGCCTTCCCAGTGGACAAGTACAGGCCGATTTCGTCGTCGACGATATTCCTGGCAGTGATCTGCCAGGGAATGGGCTTCGGCAGCCGCACCGCTGGAGAACCGACCGCTCCTCTGCCTCGAGTTGACCCCCGTCCCGCTGCCATCGACTGCCAAACCTGGTCGCGGCAATGGCGGCGGCGAAACGAGAGCACCAACGTGCCGGATGAATTCACCCCAGACCGCCCCACGCTGTCCGGCCGAGCACTGGCCGCAGCGAGAAAGTGGCCAGCCGCCACCACCTCGACCCCCATCGACGATCGGGTATCGAAACATCAACCGCGGGAACAGGGTTAGTCGACGCTGGAACCAACAAACATGCTCTGCGCCGATCCGCTGCGCTGGCGCGATCTCGACGCCGTGGCCCGCTCGTCGGCGCCGGTGGCGGAGTGGGCCACGGTGCTGGAATCCCCTCTCGTGCTCGCGATTCGACGCTTCGACCTCGATGCACCGGCAACGCTCCTGCGCGGCTGCGCCGAACTTGGACTGGCCCGGCGTCCTGTCCCTGCGCGAGCGATCGGATTCTCGATCGCCCAGCAGCAGGCCGACGGTGGTTTCGGTTTCGCGACCGAGAGTGCGGACGGATCCGAAGCGGATCTTCGGATCGCCCTTACTCGGCACTGCGAGCTGCTGCTTCAGCGGATCTGTGAACCACACGATTCGAGGATGCGGAAGAACCCCGTCTCGAGATCACCGTCGCCCGCGATGCCGGCCAGCGTGCCCTCGTAGCGGGTCTTGCCCGCGACCAGCACCGCGACGCGGTCGCATACCTGCGCGATCTCCGAAAGCTGATGGCTGGAGATGAAGACAGTCGTCCCGTTGGCGGCCAGTGCCCGGATGATGCCCCGCATCTCCCGGATACCGACTGGATCGAGTCCATTGGTCGGCTCGTCGAGCAGTAAGAGCTTCGGCCGCGCCAGCAGCGCGATGGCGATGCCGAGCCGCCACCGCATGCCGAGCGAGAATGCCTGTACCTTGCGGTCTCGGACCTCCGTCAGCTGCACAACGGCGAGGGTGTCGTCGATCCACGCTTCAGGCACGCCGCGCAGTCGCGCGTGAATTCGCAGATGGGTCATCGCATCCAGCTTCGGCCACAGTCCCGGCGTCTCGATCAGCGCGCCGACGTCGACGAGCTGAGCCTGGTCGTATGGTTGGCCGAACAGGCGGATCTCGCCGTCGGGCGGCCGTTGCAGGCCGAGCACGGTCTTCATCACCGTGGACTTGCCCGCACCATTTGGGCCCAGCAGCCCGTAGACCTCTCCCGAGCGCACCGACAGATCGACGCCGTCGAGGGCGCGGTGATTTCGGTAGTGCTTATGTAGCCCGGACACTTCCAACGCAAACACTTCAGATCTCCTTGCGTTTGATGTGGACCGCGCCGAGCGCGAGGACCAGCGCCGCCAGCCCGATCGACATCGCGATGGCCGGCAGGATGACGCCGTGATCGCGCACCGGGCTGTCTGCGGGCAGTGGAACACCGTTGGGGCCGATCTCGGCCAACGGAAGGATGACACGCATCGGCCAGGCGAACGGCACTGCCATCCACCAACTCTTGTCCGCGATGAGCATGCCGCTCATCATTCCGACGACGCCGATCGCGATGGTCGGGCCGAGACCCCACGCCATCGATACGACCAGAGCCACTGCGGCACAACCTAATCCGGCCAGCCACGGCAGGAAGGACGCGGCAACGATGGTGGCGACGCTGGTGCCGAGCCGTCCGCTCAGCGCGGCACCAGCGCACAGCAGCAGCGCGAGCAGCGCGGTCGAAACCGCGGACAACACGGCCAGCGCGATGTACTTGCCGAGCAGGAAGCGGGTCCGTGGCACCGCGTAGGAGAACAGCAGCCGCCAGGCATCCTGGTCCGCTCGAACGGAGAGCGCGGCATACAGAGCGGCCGTCATCGGGATCAGGACACCCCAACCTTCGAGGACAACATCCCGAAACACAGTCCAGGCATGGCCTGACTTTCCCTCCGGCGAGGCCAACGACATCGGGTAGAGCGGGGCGGTGAGGACGATGGGCACCAGAATCGCGAACCAGCCGATAAAGCCGCGACGAATCCTGGACAGTTCGGTGGCGGTGACGCCCCACAAGCTGGGCTGGTCCGGCCTGGGGCGAGCGTCAGGCCCCTGGCATGCTGCGGTCGTGGCCATATTTCTCCTCCGGCTGTCGGTCGTCAACGAGTTCGTAGCCGTTTGACACGGCACGGTTCACTGCGTGGCGCGTGCGTGTCGGCGGCCAGTGCGGCCGCGGCAAACTGGGGTGTCTGCTCATTCGCCGGCATCGTGCCCAGGATAGGAACAGGGTACGAAAGTCCGACGTGACCGCACTGCGCTCTGTTGGCTCGATCCGTCATCACCGGGGAACACCGGTCAGATGGGCAAGGTCGGACAGCGTGGCTAGGTGGTCCGCGGTCGCAGACCTCCTCAGCTGGGATCGGCCTTCCACGCCCACCGTGTCGTACAGATTGCGGATGCGCCGATACATGGATCGTTCCGACATGTAGTTGAGACGCGCGATCTCGGCAACGGTCATCGCGCTTCGCAGCATCCCCAGTAGCCGAACATCGGACTCGCTCAGCACCTTTCGTGACGTGTCGGTACTGCGCGGAGACGGTTCCTCGGGCGAGGACAATTCACCGAACTTCGGAGAGCGGGCCCGCTTGTCGGACGGCGCCTGGGTAACCGCTCCCAGCATTGCCTGCCGAGAAGTTCTCGAGGCCGGCCGCGTGTGCTCGTACATTTGCGCACAGACTATTTCGGCCTGTCTCTCACCCGGTATCGCGACGTTGATCACAAAGTCGGCCCCGGATCGGATCGCGAAGTAGGTGGAATGACCTGTCACGTCATTGGTTACCGCGACAATCAGCCCGACGGCATGCCGGGACCGGATAGAGCGCAGGCTCTCAGCCTGGTACTCAGCGTTGACAGGAAGCATGATCGGGGCACCCGAAACGTCAGGGCGCGAGACCAGTTCGTCATAGTCAGCGAACTCGATCCGAAACAAGCGAGCGAATATCGTCGTCCACATCCCGTTGGCGGTGTCCAGGTACTCATGGAGACTCTGATGTGCGAAGACTGTGAGTGAGGTGTCCTCCCCAGCACCCGGACTCAGTTGCGTTGACACCCTCGAAGAAGTCACCACGCCGCTCGACCCATCATCTGGTGGTCGATGCTTGTCTGCTGCCGGCAACACAGTGCCGCCGCCTGTGGCATCGCGCTCATCGGATGGGTGCCTGAGACTCTCTCGAAATGATCAGCAACGCGTGGTTCCAGGCCGACAGCGGGCGGTGTCATGCGCGCTATGGAGGGCCGGCAGATTCGTCGGCTGATTCCTGTGTCGGTCGTGTAACCGGCAGGCGCAAGACCGGACGGGCTGGGGCCCCCCTTGCCTATGTCGATCATGGTCAACTCCCCGTCCTTCCGCCGCGACCGCTCGCCGAGAGCGATCGAGCCCCGGCATCCTGCTACATGTAGTGACGCAACAACCTCACGATCGGTTCCGTAGTACTGCAATAGATTCAGAGCGGTATAACCGTCGGGGTGGCCAAGCCATGCACGAGAGCTTGACCATGAAGCTCCGGGAAATCGACGGCGAGCAGGACCAGCTCATCACGACTTGGCCGCCGACGGAACCTTGCCGCAGGACAAGATCAAAGAACGACTGCGCGGCATCCAGGACACCCGGAGAAGCGTCGAAGCTCAGTTGAGCGGTGTGAGCGCGGCACTGCCCCTATCGTTTGTTCCGAAGCTTGCAGATCGACCAGGCCAGGATCGGCGAGGAATCTCGATTCATCCCGAACTGCCCAACGTGGGCTTGCGGGTCGACGCACGCTTCGATCACGCCAGGGTGCTGTCATACTGACTGCGCAGACATTTCGCCCCGACCCTCGCGTTTCGTTGTTGCCGCATGGACCGACTGAGCCTTGTGATGCCGACTGATCGCCGTCGAATCGACGCCGACGTCCAAACCTGTCTTTCCGACCACGTGCTGTGGGTGCCCCCGAACCGATTGGGCACAGTTGGGAGGTTGCCGTGACCAGTGATCCGCAGCAGGCCAAACGCCCGGTGAGCCCCTGGCTGGCCGGACCATACGGACACCCGTTCCATCCGATCCTGGTGACTGTGCCGATCGGCGCCTGGGTGGCGAGCATCGTGTTCGACATTGCTTCCCATGTCGTCGAAGATCCGCAGTTCCTCGCCAAGGGCGCCCAATGGCTGATCGCGATCGGAGTGCTCGGGGCACTGGCCGCAGCATCGATCGGACTTCTCGATCTGCTCACCATCCCCACCCACACGCCGGCATTCCGGACCGGTCTGCTGCACATGTGTGTCAATCTCGCCGTGACCGTCGCCTTCGCGCTCGATTTCCTCTGGCGCCGGGCCGAGACAGGACCAGAAGGCGCCGTCGCACTAGGCCCGCTGCTGTTGTCGGTGGCGAGCCTCGCGGCACTCGCCGTGTCCGGCTACCTCGGCGGAAAGCTCGCCTACCACTACGGCGTCCGGGTCGCCGCAGAGACCGACCAGGCCGCCGGATTTCTCTGAGTCCACTCCCTTCAATCAACCGTCAGGAGCATGTCATGGGTATCGCGGCTCTGATCACCTGGTTGCTCACGGCCGTCGGTGGCTTCGTGCTGCTCGGCACCTGGATCGCCAAGGGAGGTGCACGCCAGCCCACTACCACCCACCTGCCGCCACCGGTCGTGTTCGGCCACTTCCTGCTCGCGGTGGCCGGACTGGTTGTGTGGATCGTCTACCTCGTCATCGACAAGACCGCGCTCGCCTGGATTGCGTTCGCCCTGCTGGTCCCGGTAGCCCTGCTCGGATTCGCCATGCTGGTGCGCTGGCTGCCTGTCTACCGGGCGCGTTCAGCCGCGGATGCACCGGCACCAGCACCAGCCGAACAACACTTCCCGATCGCGGTCGTCGCCGGGCACGGCGTATTCGCCGTGACAACTGTGATCCTGACACTGCTGACCGCACTCGGCGTCGGCGAAAGTTGACCCTCGAACACAACCCCTCTCGCCGATATATCCGGACAGCGACTGAACCCATCCGGTGATTTCGCGGATGGAACCGGGTGCGGCAGCGGAGCACGGATGGCTGTACTCCCGTGGGTTCGGCTGAGATATGTTGTGCGGCAACAATACCTACGGGTCCGTAGTTTGGCTACGATGGAAGGGTGCGGATCGCAGTCGGGCTTTCTACCGCACCCGAGGCGCGGCAGGCGGGTGCGGAGGCTGCGGCGCACGCACTCGATCAGCTCGCGGGCGAGACGCTGTCGCTTGCCGTGCTGCTCACGTCCCGGGCATACACCGACGAGGCTTCGGCCGTGCTCGCCGGTGTCCACCAGTCAGTCCGGGTGCCCGCGCTGGTCGGATGCGTGGCGCAGAGTGTGGTGGCGGGCCGCCGCGAGATGGAGAACGAGCCCTCGGTGGCACTGTGGCTGGCATCCGGCTTACCCGCCGCCGCTGAGACGTTCCAGCTGGAGTGCATCCGCACAACGACCGGCGGGCTGCTCGCCGGCCACCGCTTCGACCAGGCCGTAGGCGACTTCCATTTGCTGTTGTCGGACCCGTACTCGTTCCCGATCGATGTACTACTCGAACATCTGAACGCCGATCTGCCCGGCACCGTCGTGATGGGTGGGCTGGTGAGCGGTATGCAGGGCCCAGCAGGCAGCAGGCTGTTTCGAGACCGCGAGGTGGTGGCCTCCGGCGCGGTTGGTGTTCGACTTCCCGGGCTGCGCGGGGTGCCGATCGTTTCGCAGGGATGTCGGCCGATCGGGTACCCGTATATCGTCACCGGCGCGCGTGGCGCTCTGATCACCGAACTCGGCGGTCGGCCGCCGAGCGAACGGTTGCGGGAGATCGTCACGGTGCTGCCACCCGATCAGCTAGAGCTGCTGACGCACGGCCTGCAGATCGGAATCGTGGTCGACGAGCATCTCGCAGCGCCAGGGCAGGGCGATTTCCTGATCCGGGGCATCCTCGGCGCCGACCCGTCGAGCGGCGCGATCGAGGTCGGCGAGGTGGTCGAGGTCGGCACGACCGTACAGTTCCAGGTCCGCGATGCGGTCGGGGCGGACAAAGATCTGCGTGCGGCCCTCGTGCAGGCCAGTTCGGATCTGCCCGGGCGTCCGGCCGGTGCGTTGCTGTTCACGTGTAACGGACGCGGCAGGCGAATGTTCGGGGTCGCCGATCATGACGCCGCAACGATCGATGACCTCCTCGGCGGCATTCCACTTGCGGGTTTCTCGGCCGCCGGCGAGATCGGCCCCATCGCGGGCCGCAACGCGCTGCACGGATTCACGGCCTCGATAGCGCTGTTCGTCGAATGAGCGTCGACATCGGGTCCGCGCCGAGCTGAACCACTTCCTACGCCCGACGACTGCTTGTTGCGTAGGCCGTTCAGCCTGCACCAGACACGAGGCGATCTCCTTCGGGCACTCGGGTGGCAGCGCCGTCGTTACCGTGGAAGCACACGGTTTGCCCGAGCAGTGGACGTGGTCAGCCACCGAGTCGCCAGCCGCGCCCAACCCTCATCAGGCCGGGTGCTGAACTTTACTTTCCTTTTAGAGGAACAACTTCCTTTTTATTTGCTACCCAGGGTAGCCTCCCAGTTGCAGCTGCTGCCGCTATCGAAGCACTCTTCTGGCATTGGAGTTCGTGTGCTGGAAATTCATCACTTCAGCTATGGACTGGTTACGCCGGTCCTCGCCTACGTCATGTCGGTCGTCGGTTCATTGCTGGGCCTACGATGCGTAGCCCGGTCCCGGATCGGCGCCGGACACCCAGGCTGGCTTGTCGCCGCGGCGGTCGCGCTCGGCGGCACCGGGATCTGGGTCATGCATTTCATCGCGATGCTCGGCTTCTCGATCAACGGAGCGTCGATCCGGTACAACGTGCCGATCACATTGCTCAGCGCGATCATCGCGATGGTGGTGGTGTGGATCGGACTGTCGATCGTGAACCGGCGACCCAACCGGGCGTCCGCACTGATGGGCGGCGGCACGGTTACCGGCCTAGGTGTGGGGACAATGCACTACTCGGGCATGTACGCGATGAATTCCGACGCAATCATCGACTACGACATGCGCATAGTCGCGCTATCGATCGCCATCGCGGTGGTCGCGGCGACCGCGGCACTGTGGTTCACCCTGCATGTGCGCGGATGGTTCGCCACTGGCGGCGCCGCCCTGATCATGGGGGTCGCGGTGTGCGGTATGCACTACACCGGCATGGCCGCCATGCGCGCACACCATGGGATGCACATGCCCCCGCCCTCTGGTGCCGGAGCATTGCAGCTGCTGACCCCACTGATCACCATCGTCAGCATCGTGGCAATGGGACTTCTCCTCCACCTCGGTGTCACCAACGTGGGCGAATTCGGCGAGCAGGCGGACGATACGGCGCCTCATGAATACTGGCCGACCCGCTGAGCCCGCGCCCAGCCCCCCGGCAGGCCCGTGAGCTGTCTGCCGACCACGTGGCCCGGCGCCCCACCCTGCCCGGCGGGGCGCCGTTCGCGCTGCGATCAGGAGTTTCCGGCGATGATCACTTCGGGTATGCCGGTGCCGAGGGCCACGGTTGCGCAGGTCGGCGCGGCAGCGTGTGCCGGATCCAGCACGGTGAGCAGCAGTTGCTGTACGAACGGGTCGTAGACCATATGGAAGTGACCGGTCAGGTCGGCGGCACACAGGTCCTGTAGTGCGATATTGCGCGCGCCAGGACCGTGCAGAGCGATGTTCTCGAAGGGTTGGATCATCTCGTCGACCCGGCTGCCGATGGTCGTGTACTGAACCCCGGGGACCGTGTCACCACCGGCATTGAGTTCGACCATGAGCGGCGAGCCCTGCGCCTGTTCCACCGCCGCCAGCGACGTCACCAGCTGAAATGCCTGCAGCGCGCCGGGAATCGCCTGCGCGACCGGCGCCAATCCGTACATCACCCCGCCGTAGCTCGGGGACGCGATGCCGACCCACTGGCCGACCCTCGGCGCGCCGCCGAGCTTGTTGACATAGAGACGAGTCACGTTGGCGCCCTGGGAGAACCCGACGAGATCGACCTGCGTCGCTCCGGTGGCGGCAAGCACATCCTCGATAAACGCGCCGATCTGGTGCGCGCCCAACCACAGATCCTCGGTCCCGTAGCTTTCCGCACCCGGCTTGCCGCCGTAGTTGAGCGCGAAGACGCAGAAGCCTGCCGCGGTGAGCTGCGGCGCGATGGCCGACCAGTCGGAGTATGCGGTGGAATCGGTGCCGTGCGCGAGCACCACCGGCCGCGGGTGGGCGGCGGTCGGAGCACAGCCGAAATCGTTGGTACCTGCGGGAACCGCGTTCGGATGGGTCTTCAGATACGTCGCGGCGGCCAGGTGATCCCGTTGCGGCGGACCGGGTTCGGTGGGCACGTCCGCAGGCCGATAGCCCGCGGGTTCAGCCTTCGCGGCCGTAGATGCCACGCCGGAGCCGACGATGACAGCTCCGGCCAGCGCGCCGACCAGCACGACACGACACAATTGTGAACAACCCCAACCCCACAATCCACCTGCCTGTTCCATCTCACAATGATCCACCCGAAAGGGGGTGAAATGCGCGCTGGGAAGGGGTGTTTCACGCTTCTGTTAGGCAGTGAAGGCTATGACTTCTCAGGGCTTTCATCTTCGGCGAGGATGCGGTATAAGGCCTTACGCGCCTCGGTGAGCACCGCGGCCGCCTTGGTCGCCTGCGCGGGAGTGCCCGCCGCCGCGACCTGCCCGACCGCACCCATCAACTGACCGACAAGCCCACGCAGATCGATGGCCTGCGCGCCGACGTCTTCCTTGATGTCTGCCCATGGGTCGCCGAGTTCATCACGATTCGCCGCGACGTACTCGGTGCCGATTTCGGTGAGTTTCGCGGTCTTGCGACCCGCCACCTTCTCGATGAGCACCAGACCCTCGTCTTCCAACTGTGCAAGCGCGGGGTAGATGGACCCCGGACTCGGCCGCCAGACGTCGTCGCTACGCTCCCTGATTTGCTGGATGAGTTCGTATCCGTGCATCGGCCGCTCAGTGAGCAGCAGCAGCACAGCCGCGCGCACGTCGCCGCGACGACCTCGGCCACCCCGGCCGCGCCCACGTCCGAAGTGCGGTCCGAAACCGGGCCCGAAGCCAGGGCCGAACTCGGGTCCGAAGCCGTGCCGTCCGCCGTGACGATGCTGATGTCGCTCAGGTCCGCACCCCTCTGCCCCTGGCCGGTTCCATCGGCCACGCCGTCCGAAGTCTCGTTGTTCCCTGCTTTCCATGATTGCCTCCTCAGGCTTTCGCGTTCGATTCATAATATCGACGATATATCGACAATGCATCGCCGACAAGAGTGAAGGCAGGCACAAACCAACCGGACGGATAGAGAAGAGACCGCACGCCCATTCGATGCGCGCCCCTCGGGCAGGCGGCGGAACCGCGCCGCACCCAACGCCCGGCCCCATGATGGCCCGCCGGAACACGGCGTTGCGAGGTCGATTCATAACAACGTTATCCACAGTAGATTAACGCAGCTATGGACGGCAGTCGGCGCGAAGCAGATCCGGACCCACGTCAAAAAATCATCGAAGCGAGCCTGCGACTGCTCGAAGAAGGCGGCACCGAGGCGCTACAGGCGCGCCGTATCGGCGCCGAAATCGGCGCCTCCACGATGGCCGTGTACACCCATTTCGGCGGTATGCACCGGCTGCTGGAAGCGATCGTCGCAGAAGCACTCGCCCGCTTCGGCGCGGCACTGGCGGCCGCGCCCGCCAGCGACGACCCGGTGGCGGACCTCTTCCGCATCGGCCACGCCTATCGGCAGTACGCACTGGCAAGTCCGCAGCGCTATCGATTGATGTTCCGGCTGGCCACGACCCCCAAACCGGGCCCGAAGCCGACAACCTCGGCCGGTCGGCCCCCCCGGCCGGTCGGCGACACCGGTTTCGACGGATTGATCCGAACGGTCGAGCGAATCATCGCCGCCGAGCGGATTCGCATCGGTCCCGCGACCGAGATAGCCCACCGGGTCTGGGGGTTGACCCACGGCATGGTGATGCTCGAACTTGCCGGCTACCTCGGGCCCGACGGACCGACCGTCGCCCACGCTCTCGAGGCGACGATGCTCGACCTGCTCGTCGGCATGGGCGACGATCGCGATCGCGCGACCCGGTCATGGGCGCGAGCCGCCGCCGACATCGAGCAGGCGGGCGCCGACGACGACTGACGCCGCCACACCCGAATCATCCAGGTGCACCTGTGGACCGGTCCACGATCACGATTGCAGTCCATCGATCCAGCGCTCGAGGCGAAGCCCCTCGGCGCGCATGAGCTCGGGGTCGTGGAAGGTGTTGGTGAGCAGCGATATTCCCTGATACGACGCAACCAGGGCCACCGCCAATTCGCCCGCATCACTGCGCCCCATCGCCGCGAATTGTCGCTCGACCCAGTCGATCAGCACACGCATATTCGCCGCCGACTCCCGGTCGAGGCCGTCGACCCGCTTACCGAGCTCAGTGGCCAATGTTCCCGTGGGACAACCGAACCGAGCAGCCACCTCGCGCTGTTCGACCCAGCCCCGCACCAGCGCCTGTAACCGATCGCGCGGCTGCTCGCATTCTTCCAGCACAACGATCAGATCCTGAAGCGACCGCGCGTGCGCGCCGAGCGCCGCCTGGACCAGCTGATCCTTCGTCTTGAAGTAGTAGTACACATTGCCGACCGGCACCTCCGCGGCAGCGGCGATGTCGGCGATCGTCGTCTTCTCGACGCCCTGTCGATAGAACACCTCCGCCGCCGCCGCAGCCAGCCGCTCCCGCTTACCTGTCATGCGCTCACCTTCCATTGGTTAGTTATTCAACTGACTATAGACAGACTTCAGATTGTCGGCTACGTTCATGTCAGCGCATAAGTCAGTCAACTAACTCAGGAGTGGCAGTGATCGTTGTGACCGGAGCAACCGGCAATGTTGGACGTACCCTCGTGCAGACCCTCGCCGCGGCGGGCGAACAGGTGATCGCCGTGTCCCGCGGGATCACGCCACCGGCACTGCCCGACGGCGTGCGCCACCAGCGCGCCGATGTGACCGAGCCCGAAACCCTCGCCCCCGCGTTCGCAGGTGCGAAGGCACTCTTTCTGCACGACACCGGCACCAGCGCCCACCTGATGGATCCGCGAGCCATTCTCGAACTCGCGAAATCCGCCGGGATCCGGCGCGTTGTGCAGCTGTCCTCGCAAGGCGTCGTCACCCGACCGGAGTCGGCTTCCCATGGACAGTTGGGACAATCGATCGAGCACGCCGTGCGGGAGTCAGGGCTGGAGTGGACGATCCTGCGGCCCAGCGCCTTCGCCTCCAATGCGTACGCCTGGGTCGAGTCGGCCCGCAACCAGCGCACGGTCGCGGCACCATTCGGCGAAGTCGGCCTGCCGGTCATCGATCCGGCCGACATCGCCGAGGTCGCCGCGGCAGCTTTGCGGGAAGACGGCCACGCCGAGCAGATCTATACGTTGACCGGCCCAGCCCTCAGCACACCGCGCCAGCGGGCCGAAGACCTCGGTGCCGCGCTCGGCGAGCCGATCCTTTTCATCGAGCAGACGCGCGAGCAGGCGCGGGCACAAATGATGCAGTTCATGCCAGAGCCGGTCGTCGAGACCACGCTGGCCATCATCGGCGCCCCCACTCCGGCGGAGCAGCAGGTATCCCCCGACGTCGAAAAGGTGCTCGGGCGCACACCGCACAGCTTCGCGGACTGGGTTCGGCGAAACGCAGTCGCGTTCAAGTAGTCCGGCCTGTTGACAGCGTTCGAGGGCGAATGCTGTCAACTCGGTCGTTGGACGGTGCGAACAAGCTGCTCACCCTTGCGATCCCGGACATCGATGCCGAGGGCAATCAGCTTCTCGTCGAGTTCCTCGATCGTGAGTGGCTTCTTGTCGGCGACCGCGCGGCGCCGAAACGAGCCAGCCGCAACCGGTTTCGGTCGACCACGACCAGGTCGGCGCCTTCGCGGAAGACGGCGTCGACCTGGGCACGCGACATGTACTGTTCCCGCTCATCCTTGGACAACTCGATATGGTCGTCGGCGACGATGAGCGCAAGACTCTCCTTGCGCGCGGCATCGAACAGGGTAAGCCCTGCCAGCAAACCGACGACTGCGGCGAGGGGCACCAGCCAAACCGGCGAGATCGTCATCGCCAGCTCGAGCCGGCCGGGCACCGAGGGCAGCGTCTCGACCGCCCAGCCACCGACCGGCGGCACGGCGAAGCCTATGCCTTTGCCGAGCGCGAGCCCACCGAAGGCGAAGAGCCACAACCACACTGCGGAAAACACAGCTCGGTGGGCGCGGGTTTACTCGTCATCGGGCAAATTCGCCAGCCACCGACGGCCCGAAGCCGACTCGCGCCTGGTCGGCCTCGGTCAGCCGATGTCGACCGGGTCTATTTGGACGCGAAGAGGTGCGTCGGATCGATGGGTGCTGCGAACCGCCTGGGCTGCGGTCAGGGCCCGAGACAGCGCAGCGCCTGCGGTGCGATCGACGCGCAGGAGCATGCGTTCGACTTCGGCGGGGCTGTCACCGGCAAAGGGTTTACGGGCGCCGGGTGGGAGGGGGACGGGGCCGAGAACATCGACACCGTCGGGAAGGTTTGCGGCAGCGAGCAATTCGGCGACCGCATCGGCGGATCCGTCGATGGCAGCCATGCGGACCGCGGGCGGGAACCCGACCTCGAGGCGACCGGCCACCTCGGCGTGCGCATGGCCGACCGGATCCCAGCGCAACAGCGCTTGCACGGTGGGAATCGACGGATCGGCCATCACGATGACCTGACCGTGCGCGCGAACCAAGGTGGCGGCGGACATCCACCGCCGCAGTGTGTCCTCGGCGGCGCGCAGGTCCGCCCGGCTCAGCAGCGCCCAGCCGTCCAGCAGCAACGCGACGCCATAGCCGCCGGGCAGCACCGGTTCGGCGCCAACCGTCGCGACCACGACCTGCGGGCCCGGTTCGACGGTGTCCAGCATCGCGCCGCCGCTGGAACCGCGGATCGGCACACCGGGAAAGGCACGACCGAGCTCTTCCGCGGTGCGTACAGCCCCGATGACGACCGCACGCAAGGCCCGCGACCCACAGCTCGCGCAGCGGAAGGCCGCCTCGACTATGCCGCACCAGCGGCAGCTCGGACTATGTGCGACGTTGTCGTGCTGCGAGCGAACCTCCGGCAGCGCAAGTGGCCCGTTGCAGTGCCGGCAGCGCGCGGGCGTCCGGCATTTCGCACAGGCCAGCGACGGCACATAGCCGCGCCGTGGCACCTGCACCAATACCGCCGCACCTTCTTTCAACGCCGACCGCGCGGCCGCGAACCCCACTCCGGGGATGCGGACCGCCCGCGCAATCGGATCGCGCTCCAATGCCATGTCGGTGTCCCCCGGTGCGCTGATCCTCGGCGAGAATTTCCGCACCACCCCACGGTCCGCGACCAGATCGTGCGCCCACCCCGAATCGACAACGGCCTGGATCTCCGCCGTCCTCGCGAACCCCGCTGCGATGAAGGCCGCACCCGTCTCGTGCGCGCGCAGCATCGCGACTTCGCGCGCATGCGGATACGGCGCTCGCTGCTCGGCATAGGTGTCGTCACCGTCGTCCCAGATCGCGATCAGTCCCAGCTGTGTCGCCGGTGCGAACACCGCACTCCGTGTGCCGACCACTACCCGCGCTGTCCCGCGCAACGCCGCAAGCCACCGCCGATACCGGGCCGCGGGTCCCAACCCGGCTGCCAATCCGACCGCCGAATCCCCCACCAGCCGAACACATTCCGCCAGAACCCGATCCAGATCTCGCTGATCGGGCACCATCAGGATCGCGCTGTGCCCCCGCCCGACAACTACCGCAGCCAACTCTGCCAACCGCCGCGCCCAATCCTCCCCCGGCAACGCCTGCCACGCCGCCCGCGGCCCCCTCCCCTGCCCCAGCGCATCCACGAACGCGGTCCCATGGATGTACCGCTCCCACGGCGTCGGATCGACAGTGGACACCACGGCCGCAGCGGGCGACGTTTTCCCGACGCGATCGCCGTGACGACCGGATCCCGGCGCATGATCGACACCCGAATCCACGTCGGCGACAGCCGGATCCGTGGACAGCACCCGCGCAGATGAAACAGATTCGGCGGCAACAGGTTTCGTGGACACAGTGGTGCGAGCCGACGCCGCGCTCAACGGGGAGCCCGCGGCCGTCGTAGCTCCACCACTATCATCCCCCGAAACCGGGTGGGCACCAGCGGCCGCGACTGAGTCCGTCTTCGGAGGGGGCTCGGCGGCTGCGGCGCCCTCCCGCCGAGCGGCGGCATCGGCGCCCCGGGCACGCTCCGACTGTTCATCGCCGGACGCGAACGAATCTTCTTGCGCCACTACTGGTTCGGCCGGCGTCTTCGACCCACCGGTTTCGGTGCGGGCGTGGCGAGGCGGGATAGCCAGGCGCAACACGTCGGCTCGGGTGCCTGCGTAACGGGCGGCGACGGCGGAGGCGAGCTTCAGGATTTCGGGAGTGAGAACTCGCTCAGGGGAGACGACGCGTTCGAGTTCGACGAGCTTGCCGGGATGGTCGCTGCGGGCGAGGCGGGCCAGGAGGTAGCCGTCGACCAGGCGGCCCGCGAAACGGACGCGGACTCGGACGCCGGGTTGGGCGACGGCGTCCAGCTCCGGCCGGACGAGATAATCGAAGTCGCGGTCCAGATGGGCGGGCGACAGCAGCGGGAGCACCCGCGCGATGGGTGCTCCCGCTGCTGTCGAATCGTGTGCCGCCCGTGCCCCCGTGGACACAGCGTCCGTGGGAGTGGCGGAGGGGTCCGCCGTGGGCTGGTTCACGCGGGCCGGATCGGCTTACAGACCGATTGCCGCGCGCAGCTTGTCGGCGCGATCGGTGTGCTCCCATGGCAGGTCGATGTCGGTGCGGCCGAAGTGGCCATACGCGGCGGTCGGTGCGTAGATCGGGCGCAGCAGGTCGAGGTCGCGAATGATTGCACCGGGACGCAGGTCGAAGACCTCGGTGATCGCACTCGAGATGCGAGTCGGGTCGACCTTCTCGGTGCCGAAGGTCTCCACGAACAGACCGACCGGAGCGGCCTTGCCGATGGCGTAGGCGACCTGAACCTCGACGCGGTCGGCCAGTCCGGCCGCAACGACGTTCTTGGCGACCCAGCGCATGGCGTACGCGGCCGAGCGGTCGACCTTCGACGGATCCTTGCCGGAGAACGCGCCGCCGCCGTGGCGGGCCATGCCGCCATAGGTGTCGACGATGATCTTGCGGCCGGTCAGGCCGGCGTCAC
Organism: Nocardia sp. NPDC051463; assembly: GCF_040681975.1. Taxonomy (NCBI): domain Bacteria; kingdom Bacillati; phylum Actinomycetota; class Actinomycetes; order Mycobacteriales; family Nocardiaceae; genus Nocardia; species Nocardia sp. NPDC051463. The sequence goes on from NZ_JBFBAB010000001.1 coordinate 949,327, forward strand.
CCATCGGGCCGCCCAGCACGAACTTGCCGGTGGGGTTGACCAGCAGCCGGATATTCGAGGTGTCCAGGCTCGGCAGGTCCAGATCGGCGACCACCGCATCGACGACCTTCTCGCGGATATCGGGTGCGAGAAGGTTGTCCAGATCGATATCCGCGGCATGCTGGGTCGAGATGACGACCGTGTCGAGGCGAACCGGCCGGTCACCCTCGTATTCGATGGTGACCTGGGTCTTGCCGTCCGGGCGCAGGTAGGGCAGCACGCCGGACTTGCGAACCTCGGTGAGCCTGCGCGAGAGCCGGTGGGCCAGCGCGATCGGCAGCGGCATGAGCTCGGGGGTATCGGTGTTCGCGTAGCCGAACATCAGACCCTGATCGCCCGCGCCCTGACGCTCGATCTCGTCGTCGGAACCCACGGTGCGCGCCTCGTGCGAGGTGTCCACGCCCTGCGCGATATCCGGCGACTGCGCGCCGATGGCGATATTGACGCCACAGGAATTTCCGTCGAAACCCTTTGCAGACGAGTCGTATCCGATTTCCAGGACCTTCTCGCGGACAATGCGCGGAATATCCGCGTATGCCGACGTGGTGACCTCACCCGCGACGTGGACCTGACCGGTCGTCACGAGAGTTTCCACCGCGACCCGGCTGCGCGGGTCTTCCGCGAGCAACGCATCGAGAATGGAATCGCTGATGGCATCACAGATCTTGTCCGGATGACCCTCGGTCACGGACTCACTGGTGAATAGCCGGCTGCCGGACGTGCGCACAGTTCTTCCCTCTCCCTCAACGGGTTACTCGTGTCGGTTTGCGACAGTAACGTGCTGCCGCCACCGCGCAACCCTTCATCTCAGACTATTCCAAACCACCAACGCAATGGCCCGCAGTCAAAAGCTGTCTCAGACTATTCGGCGACCGACGCACATTGCCGGATCTTCATCCCGACATTGCGTCGCACGCCCGAACATCTGTACCGACCGACCAGCTGATGGTGGTGATTACCTCGGCACCGCCATACTCACGGCGCCACGACAAGACTCGAACGAATCGTTCGCACCGACGCGACAGCGCACGACGGCTCAGCGCAACAATGGGCCGAGTGCGTCGAGCACCCTGCTGGCCAGCAACGCCTTGGACCCGTGGTCGAGCGCCTGTTCGGTGCCGTCGGCACCGAGTAGCCAGCCGTCATTGGTGTCGACCTCGAATGCCTTACCCTCGCCGACCGCATTCACTACCAGCAGATCGCAACCTTTGCGGGCCAGCTTGGCCCGAGCGTGGGTGAGCACATCGCCCTGTTCGTCACCGGTCTCGGCGGCGAAGCCGACGATCGCGGTACCGGGCAACTGGCCGTCGCGGCGCGACTGCACCAAACCGGCGAGAATGTCGTCGGTCTTGGTCAGCGCGATCACATCCGGCTCGCCCGCACCCTTCTTGATCTTGGCCGCGGCCACGTTGGTCGGCCGGAAATCGGCTACCGCCGCTGCCATGATCACTGCGTCGGCGCCGACCGCGTGCTTGTCCACCGCGGTCTTGAGCTGCTCGGCCGTCGTTACATGGACCAGGTCGACGGCGGCCGGGGCGGCCATCTCGATCGTGTTGCCCGCGATCAGCGTGACATGGGCGCCGCGCTGAGCAGCGACCCGTGCCAGCGCATAGCCTTGCTTCCCGGAGCTGCGGTTGCCGAGGAAACGCACCGGGTCCAGCGGTTCTCTGGTGCCACCGGCGGTGATCACCACACGGCGGCCCTCCAGATCACGCGGGATCGCGTCGGCGCGCTCGAGCAGCAACGTGGCGAGTCCGAAGATCTCCTCGGGCTCGGGCAACCGTCCGGGTCCGGTGTCGGTGCCGGTGAGGCGACCCGACGCCGGTTCCATGACGATCGCACCGTGGGCGCGCAGCGTCGCGACATTGGCGATGGTGGCCGGATGCTCCCACATCTCGGTGTGCATCGCGGGCGCGAATACCACCGGACATCGGGCCGTCAGCAGCGTGGCGGTCAACAGATCATCGGCGCGGCCACTCGCGGCTCGCGCCATCAGATCGGCGGTCGCCGGGGCGATGACGACGAGGTCCGCCTCCTGGCCGAGCCGCACATGCGGAACCTCGGGCACGTCCGCGAACACGCCGGTGTGCACCGGGTTCCCGGACAGTGCCTCGAAGGTGGCCTTGCCGACGAACTGCAACGCCGACTCGGTGGGGATCACCCGAACCTGATGGCCGGTCTCGGTGAACCGGCGCACGATCGAGCAGGCTTTGTAGGCGGCGATCCCTCCGCCGACGCCGACGACGATCCGTGTGGTCACTACGCCTCCGGCCTAGATGTGGTCACTGCGTCCGCTCGAACTACTCGCCTTCGGCGTGCTCGAGCAGATCGGAGTGGATTTCGCGCATCGCGACCGACAGCGGCTTCTCCTGCAGACCCGGCTCGACCAGCGGACCGACGTACTCGAGGATGCCGTCGCCGAGCTGGTTGTAGTAGTCGTTGATCTGACGGGCCCGCTTGGCTGCGTAGATGACCAGGGCGTACTTGGACGAGGTGCGCTCCAGCAACTCGTCGATCGGCGGGTTGGTCAGGCCGATCGGAGTGTCGTATGCCGGGGCGGGCTTGAGGTCCGTACTGCTCACTAGGGGCGCTCCTGCGGGGGTGGGGGTCACGAACTCGAATTTGTGCTAACAAACAACGATACCAACTGCTCACACGCGCTGGTCACCTCGTCGTTCACTATGACGATGTCGAACTCGTCACAGGCCGCCAATTCGGTCCTGGCGGTTTCCAGCCTGCGCTCGATGACTTCGGGCGATTCGGTGCCGCGCGACCGCAGCCTGGTGACCAATTCGTCCCAACTGGGCGGGGCGAGGAACACCAACAGCGCCTCGGGCATGGCCTTGCGCACCGACCGTGCGCCCTCGAGATCGACCTCGACGAGCACGGGAAGTCCGGCGGCCATTGCCTCGCGCACCGGACCAGCCGGGGTGCCGGAACGTTGTAATCCTCCGTGGATGTCCGCCCACTCGAGCAGTTCGCCCGCCTCGATCATGGCGTCGAACTCGTCTCGGGTGACGAACCGATAGTCCCGGCCGTCGACCTCCCCGGGCCTTGGGGCCCGGGTCGTTGCCGACACACTGAAGACCAAGTGGGGCAGCCGCTCACGGACGCAGCGCACCACAGTCGACTTGCCCACGGCCGAGGGGCCGACCAGTACAACCAGTCGACCCTTCCGCGTGTGTCCGATCACCTTCGTTGTCAGGCGAAGTCGAATCGGGCGAGCAGCGCCTTGCGCTGCCGGTCACCCAGTCCGCGCAAACGCCGGGTGGGGGCGATCTCCAGCTCGCTCATGATCTCTGCCGCTTTGACCTTGCCCACCTTGGGCAGGGCTTCCAGCAGCGCCGACACCTTCATCTTGCCGAGAATCTCATCGGATTCGGCATCGGTGAGGACCTGCTTCAGGTCGGTGCCACCACGCTTCAGGCGCTCCTTGAGCTCCGCCCGAGCGCGGCGAGCGGCCGCCGCCTTCTCCAAAGCAGCGGCGCGCTGCTCGTCAGTCAGCTGGGGAAGGGCCACGGTTCCTCCGTCTCATCGTTCATTGCATCAACTCCTGCCGGTAACCCGGCAGTCTCAGCGACCGTACCCACGACGTCCGCCGATTGCGAACCCACCCCCCAGGTCAGCGCATGATTCGCCGGTGTCGTAGGGGCAGACCCGACCGGATCGGCGCGCCCCTTTGTCCGCTGCGCCGATCCTACCGCCGAACCCCCGAAATGCCCCGTACACAGGGCTTTTTCAGCAGCAAACAGGGTTAGCGGGGCGATTGCGGTGGCACGGCACACGACCCCAGCAACTGGGCAACCGCCCGACCAGGAACTTTCTCGGAATTTTCCGCGTGTCGCGTTGCCTTTCGCGTGTCGGGGACGCGGAACGCCAAAGAACGACGGCCATAACCTCGCCTGTCAATGGCCGAATCGATCCCAGAGCCGCCCGATCACCGCCGCCATACCCCGGGAGTCGTTTCGCCTGGATACCGCCGCAGACGGGCGGCCAGCCGCCCACACGGGCCCGCTGCGGCGGCGGTGGCATCGAATCGCGACGGCAGAGCGGGGATATTCGAGGATGATGCGCACGCACGGTGGTTCGCGTGTCCGGTGGACACGGCGGTTCACCGTGTCCGGTGGCGGCAGGAGCTCGACGGAAATCGCATTGATGCGCTTTTCGCCCCGCTGTGAGGTGAGGAACAGCTCGGTGCAGATCGCCGCGGTGCGGTGCCCCATCGCCATGTGGGTGAGCACATCATGTGCGCGTTCGATGAGCCGGGCCGCCGGCGATTCGACTCGACCGTGCATGCGAGTCGAGATTCCGTGCCCATCGGAGGCGAGCAGCCTGCGATGCCTGCGAGTTCGCTGCGTTCGATTACATTGCCGTCTCCATGTCGTCGACACCATGGGCACCGCGTCGCCGGAACCGTAGAACCGACCACCCGGTCTCGCCGACCCGACCACCGGGCGGGGTCCGGTTTTCGCAGGACACGGCGGAAATCCGCGTGGTTGTGCCGCCCTGCTGGGCCCAGGCGTCGCACATCATGCAGAAGAAGCCGAATCGAATCGCGGCGGTATCCAGTGCGCTAACCGTGGCAAAGATGTCGCCATCATCGCAGGTCGTAGCGTTTCCGCGGGAAACTCCGTGGCCGCTGCGTAGCGGAGATCGCGGCCCACATCCGCGACGGATGCCGGATTGCGGGTGTCGGACGCCGACGGCGCGGAGGTGTGCCGGCAAACGGAATCGACCGCCCCCACCGCGGGCACCTCGGGGCGGACCATCACTTCCGAATCGGTAGCGTCACAAAGACATTCGCCACAATCGCGGTGCCGCACCCGGCGGACGAGGGTCTATCACGGCACGACGGATAGATCGCCGAAAGGTTGCCCGACTTTGTTTCCGGCGGCGGACAGTCACCGCCACCGCGCCGAACCGAAGCCCGAAATTCCCGGATGACGGTGCCGGCGGCGGCGTGACCATGTCCTCGACTTGTGCCCCTCGCCGTCAGAATTCCCTATCGATCGATGCGCCATCGAGCCGCCGTGGTCCTGGATGGCTCGACCACGGCGGTCGATCGACGCGATAACGCTGCCCGGCCGATTGTGCGGCACGTGGCCGCCATCAGCGCTGCGGACAGGCCATGCGGATCCGATCAGGCCTGCAGGAAGGCGAACTCTTCCTGCAGCTGCGTGACCTTCGCGCACAGCGCCGAGACGGACGGACCTGCGGCGAGCACTTCACGCGAGGCGGTCGGCACGACCGCGCCGAAACCGCCGTCGGACACCAGGGCACGAATGGAATCCGCTCCCCCGCCCTGCGCCCCGACCCCCGGCATGAGGATCGGCCCGTTGAGCTTGCTCAGGTCCGGAGCCTCGTTGAGGGTGGCGCCGACAACGACTCCGACAGAACCGAATTCGGCTCCCGCGTTGCGTTCGGCCGCCGCATCGACCAGGGTCTGGGCGATGGTGCGGCCGTCCGCCGCGGTGATGCGCTGTAGTTGCGCGCCCTCGGGATTCGAGGTGGCGGCGAGCACGAAGACACCGCGGTGGTTGTGCTCGGCCAAGCCCAAGGCCGGGTCGAGCGAACCGAATCCGAGATAGGGCGACACTGTCACCGCGTCCGAGCCCAGCGGGCCGTTGCCGAGCCAGGCGCGGGCATAGGCGTCCATGGTGGAGCCGATGTCGCCACGTTTGGCATCGGCCAGCACCAATGTTCCGGAAGCGCGCAGCACGCTGATCGTGCGCTCCAGCACCGCGATGCCACCGGACCCGTAGGCCTCGAAGAACGCCACCTGCGGTTTGACCAGCGCAACCCGACCGTCGAAGGCCTCCACGCAGGTCTCGGCGAATGCTTCGAGCCCGTCGATATCGTCGGTCAGGCCCCACGCCTCGAGCAGTTGCGGATGCGGGTCGATGCCGACGCACAGCGGCCCGAAATGCCGCATCGCGTGCCGCAGTCGGGTGCCGAATGACTTCACCGCATCGCCTCCTTCCTCGATCGCGCGATCCTCAGCCACGAAGCGCCGAATGCAGTTCCTGCAGGGAGCGCACTCCGATGCCACCGTTGATGGTCGCCTCGATGCCCTGCACGGCCGCGGCCGCACCCTGCACCGTGGTGATGCACGGAATGTTCACACCAACCGCGGCGGTGCGAATTTCGTAACCGTCCACGCGCGGCCCCGAGTTTCCATAGGGAGTGTTGAACACCATGTCGACCTCACCGTCGCGGATCTGCTCCACGATCGACGCGATCGGCACCTCGCCACCGGCTTCCGGGTCCGAGTGCTTGCGCACCTGTTCGCACGGAATTCCATTGCGGCGCAGCATTTCCGCCGTGCCCTCGGTGGCCAGGATGCGGAAGCCGAGGTCGTGCAAGCGCTTCACCGGGAACACCATGGCCCGCTTGTCGCGGTTGGCGATCGAGACGAAGACGGTGCCCTCGGTCGGCAGCGAGCCGTAGGCGGCGGCCTGACTCTTGGCGAACGCGGTGCCGAAGTCGGCGTCGATGCCCATGACCTCGCCGGTGGACTTCATCTCCGGGGAGAGCAGCGAGTCCACGCCGGTGCCGTCGGCCTTACGGAACCGGTGGAACGGCAGCACCGCTTCCTTCACCGCGACCGGCGCGTCCAGCGGGACGTGCCCGCCGTCGCCCTCGGCGGGCAACATGCCTTCCTTGCGGAGTTCGGCGATAGTGGCGCCCATGGTGATCCGGGCCGCTGCCTTGGCCAGTGGCACCGCCGTGGCCTTGGACACGAACGGAACCGTGCGGCTGGCACGAGGATTGGCCTCCAGCACGTAGAGCACATCGTCCTTGAGCGCGTACTGCACGTTGAGCAGGCCCTTGACGCCGATGCCCTTGGCCAGCGCGATGGTGGACCTACGCACGGCCTCGATATCGCTGCGGCCCAAGGTGATCGGCGGCAGTGCACAGGCGGAGTCGCCGGAGTGGATGCCCGCCTCTTCGATGTGCTCCATGACGCCGCCGAGGTAGACCTCCTCGCCGTCGCACAGTGCGTCGACGTCGATCTCGATCGCGTCTTCCAGGAACCGGTCGACCAGCACCGGATGCTCGGGGCTGAGCTCGGTGGCGCGGGAGATGTAGCCCTCGAGGGACTGCTCGTCGTAGACGATCTCCATCCCGCGCCCGCCGAGCACGTAGGACGGGCGGACCAGCACCGGGTAGCCGATGCTCGCGGCGATCTTCTTGGCCTGCGCGAAGGTGGTCGCGGTGCCGTACTTCGGCGCGGGCAGGCCCGCGGCGACCAGCACGTCACCGAACTCGCCACGGTCCTCGGCCAGGTCGATGGCCGCGGCGCTGGTGCCGACCACCGGGACGCCCGCGTCGGTGAGCCGCTGTGCGAGTCCGAGCGGGGTCTGCCCACCCAACTGCACGATAACGCCCGCGACGGTGCCGGATTCGGACTCCGCGTGGAAGACCTCGAGCACATCCTCGAAGGTCAGGGGCTCGAAGTAGAGCCTGTCGGCGGTGTCGTAGTCGGTGGAGACGGTCTCCGGGTTGCAGTTGACCATCACCGTTTCGTACCCGGCCTGCGACAGCGTCTGCGCCGCATGGACACACGAGTAGTCGAACTCGATGCCCTGGCCGATCCGGTTCGGACCCGAGCCGAGGATGATCACCTTGTCGCGTTCGCGCTGCGGCGCGACCTCGGACTCGGCTGCGGGGTCCAGCTCGTAGGTCGAGTAGTGATACGGGGTCTTGGCCTCGAATTCGGCGGCGCAGGTGTCGACGGTCTTGAAGACCGGCCGGACACCGAGCCGGTGCCGCAGGGTGCGCACGCCGGTCTCGCCCGCGAGTTCGGCACGCAGCGCGGAGATCTGGCGGTCGGAAAGGCCGTGGTGCTTCGCTCGACGCAGCAGCGTTTCGTCGAGGACCGGTGCGTCGATGATTTCCTGACGCAATTCGACGAGTCCGGCAACCTCCGCGACGAACCACGGGTCGATGCCGGAGGCCTTCGCGACCTCCTCGATGCTCGCGCCCAGGCGCAGCGCGCGCTCCACCTGGTAGATGCGACCCTCGGTCGGAGTTCGCAGATCTTCGAGGATGGACTCGGCGGCCGCGGCGACGGCCTGCGGGTCGCCGCCATCGGAGGGTGCCCACTCACCATCTGCTGCTGTCCAGAACCCTGCGGCCTTGGTCTCCAGCGAGCGAAGCACCTTGCCGAGCGCCTCGGAGAAGTTGCGGCCCAACGACATCGCCTCGCCCACCGACTTCATCGTGGTGGTCAGTGTCGCGTCGGCGCCAGGGAACTTCTCGAACGCGAACCGTGGCGCTTTGACGACCACGTAGTCCAGCGTCGGCTCGAAGCAGGCCGGAGTTTCCTTGGTGATGTCGTTGACGATCTCGTCCAAGGTGTAGCCGATCGCCAGCTTGGCGGCGATCTTGGCGATGGGGAAGCCCGTCGCCTTGGAAGCGAGCGCCGAAGAACGCGAGACACGCGGGTTCATCTCGATGACGATGAGGCGGCCGTCGGCGGGGTTCACCGCGAACTGGATATTGCAGCCGCCGGTATCGACGCCGACCTCGCGCAGGATGTCGATGCCGAGGTCGCGCAGCTTCTGGTATTCGCGGTCGGTGAGGGTCATGGCCGGTGCGACGGTGACCGAGTCACCGGTGTGCACGCCCATCGGGTCCACGTTCTCGATCGAGCAGACCACCACGACGTTGTCGCGGCTGTCGCGCATGAGCTCGAGCTCGAACTCCTTCCAGCCGAGAATGGACTCCTCGATAAGCACGTTCGCGGTGGGCGAGGCGGCCAGCCCGCCGCCCGCAATGCGGTCGAGATCCTCGTCGTTGTAGGCCATGCCGGAGCCGAGGCCGCCCATCGTGAAGGAGGGGCGAACGACCACGGGAAAACCGAGCTCGACGACGGTGGCACGCACCTCGTCCATGGTGTGGCACACCGCGGAGCGGGCGCTCTCGCCGCCGACCTTGGCGACGATGTCCTTGAACTTCTGCCGGTCCTCACCACGCTGGATGGCGTCGAAGTCGGCGCCGATCAGCTCGACGTTGTACTTCTGCAGCACACCACGTTCGTGCAGGGCGACCGCGGTGTTCAGCGCGGTCTGCCCACCGAGGGTGGCGAGAATGGCGTCGGGACGCTCCTTTTCGATGACCTTCTCGACGAACTCCGGCGTGATCGGCTCCACGTAGGTGGAATCGGCGAACTCCGGGTCGGTCATGATGGTCGCCGGGTTGGAGTTCACCAGCGATACCCGCAGGCCTTCGGCCCGCAGCACCCGGCACGCCTGGGTGCCGGAATAGTCGAATTCACATGCCTGGCCGATAACGATCGGGCCAGAGCCGATCACCAGGATGTGCTCGAGATCCTTGCGGCGAGGCATCAGGCTCCTTCCATGAGACCGGCGAAACGGTCGAAGAGATAAGCGGCGTCGTGAGGTCCGGCGGCGGCCTCCGGGTGGTACTGCACGGAGAACGCGCGGCCGTCGACCAGGCGGACGCCTTCGACGGTGCCGTCATTCGCGCAGACGTGACTGACCTCGGCGCGGCCGAAAGGCGTATCGAACTGCTCCCCGGCCTCACCCTCCAGTGCGAAACCGTGGTTCTGCGCGGTGATGGAAATGCGACCGGTTTCCCGCTCGACGACCGGGATGTTGATGCCGCGGTGGCCGAACTTCATCTTGTAGGTCTTGCGACCGAACGCGCGGCCGAGAATCTGGTTGCCGAAGCAGATGCCGAACAGCGGCAGACCTTTTTCCAGCACGCCCTGGGTGATTGCGACCGCACCGTCCTGAGTGGCCGGGTCACCTGGACCGTTGGACAGGAACACCCCGTTCGGGTTCAACGCCAGAATCTGGTCCAGCGAGGTGGTCGAGGGCACCACATGCACCCGCATCCCGCGCTCGGCGAACATCCGCGGGGTGTTGGTCTTGATGCCGAGATCGACCGCGACGACCGTGAAGCGGGGATCACCGACCGGTTCGATGGTGTAGAGCGCATCGGTGCTGACCTCGCGAGCCAGATCCGCGCCCAGCATCGAAGGCTGGCCGTTCACCCTGGCGAGCAACTCGTCGGTGTCTGCCAGTGCGGCGCCCGAGAAGATGCCGGCCTTCATCGAACCGCGGGTACGCAGGTGGCGCACCAGTGCACGGGTGTCGATTCCCGCGATGCCGACCACATCCTGGCGACCGAGCTGGTCCTGCAGCGTCCCGGTGGAGCGCCAATTCGACGCGACACGCGAGGCGTCACGGATCGCGTAGCCCGCGACCCAGATCTTCGAGGATTCATCGTCCTCGTCGTTCCAGCCGGTGTTGCCGATCTGCGGGGCCGTGGCCACCACGATCTGCCGGTGGTAGCTGGGGTCGGTGAGGGTCTCCTGATATCCGGTCATCGCGGTGCAGAACACCGCCTCACCGAGCGTCTCCCCCACAGCGCCGTAGGCCGAGCCGCGGAACACCCGCCCGTCTTCCAACACCAGAGCCGCGGCTTCCGCTGTCGTTCCGGTCGCCCGACCACCGCCCCCCGTCGAATCGCTGCGCGATCCTGCATTCATTCGTCTTCTCCCGTCGTCGCTCTGGTCGGATCCGCTCGCCAAGCCGGGTACACCGTCTTGTCGTCGCCCCGGAAACCGGTGTCTACCTCGGTCCCCGTGGGCAGTTTCCAGCGAATGACCAGCACACCATCTTCCGTCATGACCTTGCCCGCGTGCCCGCGTTCGGTGCGCACCGCTGTGATGGATTCCTGTGGAATCCAGATCACCGTCGCCCCCTCGCGCTCGAGCAGAATCCCGCGTTCGAACCTCGTGAGTTCCGCTGTGGCCCGGAAGCCCAAGTCGCCCACCGCAATTCGATCCTGCCAGCTGGGCGCGATAGTGCTGCCGAGATACATGCCGGTGGTCGGCTCCAGCAGTTGCGCGCCGCAGTCGGCGGGCACCTCCGGTAGCTCACCGATGCTCGCCGCTTGGCGTGCTGCCCGGTTCTGCCAGCCTCGGTACATCAGCCAGAGGCACAGCGCGAAGAGCGCCAGCAGTCCGACCACCCACAGCGTTCTTTCCACTACGGACCTCCTGTGTCCTGCGGGACACCCGCACCCGGTCGGCTTCGACGAGCGGCTGCGCAATGTTCGCTCATCTACGCCTCCGCACCATTGCCCACCGCCTTGCCCTCGCGGGCGGTTACCACGCCCCGGAGCAACGTCGTCGTCACTCGGGCCGGGAACGTCATCGCCTCGAACGGTGTGTTGTTCGAGATGCTGGCGAGCTCGGTAGCTCGCACCGTCCAGGTCGCGTCCGGGTCAACCAGCGTGAGGTTCGCCGGTTCGCCGACCTCGATAGGCCTGCCATGGTCGTCGAGTCCGACGATTTCGGCGGGCCGCTCGCTCATCACCCGCGCGACGCCGCGCCAATCGAGCAGCCCCGGTTCGACCATGGTCTGCACAATGATCGACAACGCAGTCTCCAAGCCGAGCATGCCGGGACGCGCGGCCGCGAACTCGCAGCACTTGTCCTGTTCGGCGTGCGGAGCGTGGTCGGTGGCGACACAGTCGAGGATGCCCTCGGCCAGCGCCCGGCGCAGTGCCGCCACGTCAGAGGCTTCGCGCAGCGGCGGGTTCACCTTGTTGACCGCGTCGTAGGTTTCCAGCCGTGAATCGTCGAGCAGCAGATGGTGCGGCGTGACCTCGGCGGTGATCGAAATACCTTGCGCCTTGGCCCATTTGACCAGTTCGACGGTGCCCGCGGTGGAGGCGTGGCAGATGTGCACGCGCGCACCGGCATCACGGGCGAGCAGCGCGTCGCGGGCGACGATCGACTCTTCGGCGGCGCGCGGCCAGCCGGCAAGGCCGAGCCTGGCCGCGGTCGGCCCCTCGTGCGCGACCGCACCCTGGGTGAGGCGTGGCTCCTCGGCATGCTGCGCGATCAGGACACCGAGGGAGTTCGAGTATTCGAGCGCGCGACGCATCAGCAGCGGGTCGTACACGCAGTGACCGTCGTCGGAGAACATGCGCACCGCGCCGACGCCTGCGGCCATGGTGCCCATTTCCGCGAGCTGCTTGCCTGCCAGCCCGACCGTGACCGCACCTACCGGGAACACATCGACCAGCCCGACCTCTTGGCCGCGCCGCCACACGTGGTCGGTGACGACCACCGAGTCGGCGACCGGATTGGTGTTGGCCATCGCGAACACCGCGGTGTAACCGCCGAGCGCCGCGGCGGCGGAACCGGACTCGATGGTCTCGGTGTCCTCGCGCCCCGGTTCACGAAGGTGGGTGTGCAGGTCGACGAAGCCGGGCAGCAGGATCTGGCCCGGCGCCGCGATCACCTCGGTGTCGGCACCGGTGTCGAGGTCGGCGCCGATCGCGGCGATGACACCGTCGCGAACGAGCACATCGACCGGCTCGCCCTCGCCGTACGGTCGAACACCCTGCAGCAGTAACTCGCTCACGCCACCGCCTCCTGCGTGCCGACCAGCAGTCGGAACAGCACCGCCATCCGCATATGCACTCCGTTCGTCACCTGTTGCAAGATCGCGGACTTCGGTGAGTCCGCAACGGGCGAGGCGATTTCCATGCCGCGCAGCATCGGGCCAGGATGCAGGACCACCGCATGCTCCTCCAGCAGCGCCATCCGGCGCTCCGAAAGCCCGTAGTTCACCGCGTATTCGCGGGCCGAGGGGAAAAAGCCGCCGTTCATACGCTCCGCCTGCACCCGCAGCATCAATACCGCATCGGCGCCGGGCAATTCAGCGTCCAGGCTGTGCGAGATCCGCGCGGGCCAACTTTCCGCACCGACCGGCAGCAACGTGCGCGGAGCGACAAGCACGACTTCGGCGCCGAGGGTGGCCAACAGGAAGACATTCGAGCGGGCGACCCTGCTGTGCAGGATGTCGCCGACGATCACCACACGCTTGCCCTCGATGTCACCGAGACGCTGCCGTAGCGTCAACGCGTCGAGCAGTGCCTGAGTCGGGTGCTGGTGGGTGCCGTCGCCCGCGTTGATGATCGCCGGACCCGAGCCGCGGCCCGACTGCACCGCCCAGGCATCCATCCAGCGTGCGATCTGGTGCGCGGCACCGGAAGCCGGATGCCGCACGATGAGGGCGTCGGCGCCCGCCGCATGCAGTGTCAGCGCGGTGTCGCGCAGCGACTCGCCCTTGGAGACCGAGGAGCTGCTCGCGCTGACGTTGATCACATCGGCGCTCATCCACTTGCCCGCCACCTCGAACGACACCCGGGTCCGGGTGGAGTTCTCGTAGAACACCGTCATCACGGTGCGACCACGCAGCGTCGGCAACTTGTGCACCTCACGCCCGAGCAGCGCCTGCTCGAAACGTTCGGCCTCGTCCAGCAACTCCGTCGCGGTGACGCGATCCAAGTCCGTCACCGTCAGCAGATGCCTCACGCCGTCACCTCGCAGACGCTCGGCTCCGCCGTGGCTCGCTTGCTCACGCTTCCGCCTCCTGATGCAGATACACGCCGTCGCGGCCGTCGTGTTCGGTGAAAAGTACGGAAATGTCCTCGCTGCGCGAGGTGGGCACGTTCTTGCCGACGAAGTCGGCGCGGATCGGCAGCTCGCGATGGCCGCGGTCGATGAGCACCGCCAGTTGCACGCTGCGCGGCCTGCCGAGGTCACGCAGTCCGTCGAGTGCGGAGCGCACGGTGCGGCCGGAGAACAGCACGTCGTCGACGAGAACCACCAGCGCGTCCTCGATGCCGCCCTCGGGCACGGAGGTGCGTTCCAGTGGCCGGTGCGGGCGACTGCGTAGATCGTCGCGATAGAGGGTGATGTCGAGTGAGCCCAGCGCCGGGCGTACACCGGAGAATTCCTCGATCTTCTCGGTGAGCCGGGCCGCGAGCGTGGTGCCGCGAGTGGGGATTCCGATCAACACGACGCGCGGTGCGTCGGGATCGCCCGAATCCAGTGCGGTCTTCTCGATGATTTGATGCGCGATGCGCGCGACGGTCCGGCCGACATCCGACGGCGACAACAGTACGCGTCCCGCCTCCACCCATTCGGGTGTGTGTCGCTGCGATGCCTCGCCAGCGCCGGACTTGGCGGCCCGATCTTCGGGCACGGCCATGCCGACCTCCTTCCCCGCCTCACCGGACGGTCCGTTAAAGGATGTCTTACGGCAAGCAGCCTAGCAGCGCCCCGAGCACAGCTTTCACCAGGCATATCGGGCTGTGAGCCGGGCCACGAAGCCACTGTGAGCCGGGCCACGAAGCAACCGGACATGAACGTCCGACATCGCGACATTCCAGGAACCATCTAGCACATACGTTCGATTCAACGTAGATTCGAACCCATGTCGACACCATTCCAGGGTTCGCTGCTCGATGGGTTCGATGACGTGCGTCTCGAGGCGCTGGAGCGAATGCGACGAACACCGCTGCGCAGCGGCGCGTGGGTGGATGTGCTGCCCAACTGGCTCCGCGGTGCGGACACGTTGTTCGAGCGCCTTGTCGGCGCGGTGCCGTGGCAGGTCGAGCGGCGGCCGATGTACGACCGGGTCGTAGATGTGCCACGGATGCTGTACTTCTACGACGAAGGCCAACCGCTACCGGATCCCATCCTCGACGACGCGCGCGATGCGTTGAGCACGCACTACCGGCGCGAACTCGGAGAGCCTTTCCGTACCGCAGGACTCTGCTACTACCGCGACGGCCGCGACAGCGTCGCCTGGCACGGCGACACCTCCGGCCGCGGCGCCACCCACGACACGATGGTCGCGATCGTCTCGATCGGCGCACCACGCGCATTGCTCCTGCGGCCGCGCGGTGGCGGCGCGAGCCTGCGGTACACCGTGGGCCATGGCGATCTGCTCGTCATGGGCGGCTCCTGCCAACGCACCTGGGAGCATGCGATACCGAAGACCCGCAAGCCGGCCGGACCGCGGATCAGCATTCAGTTCCGCCCTCGCAACGTGCGCTGACCCGACATCGGACGATGGTGGCGGCCGAGCAATTTCGATGAGATGTCGCAATGAGCGGCAATGGCGTCGAGGGCGACGGTCATGGGCGGGACACACCATCCGTCTGCCGTTCGCACACCGCGGATTGCAGGAATCTCGGCGTCGCAATCAATCTGGGCGCGTTGCCGTTCCGCATGCCGCCGAGGTGTGATCCAGGCGACAACCTCGGCTGTTGACCTCAACCATGATTCAGATACGAAGCTGATTCTCATGGATACAGCAACGTTTCAGCCGCCAGTCGTCGAGGACACCACCGTCGACCACACCGCGGATATCGCAGCGATCGAGCAGATCATCGCCGACACCCAGGCTGCCTACAACACCAATGACGCCGAGTTGATGACTTCGCATTTCACCGCCAATGCGGTTGCCGGGAACGCCGTCGGCATGCTGATCGCAGGCACCGAGGCGCTGCTGGACGCGAATCGCCGAGGGCTGGCCGGGTTCCTGAAGGACGAGTATGTGCGCTACGACGTCACCGACATCGTGTTCCTGCGTCCGGATGTCGCTATCGCACACAAGGTCGCGCGCGCGACGACCGCGCAGGGTGAGCTCATCGACACCGACCCCGCGATGGTCGCGCTGTACGTGCTGGTGAAGCAGGAAAACCGCTGGTGGACCGCGGCAAGGCAGAACACCCTGGTGCCGCAGGCGGGCTAGCGCAGGACCGGTGCGGATGCGAGCGTCGGTCGCGCTCGGTGGCGGGCCGACGGTGAGCCGGATCGGTTACCGCACCATGCGGTTGGCCGCGCCGCCCGAGCCGCGCCACGAACCGGGTGCCGGTCATCCTCGGGCGGGCACCGGTCGATCGGGGTGCGGCGGCCGAGGTGCGCGCCGAGCGGTGGAGGGTGTCGATCTGATCGATACCGCCGATTCCTATGAGCTCGGCGAACGAAGCGTGCCGACACCACCGGACTCGGCCACCCCGTGCCGCACGCCCGTGATCGACCAGCTCATCGCCCGCCGTGACTTCGACCCGCGGGGGAAGACACCCAGCGGATGCTGTACGACACCCGCGCGCCCACCGCGCTGCACGCGCGTGCGAGCCAACGGCTCATACTGCACAGCACCGGAACGGATTTCATCGTTTCGGCGCTGTCTGCGGATGTGCCCGGGGTCAATCGACCACCGAGGGCTCATCGATCGCCGGGAAGCGGCGGCGGCGAACTGTCGCGGCATGCGCCCAGATGGCGCTGTCCACATCGCCCGCTTCCCCACCCCCTCGCGCGAGCACCTCGGCGCGCGCTTGACTTGCGATCTTCACCTTCCGGCGATACTGACGGAAGATCTGGACCTCACCGTTGTAATCGGCTTCGTCCAGGTAGGTGTAATCCATCCCATCCTGGGCGTAGGTACCCAGTGTCGCGAGATCGGTTGCCCAACTGCGCAATTGATCGGGTGCTCCGAACAGGGTGATGAGCCCGCCGATACGGTCGACCCAGGCCGATCCGGCCCGCCGGTCATCGTGACGCCAGATCCGCTCGCCGGGGCCTTGTGATCTCCATTCCAGCAGTTCGTCCACTGCCTGCCGCAGGCCGAAGGTCTGCCAGCGCACGGTGCCTTCGGAGCGCTGCCGAAACGGCAGCTGCCTACGCAGTGCGACGGCGGCGGCGCGCGTGAATACGGTCAGATCCGAGGGCACCACGACGATCGGATCCGCGGGCGCGGCGTCGAACGGGTTCGGGTCCAGGTGTTCGGGATCGATCACCACCACGGTGCCAGGCCGCCGCTGGTATGCGAGACCCCACAGCAGTCGAGCGAGGACCCGCGAACCGCGCCAGTCCGACAGCACGTGCCAGGTGTCGTGAAAACGATTGGTGGAGAAGCGGAAATCACTGCCAGGGCGCAGACTGATCACCGTGTAGACCCGGCTGTCGAGCACCATGGCGCGCCGGTGCAGTTTCAACATTTCATCGGTGGCCGAAGCTCGTCGCGGCCGTTTGTCGTGCGCGGCCACGGTCACCTCCAGCTCCTGCCTCGCGTGCCTACCAGGACACCACGAGCCACCGACGCCGGCAACGAATTTTCCAGCGAACATGCTCCCGCAAGGCAGGCCAGAGTGGTATAGAGCACAGCGCCGACGAGGTCCGCGCCGATAGATTGACCCTATGAGCAATCCTGGGGCGGGGGTTTTGGCCGTTATGCCGCTGCATACGATCAGCGAGGTTTACAGCGAATCCGGACTGCGCGAGCGACTACTGCTGGAGATCGCGGAACTACCCGGGGCCGAGCGGCTCACCGCCGCCCTCGACCTGGCCGACGAACTGCACCGCGACGATCGCTACGGCCGGGACCCGTACCTCAATCATCTACTGCGCGTGGCGATTCGGATCATCAGCCACTATGAGGTACGCGACCCCGATCTGGTGGCCGCGGGCCTGCTGCACGACGCAGTCGAGGATCATGCGACCGAGCTCGCCGGCGACCGCCCCGGCCCGGCGACCACCGCCGCGCTCACCGAATTGTCCGAGCGATTCGGTGCCAGGGTGGCCGATATCGTTGCCGCCGTAACGAATCCAGAGCCTGATCCGTCGATCGATCGGCACGTCCAGTACCGCGCGCACGTCGCGGCCGAGCTCGATCGCGCGCCGTGGGCTCGGGTGGTGAAGCTGTCCGACTTCACCGATAACGGCGTGGGCATCCTGTACGCCGACGGCCCCCATTTGCAGAAGCTCGCCACCAAATACCGCCCGCTGACCGACGTCTACCGCGACTTGGTCACCCGCGCGGACACTCCGCTCGCCCCGCACGTCAAGCGCCATATTCTCGACCAACTCGACCGCGCCGACGAACGCTTCGATGCCATCCTCGCGCACGACTGACCCGAGATCCGCCCCGGCGAGCAGACACGGTTCGGAGTCGAACCGCAACTACCGAATTCGCCCTCGACACCCGTCGCGCCGATGTTCACGGTGTTCGAAGCACCCCCTCGACCAGTTCCCGAACCGCACCCAGCAGTCGATCCGTCTCACCTGCGCGGGCCATCTGCGGCACCAGTGCGCCGCCCAGTGACCCGAACAGCAGCCTGCCGACCACCTCTGCGTCCAGATCCGGGCGCGCCTCGCGCAGTAGTGCGGTGATGTGCGCATCCCAGAAGTTGTGGATTTCGGCGGCTTGCGGATGAGGCGGGCCCTGGATGTAGGCGACCGTGACCTCGATGTTGTCGGTCATCAATCGCACGAACGCGTCGAAGAAGGCCACCAATCTGACCTCGGCGGGAGCACCGGGCCCCAGCGGTGGCGGACCGGTGCGGACAGCGTCCATCAGCGCGAAGGTGCTCTCGGCGATCATCTCGTGCAGTAAGCCGGCTCGGTTGCCGAAGCGATGGAAGATCGTGCCTTTGCCCACGCCCGCGGCCGCCGCGACCCGATCCATGGTCAGGGCATCGGCGCCGTGTTCGGCGAGCAGCGCTGCGGTTGCTTCGAGGATCGCCCGCCGGTTACGCGCCGCATCCGCTCGCTCTTTGGGACGTTCGTCGGCCATTCCACCACCCTTCATTGACAAGTTGACCAGCGGTCCATATCGTTGCGAAATATCTGGACCGACAGTCAAGTTATGGAGTTTTCGATGAAGGCAATCGTAATGACGGGCATCGGCGGACCCGAAGTACTGGTAGCCCGAGAGGTTCCCGCGCCGCAGCCGGGCCCCGGCGAACTGGTGATCCGTGCCGAGGCGATTCCTGTCCTGTTCCCCGAGACCATGCTGCGCTCCGGGCAGTTCCCGATGGCCGTCCCGACGCCGCTGGTGTTCGGGTTCCAGGCGGCAGGCTTGGTGGTCGAGGCCGGGCCCGGCGTCGATGTCGCGCTGATCGGACAGCGAGTCGCCGTAGAGACCATGGGCTTCGGGGCATACGCCGAACTGGTGTGCGCGCCCGCCGGTTCCGCGGTCCGAATTCCAGACGGCGTTTCGGCGGTCGCGGCGGCATCGGTGCTGATGAGCGGATCGGTGGCGCTCCCGCTGTTGGAGACCGCGGCCCTCACCGGCGCCGAGACCGTGCTGATCGAGGCGGCGGCGACGGGCATCGGGAGTGCACTCACGCAACTCGCCAAGGAATACGGCGCTGCGCGCATCATCGCGACCGCGGGCGGTCCCGAAAAGGCCTCCAGGGCAAGGAAACTCGGCGCGGACGAGGTGATCGATCACAATGACCCGCAATGGCCGACCCGGCTACGCGAAATACTCGGCGACGCCACCGTCGACGTCGTCTTCGATTCGATCGGTGGCGCGACCGCCGTCGAGCTACTCGCCGCCATGACACCGTCGCGTGGACGAATGCTCAGCTACGGCTGGCTGTCCGGCGCGCCGGCAGAGGTCGGCGTCGCCGACCTGCTCGCCAGCGGCCTGACCCTCATCGGCTGCGCGGGCCCGGCGTGGCTGGCCCGGGTCGCCGAGGCCCGCACCGCGACGCTGGAGCGGGCGGCCGCCGGGAATCTCGACGCCTTGGTGGAGGCCATCCTTCCGCTGAGCGAAGCGAGCCGGGCCCACCAGCTCGTCGACGATCGCGCGCCGATCGGCAAGATCATCCTGCGCCCCGATTCGATCGAGCCGTGAGCCCGCGATCGGCCGCCGCCCGGCGGCGGCCGACCACGAAACTCCGCTGGCAGCACATATCGACGCTCGCAACGCTCGGCGAATATCGTGGGTGTGGTGCAGACATCTGTGGCGCCGCATGTGATCGCGACCAATGAGCTGACTGCGCGATGGTGCGCCACCGCAGGCACCGCCGACTTCGTTGTGTCCGGCGCAGGCGTGTGGCCGCTGTTGGCACTGCTCGCCGCCGCCGCGGAGGGCACAGCGCGGTCCGAACTGGAAACGGCAATCGGGGTGTCCGCCGATGTCGCGACTACCGCGGCGAGGGAACTGCTGCGCGCACTGGCCGATGCCGAGGATGTGTCCGCCGCGCTCGGGCTCTGGGTTCGTGATGACCTACCGCTGCACGAGAATTGGACGCGTCGGCTGCCCGCGGGCACAATCGACCGACTCGGCGAGCAGGAAGTCCTCGACGAATGGGCTCGGCGGTACACCGGTGGACTCATCGAGAAGTTCCCGCTGCGTATCGAGCGCGACACCGTTCTCATCCTCGCCACAGCCCTCGCGGCGAAGACCACCTGGGAAGCGCCGTTCACCGCCGCCGAGCTGGCTCCCGAAACCGGGCCGTGGCAAGGGCGGCGCGGGCCCGGCCTCCACCGCGTCACCAGCCGCCTCAGCGATGCCGCGATCCTCGAAGGATCACCACCGGTCACCCGGGTAATCGTGACCGGGACCGCCGATGTGGACGTGCACCTGCTGCTCGGTCCGGCAACCCCCGGCGACGTTATTGCGACCGGTCTCGGCGCGGTGACCGGTGCGGTGCCGATCCGCACCGATCTCCCCGCGGGGACCACCGGCCCCGGCCTCGCGGTCCGCACTCACACCGGGCGGTCCCTGCGGGATCTGCTCGAAGTTCGCCTGCCGCCCTTCGAGCTCCGATCGACACACGATCTCTGCGCACAGTCGGAGTTGTTCGGTCTGACAGCGGCGACCGACAGCACGCACGGCCACTTCCCCGATATCTCCCCCGACCCGCTGTATGTAACCCAGGGCGCACAGGAAGTGCTCGCGCGTTTCACGCGAACCGGTTTCGAGGCCGCGGCGGTCACGGCATTCACCATGGCACGGGCAGCGGCTCTACTACCAGAACGTCTCGTCACCACCATCTCCGTCGCCTTCGACCGCCCCTTCGGCTTCCTCGCGGTGCACCGCCCGACCGGGCTCGCCGTCGTCGCAGGCTGGGTTGCCGATCGGCCGACCGAGCCGATCGACTGACCGCCCCTCCCACAACCTGCCGAAGCGCCTCGGTGGGTGATCGGACTGGGCGAAAGCGGGGATACCGGGTGATCCGGCGGCACGCCGATCGTGATCAGCTCGCGGCCGACTCGAAAGCCGGCTATCGCGTAGGTGTTTCGGGGATGGGGCGTCTTGTTGGGCGGCGTGACGCACTTCGCCGACCAGGGCGCATCGAGGTCGGGTCAGACCGTCTCTCGACGCAACACGAAGAAATATGGTTCGGTCATGCCGCGCAGATCCATCACGCCGAGCAGGGTCCGCTCGTCGACCCGCCGGAAGTGGTCGATGATCGGCAGGTGGTCGTAGATCATGCCCGCGCTCAGCACATCGCGATACTCGATATCGCGCAAACGTGCGGCGGGCGTGCGGGTTCGCAGCACCGAGCCGATCACCCGCAACGACTTGCGCACCATCCGTACGCCCGCGAGCGGCACCCGCCCTGCGAGGCCGAGCGGGACCCGACGGGGATCGACCGGGAACACGGTTCCAGTCTCGTCTGCGAACAGCAGCGGGTGGACGGCGTCGGCGGTGTCGAACTGCTTGCCGTACCAGCCCGAGGCGACGAGCACACCGGCGAATGGATGCCGGGTGTCCAGCTCCTCGCCACGCCAACGTCCGATCGTGATCTCCGCGGTCGATACGGCAGGGAGCCGGTCGAAGAGCTCCCAGGCCCGCTGTGGCGTGCACCCGCCGGCCTGCAGCGCCGCTAACTCGATGGTCTCCGGCGCTGCGCCCTTCGTTTCGGCCATTTCGGTCTCCTCGCCTGCGGCAACATTGCAAGAAGGAGGCTATCAATCTCTCAGGTCGTTCAGTATTTCGCCATCAGGTAGGAGCCCGCGATAATCATGGCGCACGCGGCAATTCGTTGGGCATTGATGCGACGGCGCGGGAACCCCATCACGCCGAAGTGGTCCATCGCGGTCGCGAGAAACATCTGGCCGCCGATGATCAAAGCGTTGAAGGTGCCGATTCCGACGCTGGAGGCGACGGTGATCATTGCGAAGATCGCCGCACCGCCGGTCAGACCACCGAACGGCGCCCACTTGGGCATGGCCGCGAGATCGGCTCGGGTCGGCAACTGCCGATTCGACGAAACCAGCAGCGCGACAACAAGAATGATGCCGACGCCGGTGAGGGCCACCGCGTAGGAAACCACCCCGCACAGCCACACGTTCTTCAGCGCCAACTTCAGGGTGTTCTGACAGCCCGCTTCGACCGACCGCAATGCGCCGCCGATCAGCAGGAACACGAAGACCAGGGCAAATGCCGAGCGCGATAGCGGGGAGCGGGTTTCGACCTCGAGTTCGGTGGTGGTAGTCATCGGACAATCCCTTCGACAGGCGCGGTGGTGAGCGGGGTGGTCTCTTGTTTCGCCGAGTCGCTGGCCATCAGATAGACCGCCGCCGTGATCAATACCGCGCCGACCACACGGGGGGCGGTCAACTCCCTGGTGGCGAACCCCATGAGCCCCAAGTCGTCCATCACCAGCGCGACCAGCATTTCGCTCACGATGACGACCGCGTTGAACGTTGCCACGCCGACATATTTGGCGACGGTGATCATGCCGACCACCGCGACACCGCCGATCAGGCCGCCGAACGGCGCCCACCACGGCATGTTTCGCACGTCGTCGAGGGTCGGCCACGCCGAAGGTGCGACCACCCTCGACACCGCCAGGAAAATCAAGAATCCGGCCAGCGCAACGGCATACGAGAACACCGCGCACAACCACACGTTCTGCACATAGATCTTCTGCGTGTTCTGACACCCGACCTCGATGGACCGCAGCCCACCGGACACCAGGATGAACAGAAATACGAGCCCAAGGCTAATGGCAACCATGACGAGACACGTCCTTTGGTTCGGGAGGAGCAAACGCCATCACGAACCCAGCGATGACCGGCTCGACCGGCCTCCACTGGAGGACCGTATGTCCGTTTGCTATCGACACCACCAATCGTGACCCACATAACGTACCGTTGGTTAGTGGCACCGTCAATAGCGGGCCGTGGTTTTCGGAGTGCCCGTTCGTGCGCCACACCATTCCGAAAGACCTTGCAGGAGAACAGTGCTCGAGATGATCGAGCACCGCGGGCGGCGCCGCACCCGACAGAGCCTGGTGCTGGGCCCAGTCGTCCCAGCACTGAACAGCGGCCGCCATAGCCCCTACTGAGATGATGGCGAGCGTGCCCGAGCAGCTGCTTTCCTCCGCGCGGACCTCTCCATCGACCACGGCGCTGCCGCGATGGCGGCCCGGCGCGCTGGACTGGATCCGGATCGGACTGTTGCTCGCCGGACTGCTGTGCGTGCTGACCGGACTACTGCCGCGGGACGAGGCCGTCGACAATATGCGCCGGATCGGTCCACTGCTGTTGTTCCTCGGCAGCGTGATCGTGCTCGCCGAACTCACCAGGCAGGCCAAGGTTTTCGATGTCATCGCACATCGCATCGCCATTCTGGGTCGCGGCTACTATCCGGCACTGTTCGGGCTGTGCGTGCTGTTCGCATCCGCGACCACGATCCTGCTGAACCTGGACACCACCGCGGTGCTGCTCACACCGGTCGTGCTCGCACTCGCGGGGCCCACCCGGATCCCGCCGCTGCCGCTGGCGATGACCACACTGTGGCTGGCCAATACCGCAAGCCTGCTGCTGCCGGTCTCCAATCTCACCAATCTGCTGGCCGCGGATCGGATTGCTCTGCACGCCAACGACTTCGCCGCGCGCATGTGGGCACCGCAGCTGGTGTCGATCGTCGCGACGATGATCTGCCTGTGGGCGTGGTACTGGCGGCGCGGCCGACGCGATGCCGACCGTTATCTGCCACCGGAACCGGTCCGCCCGGAGGATGCGAGGCAGCGTGCGCTGCTGTACACGACGGCGGCCGCGTGCCTGCTGTTCGTCCTGGCCATCCCATTCGTCGGCGATCGCATCGGCATCGCCGCCACGCTCGCAGCGGCCATAGCGGTGGCAGCCTTCGCGATCTTCGATCGTTCAGTACTGCGGCTGTCGCTGATCCCTTGGCAGCTACTGGTTTTCGTGGTCGGGTTGTTCCTCGTGGTGCCCACGCTGAGCAAGTTCGGACTGTCCGAGGTGATGCACTGGCTGATCGGCACCGACCCGGACACACTCGGCGCCTACCGCGCCGCAGGAGCGGGCGCCGCGCTGTCCAATGTGGCCAACAACCTGCCCGCCTATACCGCGGGCGAGAACGTCATACCGGACGCGAACCGAAACCAGCTGCTGGCCTTGCTCATCGGCACGAATATCGCCCCACTCGTCACCCCATGGGGATCCCTCGCCACGCTGCTGTGCCTCGAATTCTGCCGCACCCACGAAGTCCGCGTCCCCATGCCGCGCTTCATCCTCACCGGCCTCGCCTTGGCGCTCACCGCGACAACAGCCGCGGTAGCAGCCCTGCTGCTCACCGACTGACCCCACCGCCGGCGCGCTCGCCGCATAGTCGCGGCACATCACGCGAAATCTCTCCACCATGCGCCATTCGCACCGCACGACGAAGGAGAACCGGGTACGCGCGGCTTGTACGGTACCGGGCATCGAGGTGGTCCAGGGGGCTCGGGTGCCGGGGGAATCGAGGGGGCGGTGATGGTGGCGACGATGGACAGCCGGACAGAGATGATGCGGCGGGCACGCGCGTAGGGCTCGCGTCGGAGAACAGGAGCGCGTCCTGGCCCCCCACCCGGGCGATCGAATCGAGTCCGAAGGCCAGACCCCAGCGGCCAAGCGGCAATGTTCGGCGGCGCGCCCGCACTGCGCACACTGAATTCGTGCTTTGCGGCGCGTGCGGTACCGATCATGCAAGCGGCTTCCTCGTCGAACCCGACCGCGCAAACCTGGAATCGCTGGCCGTCCTGGTCGCCAAGGGACAATCGACCGCCCACATCGGCGCCCTGGTCCCGTGGGAACAGGCCGCCGACGCGCACCGCCTGATCGCGCAGGGCACAACCATCGGGAAGATCGTCCTGACCGTGGCGGACGCTTGATTCGGGTGTCCTGCACCACATCACTTGACCTCGAGCGCAGTTGAGCAATGAAGATCTGGACCGTGCGCGAGCGCCGGGCGTCGACCAGTCACAGGTGAATTCCGTCGACCGCACACCCGAGTCCGCGAACCCGTCACAGCCGACAGTTCGCGGTTCGCTCCCGCTGGGCCCGTACACCCACCAGCGGGAGCGCAGGGTGCGCACCGACAAACCTCCGGCGCGGGGCCGGACCACCGAACGACAACAGCCGCTCACCCGGCAGGTGAGCGGCTGTTGTGGAGGTTCAGGTCAGGCGGAGACGGCGATCTCCCACTCGTAGACCGTGAGTTCCGACGACCCGGTGGTGTGGACCGGGTCGGTGAAGGCGATCTCGCGGGCGGCATCGAGGTTGTCGGCGTGGATGACGTAGGCACCGCCGGTGCCGTCGGTGAAGCGGCCGCTCTCGACCAGGTGGCCGCGTTCGAGCAGATCGGCGAGGAACTCGCGGTGCGGCTCGATGACGGCGGGGTCGAAATTCGGCCTGCGCATCGCCATGACCAGGTACTTGCTCACCATCTCAAGCCTCGGGCTCCTGGCGCGGAGCCAGCGTCGCCGCGGCGGCGGCACGCACCTGCGGCGCGACGAGCACGACCTGGCCGAGGACACCGTTCACGAACGACGGGGAGTCGTCGGTGGACAGCTCCTTGGCCAGCTCCACCGCCTCATCGACCGCAACCACCGGCGGGACATCGTTGGCGTGGAACAGCTCCCACACCGCGATCCGCAGGATGGCCCGGTCCACCGCAGGCAGCCGAGACAGCTCCCAGTCCTTCAGGTAGGACTCGATGGTGCCGTCCACCCGGTCGAGATCGTCGGCGACGCCTTCGACCAGGGTCTTGGTGTACGCGTGCACCGGCGCGACGGCCTGATCCTGAGTGGACAGTTCGACGCGCTCGGAGACCAGGTCAGCCGCGTCGACGTCGCGGGCCTCCGCCTCGAACAGCAGGTCGACCGCGCGGCGGCGGGCCTTGTGCCTGGCGCCGAGCTTCTTGTACGTGGGCTTCTGTTCGGCCACTGTCACATCATCCCCGTTTTTGCCCGATCACGGCAGCTGCGGGCCCCGGCGTGGTCACGCTCAGCGAGCGCGACCACTGCCGTAGCCCGATGGCGGCGGTAGGTGATCAGGAGTTCACCCGGCCGAGGTAGTTGCCGTCGCGCGAGTCGATGCGCAACTTGTCACCGGTGTTGATGAACAGCGGGACCTGCACCTCGGCGCCGGTCTCCAGGGTCGCGGGCTTGGTGCCGCCGGTGGAGCGGTCGCCCTGCAGGCCGATGTCGGTGTGCTGCACCTCGAGCTCGACTGTGACCGGAAGCTCTACGTAGAGCGGGGCGCCCTCGTGCGTCGCGACCTGCACGGTCATGTTCTCCAGCAAGAAGCGCGCGCTGGGGCCGATGGTCGACTCGGTGATCGAGATCTGGTCGAAGGTGTCGCCGTCCATGAAGACGTAATCCGAACCATCGTGGTAGAGGTAGGTCATATCGCGACGGTCGACGGTGGCGGTCTCCACCTTGACCCCCGCGTTGAAGGTCTTGTCGACAACCTTGCCGGACAGCACGTTCTTCAGCTTGGTCCGCACGAACGCGGGACCCTTGCCCGGCTTGACGTGCTGGAATTCGATGATCTGCTGGAGCTGACCGTCGATCTTCAGCACAAGGCCGTTCTTGAAGTCGCTGGTGTCCGCCACTGTCCTCGGATCTCCTCGTTCGTAATATCCACGTCTCGGGCAACCGGCGTCAGTCGACGACGGTCAGGTCTTTGCTGGTGTTGGTGAGCAGTTCCGGGCCCCCCTCGCGCACCACGAGCGTGTCCTCGATACGGACGCCGCCGCGGCCGGGGAAGTACACACCTGGTTCGACGGTCACCGCCACGCCAGAGAGAAGTGTACCGGTTCCGGTTTTGGCGATTCCCGGCGCTTCATGGATCTGCAGTCCCACCCCGTGCCCGAGACCGTGCACGAACAGCTTCCCGTGCCCGGCCGATTCGATCACCGCGCGCGCCGCCGCATCCACGTCGGCAACGGGCGCACCCGGTGTCAATGCTTCGCGACCGGCCCGCTGCGATTCTTGGACCAGGGCATACACCTCGCGGTGCCAGTCCGTGGGCGGGCCGAGCACGAAGGTCCGGGTCATATCCGAGTGATAGCCACCGACCACCGCGCCGAAATCGAGCTTGACGAAGTCACCGACGGCAAGCAGAGCGTCGGTCGGCCGATGATGCGGCACAGCCGAATTCGCGCCCGCGGCCACGATCGTCTCGAACGCCACCGCCGCCGCGCCGTGCTCGAACATGGCCCACTCTAGGTCCCTCGCCACCTGCCTTTCGGTGCGGCCGGCCCGCAGCCCACCGCGCTCGAGCAGCGTGGCGAGCCCGGCATCGCCCGCAGCGCAGGCGGCGCGCAGCTGCTCGACCTCGTAAGCGTCCTTCACCATGCGCAGCTGCTCGACAAGGCCGGGAGTGGCGACGAACTCCAGGCCGGTGCGCTGCTCGACGAAACCACGGTGCTGATCGACGGTGGCGATGTGACTCTCGTAGCCGACCCGACCCAGTTGCCACTCCCCCGCGAGCTCCACGATCCGGCGGGCGGTGGCCCGCGCGATCTCGGCGCGCAGGTCCGGCACCTGTTCGGCGACCTGGGTGAGGTATCGACCATCGGTGCCGATCACCGTGCGCTCCTCGGCACTGCGCATGTCCCAGGAGTGCACGAGCAGCGCAGCGTTGGAACCGGTGAATCCCGTCAAGTACCTGATGTTCACCAGATCGGTGACCAGCAGCGCATCGACCTCGTTCTCCACCAGCAGACTCCGCAGCGCACCGCGACGCGCCGCGTAGTCGGGCCCGAGGCCCGGGTGATCAGCAGACATGTGTCAAAGCTACCGCCGACACGCGTCACGGCGACACCCAACACGTACACCGACGGCGGGCGGACCCGCCACCGACGATGTTGCGGTCGGGCGAGTGCCGCAGGGAACGGACAAACGCCGCAATACGGCTGAACCGAAATCTGCTCTGCCCCGGGACAATTACCGCGCAGCGGCAAGCAGGCGGCACCGAGCGGACCAGCGGCTGTTCACATATCGATCGGCTATCAACATTTCGGACCGGATGCTTGATCGGCGACCGCGCTCGACACAGGCTGGTAGCCATGGACTTTGCCGCATTCACCCTGCTCGTGGCCTGGTGCGCGATGCTGACCGTCATCGATATCCGGCACCGCAGACTGCCCGACGCACTCACCGGATCAGGTGCGCTGATCGTGTTCGGATACGCGCTGTTCACAACACAATTCACATCCGCGTTGCTGGGTGCAGCGCTGCTGGCGATTCCCTACTTGCTGGTGCATCTGGTGTCGCCCGCAGCGTTCGGCGCCGGCGACGTGAAACTCGCGATCGGACTGGGGGCGGTGGCCGCGCTCGGCGGCGCGCGGACCTGGGTGTCGGCAGCGCTCGGCGCTCCGGCACTCACCGCCGCGGTCGGCATCGTGGCGCTGACGATCCGTCGGATGCGAGCCGATGCCGACCGCACCGCGGCCGTTACAGTGCCGCACGGGCCTGCGATGTGCTCGGCGACGATGTTGGCGCTGGTAGTGGCGCATGACACCTGACGCACCCCGACACGCCGGACCGTTCCAGCCGTACACAAGCTCGGCGGCGCTCTCACAGCGACAACCTGGCCGGTGACGGCACGCGCTCCGGCAACCATGTCACCGCCGGGGCAACCGTGCCCGTGATCACGCCGGGCCGCGTGCCGGAGCACCCGCGCCGACATGGGAAGATGGACAACGTGTTGCGCTGGATAACTGCCGGAGAATCCCATGGTCCCGCCCTCGTCACCATCCTCGAGGGGATGGTGGCCGGTGTCGAGGTGACATCCGAAGAGATCTCCGCGCAGCTCGCGCGCCGCAGGCTCGGGTACGGGCGCGGCGCGCGAATGAAGTTCGAGGCCGACAAGGTCACCATCGTCGGCGGTGTGCGCCACGGCCGCACCATGGGTGGACCGATCGCGATCGAGATCGCCAACTCCGAGTGGCCGAAGTGGACGATTGTCATGTCCGCCGACCCCGTCGACGAGACCGAGCTGTCGGATCTCGCACGCAATGCGCCGCTCACCCGACCGCGGCCCGGACATGCCGACTACTCGGGCATGCTCAAGTACAACTTCGAGGACGCCCGCAACGTGCTGGAACGTGCCAGCGCCCGCGAGACCGCCGCGCGCGTCGCAGCGGGCACGCTGGCCCGCAACTTCCTGCGGCAAGCCTTCGGTGTCGAGGTCGTCTCGCACGTCGTCTCCATCGGAGCCGCCGCGAACACCACCGGTCTGGTACCCACCGCGAAGGATCTTGCCGCCATCGACGAGAGCCCGGTGCGCGCGTTCGACAAGGACGCCGAGGCTGCGATGATCGCGGAGATCGAGGCCGCCAAGAAGGACGGCGACACTCTTGGTGGCGTCGTGGAGGTGGTCGTGGAGGGTCTACCAGTCGGGTTGGGCTCCTTCATCAGCGGCGAGAATCGGCTCGACTCGCGGCTGGCCGCCGCGCTGATGGGCATTCAGGCGATCAAGGGCGTCGAGGTCGGCGATGGTTTCGAGACCGCACGCCGACGCGGCAGCCAGGCACACGACGAGATGAAGCCGGGTTCCGACGGCGTGCTGCGCTCCACCAACCGGGCGGGCGGCCTGGAAGGCGGCATGACCAACGGCGAGGCCCTACGGGTCCGCGCCGCGATGAAGCCGATCTCGACGGTGCCGCGCGCGCTGGCCACGGTCGACATGACCACCGGCGAGGAAGCCGTCGCCATCCACCAACGCTCCGACGTATGTGCGGTGCCCGCCGCGGGTGTAGTCGCCGAGTCGATGGTGGCGCTGGTCGTCGCGCAGGCCGCACTGGAGAAGTTCGGCGGCGATTCGCTGACCGAGACCCTCGACAACATCACCAGCTACATCAAGCGCATCAGCGCCCGCCCACACGTGCCGCAATGATCGTCCAGACCGATCCGCGCGCACCGCGCGTGGTGCTGGTCGGACCGCCAGGAGCGGGGAAATCCACGATCGGCCGCAAGCTCGCGAGGGAACTCGGTGTCGAGCTGTACGACACCGACCTCGGCATCGAACGCGAGACCGGGCGCACCATCCCCGAGATCTTCGCTACCGACGGCGAACCCGAGTTCCGCAAGATCGAGGAACGGGTGGTGCGCCGCGCCATTCTGGCCGAGCGCGGGGTGGTTTCACTCGGCGGCGGCGCCGTGCTGTCCAAGGACACCAGGGCACTGCTGCGCAACCGCACCGTGGTCTACCTGGAAATCAGTGTGGCCGAAGGACTTCGCCGCACCGGTGCGAGCACGGGACGACCGCTGCTCAACGGCGCGGATCCCGGCGCGAAGTATCGGGAACTGATGCGCAAGCGGCGGCCGCTGTACCGGGAGGTGGCGTCGGTCCGGGTGCGGACCGACGGTCGCAGCCCTGGACGCGTGGTGCGCATGATCATGGCGAAGCTGGGCATGGAGTCGGTCCTGCCGCAAGACGCGGAGCCCGACGCTACGGCGGCCACCGGGACAGACAGCGCGACCGCTCGGGGCACGGCGCAGCAGACGGCACCAGGCGGCGAGAAACCACCGGGCGCCGGAAATCCGCAGGGCAACAGCAGGTCGCGCGCCCGTCGCGCGGCACGGGCGCGCGCTGCGGCGCGCCGCAGGGCCGCCCAGGGCGAACCTCAGCAGCAGGACAACACCGAGCCGACACCCGCGGCGACGGAAACGTCCAGCGACACACCGACACCGGGCAGCCGGTCGCGGCGCGCTCGCGCCCGACGCGCTCGCGCACGAGCGATCAAACAAACGGCACGAACAGAATCGGAGCACACATGACCGAGCCGACTCGTCTCCAGGTCCGCACCGCCGACCCCTATCCCGTGGTCATCGGCCGCGGGTTGCTCGGTGAACTGGTCGAAGCGGTTACCGGCGCGACCACCGGCGTGCGGACGGTCGCGATCTTCCATCAGCCTCCCTTGGCCGAAACCGCCGAAGCAGTGCGAAAGGCACTCGCCGACACCGGCATCGACGCGCATCGCATCGAGATCCCGGACGCCGAGTCGGGCAAGGACCTGGCTGTCGCGGGCTTCTGCTGGGAGGTACTCGGCCGCATCGGTCTGACCCGCAACGACGTCGTGGTGAGCCTCGGCGGCGGCGCGGCGACCGACCTCGCCGGGTTCGTCGCGGCCACCTGGATGCGCGGGGTGGAAATCGTGCATGTGCCGACCACCCTGCTGGCGATGGTCGATGCGGCCGTCGGCGGTAAGACCGGCATCAACACCGAAGCAGGCAAGAATCTGGTGGGCTCTTTCCACGAGCCCGCGGCGGTACTGGTCGACCTGGTGACGCTGGAAACAGTGCCACGCAACGAGATCGTCGCGGGTATGGCCGAAATCATCAAGGCCGGTTTCATCGCCGACCCGGTGATCCTCGAGCTGGTCGAGGCCGACCCGGAGGCCGCGCTCGATCCCAAGGGCGAGGTGCTTCCCGAGCTGATTCGCCGCGCCATCCAGGTGAAGGCGGATGTGGTCGCCGCCGACCTCAAGGAAGCCAGCCTGCGCGAAATCCTCAACTACGGACACACCCTCGGTCACGCGATCGAGCGCCGCGAGCGCTACCGCTGGCGGCACGGCGCCGCCGTCTCGGTGGGCTTGGTCTTCGCCGCCGAACTCGGTCGCCTCGCCGGACGTCTCGACGACGCCACCGCCGATCGCCATCGGGCCATCCTGCAGAGTGTCGGCCTGCCGACCAGCTACGACGCCGACGCGCTTCCGCAGCTCCTCGACGCAATGCAGACAGACAAGAAGACCCGTTCCGGCGTCCTGCGTTTCGTCGTCCTCGACGGCCTTGCCAAGCCGGGCCGTCTCGAAGGCCCGGATCCGACACTGCTCGCCGCCGCGTACTCGGCGATCGCCAAGGAAGGCAGCCCGAGTAGCGGCGCGATCCTGCTGTAATCGGAAGCACCCGGCGACGCGACTACGGCGCACCTCCACGGAGGTGCGCCGTAGTCGCTGCTCGGTACCCGGATCAGGCCGCGGTCGGCTGTGCGCTGGAGGGCGTGGGTTGATCGCCGTTGCGGCGGCCCGCCAGCGCGCGGCCGATCGCGACGCCGAGCAGTGCGGGCACGAAGATCAGCAGGACGATAAATGAGGCCGAGGCAGTCAGCTCGAAAAGCAAGCCGTTGTCACCGAGGTCGATTCGGGGCAGCCAGTCCAGGATCCAGGCGACGAGGCCGCTGCCGATGCCGCCGGCCACTGCGGCCTTCAGCCACAGGATGGTTAGATCGGAGCCGCGCTCGGGGTCGGGGTGGGCGGCGCGGTCCTTGCGACCGTCCAGCAGGCCCCAGAACACGATGACACCGAGCAGGACGACCAGCGCCAGCATCCGCATCCACCCGCCTTGGGTCGGCCAGTACACCATCGCAAATCCCAGCACGGTACGCAGCGCGACCACCAGCGCACCGAGGAGTGTGGCTCGCAACACCCAAGCATTCATGGTCAACACCATAGCCTCGAGCCTGCAAGGGGTCGACCAGTTCACGGACTGCCCGGTTCACCCTGTCGAACTGACAGGCGGTTAGCGGGTTCGCACGAACATCTCAGTTGGCAGGAACCCAGAGATCGTACCGATCACTGCCGTCATTACGCGGAACGCATTGCGCCCGATCATTCCAGAGCGGCGCGTCCTTCATACAGCTTGCCAGCGAGACGCCCGACGCCGAACCCACGCATGTGAACCCCCAGCTCGGCCGCATCGATGCACAGCCATCGCCCTGTGCCGCAGCCTGTCCGGCAAACACGAACGCAGACGCGGCGATCGTCATCGCGGCGGCGACCCCGACTCGAATGAACAACACACTGACCCCTCCCGTTGAAATGTGTTGGACAGCAAGATAATACCGGAGGGATCGGCAGCGACAAGAGCATCACCGGACTACCCACGAACATGCCCCAGCTGGATGGGAGGGACGGGCCGGGGTGTTGGTGTCGAGCTCGGGTCAGGCCGGAGCGGGCGTGAACTGGCTGGTGGTGGCGCGGGCGGCGAGGGCACGGCCGCCGACGACACCGATGCGGGCGGGGATGAAGATCAGCAGAAAGATGAACGATGCGGCTGCGGTGAGTTCGAAGAGCAGGCCGTTGTCGCCGAGATCGAACGTGGGGAGCCAGTCCAGCATCCAGGCGCCGAGGCCGCTACCGAGCCCGGCCGCCGCAGCCGCCTCGAGCCAGACCAGAGCCGGATCGGTGCCGCGCTCCGGATCGGACTGAGCCGACCGACCCCTTCGCCCGTCCAGCACACCCCAGTACAGAACGAACGACACCAGAACGATCAGGCAGAACAGCCGCATCAACACCCCCCAGGTCGGCCAATTCACCATCGCGAACCCGAGCACCGTACGCAGGAAAACGACCAACGCACCGAGCGCGATGGCGCGCAACACCCAAGCATTCATGCCGATCACCATAACCCCGACCAGGGTAAAACTAGAACCCGTATCAGTTTTCGTAGCCGGCACTCGCCAATGCCGCCGCCATGTCCGCACGCGGTGCCGGGCGGCCGGTGAACAGCTCGACCTGTCCATACGCCTGGTTGAGCAGCATCTGCAAACCGCTGACCACCGTGTGGCCTGCACGCGCCACCGCTTCGGCCAACGGGGTCGGCCAGGGGTTATAGATCGCGTCGAGGACCACCGGGGCCAGCGCAACCGCGTCAGCGATCTCCCCGGCCGCCGCGGCCGGGATCGTGCTGACGACGGCACCGGCTCGCTCGCACAGCCCGGCGAGTGCGGCGGGGTCGAAACCGGTCACCGCCGCGTCGATGCCGAGCCGCTCGGCGAGATCGATCATGCCGCTTGCCCGCCCGGCGTCCCTGGCGATAACGGTCACCGTCGTCGCGCCGAGTTCGGCGAGCGCGAGCAACGCGGGCCGCGCGGTGCCACCCGCACCGAGCACTACCGCCTCGGCCACATCGGTGACACCACCGCCGCGGAGCGCACCGAGCACGCCTTCCACGTCGGTGCAGTCGGCCAGCCAGCCTGCGTCGGTGCGGACAAGGGTGTTGGCCGAGCCGACCAGTACCGCCCGCTCGGTGCGCTCGGTGGCGTAAGCGAGCGCGGCCTCCTTACCCGGCATGGTCACCGAGAGCCCGACCCATTCGGGCCCGAGCCCGTCGACCAACCCGGGCAGCTGCTCGGCCGTACATTCGATGCGGTCGTAGCTCCAGTTCAGCCCGAGCGCACGATACGCGGCCAGGTGCAGCTGTGGCGATCGCGAGTGTGCGATCGGCTTGCCGAGCACCGCCGCCTTGCGACTATCGGCCACCGTTGTCCCTGGAACTGTCGAGGATGCCGCTACGCTGCGCCCGTGCGATCAGGCGCAGATGCTCCTGGTAGTCGTCGGTGAACACGGTCGTACCCTGCTTGTCGACGGTGACGAAGTACAGCCACGGCCCCACGTCCGGATTCTCCATGGCACGCAACGCGTTCAACGACGGCGCGGCGATCGGGGTCTTGGGCAGGCCCCGCATCGCGTAGGTGTTCCAGGCGGTCTTCTGGGCACGGTCGGCGTCGGTGGTCGCCACCTCGGTGCGGTCAAGCAGGTAATTCACCGTCGAGTCGAACTGCAGCATCTGATCGATCTGCAGCCGGTTCACGATCACCCGTGCCACCTTGCCCATATCCTGGGGTTTCGCCTCGCGTTCCACCAACGAGGCGGCGACCAGCGCCTGATAGGGCGTCAGTTTTGTATCCGCGCCGGACTGCAGCAGTCCGGTGGATTCATAACTCTTCGCGCTCGCAGTCACCAATTGCCGAATGATCTGCTCCGGTGTGGCGCTGGGATCGAAATCCCATGTGCCCGCAGCGATCAGACCTTCCAGCTGCCTCGTCCGGTCCGGGCAGTCCTTGACCCCCTGCGCCGCCCACGCGGGCACCCCGAGCGCAGACAGGTCAAGGCTCGCGCCCGCGGCATCGAGCTGTTCGTAGGTCACACACTTCTGGTTGGCGCCGATGCCGATGCAGCTGGCCTCTGCGATCTTGCGGTAGATGCCGTCATACCGCCCACTGGTACTCATATCGTTTTGGTCGTGCAGCAGCCGCCCCTCGGAGACGACCAGGTTGCCGACGCGCGACTCCTTGCCGACCAGCGCTGTCACCGCCTGGATGGCGGGAACGTGGCTCGGTATCGCGTAGTAGCCGGGCTGCACCGCGTTCATGTTCGAATTCCGCACGGCCGCTTCGATGAACGCAGCACTGCTCGCGACGACGCCCTTGGCCACCATCGCGTTCGCGATCTGGTTGGAGGTGTCGCCGGGCTGCACCTGCACCACCACCAGCGGCCCTGCCGGTCCCGCGTAATCCTCCGCAGGCCCGAAGGCGGATTTCACCCACTTATAACCTGCAAAGCCCGCGGCGACGACGAACAGCAGCACGAATACGCTTGCGATAGCCCACAAATTCCGCCGACGACGCTTGCGCTCGGCCGCCTTGCGTGACGCGACACGGGTGCCCCGCCGCCGCGATCCACCGCGCGAGTTCGAACGCGGCTCGGCCGCGCGAGGTTCCGAACGGCGACCGCGTGGCCGCCTTGGCTGCGCCAGTTCCTCGTCGTCACGCTCCGGCGCGGCGCGGCGCGCGCGCTGGCCACCACGAGTCGGCGCAGGCGGCTCCGGCGGCTCCTCGTCGGTGTAGCGCGGGATAACCGTCGTGTCGTCCTCGTAAGCAGCCCAAGCGGCGTCGTCTCGCTTATAGCGGCGAGACTCGACCTCACGCTGTCGAAAGCGTTCCTCGGCCTGCGTCCATCGATCCGTCATGCATCGTCTCCGGACGACACGGGACGCACCGCTCCATGCCGCTGGTGCGGCACATCAGACGCAGTTTCGACCGACCTCAACACCGCACTCCGTTCGTCCAACCATCCTTGCAGGATCGATACGGCCGCCGCCTGATCGATCACCTGCCGCTGGCCACGCGCGCGAACTCCACTGTCCCGCAATGCACGTGCAGCTGACACCGTAGTCAAACGTTCGTCGGAAAGTCGGATAGGCACGGGGGCAATCGTGGTCCGCAACTGATCCGCGAACGCCATCGCCAGGGTGGCCGCGGAGCCCTTTTCGCCGCGCAATGTGCGCGGCAGACCCACGATGACCTCGACGGCTTCGTATTCCCGCACAATTTCGGCAATTCTGGCTATGTCAGGTGCCAGACCGCCGCCGCGCGGATTCGACTTGGCTCGAGGGACAGTTTCCACGGGCGTGGCGAGGATGCCGTCCGGGTCGCTGGCGGCGACGCCGATCCGGACACTGCCGACATCGACGGCAATACGCCTACCACGACCGGGGTCGGTCGCCGCGTCGGGCCGCTCGGCGCCGGGACTCTCCGAGTCGGTCATCACCCGGCGAGTTCGACCACCCGGGCACGGACCGAAGCTAGGCCGACTTCGATACCCGAGGGATCCGAGCCCGCGCCCTGAGCCATCTCGGGCTTGCCGCCACCGCGTCCGGCGATGCTCGGCCCGAAGCTACCGACCAGATCGCCTGCCTTGAAGCCGAGATCCTGGGCGGCCTTGTTGACGGTCACCACGAACGGCACCTTGCCATCGGCATTGCCGAGCAGCACCACGACCGCCGGATTGCTGCCGAATCGACCACGGATATCGGTGGCGAGCGTGCGCAGATCGCCCGCGGTGACGCCCTCGGGTGCGGCGGCGGCGACCAGCAGCACGCTGCCGACCCGCTCGGCCTCCTCGACGAACTTGCCCGCGGAGGACAGCACCGCGGCGACCTTGGTGCGCTCGAGTTCCTTCTCGGCCGCCTTCAACCGCTCCACCAGCTGCTCGACCCGACCCGGCACCTCTTCCGACGGCACCTTCAGTGACGACGCGACGCCTGCGAGCAGCGCTCGCTCCTTGGCCAGGTATTTGTAGGAGTCCAGGCCGACGAACGCCTCGACTCGACGCACACCGGAACCGACCGACGACTCACCGAGCAGTGTGATCGGGCCGATCTGCGAGGAATGCTCCACGTGGGTGCCGCCGCACAGCTCCATGGAGAACGGACCGCCGATCTCCACGACCCGCACTTCGTCACCGTAGTTCTCGCCGAACAGCGCCATCGCGCCCATCTGCTTGGCCTTGGTCAGGTCGGTGACGAAGGTATTCACCGGGAAGTCCGCGCCGACCGCGTCGTTGGACACGGCCTCGATGTCGTTCTTCTGCTGCTCGGAAAGCTGCCCCTGCCAATTGAAGTCGAAGCGCAGGTAGCCGGGCTTGTTCAGCGAGCCCGCCTGCACCGCGTTCGGGCCGAGGATCTGGCGCAGCGCGGCGTGCACCATGTGCGTGCCGGAATGGCCCTGGGTGGCGCCACGACGCCACGCCGGATCGGCCTGCGCGAGCACGACATCGCCCTCGGTGAGCTGGCCCTGCTCGACGGTGGACTTGTGCACCCACAGCTTCTTGGCGATCTTCTGCACATCGTTCACGCGCAGCTTCACCCCGGCGGCGGTGATCGAACCGCGGTCGGCGATCTGGCCGCCGGACTCCGCGTACAGCGGGCTGCGATCGAGGATCACCTCGACATCCTGCCCGACCGTGGCGACGGGAACCCGGACGCCGTCGGCGATCAACGCCAGCACATGCGCCTCGGAGGTCAGCTCATCGAAGCCGGTGAACTCGGTGGCCCCACGGTCGACGAGGTCCTTGTAGACCGACAGGTCGGCGTGCGCGTGCTTGCGGGCCTGCGCATCGTCCTTGGCCCGCTTGCGCTGTTCGGCCATCAGCGAGCGGAAACCGTCCTCGTCCACCGCGAGGCCGGCCTCGGCGGCCATCTCCAGGGTGAGGTCGATCGGGAAACCGTAGGTGTCGTGCAGGGTGAAGGCATCCGAGCCCGCAATGGTGTTGCTGCCCTTGGCCTTCACGGCCGCGGCCGTGTTGTCGAACAGGGTCGAGCCGGTGTTCAGGGTCTTGAGGAACGCCGTCTCTTCACCGACCGCGACGGTCTCGATGCGGCGGAAATCGGTGGCGAGCTCCGGGTAGGACGGGGACATCAGGTCGCTGACGACCTTCATGAACTCGCCCATGACCGGCTTCTCCGCGCCGAGCAGCCGAGCCGAGCGCACGATCCGGCGCAGCAGCCTGCGCAGCACGTAGCCGCGGCCGTCGTTGCCGGGGTTGACGCCGTCGGCGATCAACATGGCGCCGGTGCGGGCGTGGTCGGCGATCACGCGGAAACGCACGTCGTCCTCGTGCGTGACGCCATAGGACCGGCCGGTCAGTTCCTCGGCCTTGTCGATGATCGGGCGCAGCAGATCGGTCTCGTACACGTTGTCCACGCCCTGCAGCAGGAACGCGACGCGCTCGACACCCATGCCGGTGTCGATGTTCTTCTTGGGCAGCGGGCCGAGGATCTCGAAGTTGTCCTTCCCGGTACCCGCGCCGCGCTCGTTCTGCATGAACACGAGGTTCCAGATTTCGAGATAGCGGTCCTCGTCGGCCTCGGGCCCGCCCTCGATGCCGTATTCGGGGCCGCGGTCGAAGTAGATCTCCGAGCATGGGCCGCACGGGCCGGGAATCCCCATCGACCAGTAGTTGTCCGCCATGCCGCGGCGTTGGATGCGCTCGGCGGGCACGCCGACCTCGAGCCAGATCTGCTCCGCCTCGTCGTCGTCGAGATAAACGGTGGCCCACAGGCGTTGCGGATCGAAGCCGTAGCCGCCGTCCTCGACACTGTTGGTCAGCAGCGACCAGGCAAAGGTGATCGCCTCACGCTTGAAGTAGTCGCCGAAGCTGAAGTTGCCCGCCATCTGGAAGAAGGTGTTGTGCCTGGTGGTGACGCCGACATTCTCGATGTCACCGGTGCGCACGCACTTCTGGACGCTGGTCGCGGTCGCGTAGGGCGGGGTCTGCTGCCCGAGGAAGAACGGAACGAACTGCACCATGCCTGCGTTGACGAACAGCAGGTTCGGGTCGGCCAGGATCAGCGAGGCACTCGGCACCTCGGTATGGCCGGCACGGACGAAATGGTCCAGGAAGCGCCGTCGAATCTCGTGGGTCTGCACAGGTATCCAGCCTACCGGTCTGCCGCATCCGAATTTTCAGGGACCGGGGTGGTCCGCGCCACCACTGACCGATCCCGGCGAACCGGCCACCCCGTCGGCGTTCGACCAGGTCCAGCCCGGCCTACCGCTTCATCACCTCGCGCGCCTCGTCGGCCGCTGATACCGCCGCATCGAACGCACCGATCCCTGCCTCATAGGCCGTGGACCTGCATGGTCGGCATGGTGCGTCGGCGCGGTGCCGTAGGTTCGGGAGTTCGCGCTCGGAGTGCCTTCGTGGTGCGCGTGATGTCGAAACGGCCCGGCCTGGCAAGGGGGCTCGATGTCCGGCGCAACCCGCTGCGGATCGGCGGGACAGCGACACCGCCCGCCGCGACAGCAGCGCGGCCACCTGTCCGGCGTTCGCACCGGCAGGTCGCGCTATCGGAATGCCCTGCGACCACCAGCCCCCGGATGGGTCGTTGACCGGCTCCCAGCGCGCGGCGTAGCACTCCAGGTATACCTGGCAGACGAGTTCGCCACAGCCGAGCTCCACACAACGGTCGAGTGTTGTCGTCGCCACCGCGAAGTGAGCGGTCGGTCCGAGAGAGGTAGATCGGACAGGAGCGCGCGGGGGCGTGGCACGACGGCGAGGCCGAGGCCCGCCGTGTACCTAGCCTCGTTTGCCTGCGCGCATGCCCCGCACGATCCGCCGGAGCCGGCCCACCCGAGCCTGGATGTCGCGCTCGGCACCGTGATCGGTCGGGTGGTAGTAGTCGACGCCCACCAATTCGTCCGGCGGATACTGTTGCGCAAGAACACCATCCGGATTGCCATGCGGATACTTGTAGCCCTGGGCATTGCCGAGCATCGCGGCGCCCGCGTAGTGCCCGTCACGCAGGTGCGGTGGTACCGCGCCCGCCTTGCCCGCCGCGACATCGGCCATGGCCGCGCCGATCGCGGCGATGACGGCGCCGGATTTCGGGGCGGTGGCGAGGTGGATCGTCGCCTGCGCCAGGGCGAGTCGCCCTTCGGGCAGACCGACCAGCTGGACGACCTGGGCAGCGGCCGCCGCGGTCTGCAGTGCGGTGGGGTCGGCCATGCCGATGTCTTCGCTGGCGTGGATCATCAAGCGACGGGCGATGAAGCGCGGGTCCTCCCCCGCGCTGAGCATCCGCGCCAGGTAGTGCAGAGCGGCGTCCACATCGGAACCGCGGATGGACTTGATAAAAGCGCTGATCACGTCGTAGTGCTGGTCGCCGGCACGGTCGTAGCGCACGGCGGCCTTATCGACGCTGGCTTCGACGAGATCCACGTCCACCGCGCCATCGAGAGAGGACTCGGCCGATGCCTCCAGCGCGGTCAAGGCACGGCGGGCGTCGCCACCCGCGATGCGCACGAGGTGATCGAGCGCGGCGTCGGTCACCTCGTACTCGCCGTCGAGGCCGCGTTCGGCGCTGATCGCGCGTTCCAGAACCAGACGGATATCGGCCTCGGTGAGCGACTGTAGCTGCAGCACCAACGAGCGCGACAGCAGCGGCGACACCACCGAGAAGGATGGATTCTCCGTCGTTGCGCCGACCAGCAACACGATCCGGTTCTCCACCGCGGCCAGTAGTGCGTCCTGCTGAGCCTTGGAGAAGCGGTGCACCTCGTCGATGAACAGCACGGTCTGCTCGCCGGCGGTGAGCCTGCGCCGCGCCACATCGATCACCGCACGCACCTCTTTCACACCCGCCGACAAGGCCGACAGTGCCTCGAAGCGCCGCCCGGTGGACTGCGAAATCAGCGAGGCGAGGGTGGTCTTCCCGGTGCCGGGCGGCCCGTACAACAGCACCGACGCCGCGCCCGACCCCTCGATCAACCGCCGCAGCGGTGACCCCGGGCCGAGCAGGTGCTGCTGGCCGACCACTTCGTCCAGTGCGGCGGGCCGCATCCGCACGGCAAGCGGCGCGCCCGCATCGCGGCGCACCACACTATCGATCGTGTGCTCCGCAGGCGCGGCATCGCCGGGCACGTCGAACAGGCCTTCGCTCACGCTGAGCAGGTTACCGAGACGCACCGACAACGCCGCGGCGCCCACGTTGTCGCCGTGGTTCGCAGTGACGTCGGGCCGGTCCGATTTGCGTGTCGACCGGACATCGGATGTGATCACTACCCGTGGCTGAAAACATGGTCGTTTCAGACCCTGGCTCCCTCGGATCCCTCGCCCGGCGCACCCTGCTGAAGGGTGGCGCCGCGGCAGCGGCCGCCGCCACGCTGGTGGTCGCCGCGCCGGCGCGCGGTGCTGCCGAACCGGTGTTCCGGCACGGCGTCGCCTCCGGCGATCCGCTGCCCGACGGTGTGATCCTGTGGACACGCATCACCGTATCCGATGCCGCGACACCGGGGTCCGGCGTCGGCGAAGCGGCGGCAGTGCGCTGGGAAGTTGCCGCGGACGAGCGGTTCACCTCGCTCGTCGCGGCCGGAACAACTACGGCCACAACAGATTCCGATCACACAGTCAAGGTCGACGTGAGCGGGCTCGCGCCCGGCACCCGCTATTACTACCGCTTCATCGCGTTCGGGGTGACCTCACGGGTCGGGCGCACCTACACCGCGCCCGCCGACTCGGCCACCCCCGACCGCCTGCGGTTCGGCGTGGTCTCCTGCGCGAACTGGGAGGCCGGATACTTCGGCGCCTATCGGCACCTGGCGGCCCGCACCGATCTCGATGCGATCGTGCACCTCGGCGATTACATCTACGAGTACGGGCACGGCGCGTACGGCGGCCGCAACGGGGCGGTCCGCCCGCACGACCCCGCGAACGAAATCGTCACGCTGGC
The DNA here is from genome assembly GCF_040681975.1 of Nocardia sp. NPDC051463. Classification (NCBI taxonomy): domain Bacteria; kingdom Bacillati; phylum Actinomycetota; class Actinomycetes; order Mycobacteriales; family Nocardiaceae; genus Nocardia; species Nocardia sp. NPDC051463. Next base: position 991,039 of record NZ_JBFBAB010000001.1, read on the forward strand.
CGACTATCGGATCCGACATGCGCAGTACAAAACCGATCCGGACCTGATGGCCCTGCATGCGCTCGTGCCCTTCATCTGCACGTGGGACGATCACGAGTCCGCCGACAACTCCTGGTCGGGCGGCTCCGGCCATCACAACCCCGCCCTCCATGGCGACTGGCAGGACCGGCGCGCGGCGTCGGCCCGCGCCTACCTGGAGTGGATGCCGGTCCGTACCAGTGGCTCCGGCGCCGACGTGCAGATCTACCGGCGGCTACGTTTCGGCACTCTCGCCGAATTGTCGATGCTCGACCTGCGCAGCTATCGCGATCAAGAGTCGAAGCCCGGCGCGGGCTGGCGTGAGGCCGACAACCCGACGCGCACGATCACCGGCAAGACCCAAATGGAGTGGCTCACCGCAGGTTTGGCGTCCGCACCGGTGCGCTGGAAACTGGTCGGCAACTCAGTGATGATCGCACCGCTGGTGTTCCCGCCCTTGGAGCCGGCCACCACCGCGGCCGTCACATCCATGATGGGTGTGCCGCAGGCGGGCATTCCAGCCAACGGCGACCAGTGGGACGGCTACACCGCCGACCGGCAGCGGCTGTTCCGCGCGATCGCCGACCAGCAGGTCGGCGACGTGGTCTTTCTGACCGGCGACATCCACTCCTCCTGGGCCGCGGATCTACCCGTCGACGCCGCGAACTACCCGGGCGGACCGACCGTCGGCGCGGAATTCGTCGTTCCCTCGGTCACCTCCTCCAGCCTCGGCGAAATCATGAAGGCGCCACCACGCACGGTCGCGGTGCCGCTAGAGGAGTCGATCAAGGGCGTCAACCACCACCTGCGCTACGTCGAACTGGATTCGCACGGCTACGGCGTGCTCGAGGTCAACCCCGACCAGACCCAGATGGACTGGTTCTACCTGACCGATGTCGCGGACCCGAATTCCGGCGTCCGCTACGGCGCCTCCTTCGCTGTCCGCTCCGGCGGCCGGATCGAACCGCGTCCGGCACCGTTGCCCTGAGGACCGTCGCGCCGAGATTCACCCGGCAAGTCGGGATACTCGAACCGCGAATCGGGGCAGAATTCTTCTCCGACGGTTGTCGATTTCCGTCGAACTCGCTCGTCGGGATGAGTACGGACCCGAACGGCGGGTTCCGCTACCGAAGGAGCGTTGTCATGAGCCAGTATCTGGTGCTGATCTATGAAGACGAGAATGCCTACGCGACTGCTTCGCAGGAAGTCATGGGCGCGGTCTACCAGGACCACGTGACGTTCCAGGAGATCGCGGGCGATGCGCTACAAGGCGGAAACGCCCTGCAACCGACCCCCACCGCCACCTCGATACGCAAGAACGGCAATGGCGATTTCACTGTGACCGATGCGCCGTTCGGCGAGGCCAAGGAGGCGCTCGGCGGCTACTACCTGCTCGAGGCTCCGGATCTGGATGCCGCGATCGCGCTGGCCAAGCAGGTGCCCGCGCGATTCGGCGGTGTCGAGGTACGCCCGATCATGGTGTTCGAATAGACCGAAACAGGGCAGAAAACAGACGGACGATGTCGATCCACACCCCCGCGGCCGAGCGGGCAGCCGCGGCCGTCGAGCAGGCGCACCGTCGCGAATGGGCCTTCGTGCTCGCCGCGACAGTGCGGCTGGTCCGCGATTTCGATCTAGCCGAGGAATGCGTGCAGGACGCCTACGCCAAGGCGCTCACGGATTGGGCGGCCGAGGGCGTACCCGCGAAACCCGGCGCCTGGCTCACCACCGTCGCCCGGCGCCGTGGCCTTGATCTGCTGCGCCGCAATTCGACCATGCAGCGCAGCCTGCCGCTGCTGGTGACCGATCACGTCGAAGGCGACACCGCCGATCTCGCGCTCGCCGCCGTCGACGCCGCCACCGACATTCCCGACGACCGACTCCGGCTGATCAGCACCTGCTGCCACCCGGCGCTGGCCCGCGAAGCTCAGGTGGCACTCACCCTGCGCCTGGTCTGCGGCATCACCACCGCCGAGGTGGCACGCGCCTTCCTGCTGAGCGACTCGACAATGGCGGCGCGAATCACGCGCGCCAAGAAGAAGATTGCGCTGGCAGGCATCCCCTATCGGGTGCCGTCGGTGCGGGAACTGCCGCAACGCCTCGACGCCATCTGCGCTGTCATCCATCTGTTGTTCACCACCGGCCATACCGCGCCCTCCGGCGATGCGCTCGTCCGTTCCGATCTCGTCGAGCGCGCACTGCAATTGGCGCGGATGATGCATGCGCTGGTGCCCGACGATCCGTCGATGACCGGTCTGCTGGCACTGATCCTGCTCACCGACGCCCGCAGGGCAGCACGCGTGACCGCGGACGGCGAACTGTGCACCCTCGAACATCAGGACCGTGCCCGGTGGGACCGTACGGCCATCGCCGAGGGTGTCGCATTGGTGAAACACGCTCTCCCCCACACCGACCGGTACACACTGCAGGCAGCGATCGCAGCGGTGCACGATGAAGCGCCGAGCTGGGAACAGACGGACTGGCGGGAAATCACCGGTCTATATGTCTTGCTGCTTCGTACCTGGCCGTCCCCGGTGGTCCACCTGAATTATGCGGTGGCGGTGGGTCTTTCCGGCAATCCGAGCCGCGCGCTCGCCCTGCTGAACGACCTTGCCGCCGAGCCCGCCCTGGCCACCTACGGATATCTGGAGGCCGCCCGCGCGGCGTTCCTCGCCCGGCTCGGCCGCACCGCGGATGCCGCGACGGCCTATGAACGGGCGCTGCTGCTGACCGAGAACACCGTCGAACGCGCCCATCTGGAAAAACGTGCGGCCGAACTCGACCCGTGACCACCCCACCGTCCTCGAAGGCCCGGCAGTCGAATCCGGCATACACCGGACGAATCCTGTTCGGTCCAGACCCTATTGCGCCCGGTCGACTACTCCGACCAGCGCTCTTCGAGCATGGCCGAGACATCCTCTGCGAAGTCGCCGACAGCATCGTCGCCCGTGCAGCGGGCGTCCTCGGCCAACGCCGCCCAGCGGTTGATCAAGGCCTCCGAGCGCGGCACCGAGAGCCCGTGCTCGCGAGCCGCGGCGATGCGGGCGTGGTCCGCGGGCAGGAACCAGTAGGTCGACAGCCACACCCAGATCAGGCGGGCCTCCAGGATGCGCTCGGCGAGCACGTCGTCGTCGGCCAGTGACTGCCAGACGCCGACGACCTCCGAGCGCCACGCCTCGACCATCTGCTGTGCGCGTTCGCGGGACAGTTCGAAGTCGCACAGGCATCCGGGGAACGACACCAGCGCGTAGGCGATGTCGAGGGTGGCATCGCGGAAACCGCCCCATTCGTAGTCGAGGAACCGCGCGCCCTCCTCGTTCAGGATGACATTGTCCGGGCACAGATCCGAGGGACTGAAGGCGCGAAAACGCCCTGCGGAGAACAGGCGGTTACCGCGCACGATCCGCTCGGCGATCTCACCGGGCACCTCGATGCCGAGTTCGCGCTGCAGCATGCCCGGCACCTCGGAGATGGCAGCCTCGGCCTGCTGCGCGATGCCGTCGACGCGGTGCACCACATCGACGCGGCGCAGCAGCGCGACAAAATCCGCTTCGCGCCCAACGGTTGCCGCGTGCATTCTGCCGAGCGCCTGGGCAAAGGCCATCAACCCGTTGCGGGTCGCGGGCTCCGAGCCAGACTGCAGTACCGCGGTGATGCTGGCGTTGTCGCCGAGGTCGCTGAGGATGAGCAGCCGGTCGGGAAGGCTGTGTGCGATCAGGTAGGCGCCGGGTCGTTGCTCGCGACTGAGGGCAGTCGTGAACTGGTAGGACACCGCTTCGCGTAGGAATGCGGAGTCGATACTGGCCACACCGGGCGCTAGCCCTCCGGTGCGGCGATCCTCTGCGGAGCCACGGACCTGCTTGATAATCAGGGTCCGCGGCAAGGAAAAGGCGTTCTCTGAAACACGTACGCGTAGGACTGTTGTCCTGCCACTGCCGCTGAGCTCGATCGGATCACTCAGCTTCACCGGAGCACCCATTCGCTTTGTAAGCAACTGTTGCGCTGCGGACACGACTTCGGCGGCGCGTTCGGCCAATAGTGCGGTCATCGCCATTCAAGCTACTCGCACCGGGTCACTTCTAGCGAGCAGTTACACAACCTTTCCGCGTCGTTCGGCGTGTCTCGGTCGAGGTTGCGGACCGGGCGCTCCTTGCTTGACACCATTGCGCGAGTCCGGTTTTCTCATCGTCAACTGCCGTGCGCCACACCGCAAACCAGCTGCGTCGAAAGGTCTACGACAATGGCCGACACACCGTCTCCCGCACCGAACGATCCAGCTGGCGAATCTCCCGAGCACAGCGGTGGCGAGAAGTTCGCCGCGCAGCCGGGTCAGCACGAAAGCTCCGATCCGCAGTCGCCGGGCACCGGCGCCGAGCACGGCCGCCACGAGATGGCGGGTCCCGCGGGGTACCCACAGTTCGAGGGCCCGGGCGCGGCCCACTACGGCAGCGAACCGGTGGAGCCACCGCCCGCAGTGGCTCCGATGCCGCAGGCACTGCCCCCGCAGCAACGGCCTGCGCCGCAGCAGCCGACCTACGGTCCGCCGGGAACCGGTCCGGCGGGTCCGCAGCCCGGCATGATGCCGCCGCCAGGGATGCAGCCCTACCCCGGCGCAACACCGCCACAGCCCAGCATCATGCCGCCGCCGCCCGAGGGCCCGCTACCGACCTACGGCTATCAAGCCGCCGACAACATCCCGCGCAGTCTCGACGTGGGCAACGCGTTGAGCTATGGCTGGGAGAGGTTCCGGGCGAATCCGCTGCCGTGGCTGGGCACCACCGCGGTCGGCGTACTCATCTATCTCGCCTTCGTCCTCGTCGTCCGGATCACGAACCCGACATCGATGCTGCCCGTGCTGCTGATCTTCCTGGCGGTGATGGTAGGGATCTGGCTGCTCCAGGCCGCGCTGGTCCGCGGCGCGCTGTACGAAACCGACGGTTACAAACCGGTTTTCGGGTCGTACTTCCAGTTCGTGAACGCGGGCAATGTGCTGCTGACCGCACTGCTGGCGTTCGTGCTGACGGGGATCGGTTTCGCGCTGTGTGTCCTGCCGGGACTCATCGCGGGGTTCCTGTGCATGTTCGCGTTGCACTATGTGGTGGATCAGGACCTGGGCCCGTTTGCCGCAATCAAGGCCAGCGCCACCCTCGTCGTCACCAATGCCGGGCCGGTACTGTTGCTGGCGCTTGCTGTCCTGGTGCTGACCATCGTCGGCGCTATTCTGTGCGGTCTCGGCTTGTTCATTGCCGCGCCGGTGGCAACGATCGCGGTGACCTTCGCCTACCGCACCTTGACCGGCGGCCTGGTCGCACCGCTCTAACCACCGGACCGCGCGGTCGCTAGCCGACCAGCGACCGCATTCCGATCCACTGTTTGAAGCGCGCGATGGGTCCGCCCTCGCTGCCTGCACGAGGGCGCATCTCCAGCACGATCACCCCGGCCACCACAATGCCCGCCAGATTCACCGCCAGTTGACCGGCCGACATGAACGCGATATGCCATTCCCCCATGGTGGCTGCGACCACGGCGAACCCGGCCGCCGGCACCGTCGTCACCGAAATGAACACCCCGATCAGGGCGGCCGATTTCGCAGTGACCAACGACAGCATCCCCGCCCCACCGGCGAGCAGCGCGACGACGAGCGAAAACGGACCGACCTCGTAGATGAAGTCGACGTTCTTGATGTCCTCGATACCTGCGAGGTCGATCCAACCGAACTGCTCCCAGGCCAGCGTCGCCGCCAGGGTGAACAGCATTGCCACCGGGAACCCGATCGCCAGCGCGAACGCCGACCGGCGCGCGAGCCGAAAGTCACGGCGCACCAACCCCACTGCGAACGCCGCCAACGGCCCGAACTCCGGGCCGACGACCATCGCACCGACGATAGTCACCGGCGAGTCCGTCGCCACACCAACAGCGGCGAGCAGGCAGGCGATGGTGAGAAAGGCGACGAAGGTGGAGTTGAGCGACGACTCTTCGTGCACCTGATTGAGCAGCTCCTCCCACACCACCGCATCGGTGGGATCGCCCGGCGCCTCCGTGATCGCGCGTTCCCCGGCATCGGAGAGCACGGTCTCCACCGGTCCGAGGGTGATGCCGCCGGAATGGGTGATGCCGAGCGAGGTGAGGTCGGCCAGCACGTCGTTGGCCGCCTCACGCGCGACATCAGCCTGCACCAGATCCCCGGCAGGCTCGACGGCGACACCCCGCGCCAGCGTCACATGCGTGACACCCGGATCCGCGGCCAGCACCGACATCACCTTGTCGGTCACATCGGGTGGGCTGATCATGCGCAAGTGCAGCACTGGGTCCCCCTTGTGGTCAGGGTCGATCGAAGGACTCGAAACCTGACCAGAAGGTACCGCCTGTACCGTCGAGCCCGCCATTCCCCGACATTGTCTGCAACCCCGACATCCGCCAAGTCGTTCCAGTGACGTTTTCGATCGACCGACCACTGCGGGCACTTCCCGGTAGATCCGGCAGTTCTGCCTTCACAACGCGAGAAGTACCCGCTGAGTTCGTCACGGGCGCCAGATGGATGTCTTGCGGCAAACTAGTCTGCGGTGCGCTCGCCGGCGGCGTCGCCTTTCGCCTCAGGGGCCTTCTTCTCCGGTTTGAAGTCGAGCCCGGCTTCCTTGCGCTGTTGCGGGGTGATCGGCGCGGGCGCGTCGGTCAGCGGGTCGACGCCGCCGCCGGTCTTCGGGAAGGCGATCACCTCGCGGATCGAGTCGAGCCCGGCGAGCAGCGCGGTGATGCGGTCCCAGCCGAAGGCGATGCCACCGTGCGGAGGCGCGCCGAAAGCAAAGGCGTCCAACAGGAATCCGAACTTCTCCTGCGCCTCCTCATGGCTGATGCCCATCACCTTGAAGACGCGCTCTTGGACATCCCTGCGATGAATACGGATACTGCCGCCGCCGATTTCGTTGCCGTTGCAGACGATGTCGTAGGCGTAGGCGAGCGCGGAACCGGGATCGGTGTCGAAGGTGTCGATGGACTCCGGCTTCGGCGAGGTGAATGCGTGATGCACCGCGGTCCAGGCCGAATAACCCAGCGCCACATCGCCGCTCGCGGTCGCATCGGCCGTCGGCTCGAACATCGGCGCGTCCACGATCCAGACGAAGGCCCACGCGTTCTCGTCGATCAGGCCGACCTTGCGGGCGATCTCCCCGCGGGCCGCACCGAGCAGCGCGCGCTGCGCCTTGGCCGGACCGGCCGCGAAGAACACACAGTCACCGGGCTCTGCGCCGACATGCTTGGCGAGGCCATCGCGCTCGGACTCGCTGAGGTTCTTGGCCACCGGACCGCCGAGCGTGCCGTCCTCCTGCACCAGCACATACGCCAGCCCCTTCGCGCCGCGCTGCTTGGCCCATTCCTGCCAGGCATCGAGCTGACGCCGCGGCTGGCTCGCACCGCCCGGCATCACGACCGCGCCGACGTACTCGGCCTGGAAAACCCGGAAAGGTGTGTCCTTGAAGTACTCCGCGCACTCGGTGATCTCGACGCCGAATCGCAGATCCGGCTTGTCACTGCCGAAGCGACGCATCGCCTCCGCGTAGGTCATGTGCGGAATCGGGAAGGGGATCTCGTAGCCGACCAGCTTCCACAGCGCCTCCAGGATCTCCTCGGCAACCAGGATCACATCTTCCTGGCGCACGAAGCTCATCTCGAGGTCGAGCTGGGTGAACTCGGGCTGACGATCAGCGCGGAAGTCCTCGTCGCGGTAGCAGCGCGCGATTTGGTAGTAGCGCTCGATCCCACCAACCATCAGCAGCTGCTTGAACAGCTGCGGGCTCTGCGGCAGCGCATAGAAGCTGCCGGGCTGCAGCCGCGCGGGCACCACGAAGTCGCGGGCGCCCTCCGGCGTCGAGCGGGTCAGCGTCGGGGTCTCTACCTCGACGAACTCGTGAGAGGCCAGCACCGCACGAGCGGCGGCGTTGACCTTCGACCGCAGACGAATGGCCTTGCCCGGCGTCTCACGACGCAGGTCGAGGTAGCGGTACTTGAGGCGGGCCTCGTCACCCGGCTGTTCGTCGAGCTGGAAGGGCAGCGGGGCACTCTCGTTGAGCACCTCGAGCTCGGTAACGTTCACCTCGATGGTGCCGGTCGGCAGCTCCGGGTTCTCGTTGCCCTCTGGGCGTGGCTCGACCACGCCGGTGACCCGTACGCAGTACTCGGCGCGTAGCCGGTGTGCCTGCGCGGCGGGCTCGCCCTCCCGGAACACCGCCTGCGCCACACCCGACGCATCGCGCAGATCAATGAAGATCACGCCACCATGGTCACGCCGCCGGGCCACCCAACCGGTGAGGGTGACGGTCTGACCGGCGTGCTCGCTTCGCAGCGAACCAGCCAAGTGGGTGCGCAGCACTGGGTTCCTTTCGACGACTTTCGGCACCGGCAGGCAATGGCCAGGTGCGTAGCCATCGTAGCCAGCCGGGTTGCCGAGCCGGAAACCGATATCGCCGCTGCTACCCGCCGGTGTGTGAGCGGGAGACCCGCCACGGAGTCGAACTGTTCGCCGCCAACCCATCATAGTGAGAATATTCGCCGGGCGGAAACCGATATCCACTCGCCCGCTTCGAGCGAGGAAACAAAGATCCCGGAGTTGCGCAATCCGCGTGCGTCACAACCGACTGTAGCGAGAGGACAAAGCAACGACAGGAGCGGATGACACATCGAAATTGCGACATCAGTCGCGGACATCTGTACCAGATCTGAAAAATCGTAAAGAACTAATATTATGCCGCCACTCGACCACGACGTCTGCGGATCGAACCGGCTTGGTCAGATTGATTACTCTTGGCGCGCCGATAGAATGTCACAATTTCCAGACCGAACGGCGAAAAGGAATATCACCAAGATCCCTACCAGCGCAAACGTTGAGATACTATCGGGTTGGCGTCGATGTCGACGCAGCCGCATACGCAATTGGCTTCGGAATACCGCAGCACGGCCTACCGAAGCATCCACCCATATCGTGTCGACACCACGTCTCCCCCATTTATCGCCGTCGATCGGCGTGGGAGTGCAGGACCAACCAGAAACGCCGATCCGGCACGTTCTGTTTCAACGCCGTCATTGAAAGTCATCTGGACTCAATACCCCACATGCTCGCAGAGCCCATAATTGAACCCCCGGCCGATAACTCATCCTTCAGTGAAAGAACTGTAGCAATTGGACCGACCGCTCACAAGAGTTCGCGGTGGCTCACGGCACAGATAGCGGCACGCCCACCGTTCCTGAAGGCGCTGTCCGACAAGGGCATCCGCGACCGACTCTCCGCCGCACCCGCCGTCGGCGACGACTGGATCCAGCGCGCCGTAACGTGGTCGGATCAACCGCGTGAATCACGAGATCGTGACGAGACACGTCAGTCGAGGGGAACCGATACCGCCCGGCGCGTGTCAAGCTCTAGACAACGCCGCGCCCGCGGGCCCATAACACAGAGAGCGACGACGATGACCTTCAACGAGGGCAGGCAGATCGACCCGGATCGGGTGTCATGGGGCGGCGGCCCGGGCATGGGCGGCAAGATCGCGCTGGGCGGCGGCGCGGGTGGCCTCGTCCTGTTGGTGCTGACGCTGCTGTTGGGCGGCGATCCCGGCTCGGTGCTCGGCAATTTCACCGGCGCCGAGAACGCCCAGGTACAACCCGGCACCGGGCGCATTCCGGAGCACTGTACCGACGCTGCGAGTGCAAACAAGTACGTCGACTGCCGGGTCGCGCTCACCGTGGAAAGCCTGGACGCGGTGTGGCAAACCGAACTGCCGAAGCAGACCGGCCGGCGCTATGTGGACCCGAAGGTGCGGCCGTTCTCCGGCGCGGTCTCGACCGGGTGCGGCAATGCGACCAGCGCGGTCGGCCCGTTCTACTGCCCGGCCGATATGACCGCCTACTTCGATGTCAGCTTCTTCCGGGAACTCGTCGACCGCTTCGGCGCCAGCAGCGGCCCGCTCGCTCAGGAATATGTGGTGGCGCACGAGTTCGGCCACCACATCCAGAACCAGCTCGGCGATATCGGGCGCGCCCAGCGCGATCCGCGCGGACCGGAGTCCGGCGCGGTCCGCACCGAGCTGCAAGCCGACTGCTACGCGGGCATCTGGGCGCACTTCGCCGACAAGCTCCCCCCACCGGGCGGCGGTCAACCGTTCCTGAAGACGCTGTCGGAGAACGATATCCGCGACGCGCTCTCGGCCGCGTCCGCGGTCGGCGACGACCGGATCCAGCGCGCCGCACAGGGCAGGGTGAACCCGGAGGCCTGGACCCACGGTTCCTCCGATCAGCGCCAGAAGTGGTTCCTCACCGGCTACCGCACCGGCGAGGTCAAGACTTGCGACACGTATTCCGCACCGGACCTGAACAATCCACCCGCCCTGCGCTGAACGAACCACTTCGACAACAACTTTGCCCGGCGACGGATGCTCGACGAGACAGCCACGTCGAGCCAAAGCAATTCGGCACGATGTAATGATCGATGTCGAATTGCCAAGGGCACAACGAAGATGGGGATTTCATGCGAAAGATGACATCGGCACTGCTGATTCTCGTAGTGGCACTTGCGGGCAGCCGGGGTGCCGCCTCGGCCGAGCCTGCATCGGACGGACCAACGCCCGCGGTTCCCGCCGTCGCCCTGCTGACGCTGACGACCATGCCCAGCGGCTGGCAGGGCCGCAGCGACCTGCGCCCGACGCTGGAGGTGTACCCCGGCGGCCGCGCAATCAAGACGCCGGACGCCACGGCCGCCGACCGGGTCCCCACTACGCCGCCGCAACGACTGAACGGGACTGTCTCGCCGGATGTGCTGAACGCGGCGCTTACCGAGATCAGGGCCTTGGCGACGCTGGATCTCGGCATGCCGAGCGCCACCGATCAGGGCACCCAGATCATCGATGTCATGCCGCCGCAGCCGGACCAGGACATACATGTGATCATGTACGCGCCGGAGCTGACCCAGGGCCTGACCACCGAGCAGCAGGCCGCCCGGCGGCAATTCGCCGACCTCTACCGCACACTGCTGGATTCCTTCGTGCAGGGTTGATCGCGGCACACGACGCTACCGGCCTCCCCAATTCTCGTGGCGGAAGCCGGTAGCGTTCCGATGGCAAACGGCGTCGCTCAGCCCACCACCCAGCGCGTCGAAAACCGCCGCCTATCTCCCGCAGCCGGGAGGTAGGCACTATCGCGTGACGCCGTGCCTGCGCCAGCTCAGAACTGATCCTGTTCATAGTCGGAGCTGACCATCTCGTCCGAATGCGTCGCACCGATGACGTCCGGGGTGGACTCACCGAGCGGCCCCGTGAGGTCATCGTTGCCGGTGCGGCTCTGGTACGGGTCCACGTTGCGCGCGTGTTCGTCATTGTCGTTGCCGCGCTGCCCGGCCGCGCCGGGAGCGCCACCGCCCATGAAGCTGGAGTTGCCCGCTCCGGCTGGGGTGGTGCTCGCGCCGGAACCGAGCGACGAACCCGGCATACCCGCGACCGGCCGCAGGGCCGGTGGCACCGTGGCACCGGGCAAACCACCTGCCCGCGGCGTCGCGGGTGAGCTCGGCGAGCCGGAACGGCTCGGAATGCCGGACCGGCTCGGCGAACCGATCGCGCCGCTCGGCGAGCCCGTTCCGCCCGGCGAACTCGGATTCGCCGACGCCGGATTCGTCGAGGCGCCGAGGCCCGAACCGCCCGTGTCGAGCGCGCTGGCCGCCTTGGTTCCGGTGTCCTGCGCGACTTCCTGGGCCTGAGCCACGATCGGCTCACCGATGTTCTGCATCACGGCCTGTGCCACTTCCTGCGGCTGCGGCAACCCGCCCGGTGCGATCAGCTGATTCACCAGGCCGCTCAGCTCCGCCGTCTTGCCCGCCAGGTCGCCGCGGGTCGCGTTGGCAACGCCCACCGCTTGCCCGAGATGCTCGGTCGCGGTGGCGATCAGCGAAGCCTGGGCGGGCGGGGTCAGGATCAGTGGTGCTAGCGCGGCGGCCTGGGCGGCGAACGAGGTCGCGATCCCGGTCAGCTGCACGTTGCCCTGCTGTACCACCGCGGCGGCCTTGGTGGTCAGGTCGGAGATGTCGAAGCCGCGCTGGCTGGTGTCCTGGCCTTCGGTGTTCGCCTTCTGGCCTGCGACCTGCGCATTGCGCGCGGCCTGTCCTTGCCACAGCTGGTCGACGGTTGCCATGCTGCCCTTGCCTACCTGCATCGCCGATTCGATGACTTTGGAGGACTCGGCCAGAATCTTGGTCGGGTCGATGGCGCCGAGGATGCCGGTGCCGAAACTGCCGAGCAGATCGAGGATCGGTTTGAACAGCACGTCGACGCCGGGCAATGCGGGCAAGGTCAATCCGCTCATCAACGCCGCGACCGGATCGGCGGGCAAAGCAGGCAGTGCGGACATATCCGGCACTGCGGCAGCCGGAGTCGCGGACGCCGCCGCACCAGCGCCACCCCCGAGTGCTCCGTGGGCCTGACCGAGTACACCCTGCGCCGCGCCGAGGACGGGAGCCGCTGCGTGACCGATCGCCGCGTTCGCGCTGTCGAGCATGTTCGACACGTCCGACGGAAGGCCGGCGAGGATATCGCTCGGGTCGGAGGCCGGATTGCCGGACAGGCCCGGCATCCCGGCCGGAGTGGCGCCAAGAGTCTGCGAGTCTTCGCTGATCTTGCGCGCGAGATAGAACTCGGGCGGCTCGATCGGCGGCATGTCGGCGGGCAGCTGGCCCAGCGGGACGTCGATCAGCCCCTGTGACGGCGCGCTCTGCACCGCGTTGATCGCCGACTGCTGTGCTGCGGCCGCGGTGTGGTCGACCGCGCTCGCGGTCTGGTCGGTGGGTGCGATGACACCCGAATTCGCCGTGTCCAGCGGCTTCATACCGCACCCCCGATCTGGTTGCCGAGCGACGTCATCGAGCCCGCGTTGCCGAGGTCGGTGCCGTTGATGCTGGCGACCGTGCTGAAGGTGGCCTCCGACAACTTGGCGTACTTCGCCGAGAGATCATTGATATCCCTGGCCTGCAATACCTGCGCGGCGGCGAAGGCCACCAGATAGTCGGCGCCGATCAATCCGAAGACCGGCGTCATCGCGAAGACATTGCCGACCGCGTCGAAATTTCCCGCCCCCGCGATCTCACCGGCGATCCCGGCGTTCGTCGCGGCGAATGCCGCAACCCCTTCGGTATCCATCGAGAAATCACTCATCGAGCTGCCCCCCAATCATCGTGAACATCAGTTTCGTGCACTTGGCTCGGTCCTACGTCAACTCCCTGCCCGAGCGGCAATGCCGCTGCGGCTGGGCCCAATATAGCGGACCCTACCGGCAAGTTTCGAGCCCAACAGGCCCCAGGAAACGAACCGATCGCGACGAGAAAGAAACTGGAACGTGTTGCAAACTAGAACAAGTTCTATATTCTCTGAGCCATGAAGGTCGCAGTGACCGGCGCAGCCGGCTACCTTGGCACGAACCTGCTCAGCCTGCTCGTCGGGCGCGGGCACGAAGTCGTCGCCATCGACCGCGTGGTTCCCGAGGGCCCCGCGGATCCCAACGTCACCTGGATGTCGGGCAATGTGCTGGATCCGGAGTCCATGCACACCGCGCTCGCGGGCGCGGAGATCGTGTACCACCTGGTCGCAGTGATCACCCTTGCCGAGAAGAACGATCTGGCATGGAAGGTGAACACCGAGGGTGTCCGCGTGGTCGCCGAGGCCGCGCTCGACCTCGGCGTACGCCGGATGGTGCATGCCAGCTCCATCCACGCCTTCAACCAGTACAGCTGCGGCGGCCGCATCGACGAGGGCTCACCGCGCTCCACCGCGGACAGCCTGCCGGTCTACGACCGCTCCAAATGGGCGGGCGAGGTCGAATTGCGCACGGTGATCGCCAAGGGCCTCGACGCGGTGATCTGCAATCCCACCGGAGTGTTCGGCCCGGTCGACCACAGCGCCCCACTTTCGCGCATCAACCGCACCCTGAAGGACGCCGCGCGCGGCCGGGTGCCCGCGATGATCGGCGGCAGCTTCGACCTCGTCGATGTGCGCGACGTGGCACAAGGCCTGATCCTGGCCTCGGAGCGCGGGCGGACCGGCGAGAACTACCTGCTCGGCGGTTCGATGATCTCAATGCTCGACCTGTGTCGCCTCGCCGCGAGCCACAGCGGCAAAAAGGGCCCGAAGTTCACCATCTCGCCCCGCCTCGTCGGCGGGCTCATTCCAGTGCTGGAGCCGATCGGCAAGATGCTGGGCACCGACATCATGTCGCGTGCGGCACTAGGCGCACTGCTCTCGGCGCCCGTCGTCGACCACGACAAGGCGACGCGGGAAATCGACTATCAACCGCGCCCCATCGAGGACACAGTACGAGATCTGGTGACTTTCTTCGCCGATCCGACCCAGCTGACGCCACCCGACACCCGACAGATCGCCTGACCCCGTCGCATGACAGGCATCAGAACACATCTTCCCTAGGGTCTCACCGGTGTCGACGATGCAGCGATCGGAGCCATCACCACACGTTCGATTCGCGTCGCGAGGGCGATGCAGTCGACCGGACGGGTCGTGTCGGCCACGACGACGGGTGCCAGCCCGAGCGGTGCGGCCCACTCGGCCCACGCGTCCCAGTCGTTGGCCAGGCGTTGCTCGTCCTGGTGCAGCACTGCACGGCGTCGGCTCGCGTAGCGGGACCTCGCCACCCCGGAAGGGACATCGCACCACACTTCGACAACGCGGTCGGGCCCGACCCTTTCGATCCCAGCACGGGCGAATTGCAGATCCCGTGGCCTGAACCACCAAGAGTCGACAACAACCGTTGTCGGAGTGGCCTGCGCCAACGCCCACACTGTGTCCATCGCGATGCCGCCCAAGGCGGAAGCGCCCACGACGTTGCCGATGGCCGTCGCCAGGGCCTCCTTGATGGCGTCTTTGGACAAGAACTGAGCATCCAATGCCACGGCTAATGACCGGCCTAGAGTCGACTTGCCGGAGCCCGGCAATCCGTTGATCAGCACCAGGAGTTTGTCCACCTGGCCATCTTCGCGAATCAGCGAATATGCCCGGATAGCAGCCGCCGCAGCCCACACGCGGTCGGCGTTCTCTCGGGTCCGCCCGCACGGCGTTTGCCCCCAACAATGTCGCCGCCCGCACCGTCGGCTTGTTCGGGGCACGAGGAGGCGATGTTGCGGGTCCAGCAGGTACTGACGCCGGGCGGTGGCCCGGAGTCATGGACTGTCCTGGATGCCGAGTTCGCAGCACCGCGTCGAGCGTCCACAAGGAAAACGACCTGATCATGCCGCGAAGAACAGTTGCGCACCCGGGGGAACATATGTTCGACTGAAGGGGTGCGGTGGCAAAGCCAAACCCTGGACGCCGACGACGGTGCCTTGCCCGGTCTGCACCGGGCCGGCTTCGTGCGCACCGTGCAAACGCCGGAATTCGAAGGCATCACCTTTCACGAGGTGCTGTGCAAAAGCGCATTGAACAAGATGCCCGAGGGCGCGAACCTGCCGTTTCATTGGACGATCAATCCGATGCGCGGCTGCTCGCACGCCTGCCGTTATTGCTTCGCGCGCGGCACGCACGAGTACCTGGAACTGGACGCGGGCCGCGATTTCGATTCGCAGATCGTGGTGAAGACCAATATCGCCGCGGTGCTGCGCAAGGAACTCGGTAGACGGTCCTGGCAGCAGGAACCGGTCGCGCTCGGCACCAATACCGACCCTTATCAACGCGCCGAGGGCCGATATCGATTGATGCCGGGAATCATTCGCGCACTCACCGATTCCGGCACGCCGTTCTCCATCCTGACCAAGGGCACCCTGCTGCGCCGCGATCTGCCGCTGCTGACACTGGCGGCGCGCCAGGTTCGGGTGAGTATGGCGGTGTCCATCGCGATCCTCGACATCGATCTGCACCACAGTCTCGAGTCCGGCACGCCGTCACCGAAGGCACGCCTGGACCTGGTGCGCGCACTGGCCGACGCCGGATTCGACGTGAATGTGATGGTGGCGCCGGTGATTCCGTATCTCACCGACAGCAAGGCCCACCTCGACGAACTGTTCGGCGAGATTGCCGCGGCGGGAGCCGCTTCGGCCATCGCGTTCCCGATGCACCTGCGCGGCAGCACCCGCGGCTGGTTCCTCGGCTGGCTGGCAGAAGCCCACCCGGCGCTACTGCGCCGCTACCGGCAGCTGTACGGCCGCGGTGCCTACGTCACGCCCGAGTACTCGACCTGGCTGCGCGAACGCACCCGGCCGCTGCTGCACCAGCACGGTCTGAGCCGCGAACAACCTCCGCAACAGAGGGCGCGGCCGCAGCGACTGCCCCCGACCGACGAACAACTATCGCTGTTCGCCTGAGTGCCATTCCTCGAGTGCCCGGTCACCATGGGCGCACCGAACAATTCTCATCGGACCGCGCGCTTCACGTTCAATCGCCTGCGCAGCGGAGTAGGTTGGCCAATGGCACCCTCTCACCGACGAGGAAGTGAAGCAGGCATATGGTTTCGCACCAAAATGATGTCGGCACAGCGAAATTGGAAAAGGTCGTAATTCGGTTCGCCGGAGACTCCGGGGACGGAATGCAGCTCACCGGTGACCGTTTCACGCACGAAGCGGCCGCCTTCGGCAACGACCTCGCCACCCAGCCCAACTTTCCCGCGGAAATCCGCGCGCCGCAGGGCACGCTACCGGGTGTTTCGTCCTTCCAGATCCAGATCGCCGACTACGACATCCTCACCGCGGGCGACCAGCCCGATGTGCTGGTGGCGATGAACCCGGCGGCACTGAAGGCCAATGTAGAGGACCTCCCGCGCGGCGCCACCGTCATCGTGAACACCGACGAGTTCACCAAGCGCACCCTCGCCAAGGTCGGCTACGCCACCGACCCCCTCGATGACGACTCTCTGTCGGATTTCGTCCTACACCGGGTTCCGATGACCTCGCTGACCCTGGGCGCCACCGAGCCGACCGGTGTCGGCAAAAAGGACGGCCAGCGTGCGAAGAACATGTTCGCGCTCGGGCTGATCTCATGGATGTACGGCCGCCCGATCGACGGCACCGAGCGGTTCGTCCTGGAGAAATTCGCCGCCACACCCGATATCGCCGAGGCGAACCTGCTCGCACTGCGTGCGGGCTGGAACTACGGCGAAACCACGGAGGCCTTCGCCACCACCTACGAGGTCGCCCCCGCGGCGCTGCCGCCGGGTACCTACCGGCAGATCACCGGCAACACCGCACTCGCCTACGGACTGGTGACCGCAGGACAGCTGGCCGGTCTGCCGGTCTTCCTCGGCACCTACCCGATCACGCCCGCCTCGGACATCCTGCACGAGCTGAGCAAGCACAAGAACTTCGACGTCACCACCTTCCAGGCCGAGGACGAGATCGCCGGTATCGGTGCCGCGCTCGGTGCAGCGCTCGGTGGCGCGCTCGGGGTCACCAGCACCTCGGGCCCCGGATTGGCGCTCAAGAGCGAAACCATCGGACTAGCGGTAATGACGGAACTGCCGCTGGTGGTCATCGATGTGCAACGCGGTGGCCCGTCCACCGGGCTGCCGACCAAGACCGAACAGGCCGACCTGTTGCAGGCGCTCTACGGCCGCAATGGCGAGTCCCCCGTCGCGGTGCTCGCGCCGCGCTCCCCCGCCGACTGTTTCGCCGCCGCGGTGGAAGCCGCGCGGATCGCGCTCACCTACCGGACGCCGGTGCTGCTGCTCTCCGACGGCGCCATCGCCAACGGCTCCGAGCCCTGGTCGATTCCGAACGTGTCCGAGCTCGCGCCGATCGATCCGGCATTCGAGCCCGACGCCGACGAGGAGGGCAGCTTCCAGCCCTACGCCCGCGACCCCGACACCCTCGCCCGCCCGCTTGCCGTGCCGGGCACCAAGGGGCGCGCCCACCGGATCGGCGGACTCGAAAAGGCCGACGGCAGCGGCAACATCTCCTACGAACCGGCCAACCACGAGCTGATGGTGCGCCTGCGCCAGGCCAAGATCGATGCGATCGCCGTTCCCGATGTCGAGGTCGACGATCCCGATGGGCGCGCCGAACTGCTGCTGCTCGGCTGGGGCAGTTCGTTCGGGCCGATCGGTGAGGCGTGTCGCCGGGCCCGCCGTCGCGGCGTCCCGGTCGCACAGGCACACCTGCGGCATCTGAATCCGTTGCCCATCAACCTCGGTGACGTGCTGCGGCGCTATCGCACCGTCGTCACGCCGGAGATGAACGGCGGCCAACTGGCGATGCTGCTGCGCGCGAAATATCTGGTGGACGTACAGCCCTGGACCAAGATCGCGGGCACGGCGTTCTCCGCCCAGGAGCTGGTCGGAGTGATCGATGCCGCGTTGGACGGCTCGATCGAAGAGATGGAGACCCATAAGGCCTTCGCCGCGCGAGCGGGGGCCACCTACCGCGCCACTAGCACCGGGGGCAACGAATGACCATCATGGAAACCTCGCTTGTCGGAACAGACCTGGGCCTGACCGGGCTGTCGGGCGTACCAGCGGCCAGCGGTCCGCAGAAGGTCAAGGAATTCACCTCCGATCAAGAGGTCCGCTGGTGCCCCGGCTGCGGAGACTACGTGATCCTGGCGACTGTGCGCAGTTTCCTGGCCGAACTCGGGCTACGCAGAGAGAACCTGATGTTCGTTTCCGGGATCGGCTGCTCCAGCCGCTTCCCGTACTACCTGGAGGCCTACGGCATCCACTCCATCCACGGCCGCGCACCTGCCATCGCCACCGGTCTCGCGGTGACGCGCCCTGATCTGTCGGTGTGGGTGGTCACCGGCGACGGTGACGCGCTGTCCATCGGCGGCAACCACCTCATCCACGCGCTGCGGCGCAACGTGAACATGACTATCCTGCTGTTCAACAATCGGATATACGGCCTCACCAAGGGCCAGTACTCCCCGACCTCGGAACCGGGCAAGATCACCAAGTCCACCCCCATGGGGTCGGTGGACCATCCGTTCAACACACTGTCGGTCGCGCTCGGTGCCGAGGCCGGATTCGCCGCGCGCGCATTGGATTCCGACCGCCCCGGCCTCACCGAGGTATTACGCGCCGCGGCCCAGCATCGCGGTACCTCGTTCGTGGAAATCCTGCAGGACTGCCCCATCTTCAACGACGGTTCCTTCGATGTGCTGCGCCGCGGCGACGCCGAATCCCGGCTGATCCCGCTACGGCACGGCGAGCCGATCCGCTTCGGCACCGACGGCGAATTCGCCGTGGTACGCAACGGTTTCGCGCTCGAAGTAGCTCGCACCGACGCCGTCGCGGAGTCGGACATCGTCGTGCACGATGCCTACACCGACAACCCCGAATACGCCTACGCCCTCTCCCGCCTCTCCGACCAGGACCTCGGCCACGTGGTCACCGGGATCTTCCGCGCCGTCACCCGTCCCACCTACGACGACGGCGTCCGAGCCCAGGCCGCGATAGCCCGCGAACGCAAACCGGTAGATCAGGATTCGCTGCAATCGCTGCTCAACGGCTCCGAGACCTGGACAATCGGCGAGTAGCGGACCAGCTGGGCAGGCGTCAGGCGCGCTTGGCGAATCCGAGGTCGACGACCGCGTCGCGTTCCTGCTCGAGCTCGGCGACGCTGGCGTCGATACGGGCACGGGAGAATTCGTCGAGATCCAGGCGCGGCACGATGGTGTACTCGCCGTCGGCACAGGTGACCGGGAACGAACTGATGATGCCCTCGGGCACGCCGTAGGAGCCGTCCGACGGGACGGCCATGGACGTCCATTCACCGTCCGGGGTGCCCAGCATCCAGTCGTGGATGTGGTCGATGGCGGCACTGGCCGCACTAGCTGCCGACGAGGCACCGCGGGCCTGGATGATCGCTGTGCCGCGCTGCTGCACGGTCGGGATGAATTCCTCGCGCAACCAGGCCGCATCGTCGATGAGGTCGAGGGCGCGCCGACCGCCGACGGTGGCGTGGGTGATGTCCGGGTACTGGGTGGCCGAATGATTGCCCCAGATCGCGACGCGGGCGATGTCGGATCCTGGCGCGCCGGTCTTCTTGGCCAACTGCGCGATCGCCCGATTGTGGTCGAGCCGAGTCATCGCCGTGAAACGCTCGGCGGGCACGTCGGGGGCATTGCTCATCGCGATGAATGCGTTGGTGTTGGCGGGATTGCCGACCACGAGCACCTTCACATCGTCGGCGGCGCTGGCATTGATCGCCGCACCTTGATCGGTGAAGATCGGCCCGTTGGCGTTCAGCAGATCCGAGCGCTCCATCCCCGCCGTCCGCGGCCGCGCGCCGACCAGCAACGCCACATTCGCGCCCTCGAAACCCACCCACGGATCATCGCTGATATCGATCGATTCCAGCAGCGGAAATGCGCCGTCCTCCAATTCCATCGCCACGCCTTCCAGCGAAGCAACCGCGGCGGGAATCTCCAGCAACCGCAACCGTACCGGCGTATCCGCCCCGACCATCGCCCCGGACGCGATCCGGAACAGCAGACCATAGGCGATCTGCCCCGCAGCTCCGGTAACAGCGACAGTGACGGGCGCGGTGCTCACGACGAACTCCTTGCGGTAGACGGACACTCGAGTCCCCACCCTATCGAGTCTCACCGCCCCCGAGCCCAGGTGGTGAGCTACCAGACAGTTGCCCTACCGAAGCTCTGGGCGCCACGTCCGGTTCACCCTCGGCAATTCTCACCGCGGTCGGGCAGGCGACACCCGGACTTCGCGGAGGCCGACACCGGTCAGCACAACGTCGCGACCTCGCCGTCGGTCAGCACGATCGGCGACACGTAGTCCTTCTCCCGCGCCAGCTGCACGGCCCGATACAACGGCCGCTCCTCGAGCCCCGCGTCGCGCGCCTCGGCGCGGAGCTGGTGGACCAGCATCGACGAAACCGCGACGGCCGCAGCCAATGGGCACGAGGCAAGGGCGTCGGCCAGTTTGCGGAGGCCGATCAGGTGTAGTTCGCGGCCACTGCCCGAATCGGTGTACATCGCCAGCGGAATGATCTGTGTATCGGCGCCCGCGGTCACCCGCAGCACGATCCGGCTGAGCCGGGCCGGAAAGACGAGAATCTCCACACCGGTCGCGACCGCGAGGTCGACGTGCCGCGCACCGAACAATCGCCGCGCGTGAATCGTGGTCCCGGCCAGCCACATTCGCCGCCGCCGCAACGCCATCGCATATCCGACGGTGGGCGCACCGACGACAAAGCCGATCAGCACCGCGATCGGCCAGCTCACCAGCAAAGCCGCCAACAGCGTGGCGCCGACCCCGACCCCGACCGCGGCGAGTGCGAGTCGCCGCAGCATGGGTGCATACGTCTCCGGCGCGACCAGGTCGAGTCCGACCGGTGAAACAGGCTGAGAATCCCCAGGATTCGACGGTTCTACAGTCACGGCAGCACAATCGTAGGGGTGGCGGTGTACCCGGGCACCGTACTACTCGGAGCGGGTGAGCGCGGCCGCGACGGCAGTAACCGTCTCGTCCAATGGGATCTGACGTTGATCTCCGGTCGCCATGTCCTTCATGCCGATCGTGCCTTCGGCCAGGTCGCGGTCGCCGAGAACCAGGGTGAACTTCGCCCCGGACTTGTCGGCCGCCTTCATCGCGCCCTTCACACCGCGCCCACCGTAGGCCAGATCCACTCGGATGCCCACGGACCGCAACTGCGCCGCCAGTACCACGAGGCGCTGTTTGGCGGCCTCGCCCAGCGGCACCCCGAAGACCTCACAGCGCGCCGGATCGCCCACCGACTTGCCCTCCGCGGCCAGCGCGAGCACAGTGCGGTCGACTCCGAGACCGAATCCGATGCCGGACAGCGGTTGACCACCGAGTTCGGCCATCAGACCGTCGTAGCGACCGCCGCCACCGATACCGGACTGCGCGCCGAGACCGTCGTGCACGAACTCGAAGGTCGTCTTCGTGTAGTAGTCCAGGCCGCGGACCATGCGCGGATTCACCACGTACGGCACACCGAGCGCGTCGAGGTAACCCAGCACCTGCTCGAAGTGCGTCTTCGCCGATTCCGACAGGTGATCAATCATCAGCGGTGCGTTCGCGGTCAGCTCCCGTACCTCGGGGCGCTTGTCGTCGAGCACCCGCAGCGGGTTGATCTGCGCCCGCCGTTTGGTCTCCTCGTCGAGGGGGAGCCTCAACAAGAACTCTTGAAGCAGCTCCCGGTACTGCGGGCGGCAGGTCTCGTCGCCGAGCGAGGTGATATCGAGCCGGAAGCCCGCCAAACCGAGCGCGCGGAATCCAGCATCGGCAATCGCGATGACCTCGGCGTCCAGCGCCGGATCATCGACGCCGATCGCTTCGACACCGACCTGCTGCAGCTGCCGGTAGCGGCCCGCCTGTGGTCGCTCGTACCGGAAGAACGGTCCCGCGTAAACGAGCTTCACCGGCAATTGGCCGCGATCGAGGCTGTGCTCGATCACCGCGCGCATCACACCGGCGGTGCCTTCGGGTCGCAACGTCACGCTGCGGTCGCTGCGATCGGAGAAGGTGAACATTTCCTTGCTCACCACATCGGTCGACTCGCCGACACCACGAGCGAACAGTTCGGTGTCTTCGAAAACCGGCAGCTCTACATGCCCGTACCCGGCGAGGCGGGCGGCGCGAATGAGGCCATCGCGCACCGCGACGAACTCGGCCGAGCCGGGTGGCACGTAATCCGGTACCCCCTTCGGGGCGGAGAAGCTGCTGGTCTTGGTCACGATTGTCCAGTTTCCACCACTACCGCCCGTCAAGTCCAACCGGTTACCCTCACGCGCCCGCGGCATGATCAACTCCGGTCGCCCGCACCCGGTTCGATGTGCTCGGCGGACTCCCGTCCCGGCGCGGCCGGACGACACCCAATGGGATGGCTCCGCCTTTCGCGCGGACGACGGAATGCTGGACGACCACGGCGCACGCTCGCGCACGACACTCCCGTCGCATGCGGTCGCGCCAAAGCACTTCGTGGCCGCCGGAATGCTGACGGTATGGTGGCCGCATGAACACACGCATGCTGCGGAATCGCCGCGATTCGGGTGTTCTATTCCGGAAGTAACGGATACGGGAGGAACGTGGTAGTGCCGAGCAACGAACAGCGGCGAGCAGCGGCCAAACGCAAGCTGGAACGCCAGCTCGCCAACCGGGCCGATCGGGCGCGCAAGCGCAAGCAACTCGCGATCGCCGGCTCCGTGCTCGGCGTCGTCGTCGCCGTCGCGGCGGTCACCGGCGTCTATTTCCTGACCCGTGGCGACGACAGCGAGAATAACGCCGCCTCCGAGACCAAGGACGCCTCGCTCTCGGCCGCGGCGCCACCTGCCGCGCAGGCGAAGCCCGCCTCGGTGAACTGCACCTACCGGGACGGCCAGCGGCCCGCGGACAAGCCGGTCAACAAGCCGCGCACCGAGGGCATCCTGACCGACGGCCCCAATGCCAAGCTGAGCGTCAGTATGGAAACCAGCCAGGGCCCCATCGGCCTCACGCTGAACAACGCCGAGTCGCCCTGCACCGTGAACAGTTTCGCGAGCCTGGCCGGTCAAGGCTATTTCGACGGCACCAGCTGCCACCGCATGACCGCGGGCGAGGGCCTGAAGGTGTTGCAGTGCGGTGACCCGACCGGCACCGGAATGGGAGGTCCGGGTTACGAATTCGCCAACGAGTACCCGACCGATCAGTACGCGCCCGGCGATCCGGCCGCGGAATCGCAGCCGGTCGCCTACAAGCGCGGCGTCCTCGCGATGGCCAATGCGGGCCCCGGTCCCGATGGCGGCGGCACCAACGGCAGCCAGTTCTTCATCGTCTACGGCGATTCCGAACTGCCGCCGCAGTACACCATTTTCGGCACGGTCGACCAGGACGGCCTCGCGACACTGGACAAGATCGCCAAGGGCGGTCAGGACAACGCGAACGGCCCCGGCGACGGCAAGCCGAAGCTTCCCGTAACGATCTCCTCGATGCGCCTCGACTGAGCCATCCGGACCGACGTCCGCTCGAGTCCACCGCCTTCGGCGGCAGACTCGAGCAGGTCAGGGTAGGCGACCCTAATCGTCCGGTAAGGGTGGGCTAAAACAGGAGATCCTCCGGCGCTTTGCGCTACGTGCCGGAATTGTGCGATATATGCTGTTGAGCGGCACGGCCGTACGGCTGTGTCGAGCTTTCTCGGGTAATCTCGAAACAAGGAGTTCCCGCAGCGTAGTCGAACCCCTGAAAGAGGGTGGCCCCCTTCAGGGAATGCCACGCCACGAGCACTCTTGGTGTCCGCGTTTGCAGGCGGGGCAGCGTCCGACGGACTACAGTTCGCGTGGCGGTGTCCGTGACGAAGCACCACAACATCCATAGTGATCACTGCAGCATCGGGGAGCAGCCATGTCCGAGGAACTGGACGACATCGGCCGGGAAACCGCGGCCATGGTAAGGACTATGTTGCAGCTTGCGACGCTGGTCGCGCTGCGGGCCCGCGAACGTGGCCAAAAAGAAGCCGAAGCCCGCGTCAAAGTCACCGAAGCTCGCAACAAGGAAGCTAGAGAACTTCAGATTCGCGAGGCCCGCGACGCCAAGGCCAAGGATCCGCGCAACCTGGAACTGGCCAGAATGGTCGAGAAGCCGGTGCCCGCCAAGGGAATCTCCTTGGAGAAGGACCGATTCGCGGCACAGGCCGAGGCCAGCCGCATGGCCGCCACCGCCTCCGCCTCCGCAAAGCCCCTCATCAGGTACGACTCCGCCGAACGGCGCACGGCCATCGCGGCCCATCTCGCAAGGATCGGCGTCGCACCGGAGTTGGCGGCAGTACGAATGCTCATCGAGGTCGGGCAGGCGCTCCCACCGGAGGAAGCGGTCCGCGTCCGCAATGAAGAAGCCCGAGCGACCGCGGCCAGAGGCCGGGAACAGGAATCCCGCGGCCTGGAGCGCGTCCGGCAGTAAGCCATGCGAAAACGCCCGCTGATCCAGCGGGCGTTTCGTCATTCCACAGATCGGTTTGTCCGCTGCGCCTTCAGGATTCGCTCACACGGAAATCGCCGACGGTCGGATTGCCGAACATCCCTTGGTCCGGGGACTTCAGCGGCAGCGGGCTCAGCATGTCCTTGTGTCCGTTGCGGACGCTGCAGTACTTGAACGGCCCACGGGGATCGAATAATTTCGTCATATGTGGGTCGGCGTGGTCGAGGAACCACACGCTCAGCCCGGTGCTCGGCTGCAGCCGGTAGTGCTCCCACGCCCGCCACAGCGCATCCAGCCGCGCCACCGCCTCGGCATGCTTCCACCATTCGGGGCACCACACCGTTTCACTGATGTCGGTCACCTGGCGGCGGTAGACGAGGCTCAGATAGTTCTCGACGAATTCCACCACGCTGGTGTGGATCATCGGCTGTTGCTGCTGTTCGGTCACAGCGGCCTGACCTCCTCGGATTGGCCGTATTCAGGTGGTGGAGCGGACTTGGTCAGCGAAGGCGAGCCGATCAGGTCGATGATTTCGGTCTTGCGCCCCGGGAGATGGTGCTCGATCGACTTCTTCACGTCGGCAGAGTACTCGCCCTCCCACCAGGGCACGGTGCGGACCAGCACCGCAGGTTGGCCGGAGGTGAAGACGATCGCACGACCCTGCGGCAGGGTCGCCAACCCGTGCGCGGTGAATGTCTTCGACGAGCCGAGCGAGCGCGAATAGCTCTTGCCGCCTTTGGATTCGGAGACCGACGACGACACGGCATCGTATTCGCCGATGGCCTCGGAGCGGTCCCGCAGGAAATTCATATCGTCCACACCGGGGCCGAGCACCTTGACGTTGGCCGCCGACCACAGCGCGAGCATGCCTGCGTCTCCCCAGCAGCGCGCGCCCTGGGCCCAGGACTGCAGCACGGTCATCACCACGATGCCGCGCGACCCGAAGTGGCTGTACTGCTTGGGCAGATCCTTCCAGCGCACCACGTTGGCCGCCTCGTCGAGCACCGCGAGCATCGGAATGGGCAGGCGGCCGCCCGGCGAGCGCGACGCCTTGCGCATCGCCACGTCGATGACGGCCTCGGTCAGCGCACTCACCAGTGGCGCCGCGGAGCCGCGACCCTCCAGCGACAGGCTGTAGAGGGTGCCGTTGCCCTCGATGAAGGCGAGTTCGTCGAACTGTTCTCTATTGTCGCCGGGCAGGATCCACGAGTGCACGTTCGACAGCTGCAGACACCGGATCATCTTCTTGGCGGTACCGAAAATGCCGCTCTTGGTTCGCGGATCGGCGTTGTATTGCATGGCGAGACCCGAGGCCGTGTAGTGCTTGCTGGCGTTGCGCAGCAGCTCGATGGGCTCCGAGTCACCGGGATTGGTCACCCAGTCCCACACCTGCACGATCGGCAGGCCGCCGAGCGCGGCGGCCAGGAACAGACCGGCCAGCAGATCTTCGGCCTCCGGGTCGAAGAACACATCCGACTTGTTGGAGTCCGAGCCATTGTCGGCATCGGCGAAGTGCCCGGCCAGTCGCGCGGCCCGCATTTCGGCGCCGTCGTGGTGGGCATCCACCCAGGCCAACGGATCCCAATACCAGGTGGGCTCCTCGCCAGCCACGCCCTGCGGGTCGAAGACGAATGTCGGACTTCCCTTGGCCTTGCGCACATCCCGGGTCGCGTCCACCACGTCCCGTTTGTTGGAGGTCGCGAGAACCGGACCGATCGCGGTCAGGATCGCCGGGATCACCCGTGATGTCGACTTGCCCTGCCGCGGACCCCAGATATCCAGGTGCAGGTCCTCGTAGGAACCGTAGAGCATCACCCCGTCGGCGACACCGATGCCGATCGGGACACCGGGTGCGTCGTTGTAACCGAGACGCACACCGAGCGTTTCGGCCTTGGCACGCACTCCTGCCTCGGTGAGCGAGGCGATGGCGCCGCCATTGCCCATCACGTCGGCCTTGTCGTCGATGGCCAGGCGTCCTTTGCCCTGGTGCTTTTTCAGCTGCTTGCGCACGTAGAGGTAAACCAGTAAGAGCGCGATCACCAGCAGCACGAGCACCGTGGATGCCCGCGGCCAGTGCAGTTTGCCACGCGCGAGGTCGGCGACGATGGCGATCGGATTGATCGGGATGTCCTGGCGGGTGACCGCCATGGCATTGCCGAGATGCAGTGCGATCCACAGGGTCCCGAGGATCGCGAAACCGGCGTAGATCATGTACAGGGTGACATCGGGTCCGGCAATAGCCGGATCCTGCACCTTCTTCTTCTTCGCCATGTCTGCCTCCTGTCGGGACCGTACGGTGTGGTCTGCGCTGGGATCAGCGGTACGCGTCGAGCCGCCAGCCGTCCGATGTGCGGACGACAGTGGCGATGACCGTGGCGGGCGGCAGCTTTTCCTTGCGCCCGTTCGGGTAGACGACCGTCTGCTCGATGCCGATCTTGAATTGTTGGATATTCGGGTCCGCGCCTACCGGCGGCTTGTCCCCGGACGCGAAGGTGAAGGCCTCCACGCGCGCCTTCGCCGTGGCCCACTGCGCCCACTGCAGGGTCGCCTTCGGCGTTTCCAGCCCGGTCGGTGCGCTGTCCAGCATGCGAATCATGCTGGGGCCCAGCCACTTCCTGGCTCGAGTCAACGAGGCGCCCTGATCCTCGGTGTCAGGCTGCCAGGTATAGATCTCCTTCAGCGCGGCCACCGCGACACCATCCGGCGTCACCGGGTCGGGTGCAGGCGCGTCCTCCAGCAATCTCGTTGTGGACGTGGGCGCGTGTGACGCACCGGAATCCATCTCGCCACCGTCCTCACGACCGCAGGCCGCGCCGAGCATCGCGACGCTCATCACCAGCATCACCACCAGTATTGCGCGGGCTTTCGCTTTGTCGTTCAAGACTAATCGGTCATTCAAGGCTAACCGCCGTGAACGACACGTGGGCGCTACGACAGCCACCGGCACCTCAGCGTGTTCACTCCCCCTGCTGGTCCTGCCGCTCACAGTACCCTCCTGGCCCGCGCGTCGCCGGGCACCGCGACCTCGGTCACGCCGCCGCGCGAACGCGCCTGCGCACCTGGCACCGACTGGATCATTCGTCCATTGCCGGAATAGATTCCGACCTGCGCGGGACCCCGTGGGCCGAAGGCGCTGAACACCAGATCACCTGGCGCCAGTTTGCCCATCGGCACCTCGACACCCGCCTCCCACTGCTGTTCGGCGGTCCGCGGCAATGTCACGGTCCCGGAGGAGGCCGCGAACACCGCCGCCGCGGTCAAGCCCGGACCGTCCAGACCACCACCGCTCGGTCCCTGCGGACCCCCACCGCCCCAGACATACGGCTGACCGAGCCATTCGTTCGCGGCCTCGACGATATTCTCACCACTGGAGCCGTCCTTCGGTGTGAAGCGACCGAGCGAACCCGGCGCCCGGTACTGCGGCTCCATCGCGAGGATGTTCGCGACATAGGGCCGAGTCTCCGAGTAATGCGCTGCCACTTGATTCGGCATGCCGCCGGAGGCGAGCACCGCACCCTCGCCGGCGTTGTAGGCAGCGAGGGTCAACGCGGTGACGTCGCCGTGCACACGCCCCTCGGCCTGCCAGGCCATGATCTTGTGCGCGATAGCGCACATATAGCGGCCCTGGCCGATGATCGCATCGCCGTCGTCCCACACGCTGGCAACGCCGTTACCATCAGCGTCGACGACATACGGGCGGCCGTCGTCGGGGTTCGTACTGGCCGCGGTGCCCGGCAAGAACTGCGCCAGGCCCTGCGCACCGGCCGGCGAGTTCGCGCCGCGCTGGAATCCGGACTCCTGCCTGCCCTGGGCGGCCAATAGCGACGGGGTGATCTGCGGGCACAGCGAACCTGCACGGCGATACCAGATTTCGAGCTCCGGGGGCACCTTGCCTGCGGCCAGCGCGCCACCGGCCGTGCCGAAGCCACGACTGCACCGTGGATCGTTCGAAAATGCCCGCGCACCACCGACATCGGGTGTCGGTGCGCCGTCGAGCCATGGCAGCGGGTCGATCTGACGCCCCCCAGTGAAGCGGCCGCCGGGCACGATCTCGAAATGCAGATGCGGACCACTGGACTCACCCGCCGAGCCCACCTGAGCGATCGGCTGGCCCGCGGTCACCGTGTCACCGACCCGCACGTGCACACCGCTGTCCCACATGTGGCCGTATACCGCCGAATACGAGCGGCCGTTGGTATCGACCGAGTCGACGACGATCCAGTTGCCGAAACCCGACGCGGGACCAGCCGCCACCACGCGGCCTTCGGACACCGAGTAGATTGTGGTGCCGTCGGTGGCGGCCAGGTCGACTCCGAGATGGGCACCGCCGCGCGCACCGAACACATCGGACACGGTGAAGGTGCCCACCGCCAGTGGCAACGTGCGACGGATCGGCCCGCTACCAGCCGCGAGCGACGGCGTCCCGGTGGCGGTCGGGTTCGTCTGCATCACGGAAGGATTCGTCGCCGTGGAGGTGCCGATCGACGCTGCGGCGCGGGGATCACCCGGCGCGAAGCCATCCAGTGCCGGCAGCGCGGTCTGCGACGGCCCGAGCACCGAGTACCCCGCACAGTCCTCGTCCACGGCAGGCATCACGATCACTACGACGAGGGTCATCAGCGCCAGTACCGCGCCGAGAGCAATCCAGAGCATGGAGCGGCCGGTCACCGCGACACTCGCACAGCCGGCTTCGCCACCCGTCGAGGCGGATTCGGCACTACCTGCGTAGGCCACCGGATGACCCGCTCACAGGGGCAGCTCACCGTTGGCGCCGGGATTCGTTGAGGGTGTCGGCGAGAGTGCGATTCATTTCGGCCGCCGCGGCCAATTGCTGTTGCAGCAGTGCCACTTTACGACGCAGCGCGGTCGCGTCCAGCCGTTCCAAGCTCGGTCCTTCGGCGGCGCGCACCCAATTGCGCACCGAATTCGTGTGCACACCGATCTGTTCGGCGACCACCCTGCATGCCTCCGATTCGCTGCGCAGCTTGCCGGTCAACGCCATGACCTGCTCCACCGCGGCATTGCGCACCTCCGGCGACACTCTCCGATAGGAACGATGCGGCATCATGCGGCCCACCTCCCGCTCGCACCCACACGCCTGCACGCTCTCGCGGCCGTCGCACCAACTCTCATGCGACACTCCCGCTCGGCGAATTCGAGCCACGCGTGGTGGATTCGGTGAACTCACTGAACCGCTGGTTGGTGTCGTGGATTCCACTTTCCTTCTCCGAGAGGGTGAACTCCATATGGAATGGGATGCCGGGCCGACGATCCTCACCGATTTTCAGGAGGAACTTGCCGGTGCCCGGTGGTGACGGCCGCTGCTGGCCGGGCTTGAGCGCCTCGCCCGTCAGCGCTTGCGGCGCGGACCATCCCGTCACCATCTCCTCCTCGGCGGATGTGAACGGAATGGTGCTGTCGAGGCGTTTGATCTCTTCGCCGGGCAGCGCGCCGAAAATCTTGGCGCGCGCCCGCTCCAGGAAACCGAGGGCCTTGGCAATCGCCGCTTCCGATCCGAGTGCTTGCAGGTCCTTGATGGTGTGGCTGATCATGATCAGCGCGGTGCCGATGCCGCGCTGCAGGCGGGTGAGCTCATCGACCCGATCGATCATGAAGTCGCCGAGGCCGAGCACCTGCCACAGCTCGTCCATCACCACCTGGAAGTAGCGCTGCGAGCCGAGTTCGGCGTCGGCGAGCACGTGCGCGGCCTCCACCGAGGCGAATCCGTCGGCCCAGCAGGCCAGCATCACGGCGGCCTTGAGCTTCTTGTCGCCGGTGGGGATATGCGAGACGTCGATGCAGACCGCGACCGCGCCGGTGTCGATCGGCACCGTGGTCTGGCCGTTGAAGATCGCGCCGAAGGGACCCTGGGTGAGCGCACGCAGGGAGCGGCGCAGGCCTTTGATCGAGACCTGGTACTCGTCGGGATTGTCGGCGCCCGCGTCGAGCATCAATTCCTCACCGCCGGCGACGATCACCTCGAGCAGGTTCTCCATGATGGGCGGCTGGTCGGGGGTGTAGCCGCTGCCGGGCCGGTAGAGCACGCGCAGCGCGGTGGAGATCAGTGTCTCCTCGTAGTCGCGCACCCGCGCGCCGCGCACCAACTCGACCAGCCCTGCGACCAGCGTCACCTGTCTGGCCCGCAGATCCTGCAGGACCTGGGTCTGCAACGCTGGCAGCGCGTCCAGCCGCGGCACCACCGAACCGAGCACGCCCGCGGCGAGCGGATTGAGTTTGCCGTGCCCGTAGCCGAGGTCGATCACCTGGCCGCCGACCAGTTCCACCATCTTGCGGTAGTCCGGTTTCACATCGGCGAGGATGAGCGGGGTGATGCCCTGCGCGATGCCGCCGAGCACGATCCGGCGCACCAGCGAGGACTTGCCGAAACCATTGAGCCCCAGGACGAAAAGGCTCGGTGCGGTGATGAAGCTGCCGCGCATGAACCAGTTCATCGGGTCGAAGCACACCGGCGCGCCGGTGTGCAGGTGCGATCCGAGCGGGGTGCCGATCAGCGGCGCGCCCGCGCCGACCGACCACGGCCACAGGCCCGCGACCTGGGCGGTGGTAGCCCGGTATTCGACCGGGCGGCCGACCACGTTCATACGGCCGCCGCCCGGGCCGGCGTAGCCTCGATCGGTGAGTTGCGCAGTGCTGCGGTCGAATCCGTCCTCGAAGGTCTGTTCGGCGCGGGCAGCATAGTTGCGGCGGCGGATTTCGTCGGTGCGTAACCGGAAGGTCGCCCACGCCGCGCGCAGGCCCGTCTGTTCGCGGCTGATCCCCTCCAGCCTGGTCCTCGTGACATCGTCGAGCAGCTGCGGACCGGACTGTTTGCGCCGGTCCGCCTTCTGCCTCGCCCGTTGCATCTGCGGCGTGCCCATTGCACGGTCGGCGACCCGGTCGGCCTTGACCGGTCTCGGCACCCCTCGACCGATCCGCTCACCCCTGGCGCCCGCGCGATCGGCCAATGCGCCGGTCCGCTGGGGCGGCACCGACCGATTGCCACGCACCGGACGTTCGCCCTCACGCGGACGCGGCGGCCTGCTCTCCGCACGATCCGCGAAAGTGCGCTCGCCACGGCCGTTCTCGGCCTGCGGCCGATCGGCACGCGCGCGGTCGGTGTGTGCTCGCTCGGGACGGGTCCCGTCGGCGCGACCGGCTCGGGCGCGCCGCTCCGCCGCCTCCCGCGCCGAACGCCGTTCCCGATCAGTGCTTTCCTCGAGGCCCGACCGATCGTCGCCGGTCACCCGCGCCGCGTCCCGTGCGGGGCGACGCGCAGGGTCGGGTATTTCCTCCAGGCCGTCGCGTTCGCCGCCACGTGGTGCGGCACTATCGACGCCACGCGACCGCGCGCTGTCCGCACCGCGCCCCCGCGCAGTGTCCCCGGCAGGACGCTGCTGGGGCGCATCGACCGCGGGCCGGGGCGCCCAGTCGTGCTCTGCGTCCGGCGGTCGCGTGCCACGACGAGCCGGCGTCCCGTCCCGTTCCCGTACGGGTGGCTCGTAATCACGTGCCATGAATCGCTCACCCCGCAAGTGCTTTCGGAATCGTCGCGTGTTCCGGCAGGATCACGCCACAGCCGAGCGAGGCCGCGAAAGCCGCCGACTGATAGCGGTAACACCGTCGGATCTTCAGCCGCGCCTGCGTGGACAGGTCGCGCGTGATGGCTTCGATGCGCGGCAGATCGCCGCGCAGTGGCTCGGTGATGGTCACCAACGCCCCGAAGCGGGTCACACCGTGACCCCTGGCTTGCTCCTCGCGGGCCTGCTGGGTGGCTCCGACCCGTAGGGTGGCGGCCGCCGAGACGACCCCGCGTTCGCTCTGCTGAGCGACGAGTGCATTCTTGAAATCGTCGTCCACGATCTCGGCGGCGTCGGCGGCCGAGTGCGGGCGATAGACGATGGCGATGCGCTTGCGCGGCACTTCGGGATTCGGCGCGAGCAGCCGCTGCAACACGCGCTCGTCCACCGCGCCCTCGGGTGCGGCGTCCATCTCCCAGGTGACCGAGCGGCCACCGTCGTGCACCAGGTGATCCCACTTCTCGTCATGCGACACCGGCCCGGCGTCGGCCCAATCCAGGCCGTGTCCTTCGGGCTCGCCCGCAGCGACCTCGAGGTCGGCCTGCGAGGCCGGGTCGTAGCTGCGCCGGATGAACGAGATGACTTCGTCGGCCGACATCGGCTGTGCCCGCACACCGGCCTCGGCCAACGCGGCGCAGATGCCGGGCAGCCTGCGGCCGATCTCGACCGCCTCTTCGGCGGGGTTCTTGCGGCGCTCGGCGGTGGTGGCCTTGAAAGTGATCGCCACCCGAGGCAGCAGCTGCACCCGCTCCTGCGGCAGCTCGGTAGCCAGCTCGTACATCACCTGCTGGGCGAGTTCCGGCGCATCGGGCCTGGTGATGGTGGAAACCTCGGTGAGCAAACGGTTTCCGGTCTCCGGCACGGTGTCGATCACCGGCACGACGGCGACGATGTCACTGGTCTGACCCACCGAGGCAAGGAAGGTGCCCCATGCCGACACCCAGCGATCGATGACCGGCTGGTCGACCGCCTCGTGGCCTTGCGGCCACGCGCGCAGCACCACCGTGTACTGCGCAAACTGCGGTAGGTGGATCATGCCGAAGCTATAGCCACCCGCGTCGATCCCCTCATACAACTTCGAGGGCGCGAGCAGCCCGGGCAGTCGGGTGACGCCACCGGGAATCCGGGAGAAACGGCCGCCGCGGTACACGTGTTCGCCACGCTTACGCGAGCGCATCCAGTTGAACATCATTATTCCGTTCTCGTAGCCGGAGCGGCCCCCCGTCCGCCACACCAGTGGAACCATCACGACAACGCCGGTGCCGCCCACGATCAGACCCCACTTGAACCCGCCGACCATGGCGCAGATCAGGGCCGTGATCACGACGACGAAGCCGAGCACGGTCTCCTCCCAGCGCAGACCGAAAAGGCCTGCGCTGCGAGGTTTCTGCCACAGTCCGTACGCGCGGCGCTCGTAGGTATCGCTCGTCGTCATCGTCATCGCGGAATGGTGCTCCTCCCGAGGTCGGGTGAACGATTGGCCCAGCGGTCGCCTGCCACGTCACCCATTGCTTGATCGGCTGCGGTCAGCGGAGCGGTCATGGCGCGCGCCGCGCCGACCCTGCCAGCCGCTCTGGCCGCACCGGACGGTACTCCCGCCGCGCCCGCGGGCCCGGAGGCGCGCGGTGCGCCGCCCGGGGCGCCACCACCGCCGCCACCACCACCACCGCGTGGCGGGGTCGGACGCGGACCGGCGCCACCGCCACGGGTGGGCGGCGGACTTCCCGCACCACCGACGTAACCCGCCGAGCCAGGAGCAGCCGCACTCTTGACCGCAACGGCCTTGGTGCCCATGGCCCCGAGACCCGCGACGGCGAGCAACGTACCGCCGGTCGCGGTGAGACCGGAACCACCGCTGCCGACGACCGCGATCGCCGGCGTGACAAGGCGCATCAGTGCGGGCAGCACGAACGCGACACTGCAGAGCAACACGATGGCGACCAGCATGCGCTGTGCCTGTTCACCTTCCGGCAGTCCGGAGGTGTCGGTCAGCGAGTCCACATGGCCGGCAGTGGTGAATGCGATCATGTAGACAATGGCGGCGACCGGTTTCCACAGCATGAAAGCGATGATCCAGCCGACCAGCTTCTGATAGGACGTCTTACCGACGTTCATGCCGGACGCGGCCGCGGCCAAAGGCAATACGCCCGCAGCGATGATCAGCAGACCCTGCCTGACGATGGCGAGGATGATCTGTGCCAGCGCGCCGAGCAGTCCGACGATCGCGATGATCAACACCAGACCCGGCGAAAACGCCTGCAGCTTACTGGTTTTCACCATCAGCTCGGCCAGGTCCTTGGCGTTGCCATTGGTCGAGTCGTTGATGATCCACTCGGAGAACTTGTCCGAAGCCTGGGTGCCCGCGACGATCACGGCGCCGAGCATCCACGAGCTGAACACCACTCGGGTGAACATCCGGAACGATTCGGCGGCTTCGTTCATCGCGGCGCCCCGTCTGGCCTCGGCCAGTTTGGCGCCGGAGAGGATCACCGAGGCTATCAAGAACAATATCTGGACCTGATAGGTGTAATCATTGATCTTGGTGAACAACGACCCCCCATCGCTGGCCACCTCGTTCGGCACCTTCATCCAGAACGTCAACGCCAGAATGATGGCCTCACCGAGGCCCTTCATCAGCGAATCCACGACCTTGCCGAAGGTCGAATCCCAGGCCTTGTCCTTGACCGCGGTGGCCGCGCTGCCGGGATGCGAGGCGGCATTGCCCGCCTTGCACGCGGCCGACGCGGCGTCACCGAGCGAGAACCCCGGCAGACCGACGTTGTCGAGCGTGTCGTGCAGTTCATTGCACGTCTCGTCGAATCCGTAGGTCTGGCCGTAGGCCACCGTCGGTGTCGCGATCATGACAGTGAAGATGACCGCGAGAATCGTGACAACCCGCCTCACCATTGCGTCCACCCATCGATCGAGTCGATCGTCTCGAGCGGTTGTGCATCGCTCGCGGACGACTTCAGTTTCCAACCACCATCACGCCAGAGCACATTCAGTCTCATGGCCACCCAACTGTGCCCGCCGTGCAGAAAATCACGGGTCTTGCGGGCGATACGGACCACAGCGAAATCTTCGCCATAGCTTTCGATTCGGAATGCGTCCGAAGCGAACAACAGAGGTTTTGCCTTCTCGGGCAATTCATCCGGCACCTTGCCCTCGGCGATCTTGCGATCGCGATCCGCTTGCTCCTGAGCTGAGAGGAGCACCATTTGCTGCCACAGTGCCCGGTCGGTCGGGCGTGCCACAGTGCGCCAGTAAATCTGCTCGGCCGCCAGCGCAGCTCCCTGCGGGGTCTGGGTGAATCCAACGGGCACGTTGTTGTCGATGCGGGTCGGCCCGTCCGTTGCCGAGAACGGGATCACCGGCCCGCCGTACACGCGCTGCCAACCGCCCGGCTGATCGGTGCCGCCGGGAGCTCCGGTCTGCCAGTCGGAATCTGTCGGCTTGCGCGGCGATCCGGATTGCGGAAGTGGTTGTCCGGCTGGATTGTTCGGGATATCGAACCGATGGCCGAACGCATCCACATCGGAACCACCGAATCCCGCCGCGCTCTGCGGCCCTGCCGAGCCGCTGACGGGAACACGCTCCGACGTGGTGCCCGTCTTCGAGACCTGGTCACCCTCCGCGGCATTGTTGCGCACCGCACCCACGGTCACCACGACCGCGATCAGCACCGCCAGTACCGCGCCGAGACCGACCAGCACCAAGGGCGAACGCTTGGCATCCGGCCCAGATCCGGGCCCTGACGTCACCATTTCGTCCACCCCGCCAACGATTCGATGTATTCGGTCTGTGCGCTGTTGGAGGTGGCGGGCTTGAGCCGCCAGTCCCCCGCGTCCCACACCATCACCAGTCGCAGCGCCGCCCACAGCTGCTTGCCGTCGACCACAGGCCCGCGCGAGGCGAGCCGAATGATGGCGAGGTCATCGGCGTAGTTCTCCACCTTGAACGCATCGGAGGCCACGAAGTACTTGGTCACCTTCTCCGGCTGCTGTTGCGGCAACCGGTCCTGCGACAAGGCCTTGTCGTAGGCGGCGATCTGCTGGGCCGAGACCCGCACCTGACGGACGTACAGATCACGGTCGGCAGGCCGGGCGTTGAGCCGATAGGTGATCTGCGCCGCGGCGAGCACCGACCCCTGCGGGGTGTGCGAATAGCCAACGGCGAGACCGTCTTCGATGCGTGTCGGTCCATCGGAGGTGGAGAACGGCACCGAGGCGCCGTATACACGCTGCCAACCATGGGGTGCGGCCGTGCCGATCGGCGCCGCGGTCAGCCAGTCCGGGTCCGTGGACTTGCGCTGATCGCTCGGTTCCTGCGGAAGTGGTTGTCCGGCAGAGTTGTTCGGGACATCGACGCGCCTGCCGAAGATGTCGACCTCGGGTTCGGCGAATCCTTCGGCACCGGAACCCCCGGATGCGGCTGCCCCACCACCCGAACTCGAATCATCGCTGCCCAGATACACAACGAGACCGACGATCACGATGAGTGCGAGTACCGCCGCCGACGCGACGGCACCGAAGGAGACGCGATCACGCGCGTACGACTCCTTCTCGGTCACGACTCCACCTCGCCAGCACTCGGCTCCGTCATGCCCGAGGGCCGCCGCGACATGATTCGCTCGCTGCGCTCCCTCATGTAGGTGCCTCCAATTTCACAATGTCGGTCGGCAATTCGTCGACCGCCTCGATGGGACGTGCGGTCGATTCCGGGTCGGGCAGTCGTAACCTCCAGTCGTTGCCGAACCACTCCACGATGGTGTGGTTCACCGCTGTCGAGTTGTCCGAATATGCGGTGTAGACGTCGACGCCGGACTTGAGATCGGTGTAGTCGGTGATCTTGTAGCCGAGCAGCCGCGGCGCGTATTCGGCCGAAGCGGGACCGGTGATCGACAACTGCACCCGGTTGACCGACCACTCGTCTCTGGCCCGGCCCGGCGCGACTTCCATGGCAACCACTTTCGACCACTGGTTGTCCGCGGCTACCGACAGTCGCACGGTATGGACGATCGCGGCGAGCGCGGCGCCGGGCGGTGAATGCTCGAAACCTGTTGCGGCGCCGTCGGCTTCCTTCTTCGGACCTTGGTCCGCGTGTGGCAATACCACGCCCTGGAACGGCTGCCAGCGCACGTGCGTCGGCGCCGCGGCCAGGTCGGGGCCTGACTCGCCGTCGCCACCGCAACCAACCGCCGCCATCAGCAACGCGACACCGACGGCACCCGCGGCGGGCCCACGGGTGCCACGCCGCGACGAGCGGGCGAAGTATCGAGGCGCGATGTGTTGCGGACGCGTCGCTATGGATGTCATCGCAGGGCCGTTCCCATCCCCATACCGGTTGTTCACGTCGGCAGGAAGGCCAGCGCGATTCCGGACGCGGTGCTGGCCACCGATGCGCCGAGCAGGCTCATCAGCACGCCGTGCGAGGCGTCGTTCATCGCGAGATCGCTGCGGAACGCGATCCACAACCGGCCCGCGGACACGATCATCCAGGCGAGGCATACCAGCAGCACGAACCAGAGCAGCCAATTCAGCAGGTGCATCAGGGGTTGCAGCACCTCGGCAGGCATCTGTTTGTAGGCGAGCACCTCACCTGCCGACATTCGCACGGTAGACATCGCCGACATCAGGTGCCGATGACGGCGTTCATGATGGTGCCGGCACTAGTGGCGACCACGCCGCCGATCATCGCTCCCGCCACCATCTTCGGCGACTCGAGCCCACCACCGGTCCACTTCTCCCACGCGAACTTGCCGCCCGCGTAGGTGATGCCGCAGATCCCCGACAGCAGGACGAACCAGGTGAGGTACCTGACCAGCTGCAGGATCTTCTCCGAGCCGGGAGGAGCCTCGGGTGTCGGGTTACCGACTTGAGCGAGGACAGTGCCGTACGTGTCCTGCACGGCGAGGAGGATCGTGCTCATCGGGTGCCTTTCTCGAAAAGTGTGCTGTCAACGGTCCGGTACGGCGCTGAATATCAACATTATTCTGGTCCTTCATCGAAAGATGAAGTGGCATCCAGGTTTTCGCGCACCGCGGCAACGATGTCGGTGCCGAGCTCCCGGACTTCGAGTGGGACCTCCTCGAGCGGGTCGATTTTTCGCTTCTTCTGCGGGAGTGCGTCACCCGGTGCCCATACCGGCAGTTGCTCCGGCTCGACGAGCGTCCACTCCTCGTACCACGGCACATCCCACACCTGGCCTGCCAGCGATCCGACCACCTCGCGGTAGCGCCGGATCTCGGCGGGCAACCGGCCGGGCCGGGCCGCCACCGTGATGAGTCCCAGCACCTCGGCGGCACCCGCGAACCCCGAATGATGTTGGCGCAGTAAGTCGTGGGCGCGAGTCAGTCCGGCGATGGTCTCTCTGGCGACCAGGACGACAAAGGGCGATTCGCGGTCGAAGACGCCGGGCCAGCGGCGGCCCGAATCCGCCGCGGGCGCAAGCACATGCGCGAGGGTACTGGCTCCGGCACCACCGTGCACACCCAGCAACCACACCAGCGGCGCCCTGCCGATACCCGGCACCGGACGCTCCCAGATCAGGGCGCGACGCGACTCCGGTGGGGCGACCACGCCGGCTTGCACGGGCTCGGGTTGACGACGAAGTTTCATAGCGGCGGTCATGATGCCACCCCGGCAAGCAGGCGCGCATACGCCCGGCGCGTCTCCGCGGCCAGCGATGTGTGCCGGACGAGTTCACCGCGGGCCAGGTGCGGGTCGTACGGAATCTCCCTGATGTCACGAACCCAACCGGACAGATGCGATCGCAAATGGTCGGCAACCCGCGACTCGCCGCCCGGCTGCTGATGTGAGACAACGATCGTCGTGTCACCGACGATGCCACTGCCCTGCCCCCGCGCAGAGTCGCCGAACTGGTCGTCGAGCCATTCCAAGGTCACCCGCAGCCGATTGGCGGCATCGGCGCGCGCCGGAATGGCAAGCACCAGAGCGACATCCGAGTCATCGAGCAGCGGCCGCAGCTGACGTCCGGCAATCGGGCTGCCGCCGTCATAGACGCCCGTGAAGCCCGCGTCGTAGATCGCTCGCGCGACGGTCAGATAGGTGGCTCTGCGACGCAGCGGCGCGGCGTCGCGCCACAGCAGCCCGACCCCCGAGCTCGCCTGGGACATACACTCCTTCAACGGCGCGGGCTCGTCGTTTCCGCGACCGTACAACCACGATTGCAGGCTGATCGGGTACAGATGCTCGTCGGCGCCGCGCAATGCGAGATCACTGCCCGCCGCTGTCGAGTCCACCGCGACCGTAGGGTTACCCCCCATCGCGAGCTCGCCCGCGATTCCGAGCACCGTCGTTGTCGTCCCCGCGCCGCCACAACCGCCGACCACCAGAATCGGCCGCTGCGCGGGTTCCACGGCCTCTGCACCGCTCTCCGTGCGCTTGCCACGTCGTAACCGCACTACCGGAGCCCTCGTGCGCGCAGGCCGGCTCGCCGATTCACCCTCTGCGGGCGCCTCGTCGAGCCAGCGGCTCCAGTCCTCTCCCATCGCCTCAGCTCTCCTTTTATCCGGCCGCGATACCCGTGATGAGGGTGCGGCCGTCGACCACCGCTGTGGTGACCGTCTGCTTGTTGTACGTGGCGGGCACACCGCCGGGCCGATACTCGGTGATCTCCACCGAGTACCGGGTGTCGGTGAGCGTCATGATGCGCACGCAGTGCGTCGTGCCCACCGGGATGGAGTCGATACCACGCTGGATCACCGACGCGGGCGAGACGGCGGCTTCGGGCGCGACTGCTTGCCTGGCTCGCTCACCGGAGCGTTCCACGTAGTAGCCGTACTGGAACGACAGCACCGCATCCGGCCCCGAACCAGTGCCACCGGATTCGGCGCTACGCACAACGCGATCGGCGCGTTCAGTGGGGCAGGCGCCCGTCCCACTTGCACCGGTGCCGGGTTGCGGTCGAGTCGCGTAGACCGGCTTTGCGCCGAGGTCGTCGGCCTGGATGGTGCCCGCGGCGAAATGCCGGGGCGAGGACGCAGGTCCGGCCGCGCCACGATCGTCGGAGGAGTTCAGTAGGAACAGCACACCGGCCACCGCCGCACCGAGCAGCACCACCGCGACGACCAGCACCGCGATCACCCTGGCGCGGCGTGCGGCCGGATGATCGCGAGCCTCCTGGCGCAGTGCGCGAGAGGCCGCCGCGTCGGCCCAATGCGCGCGGTCGTCGTCGAATTCGTCCGCCGGCCACGGGAAGCGCACGACGCCACCATCCAGCGGCGGTGTGTAGTCGTCGTCGGGGCCGGGTGCGCGGCCGGACACCCAGTCCGACCAGCCGCCGATGAATTCGCTCCGGCCCGACGGGAGATCGGTCGGCACGTCCGCACGGGCTCGGATCTCATCGGGATCGTCGTCGAGGATGTAGTGCGGATATCGCGCGGGCCCGTCGTCGTCGAGGACGGATGCACCCACCTCGTCTGCGTAGGCCGGGGCGTCCGAGCCTGTCTCCGGCTCCAGCGGGCCGTACCAACGTGACAGCTGTTTGTACGACTTCAACATTCCCCCCGTCCCGCGGAGCGAGGCACATGGCGCATCTCAGACCCTCTCGGCGATCAGTTCGTAGAGAACGGGTAGGTGTTGGCGGTGCCGGGCCGAACGGCGGGGGGCACCGAGGGCTCACCTCCGGAGGAGGCGCCATCGGCTCCCGTCCCAAACGGAAATTGTCCCGTACCGGACGAATTCGGCACAGTCGACGCGCCGGAGCTTTCGCCGAAGAATCCGGTCGGCGGCCTGTCGCTGCCGCCTTGCGGCGTGGCGCCACTGCCGAACGTGCCTGCCACATCACGTGCGACCGCGGCGAACCAGTCGGCGACGAACCGAGTCGGCGCTTCCCCGTTGGCGGACATCGCCGCGGTGCCGTACCCGGTGTGGCGCGCAACGGTGTCCCAGTACCGCGTCCAGGTGGTGATGTTGAGCAATTCGCTGTTGTCGGTGATGCTCTGTACAACCGCGTCGAAGGCCTGCGTGACAAGACGAACGCCGGTGGTCGGCGGAATCAATTGCGGAACGGCGCCGATCAGCTTCGTTCCCAGCAACAGCAGACCGGACACCGGATCCGACAGCCCCGCGCCGGCGAGCTCACTGATGCTCGCTGGTTGAAGGACCGCCCTGACTACCGCGACAACCGAGTTCAATCCGATCATGCCGACCTTCAGTAGGCCCTGCATCGCATCGGGAATGTCCAGCGGGGTGCGCGGGTCGGCGGCGTCGGCCAGCCGCTGGGAGATCGACTTCCGCGGTGAGAGTGACAGATTCGCGATCGAATTGCCCTGGATGTCCTCACCCGCGACCTTGGTCGCGGTCTTGATCGAGGTGAACGCCAGCGCCTGCGCGATCGACACCAACGAGGCGATCGGGTCGCCGCCACTGAGCTTGGCCTGGCCGACAACGTTGGCGACGGCCTTCAGAATCGGCGCACCCTGCGGTGCGTCGCATGCGAGGTCGCCCGCCGCACAGATACTCGCGACGCGACCGGTCAGCGCGCCGAAATTCGCCGCCCTGTCCCGATCCGGACCGATACCGCCACCCGCCGCGGGCATTTGGGGCAGTGCGGCGATCGCGGCCAGCCGATCACCGGTGGTGCCCGGCGCGACATCGGGCGTCGCTCGGCCTGGCGAGCCGGGGAACAGCGGGGCGCCGGGGTTGCGCGTCGGATCGCCGAACAGCGCTACCGCAGCGACCTTCTCGGCAGGCAGCACACCGCGACCCTGGCCTATCTCCTGCGCGAACATCGATGCGACATGGGCGCCTTGGGAATACCCCACCACCGCGAACCGGGTGTTGCCACACCTCTGGGCAACCGTCGCGGCCATGCTCCGCAACCTGGTCAGCCCGCCTGCAACGGACTCCGAATACGGCACCGCGCCACCGGCGGTCGCACCGCCGAATCCGGATTCGTAGGGCACATAGGCGCGATCGACCAGTCCGGGATCGGAAGCTTTCGCCAGCATCGGCCGGAAGACCGTCGACAACATCCCGGTATCGGTGGTCGGTGCCGCGTCGGGCGAGGATTCGCCCGTGCCCTGAATTCCCAACGCGTACAGCGCAGGGCAGCTATCTATCGGCACATTTGTCGAGGGTCCCGCGGGATTCGAAGGCGCTGCGGCGGCCGAGCCCGTCGTAGCGGTCGCCACAGCAACGGTGAACGCGACCAGCATTCCCGAGGTTCGTACCGAGTACTTTGCCATAGCGATTCGCAATCATCCGTGTTGCCGCAACCATCCTCAACGCCATGAAACGCACTAAACCGTAACAGAATCCGGCAAACAACGCGGAGTCCACGAAAAGTTTCCGGGAACCGCCGGACGATCCCGGACGTGGCGTGGCGTGGCGTGGCGAACCTGCCGACAACTTTCCGATCATGATCAATTGAAGACGATCCCACCGCGATCCCCCGAGACTCGAATCGTCAACCCGGACTTCACTTTCCGGCGACCGCCCGACCGGCGCGAACACTTGTGCCCGAAAAATAGCCAGGTCACCGGGTCGAACCCGGTGACCTGCAGCGATGTTCAGCTATCTTGACGAATACCGGTCACTCAGGTGGCCGAGGTGACGCGGTAGACGTCGTACACGCCTTCCACATTGCGCACCACGTTGAGCAGGTGACCCAGATGCTTCGGATCGCCCATCTCGAAGGTGAACTTGCTGATCGCGACCCGATCGCCGTGCGTGGCCACCGAGGCGGACAGAATGTTCACCTTTTCATCAGCGAGCACCTTCGTGACGTCCGACAGCAGACGGGTGCGATCGAGCGCCTCGATCTGGATCGCCACCAAGAACACCGACGACGGCGACGGCGCCCATTCCACGTCGATGATGCGCTCGGCCTGCTCACGCAGCGAACCGGCGTTGGTGCAGTCGGTGCGGTGCACGCTGACCGCGCCGCCGCGGGTCACGAAGCCCATGATCTCGTCGCCCGGCACCGGGGTGCAGCACTTGGCAAGCTTGGCCACCGTGCCGGGTGCACCGGGAATCAGCACACCAGCATCGCCGGTGACACGCTGCCTGCTGGGCGTGGTCG
Source organism: Nocardia sp. NPDC051463 (assembly GCF_040681975.1). NCBI lineage: Bacteria > Bacillati > Actinomycetota > Actinomycetes > Mycobacteriales > Nocardiaceae > Nocardia > Nocardia sp. NPDC051463. The sequence goes on from NZ_JBFBAB010000001.1 coordinate 1,034,562, forward strand.
ACGGGGTGGAGCGCTCCGCGAGCTCGTTCTCCACGTCGCCGATGCCGCCGAGCTGCGCCATCAGCCGTTGCACCACGTGATGCGCGGACACCTGGTGCTCGCCGACAGCGGTGTAGAGCATCGAGATGTCGGTGTAGTGCAGCTCGTGCGCGACCGCCGTCATCGCGTCCACGCTCATCAACCGCTGCAACGGCAGCCCGACCCTGCGTACTTCCTTGCCGATCTGCTCCTTGCCGCTCTCGAGCGCCTCCTCGCGGCGTTCCTTCGCGAACCACTGCCGAATCTTGGCCTTGGCCCGTGGGGACACCACGAAGTTCTGCCAGTCGCGGCTCGGTCCCGCGTTCTGCGCCTTCGAGGTGAACACCTCGACGACCTCGCCGTTCTCCAGCTGGCGCTCCAGCGCGACGAGCCTGCCGTTCACCCGCGCGCCGATGCACTTGTGCCCGACCTCGGTGTGCACCGCGTACGCGAAGTCGACCGGCGTCGATTTCTGCGGCAGCGTGATCACATCGCCCTTCGGGGTGAACACGAAGATCTCTGGGGATTTCAGGTCGAAACGCAGCGACTCCAGGAACTCGGCCGGGTCCGCGGCCTCCCGCTGCCAGTCGAGCAGCTGGCGCATCCACGCCATGTCGTCGACCTCGGTGGAGTCGTTGGAGTGCTTGCCGCGCGTCTCCTTGTAGCGCCAGTGCGCGGCGATGCCGAACTCGGCGGTGCGGTGCATGTCCTGAGTGCGGATCTGCACTTCCAGCGGCTTGCCGTCCGGTCCGACCACCGTAGTGTGCAGTGATTGGTAGACGCCATAGCGCGGCTGGGCGATGTAGTCCTTGAACCGGCCCGCCATCGGCTGCCACAGCGAGTGCACGACGCCGACCGCGGCATAGCAGTCGCGGACCTCGTCGCACAGGATGCGAATGCCGACCAGGTCGTGGATGTCGTCGAAGTCCTTACCCTTGACGATCATCTTCTGGTAGATCGACCAATAGTGCTTGGGCCTGCCCTCGACGATCGCATTGATGCGGGAGGCGGCCAGGGTGTTGACGATTTCCGCGCGCACTCGCGCCAGATACGTGTCACGCGAGGGCGCCCGGTCGGCGACCAGTCGCACGATTTCGTCGTACTTCTTCGGATGCAGGATCGCGAACGCGAGGTCCTCGAGCTCCCACTTGACCGTGGCCATGCCGAGGCGATGCGCCAGCGGCGCGATCACCTCCAGCGTTTCTTTCGCTTTCTTCGCCTGCTTCTCCGGTGGCAGGAAACGCATAGTGCGCATGTTGTGCAGCCGGTCGGCCACCTTGATCACCAGCACGCGCGGATCCCGCGCCATCGCGATGATCATCTTGCGGATCGTCTCGGCTTCCGCCGCGGCGCCGAGATTGACCTTGTCCAGCTTGGTGACACCGTCCACCAGATGTGCGACCTCGGCACCGAAATCCGTGGTCAGCTGCTCTAGGGAATACCCGGTGTCCTCGACGGTGTCGTGCAGCAGCGCCGCGACCAGCGTGGTCGTGTCCATGCCGAGCTCGGCCAGAATATTGGCGACCGCGAGCGGATGGGTGATGTACGGATCACCGGACTTGCGGAACTGATGCGCGTGCCGCTCGTCGGCGACATCGAATGCGCGCTGCAGCAGCGTGAGGTTCGCCTTCGGGTACAGCTCCCGATGCACGCTGGCCAACGGCTCGAGCACCGGCTTGACCGCCGCGATACCACGCTGGCCGGTCATTCGCCGCGCCAACCGCGCGCGAACCCGCCGCGACGCTGACGTCGGCACCGCCGCCGACGTTCCCGGCTGCCGCGCGGGAGCCGAATTACCGGCCGCAGGCTGTGCGGCTGGAGTGGCCGGTGTTGCCTTTCCCCCTAGGGCGGCCGAGGCACCATTTGTCGGCGAGGCCACCGCCGATTGCTCGACATTCGCCTCGCCTAGATGCTGAGTCATGCCACCACCTCTCCACGCCGCGGTCGGACCACCCTATCCGACCGCTGCAACCGCCCTCATCAACTCTAGTCCCGCCTCGACTCGTCCGTCCGATTCGCGATTGGCGGGGACAGTTTTCGCGTCACCTGCGGGGGTCCCTGGCTCGATTCCACCGGATAGCCGTGCTCGCAGAAACGGTGGAATGCCGACCGGAACCTCGCAGCCTCCGCAGTGCCGATCCGACCTGTCGAACGGTGGGAACCACCCGCGGATAATCCCAGCGTAGGTGGCGCAACCACATCGGCAACAGTCCGTTGCGCACCGGGACCGCACGCCGAGGTCTGTCCTGCTGGCGACATCGAGGGACCCCGACCTCAGGGTGCGCGGCAGCCCTTGTGCGATCGGATCGTGAGCCACCTCGAGGGCTAGCGCACTCCTTGCGGCGCGACGACCTCGACTATCCCGACATCGCCGCGTGGGTGGGCCAGCATGGAGTGCCCGTCGGAGGCGGGGTCGGGTGGCGCGCCGAGCAGGTCGAGCACGGTGGGGGCGATGTCGGCCAGCGAGTAGCGGGCAGTGGTGGCACCGGCGGCGAAATCGGGACCGCGGGCAATGACGAAATTCGTTGTCTCGTCGGCTGATTGGCCACCATGACCACCCTCCGGTAGGTGCCCGTGATCGGCGGTGACCAAGATCGTCCACTCCTCGGTCGGCTTCGCTCGTGCCCGCGCGTCGACGGCGGCGGCGATTCGGCCGACCAGCACATCGATCCGTGTGACGGCGTTGCGGTATTCCTGTGACGCGCCGCCGTGGCTATGTCCCGCCCGATCGACCTGATCGAGATGGGTGAAAAGGAAATCGGGTCCGAAGCGGGTGACGGCGGTGACGACGGCATCGGCGGTGCCGACATCGATCGTGGATTCGTCGGCGTCGTTCGGGACGGGTTGGGTGGAAACGACGACGTCGGCGCGCGGATTGCCGCTCCCTGCCATAGTGGCAATCTGATCCCAGGTGGCGATCGAATGGGTTGTCAACGCGGGGTTGGCGCGCCCGAGCTGTGTGAACACGGTCGGATACTTCGCGAACGGCGTGGCATCGAACTGGTTGTCTCTGATGCCGTGCTTGCGGTCCCACACACCGGTCAAGACGGTGGCCCACGACGGTCCGGAGATGGTGATGTGCGGTGCTATGGACGTTCGACTCAGCACCCCCTCGGCACTCAGCTGCAACAAATTCGGCGCCTGCACCTGCTGAACCTTCTTGTACATCAACCCGTCGAGCCCGATCAGCACGACTTTGCGCACACGGCCATCCGCCCGCGCGGTCCCGGCCGGCGTGGCGGCGGGCAGGGCCGCGACTGCCGCGGCGGCCACCGCACCCGACAGCAACCGCCTACGGCTCACGGCGCCGCCCCACCGATGCCGATCTGCCCCATGCTCGGGAAACAGCGGCTCCCCGATGTCGGGTCGAACAACCGCGCGGTGCGGACACTCTGCTCCACAGGGCCCCGACAGCGCCCCGCCAACGACCGGCTCGACGACCGCGCCCCACCGATCCCTGTGACCGTCGACTGCCGACGACACCGGATCGGTGGCCCGCTCGCTGCGTTCCCTCACAGTTCGAACCATGCGGGCGCGCGGCAGCCTTCCGAAAGCCCGCCGCGCCACTGTTCATCGACGTTTCATCGGTCACGCCACCGCACGTTGCCTCGCTGAACGACCGCTGAACATTCCAGAGCAGACAGCTATTCCAGCTGTTCACAGTGGTTAACCCGGATGAGGTGTGCGGGATACCGATTGACACCCGGCCGGTCATGTGGCTGGCTGACGGACATGCAGTACAGCGGGAATCGCAGCATCCGAGTCGCGGCGGTCGCCGACCTGCACATGCGCGACTCGATGGCTGGGGCGTTCCGTCCCGACTTCACCCGCCTGGCCGAACGCGCGGATGTGCTGTTGCTCGCCGGGGACCTCACCGAGAGCGGCACACTACGCGAAGCCGATCTGCTCTGCGCCGAAATCGACGCTCTCCCGGTGCCTGTCGTCGCGGTACTCGGCAACCACGACCACGACCACAGGCTGGGATACCGAATCGCCGCGATGCTCACCGCCGCCGGTATTCACCTGCTCGACGGCGACGCCGTCACCCTCGACCTGGCGGGCTCCCGACTCGGCATCGCCGGCGTGATGGGCGGCAGCGGCGGATTCCCCCGCCACCGCGGCACACCCGACGAAGGCACCCTCGAACACCAGGCCCGCATGCGCCGCGGCCCACTCGACGCACTCCGCCTACACCAGGCACTCGACGCCATCGCCTGCGAAACCCGAATCGCTCTCATGCATTTCGCCCCCGTCATCGACACGCTGGTCGGCGAGCCACGGAAGATCTACCCAGGCCTCGGCTGCCACGATCTGGCCGAAGCCGTCGACGCGGGAGGCGCCACCCTGGCGATCCACGGCCATGCGCACGGCGGCACCGAGTTCGGCCGCACCGCAGGCGGTGTCCCGGTCCGCAACGTCTCCTACCCCGTCATCGGCCGCAGTTACGTCGTCTACGACGTCGCGCCGATGTAGCGGCCGATTCCGGCAACCGACCTGACGGACAACAGCGCGCCGGGGGTACCCCAGCGGGGCGAGTCCAGCGGCTACCAGCGTGACCCGGCCGGTAGGTTCTCGCCATGACCGTCGCCAAGTCGCTGCTGTTGTTCGCTCTCGCCGCGCTTGCCGAAATCGGCGGTGCCTGGCTTGTCTGGCAGGGCTGGCGGGAACACCGCGGAGTCCTCTGGATCGCGGCAGGCGTCCTCGCGCTCGGCGCATACGGTTTCGTCGCAACCTTCCAGCCGGATCCCAACTTCGGTCGTATCCTCGCCGCATATGGCGGCGTCTTCGTCGCAGGCTCCCTCGCTTGGGGCATGGTCGTCGACAAATTCCACCCCGACCGCTGGGATTACGTGGGCGCAACCAGTTGCCTGATCGGCGTGGCGATCATCATGTACGCACCGCGCGGTTAGCCCAATCGAAACCCTAAGAGCCGCAATTCTTTCCGCGTCCTCGCGGTTTTCAAAGGTATCGCATCCGGCGGAGCTCCGATACCGTTTCAGCGGTTCACATGAATAGATGCGCATATCCAAGTAGGACAATGTGATGCCGCCGAGTCAACATGGCGGCATCACTATCCCAGCAAACCCACAGCCATCGGATACTCCCTCGATGACGGCCCCCGAACAGTTCGCGCAACGTGCGGTACCCGGATGCGGCCCGCGGGTGACCACGCCACCGTGTGCAGGCCAGACGGCCACCGATCGGCGAGCTGGGCTAATCGGCCTGGGTGAACGCCCAGACGGCGGCGGGTCGGCCGGTGGCTTTGACGCGGCGACGTTCGGTGGTGCGGTAGAGGCCGGGCAGGGCGGCGAGGGTGCGGTTGAGGTTGGCCGGGTCCGGCTTGGCGCCCTGCAGGGTGGCGCTGAGCTCAACGGCGCGAGTGGCGGGGAATTCGTCGCCGGTGAGGGCACGGGTGAACGGAATGTCCTTCCAGAGCAGGCGAGCGAGCAAGCCCTGCGCGGCGTCGACGATCCGATTGTGGTCGAAGGCGAGCTCGGGCACGGCATCGAACGACACCCACTGCGCCGGACCCTGGTGCGGGCCGACCACCGCCCACATCGCAATCGACAAGGTCGGGCCGCGCGGGTCGCGGGTCGGCTCGTCGAAAGTGACCAACTGCCCCACCGCCCCGATCGCGGCCTCGGGCACCCCCAACTTGGCACGCACCGCCCGCCGCGCTGCCGCAACCAACCGCTCCCCCCGCCCCAGCAACACTCCAGGCAACGCCAACTCCCCGGTGAACGGCTCGAGATCGCGCGGCGCGACACCGATCGTGACCCCTGCGTCCGCACCCCAGAATCGCAATGCCACCACATCCACCGAAACCACTGATTGCTCCACGCCGACCTATCCTGCCCCAGCCTGCGCATGCGGCCACGCAGGAGGCCGCCCTACGAAGGAGACACCGGAGCGCAGGCTCACGACATGTGCCATCGCCGCGGAATGCGCGCCACACGGTCGCGATGGGTTCGCATTCGTCCGACCGCCGACGGTCGAGTCGGATGGAGTGCGCCGCAACGGGTCCGGCGTGCCGTAGGCGACGGAGCCGCGCATTGCCCCGGCCACGATCACCGTGTCGAACGCGCGGTAATCCCCCGCGCCCGCGTCGCACGCAGCGGCGTCCGATCGGTGCGATCGGCGCCGTCGGCAGTGAGCACGACGGGGTGCCGAGTTGATGTTCGAGCCAGGGCACCAACTCGGCCGGAATGGCGGTCAGTTGCGGGATCGCGGTGGTCAGGAGGTCGGTGGGGCGTCCTGCCCGGGAGCCCGCCGACCCCGGATCGGAATAGAACGGTCGGCGGAGTCGGTTGCAGTAACCATGACGAGACCTGTCCTGCAGCCGGGCCCGGATCATCCGATCACCGTCACGCCACACCCGGAGCGCATCGTCGTTCGAGTGCACGGGCAGGTGGTCATCGACACGCAGAACGCACTGGTTCTACATGAAGCCTCCTACCCGCCGGTGTATTACCTACCGCTGGCCGACGCCGAAGAATCGGTGCTGGAGCGCACAGACACCGCCACGTACTGCCCCTATAAGGGCGACGCTAGCTACTTCACCGTTTCGGTCGACGGCGCACAGAGCATCGATGCGGGCTGGGCGTACGAGTCGCCGTACCCGGCTGTCGCCGAGATCAAGGACCACATCGCGTTCTACCCCGATCGCGTCGACGCTCGTTAACTTGCCCAGGAAGGCCGTGGAGATCATTACGACCAAGGCCCGGTGCGGCAATAACCCACTTGTCAGGTGATCGCAACAAGACCCCCGCAATGTCTGCGAGATGCGGTCAGGATCAGCTGGGCACCCCGGAACAGCGCCATGGTCCTGCCTGCACCGTCGCTGACCACAGCATCTCAGACCTGGGTGCGACGGCCGCCGTGCACGAGCGTGGCCTCGGTGCGGATCAGACCCGCGCGCGGTGGCGAGAAAGCGGTCACCGGCTATGGTCGCGGAGTGTGCAGGGCTTCCGCGTTCCGCCGGTGTCGGTCGAAGAACTCCCCGAGCTCGGAGGCTGCTGATGTACCCCGGTGCAAAACTGCTCGAAGACATGGCCGGGCAGTTCCCTGAGGTGCAGGAGTCCTATGTGTGCCATGTCGAGAACTACGATGAGGTGCTGCCTCATCTGTTCCTTTGGGATCTCATCAGGGCAATCGTCGAGTCCGCTCTGGTCGACGACGACTGGCTCGTCGTATGGGGGCCGGTGCTCGACTTTTTGGAGGCCCGGGCCGCGCAGGGCGATACCGAGGACATCAACGTTATCGACCACTCGTTCCTGCTGAGCCTGCCGTGTCCCGACAGCCCCGGATACAGCATCATCAACCACCTCGGGCCGTCCATGGCGCAGCGATTCTCACAGATCCGGCCGAGCGGCTGAGTCAGCGCTGTTCCGCCTGCTCGAGTATCTACGGGTCCCGGCAGCAACGGCGCGAACAACAACGGATTTCGACGTAAGTCCTGGGTCGAGCACGAAAGTTCATGTGGCCCTGGATATTCAGCGAGATCGCCGAGGCCCACGACCGACGCTACGGCTTGGCCGACAACCACCTGTGGCCCATCGCCGAACTCGATGTCCGCAACGCCCGCGCCAACCCGAACGCCACCGCGGCTGGGACTATGACCATCCCGCGCCCCGCCGTGCGGCCGCTCTCAACTTCGGCGGCAGCACGGCGACAACGGTCGGCTTCGTCGTGGTGGCCGATCCTCAGCGGGGCGAATAACGAAGGGAACGCCACGTTTCGATCGCCCAGTTCATCTCCGCATCGGGCACGCTGATGGTGACGAGGAGCAGTTCGCCGTTGCGGTGGCTGGCGAAGCCTTGAACCCCGGCCACGTCGGTGTCGCTGGAGGGCCACCACCAGCCGTCGCCGGGCCCGCCGAGCACCGGCTCGCCGCGGTGCCCTTCGGTCGCATTCGCGCCGTATTGCAGCATGGCCGCGGGCGGTGGACCGGTCTTTTCATCGTCCACCCGGAGCACGGTGATGTCGATCTGACGCTCGCCGTCCCACGCCCACCAGCGGTCACCATCCCACCCGTAGGTGAAATCTCCGGGGATGCGCAGGCTCCAACCGGGCAGTAGTGAGGTGAACACCGGCCTGCGCCGATACCCGGGACGTGCGCCGAAATCGTGGCCGGCGCGTTCAGCCAGGTCCGCCGGCGCGTCGTCGGCGACCGGTTCCAGCGTGCCGAGCAGTCCGCGCAGCTCGTGCCAGGCCGCCCACGGCAAGTCGAGTGCGTGGTCGAGCCGACTCGCCTCGGCGAGCAGAGCGTCGGCCTGACGCAATGCCGGCGCGTCGTCTTCGTCGACGGGAACCCGCCAGCGCACGTCGTTCCACATGATGCCGAGTGCGGTGTCACGGAAGGTTCGCGCCGTCCAGCCGTCCTCCCACCACGGGAAGAATCCAACGGCGGCGGCTTCGTCACCATCGGCGACGGCTCGCAACCAGTCGACGTCGCGCGGTCCGAGCCAGGTCGCGGCCAGGCCCTCATAGTCGAACTGGTCGCTGCCGAGGGACAATCCGAGCGACACCACATTGCCTTCGGCCGGCACCTGGCTGAGCACGGTGCGCGCGAGCATTCGAATCCACGTCAGATAGTCGCGCTCGACCTCCGCGCGATTATCCGCGAGCCCGAGCGGATCATCGGTGCCCTCGTCCCAGACGATGTCGAACTCCCTGCCCATTTCGTGCAGGACCGCGGCGACGTGCCGGTGATAGCCGGGGCCGGCCGGCGCACACCCAGCGGTCACCACCACCTGACCGTGGGCCGCCCGCAGATCGACCGGCTCGACGGCGGGATGCAACACGGCCAGCAACTGGTCGCCGGATACCTCGACCGGATTGCGGAACGGCGCCGACGTCGAGGTCCAATCGGTCCGCGCACCCGCGGGCCCGGTCCGCAGCCATCGCTCGACCCGCTGCAGAAAGTCTTCAGTAGGCGCGCGGCACACCCCCGCGACATTCAGCTCGATTCCCATGGATCCATCCTGGTGTCCGCGGTCCAACGCCGAAAGCCGGGACAGCACAACCGGGTTCCGCCACCACCGATCGGTCGGGGCGTGAGCGGGACATGGCCGTGACAGAGGTCGAGTCGGAATACCGTCATATCCGGCTCGACGAGCCGGGGGGCTGGAGGTAGTCGCCGATGAGCATGGTGCCAGGGCCACGGTGGGCGCCGGGGCCTCGGACCCAGTGGACGTTGTCGGCGGTCAGCGGCGTGTGACAGTTGGTGCAGGTGACGACGCCCGAGGTTGTTCGACCACAGTCGTCGTGCACGACCAGGGCGGGGGGACCTTCCGGGGCGAGCCATTTGTCGCCCCAGGTGATGAGCAGGGTCAGGATCGGATAGAGGTCGCGGCCCTGATCGGTGAGCACGTACTCGTAGCGGACCGGATTCGATTGGTAGGCGCGGGTTTCGACGATGCCGTGCTGCTGGAGGGTTTCCAGGCGGGCAGCGAGGACGTTGGTGGCAATGCCGAGGTCGCGGCGCATGTCTTCGAATCGGTTCAGGCCGACGAACAGGTCGCGCAGGATCAGCGGCGTCCACCGCTCGCCGACCACGTCGAGGGTACGCGCGATCGAGCAGACGATGTCGGACATAGCAGCCTTGGGCACCCGACCATCCTAGTCCATTGCTTTTTGCAAGCGACTAAGGGAGGATTCGCCTCGACCAACACCACGCACGAGAGGCGATCGCGGCCATGACAGATGCAGTGCCCCAGTTCCGCAAAGCGACCGAGTCCGCCGACATCGACGCGCTGATGGAAACCCTCGCACCCGACGCCGAGCTGACCTCCCCCCTCTCGGGACGACTGGTGTTCCGCGGGCAGGACGATCTTCGGATCCTCTTGACCGCGGTGTACCAGGGCATCTCCGCGATGCGGTGGACCGATCAGATCGGCGAAGGTACGCACCGAGTCCTGTTGGGAGAGGCATACATCGGGCCGTTCCGAATGACCGAGGCGATGGTCATCGAGCTCGACCAACACGGCCGCATCCGCAAGCTGAGCCCACATATCCGCCCGTGGCTCGCACTCACCTTCCTCGCGGTCACGCTGGGAGCCCGGCTCATCCGGTACCCCGGCGTCATGCGGCGAGCCTCCGGCGCGCGACCGCACACCCCTTGATGCGCGACACCCGCAGGGCACTGCGGGTCGACGACACCGAGGACTGTGCGGCACTGCACGATCGCGCCGCACGCCACCGCATCAGCACACCCGTGTCTCGACCAGGCCGTCGGCGGTGAGTTCCACACGGCGAGTCACGCCGATGTCATCGAGGAATCGCGGGTCGTGGCTCACCACGATCAGCGCGCCCTCGAAACTCGCGAGCGCCTGAGTCAGATGCTCCAGGCTCGGCAGGTCGAGATTGTTGGTCGGCTCGTCGAGCAGCAACAGCTTGGGCGCCGGGTCGGCCAGCAACAGCATGGCCAGCGCGGCACGCAAGCGTTCACCACCGGACAGTGCCGAGGCGGCGACATCGGCGTCGCCGCCCCGGAACAGGAACCGCGCCAACTGAGCCCGGATCTGCTCCGCCGACGCGTGCGGTGCCACCGCCGCCACGTTCTCGAATACCGAACACTGCTCGTCGAAGACGTCGAGACGCTGCGGCAGCATCCGCCACGCGACCTTCGGCGCTTCCTCGACGATCCGGTGTAGCAGCGTGGTTTTGCCGACGCCGTTACGCCCGGTGAGCGCGATACGCTCCGGGCCGGTCACCCGCATCGTCACCATCGGTCCACACGCAAGCCGGACCTCGTCGAGGTCGATCACGTCCTGGCCCGGATACAACCGGGTGTCGGGCAGATCGACACGGATCTCCCTGTCATCGCGGAGCAACTCCTGCGCCTGCTGGAGCTGTTCCTTTGCGGTATCGACCTTTTCGATGTGGTTGTTGCGCAGCTTGCCCGCCGACACCTGCGCTTGCCGCTTCCGCTCGTTCATGACGATTTTCGGTTCGCGCTTGTTGTCCCACATCTTCTGCCCATAGCGCAGTCGACGATCCAGTTTGATCCGCGCCTCCACGAGTTCGCGCGCCTGCTTGCGCACATCGCTGCGCGCATCGCGGATCGCCGCCCGCGCAGCCTGCTGCTCGGCCTCGATGATCCGCTCGTATTCGCTGAAATTTCCGCCGAACAACCGTAATTCGCCCTGCCGCAGCTCAACGATGGAGGTCATCCGGTCCAGCAGCTCACGATCGTGACTCACGGTGAGCACTGTGCCGGAAAACTGGGCAACCACGGTATAAAGCCGCTGCCTGGCAACATGATCCAGGTTGTTCGTCGGTTCGTCCAACAACAACACGTCGGGCTCGCGCAGCAGCTGCGCCACCAATCCCAGCAGGACCGTCTCGCCGCCGGACAGGGTTTCGAGTCGACGATCGAGCTGCTCTGTCGAATCGGCCAGATAGTGCAGACCGAGGCGGCCGAGCAGCGCGACGGCGCTCTCCTCGACGTCCCACTGGCCACCGACGATGTCGAAGTCGACATCGTCGGCCATACCGGATTCGATGCGGTGCAAAGCTTTTCGCGTATCCGCGATGCCGAGCACTTCGTCCACCCGCTGCCCGTCGCCGAGCCCGAGATCCTGCCGCAGATAACCCAGGCGACCGGAAACCGTCATCGAGCCACGCACCGGCGGCAGTTCACCGGCGATCAGCCGCAACAGCGTCGATTTGCCGACGCCGTTGCTGCCGACCAGACCGAGGTGACCGGGACCGAGCACAGCGTCGAGCCCATCGAAGACGGGAGTCCCATCGGGCCACGAGAAAGTGAGATCGGAAATAGAAAGATTGGCCATGTGCCTACCCCAGAGGTTGCAACGGAATGCGACGCGCGAGACGCGGGCCGCCCGAGTGGTTACCTCATGAGAGCAACGGCATGACTCCGATCAACGGGAACAAGACTCGATAAGATTAAACAAACCCACACCGATCGCGCCAGTGATATTTGGATCACATCCGCTCCGCAGTTGTGCGGCCTGCGCGATCTTGGATGCGCGCCGACAACGCGGCCGACCGGATGCCGGATCGCGCCGGGCGCACCCCGCTCCGCTTCGACTGCCACGGTCGGCGCCTCGAAGCAGATGTTGCGCGCCAACATGGCGGTGGCCGGGCACGACGAAACCGCGCACCATCAGCCCGGAAGGCTGATGATGCGCGGTATTCTCCCGGCCTGCACCGGAGCAATGTCCTGACGGATGCTTTCGATTGCTAGACGCGCACCACCGAAGTCAGCGGATAGTCGCCCTGGCGCTCGCGCCCACCGAGGAATTCGAGTTCGAGGACCACCGCGGCGGCGACAACGTCGGCGCCCGCATCGGCGAAGAGGGCCGCTGCTGCGGCGAGAGTGCCGCCGGTAGCCAGAACATCGTCGAGGAGCAGCACACGGCGACCCTTCAAATCGATGCCATCGGCGGGGATCTCCAGGGCCGCGGTGCCATATTCGAGACTGTATTCGCGGGTGATCACAGGCGGGGGCAGCTTGCCCGCCTTGCGAACCGCGAGGACGCCGGTGCCGAGGGTGGCCGCGACGCCCGCGCCGATAATGAAGCCGCGGGCATCGACGCCGGCGACCAGATCGGCCTGCGGTGCGCAGTCCGCGAGGCAGTCGATGACGGCGCGGAATCCCTCCGGATCGGCAAATACCGGGCTCAGATCAGCAAAACGAACGCCAGGAGTGGGGAAATCGTCGTGCCACCGGGTAAGACGCTCGACCAGCTCGGCGGCCTTTGTGGTCCGCTCGGTTGCCAGTTCGTCTGATTCGACCGCCGCGTGCTTGCTCATCGACACCTCTCCATGGTCCATCACCCACAACACCTTGTCACCGCTTCAACACCCAGCGGTCCATGTTCCAGCCGGTCCCGCCCTGCGTGGGGCCGGCGATGCCGTTCTGCAGACCGTTGCCGAAGGCGATGATGCGGGGATTGACGAACAGGGGGACGCTCGGCATCTCCGACCACAGCAGGTTTTCGGCCTCGGTGAGCAGATTCAGCGTTGTGGTCGAGTTGTCGTCGGCCGCAAGCTGATCGGTGATCGCATCGTATCGCCCGTTACCGAAGCGACCGAAATTGAGCCCGCTACCTGTGCGCAACGCGCTGGTCGCGGCCATCCCGGCCAGCGATCCGGCCGGACCCGACGCCGCCGCGGTACTCGCGAGGACGGCGTCGACTTTGCCCTCGGTGAGCTGAGCGGGGGTGAAATCGGCGGAGCCTGCGTCGACGACGGTGAGGCCGGCCGGTTTGCACGCCTCGGCGATCATCGCGACGGTCTGTGCGCGACGCTCATCGGGCTGCAGGTAGCCGATGCGGACGGTGGGCTTGCCCGCGCCGGAAGAGGCCAGCGCCGCGGTGGCGGCGGGGACGTCGGCGCCGCGATATTTCTCGGCGGCGCCGGTGACCGCCGGGTAGTACAGCGAGTCCTGCTGCACGATGCGGGAATTCAGCGGTGCGGCGCCGAGACCGGTCTTGGGCGCGTCCTTCGCCTTGCCGAGTTTGTCGAACAGCGCCTGCCTCGGCACACACAGGGCGAACGCACGGCGCGCATCCGCCGAACCGAACACTCCCCCGGTCCCGAGCACCAGCTGCTCGACGCCGCGGCCCGGCACCGTGCGCACCGAAAAACCTTCCAGGTTCAGATCTTTGACCGATCCAGCGCCGACATCGACCACACCGACAGCATTGTCGGCGACCTTGGCTCGCACATCGACGGTCTTGGGCCACACCACGATCCGTCCGGTCTCGGGCTTGTTGCCCCACCAGCGCTCATTCGCGACGAGCACCAAACCGTCCGTGGCGGAATAGGATTCGATCCGATAGGGCCCGGACGACGGGAAGCGGGACAGGTCGAGACCACTGCCCGAGCTCATGGTCCAGCCGTTGTTCCAGAAGTCGGCCAGCCGCTCGATCGCGCCGGGATCACCGGTTTGCAAGGCCGACACCACATTCGGCACGTTGGCCACCCGTGCGGCGACGTGTGCCGGCATCAGCTCGCCTGCGGTGAACAAGGTGTGCCACGGCACGAAATGCCGGTCGGGCCGGAACACCACGGTGGCGTCCTTGGAGCCGGGCTGGCAGTCCACCCGCTCGATGTCGTCGTACCCGGCGCTGTTGGCCGCGTCGAACAGCGGTGCGTGGCTACGGTCACCGGGTTTGGTGAACCGGCCGCTGCGCGCGGCCCAGGCCAGCACCAGGTCATCACACGAGGTGGGCACGCCATCGGAGTACACACCGTCCGGGTTGAGCCGGTACTGCACGGTCTGCGCCTCACCGGGAACCTCTTTCGCGGTGCCCGCGTCGGTGTCGGCGACCTGTTGACCGTCCGGTCCGGTGTAGAAGAACCCCGTCAGCACCCGCCCGAACACGGCCGCCGAGCCGCTGCTCGCACCAAGGGTGCTGCCACCGTTGTAGCTGGCGATCACGGCATCGACCGCATAGCCGATGGACGGCACCTGGTTCTGACCGGAGCACCCGGCGACCATCCCGGCCGCCAGGGTGCCCGCAGCCACCGATCCGATCAGACGCGCCAGCGACTGCTTACGCATGGAGGAAACTCCTGCCTGTAGGTCAGTGCTTCTTCTTGTACCGTTTCCCGCTCGGGCGTGTGCCGGGCCGGGGAGCATCGCCCGGCTCCCGCGCCCGTCGCGGCGCTTCGGAGTAATCCCGGCGTGTCGCGGCGACCGCGCGCCGCTCGGCCTCGGCGCCCGCACGGGCCGCGGCCACGCCCGACCGCTTGGTCTGCACCTTCTTGGTGTGCGCCGCGACCGGACCCCAGCGTTCCTTGATCGACACCAGCAACGGGGTGGCGAAGAAGATCGAGGAGTAGGTGCCGACCAGCAGGCCGACCAGCTGCACGAGCGCCAGGTCCTTGAGCGTGCCGACGCCGAGCATCCACACCGCGATCACCATCAGGCCGACGATCGGCAGGATACCGATCAGCGCGGTGTTGATCGAACGCATCAGGGTCTGGTTGACCGCGAGGTTGGCCTGCTCACCGTAGGTCCGACGGTTCAAATGCAGGATGCCTCTGGTGTTCTCCTCGACCTTGTCGAAGACAACGACCGAGTCGTACAGCGAGAAGCCGAGAATGGTGAGGATGCCGATCACGGTAGCCGGCGTGACCTCCAGGCCGACAATCGAGTAGACGCCCGCCGTCACCGAGACATCGAAGCCCAAGGCGGCAAGGGCGGCGATCGCCATGTCCCGCTCGAACCGGACGGTGATGTAGATGGCGACCAGCACGAGGAACACCGCGAGTGCGATGAGGGCCTTGCGGGTGATCTGGCTGCCCCAGGTTTCGCTGACGTCGGAGGTGCTGATCGCGGCGCGGCTCGGATTCCCGTCCCGGTCCTTGGGCTGAAACTTGCTGAACAGCGCGTTGTTCAGCGCTTCCACTTGATTCTTGTCGAGCGCCTCGGAGCGGATCAACATGGTGGACGACGCGCCCGTGCCCACCGTTTGCACCGACACCGGGTCGGTGCCGATAGCACCGCGGTAGACGTCCTCCACCTGGCTGGTGGTCGCACTACCCGCCGGGAACTGGATCCGTGAACCGCCCTCGAAGTCGATACCCAGGGTGAAACCGCGAAATACGATGCTGCCCAGCGAGATCAGCACGATCGTTGCGGTGATGAGGTACCACATCCGGCGCTTTCCGATGACGTCGATGGCGCCGGTGCCGGTGTAGAGCCGGTTGAGGAAGCTGTGCTTGGGCTGCGCGGCGTACCGCACCTCATCGGTTTCGGGATCGTCCTCGTGCTGGTGCAGCGAGGGCGTGGTCTGGCTGTTGGTCATCGCGTCCTCACGCTTTCCCCGAGTGCGGCATCGGCCGCCTTGCGCTCACGGGCGACCTGCTGGATCGCACCGAGACCATTCACCGACGGGCTCGACCAGAAGGCCGTCCTGGAGGCCAGCAACACCAGCGGCGCGGTCACCAGGAACACCACCACCACGTCGAGCACGGTGGTGAGACCGAGGGTGAACGCGAAGCCGCGCACCTGGCCGACGGCCAGCGCGTAGAGCACCGCCGCCGCGATGAAGCTCACCGCGTTGCCGGACAGGATTGTCCGGCGGGCGCGCTGCCAGCCGCGTGGCACGGCCGATCGGAAGCTGCGACCTTCACGCATCTCGTCCTTGATGCGTTCGAAGAACACCACGAACGAGTCGGCGGTCATGCCGATACCAATGATCAGGCCCGCGATGCCGGCAAGGTCGAGGGTGAAGCCGATCCACCGCCCGAGCAGGACCATGATGCCGAATACGGCGAGCCCGGAGGCGACCAATGACAAGCCGGTCAGGAAACCGAGCATCCGGTAGTAGGCCAGGCAGTAGAGCAACACCACAACGAGACCGACCGCGCCCGCGAGCAGGCCGGCCTTCAACGAGGAAAGCCCCAACGTCGCCGAGACGGTTTCGGCTTCCGAGATCTGGAACGACAGTGGCAGCGAACCGTACTTCAGCGTGTTCGCGAGTTCCTTCGCGCTGGTGGCGGTGAAATTGCCGCTGATGGTGGTGCGACCGCCCTGCTGGGGTCCCGCCTGCACGACGGGCGCGCTGACGACCTTCGAGTCGAGGACGAACGCGACTCGCTTCTGGAGGTATTCACCGGTCAGCGTGGCCCAGGCGTCACTGCCGCCGGACTTGAACTCGAGGTTGACCTCGTGCCGCGCCTGCTGCTGGTTGAGCCCGGAGCTCGCGTTCTTGATCTCCTGGCCGTCGATGCGGCTCTTGTCGAGCAGGAACACCTCGGTGCCGTCGGTGGAGCAGGCGACCAACGGCAGCTTCGGATCGTCATTGCCTGCCAGCGGGTCGGGCTTGCTGCAATCCAGCGCAGCCATCGCGGCCTTCTGGATGGTCGGGTCGGTGCTCTGCCGGACCGCCTTGGCCGTAGCGATTTCCTGCTGCGCCTGTTCCTGTGGGGAACCGGACGGCGCGGGCGGCTCGGTCGGCGCCTGCGCGGGGAACACCCGCTGCTGCGGCGCGGGCTCGGGCGACACCTCTTCCGGTGTTTCCGGTGCGGGGCTCGACGGCGTCGCGGCGGGCGACTGCGCCGGCTGCTGCGGCACACCCCGGTTCGCCACCGATTCGTTGTCCAGCACCGGCCGGATGTACAGCTTCGCGGTGGTCGCCAGCGCACGGGCCTGCTGACCGTCGTCGCCCGGCACCGTGATGACGATGTTGTCACCGTCGATCACGACCTCGGAGCCACCTACGCCGAGTCCGTTGACCCGGTTCTCGATGATCTCCTGTGCCTTCCGCAGGCTGTCCTGGCTCGGCTTGCTGCCGTCGGGGGTGCGCGCGGTCAGCGTGACCCGGGTGCCACCCTGCAGGTCGATGCCGAGCTTGGGGGTCGGGTCTTTGTCACCGGTAAAGAACACCAACGCATAGATCACGGCCAGCAGCGCGGCATAGACGCCGAGCAGCCGGAGCGGATGCGCCGATCCTTGGGAAGGTGGCACAGTACGTCATCTCCTAGGCGGGAAGTCGAGGTGGAACGGACGGGCACGCACCAGCGGCGCCGGGTACCCGGGAGTGGGACCCACGGCATCATCGGGCGCGCGGGCTCACCGATAACCGGTCGGGCCGGTCAGTCCTTGGTCAGCCGGGTCTCGGGCTGTTCCGCGGACTCTTCGACGACATCGTCGACGGCCTCCTCGGTCACGGTCTCGTCCGTGACCTGATCCGTGGTCTCGTCCTCGGTGCGCACCTCACGGATGGCCAGGCGCAGCCACGTGGTGACGACCTCTTCGGCAATCTCGAGATCGACGGTGGTGTCGTCGAGATCGACCACGGTGCCGTACAGCCCCGACGTGGTGGTGACCTGATCGCCGACTTTCAGGCTGCCCTGCATGTCGGCGACTTTCTGCGCCTCGCGCTTCTGGCGGCGAGACATCAGGTACATCGACACGAACAGGCCTACCAGCACTAGCGGAAACAGAAGTTCCATCGTCGAAGTCAGTCCCTAGTCTTTGGGTGGGTGTGGACAGGTATCTCAACAGTCTGCCAGCTCGTGTCGCCACTGCCACACCGGCACACCCTTGACGTCCCGATTCGCGCTCCGACCGGCGATGGGCGCATGGCCGGTCGGCGACGAACCGGTCGGCATCGAACTTCTCAGCGAAGCTGAGATGTAGGCGAATCTTGTTGCGTTACAGTTGATCTCGCAGGAAATTCACCATACAGGACGTCCCGCCTGCGCTGCCGGGAGGCTGTCTTCGCACGAACTCATCGCCAATCGAGCCCGCGGATCGGGACGTTCTGTGCATTCAGAAAGAAGGACGATGATGGCCGAAGCTGCACGAATCGACGTCAAGACCCTTTCCTAGAAGGCACCCGGTGCCCTGTCCACGCCCGAGCTCTACGAATTGGCCGAGATGACCGAAGCCCGTCCCTGGTTCGGCATGCCCGGGGCCCGGAGTCAATGGTGTCTGCGCCGCCCGAACATCGAACGGCCACGGGTCTCCGAACCACCCCTACCTGGGCAAATACGGAAGGACACGGCCGCGGTGCACCTCGCCGACGGCCACGACCGTGATCAGTGGCGCGTTGCCCCCGCGTTCCACGATGAGTGGGGCTTGTTGAACCAGTTCCAGGGGTAGTCGAGGTTGCCGGTCCGATAACGGAAGCCGTCGTCGAAGATCAGCGGGCGGACCAGTCAGCGGAATCAGGCGAGCCCGCGGCCGGCATGCGCGACCGCGGACGCAACGGGGCAGCGCTAGGCGGACTTGCCGTAGGTGTAGTCGTCGAGTGGGAAGCCGACTGCCTCGCGGTGGGCGTTGATGGTGCTGGTCGGGCGCAGTAGCGCGGCCTCGCCGTGCTGGTTGAAGTAGTAGCTGCGCGCGGTCGAGCAGTCGCCGCCATAGAACACCGAGGAGCCGAGCTTGTCGGTCACTCGGTTCAGGAAGTGTGCGTTGGCCTGCTCGGTCACCTCGAAGGTTGTCTCACCACGACGGAAGGTCTCCTGCAGCAGCCTGCCCATATGCTTCATCTGAGCCTCGATGGTGGTGAAGTACGACAGGCCGCTGTAGGAGTACGGGCTGTTGAGGCTGATGAAGTTCGGGAATTTGGGCACGGTGATGCCCTCGTAGGCCTGGAAACGGTTGTCGCGCCAGAACTTTCCGAGGTCGACGCCCTCACGGCCGATGATCTCGATGGCCGGGAAGTTCACATCCCACAGATTGAAGCCGGTGGCAAGGATCAGGGTGTCGATCTCGGTCTTGTGTCCGTCGGCGGTCACGATGCCGTCGGCCTCGACGTGATCGATCGAGTTGGTCTCGAGGCGCACGTTCGGCCGGTTGAACGTTTTGAAGTACAGGTTGGAGAAGGTCGGGCGCTTGCAGCCGAAGTCGTAGTGCGGTGTCAACTTCTTGCGCGTTTCCTTGTCGCGCACCTGCGCACGCAAGTGCGCCTTCGCGAGCAGGCTCGCGGCCTTGTTCAGCGGCTTGGCCTGCTTGAAGTGCAGCACACCGACGACCATCAGCGCCTCGAGCATGCCGGTGTTGACCAGCCGGGCCGCCTTCTGAGTGGCGGGCACTCGCGCGAACAGCTTCTGCACCGGGCCGGGGATCGCGGTGTCGACCTTCGGCACTACCCAGATCGGGGTGCGCTGGAAGACGGTGAGCTCCGCGACCTTCTCGGCAGCCTCGGGCACCAGCTGGACGGCGGTCGCGCCGGTGCCGATGATCGCGGCCTTGCGACCGGTGAGGTCGAAGTCGTCCTCCCACGCGGTGGTGTGGATGATCTTGCCCGCGAAGGAGTCGATGCCGGGAAACGGCGGGGTGTAAGGCTGGGAGAGAAACCCGGTGGCCGTGAGAAGGTAACGGCCGGTAATGGTTTCACCGCCCGCGACGGACACCACCCAGTACTGGCGCTCCTCGTCCCAACGGGCGCCGTCTACCACGGTGCCGAAACGCATCCTGCGGCGCAGGCCGTACTTGTCGGCGACGAACTCGGCGTACTTCTTGAGCTCCGCGCCGGGCGCGAACAGACGCGTCCAGTAGGGATTGGGCTCGAACGAGTACGAGTAGGTCACCGAGGCGATGTCCACCGCGAGACCCGGGTAGTGATTGACGTGCCAGGTGCCGCCGAGATCGTCTTCGCGTTCCAGGATGACGAAATTGCTCAGACCGAGCCGGTCGAGCTCGATGCCCGCACCCATTCCACCGAAACCTGCACCGACAACGACCGCATCGAACTGAGGCGCCACGTCGAACCTCCTGCTGAGTGAACCATTCCGTCATGGAATGTGAAGCAATCTTCACGGAATGACACATCATTCCGTTTGTGAACACAGTATCATCGTGAGGGTGACGAAGCCATCCACGCGTGCTGAGCGACGCAAAGCCGAACTGCGCCAGGACATCATCGACACCGCCTTCGTCTGTTTCGCGGAGAAGGGCTATCACGCCACCGGAATCGCGGACATCGCCGGCGTACTCGGCATCGGCCACGGCACCTTCTACCGATACTTCAGCAATAAGCGCGACATCATCGATCACGTCATCGACGACCTCGCCGGGCGCATAGTCGCTGCCCTCGGCACCGAGAACGCCCCGGACGCCGCGGCCTCGCTCGACGACTACCGCGCCCAACTCGACCGCATCGGCGTGGCGCTCAACCACATCCTCGTCGAGGACCGCAGGGTGGCCCAGCTGCTGCTGTTCCACGCGACCGGTATCGACGACGAACTCACCGCCCGGCTCTACGGCCTGCTCGACATGGCCGACGCATTGACCGCCGGCTACCTGTCGCACGGCGTCGAACTCGGGTACCTGCGGGCCGATCTGGACACCACCAACACCGCAAAGGCCGTTACCGGCATGCTCATCGCCGGCATCGTGCACGGACTGCGCAGCCCCGACCCCGCCGCCGTCGACGGACTCAACGAGGCGATCCGTAGGCTGCTCATCGATGGCGTCCGCAAAGGCTGATCGCCGTCGCTACACCACAGATACATTGTGGCGCAAAGACACTCGGCCGCCATCGATCATCCGCAAGCAGCCGGCCGAATTTCACTGGATACGAGCACGATTTCGGAGGCTAGGGTGAACACTGATCGACGGTGTCCACATGGGGGTCGCACGTGTTCGCAAGAGACCGCGGAGTACGAAGAAGTGGTATTCGACCAGAGCAGGGCAATGACGCTGAAAGAATGTCGCGCGTGACCCCCGAGGACGTCAGCCGGACCCATTTTCCCATGCCGCCGCTCGGACACCGCGGCTATCACGCCGATGAGGTCGACGCCTTCCTGGAGCTCATCGCCGCCACGCTCGACGGACGTGGCACGCTCACCGCGGACGACGTCCGGCACGTGACCTTCGACGCACCCCGGTTCGGTGGGCGCGGCTACCAGGCCGACGAGGTCGACGAATTCCTCGATCAGATCCGGATAGAGCTGGAATTCCGGCAGCTGGGCACGTTGCCGGTGCCCGCGTCCGGCAACGGCTCCGGGCCACTGCTGACACCCGACGACATCCACCGGATGCGATTCACCCAGGCGCCCATCGGTCGCCGCGGCTACGACACCGACGAAGTCGACGCGTTTCTCGACCTCGTCGCTGCGACCCTCGCCCACGGCGGTCCCAGCAGCCTCACCGTCACCGATGTGCGTGCGGTGCGGTTCACCGAGGCCAGGCTCAGCACCCGCGGGTATGAGCACGGCGAGGTGGACGCATTCCTCGACCTCGTCGTCACCGCACTGGAGCGCGCGGCACATCACCGCTGACCACGCACCCGTCGCGCCGGGCGGCAGGGCGCAGCAGGCTGCCCCACACGGTCAGTCGAAGGCATCCGAGGTCGGTTGTGGTTCGCGACCGCGGACTTCGATCGACCCGAAGACCAGGTCCGGTGGCGGGACCAGGCCCAAGTGCTCCCATGCCGCGGCAGTGGCGACACGACCTCGCGGCGTCCGCGCGACCATGCCCGCGCGGACGAGGAACGGCTCACAGACCTCCTCGACGGTGGCCGCTTCCTCCCCCACCGCGACGGCCAGCGTCGACACACCGACCGGACCACCGCCGAAGCTGCGGACCAGCGCGGCGAGCACCGCGCGGTCCAGGCGATCGAGACCGAGCGCGTCGACGTCGTAGACCTCGAGTGCCGCCCGCGCGATCGGCAGGGTGATCAGACCGTCGGCACGCACCTCGGCGTAGTCGCGGACGCGGCGCAGCAGCCGATTCGCGATGCGGGGCGTACCGCGCGAACGGCCCGCGATTTCGGCGGCCGCTTCGGATTCGAGGGTGACACCGAGGATGTGCGCCGAGCGCTGCAGAATGCGCAGCAGCTCCTCGGGCTCGTAGAAGTCCATGTGGCCGGTGAAGCCGAAGCGGTCACGCAGCGGGCCGGTGAGTGCCCCCGAGCGGGTGGTGGCGCCGACCAAGGTGAAAGGCGCGATATCGAGCGGTATCGAGGTCGCGCCGGGGCCCTTACCGACGACTACGTCGACACGGAAGTCCTCCATGGCCAGGTACAGCATTTCCTCGGCGGGCCGCGCGATGCGGTGGATCTCGTCGATGAACAGCACATCGCCGTCGACCAGGTTGCTGAGCATGGCGGCGAGGTCGCCTGCCCGTTCCAGCGCGGGGCCGGAGGTGATCCGCAGCGCGGTGCCCAGTTCACCCGCGATGATCATCGCCATGCTGGTCTTACCGAGACCTGGCGGACCGGACAGCAGCACGTGATCGGGGGTGCCGCCGCGTTGTTTGGCGCCGCGCAGCACCAGCGCGAGCTGTTCACGCACGCGCGGCTGGCCGATGAAATCGTCGAGCGACTTCGGACGCAGGCTGGCCTCGATCTCACCGTCGGACCTGAGATAGCTTGCGGTGACCTGGGATTGGTCACCCCTGTCGGATTCGACGTCGTCGTAGTCCATGCCGCGCTACCGGTTCTTGCCGAGGGAAGCGAGGGCCGCGCGCAGCGCGATCGCGGTGTCGGCGGCGGGCTGTTCGGCGAGCACCGCGTCGACCGCCTGCTCGGCCTGCTTGAGCGAGAAGCCGAGCCCGGTCAACGCCTCGACAACCTGCTCACGCACGGGCGTGAGCACCGGCGTCGGGGTGGCGCCGGGGGGACCCGCCTGCACAGGAACGAGATTCACCTTGTCGCGCAATTCGACGACCATGCGTTCGGCGCCGCGTTTGCCGATGCCGGGGACGCGGGTCAGTGCGGTGACGTTGCTCTCCGCGAGCGCCTTGCGCAGCGTCTCCGGTTCGAGCACGGCCAGCACGGCCATGGCAAGCCGGGGGCCGACGCCGGACACCGTTTGCAAGAGCCCGAACAGGTCACGGGATTCGGTATCGGCGAAGCCGAACAGCGTCATCGAGTCCTCGCGCACGATCATCGCGGTGTACAGCCGGGATTCCGCGCCGCGCGCCAGCGTGGACAGCGTTGCCGGGGTGACGTTGAGCCGGTATCCGACGCCCGCCGCCTCGATCACCACATGATCGAGGGCGATCTCCAGCACCTCACCGCGTACCGACGCGATCACCTGCGTACCGCCTTTCGTTGTTCAGCAAGCTTTTCCGCGTACCGCCGCTGCGCCTGCGCCGCCAGTGCCTCGGCCCTGGCCATCCGATCCAGCAGCGGCGCACGCCAGCAGTGGCAGATCGCCAAGGCCAGTGCATCGGCCGCGTCCGCGGGTTTCGGCGCGACCTGGAGGCCGAGGATACGCGTCACCATCGCCGTCACCTGAGCCTTGTCCGCCGTGCCGTTGCCGGTAACGGCGGCCTTCACCTCACTGGGCGTATGGAAGGCCACGGGTATCCCCCGGCGGGCCGCCGCGAGCGCGATCACACCGCCCGCCTGCGCGGTGCCCATAGCGGTGCGCACATTGTGCTGCGCGAACACCCGCTCGATCGCCACTGCCTCGGGTTGGTGGGTGTCCATCCAGAGTTCGGCCGCATCCGCGACGCCGAGCAGGCGGTGTGCCAAATCCATATCCGCCGGCGTACGCACCACATCGACGGCCAATGCGGTCACCTTCCGGCCGAGCCCGCCCTCCACGATGCTGAGGCCGCACCGGGTGAGCCCGGGATCGACACCCATCACCCGCACGAAAACCCCTTCGGAGACGCGAACAGTTGTTCGAAGTCTAGAGGACATCGCGCGGTGCCTGCGACAGCGACACGGGTGCGGGGTCATCGGGAGAAGCGAGTCAGGGCGCCACCGGCGCGAGTCCCAGCAGCGCCGGTTCGGTGGCGCGCGAGGCCCATTCGTGCGCGGGGTTTGCCACCAGGCGGCGCGCCTGAAGGTCGAGCAGTCCGCTGACAAAGGTGACAGTCGCCGACAACGCACCATCGGATCGGGTGAAAGTGTGCTCGACGCGGTAGGTCTTGCCGTCTCCCCAAATCCACGAGCACGACACGTCCACCGAATCGCCCGCACGCAGTTCGCGGTGGTACTTGATCACCGTCTCGAGATTGACCGGGCCGAGGCCCGAGCTCAGCAGGTCCTCGACGGATATCCCGGCCGCCTGCACGCAGGCGAACCGCGCGTGGTCGGCGAACTGCTGATAGGCCGAGCCGGTGACATGCCGCTGGAGGTCCAGGTCGGACACGCGGACATCGATCCGAACCCGAAACGGTTCTTGGATATTCGTCACAGCACCACCATGGCAGAAGCCACCGACACATTTCGGCATCCAGAGCGCACTCGGCCGGCCCGGTTGCCGAGCTACTGCGCCGTGAGCCGTGCGGCGAACGCCGCGTACGCGCGCTCGTCGAACAGAACGAACCGCACCTCGCGCACATCGGTGACCGCCACGGACACGGTCTCGACAGCGATCCGGGCGCCGTCCGCCAGCGGCCAGCCGAAGATGCCGGTGGAGATCGCCGGGAAAGCGACCGTGCCCGCACCCAATTCATCGGCCACCCGCAACGATTCGCGATAGCAAGAGGCCAGCAGATCCGAGCGATCCTCGGTCGCCGACCACACCGGACCAACCGTGTGGATCACCCAGCGGGCCGGCAGTCGACCTGCCGTCGTCGCCACCGCCTGCCCGGTGCGCAGACCAGTGTCGTAGTGCGACGCGCGCAGCTTGCGACATGCATCGAGAATTTCGGGCCCGCCTTTGCGATGGATGGCACCGTCGACTCCGCCACCACCGAGCAACGACGAATTCGCGGCGTTGACCACGGCGTCCACCGTTTGTTCGGTGATGTCTCCCCGCACGAGTTGCAGTGCGACCATGACCGAATTCTGCCATTGCGGCGGCACGCCGACGGCCGGTGGTTTCCTGGAATTGTCTGATTCGGTCTGGCTATGCCCCTACGATCCGAAGATGAGCAACTCTGTTAAGGCAGTCCTCGAGGGCGGGCCGGAGGACTTGCCGGCCCGCATCGTTCCCATCACACCACCGGGGATCGAGCTCAAGGTCGCGTTCAAGGGCGGCTACGAGCATTTCAAGGTCACCGCCAGGCATAAAGACACACCCGAGGGCAGTCTGCCCGTCTACGAGTGGACGGTGCGCACCGAGACCGCGCAGTGAACCCCGAGCGGTCACAGTGTCACCGGAGCGGATTCACAGCTTGTCTCGAGCAATGACCTCGACAATGCCGTAGGTGCCCGTCCTTCGAGCTCCTCTCGCCGCACCCGCCGATCCGGTGCCGCCACCGCCGCAACTTCCACCGGCGGATCTGAACCCCAACTACCAGAACACCTTTCATCACGGAATATCGGTGTTGCACGGTTGGCTGCCATCGACCATCGAGCTGGTGGCAGTCGCCGTGCTCATCGCGGCCGTCGGATGGCGTACGCGCCGTTGGCGTCGTGTCGGCGTACCGGTGTGCGTGACGTCGGGTATCGCAGGCGCGGTCGCCGCATGGGCCTATATGAACGACCAGGGGCTGGCGTCGGATCCCGCCCCGCCGCTGCTGTGGGGATGTGTCGGCGCGACCGGCGCGGCGATCGGAGTGGCGGTGCTCGGCTGGCGCAGCGCACGATGGTGGCGACGTGGGATGTCGATTCTCGCGATTCCGCTGGCACTGCTGTGCACGGGCATCGTGCTCGATCAATGGGTCGGCTACTACCCGACCGTGCAATCCGTGTGGAGCGCGCTCACCGCAGGCCCGCTGCCACAGCAAACCGATCTCGACGCGCTGCCCGCGCTGCGCGGCACCAACGTCAGCAGCGGCAAAATCGTGCCGGTCCGGATCCCCGACGCCGGCAGTGGTTTTCCGCATCGCACCGAATATGTGTACCTGCCACCTGCCTGGTTCGCGGAGCGAACTCCGCCCGCGCTGCCAGTGGTGATGATGATCGGCGGCGAGTTCAACACCCCCGCCGACTGGGTTCGCAGCGGCCAGATCATGCCCGGCGTCGACAAGTTCACCGCGGCCAACAGCGGCCGCGCGCCGATCCTCGTCTTCGTCGACTCCAGCGGCAGTTTCAACAACGACACCGAGTGCGTGAACGGCCCGCGTGGCGACGCGGCCGATCACCTCACCCGTGACGTACCCGGCTATGTCGAAGCCGAGTTCGGTGCGTCGGCGGATCCGGCGCAGTGGGCGGTGGTCGGCTGGTCGATGGGCGGCACCTGCGCGGTCGATCTGGCGGTGATGCATCCGGAGCTGGTGCGCACCTTCGTCGATATCGCGGGCGACATCGGTCCGGTCTCGGGCACCAGGGAGCAGACCATCGCCCGCCTCTTCGGTGGCGACGCCGACCAATGGGCGGCCTTCGACCCGCTGACCGTCATGGCGAAACACGGCCCGTACACCGGCACCGCCGGACTCTTCGACGACCTGACCCCGCCACCGCCCGCCAGGACGGGTGGACACCCCCGGCCACCCGCCGACGACTCTTCGACCGGCATGGGCGGCCACGACGGTGTGCCCGATACCGGCGAGGTCGGCGCGGCCGAGAAGCTGTGCAGGCAGGGCCACGAGGTCGGCATCGACTGCACGATCCACACCACTCAGGGCGGGCACACGTGGCAATTCGCCTCGGCGGCCTTCACCGCATCGTTCCCGTGGATCGTCGCCCGCGTCGGTCTACCGGTACCCGCTGCCCCGTGACCCATCGGATCACCCATCAGCACGCGACCGCGCCCCTGGAGTGCGCGAGGTCGGTCGCCGCGCATGATCGAGGCAACTGTTCCCCCGATATGCCGCTCACAGTGCGCGCTTCGGCAGTGCGGGCATATGTTGCAGGGCGGGTGTTACCCGGCGACTTCTCGGGTGGGGTCGGGGCGGAAGGTGCGGCGGTAGATGCGGGGGGAGACGCCGATTGCTTCGTGGAGGTGTTGGCGGAGGGAACCGCCGGTGGCAAAGCCGACTTCACCTGCGATCCGGTCGATCGAGAGGTCGGTGGATTCCAAGAGGTCCCTGGCGCGGAAAATACGCTGCTGGATGAGCCAGCGTCCGGGGCTCATGCCGACTTCGTCGCGGAAGCGGCGCGCGAAGGTGCGCTTGCTCATCCGGGCGTGGGCGGCGAGATCGTCCATGGTCAAGGGCAATCCGAGGTTTTCCAGCGCCCAATGGCGGGCGGCCGCGGTGCCGGTGGAGGTCGATGGCGGCACCGGCTGTTCGATGTATTGGGCCTGGCCGCCGTCACGCCAGGGCGGGATGACACAGCGGCGGGCCACCCGGTTGGCGACGTCGCTGCCGTGATCACGGCGCACCAGGTGCAGGCAGATGTCGATGCCGGCCGCCGCGCCCGCCGAGGTGAGGATGTCGCCGTCGTCGACGTACAACACGTCCGGGTCGAGATGCACCTTCGGAAAGGTGCGGCGGAACAGGTCGGCTTGATTCCAATGCGTCGTGGCGGGCCTGCCGTCCAATAACCCGGCAGCCGCGGCGACGAACGCACCGGTGCAGATGGACACGATTCTGACCCCCGGTCGAATCCGCGCGAGCGCGTCCGACACGGTGGGCGGCAGCTCGCCACCGAGGGTCATCGCGATGTCGCACGCCGGAATGACCACGGTGTCCGCGGTGGCCAGCGCACTGCTGTCGAGTTCGACGGCAATCGCGAAATCGGCGCGGGTCGCCACCGGCCTCCCATCGATCGAGCAGGTCATGACCTCGTACCGGTCCGGCGCGCTACCGAACACCCTGCTCGGAATTCCCAGCTCGAAGGGATACACACCGTCGAGCGCCAACACGACCACACGGTGCCGGACCGAACAATCACCCACCGCAGCATCCGCCACCATGGCACGATCATATCGAATTATGGCAAACGTGCCATTTTCTCGATTGCTCGCGGCGGGCATTGTCGAGTACATGAGCGAAGACAAGACAATGCGTGCGATCAATCAGCATGTTCTCGGCGGGCCCGAGGTTCTCATCGAGGCGCAACTGCCACGTCCGGTGCCCGGGCCCGGCGAGATTCTGGTTCGCGTGCGTGCGGCGGGACTCAATCCCACCGACTGGCGGCACCGCGCAGTGCCCGGCCTGTTCCTCGCGGAGCCGCCGTTCGTACTCGGCTGGGACGTGTCCGGCGACGTGGTCGCCACCGGCATCGGCGTAACGCTCTTCGCGCCGGGCGATGAGGTCTTCGGCATGCTCCCCTACCCGTACGGTCACGGCGCACTCGCCGAGTACACGACCGGACCGGCACGCGCCTTCGCACGGAAGCCGGCCGCGCTGGACCACATTCGAGCCGCCGCGATCCCGCTCGCAGCACTCACCGCCTGGCAGGCGCTTGTCGATACCGCGGGCCTCACCGCAGGACAGCGCGTCCTGATCCATGCCGCGGCGGGCGGCGTCGGACACTTCGCCGTCCAAATCGCCAAGGCCCGTGGCGCATACGTGATCGGTACCGCGAGCGCGGCCAATCACGAATTCCTGCGCACCCTCGGTGTCGACGAGGCCATCGATTACCGGACAACAGATTTCGCCGCGGCGGCCCGCGCCGTGGACGTAGTGCTCGACTCGATCGACGACGAAAACAGCCTCCGCTCCCTACACACCCTGCGCCCCGGTGGCCTGCTGATCTCCTTGCGGGCCTTCGGCCCTACCGATTTGGCGGCCGAGGCCGACAAGTTGGGCGTACGCGCGGTCCGCATGCTGGTCGAAGACGACCACGCCGGCATGTCCGCACTCGCACAACTCGCCGAAACCGGCGCGCTGCGCCCGACAATCGCCGGAACTTTCCCGCTGGCAGACGCCGCCGAGGCACACGCACTCGGCGACACCGGCCGCACCGTCGGCAAATTGGTGCTGACGGTGTCCTAGCCCACCAGACCGCAGGCATAGTCATCTCCGAATGCGTAACCGAGAGGGCGCGTGTTCTTGCCCTACCGGCCGTGCGAGCACCCGGTCGGAGGATCGGCGGGCAGAAATCGCGTACACGACGTGCATGTCGGCGACTACATCCCCGGCCCGGCGAGCGAAGACCAGCCCACGCCTCGGGGCGGCCCGCTCATGTGCGGACCGCCCCGAGTACGGCGACTACTGCCTGCCGTGCAGCACTGCGAAAACGGACTACTCGTCGTCGAGTTCCGCGAGAACCTCGTCGGACAGGTCGACGTTGGTATAGACGTTCTGCACGTCGTCACTGTCTTCGAGCGCGTCGACAAGCTTGAACACCTTGCGGGCACCATCCGCGTCGACCGCGACCGACACCGACGGCTGGAAGCCCGATTCGGCGGAGTCGTAATCGATTCCCGCGGATTGCAGCGCGGAGCGCACAGCGATCAGGTCGGACGGGTCGCTGATGATCTCGAAGGTGTCACCGAGGTCGTTGACCTCCTCGGCGCCCGCGTCGAGCACAGCCATGAGGACGTCGTCCTCGGACAGGCCGTTCTTCTCCAGCGTCACGACACCCTTGCGGTGGAACAGGTACGAGACCGAACCCGGGTCGGCCATATTGCCGCCGTTGCGGGTCATCGCGACGCGCACCTCGCCCGCGGCGCGGTTGCGGTTGTCGGTGAGGCACTCGATCAGCACCGCGACACCGTTGGGTCCGTAACCCTCGTACATGATCGTCTGCCAGTCGGCGCCGCCGGCTTCTTCGCCGCCGCCGCGCTTACGGGCGCGCTCGATGTTGTCGTTGGGCACAGACGACTTCTTCGCCTTCTGAATGGCGTCGAAAAGCGTCGGATTACCGGCCGGGTCACTGCCACCTGTGCGGGCCGCCACCTCGATGTTCTTGATCAGCTTGGCGAAGAGCTTGCCACGCTTCGCATCGATCCCAGCCTTCTTGTGCTTGGTGGTGGCCCATTTGGAGTGGCCGCTCATTCCCTACTTCCTCCAGGTCGACTGCACGTCTGATTGTGCGCACGGTACCCGTTCCGGCCGGGTAGACAACTCCCCCAGCCTACTCGGCCTGTCACCGCGCCTTATCCAGGCTCACTTCGCGGCGGGATTCGCGCCGCGCGCGAGCCCTGTTCGAGCTGTGGCTACGCCTCGCGCACCAGGTCCACGAACATCCGATGCACCCGCAGGTCGCCGGTGACCTCGGGGTGAAACGACGTCGCGAGAACCTTTCCCTGCCGCGCCGCGACGATACGTCCGGCAAACGGACCGCTCGGCACCGTGGCAAGCACCTCGACACCCTCGCCCGCGCGCTCCACCCACGGCGCCCGGATGAACACCGCGCGGATCGGGCCGTCGTCGAGACCAGCGAAGTCCAGATCGGTCTCGAACGAGTCGACCTGACGACCGAAAGCGTTGCGGCGCACCGTCATATCAATGCCCGACAGATGCTGGGCGTCGGGGCGGGTGTCGAGTACCTCGGAGGCGAGCAGAATCATCCCCGCGCAGGAACCGAAGGCGGGCATGCCCGCACGCAGCCGAGCCCGCAGCGGCTCCAGCAGTTCGAACACTTCGAGCAGCTTGCTGATAGCGGTCGACTCGCCGCCGGGCAGCACCAACGCGTCGACGGCGGCGAGCTCGGATTCGCGGCGCACCAGAACGGGTTCCGCACCGCACAGCGCAAGCGCCGCGATATGTTCGCGCACGTCACCCTGCAGCGCGAGCACGCCGATGGTCGGCCGGGACAGGGCCTGCTGCGCGCCTGCGGCCTGCGAGGCTACCGAGGATGCGTTCACGACCGAGAGCTTACGAGCCGCCGCAGTGTGGCCCTGCTCACGGTGGCCGTCAACGCGGGTTTGCACGACCCGGATCAGGTCGACACCCGCAGTGTGATTGCTGTTTTGCCGCGCCGGGCGCCAGAGCGGCGCGGAGATTCGAGCGCCGCCCCCGCCGTCGTCTCGTCGGCGGCATCGTGGCGGGTTGTCGTCGGTGGCCCGCTGCGTACGGAGCCCGCCGAGGTCACCACCGGCACCGTCGCGTTTCGGATCTGCACGCGGTCGGAGTTCTTTGCTGCTCGAGGCATTCTCCAGCGGCTGTGCGGCGCCGACCGGCGTGGCATCGTTCGCGAAAGCGGTCCCCAATTTCGCGGCACCGAAAGTCGTTCGCGCGCAACGCGCCGAGGTGATCCTCGGAGTACGTCCGGCAGCACTTCACCGGACGGCGCAAGGTGGTGGTGATCGCCGAGATCGATCCGCGGATGGGCTGGGAACGAGCGCTACCCCAGCCATCGCAGCGTCCAGCTCGAACGGGAACTGTGCCGAATGACCGACACCGGGGTCTGCCACCTGCGCGTCGAAGTGGTGTGCGCCTGATCGAGTTCAGGCCGGGTGGTGGTGCCCGAGCAAGGTCGGTCAGTGCTCGCGCAAGGTGCGGATCAAACCTTCCTGTACGACCGCGGCGACCAGTTGGCCCTCGCGGTTGAAGATCTTGCCGCCGGTCAGCGCGCGGCCGAAACCCGCCGACGGTGAAGACTGGTCGTAGAGCAGCCAATCGTCGGCGCGGAACGGGCGCAGGAACCACATCGCGTGATCGAGCGACGCGTTCTGGGTCTCTTCGTCGGGGTGGATGACCTTGGAGGAGCCGAGCAACGTCATATCGCTCATATAGGCCAGCGTGCAGACGTGGAACAGCGGATCGTCGGGCAACGGATGCCGGTAGCGGAACCACACCTGCTGCTGAGACACCACACCGTCACGGCGGGCCACGCCGTCCTGCGGCACCGTGCGGATATCCCAGTGCTCCCACTCCCGCATCGCCCACAGCCGCTCCGGGCTCATGGTGATGCTGGCATCCGGCAGGTCGTCGGGCGGCTGCACGGCGAGCATCTCGTCCTGGTGCTCCGGGCCTTCGTCGCCGACGTGGAACGACGCCGACATCGTGAATATCGCCGCGCCATCCTGGACGCCGGTAACCCGGCGGGTGCAGAACGACCGGCCGTCACGAATCCGCTCGACCAGGTACACCGTCGGCTGATCCGGATTGCCCGGCCGCAGGAAGTACCCGTGCAACGAATGGACCTGATACCGCGGCTCCACCGTGCGTACCGCCGCCACCAATGCCTGGCCGGCAACCTGGCCGCCGAACGTGCGCGGGAGCTGGGTCTTCGTGGAAGCACCACGGAAGATGTCCCGCTCGAGCCGCTCGATTTCCAGCGCCTCTTCGATTGTCGCCATGAGCTGACATTAACCCGGCGCCGGCTACCGTTCCCGCCCGGCCGGTCGGTCACTCCTGCCGAGGCGATCGGTCGCTCCTGCGTGACCCCAGGGGCGGCGACCCATCGGTCGGTCGACCGCGACCGCCGGCTCGGGGTTTGTTGTGATTGACGGGTGCCCCAGTTCGCATCGATCACCCGACATGGCCTTGTCGAGCTGGTGACCCACCGCATCCTCGAACTGCCCGGCCGCCTGGTCATCGCGGTCGACGGAGCCGACGCCGCCGAACCGGTCCCGCTCGCGGACCTCGTTGCCGCCGCCCTGCGCACCACCGGCCGCGCCGCCGCCGTAGTCGCCCTACACGATTACGTCCGCCCGGCATCGCTGCGCATGGAGTACGGCCGTGACGACGAATTATCTTATCGCACAGCATGGTTCGACTACACAGCCCTCCGCCGCGAGGTCGTCGACGCCCTGCACGACACCGCACGCTGGCTGCCCGCACTCTGGAACGAAAACACCGACCGCTCGGCCCGCGCAGCCATCCGCCCCGCAGCCCCCGACACCGTCGTCCTCATCGCGGGCCCGATGCTCCTGGGCCGCACCCTCCCTTTCGACCTGACCCTCCGCCTCGATATGTCCGAACCGGCCCTGCGCCGCAACACCCCGCCCGAGCACCAATGGACCATCCCCGCCTTACTCCACCACCATCACGAAAACCCCGACCCCCCAACCCTCTTCATCCGCTGGGACCACCCCCACCGCCCGGCCGTCCGCACCGAACCACCCCGATGAGCCACCGCACCACAGCGATCACGGCAGGAATGGGACATCGTGGCGAACTTCCGCGCGCTATGCCGTAGCCCGCTCCTGCTCGCCGGCGGACTGCGCCGCGGCCGAGGCTGCGCCGACCGGAACCCAGCCGATAACTGCGCGAGTGGCACATGGCGAAGGCATCTGCGGCGCAGCCGGCCGGAACCGGGTAGCAGCTTGTAGCCTGTCCCCCAGCCGAATTCCTCGCTGGACGGCGGCCAGTGGCGCGACCGCCCGCCGGCGTCGATAGCTCCGCGTTGCGCGGCAGTGGGATGTGGCGAAATGGCTGCCCCGCAGTGAACGAGCCGGGCTCGATGCGAAACACGAGGCCGGGTAGCTCGCACCGCGCTCGCGAGTGACACATGGTGCAGAGCGTTCGCGGTCTTTCACCATAACGATGTGCCACTCGACCGCGAGTTAGGTGAGGCGGTGGCCGCCGTCTATGTGCAGGACGGTGCCGGTGATGAAGGGGTTGTGCATAAGGGTGAGCATTGCTTGGGCAATGTCGTCGGGGTGGCCGATTCGGCCGACGGGGAGGCGGGCGGCCATTTGCTGGTGGCGTTCGGTTTTGGCGGGGCCCGCGATGGTGTCCCAGAGGGGGGTGTCCACCCAGCCCGGTGAGACGACGTTGACGCGGATGGGGCCCATTTCGACAGCGAGTGCGTAGGCGAGGGAGGCCAGAGCGCCGTTGACGGCCGCGACGATGGAGGCGCCGGGGGCCGGGCGGTAGGCGGCGACGCCGGAGGTGAAGGTCAGGGAGCCGCCGGGCGCGATGCGGGCGTGCTTGGCGACGAGAGTAGGGCCGATCACCTTGGCTGCCACGAAGTTTCGGCCGATCTCGGCGTCGAAAGAACCAATGGGCTGGTACGCGCCGTTGGCGTCCGCTGCGGTGGTCACCACGTGGTCGACCGGACCGGCCTCGGTGAACAATCGCTCGAGATCGCGCTCGCGGGTGATGTCGGTGACCACCGAACGCACAGTGCCGGGCCCTTCGGACAGCGTGCGTTCGGCGTCGGCGAGCCGGGCCGCCGATCGGCCCGCGATGGTGACGTCCGCACCCCGGCCGATCAGCACGGCCGCCAGCGCGAGTCCCATGCCGGAGCTGCCGCCGACGATGACGACGCGTTCGGGGATTGTCGTGGTTTGTGTCATGACTCCACCCGACCATCGTCAGCACCGAGTGTCCATGTCACGCTCTCGAATTCGCGTTAGATCGGAACTAACACCGCAGGCCGCGGCGGGCGATCACGGCCGCGGCCGGTCATTCGAGCGCGACTAGCCGCAGGCCGACGACTGCTGGCCGAAGTTCGTCAGCATGGTGCATGCCCACGTCTTCTGCACCTTCCATTTGCCGTCCTCCGCAACAAAAGGAACGTCGACAATGTTCTCCTGGCCGTTGATGATGAACTTCGCCTTGGCGTTCACACTGTCACCGAAAGCGGTCACGTCGGTGACCACGATCTGCGCGTTCGCGGTCCTGGCGGCCTCGGCCAAGCGGCCGGGCAGTTCAGGGTCGGCCTGCGCACCCTGCACCAGTTCGAGCTTGTCGGCATTCGGTAACGAGGGATCAAGCGCCTGCGTCAACGCCGTGTTCAGGTCGGCGGCGCTGGGGATCGGCGGAAGATTCGAGCTCGCTGCCACGGAGGTCGACGTGCGGGTCGTCTTCGGCGGATCCTTCGGATCATCGCTGCCACATGCGGTCAGGCTCAGCAGTGCCGCGATCGCCACGGCGCCGATAGTGATCTGTCCGGTCCTACGTAGCTTCAACTGCTCGTCCTTTGCGTTCGATGGGTCGCGTGTCACCCTGACACTGATGCGGCACGAACGCCCGCGGAGGGCAGACGGGCATCGAATCCCTAAGCTAGCCAACAACTCTGTGGCGGCGATAAGACAATGATGTGGTCCATCGAAGGGTCCGTACGCGCCTCAGTCCCAGCCGGTGAACGGCCGCCGGGACAGCGCGTCGACCAGCATCCGCACCGCCGGGTTCCTGCTGGCCGAACGCCATGCGGCCGCGTACGTGACCGTCAGCGGTGCGCCACATATCCGACGCCACGCGAGGCCGGGAAGGTCGGCGTGCCGTGCCGAACTCAAGCCGACGACATCCGGACGCAGCGGGAGCACGGCCAGCATCTGCGCATGGCCCATAGCGCTGTCACTGAGGCGGACCTCGGCGCCGTGCTCACGGAGCGCACGCAACAGCGCGTCGTGGAGGCCGGTGGCGCAATCGCGTGCGAAAAGAATCAGCTCCTGGCCGGTGAGGTCCAACGGCTCGATCTCCTCGGCGCCGGCAAGCGGGTGTGCCGCCGACATCAGGACACCGAGTTCCTCGCGCGCCACCGGTTCCTGGTCGAAACGGTCCGGCAAGATCACCGGTGCGCGGACGAGCGCGAGGTCGACCTCGTCCGCGTCGAGCAGCCGGACCTGCTCGGCGGTGGTGCCACCGGTAAGCACCAGCCGGGCGCCCGGCAGTCGGGCGCCGAGCAGCTCCTCGATGCGCGCCGGAATCCACGGCGGCACCCCGTTCAACAGCCCGAACCGCAGAATCGACGCGCCGGCGCTCGACGCGCGCCTGGTTTCCCGGATCGCCTCGTCCACCGAGCCCAACACGTCCTTGCCGGTCCGGAACAACACCGCACCGGCGGGCGTCAACTCGACCCGCGGCTCCCTGGTGAGCAACGGCCCACCCATCTCCCGCTCCAACACTCGGATCTGCTGACTCAAAGTCGGCGTCGAAATGAACAATCGCTCCGCGGCCCGCCGAAAATGCAACTCCTCCGCCAACACCACGAAGTACCGCAGTTGCCGCAACTCCACCACCCAGACGTTACTGGGCAATCGCCCGACCCGACGAGCCGGAAAGCAGGTCACCGTCACAGGCGCACAGGGCTGCCGGCGACGCACACGAGCGGGAACTCCGGTGGAGTCCCCGCTCGTGGTGGAAAATCGTGAGCCCGCGCTGAGCGGAAGTCACCAACCGCGCTCGGCGAGCCGGTGGTCGACCGGCAGCTCCTCGACATTGATGCCGACCATGGCCTCGCCGAGGCCGCGCGAGACCTTCGCCAGCACGTCGGGGTCGTCGTAGAAGGTGGTGGCCTTCACGATGGCGGCCGCGCGCTCGGCCGGGTTGCCGGATTTGAAGATGCCGGAGCCGACGAAGACGCCCTCGGCGCCGAGCTGCATCATCATGGCGGCGTCGGCAGGAGTGGCGATGCCGCCCGCGGTGAACAGCACGACGGGCAACTTGCCGGTCTGGGCGACCTCACGGACCAGCTCGTAGGGGGCCTGCAACTCCTTGGCCGCGACGAACAGCTCGTCCTCGGGAAGCGAGGACAGCCTGCGGAGTTCACCGCGAATCTTGCGCATGTGGGTGGTGGCGTTCGAGACGTCACCGGTGCCCGCCTCACCCTTCGAACGAATCATGGCGGCGCCCTCGGTAATCCGGCGCAGCGCCTCACCCAGGTTGGTGGCGCCACAGACGAACGGCACGGTGAAGTTCCACTTGTCGATGTGGTTGGCGTAGTCGGCGGGGGTCAGCACCTCGGACTCGTCGATGTAGTCGACTCCGAGGCTCTGCAGGATCTGCGCCTCCACGAAGTGGCCGATGCGGGCCTTGGCCATCACCGGGATCGAGACGGCGGAGATGATGCCGTCGATCATGTCCGGATCGCTCATGCGGGACACACCGCCCTGGGCGCGGATGTCGGCCGGAACGCGCTCGAGCGCCATGACCGCGACCGCACCGGCGTCCTCGGCGATCTTGGCCTGCTCGGGGGTAACGACGTCCATGATCACCCCGCCCTTGAGCATCTCGGCCATCCCGCGCTTCACGCGGGCGGTGCCGATGGTGTTGGTGGTCTCGGGCGTGGTCACGGCAAACTCCTGGGTCATGTGCGCCAATCGGGTCGCATGGATGGAACGCCACTGATTCTAGGCGGGCCCATCAGGCCACTAGATAGCCAGTTGAGCACCACTGGCCTTGCCCGCGACCAGGATGTCTCACCTCGAAGCGGCTGGACTGGACCGATACTTCAGGAGTGCGGAAACGGATTCGCCGGGCCGACGAGAAGTTTCGTCGACCCGGCGAATTCCGAGCTTGCGATCAGATCGGGTTGACCACCAGCAACTGCGCCCAATACTCCGCGGCGGTGGGGCCGATCAACGGCAAGAGGAAATCGAACAACAGGTAGGACATCTACTACTTACCTCCACGCGCCAATGGTTTATCCCACCTCGGTGGGATCGCGGCACCTGATTTCCGAGTGCCTCCCGATAAGCACTACCCCGGCCGCGCTGATCCAGTCACGACGCTATCACGATCGTGAAATACATCACAGGACAATGGGTTCGGCGGCGCACCGCGGCCGCGGCGTAACCGGCCGTTAGCGAATCGAACGGACCTCGGGATCGGTGCCTGTCGAAACGACTTTCGCGGCCTCCGACATCAGTTGGTCCAGGTGGTACGGGTACACCGTTTCGCCGGACTGGTCCAGCGCGACGATATCCGCGGCGGTGCACCACTTGTTGGCGGTGATGCTGCGACGCTCCACCGCTGTCAGGTTGCCCGGCCGCGGTTCGAAGCGGTGCACCCGGAGTGCGAAGAACAGCTCTTCGGCGCGAATCAGGTCGCCGTCGAACGGAAACACCGCCACGCGTCGCCAAATCGGCCCGCGCAGGCTGTCCGGATCGGCACGATGACCGGTCTCCTCCCACAGTTCGCGGATCGCCGCGGCACGCAAGGTCTCCCCCGGGTCGACACCGCCGCCGACGGTGAACCAGAACGAAATGTCCGGCGTCTCGGGGTCGTGACCGCGCATCAACAGCACGCGATCGTCGTCATCGAGCAACACCACCCGCGCCGATGTGCGAATGGTGTCCACATCGAGTCCGGTCGACGCGGCAGGGGTGGCTCGCTCGGTGATCTCGAAATAGGTCGGCAGCGGCGCGGTGCCGCCCAGGTGCAGGATGCGGACCGGTCGCCGGGTGCGCAGGGCGAGAGTGTCACGGACCGCGTCGTTGTGGAACCGGCGGGCGATCAGCACCCGGGCTTCGGCATCGGCGAGTTCGGCCACCTGCTGCGGACGCAGCTGGGCGATGTCGATCGCGGATAGGGCCGCCGAGAGCTGGTTTTCGACGGTTTCACGGTCGGATCGGCTTGCTCGTTCCGCCCGATCGGCCAGCATCGACAGGAGCTTGGCTCGATCGGCCGACGCCGGGTCCGACATCGGACCCGCGATCGCGATCGCGACCGACCTGGCGACCACCGCCCGCCGGGCCAGCGCCGAATCCAGCGCATGCCACGACTGGTCGGAACGCACGTGCAACCGGTCGAGCCGGTTGGCCGTCGAGTAGGCCCAGATGCCGATCGCGAAAATCACCGCCGCTATCAGCGCGAGTACGAGGACCGTTGTCGCGGAGAAAGTGATCATCCGGCAGCCCGCACTCGGACGTCGCCGACGGTCACGGTCTCGTAGACCCGCAAGATCTGTTCGGCGACCACCGGCCAGTCGTACTCGCCGACAATCTGGGTCGCGCTCTGCACCAGCGCATTCCGGCGGGCATCGTCGGTGAGCAATCCATCGATCGTGGCGGCGAGCCGAGCCGAATCACCCACCGGCACGAGCACGCCCGCGGATCCGTCGCGCAGCACCCGGCGGAAGGCATCCAATTCGCTTGCCACCACAGCAGTTCCAGCGGCCATCGCCTCGATCAGGATGATCCCGAAGCTCTCGCCGCCGAGATTGGGCGCGCAGTACACATCCGCGCTGCGCATCGCCGAGGCCTTCTCGTCATCGGAGACCTGACCGAGAAAACGCAAATGCTCGGCCAGCGGGCCTGCCTCGCGGCGCAGCCGCTCCTCGTCGCCGCGTCCGACAATGAGAATCTGCAGGTCAGGATGCTTGCCGACTAGCGAGGGCAACGCGCCGAGCAGTACCTCCATCCCCTTACGTGGCTCGTCGTAGCGGCCGAGGAACAGCACCGTTCCGCCCGTCCGCGGATAGCCGGGCAGCATCGGCGCCCGCGCGAAAGCAGGCACGTCGACGCCGTTCGGGATTTCCACCGCGTCGGACCCGAGCGCCTCGACCTGCCAGCGGCGCGCCAATTCGGAGACCGCGATCCGACCACTGATCTTCTCGTGATACGGCCGGAGCACGCCCTGAAAAGTGCTGAGTACCAGCGATTTCGTCGTCGAGGTGTGGAAGGTGGCGACGATCGGGCCCTCGGCGATCTTCAGCGCGAGCATCGACAGGCTCGGCGCATTGGGCTCGTGGATGTGGAGTACGTCGAAGTCGTTGCCGTCGATCCAGCGGCGAATCCTGGTGTAGGCCATGGGGCCGAAGGACAGTCGCGCCACCGACCCGTTGTACGGAATCGCGACCGCGCGACCGGCCGAGACCACGAAGTCGGGCAGCGGTGTGTCTTCCGAGGCGGGCGCGAGCACGCTCACTTTGTGGCCACGTTCGATGAACACCCGCGCCAGTTCCACGACATGCGCCTGCACCCCGCCGGGAACGTCGAACGAATAGGGGCAGACCATGCCGATTTTCATGGTGTGTCGTCTCCCCTGCCGTTGTCTTCGAGCGCGGCCTGCGCAGCGGCAATCCTGGCGCGCCGCACCGGCGAAAGGTCGTTCTCCCATTGTGGCTGCAACATGTGCCAGTCGGCGGGATGCTCGGCGATATTCGCCGCGAACCGATCGGCCAATGCCTGCGTCGCCGCCGCAACACCGCCCGAAACATCCAATGGAGCTTCAGTTTTCATGCCCCATCCTTCGCGGCCGTCGGCATCGACGGTGAACCATAGGTGCACCGGGATCAACGCCGCACCGGTCTGGATGGCCAGTTTCGCCGCGCCGGCAGGCATCCAGGTGGTCTCCCCGAAGAAGGTCACCGGGACACCACGGCCGGTAAGGTCGCGCTCACCCATCAGGCAGACCGCTTTGTTCTCGCGCAGCCGCGCCGCCAATTCGACGAACGGCGGCTGCTGGCCACCGGTCAGCGCGAACACCTCGAAGCCGAGGCTTTCCCGATAGGCGACAAAGCGCTCGAACAACGATTCCGGCTTCAGCCGTTCCGCGACAGTCGCCAGACCACCGTGGTTCTGCACCAGCCAGACCCCCGCCATGTCCCAGTTCCCCGAATGCGGCAGCACCAGTACCGCGCCGCGCCCCAGCGCCAGTGCCGCTTCCAGGTGCTGCACCCCGTCCACGGTCAGCTGCGCACCGAGCGCCGCATGGTCCATCGACGGCAGCCGGAAGGCCTCGCGCCAGTATCTGGCGTAGGAGCGCATGCTCGACCTGAGCAGCTCGTCGGGCACCTGCTCGGGTGCGACGGCCGTGACCCGGGCGAGGTTACGCCGCAACTGGTCCGGACCGCCGTTGCGCGTCGCCCGGTCGGCGCCCCAATCGAACAACCTGCGCGCGGTCGAATCCGGCAGTGCGCGCACCAGCCGCCACCCCGCCGCATACCCCGCGGCGCCGATCCGTTCCCCGATAGTCACGACCACCCCTGTACTGCTCCGAGACCTGCGATGGTGCGACCGAACGTCGTGCTGCGGTCGATCATGCAGGTTCCTGGGATTCCGCGGCGGGACTGACGGGCGGGATCACGTCCCGTGCGCCCGGCGAGTTGCGCACCGCCAAGATTCGCTGGAACACGGTCACGATGCTGAGCACCGCGAGAATCCACATCGCCACGTGCACGGCCCAGGTCAGCCATTCGATGCCCCAGTAACCGCCGATACCGGTGAGTCCGGCACCGACCAGCACGATGATCAGCCGATCCGGCCGCTCGATGAGCCCGCCGTCCGCGGAAAGCCCGCTCGCCTCGGCGCGCGCCTTCGCATACGAGATCACCTGCGAGGTCACCAGCACCACCAGCGTCACCACGAACAGCGGCTTACTGTTCTCGTGGTACACCGCCCACCAGGCCAGGCCGGCGAAGATCGCACCGTCGGCCACCCGATCGCACGTGGCGTCCAGTACCGCACCGTATCTCGTGCCGCCGCCGCGCGCACGAGCCATGGCGCCGTCGAGCATGTCG
This sequence comes from Nocardia sp. NPDC051463, assembly GCF_040681975.1. Lineage (NCBI taxonomy): Bacteria > Bacillati > Actinomycetota > Actinomycetes > Mycobacteriales > Nocardiaceae > Nocardia > Nocardia sp. NPDC051463. The sequence continues at coordinate 1,075,829 of NZ_JBFBAB010000001.1, forward strand.
AACATGACGAACAGCCAGATCACCATGGTTCCCCAGAACAGATGTCCGCTCGGGAACAGGGTGACCGCGGCCGCGATCGAGGCGACCGTGCCGATCACGGTCACCGCGTCGGGCGTGAGCCCGGTCTTCACAAGCGCCTTACCCAGCGGCGCGGTCGCTTTGGAGAACGTCTCGCGGCCGAAGAAGCTCAGCACTTACTCGACCTCTTTCCACGCTTCGGCGAGCAGGGCCCAGGTATCGCGCAGCAACTGGGGCATCACCTTCACCCCGCCGACAATGGTGATGAAATTGGCGTCACCACCCCAGCGCGGCACGATGTGCAAGTGCAGATGGTCGGCAAGCGAACCGCCCGCCACGCCACCGAGATTCAGGCCGACATTGAAACCGTGGGGCCGCGATACCTGCTTCATCACGCGGATCGCCTGCTGGGTGAACGCCATGAGTTCGGCGCTCTCCGCGGACGTGAGGTCCTCGAGGTCGGCCACCTTGCGGTAGGGCACCACCATCATGTGCCCGGGGTTGTACGGATACAGATTGAGCACCGCGTAGACCACTTCACCGCGTGCGATGACAAGGCCGTCCTCGTCCGACATCTTCGGGATATCGGTAAACGGATGTCCGGTAGCGTCTTTGGGGGTCGTCGCGGCCGCCTCCGCGATGTAGGACATCCGATACGGCGTCCAAATCCGCTGCAACCGGTCCGGCTCGCCGGCCCCGGTGTCCACGATGCTCCCCTGCTCGGTCGGTTCGGCGAGTCCATCCGGCACCGTACGCTCGCTCATGCCGGTTCCTTCTCCGTCAGTACCTCGAAGCCCTCGGCAGTCGGTGAAGCGTTCTCCCGGTTGGCGATCCACGCCACGATGGTGGCCACCGCGTCGGCGACCGGCACCCCGTTGACCTGGGTGCCGTCGCGGAATCGGAAGCTCACCGCGCCCGCGGTCACATCGCGCTCGCCCGCCAGCAGCATGAATGGAATCTTCTGCGCGGTGTTGTTGAAGATCTTCTTCTGCATGCGGTCATCGCTGCGGTCGACTTGTGCACGGATACCGGCGTCCTGTAGTTGCTCGATCACTCGATCCAGGTGCGGCGCAAAGGCTTCCGCCACCGGGATACCGACAACCTGCACCGGCGACAGCCAGGCTGGGAAAGCGCCTGCGTAATGCTCGGTGAGGACACCGAAGAAGCGCTCGATCGAGCCGAACAACGCGCGGTGGATCATCACCGGCCGCTGCTTGGTCCCATCCGAGGCGGTGTATTCGAGGTTGAACCGCTCCGGCAGGTTGAAGTCGAGCTGGATGGTCGACATCTGCCAGGTGCGCCCGAGCGCGTCCTTGGCCTGCACCGAGATCTTGGGCCCGTAGAAGGCGGCGCCGCCGGGATCGGGCACCAGATCCAGCCCGGAGGCCGAGGCCACCTTGGACAGGGTTTCGGTCGCCTCTTCCCAGATCTCTTCGGAGCCGACGAACTTCTTCGGATCCTTGGTCGAGAGCTCCAGGTAGAAGTCGTCGAGGCCGTAGTCCTTCAACAGGTCCAGCACGAATCGCAGGGTGTCGGTCAGCTCGGCGTGCATCTGCTCTTTGGTGCAGTAGATGTGCGCATCGTCCTGGGTCATGCCGCGGACCCTGGTGAGGCCGTGCACGACACCGGACTTCTCGTAGCGGTACACCGAACCGAATTCGAACAGCCGCAGCGGCAGTTCGCGGTACGAGCGGCCGCGGGCTCGGAAGATCAGGTTGTGCATCGGGCAGTTCATCGGCTTGACGTAGTAGTCCTGGCCGGGCTTGCGGACGGTGCCGTCTTCGTTGTACTCGGCGTCCAGATGCATGGCCGGGAACATGCCGTCGCGGTACCAGTCGAGGTGTCCGGAGACCTCGAACAGATGGCCCTTGGTGATGTGCGGGGTGTTGACGAATTCGTAGCCCGCGGCCACGTGACGACGGCGCGAGTATTCCTCGAGCTCCTTGCGGATGATGCCGCCCTTGGGGTGGAACACCGGCAGGCCGGAGCCGAGTTCGTCGGGGAAGCTGAACAGGTCCAGCTCCAGACCGAGCTTGCGGTGGTCACGGCGCTCCGCCTCGGCGAGCAGGTGCATGTGCTCGTCGAGGGCTTCCTGCGACTCCCATGCGGTGCCGTAGATGCGCTGCAGGTCCTCGCGGCTCTGATCGCCGCGCCAATAAGCAGCGGAACTGCGGGTCAGCTTGAACGCGGGGATGAACTTGGTGGTCGGGATGTGCGGGCCGCGGCACAGATCGCCCCACACTTTCTCGCCGGTGCGCGGATCGAGGTTGTCGTAGATGGTCAGCTCTTTGCCGCCGACTTCCATGACCTCCGGATCGTCGATGCCCGATTTGTCGCTGATCAGCTCGAGTTTGAACGGCTCCTCGGCCAGCTCGACGCGCGCCTCATCGATCTCGACCACGCGACGTGAAAAGCGTTGCGCGCCTTTTACGATCTTCTTCATCCTGGATTCCAGCTTGGCCAGATCCTCGGGGGTGAACGGCTTGTCGACCTGGAAGTCGTAGTAGAAGCCGTCCTTGATGAAGGGGCCGATACCGAGCTTGGCGCCGGGGAATTCCTGCTGCACCGCCTGCGCGAGCACGTGCGCGGCGGAATGCCGGATGACGTTGCGGCCGTCCTCGGTATCGGCAGCGACCGGCTCCACCTCGACGTCGGTGTCCGGAATCCAGGACAGATCCTTGAGGCCCTCGGCGTCACGGACGACGACGATCGTGTCGGGACCCTTGGTCGGCAGGCCCGCTTCGCGCACCGCGGCGCCCGCCGTCGTCCCGGCCGGCACCCGGACGAGGGCGACAGGACTGATAGGGGCTGAGGTGGTCACGGCAGCGGACTCCTTGGCGTTTTGGTGGGCGGGCTTGTTCCCGCGCTTCATCGGCCGGACACAAATTTGCTCCGGCGCGACCATGCTAGCTAGCCCGACTCTCGACGTCTTCCGCCGGTCGTTGGGCGCGTCAATACTCGCATTGCGGGCCGACGATCGCGTAGTTGGCCGAATCGTCGGCTCCCCGTCTCCCCGTAGCTCTTGTCGAACATCAGCACACCGACCACGAGCCTGCGGTCGCGTACCCATCGGCGTCTGGACGGGGCCGGGCGAAGACCAAGGAACCCCCGTGTCATCTTCGCGAAGGGGACACGTGTCAGCTCTCCGCGGCCAGCTTCTCCAGGAGGGCTTTGCGCTCGACAGCGGGGCGTTTGGGGCAGCTGGTGCACATTTCGCAGCCGGGCACCTCGAAGACCAGGCAGCAGGAGATGCGACGCACGAAGGTCCGCCCGCCGATCTGGACGAAGCGGGGTGTCGGCAGCTTGTCACCGATCTCGGCGGCCAGACGCGTGCCTGCGGCGGGCACACCGGCGTCCAGTGCCCGGTTGCCGATCGCGTCGGCCGCGATCGCCCAAAGCGACGGCACGCCCGCGCCCGACGCCTCGGCGACCGGAGCGATCACGGCGGCCAGGGTGTCCCGCAGCGCCGTGCCACATTCGACAGTGCCGTCGCCGGGAACGGCGACCGTGATGTGCTCGACCCCACCATCGGGTCGGACCTCGCACGCGATCCGGTCCAGTACCGGCGCAGGCGGTGTTTCCTCGCGCGCGTATGCGCGCGCGACCTGCTCGACCAGCGCGGAGGACACCATGCACCACCACAGGGTGCCCGCGATGCGCAGCGAGGTGGTGCCCCAGGACCGGCCCATCTCCGCGATTCGCGCGGTAAGCCAGTCCGGTTGGGTGAGTGTCCGCCCGGGAACGGTGTTCACCGAGTGAGGGGACTGTGCAACCACTGCCATTCGACTCCGATCCAGCCGCCGACCAACCCGAATGTTCCCAATATCCATAGTGTCGCGACGACCAGCGCAAAGGTAGCCGCCGCCGCGAACACCCGCACTGCCATGCCGCGGCTGGAGTACCAGGCCATACCCTGCCGGTACTTGCCGCGCAGCCAACCCAGCGCCCGGCGCGCCCACGCGAATTCGGTGGCCAGGATGCCGAGGCCGGCGAAAACGATCGCCCAGCCGGGACCGGGATAAGGAATTGCCAAGATCCCGAGCACCAGCACCGCGACGCCGATCACCGCGACCGCGATCCGGTAGGCCAGATTCAGAGTAGGTCGCCTGGCCAGTCCGTCGCGGAAGGCGCGCCATCGGGTTGGTTCGGCCGTCGAATGCGGTGCGAGCTCGGTGGTCACCCCTGCCAGCCTACGGGCGATCCGGCGATGGCCGATTCGGCTCCAGCACCGGTCACCCGCCCTGGCCAGGCCCAGGGCGGGTTCGAGATGTTCGATAACTCAGACCAGCGCGGGTGTGCTGCGCTGCCCGACGTCATCGATCTCGACGAGTCCGTCGATGGTGATCCCGATGACGCGCGCGCTGGCGATGTCGAAGAACAGCCCCGAGACCGTCACACCGCGCTGGGCGATGGCCGCCTGTACCGCCGGATGCCGGTGCAGAGTCTCCAACTGCACCGCCACATTCACCATGCTGAGCTGGTCGACGGCACCGAACCCGGCCGCCTCGGCGGCCGCCGCGACCGGATGCCCGAGGTGAAAGCGTTCGAGGCTCGGGTCCGCGTGCGCCAGCCAGGGTCCGATCCCGGGGCCGGTATCGATTCCGGAATACAACGCTTTCATCGCACCGCACGAGGAGTGGCCGCAGACCACGACAGAGCGCACATCGAGCTCTTGCAGCGCGAAGATCAACGCCGCCTCTACCGACGCGTCTCCGGATACCGGCACCAGGTTGCCCACATTGCGGACGGTGAACATGTCGCCGGGACCGCTGCTGGTGATGATGTTGGGCACGATCCGCGAGTCCGAGCAGGTGAGGAAGAACGAGTGCGGATCCTGTGAATCGTGCAGGTCGTCCAGGTGCGGGCGCACCACATGTGCGTGGCCACGGTGGTATGCGGCGACGCCCGAGGTGACCGAATCGATGTTCTTGTCGTCGCTACGCCATGGACCGAGGATCTCGTCCATGACCGCCCGACCGAACCCGCGCGCGGGCGGCCCCGCCGTGACCGTGGCCATGCGCGCGCTACCGATCTCCACGAATTCGACAGTGCCGCCGCTGCTTTCCTGCTGGCGCACCCATTCCTCGATGGCTTCGAAAGCAGCGTGATCGAGGAAGTCAACGGTCATCTCGACGGTGACGTCGGCACCGCCGGGCACCTTCGCCAACTCCGTGGACAGCTTCGGCAAAGCCAGGAAGGTGCAGGAACCGTCGATGGTGACCAGCCACCGCTGCGAACCCGGGACCTGCATAGCGCCGACGGCCACTCGCACCACGCGCCACAGCAGCAGGCCGAAGGCCAGCGCCAGACCGATGATCACGCCTTCCAGCAGGTTCAGGAACACGACCGCGACCACGGTGACCGCGTAGACCAGCAGATCACCAGTGCGACGGGCGAGCTTGATGTGAGCCAACTTCACGAGTTGGACGCCGATCACGATCAGCAGACCCGCCAGCGCAGCCTTCGGAATCTGCTGCACGAGTCCGGCCAGCGCGACCGAGAACAGCAGAATCCAGAAGCCGTGCAGCACCGCGGAGGCCCGGCTGCGCGCGCCCGCCTGTGCATTGGTGGCACTGCGGACGATCACGCCGGTGACCGGCAGGCCGCCGAGCAGACCGGAGACCATGTTCGCAGAGCCCTGGCCGATGAGTTCACGGTCGAAATTGGTTCGCTGACCGGTGTGCATCTTGTCGACGGCCACGGCCGAAAGCAGGCTCTCGACGCTGGCGATGAGTGCGACGGTCAGCACCATGATCGCCACCGCGGACCAATCACCGCGCGGCAGGCTCGGCAGCTCGATCGCATCGAACAGTGAGCCGCTCAACACAATTCGCTCGGCACCCGTGGGCAACACCAAGGAAAGGACGGTACCTACGAACACCGCCACCAGCGGCCCGGGAACGGCACGCATCCGAGCGGGAACATAACGCCATCCGAGCATGATCGCGATGACCACCGCGCCGATGAAGGCACCGCCGCCGTGCAGGTTCATCAGCTGACCGGGCAGCTCCACGATGTTCTTCCACGCCGAGCTGTGGGAGGAACCGCCGAGCAGCACATGGACCTGCTGCAGCGCGATCGTGATACCGATGCCGGCAAGCATCGCGTGCACCACGACGGGCGCCACGGCGAGCGCCGCACGCGCGATACGACTGAGTCCGAACAGGATCTGCAACAGACCTGCCGCGACCACAATGAAACAGGTGACACGCCAACCGAATTCACTGATGGACTCGGCGACGACCACGGTGAGACCGGCGGCGGGGCCACTCACCTGGAGCACGGACCCGCCGACTGTGCCTGCGACGATGCCGCCGACAACGGCGGCGATGAGCCCGGCCGCCACCGGAGCGCCGGAGGCGAGGGCAATGCCGAGCGACAGCGGCAGGGCGACCAGAAATACAACGATCGACGCGGGCACATCGTGGCGTAGGACAGACGCCAAGCGGCCGGATCGCGATCCAGAATCATCCCCCGATTCACCGGGCGGTGACAGTGACGTGGCTACATCGTTCTCGACAGCCATTTGAACTCTCCTTCGCCGAACTCGGCAGATGCCGAGGTCGGTTGACGATCAACATGTCCAGCAGGGCACAAGACCGCGAACCGGCATCTCGCGGTGAAGCAGTTCCCGACCCGACAACGGATCGAGATGTAAATCCCAACAAGGGTATTGGTAAAGACTTAGCAAAGCCTGAGAATGCGGCCCTACGGTGCCCAACTCGATACGCTGACCACGCCGTGACGTTCAGCACACTCGCCCTGCCGGCCCGAAATGGTCGGCCGATACCGCCACCGCTACACAGGCTCCGCGGCGACCCGGCTGCCCGCATCGTCGAACTCGGCGATCCCGCCGACAGTGACCTCGATGACGCGCGCCGTGGCTATATCGAAGAACAACCCCGACACCGCGACACCGCGTTCCTCGATCCCAGAACGCACCGCAGGGTGCGCGTACAGCCGCTCCAATTGCAGCGCGACATTCACCATGCCGAGCTGATCCACCTCACCGAAACCGGCGAAGGCCGCGGCGTCGGCCACCGGATGCCCGAGACGGAACCGGTCCAGGCTCGGCCGCGCATGTGCGAGCCAATCGCCCAGCCCTGGCCCGGTCTGCACCTCGCGGTGCAGCGCCTCCATCGCACCGCAGCCGGAATGCCCACACACCACCACGGCACGTACGTCCAGCTTCTCCAGCGCGTAGATCAGTGCCGCCTCCACCGAGACATCACTGCCGCCTGCCGGGACCAGATTACCGACATTCCGGACAGTGAACAGGTCACCGGGACCACTGTTGGTGATGACATTCGGCACGATACGAGCATCGGCGCAGGTCAGAAAGAAGGAATCGGCTTCGGGACGGTTACGCAGTCCATCCAGGTGCGGGCGCATGAGATGGGCGTGGCCACGATGGTAGGCCGCGATGCCCGCGGCGATGGGATCCTCCCGGTTGCCGGTGCGCCGCCACGGCCCGATCGCCTCGTCGATGACCTGCCTGGAGCGGCCGCGTTCCGGCGGGCCTGCTTGTGCCCTTGCCATCCGCGCGCTCCCGATCTCGACGAATTCGACTATCCCGCATTCGGATTCACGCTTGGCCGCCCAGTCGGCGATCAGCTGACAGGAGGCGTGATCGAGGAAGTCGACGGTCATCTCGATGGTGACCTCGGCGCCTGCGGGCACCTTGGCCAGTTCGGCGGTGAGTTTCGGGAGCGCGAGGAAGGTGCAGGTGCCGTCGATGGTCACCACCCAGCGCCGGCTCCCGGCCACGGGTTCGGCGATGATCGTCACCCGGACCACCCGCCACAACAACAGCGCGAACGACAGCAGCAGGCCGATCACCATGCCCTGCAACAGATTCAGGAACACCACGCCGAGCACAGTCGCCACATAGACATACAGCTCGCCGGTGCGACGGGCCAGCCGGATGTGCGCCAGTTTCACCAGTTGCACGCCGATCAGGATGAGCAGCCCGGCAAGTGCCGCCTTGGGGATCTGCTGGACAAGCCCCGCCAGCGCTACCGCGAAGAGCAGGATCCAGACACCGTGCAGCACAGTCGCGGCCCTGGTCTGCGCCCCCGCATGGGCATTGGTGATGCTGCGGACGATCACCGCGGCAATGGGCAACCCCCCGAGCAGACCGGACACCATGTTCGCCGAACCCTGTCCGATGAGTTCACGATCGAAGTTCGTCGGCTTGTCCGGACGCGACTTGTCCACCGCGACGGCCGACAATAGGCTCTCCACGCTGGCGATCAGCGCGATCGTCACCATTGTCATCGCGATGGCCGACCAGCTGCCGGACGGAATCGCCGGCAAGCCGATCGAATCGAGCAGCGACCCGTTCAACACGACGCGCTCGACATGCGTCGGCAGCACCAGCGACAGGACCGTTGCGACGACAACCGCGACCAGCGGGCCCGGCACCACACCCATCGGTCGCGGCACGAACTTCCACGCGATGAGAATCGCGATCACGACCACACCGATGGCCAGGTCTCCACGATGTACCGACATCAACTGTTGCGGCAGGGCCGCAAGGCTGGCAAACGACGAACTCAGCGAGTTGCCGCCGAGTAGTACATGTACCTGCTGCAACGCGATGATCACGCCGATGCCCGCCAGCATCGCGTGCACCACTACCGGCGCGATCGCCAGCGCACCGCGCGCGACCCGGCTCACCCCGAACACGATCTGCAGCATCCCCGCGCCCACGGTGATGAAACAGGTAGCCGCCCAGCCGAATTGGTGCACGCTCTCGGCGACGACAACGGTGAGACTCGCGGTCGGCCCGCTCACCTGCACCGCCGAGCCGCCGAGCAGCCCGGCAACAACACCGCCGACGACGGCAGCGATGAGGCCCGCGGCGACGGGTGCGCCGGAAGCCACCGCGATACCCAGCGAAAGCGGTAGTGCGACAAGGAAAACCACGACCGAAGCAGGCAAATCGTGGCGGCCGATGACGGCGAGACGATCGGGCAGACCTGCGCAGAACGGCGACGTCCGTGGTGCGGGATCGGTGTCGGTGGACATAATTCTCCTTCGCCGAATCGGCGGGGAGCCGATCCGGTTCATCGGTCGAACATGTACTGGCATCGAAAGCGAGCGGCGGGCGAAGCTGTTGCTTCGTGGACCAGCGACCCGATGACGCGAAGATCAGGCAAATAGTAAAGACTTCGCAAAGCGTATGGAAAGCTTTTGGGGACAAACGTTGCCAACTGCTATCAAACTGTGACATTAGTCACAGTGCATTAATCCGGGCTCACCGCGGACGCGACATGGAGACGGCCCGCAGGCCAGGTCGAACGCGCCGGAGCCGATCAACCCGGTTCAGCCCGCTTCGATAGCGGCTTGTCCGGGTTTGCCACGCGAGTTGAGGGCGAACGCCGACATCCGGAACCGACGATGTCGACTGGCGCGGCAGGATGCGGTCGTCGTGGCGCTCGGCGGGCGCGACGCGACCTCCGCGCCCCCCAACGGCCTGGGCATCATCGCCGCGACTGCCCGGACGGCTGGAACGAGACGGCTGATCGCCAGCTCCTCGGCGGGCCCGTCCACCGACCACATGCCGTTCTACCAGCGCCAGGTCACCCGGCTTGCGACAACGCGCATCAAACGGCGGATTCCACGCCGACCCGACCCGAATGGAAGCAGCATGGCCGACCGAGGGCTCGATTGGACGCTCGTGCGCGTGCCGATACCGACGGACCGCGAGTCGACGTCCACCTACCGGCCATCGATCGGCGGCCATCTCGGGCAGGCGGCCACCGTGGCGCGGGCGACTTCGCGGACTGGGCGGTACGGAACCCGGCAGGACCCACAGTCGCCGACAGCGGGTCGAGATTGCCGGATAAAACCGGAACACCGTCCGATGCGGAAGACGCCCGATGCACACGACGCATCGGGTGGTCATAACATCAAATCTCTATCGTTAGCCGAAAATTGGGCACCTATTAGCCATATTTCCCAGTGTCGAGAAGTAACGACATATGCGCTCGACCGGCTTGCCTATACGATTCGACGGCTTGTGCTGCCGGAATCCGATCCGGCCGATGTTAGCTAGTGAGGTCTGCAATGAAGCGGAGCGATGAATTCGCCGGTGTCGCGCCCACGGGGTCTCGGACCCGAATGGCAGATCTGCCATTGCGAAGAGAATTGTTGAATAGAACATCGTATCATGCGCCGCAGCCTTCCGTTTCCGTACGCATGAATACCAATGAAAGCCCTTTCCCGCCGACATCGCGGGTTTCCGAGGACATTTCGGCTTCGCTACATGAGGCGGTTGCGTCGCTACATCGCTATCCCGACAGGGACGCGATCGAATTGCGAACGGACCTGGCCGAGTATATTTCTCGACAGACCGGAGTCGCTGTTGATTTCGCCAACATATGGGCGGCCAACGGATCGCTCGAGATATTACAACAGGTGATGCAGGTATTCGGCGGCTCCGAGCGCAGCGCATTGAGTTTCGTGCCGAGTTACTCCATGTACGCGAGCATCGCAGCCACCACGGAAGTCGAATGGCTGGAAATTTCTCGCGATGCCGATTTCTCCCTCGACACAGACAAGGCACTCGCGGCAATTCTCGAACAGACGCCTGACATCGTGTTCTTGACAAATCCACACAACCCCACCGGGCAAAGCATGGCGATCGCCGACTTGCAGCGGATTCTCGAGGCCGCGCCGGGCATCGTGATCGTGGACGAGGCATACGGCGAGTTCTCCTCAGTACCCAGCGCGATCGGCCTGATCGACAGGTTCCCCACACGCCTGATGGTGACCCGAACCCTGAGCAAAGCGTTCGGCTTCGCAGGCGGACGCCTCGGATACCTCGTCGCCGCCCCGGCGGCCATCGACGCACTGAAAGTGGTGAGCCTGCCCTATCACCTCTCGGCACTGACCCAAGCCGCAGCGCGGGCGGTCTTGCGCCACTCCGACGAGATACTCGGACACGTTGCGGAATTGACGAAGGAGCGAGACCGCATTACCCGCCTGCTGCGCCACCACCGATTCGATGTGATGGAAAGTGCGGCCAACTTTCTCCTGTTCGGCCGCTTCCCGGACGCGGCCGTGGCCTGGCAGTACTATCTCGACCAAGGTGTCCTGATCCGCGATATCGGCATACCTCACTACCTGCGTATGAGCATCGGTGATGTCGCCGAGAACGACAGATTCATCGAGATCACCCAGCGTCTGACACCCATGGGCCCGTAGCCGCTTGGTTCAGCAGCCCGAAGCGGCAGGCCCTCGGCAGCCGGGCGGGACGGCCGGGCGGGACAGCCGGACAACCCCGACGATCCGCTCGACCACGCGCAGATCGCGGCGCACGCCGTCCTCGCACCCAGCACAATTCGCTGACGTCTCTTGTGTCCGACTCGGCGAGCCGGACAACACCGAGGATGGCGTTCAGCGCTGGAAACGCGCCGGCGCATCGACGCGGTGAAAGACCGACGGCGGTACCCACACAAGAGGGGCCGACAATCTGTCAGGATTGTTCGGTGCCGCTGTGGCGCATACCTGATACGCGAAGGAGGAGGATCATGGCAAGCCAAGAGTCTTACCCTCAGTATCATCGCGGAACCGCATACAGGCCTGGGGACAGGGTTAGTAACCAGGGCACAAACTTCGAAGTAAAGCCGTTCCCGGAGGGCAGTCGGGCTTGCCAATCTCCACCACATTACGAGCCAGGCGTCGGCACTCATTGGCAAGACGCATGGACCCAGGTGTAGGACGAACCAGAATCAACATTCCGGTCGACTACTACGGCCACGGATCGTGAATCAGACGAAATCGTGTCGTGCTCCCGGGGCGCGGTCGCAGGAATTCGCGGCCCGGGACTTCACCGCGGTTATCGCAGTCACGGGCGATCTGGTCTGTACGCAGCACCAGCAGACCCTTGGCGTATGCCATGGCGTCGAGTGCGCTGCGTCGCCGACCATGGCGGTCACAAGGAGCGCCGTCGGACAGCACCTCGTACCTACTCGCGGGCGCCCCCAGCCGAGCAGCTCATACATGGCCAGCCCTTTCGGTCGCTCACGGTGTCGATCTTGTCCGTTCGATTCGGTCGCTGCGCTCGGGACGCCCGCCGTCGGTCATTCGTCACCCTCTCGGATGAGCTCGTGCAGTTCGACAGCAGCACGACCGGCCGCAGCGGGGTCTGGGTTGTTCATGGCTTCCTCGACGAGGTGATGCCTGCGCGCTCTGCTGCGATGCTCCAGCAGCTCCCGTAACAGCGCCGCCAAGGTGGGCTGGTAGGCATCGTCGTAGTAGACCGGGAAGGTATTCGATGGCAACGGTCGGTCGTCGTCCTCGGCATCCCAGTCGTATTCGGCGTCGTACAGCCATTGCCGTAGTTGCTCGTCGGTCGGACGTTCCGTCGTCACGAGATCACCTCTTCCCAGTATCCGATCACCGTTCGATCCTCACGTCTCGTCATGCATCGTGCGTAGCGCGTCCGGATCCCACATCACCGTGAACGGTCTATCGAACTCGCAGCTTCGACGAATCGGCCACGCCAGAGCTCGTTGCGGCCCGCCGTGACCCGTTCGATATCCTGCGATATGCGGCCGCACTCGGTGAAACGATTGCCGTCGCCGCCGAACGACGATTCGCCTGGATCGAGCTCGAGCCGTCCGCGTCGTCAAGCCAAAGCCCAACGCTCACAGGGTGATTCGCGACATCGCGGGCAGATCGGGGCCCGCCGCGATGATCAGCAACAAGAGTGCCTGCTGCCGTACACCGCGCCTGACAGCGCAGCAAACCTACGGGCACGTCGATGGCCGTTCGGCCTTGCGGACAGCGCGCTCCCGGTGTGCTGTCGCCGCAGTGATGGTTCTGCTTCAATAGACTCATGTGTAGGTGGATGGCCTACTCCGGTGAGCCGATCCTTGCCGAGGATCTGCTGTTCCGTCCGGCGCATTCGCTGATCGTCCAGAGTCTGCACTCCCATCTCGGGGACACGACTACGAATGGCGATGGTTTCGGTGTCGGCTGGTACGGCGAGGGCCGCGAACCGGCGGTATATAAGAGCACCGAACCAGCCTGGAACGATCGGAATCTCCGCGAGATCACCAGTCAGGTGCGAGCGCCGCTGCTGTTCGCACATGTGCGGGCCTCGACCGGCACACCGGTGCAGCGCAGCAACTGCCACCCGTTCCGGCACGGGCATTGGTTGTGGATGCACAACGGTCTCCTCCACGGCTTTCAAGAGATCAAGCGCGACCTGCTGATGGCTGTCGCCCCTCCCCTGTTCCCCGACATCGAAGGTTCGACGGACTCGGAAGCCTTGTTCTTCCTCGCACTGACGTTCGGTCTCGAAGAAGATCCGTTCATCGGTGTTGCCCGTGCGGTCGGCTTCGTCGAAGAGGTCGGCCACACCTACGGGATCGACAATCCCGTACAGATGACTGTCGCGACCAGCGACGGCGAATCCTTCTGGATCTTCCGCTACTCCAGCGAGCGGCGGACGAGGTCGCTGTTCTACTCCAGCGAGATCTCGCAGCTGCGTGCTCTGCATCCCGAAGTACGCGTTCTGCGCCACCTGGGCGAGCAGACCCGCTTCGTCGTCTCCGAGCCGCTGCTTCGCGACCTGGCAGGCGCGTGGAACGAAGTGCCGGAATCATCGGCAAGGCTGGTCCGAGCCGGCGCTGACGAGATCCGGCCCTTCCAGCCGATCTCACCGACCTGAGTTCGAACAGCGCCGATTGTGGAGCGCGCTCGTCGGGTGCGGAGCTGGTGCGCCGTAGGTTGGCTGTGCAACTCCGCGGCATCCGGCCATAGGCTACAGATTTGGCGACAGTACCCAGCCAAAGGGCTTGGATCGAGCAGCCCCGAGCGACCGATCACAGCCATCCGGAACTAGTGCCTAGCCCCCGATCCGAGCTTCGAACGTCCGCTCATGCCGATTTCCGGACAACTGGCCGAATCCCGCACTATCCGCGGAAGACGGGCATTCCTTCGCCGATTTCCCAGTGGCAGTGAAGGGGTACGACCAGTTCTCAGCGATTCAGGCTCGTGGGGCCCAGCCCGTTCCCGGAGTTGGGCTGGGCCCTGCCGAGAACCTTTGGGCAGCACTCACCTGATGATTGGCGACGCTCGGCATTGGCGCGGGGACTCTCGTCGGCCGCCTTGCCGCGTGCTGTTCGATGGACACCGCCCACGCCCGAGCCCCCAATGCCGGGAGCCCGAGGAGGAGAAGCCCCATGAGTGTCACAGACCAATATTCACCCGTGAAGCCATCCAGTGTCGACATCGAGACGTCGATCGCCAAGTTATAAACCATCAGGAAAAGCATGAAATAGTAAACAATTCGAAGGACGCGTGCCGACATACTCTTGAACTGGTAGGCCAGCAGCACGCGGCGCATCAGGGAGTATCGATCCTCTGGCCTGCGGGACGGCTTCACAGACCGATCGATCAGAGCCGTCGCTTCCCCGAGCCACGATTGGGCGGTTTCACGTGCCGATTGCATCTCATCAGGGCCCATACCGAGTTCCCGCTGCGCCTTCCACCACTCGGTAGCAAAAGCGACCTTCCGTGCCGCGTCATCGTAAGCGCGCGTGTACTGCCCCCGCTCGGATCGGCGCTCGTATAGATCTCTCAAGACAATGCCGAATGCGCCTAGTAGTGCGGTGACTACAGGGACCAGCAGCGCGACTGCGATCTCGCCAGCTTTCATGTCGACCTCCGAGCACGATCCTGCCCACCAGAACCAACCCATCCCACTCCACTCTGAACCCCGGTCGGCCCGGTGTTACAGGTGGGACCATCCGAGCCTGGCGCAGGCGACTACGGGTGTCTCGGGTAGCCGACTACTCGACCTTCACAACATGTGCATTCCAGCTACGACCCAACAAGCGCGCAACAGCCGATACGGCGCCGCACTCTCGCCGGGCGCCACCCACCACGCCGTTTGTGCCGAGATCACCTCACCACCCACGCTCGAGGAGGTCGAGCAGGTGCTCGATTTGTTGCAGATGCCGGGGCTCCGCTACCGGGTGAGGTCGGCTGGATCGTGGTCCGTCGACTACGCGACCTGGAATACCTGGCAGACCACCCGGCGCGGGCCGCTGACCTACCGCTGAGCATGACAGCTCAGCGGATTTAGTCGGTGTGGGTTGCATTGCCCGCGGCGCGGACTCGGTGTTCGCTGAGGCCGTTCTCGATGCCGGCGGGCAGCTGGAGGTCGTGTTGCCATCGCGGAACTACCGGGAGCGGAAGGTCAAGCCAGACCACGTCGAGTTGTTCGACGATCTGCTTGCCCGCGCAACGTCCGTCCGCGTAATGGACTTCGAGGACACAGGCAGGGAAGCGTACGAAGCGGCGAACGAGGCCATGCTCACTTCCTGTGACCGCCTGGTGGCAGTGCGGGATGGCGGAGTCGGGGAGAAAGGCGGCACAGGAACCGTCGTCGAGCTGGCACGCGTCCAGAACATGCCGGTCGATATCGTGTGGCCTGAAGGCGCCGGACGTGCCTAACGTTCCCTCCGTATCGGTCGTCAACGTCGGGTAGTGGGTGCCGGTCTGCCGACGGCCTCAGTAGCGGTCATCGATCTCAGGCGGCAGTCATACACTGATCCACACTGATCAAGGCGTTTTGGCGCGGTCTGCGGCAGGCACAAAAAAAGCCCCTTGATCAGGTTCCTGACCTGTTCAAGGGGCTTTCCAGCGGTGGTCCCAGCTGGTTTCGAACCAGCGACCTTCCGCGTGTGAGGCGGACGCTCTCCCGCTGAGCTATGGGACCGAACTTTGCCGTCCGGTTGACTCTGCAGTGTCATCCGAACGAGGAGGAACATTAGCACGCACCACCCGGCGTCCACCAAATCGCCACCCGGATGTCGCGGAATGCCATGCCGTAGCGGTGTATTGGATGCTCCGGCGGTCAGGGGCGAATGTGTCGAGATGGGTTGTCCCGACAGGGGTGGCCGAGTCGCGGACGCGGCCGAGTTGCATTGCCGGAGTTGCTCGTCGAACCCATGGCACCCGATCGCATGTGCTGGACCCCTCCGGGCGACACCCGTGTCCGAATCGGGCGCAATGTGCAGCCCAACTCCAGGACCACCACCCGAACAACACCGGTGTGATTCGAATTCGACCCCTCCTACCAGCGGATTTGTACCTTTCCGCGAACGTCGTCTAATGTTTCATCTCGCACCACGGAGGACAGCAAGACGGCCCCCGAGATGCAAAAATGCGGATGTAGCGCAGCTGGTAGCGCATCACCTTGCCAAGGTGAGGGTCGCGGGTTCGAATCCCGTCATCCGCTCGAGAGGTAGGCCAGGCTTAAAATTTCTTTATGCCGTCCTCCTTTGCGCGGTGGAGTGGCCGAGTGGTGAGGCAACGGCCTGCAAAGCCGTGCACACGGGTTCGATTCCCGTCTCCACCTCGCGCGATTAGCTCAGCGGGAGAGCGCTTCCCTGACACGGAAGAGGTCACTGGTTCAATCCCAGTATCGCGCACCACCGTAATACCAGGTCAGCCCCGGTTTTCACCGGGGCTGATTTGTTTTGTGCCCATCGCGTGCCCAATCCCAGAGTCCTACTGGCGCTGTTGAGCTGTTGAATGCCGCGCAGCCGCGCCGGGCAGCCACCGCGCATCCGGAATCCGGCCACATCGACGCCCGCGCAGTATGGGTGTCCGCGATGGTCGCGCGATCGCGCAGGCCACACCGATTGTGTGAGTGATTCCTCCCATCCGCGGACGCTGACATTTCTTCAAGCCACATCGCACTGTCGCCGGGCAGAGTGGCGATCGCACCGATCGACCGACATCCGCGACTTCGCCGAACATCTCTGAACCCATGTGCGGCGGAAGTCGGGCGCAACCACAACCTCGACCTTACGGAGGCATGTTCATGCGGATTCTCATCTCCGGCGCCAGCGTCGCCGGTCCGGTGCTGGCGTACTGGCTCACCAGGCACGACTTCTCCGTCACCGTCGTCGAGCGCGCACCGACTCTGCGCAAGACCGGCGGCCACGCGGTCGACCTGTTCCGACCCGCGGTGGACATCTCGGAGAAGATGGGCGCGCTCCCGCGCATCGAAGAGCGGGCCACCGGCACGACTCGGATGACCCTCCAGCGGGAGGGCGCACGGCGTCCCGTCCAGGTGGATCTCTCCAAGATCTTCAGCGCCGCCTCCGAGCGGCACGTGGAGATCATGCGCGACGACCTGAGCGAGATCTACTACGACGCCGCGCGCGACGACGTCGAGTACATCTTCGGCGACTCGATCACCGCGATCTCGCCCGACGGCGAGGTGCGGTTCGAGAATGCCGCACCGCGTCGCTTCGACCTCGTCGTCGGCGCGGATGGGCTGCACTCCAACGTGCGCCACCTCGTCTTCGGCGACGAGTCCCGCTTCAGCACCTTCATCGGGGCCTACCTCGGGGTGCTGACCCTGCCCAACACCTCCGGCCTCGACGGCGAGCTTCTCATCCACGTTGGCGTCGGCCGCACTGTCGGCATGTACGGCGCGCGGCACCTCGGCGACGCGCGGGCGTTGTTCCTGTTCCGGAGCGAGCGCGAGCTCGACTACGGCTACCGCGACGTGACCCGGCAGAAGGAACTGCTGCGCGATGCGTTCGGCGACTTTCACGCCGACGTGGACCATTGGCTCGACGAGCTCGACCGCACTCCGACGTTCTACTTCGACTCGATCGCCCAGCTCCGCATGGATACCTGGTCGCGGGGCAGGGTGACCCTCGTCGGCGACGCGGGCTACTGCCCCGGCCCGGCCGTCGGCGGCAGCACCAGCCTGGCCGTCGTCGGCGCGTACGTCCTCGCTGGAGAACTGGCGCGGGCAGGCGGCGACAACGAGCGCGCCTTCCCCGCCTACGAGCGCGCGATGGCAGAGCACGTACGCGGCAGCCACGCGGCCGCACTGAGCGCGGCGAAGACCCTCATCCCCGCATCCCGCCTGGGCGTATCGGGCCTGGTACAGGGTGCCCGCCTGCTCTCCGCCCTACCCGCGGGACCCAGCCGCGCTCTGCTGCGCCTCACCACCAAGAGCGCACGCCTCTACAGCTCCATGACAGTCGACGATTACCCGCCGCGGCCCGCCGCATCAGGACGCAGGGTCGGCCTCGGGAACGAGCCAGGCGTGGAGTGACGAGCTCACCATCGAGCTGAGCATGCTGCTGCTCGCCGAGAAATCGTCGTGCCCGGTACATGAGTCCGGGCCATCTGGCCGCCACCTCGATCAGATTGGCATCTCTCCCGATCAGGCCGCCACGCCACCCGCCTCGACCTCGCCACCCAGCTGCCAGCCGCCGTCCTCGCCGATCTACTCGGCATCAGCGCATCCGCGGCCGACCGATGGGTCGAGCATTCAGGCTCCTCCTCAACTACGCCACCGTGGTCCAACGGCGAGCCACCGACTGAGTCTCAGTGGTGTGTTCCGTGGTCGGCACGGATGTGACCGGCGCAAACCGTGCCTAACGTCATGAGCATGGAAATCAACACGAACATCAGCACCGACATCAACGTTCAGCTCGAGGTGGCCGATCCCCAGGCCGCCGCCGCGATCTACGACGCCGCGTTCGGGCTGGGTGACCGGCTCGGGTTCCGGGCCTCGCAGGCACCCACGACCGGTTTCCGCGGATTCCTGCTCTCGCTGGTGGTATCGCAGCCCTCCACCGTCGACAGCCTCGTCGCCAGCGCGGTCGATGCCGGGTTCACCGTCCTGAAGCCCGCGAAGAAGAGCCTGTGGGGTTACGGCGCGGTGGTGCAGGCACCGGACGGGACGATCTGGAAGGTCGACACCTCGAAGAAGAAGGATGTGGGCCCGTTCACCCGCGAGATCGACGACCTGGTGTTGCTGCTGGGTGTGGCGGATGTAAAGGCCAGCAAGCAGTTCTATGCCGATCGCGGATTGACGGTGGCGAAGAGCTTCGGCGGCAAGTACGCCGAGTTCGCGAACCCGGGCTCGCCGGTCACCCTGGCGATGTACCCACGTAAGGCCGCGGCCAAGGACGCCGGGATGTCCCCGGAGGGCAGCGGATCGCACCGCATCGTCATGGACAGCGGCATCGGTTCGTTCATCGACCCGGATGGGTTCGTGTGGGAGGCGACGGCCTGAGCCGGGTGATCAGGTCCTCCCGGCGGCGGCGAGGGTCAGGCTCCGGGTGTACTGGTCAGGGGCAGTGGGCGCGTTCGAATTCCGCCGCGAGGGCGGGCAAACAAGAGGAGAAAGATCATGAAGTTTTCGGCCCACGTCGAGCCACCCGAGCCCATGCGGGGGCTGGAAGTTCCGCCCGAGGTGATAGCAGCGCTCGGCGAGGGTGCGCGGCCGCCAGTGACGATCTCGATCAATGGGCATTCCTGGAAGAGCCGGGTCGCCCTCATGCGCGGCCGTTACCTGCTCGGCCTCAGCAACGCCAATCGGCAGGCCGCGGGTGTCGCGATCGGCGACGAGGTCGAGGTCGAGGTCGAGGTCGACACCCAGCCGCGCGTCGTCGTCGAGCCCCCAGACTTCGCCCGAGCCCTGGACGAGGACCCTGTCGCCCGCGCCGCCTATGACAACCTTGCTCATAGCCGCAAGCGCGAGCACGTGCACGCCATCGAGAGCGCGAAGAAGCCCGACACGCGCCGACGGCGCATCGAGAAGGCCATCACCACCCTGCGGGGCTGATACCCGAGACGCGAGACTGCGCGCCCCGGGATGTCGGTGGGCGGCGTTAGGCTTTGCCGCGT
Organism: Nocardia sp. NPDC051463; assembly: GCF_040681975.1. Taxonomy (NCBI): domain Bacteria; kingdom Bacillati; phylum Actinomycetota; class Actinomycetes; order Mycobacteriales; family Nocardiaceae; genus Nocardia; species Nocardia sp. NPDC051463. The sequence goes on from NZ_JBFBAB010000001.1 coordinate 1,095,533, forward strand.
TGCGTTGTGGAGTCGAGGTAGGGGGTTGCCGCGGTGACGATGGATCGAGGCGTTGTGCCGAGTGCGGACGATAGCGGCCACGATGATGCGGAGTTCGAGCTGGTCGACGACATCGAGGGGGATGTGTCGTTCGGGCTCGAGGAGATCAACGAGTTGTTGGGTGAACTGGTCGAGATGCATGGGGATCGCCGGCGGCGGGATGCGGAGATCGTCGGGCTCCGGTTAGGAGTCAGCGGGGAGGCGCCGGAGACGTTGGCGCGGATCGGGGCGCGATATGACCTGTCGCGGGACCGGATTCGGCAGTTGCATACGCGGGCGGTGGGACAGATCATTCGGGAGGCGCAGCTGAGTGGGCACCGAGCGGCGCGGGTGTTCGGGGCGCGATATCCGGTGGGAACCCGGGATTCGCAGTTGGTGCGGGCGTTGCTGGTGGAGACGTATGCGACGGACAGCGATATCGCGGCCAATGAGTTGTCGTATCTGAAACTGCGGCTTGCGGGGCATGCCGGGGAGGACGCGCGGCGGATCGCGGGGTTCGTGATGCAGCGGATCTTGGCGTGGCAGAAGAAGACGAATCGGCGGCTGGCGAAGTTGCATAATGCCGAACCGTCAGCGACCGACGAGGTGAATTCGTGGCTGGGGCACGTTGATTGGCCCGGGCCGATGGCTGCTGCCGCGCTGCCCCGCGAGTCGGTGCGGGTCGTCGACGGCGATGACGACGGCAGGGGCAGATTCTATCTGGGCAAGGTAGGGCGCGACGTGCCGTTCGATTCCGGGCTGGAGGCTCGGCTCTTGCGGACCCTCAACGCGAGCGATCTGATCGCCACGTTCCAGGAGCAGCCGAACGCCGTCGAATATCAGGTGGACGGCACGGATCGGATCTTCTACCCGAGCATCGTCGCCGAGCTGGCAGACAAACGGGTCGTGTTGATCGATGTCCAACCGCTGGGACATGTCGGCTTTCACATCAATCGGGCAAAGTCGGCCGCGGGGCGGGCCGCCGCGCACGCCAACGGATGGGGATGGCTCGTCTGGACAGGTAGCCGACTCGGTGTGCCAGAACTGCGTGGGCGACAGGTCGATTCGCAGTCCGAGAGCCGGCTGCGCGAGCTGATCGACAGCGGGTCGGTCCACTGGCCTGCGATACAGCACCTGCGGACGGAGACCGGACTCGAATTGCTCGACCTCACCACACTGGTCCTGCGCAACGAATGGCGCTGGGATCGTGCGCCGTTCCGATTGAGTGCGGGCCGCTGACGCGGCAGTCGGCGAGCTCAGCGCACCACCATCGCACCGGCCAGGAAGGTGACGATCAGCATCATGGCGCAGCAGGTGATCAGCTGCCAGTGGCTGATGGATTGCTGGAGATTGGTAATGGTGGCGCGCAGGCTGGTGTCGACTCTGTTGTGGTCGGCGAGCCTGCGCTGCGCTGCGGCAAGTGAGTCGGCGTGCTCCTGGGTGGATTCCTCGGCGCGCTCCAACCGAGCGGTGAGCTTCATGATCTGTTTCTGCTTGTCCCGCACAGTTTTCCGGGACAGGGCCAACGTGGTGCGTTGATTGACCAGTTCTTGGCGTTGGCGGGCGATGACGCTGGCCTGCGTTCGGGTGTGATGTTCCCAGTCGGTCACGGTTGCCCATCCTCCTGTCGTCACGTCGCGGTGGCCCCACACGATGTCACCGGTGACCCAGCCCCGCAGAAAGTCGCGCAGTTCATACGGTTCGCGCTGCGGAACAACCACGGCACTGTGTGCGGCGTCGAGCATTCCGAGGTCGATGACGTAGTCGCAGGCGGGCGGTGCGAGATCGGCAATCCCGATCGCGGGCAAGTAGGGCACCCAATAGCCCGGCGCGCACAGCCACAGCACACCGGCACACCCGGACGCACGCAGCCGCTCGGTATGTTGCTGTGCCGATACCCGATCCAGCGGCCCGCTGCGCACCTCGATGGCGAACTGGCGGTCGCCGACCCGCCAGTAGACGTCCACCGGCACATCGCCGACGCGGCGATCGACCTCGGCCTCGTCGGCACCGTAGGCGAGCATCCTGGCCGCCAGCCAATACTTCAGCCGTCGAATATTCCATTGCGCATCGACACATTCCGGGCACCGACAGGCATATCCGGACTCGTCCCGGACCGGTCCGCGCACACGCTCCTCGGACACCACCTCTTCGGACGCGCGACTATCCGATATGCCCAATTCGGCGAGCATCGCCCGACGCCCGCAAGCGGTGTCCACTCGCTGCTTCGTCCTCACGCGACCACTCCCCTGCCCAAACCACCGCAGTTCCGACGACCTCGATCGCCGGCCATAGATCAAGAGTGCGTCAGACTTCCATCGACCGCCAGTCCCCTTTACCCCGCGCTCGGGTGCGCCACCACCGGAGAACCACCGCTCACCAGCCAATGTGCAGTGCGTCACAGGAGATTTCGCAGCGACATGCGAGAGCATCACCACAGATTTCCACCGGATCGACACTTGCCGCCATTTCATGACGGCCGGACCACGACACACGCATATTGCCGTCGTCCAGCCACCGGTACAGCCCCCTCGACACAGTGGCTCGCTTCGATGCCGATCTACTATCGATCGATCATCGCTGCAGCAATTGCGCACCACAGCGAGTAGTTTCCCAAGCGAACGAAAAGTGCCGCGGCCCACTGGGTGTTGGTTGCCTCGAGCCGCGTATCTACCGATCGACGGATAGAATCGGCCGGCCACGGGCGGAGTTCGGGCACATACGGGGAAGAAGGTAGACGAATGGACCACGGCGAGCCGGGTGGCGAGTCGATCGGCACGCTCTTGTCGAGCCTAGCGACGACCCTGCGCGAGGTGAGCGACAAGCTGGACGCTGTGGCCGGCCGCGTGGAGGAGGATCGCGAAGACAACGACGTGGTCGAGCGCCTTGCGAAGCTGGAGGCGTGGGCCTTTCGTGCTGGGGACGATATGGCAAAGCTGGACGGGCGATTGGAACGCGTCGAATCCGGCGACGCCACAAGTAAGGACACCACGGCGGCCACTCCCAGCAGGCTCGACGCGAGTCGTCCGGATGCGCCGAAGCTGCCCTCGCGGGCGCAACGCCGCGAAGCCACCGCGATACCGCCACTGGCCAATCAGTCCGAACGGACAGCGACAGCGCCGTTCGACGTTACTCCGGCGACGCCACGCCGAGCCCCGGCCGCGGCCGTGAACCCGGAGAGTCGGATCGAGCCCGCGGCAGCCGCCTTCCCGAGCGAACGGCTCGAATCCCCGTCTCCCACAATGCAGCACGAACACCCCGAGCCAGCGACGATCACCCCGCGCACACCACGCGCCGAGTCGACCGCAGCGCCGTTCCACAACGAACCTTTCGGTCCCGCAACACACAGCGAGCCCCGTAACTCCCGGCCCGAGCAGACGGCCCCGACCTTCGGCAACGAGCGCCTGGAGCCCCTGGCACCGACCCGTAGCGATTGGCAGGAGGCGGCGCCCACTACGCAGGCCGAGCGACCCGAACCTGCCAAAACCCGGAGCAACGAACGCCTCACTCCCCCTGCCCAGGCATCCCGAAACGACTGGGCCGACTTCAGCACACCCGCCGCGGGCAACGGCCGGGTCGACTACAACACCGCAGGATCGAGCAACGGCCGGACCGACTACAGCACACCCGGTTCGAGCAACGGCCGTTCGAGCAACGGCCGTTTGGAAACGCCCCGAGCCGATTCCGGCATGACCGCGCCCCGCAGCGACCGCGAAGAAGTCGTTCCCATGGCGCCGGGAGCACATCGCGCCGCCACACCCACCGAAGACAATTCTCATGTGGACAAGCTGCAGGCGATGCTCGACGAGCTCAAGCGCAACGGCCCCTTCGGTGCCCGCCCCGAGGCGCCTTCTCCGAGCGAATTGCCCGGTATCGACCCGCATTTCGCGGTGCGAACCGAGGGGTAGACAGCGGCACTGCGGTGCTGGACGCCGGGGCTCTTCGCCGCCCTGAGCACGTCACCGCCGACTCCGGTACCGATCGCAGAAACTGAATCCCGCACCGAACCTTCGGACGACGATGCCGACGGCCATCGTTCGAGACCGCCGGACCGGGTGGCCACGGCCCGGCCTGTGACTTCGGGTGCAGCACTGGGCAGACCTCACCACACCCGCGTGCGCAGACACCTCGGCCCGGTGTCCGAACGGCTCGGCAGAATCAGAACAAGGCAGCGGCACGATCGACGGGACGAGCCGATGTCGATGTCGATGTCGATGTCGATGTCGATGTCGATGGGAGTGTCCCGACTACAGGTGCTCACCAACCCCATTGCCGCCTCTGATGTCGACAGGACACGGCCCCGTCGGCCTATTGTCGGCCGCCGTGGCGAGGTTGCGGGTCGGCGCCATCGACAGCACTGGTGAGGACGGCGCGGATCAGCTCGCGAAACCAGCGATGGCCACTGTCGGCGGTGTTCCGAGGGTGCCAGGCCATACCGACGGTCACCTCCGGCAGGGGCAGCGGAATCTGGAAGGCACACAGCCCGAGCGCGGCCAGCGTGGTCGCGCTGAGTGCGGCCGGGGCCGGACAGATCAGGTGGCCCGCTCGGACGGCGAGCAGTGCGGTGGTGAGGTTGGGGACGGTGGCCACGACGCGGCGAGTGCGGCCGTGCAGGGCCAGTCGGTCGTCGATGGGGCCGCGGGCGCGACCGAGTCGGGAAATGGAGAGGTGGGCGGCCGAGGCGAAGGCCGCCACCGTGACATGGTCGGTGACGAGCGGGTGGTCGGGCGCGGCGACGCCGATCACCCGGTCGCCGAGCACCCGTTGCACCGTCGTTTCCGGATCGGTGTGGTCTATGACGCCGACCTCGATGTCGACTCGACCGTCACGTAACGCTGCGGTCCCCTCGAGAGTGTCGGGCAGAAAGTGCACTGTGACGCCAGGGGCTCGGGTCCGGACGGCGGTCAGCAGTGGGGCGGCGAGTTCGGCCAGCACCGTGTCAGTTGCCTGCACGGCGAAGCTGCGCTTGAGCCCTGCGGAGTCGAGGGCGCCGCGCGGGGTGAGCAGCGCACGGCCCTGCTCGACCAACACGCTCACTTCGTAGCGCAACTCCAGCGCGCGCGGCGTCGGCACCAGGTTGCGGCCTGCGCGCACCAGCAGTGGATCGCCGAGTACGCGCCGCAACCGAGCCAGCGTTCGGCTCATGGCGGGGGCCGAGGTGTGCAACCGCTCGGCAGCCCGCGTGACGCTCTGGGTGTCCAATAGCGCATCCAGAGCAACCAACAGGTTCATGTCCAAGGCCTCCACACCTGGATTATCACCAACGGAAAGATAAGTTACCAACATTGCACTGGTGATAATCCATGGCGAGTCCTGGCGTCGCGGCCAGACGGCGCCGTACCGCCGATCTCGAAATCCACTGTCGGAAGGAACCATCCACTCATGTCCCCCATCCACAGCTGGCTGTGCTGAGCCAGAGCGGCCGCACATTGAGCTTCTTCGACCTCACGACCCGGACCCGGACCGCACGAGTAGCCGTCCTCCCCGAAGGACACGAACTGTGCACAGACCCCAGCTCACGACTGCTATACGCCGGCAACACCCAGCACTCGGACCGTTGGCAGTCCACCTGCGGCCGAGGGCCACGAGATCACCGTGGTCGACCTCGACACCCATGACATCGTCGATGTCATCGACCTGTCTTCGGAACATGCACGGCACGAACTGTTGCTCGACTCCGACGCCGGGCTACTCCATGCCAGTGCCGAGGAAGGATCCGCGGGACCGGGCGGCGTCGTGGCCCTCGATCTGATATCCCGAAATATCGTGCGCCGCATCTCGGCGGATGCCGCGAGCCCGCAGTGGGGCGGACTCACTCAGGGCGGCAAGAAACTGTACGCCAGCAACATACGGGCACCATCCGTTTCGGTGCTCGATCTCGCCGGCCACAGGGCGCCACGGCGGATACCGGTGCCGGGCAGCACCGGCCTGGCCCTGTCACCCGACGGCATGCTGTTGTTCGTGACGACACCAGTCATGAGCATCCGGCCCGATCTGGAAGTGTCATATGCGGTGCAGGTCATCGGGATCAGCACCGACGCCGTGGTCGACCGATTTCCATGCTCGCGGCACCGGCCCGGACCATGTCACCGTGAACAGTCGCCTCCTGATCGGCCAGTGGCGGTTCGGGGGCGTCGGCTCGCCGTTCGGCGCCGGGCTGCTCAATATACGACGCGATCTCTCTCGCGCCACTCGGCCGGATCGAGGTGGGCGTCGGACCCATCAGCATTGTCTCGACTCCCGGCGGCGCATTGGGATTGGTGAGCAATCTGTAATCCGGGACGTCATCGACATCGACATCGACAACGTCACGGTCACAGCCACTCTGGAGGCGGATCGCTGCGACGGTCCGCCGCTGGACATCACGATCGCCCCTCCGGGTGCGCACGGCATGGCCTACATTCCGGCCATCACCTAGCTGCCTGGCACTGCCTGGGTTCCGGCCGGCACCTGCACCCCTGGCGTGGTTTCGTTCGCCGAGGGTCGACGCTCGCCCAGACCGCGGTAGGACGACGGTTTGATCGTCCGGAACCATTGCGCGGCGCGGGTTCGCATCGGCAACCGATAGTGCAGGTCAGCGAGCATCTCATCGATGTTGTGGATCGAGAACGGGGTGATCGCGGTGCCGTGGGCGTGGTGGCCGTTGGTCCGCTCGGCCATCCACTGCAGGCGCTCATCGACCTGCGCGCCCATGGTCTCGGCGGTGGGCAGGGCGAGCCTGCCGCCGAGCAGTGCGGCGGTCCAGTGCGCGGCGACCTCGGCGTTGAGCGCACTGATCACCGAGGAGTTGTAGCCGACGAAGGTCAGGTTCGCAACGCCGACCGGCAGGATATGGCGGTACAGGCGGAAATTGCCGTCGTCGTCGGTGAGCTGACGCTGGATGTATGGGGTGAGGAACGGGACACGCTGATGGAATCCGGTGGCGCAGATGACGACGTCGGCCTGGATCGTCTCGCCGGTGGACAGCTGCACGCCGGGTCCATTGTCACCGAGCATCTCCGCGATGGTGGCGTCACGATGAACCGCGATACGGCCCGCCGCCACCTGTTCGTAGAAGTTTTCGGTGGTCAGACCCACGGTGCTTTCCGCAATCTCCTCGAAGCGGCCCTCGGGCACCAGACCCAGCTCACGCAGGTTCATCCGCTTGGTGGCGAGTTCCTGGATCACATCGAGATTGGTCTCACGGAACGAGCGGCCACGGCCGTGCAGAACACGTTCGAACCGACCGAGCTCCTGATAGCGGAAATGCGCCTCCCCCAGACGGGTCAGCATCAGCCGCTCGTAATCCAGGACGCCGGCCAGCTTGCGCGGCATCTTCCACAGCAATCGTCGCGCGACCACACTGGTCGAGGCGGCGACGTGGCTGACCGCCTCGGCGATATCGCAGGCGGACTTGCCGTAGCCGACCACAACGACCGACTTACCGCGCACGGCTTCGACGTCATGGAATTTCGACGCGACACCCAGCTGCCCGCCCGCCCGGCGGAAGCGGTCGGCGCCGGGGAAGTCTGGCAGCACAGGATCGCTGAACACTCCATTGGCGATCACCAGGTGGTCGCAAGAGGTGCGGTGGATACCGTCCCTGTCGCGAATCTCCAGCAGCCAACCGCTGTCGACGGGATCGGCGGCGACCACCTCGGTGTTGAGCCGCAGGTGCTCGCCCAGGCCGTTGTGGCGGACGTATCCGTCCAGGTACGCCTGCATCTGTTGCCCGTCGGGCACGCGAGGGTAGTCCGCGGGCATCGGATAGTCCGAGAAGTGATAGGTGTGCTTGCTGTTCTGCGCGCGTAGCCCCGGATACCGGCGCGTCGCGCTCCACACACCCCCGACGTCGGAAGTCCGGTCGAATACCTCGACCGGAAATCCCTCCTGTCGCAACACCTTCGCGCAGGCGAGGCCTGCGATGCCCGCACCTACGATCGCGATGCGGTTCCCGCTCGTCATGGGACGGAGATTACGTCGCCTGCGCCCGTGCGGCAAAGCCCGCCCAATATTTCACCCGTCTGAACGCGGAGTGACGACCATCGTGGCCTTGCCGCGCGGCACCGTAGTGATGTTGCGTACACGACCGCGTTCCGGCTTCGCACCCGCGGGCGCCGACAGGCGGTATCTGCTCAGGATTTCGCGTAGCACGGTGGTGCCCTCCATGAGCGCGAAACCCGCACCGATGCAGCGGCGCACCCCACCGCCGAAGGGTAGCCAGGTGTTCGGCGTCACCTCGCCGTCGAGGAAGCGCGACGGCCGGAATGCGGCGGCGTCGCGATAGTTCTCCGTACTGCGGTGCGCCAGCAGGATGGAGCAGCTGACCACGGTGCCCGCGGGCAGCTGCCAGCCACCGATCGTCATATCGTCGGTGAGTTTGCGGACGGCGCCGGGAATCACGGTGCGCAGCCGCAGGGCTTCCTTCATGACGGCTTCGAGTGTTTTGTCGTCGTCGGTGCGCACCGCCTCGATGGCCTGCTGTTGCAGGTCGGGGTGGATGGCGAGTTCATGCAAGGCCCAGGACAGTGCCGCGGCGGTGGTTTCGTGCCCGGCCAGCAGCAGGGTGATCAGCTGGTCACGCAATTCGGCATCGGTGAGCGGCGGGTCGGCGTCTGTCCTACCGCCCGCCTGCAGCAGCCTCGACAGCACATCCGTGCGCTCCGCGAGGTCAGGTACTGTGCGGCGGGCAGCGATCTCCGCGTAGAGCAGATCGTCGATGGCGACCAGGTTGCCGTGGAAGCCCTTCCACGGCGCGAACCGCTGCAGCGCGGGTTTCAGGAAACCGATGTACTGAATAGTGCCGATGGTGACAATGCGATGCAGCCGCGGTGCGAGTGCCGCACGGGTGCGTGCGTCGGTGACGCCGAACACCACCCGCATGATGACCTCGAGAGTGAGCGCGTTCATCCGGTCGAGGGTGATCACTGTCGAGCCGGGCTGCCAGCGGTGCACTTCCGCGCCCGCGATCTCGGCAACCACGGCCCGATAGCCGCGCAGTGCCGAACCGTTGAAGGCAGGCATCAGCAATCGACGCGCCTTGGCGTGCTCGGCTTCGTCGGTCATCAGAACCGAATGCGCGCCCATGATCGGCCCGAGAATCTGGTTGCCTTCACCGGCATGCAGGTCCCGCGGGTCGCCCGCAAAGATCTGCTTGATGTGTTCGGGCCGGGTGAACACCACGAGCTTGTCCGCGAATGGCGGCACGCGCAGCGCGAACACGTCACCGTAGCGCCGACGCAGCGGCGGCAAGATCAGTGACCGGCGGCGCAGGTACAACAAGCCCTGCACGAATGCTGGTAGCGGCGGGCCCGGCGGATACGTTGCTGTCATCGTTTCCTCCGAATCCGAGGCCGGAGGCATCCTTGTGTCCGGTCACGAGCAAATGTCGCACATTCCGTCGACCGCACGTAAGGCCGAGGGCCCGCCTGCCGCAGGTCCGCAGCGCGGGCATGCGGTGCACGAGGAGAAGACCGCTGGCGCTCGCCCCGAATCGACTATCCACGCGCCGCTCGAGTTACCTTGCGCCCCTGTTATTTTGGCGCTCGTCCCGCCGGCCCGATGCCAGGATCCCGAACCCGTGACCATCGCTGGTATCGGCAATCGGTCATCGATGACAGCGTCTTCCAGAGTGGGCGTAGTCGTCGAGTTCGAGGTCGCAGGAGTCCGGCGCGGGTAGATCGCCGGCGATGGTGCCGGCCTGTCGGGCAGCTGCATGACCGGCACGCTGTGCCACGGTCGGCCACCGTGCGACCACGACGTGCCCGGAACGGGGATGCGGCGTGGTTCCCGGCCTGCACGGTTCGGCGGGCGTACCGCCGCCGGTGTCGTTACCCTGCGGGAATGAGTTCGATTGCGCCCGTGCTGCGCGGCGCTCGGATCGCGAACTCCTTCGCGTTCGGGTTGCAGGGTTTCTTCTTCGCGGTGGTGCTCACCCACTTGCCACAGCAGAAGGAGCGGTTCGACCTGTCCGACGGCCTGATCGTCGGGTCGGTGGTGTTGGTGTCACTGCTCGCCGGTGGCGGTAGCGTGGTGGCCGAACGGCTGGCGATCCGCTGGTCGAGCCGCACCACGCTGCGCATCGGTCTGCTCGGCATCGCGATCACCGGCTGCGCGCTCGCCATGGCACCGAACACGATCGCGATGTTGGTGATGCTCGGCTGCTACGGAATCGCGGTCGGCATCGTCGATGCGAGCACCAATATGCAGGCGGTGTTCATCCAGCACGGGTACGGCACCTTTATCCTGTCGTCGTTCTACGCGGCCTGGAGCGCGGGGGCGATCACCGGCGCGCTGTTCGTGTCCGGCTGCGAGGCACTCGAGGTGACGCTGCGCGAATCGGTCCTGACGGCGGCAGGGGTAGTACTTGTGCTCGGGCTGGTACTCGGACCGCGACTGCTCGGCGCCGACGCGGCGGAAACAGGTCCGGCGGAAGCGGGTGCGGCCGAGAGCGAATCCGGAGCAACGGAACCATCGCGGACTGTCGCGCTCTCGGCGTATCTGGTGTTCGGCATTGCTATGGCGTTGGTGTTCGCGATCGACCTCGCGGTCGGCAACTGGTCTGCGCTCTATCTGACCGACGACCTGCTCGCCGGTTCGGCGACCGCGGCCTTGGCCTTGGCCGCCTATCAGGGCGCCTCGCTGATCGCCCGGCTCACTGGGGACATCTGGGTTCGACGCTTCGGGCCGCGTCGGGTCGTGCAGGTCGCCGCCACGATCGGGGTGGTCGGCCTTGCGGTGGTGGTGGCGGCTCCCGGGCCGGTGGTCGCCATTGTCGGCTTCTCGGTCGCGGGTATCGGAATGCCGGTGATCGCACCGTTGTGTTTCAGTGAGGCGGGACGGCTGACCAGCGGACGCGCATTGGACGCGCTGATGGCACGCCTGAACCTGTTCAACTACGCGGGCACGCTCGTGGGTGGCGGTGTGGTCGGCGCGATCGCCGCCGGTTTCGGACACCGTGCCGGATTCGTCATTCCCCTCGTCTTCGCGGCGATCCTCATCGGGCTCGCACGTGTGTTCCATTCCCGTTCCGAAGCGGGCAAGTTTCTCGCGGAGGGCGATGACCATGCTGTACTGGACAGATGAGCAACATCCCAGTCACTGTCGACCGGGCCGGATTGTGGGACGCCGAAGCCCTCAGTGACGTTGCGGCCGCGACCTTTCCACTAGCCTGCCCACCCGGCGCCACCGCCGACGACATGGAGATCTTCATCAGCGATGTGCTGTCGGGAGAGCGCTTCGGCGAATACCTGACCGACCCGACGCGCACTGTGCTGAAGGCGGTCGCGAACGGTGACATCGTCGGCTACGCGATGCTGCACGCAGGCGACCCGACCGATCCCCAGGTCGCCGCGGCGGTGAATCTGCGGCCCGTTGTCGAGATCAGCAAAATGTATGTGCTGCCCGGCCATCACGGCAGTGGGGTATCGAAGGCGCTGATGCGGGCCGCACTTCAACGCGCGCGTGAAGAGGGGGCCGCGGGAGTCTGGCTCGGGGTCAATCAGGAAAACACCCGGGCCCAGCGTTTCTACACCAAGCACGGGTTCACCAGGGTGGGCACCAAGACCTTCCACGTCGGCAACCAGCTGCATCACGACTTCGTGATGCGAATGATGCTCTAGCTCTTCACGAAATTCACCAGCGCCATATGAAATGCCGGTTCGATCACGGCCATCAAATGGTCACCGGGCACCATCGCCAGAGTGCCGTCTGGTAAGGCCGCGGCAAGACGTTCGGGTTCGGCGGCGAATGGGTCGGCGGCACCTGCCAGAACCAGCGTGGGCACGGTAACGCCGGCCAGTGTGGCGATCGGCTCGTCGTCGAGACCGGTCGCGACCGCCTCGATGGCCGCCCGGTCGGCACCGATCGCATCGGCGAGAATCCGGAACATCTTGGCGACCTGGGACGCGCCCGCGCCGTCGCCGCGCATGGCGGTGCGCAGGTCGTCGATGTCGATGACGCGGCGGTCGACGCCACCGCAGTCGAGCACACCCGAGCCGATGCCGCCGACGGCCAGCTTCGTCACCCGCTCGTCGGCGGCCGCGACCAGTAGCGAGATAACCCCACCCATCGAATAGCCGACCTGCACGACGCGATCGAAGCCGAGCTCGTCGTACAGTGCGCTGACGTCCTTCGCCATCGCCGCCCACGAATACCGAGCGGGGTCGTGTGGTTTGTCCGAGCGGCCGTGTCCGCGGGCGTCGAGCGAGACGACGGTGTGCCCGGCAGTGTGCAATGCCTGCACCACCCCGGTGCCCATCCAGTTGGCATTGGTGTCGGCGACGACCCCGTGCTGCAGCACGACCGGGACCCCCTCGCCCTCCCACACGCGGTAGTTGAGCCGCAACCCGTCCCAGGTCTCGAACTTCGTCATGCCCGCATCGTAACTGGATCCGTTTCAGAGGTTGACAAGTTCTGATTGTTCAGTATTTACTGAACACATCAGTTCTTACGGAAATCGCAAGACATACAGAACCTGATCGAGAACATTTCGAAGGAGCATCATGACCACCGCCGCGATCCGCACCGAGGGCCTGACCAAGCACTACGGCAAGCATGTCGCCCTCACCGACCTGAATCTCGAGGTCGGCCAGGGCGAGGTATTCGGATTTCTCGGCCCCAACGGCGCGGGCAAGTCCACCACCATCCGCATCCTGCTGGATCTGATCCGGCCGACCTCAGGGCAGGTCGAAGTTCTCGGCGTCGATCCGCGTGCAGGCGGTGCGGAACTGCGCAAACGCATCGGCTATCTGCCGGGCGAGCTCGAGATCGAAGGCCGCAACACCGCACGCGACCTGCTCGGGTTCCTGGCCGATCTGCGCGGCACGGTCCCGGCGAATCGGATCACCGATCTCGCCGATCTGCTCGATCTGGATCTGTCCAAGAAGGTCGGCGCGATGTCCAAGGGCAACAAGCAGAAGGTCGGCATCATCGCCGCCTTCATGCACAACCCCGACCTGCTCATCCTCGACGAACCGACCTCCGGCCTGGATCCGCTACTGCAGCAGCGCTTCCTGGACCTGGTCACCGCGGCGAAGCACAACGGGCAGACAGTGTTCATGTCCTCCCACATTCTCAGCGAAGTGCAGCAGACCGCCGATCGGGCCGTCATCATGCGCGCGGGCAGGCTGCTCGGCACCGAGAACGTCGAGGATCTGCGGCGCCGTTCGCCGCGCTCGGTCGAGCTGGTGTTCGGCGAGGACATTTTCGCCGACGATTTCGCGAAGCTGCCCGGCGTGCGCGACCTGACCATCGAGGGAAAAACGTTGCGCTGCACCACCGAAGGCGAAGTGGACGACCTGTTCAAAATGGCCGCGAAGTACCGCATGGTCAGCGTGCTCTCCGCCGAGCCGGACCTCGAACGGATCTTTTTCAGCCTCTACGGCCGCTGACCCACACCGCGGACACACCACCAAAATACCTATCGCACAGGAGGACTCGTCATGACCCGCTCGGTTTTCACCCAGACGCTGAAGGAACAGCGCCGCGGCCTGATCGGCTGGTCGATCGGCCTGGCCATCGTCCCGATGATGTACCTGCCCAACTTCCAGTCGCTGCAGCAGCAGGGCTCGCTCGACATCAAGCAGAACAAGATGTACGAAGCCATGGGTATGGGCGATTTCGCCAGTGCCACCGGCTATATGCAATCCATGGTGTACGCGATGATGGGCACGCTGTTGTTGCTCATCTTCGCGGTCACCTTCGCAGCACGTTCGGCCGCCCAGGAAGACAGCGGGACGCTGGACCTGCTACTGGCCCAACCGATCAACCGCCGGGGCCTACTCGCTCAGCGGTTCGCGGCACTGGTGGTGCAAACCGGAATCGTCACCACTGTCTTCACTCTGAGCATCATCGCCGGCGCGAACGCGGGACAGATGAACATTCCAGCGGGCAATATCGTTGCCGCAAGCGCGGGACTGGGCCTGCTCGCCCTCCTCGTCGGCACGATCACCATGTTGATCGGCGCCCTCACCGGAAAGCGTACGCTGACACTGGGATTCGCCGCGCTGGTCGCACTGGCTGCCTACCTGGCCAACAACCTCGGCGGGATGTTCGACGGCACCGATTGGCTGCGCAAGCTGTCGCCGTTCTACTACGCGATCGGTGACTCGCCTTTGGTCAACGGCTGGAACGGCATCAACCTGGCGGTGCTGGTCGCCGTGGTCGTTGTCGCCGTGACGGCCGCGCTGAGTGCCTTCGACCGCCGCGACCTGGCGGTCTGATCCTTCCGAACGGGGCGGGCCGACACGGCCCGCCCCGTTTACCCATATCGACATCACCGAAGGGATACTCGACCGATGAGCGAGCGCAGCGAACGAAACATATGCACAGCGCCACCGGGGACCACCGAACAGACCGCTGGCGAGGCCCGATCATGAGCACCGCGGACAACGAGCCGACCAATGACCCCACGCCGGAACAGTTGGCTTTCGTCGAGGATTTGGCGCTCGTCTTCGAAAAAATGGGCTTGGTCCGGATGGTCGGCCGGGCGGCGGCCTGGCTGCTGATCTGCGAGCCGCCCCAGCAGACGTTCGGCCAGATCGCCGACGCGCTGCAGGCATCGAAGGGATCCATCTCGAGTGCACTGAAGACCTTGGTCGCCATGCGCTGGGTAGACAAGATCTCCAGGCCGGGTGATCGCAGGGACTACTACTCGATCCGGCCTGGAATCCTTCCCGACCTGCAGCGCCAACAGCTCGCTCAATACACCGATCTCACCGACACGACCACACGCGGCCTCGCGCTGTTCGACGACCCGAACGGCGAACAAGCCGCCCGGGTTCGCGACATGCACGAGTTCTTCCTGTTCGTCGCCAAGGAGATACCCGTACTGCTCGATCGCTGGGACGCCGCGCACCCGCGCTCCTGAACCGAGCATCCGAGACTTGGCCTCAGCCGGGATCCCTTGCGTGACAGCCGGAATCAGGCCAGCATTTTGGCCTTCAGTGCAGCGACGTCGGCGGTCGAGAGCCGAAGACCCTCGCGGACGTAGTTGTCGAAACTGCCGTAGGTCCGGGCGGCTTGATCGAAGGCGGCGTCGAGCCACGGCTGCTGGACGCCGTTGATGGTGTCGTTCGGGCCGGTGTTGCGGTACTGGTTGGACAGCAAGTAGTCCTGGTTCACAGTGTCGCGGTCGACGCCGAGAATGGTCAGCAGGACCGCGGAGGTCCAGCCGGTGCGGTCCTTGCCCGCGGTGCAGTGGAACAACACAGCGCCATCTTCGGTGTCGATGATGTGGCGCAGCACCGCGGCAAAGGCTTCATCGGCGCCGGGGGCGGTGATGAAGGCGCGGTAGAGGTCGTCGCCACCGGTCAGGGTGGTGATCAGGGTCTGTGGCGGCGCCTGGCCGATGACATCGGCCCACTGTGGGGTGGCGCCGGCGGGCACCTTGTCGGGGCCGATGGCGCGCTCGAAGACGGTGCGCAGGTCCTCGACGTAGCGGACCTGGCGGTGGGTCAGTTCGGCGAGATCGGCCGGTGTCGCGTTGTTGAGCTGGCCGGTGCGGTACACCAGCCGGTGCGTACCAGGTGGCCGTCCCCGGTGCGGTAGCCGCCCGCGTCGCGCGCGTTCTGCACGCCCTGCAGGTTCAGCGAACGGTCGAACACGGCCTCCGAAACACTCGGCCGGTCCGCGAGGGCAACGCCTGTCACGGGCCCGAAGGCGACCGTGAGACCGGCGGCGAGCGCCACCGGGACACGGATCGAACGACTGACCATGGCAGATCTCCCATCGGTTGAACGAACAGCCCCCGGCTTCGAGACCCACCCAACCAATTGAAATACCATTAGGTCAACTTTGCGTCGTGGCTCCTACGCGGCAGCCGCTTCGAAACGCGACAGCGCCAGCAGTCGCGAGATCGCACGCAGGTACTTCTTGCGGTATCCGCCGTCGAGCATCTCCTGCGAAAAGATCTCGTCGAGCTTGGCACCGGAGACGGTCACCGGAATGCTCGCGTCGTAGAGCCGGTCCGCGAGCACCACGATGCGCAGCGCGACGGCCTGGTCGTTGACCTGGTGCACGTTCGAGATATACACCGACGGCACTCCCGAGATCAGTGCACCGTACTTCGACGGATGCAGCGTGCTCAGGTGTTGCAGCAGCGCGTCGAACTCATCGAGCGTGGATCCCGGTGTGGCAGTGGCCCGTTCGGTCAGCAACTCCGGTGAGGTCGGCTCGGGAGCAGGCGGCAGATCGCGGTGGCGGTAGTCGGGGCCATCGACACGCACGGCCTCGAAAATCGAGCCGAGCTTCTTGATTTCCCGCAGGAAGTCCTGCGCGGCGAAGCGCCCTTCGCCCAGCTGTCCGGGCAACGTATTGGAGGTCGCGGCGATCGACACCCCGCGCGCGGACAGCTCCGTCAGTAGTCGCGAGACCAGCATGGTGTCGCCGGGATCGTCGAGTTCGAACTCGTCGATGCACAGCACACTGTTGGCCGCCAGCCGCTCGACAGCATTGTTGAAGCCGAGCGCACCGACGAGATTGGTGAGCTCACCGAAGGTGCCGAATGACTTCGGCGCGGGCGCGCTGTGAAAGATCGAGGCGAGCAAGTGGGTCTTGCCGACACCGAATCCGCCGTCGAGATACAGGCCCGCGCCACTGACCGGCTTCTTCTTGCCGAACAGGCTCTTCTTGTTGGCCGCGTGGTTGATCTTGGCGACCTGACCGGCGAAGTCCTCGGCCTTGCGCACCGCGGCGGCCTGGCTCGGCTCCTTGGGATCCGGGATGTAGGAGGCGAAACTGACCTCGTCGAACATGGGCGGGGGCACCATCTGCGCGACCAACTGGTCTGCCGGAACCTCCGGATGGCGATCGACAAGGCGTTCTTGCATAGACGGAGCTTAATGACGTGGTGTGATGTTGCTTCATGCAGCGTATCCACAATGCGATCCAGCTCACAGGGCTGAGCGACGACGACCTGGCCGAGCTGTACGCCTACCCCGCCCGGCTCGACCGGCCCTGGGTCCGAGCCAATTTCGTGTCCAGCATCGATGGCGCCGCCACCAGCGGCGGACTGTCCGAGGGGCTCGGCACGCCCGCCGATAAGTCGGTGTTCACAATGCTGCGCGAGTTGGCCGATGTGATCCTCGTCGGCGCGGGCACCGTGCGCGCGGAGAACTACGGCGGCGCCCGCGCCGACCCGCAGCGGCGCCGTGCTCTCTACGACCGTGGGCTCGGCGGCCACCGCGACGGCGCACCCCCGCCGATCGCCGTGCTCACCGCGAGCGCCGCGATCGAACCCGGCTCGCGGCTGTGCACCGATACCTCCGTCGCACCCATCATCATCACCACTGTCGCGGCTGCGCGCGACCGCAAGCAGCAGTTGCGTGACGCGGGCGCGCGGGTCGTGGAGGCGGGCGATATCGCGGTCACACCGAAAGGACTGCTCCGGGCGTTGGAGGAGTTCGAAGTGCGCCGCGTGCTGTGCGAGGGCGGCCCCCAGCTGTTCGGCGAGCTACTCGGCGCCGACGCGATCGACGAACTGTGCTTGACTACCGCACCGGTGCTGGTCGGCGGCACAGCGCGACGAATTTCGCTGTCCGCACACGAGTTCCGCACCCCGATGGCACGCAAGCACATTCTGCTCGACGACGACGGCACGATGCTCACCCGTTGGACCCGTCGCTGATGGCCGCGACACCCATGCCCCAGCGCCCATCTACGGCTCCTTTGTGAAACAACCGGGCGAACCTGGCAGGCTGTAGCGCATGCGCTGGACTCGGGCCGCCGTGCTGGCCTCGACACTCTCGATCATGATCGCCGGATGCGGTGCGGGACCTTCCGATCGCCCCGGTGTCGCCGTCGAGCGCGCGCCCGCCGTCGGGGGGCCCGCCGCCACGTCGACCCCGCCACCGCCGCCAAAGGCCGAGCTGCCCAAGACCGACCTGAGCTGGCGGGAGTGCACGGCGCCGACGCTGAACCTGCTCGGGCTCGGCCCCGCGCCCACCGGCCTGGTTCTCGAGTGCGCGGAGTTCTCGACGCCGATCGACGGGACGGGCTCGGTACTGGGCACCTTCCGCGCAGGCGCCATGCGGGCCCGCCTGCCGCAGACCCCGGCCGACGCCGCCCCGCTGGTACTCACCTCAGGAGCGGATCGGTCCTCCTCGGCCACCCTGGCCGGGCTGGCCGTGGGACCGGCGAGCAGTCTGCTGACCACGCGTCCGATCGTTGCGGTGGATCGCCGGGGCCTGGGCACCTCGCAACCGATCGACTGCCTGCCGACCGACGTGCGTCGCGGCCTCGCCGACAACGCGCAATTCACACCGGGCACAACCGATCCCGCCGAGGCGGTGACCGGGTTCAGCCAGGACGCCACCATCGCGTGCCGCGACTTCCTGCACCCTTACGAGGGCACCTTCGACGCCCCACACGCTGCCGACGACATCGAACAGCTGCGCAAGCAGTGGCAGGTCGAACACATCGACCTGCTCGGCAGCGGCAACGGCGCCAAGGTGGCGCTGAGCTTCGCCCGCAGGTACGGCGACCACCTGTCGCGGCTGATCCTCGACTCCCCCGAAGCCGTCGGCGCCGACGCGATCACCAGGACCGAGCAGCAGGTCCAGGGCGCGGAGGCGGCGCTGACCGCCTTCGCGCAGCGGTGCATAGGAATCAACTGCTCGCTCGGTGCGGACCCGCGCGCGGCAGTGACCGATCTGGTGAAACGCGCGAGCACCGGTGGTCTCGGCGATGTCTCCGCGCACGCGCTGCTGACCGCAGTGACCGGCTTTCTCGGCGCGCCGCGCTCCGACCAGGCCAACCGCATCACCGAACTCGCCGATGCGCTCTCAGCGGCCGGACGTGGCGACCGTGGTGCGCTCGGCAATCTCATCCTGCGCGAATCCGCCGCCACCGCAAGTGACGGGCAATTCGTGAACGGCTGCACCGACAATCAAACGCCGCCGACCCCGAACCGGGCCGCGGAACTCAGTGCCGAGTGGGGACAGAAATATCCAGTCTTCGGCAAGGCCGCCGCGATCGCGATGATGGCGTGCGCCGCCTGGCCGGTTGCGGGCGCGCCACCGCTGCCCGCAAAGCTCGACCTGCCGGTTCTCGTTCTCGGCGGGATCGCGGATCCTGTCGTCGGCACCAACGGCCAGGCATCGGTGACCGGCGCCCTCGGCGCAGCGGGCGCCCGCCACGCCTCGGTAGCGTGGCAGGGCTGGGGCCATCCGGTCTTCACCCATTCCGGCTGTGCGCAACAGGCGCTGCTCGACTATCTGAAGGACGCAAAGTTGCCCAAGGATGGCACCGCGTGCCCCGCGTGACCCCCTGATATCGACGCGCCGGGCAGGTCCCGCAACCGTCATGAGCTGATCCGGTGTACCGTGCCCCAGTGTTACTTCGACAGCTCGAGCCGCGCACCGCTCGTACCACCGCCGAAGCGATCAAGTTCGCACTCTGGCCGCTAGCGGTCATGACTGTGCTCAATCGGGTCTTCATCAAGGCTGTCAACGGGTTTATCACCGACGACTTCAAGCCGGTCTACACCGCGTCGTTGGCCTTCCTCAACGGCAACCCGGTGTACACCGCCAATTTCGACTCGGTGGACCCGCATTACCTGTACCCGCCGAGTGGAACGCTGTTGATCGCGCCGCTGGCCCTGGTCGATCCGGAAAAGTCGCGCTGGTGCTTCATCCTGCTCAACGCCGCCGCCATCATCCTGGCCTGGTACCTGCTGCTGAAGCTGTTCAAGTTCACGCTGTCCTCGGTGGCGGCGCCGGTGCTGATGTTCGCGATGTTCATCTCCGAAACAGTCACCAACACACTTGTTTTCACCAACGTCAACGGTTGCATCCTGCTGGCCGAGGTGGTCTTCCTGCATCTGCTGCTCCAACGCCGAGACCTCTGGGCAGGCGCGATACTCGGATTGAGTATCGCTGTGAAACCGACACTGGCACCGCTGATCCTGATCGCGGCCGCGCGCGGCCAGTGGAAGGTCTTCTACACCGCGATCGGCGTACCCGTCGCGCTGACCGCGATCGCCTGGCCACTGTCGAAGGACGCGGACAAATTCTTCACCCGCACCGCGCGCTACATCGTCGAGTCGCGGGACTACTTCAACAGCGCCATCGTCGGCAATGCGGCCTACTACGGCCTGCCGCTGTGGCTGACCTGGGGCATGCGCATCCTCATGGGCGTTCTGGTCGCCATTACGCTGTGGCTGCTGTACCGCTATTACCGCGAGGACGAGCTGTTCTTCGTCACGACCGCGTCCGGTGTGCTGATGACCGCGTCGTTCCTGCTGCCCTCGCTCGGGCAGATGTACTACTCGATGATGCTGTTCCCGTTGCTGATGTCGGTGGTGCTGCACAATTCAGTGCTGCGCAACTGGCCTGCGTGGCTGGCGGTGTTCGGGTTCATGTCTTACGACAAATGGCTCTCCGACCGCTGGCAGGGCTTCGGGCGCAACCTGGAGTATCTGCGCATTACCTTCGGCTGGGGTCTGCTACTGATCGTGATCTTCTGCGTGCTCGGTGACCGCTACCTGGCAGCCAAGCGTGACGGTCGACTGCACTTGGGCATCGACCCGACCTGGATACGGTCGGCGCCCGATTCCAGCGGCGACACGGTTGCCGCCGCGGTGCCGCGGAGTGCGATCGAGACGGACTCCGAAGACACCGACGCCGAGGACAGCGCACGGTCCGGGCTTCGGGAACCGGAGCCGAGCGCAGTCAAGTAGCGCCATGGTTTGCGGCGCGGCAGCCGAAAACCTATTAGCGTGGAGCAATGAGTTCCGACGCTGACACGACCATGCCCGCGCCTCGCATCCAGCTGACGCCGCAGGAGTGGAAGGCCAAGCTGAATCCCGAGGAGTACGCGGTTCTGCGGCAGGCCGCGACCGAACGCCCCTTCACCGGCGAATACACCGACACCAAGGCCGAAGGCGTCTACGTGTGCCGTGCGTGCGGGGCCGAGTTGTTCCGCAGCACCGAGAAGTTCGACTCACACTGCGGGTGGCCCTCGTTCTTCGATCCGGCCGAGTCGGAGGCGGTCCTGCTGCGCTCCGACGACACCCTCGGCATGAGACGGGTCGAAGTGCTGTGCGCGAATTGCCACAGCCACCTCGGCCACGTGTTCGAGGGCGAGGGGTACAGCACGCCCACCGACAAGCGCTACTGCATCAACTCCATCGCACTGCAGCTGCACCCCTCGGGCACCGCAGCGCAGTAGTCTTCGGCGCTCAGCGGAAGGGTACGGATCGCAGTCGCAGACCGCATGCCCCGAAATATCGGGGCATGCGGTCTGCTGTACTCCGATCGCTCAGTTACGGCTGCCGACGGGCAGGCCGGCGAAACACGTCACCGCAGGTGGACGGCGCCACCTGCGCGCGGTCGGGAGCCGCTACTTCGGTCGAGTCTCATGCGACATGTCGCAGATCGCAAACGGCAGAGTGCCGTGCGTCTTCGCACAGCTGCCGAGGAATGCCTCTCCGCACGCGTCTGCCGAGCCGGACGGCACATCCGTCGACAGATTGTGGCCGATCCTGAATTCAGCTCGGCAGCGTGGAATTCTGCTGCCAGGAATTCCATGGTGGTCCCAGGTACGGCGGCCGGCAGTGTCGCCGCTGCCACAACGCCGGCGCGCACTTCATCTCCCACCGGACACTCGCCGACTCCGCGTTTGTCGGCCCCCGCACACACCGTACTGGTGCCCGCGGCGCGGTCAGATCCGAATCACCGGAGGTCAAAGAGGGAATACCAGGTCACCTCGACCCGCTCGGCAGCCACGACACCGCGCTATGGCACGCACCCGTGGGAGTGGCAGACGGCGCTCTCCGACGTCACCGTCGAAGACAGCTCAGGGCAGCGCGGCGATGAGCTTGTCCACCTCGACGCGCGGACCGGTGTAGAACGGAACCTCTTCACGCACATGCAGGCGGGCCTCGGTAGCGCGCAGGTCACGCATCAGATCAACGATGCGGTGCAGTTCCGGCGCCTCGAACGCGAGAATCCACTCGTAGTCGCCGAGGGCGAACGAGCTGACGGTGTTGGCGCGGACATCCGGGTAGCCACGGGCCGCTTTGCCGTGATCGGCGAGCATCTTGCGGCGCTCGTCATCGGGCAGCAGGTACCACTCATAGGACCGCACGAACGGATAGACGCAGATGTAATTGCCCGGGTCTTCACCGGCAAGAAACGCCGGCACGTGGCTCTTGTTGAACTCGGCGGGCCGATGCAGTGCCACATTGCTCCACACCGGAGCACTCGCCCGGCCCAGCTCTGTGGTGCGACGGAAGTCCGCGTACGCGGCCTGCAGGTCCTCGACGCGTTCGGCGTGCGTCCAGATCATGAAATCGGCGTCGGCACGCATCCCCGCCACGTCGTAGATGCCGCGCACAACCACGTCACGATCGGCGAGCCCTTCGAAAAACGCCTGCGCATCGGCAATCGCCTTCGCCCGATCTTCCCCGAGCACACCCGGTTTCACCTGGAACACCGAGAACATCAGGTACCGGATGGTGGAGTTGAGGGCCTGGTAGTCGAGTCGCGCCATACCTCCATCGTGCCACCCGACAGAACGCCCTTCGCCCACGGGCCGATCGAAGCCACGGTGCCCAGCGATGGCCGGGCCCGGCCCCTGGGGAGATCAAGCCTGTCCGACCTCGAGGCATGGCCAGATCGAGGTGCGGAGACTGCCGACAGAATGTCGGTGGTGCAGCGATGGCCTGCGGTCCACCGACGACCCGAGGGGCCGCCGCCCATCGACACAGACCCTGAAACGGCCGATGAGGCGACAGGGTCGAACGTGAACGAACGGGGCGGCATTCGCCCTCTGCGGTTCGAAACCCCGACTGCCGGCTACGAACGCGAGCGGGTCAGCTGCTCGGACGGCCCCGAGAACCGCGTAGCCGGGACTGGGTTCACGCATGTCCCCCTGCGATCCGGTGGGCAGCCGCCGTGCCCGAGGCGACACAGGCCGGGACGCCGACACCGTGAAGATAGGCCCCCGCGACGGCGAGGCCGTCGAGATTCGCTACGGCCGACTCGATTTCGGCGACACGGTCGGTGTGGCCGGGGGCGTATTGAGCGAGGCCACCCGGCCACCGTTGAACGAGCGCGCCGATCGGTTCGATGGTGGCACCGGTGACGGTGGCCAGGTCTTCGGTGGCTGCGGCGATCAGGTCGGCATCGGACCAGGACAGCGTGGAATCGTCGCCGAACTTGCCGAACGAGACACGCACAGCGGCGGTTTCGCGCTGCGCCAGATGCGTCCATTTGCGGCTGGACAGAGTGAATGCCTTGGCCCGCAGAGGTTCTCCGGTAGCGACAAGGATGCCCGAGTTCTGCGGAAGCGCCGTGTCGCGCGGAAGTGCCAGTGCGACAAGGACAGACGAGGACAGCTCGATGCCTGCCGCTGCGGCGGACGCCGCGGGCGCGAGGGTGCGTAGTAGTCGGGCCGTCACCGGCGCCGGGGTAGCGAGCACGACCGCGTCCACGGCACCCACCGGGTCGAGAACCCAGCCGCGCATACCACGGGCCAGTCGAGTGGCCGGTGTCGCGGTCACGAACTTCGCATCGGATCTGGCCGAGAGTGCTTGCAGCAGAACCTGATAGCCGTCGCGGATGCCGCCGAAGACGGGCGCGTCGGACGGTGGCGGGATGGCCGCAGCGACCGCATGGGTCAGGCTCGGTGCGCCGTCGTCGAGTGCCGCGGCCAGCATCGGCAACGCCGCGCGTACACCGATCGAACGGGAGCTTCCTGCGTACACCCCGCCGAGCAGCGGGTCGACACTGCGCTCGGCGACCTGCGCACCGAACCGGTCGGCGATCAGGCTGTAGACGTCGATATCGGCGTCGGGGTACCAGGCCAGCGGTCTACCGGATTCCGCGGCGATCCGAGCGAGTGTGTCGGCATCGACCAGCCCGCGCATCGATTCGGCGTCCGCGGGGACGCCCATCAGGGTGCGCTCCGGCATCGGATGCGCACTGCCCTCCGACCAGAGCAGCGGACGCAACCCCGCCGGTACTACCAGTTGTGGCTCCAATCCGAGTTCACGCACCAGCCCCGGCACCTCCGGCCGACGGCCGACGAAGGCCTCGGCTCCGAGATCCAAAGGCTCCCCCGCCAATTCACCGGTGTACAGAATGCCGCCCACTCGATCGGCCCGATCGATCACCACGATGTCGGAGCGCGGCCCGAGCAGTGTCCGCAACCGATATGCGGCAACCAGTCCCGTGATTCCACCGCCGACAACCGCGATTCTCATACCTTCGACCGTAACCTGCCTGCTATCGGCCGTTGGTGTCGCCACGGACAATCAGATCTGCCTGCTCCTTGGTGTGATCGGCCGCGAAGTGCGCGTCCTCGGTCGCCATCCACTGCTGCCACAGCGACAGCGTATGGGCACCGTCCCGCTCGAGTCCACGGGCCAACCGCACGTCGGGCGGTGTCTCGACCCACACCGCCAACGACAGCCGACCACGCACAGCGGCGCGCGCGGATGACACGCCTTCCAGCACGATCACGCCACCTGGCGTGACCTCGTGCCACTCCGCCAACGCCCGATCGACCCAGTCGTAGCGCTGATACCGCCCCGGCCTGCCGCACGCGATCGGTTCGAGCACCTGCTCCTCCAACCTCGGCCACCAGGCAAGCTGGTTGTTCTCCGCGGCGAAATCGTCGGTGTGCACCACCGTCGCAGCACACTCCGCGGCCAAAGACGCGGCGAGCGTGGACTTCCCGGCACCACCGCCCCCGTCCACCGCAACCAGACGCGTCGACCCGAGCCGCGGCTCCTGCGCAAATATTCGGGTGGCAATCTCCTGTACCGACACATGCACGATGGTAGGAACCTTCCGCTGATCAGCCCTGTTCCCGATATCTGCGGACGAAATCACCGGCCGATGCGCGAGTCGGCCGGGCAGCGATCGGGTACAGAGCAAGCTCAGAGCTCGTGCACCAGCTCGACCAGGGCGGTCAGGATGCCGGGGTCGGTGTCGGGCAGCACACCGTGGCCGAGGTTGAAGATGTGTCCTGCCGCGCCCATGGTGACGGCCTCGTCGGCTTCGCGGGCGATCCGCCGCGTCTCGGCCTCGACGGCCGCCGGACCGGCGAACAGGACCGCGGGATCCAGGTTGCCCTGCAACGCCTTTCCCGGTCCGACGCGACGCACCGCTTCGGTCAGCGGTACCCGCCAGTCGACGCCGACGACGTCCGCGCCCGCCTCGCCCATCGCGCCGAGTAGCTCACCGGTCCCGACACCGAAATGGATACGCGGCACGCCCGCGGCAGCGACCTCCGCGAACACCCGCTCGGAGTGTGGCAGCACGAAGGTCCGGTAGTCGGCGAGTGAGAGCGCGCCCGCCCACGAGTCGAACAGCTGCACCGCGTCGACGCCCGCGGCCAGCTGAGCCTGCAGGAACGCGATGGTGATATCGGTCAGTACGCCCAACAGTTCGTGCCAGGTCTGTGGGTCGGCGTGCATCATCGCCTTGGTGCGCTCGTGGTTCTTGCTCGGTCCACCCTCCACCAGGTACGAGGCGAGCGTGAACGGCGCGCCCGCGAACCCGATCAGCGGCGTCTCGCCCAGCGCGTCGGTCAACAGCTTCACGCCGTCGGTGACCGCGCCCACTTCCTCGGGACGCAGTCGCGGCAATGCCCGCACGTCGGCGGTGGTGCGCACCGGCGACGCGATCACCGGACCGACACCGGGCACGATGTCGAGGTCGATGCCCGCGGCCTTCAGCGGAACCACGATGTCGGAGAACAAGATCGCCGCGTCCACACCGTGCCTGCGGATCGGCTGCATGGTGATCTCGCACACCAACTCCGGATCGAAGCAGGATTCGAGCATCCCGATGCCCTTGCGCAGTTCACGGTACTCGGGCAACGACCGCCCGGCCTGACGCATGAACCACACCGGCCGACGGCTGGGTGCGGCGCCAGTGGCGGCGGCCAGGAACGGAGCATCGGTCAACCGGCGGCGGGTGTGAGTGTTCATCGCCTTCATCGTAAGCGGGCCACCGCCGGGTCTTCGCTCGGCCGGGCGGAGAGCCACTCCGGAGACGACGCCCGACACACGACCGCGGGCGGCCGGGCAGCGCGCCCGCGACGAGCCACACCCGACAGCCTCCTGACTCGTCTGCGCCCGCCCAGCACGGCGGCGCGGAAACACCGCATCCGACGGTGCAGAAAGCGGCTCGGCGGCGCGCCTCCGACCGCGTCGGGAGGACTAGGTCTACCGTCGCCTTCGTGACACCGCTCGACTTCCGCGACGGAGCCGCACCGACCGAGGGACCCGATGAGCCAGCTCAATTTCGTGCCGCGGTCGAGGCGATGGCCACCGCTGCCGTGCACCCTCGGATCGAGCTGGCACCGATCCGACCGCCGCAACGCCTTGCCCCCTATTCGTACGCGCTCGGCGCCGAAGTCAAACACCCCGAAACCGCGGTCGTGCCAATTGATTCCGAGGGCGATGCGTTCGGCAGGCTGATCCTCCTACACGATCCGGACGGCGACGACGCATGGCACGGCACGTTCCGTCTGGTCGCCTATATCCAGGCCGACATCGACGGCGCGCTGGCCACCGACCCGCTGCTCCCGGAGGTCGCCTGGAGTTGGCTGGTGGACGCACTCGAAACGCGCACCGAGCCGTTCACGGCCTTGGGCGGCACAGTCACCTCGACGAGTTCGGTGCGCTACGGCGACATCGCCGGGCCGCCGCGGGCGCACCAATTGGAGCTGCGCGCATCGTGGACTGCGGTCACCACCGACATGCGGCCACATGTGGAAGCGTTCTGCGAAGTGCTCGCCTACGCGGCCGGGCTGCCGCCCGCCGGCATCACCCATCTGCGGCCAGAGTCCTATACCAGCAACGACCACATCTGACCGCCACGTAAAGTTCAGCTTTATGCCGGTAGCAGACGAGTCCGACCAGGGCAGCCCAGCAGAAGACAACACAGCGGAGCCGCTGCTGGTGCCCGCGGAGGGCGTTCCGCCCGTGCTGGCTACCGCACGCGCGATCACCGACGCCGCTACCCGCCTCGCCGCGGGCACCGGCCCGTTGGCGGTCGACGCCGAGCGTGCGTCCGGTTTCCGGTATTCTGCCCGCGCTTACCTGATCCAACTGCGCCGCGCCGGAGCGGGCAGCTTCCTCATCGACCCGATTCCGGTGACCGATGAGCTCGCCCCGCTGGCCGAGGCGATCAACGACCTCGAATGGGTACTGCATTCGGCGGACCAGGACCTGCCTGGTCTCGCCGAACTCGGTCTGCGTCCCGCGCGGCTGTTCGACACCGAATTGGGTGGCAGGCTGGCCGGTTTCGAACGCGTCGGACTTGCGGCGATGGTCGAGAAGCTGCTCGGCAGGGCGTTGCGCAAAGGCCATGGCGCGGCGGACTGGTCGACGAGGCCGCTGCCCGATGAGTGGCTGAACTACGCCGCGCTCGATGTCGAGCTGCTGCTGGAACTGCGTGACGAAGTCGCGAAAGCGCTCGACGAGCAGGGCAAGACAGATTGGGCCGCACAGGAATTCGAGCACGTTCGCAGCACCGAGCCCGGTGCGCCGAAGGCCGATCGGTGGCGGCGCACCTCCGGCATCCACCAACTGCGCCGCACCAGGCAGCTGGCGATCGTGCGCGAACTGTGGAACACCAGGGACGGGTTGGCGCGATCCCGCGATGTCGCGCCCGCGCGCATCCTGCCGGACTCCGCGATCATCTCCGCCGCGACTACCGAGCCGCGCACCATCGCCCAGCTGCGGGCGCTGCCGGTCTTCGGCGGGCCACGGCAGCGGCGATACTCCAGGGAGTGGCTCGCCGCTGTCGACCGCGGTCGGACATTGCCCGACAGTGAGCTGCCACCATTGACTCAGCCCTTCGACGGGCCACCTCCGGTGAACCGGTGGGAACGCCGGGATGCCGCTGCCGCAGCCCGGCTGACCAGGGCTCGTGCCGAGATGGGTGAGCTCTCCGCCGAACACGCCATTCCGGTGGAGAACCTGCTCTCCCCCGACCTGGTGCGGCGACTGTGCTGGGACGGGCTGCCGGATTATGACCGCATCCCGGATTCACCCGCCGACCTGGCGACGGCCATCGACGGATTCCTCAAATCGGGCGGCGCGCGGCCGTGGCAGCGGGAACTGGCGGTACCTCGACTGACGGCGGCGCTGACGCCGGAACCGCACGACGCGTAGCGACTTTTCCCGCATCATTCGCCTACCGGCGAGGCGCACAACAGGTCAGGATTCGGCGGTAACCGCGCCTTCGACGGTTTTCTTGAAGACCCGCAAACCTTCATCCATACCTACACCGAACGCAACCGCGAGTTCGTCGGGCAACACGTCGTGGATCCAGACGAACCGGCTGCCGTTGTCATGCGGGAAGACCTGCATCGACGCATTGTTGTGCACCGGCGTGACGCTGTCGCCGACAATCGAGTAGACGAAGCGGTGCTCCGCCTCGTCCAACGCGACCAGGCGCTCACGCAGCACCGTTCCGTTCGCGAACGTGGCCACCCGAACTCCGGGACCATCGAGCCGACACTCTGTGACGTAGCCGGGCGCCATGCGAATCGGGCCTTGGCCGAAGTCACGAATGATCGCCCATACGTCGTCGACGGGAGCCTCGACGACGATCTCCTTCTTGATCGATCCCATGACGCAACTCTCCTGTGTGAGGACCCCGAAAGCCTGATAACTAGCGTTAGGGAAACGGTAGTTAGTTAACCTTCTATCGTCAATGGGTAGTTACCATGTATTCATGTCCGCCAGAGCCGAGACCACGGCCGCCGATGACCTCACGCCCGCCGCGATGCGTCGATTGGTGGAGTTCGTGAACACCCGCCGCGCCGACGGCGACGCCATCGGCACCCCGGACGAGCTGGCCACCTGGCTGCACGACCACGCACTACTGTCCCGACACACCGCCGTCACCGCGCACGAACGCGACCGCGCGGCCCGAGTCCGAGAAGGACTGCGCGCCCTGCTCGCCCAGAACAATGCCGACCCCGTCAGCAGCCCACGCCCCGACGGACTCGCCCCCACAGCACACGCCGAACTGTCGGCCATGACCGCAGAACTCCCCCTGACACTCGACGTCGCCAGCACGCCCCCGACCCTGGTGCCCGCCACCCACGGATCGGTCGACACCGCCCTGGCCACCCTGCTCGCCGACATCGCCACCGCTGTCGCCGCAGGCACCTGGCCGCGCCTCAAAACCTGCCGCGAACCGAGCTGCCGCTGGGCCTTCTACGACCACTCCCGCAACCGCGGCCGCACCTGGTGCTCAATGAACGTCTGCGGCAACCGCGTGAAAGTCCGTGCGTCCCACCGCCGCAACTCCATGCGATAGTCGCTGAGCCCACTCTCGCCCGAGCGGGACATGGCTGCGACAAAACGCCCACAGCGGCCACCGCCACATCCCACTCGCCGCAATAAGTGGCCGGCCGCTTGCGGATCGGCTCGATGCCGCAGTCGAGCGCCGCGTCCAGCCAGCCGGATGTCAGAACTCGTTGGAGAACCGTGTCGCCGGTGATCCGGATCTGATGGGCCCACGCACCATGGGGAGGCCTTCTCGACGCTGGTGATAAGCGGATTTCGAACCGGCGGCCGCATGCCGAGGTGAGCATGAGGCCATCCTGCGGCTTGCTCTTCGATCGGGGCGTCGGCCACAATCACACGAATTTCCAGTCGGCGCCGAAAGACACCTGGAACTTGATGATCAGGTGGTCACCCCGCCCAGCTCCCCGACGCGCGGAACAAGCGCAGCGCTTCAGGCCGGTCCACGAACAGTTGCTCCACGCACAACTTGCCGAACGCGTCCGAGGGAGCCGAAACTGCCCGCGCTGCTTCCAAGGCCTGTGCCAGTGGGACGCTCAGCTTTTCGACGTTCGTCGCGTGCGTGCGGATCCGCTCCGGATCGACGTTCAGGTTTTGCGCGTCACCGCTCACGTGCGCCACCCCCGGTTCGGATTCCGACGAACAGGTACTCCGGAATCTCGATACCCATCATCGCCCTCCCGCAGTCACACCACCCGCCAGGGGGAAATGGTAGCGGTGCGCCCGTATCCGACGCGATCGCCAACGTCGTTCCCTACCAAGATCTTCGAGTTCTGTTCACTCGTATCGACGCATGGACGGCTGTTCGGTTCCGTCGGAACCTGCCGGGGTGTCCCCGGCGTTGAATGGCACATCGCGAGTGGCACGTACGATGACGTGCCACTCACCTCATGGTGGGTAGTAGGCGGCGGGTCGCCGACGCGATCAGCGGGCGTCGAGCCAACCCGTGATGCGGCGGGCGATGTCGGGGGCGGTCAGGCCCAATTCCTCGTGGATCTCGCTGCGCGAGGCATGATCCAGGAAGTGTTGGGGGACACCGAGATCGCGGGTCGGGACATCCAGGCCCGCGCCGCGGAGGCGGGCGGAGATGGTGGAGCCGATGCCGCCGTGCAGGCCGCCGTCTTCGAGAGTGACAAGAAGGCGGTAGTTTTCGGCGAGTTTGACGATGGTGTCGGACACCGGGAGGACCCAGCGCGGATCGATGACGGTGATCGAAATACCTTCTGGCTGTAGCAGATCCGCTACCTGCAGCGCGAGTTCGGCGAAGGGGCCAACGGCGACGAGCAGGACGTCGCCACGCTGGGTCTGCGCGGAGCCGCCGTCCCGGTCGGGCAGGCGAAGGACGTCGACGCCCTCGAGGCGTTCGACGGCCGAAATATCTTCGACGACGCTGCCCTTCGGGAAGCGGATGGCGGTCGGGCCGTCACTGATGGCCAGCGCCTCGGTGAGTTCTTCGCGCAGGGTGCTCGCATCACGCGGGGCGGCCACGCGGATGCCGGGGATGATGCCGAGCACCGAGAGGTCCCACATGCCGTTGTGGCTGGCGCCGTCGTTCCCGGTGATGCCTGCGCGGTCGAGTACCACGGTGACCGGCTGCTTCAGCAGGGCGACATCCATCAGCAACTGATCGAAGGCGCGATTGAGGAAGGTGGAGTAGATGGCGACCACCGGGTGCATGCCGCCCAGCGCGAGGCCCGCGGCCGAGGCCATGGCGTGCTGCTCGGCGATACCGACGTCGAACATCCGGTTTGGGAAACGCTCACCGAATGCCGAAAGCCCGGTCGGGCCCGGCATGGCGGCAGTGATAGCGACGATGTCGTCGCGGCGTTCCGCGTGCGCGATCAGTTCCTCGGAGAACACCGCGGTCCACCCGCGAGCTTTGGCGCCGAGCGGCCGGCCAGTCAGCGGGTCGATCGGATCGCACGCATGCATCTGATCGGCTTCGTGATTCTCGGCGTGTGAGTACCCGCGGCCCTTCTGCGTCACCACATGGACGACGACCGGACCGCCGAAATCCTTCGCCCTGCGCAGGGCTGCTTCCAGCGCGACACCGTCGTGACCGTCGACCGGACCGACGTACTTGAGTCCGAGATCACTGAACAGCTCCTGGGGGCTGACGGCATCTTTGATCCCGGCCTTCACCGCGTGCACCATCGAGTACGCGGATTCGCCGACACGCGGGATGCTCTTGAGGATCCGCTTGCCCGCATCCAGCGCGTGCTCGTAGGCAGGCTGGGTGCGCAGCGCGGTCAGCCGATCGGCGAGGCCCCCGATGGTGGGCGCGTAGGAGCGGCCGTTGTCGTTGACCACCACGACCACCGGACGATCGGGAGCGCCGGCGATGTTGTTGAGCGCCTCCCAGCACATGCCGCCGGTGAGCGCGCCGTCACCCACGACCGCGACCACATGTCGATCCTGGCCCGTCAGCGCGAACGCTTTCGCGAGGCCATCGGCGTAGGACAGCGACGCCGAAGCGTGCGAGGACTCCACCCAGTCGTGCACGCTCTCGGCCCGGCTCGGATAGCCCGACAACCCGCCCCGCGTGCGCAGCGAATCGAACTGGTCCTTGCGGCCGGTCAGGATCTTGTGCACATAGGCCTGATGCCCGGTGTCGAAGATCAACGGATCGGCCGGCGAGTCGAAGACCCGATGCAGGGCGATGGTCAGTTCCACCACACCGAGATTGGGTCCGAGGTGACCGCCGGTCGCCGCGACCTTCTCGACCAGGAACTCGCGAATCTCCGCCGCAAGCTCCCGCAGCTCGGCCACGTTCAGCCGGCGCAGGTCTTCGGGCGCATCGACCCGGGAAAGCACTCCCACCTGAACTCGCTCCCTCCGGATAGTGCATCTGATCCGAACAGTCTACGGAGCCGCGGTGGCGCCCCCGCACGACGACGGCACGCCACCTGCCGACATGGCGCTGAAATGTGAGTCTCCACACGAATCACCGGACGAAAAGCACCTGTCCGGGGAACCGAGGGTGAGCGAAGGTCCAACCGCGGCGCGGCGATCGGAGGAAACCCATCCGAAGACACACGCTCAGCGGACGAAGGATCGACCACGGCACATACGCTACCGCGCCTACAGTGATCCTGTGGCCGAGCCCGAGCAGAAGGTTCCACAGACGGTCGAACCCGGCGTCGTGGCACGCCTGGTCGCCGATGTGTACCAGCTGTACCGCGCCGACGAATCCGGTGCACTGGCCGATTACATTCCGGAACTCACTGCGGTGCAACCTGATTCGTTCGCGGTGTGCCTGGCCACCGCGGACGGCCGGTTCTACGGCGCAGGCGATGTCGCCACCATCTTCACCATCCAATCCATTTCCAAACCGTTCACTTATGCACTCGCCTTGGCCGACAAGGGCCCCGCCGCGGTCGCCGAGCGCATCGACGTGGAACCCTCCGGCGAGCCGTTCAACGAGATCAGCCTGGACCCGATGACCGAGCGCCCGCGCAATCCGATGATCAATGCGGGCGCCATCACCGCTGCGTCCCTGGTCAGCGGTGACGATCCCCGCGACAAGTTCGAACGCATTCGACACTGCTACTCCCGGTTCGCCGGACGCGAGCTGACCATGAACGAAGCGGTGTACGCCTCCGAGGCGCGCACCGGGTTCCGCAATCGCGCCATCGGCTACATGCTGCGCTCCTTCGGCATCATCGATTCCGATCCGGACGAGGCGGTCGATCGGTATTTCCGACAGTGCTCGATTGATGTCACCTGCCGCGACCTCGCACTGATGGCGGCGACGTTGGCCAACAACGGTCTCAACCCGGTGACCCATGAGCGCGCGTTGTCGGTCGCATCGACCGAGCAGGTGCTCAGCGTGATGACCACCTGCGGCATGTACAACGCCGCGGGCGACTGGGTGACCACCGTCGGACTGCCCGCGAAGAGCGGTGTCGGCGGCGGGATACTCGCAGTGCTGCCCGGTCAGATCGGGATCGCCGTCTACTCCCCTCGGCTGGATGAGCACGGCAACAGCGTGCGCGGTGTCGCCGCCTGCCGTGCGCTGTCGAAACGACTCGAACTGCACTTCCTGCACGTGACGCGATCCGGTCGCACCGCGATCCGGGCCGCGTATTCGGTGGCCGAGGCGCCCTCGCGGCTGCGGCGCACCACTCGCGAGATGGAGGTGCTCGCCGAGCACGGTGATCGCGCTCGCGTGTATGAACTGCACGGCGACCTACTGTTCGCGGGCGCGGAACGTGCCGTGCGGGCCATCGAGGAGCAGTCGGGCGAGTTGACGGCGCTGGTCGTCGACCTGCGCCGGGTGGGCGAGGTGAGCGAGATCGCAGTGCACATGCTCGACGAACTGCAGAACGAACTCGCCGCGGCGGGCTGCCGCGTCGCCATCGTCGATCCCGACGGCAAGATGGGCCACCTGGTGTCGAGCCTGGTTCCGTACGACCCGCGCGGACGCGTCTTCATCGACCGCGACACCGCCACCGAATGGTGTGAGGACATCGTGCTCGACCACCACCGGCCCGCTGATGAACCGGCGTGCACCTCCCTCTCGATCGAGGACCATCCCGCGCTCGCCGCACTGAGCCCCGACAATCGGGCGCGACTGGCAAAGGACTTCGAGATACGCACCATCGCCCGCGGTGAAGTGATCGCGCGCCGCGGCAGCACCCGCTCGGGTCTGTACCTGATCCTGGAGGGACGGGTGCGGATCACCTTCGAGGGCGCCGACGGGCACACCCACCGGTTGGTGTCGCTGTCGGCCGGGATGTCATTCGGCGAGATCCCGATGCTGGTCGGCACACCGTTCGTCAACGAAGCCCGCGCGGAGAGCGGTGTGCGGGTCGCGGTGCTGAGCCCGGAACGGTTCGACGTGCTGACCGAGAAGGCGCCCGAGCTGAAACTTGCCCTGCTCGAGCGCCTGGCCGCGGGCGCATACGCGCAGATGGACGCTGCCGTGCGCGCGATCGCGGTGCGCGGCGTCGACTATTGAGTTCGCGGGCGGGGACATTTGCGCGGTATCGACCGTTGAGTTCTGCGAGACCACGATCCCACCGAGTCAGGAGAGCGCCGTGAGCAAAAAGAAATCCGACGAAGCCGCCGCGGGCACGGTGACCACCTTCGGAAGCGGCAGCGCCCGCGCCACTCCCGATCTCATGCGCGTGACCATCTCGATCGAAACGCGGGCGAGCAAGGTCGCGCTCGCGTACGGGCAGGCCGGTGAGCGGGTCGCCGCTCTCACCGATTCGCTACGCTCGGATGGGGTTTCGGGAGCCGACATCGCCACGAGTGGCCTATCGGTGCGCACCGAGACCGTCTGGATCGAAGGTGGCGGTTCGAAGATCACCGGCTATCTCGCGACGACCGACCTGACCGTGGTGCTGCGCGATATCGGCGAGCATGCCGACCCCGGACCGGCCACCATCATCGCCAACGCCGTCGATCCGGGCGGCGACGATGTCCGGTTGGGCGGCCTCACCCTGACCTTCGCCGACCAAGAAAGCCTGCTCACCCGGGCGCGCGACGCGGCATGGGACAACGCCCTCGCCAAGGCCGAGCAATATGCCGCACACGCGGGCCGCACGCTCGGGCCGGTGCTCGAAATCACCGAGAACACCACCTCGGCTCCGCCGGCATACCCTCGCCTCCAAGCGATGTCCGCCCCCTTGGACGCCGCGTACGGCGCGGCTCCGGTGCCGGTCGAGCTCGGCGAATCCGAAATCAGTGCCGCGATCCGCGCCACCTGGCAGCTCGACTAGACCGTGACCCCGAACCGACTTCTAGCAGCACAACGGCCACGACAGGACGTGGTACCGCCGCGAGATGTACTGGGCGGCAACGCATTCTGGAAACCCGGTCGGTCGGTCGGATTTGCCACGGCACGACGAGGTCATCACCTATATTGAAAATCGGTGGCCCCGTCACGGCCGCCGGTGAGGATTGCGCATGTCGTTCGTGCTGATCGATAAACCGCGCCCACACGTCGCCCTGGTGACGCTGAACCGGCCGGACCGGATGAACGCAATGGCCTTCGAGGTGATGATTCCGCTGCGCGAGGCGCTCGAGGAGGTCAGTGCGGACAACGACGTGCGGGTCGTGGTGCTCACGGGAGCAGGGCATGGTTTCTGTTCCGGCGCGGATCTACAGAATGCGGGCAAGGTGCCCGGTACCGAGGGGCTGACCGTCACCAGCGTCGCGCGGCGCTCGATGGATCTGCTGAACGACGTGATGATCACCCTGCGCCGCATGAACCAACCGGTCATCGGTGCGATCAACGGCGCGGCAATCGGCGGTGGCTTCTGCCTGAGCGTCGCCACCGACATCCGGATCGCGGGCGAGGACGCCTACTTCCGGGCGGCGGGAATCAACAATGGGCTCACGTCGGCGGAACTGGGTATCAGCTACCTGCTGCCCCGTGCCATCGGCTCCTCCCGCGCCTTCGAGATCATGCTGTCCGGACGCGACGTCGATGCCGCCGAGGCCGAGCGCATCGGCCTGGTCTCCCGCACCGTTCCCACCGCGAAACTCTTGGAGACCTGCTACGACCTGGCCGAACGGATCATCGGCTTCAGTCGGGTCGGCACCGAACTCACCAAACGGATGTTGTGGAGCGGCATGGAGGCGGGCAGTTTCGAATCCCAGATGCAGCATGAGGGTATGGCGCAGCTCTACGTCCGCCTCACCACCGGTAATTTCGACGAAGCGATCCGCGCGCGCCGCGACCGCCGACCGCCCCACTACGAAGACTGACCGACTACGTCCGGTGCCCGAGACCTTTCACCAGTAAGGTCACCGTCTCCGCGCCGGCATGACGGTCTTCGGAGATCTTCAGGTATTCCGGTGACTGCGCCCACTCCTGGCACGCCGACTCGTCGGGGAAGGACATCAACACCACCTTCTCCCGATCCGATTGCCCCTCGAGCACCTGCGGGTGCTCATCGGCAGCAAGCAACGTGCCGGAGTATCGACCGAAAACATCCATGAAGCGCGCCTGATAGCGGTCATAGGCGGCACGATCGGAGAACTTCAGCTGCGCGACGACGTACACGGTCATGGGCGCGACTCTATGCCGCCAACCGTACGATCAACGCTCCAACAGCGCAAGACATTCGACATGGTGGGTGGCCGGGAACGCGTCGAAGGCCCGCAGTCGGGTGAGCCGGTAGCCCGCCGACTGGTAGAGCCCGAGGTCGCGGGCGAAAGCGGCCGGGTCGCAGCCGATGTGGATGATCCGGGCGGGATCGTGCTCGGTCAGTGCCGAGACGACTTCCTTGCCCGCGCCGGTGCGCGGCGGATCGAGTACCACCACTTCCGGTGCGGCACTGCCCTGTTCGCTCAGCCAGCGCTCGACCCGGTCCGCCCGCAGATCCACCCAGGGCAGGTCCAGTAGGGCCGCGTTGCCGTCGGCGACAGCGACGCGGGCGGATTCCGCGGCGAGCACCGAACCGTCCGGACCGACCTGTTCGGCCAGCCGGGCGGCGAAAACCCCGGCGCCGCTGTACAGATCCCAGGCAAGATCGCCGGAGCCGAGTCCGGACCAGTCGGCCACAATGTCCGAATAGCATTGCGCGGCACCATGATGTGCCTGCCAGAAGCCGGTCGCCGATAGTGCCCACCGACGACCGGCCACGTACTCGACCGCCCGACCGCTGCCCTCCAGTACCGACTCCTCGCGTGGCGCAAGTGTCGCCGCACGACGTGCCGATGCGCTGCGCCGTTCGCTAGCCTGCGCCGCACCATTGCGCAGCGCCCGCGGGTCGGGTCGCCCACTATCGCGCCTGCCACGCCGCTCGCCGCCACGCTCATTGCTCCGTGGCCGCTCGCCGCCGCGCCGATCGTCCCCGAGACCACCCGCCGAAACCGGCACCTCGAGTTCGACGATATGCCGCACGCCGTCGCCGTCGACCGCGATCACCAGATCCGCACCGGGCGTCCAGGATTGCTCGGCCACCCCGTCCAACGCGCCGGGAACCGGTTGCGGGCAGCGTAGATCGGCGATCACCTCGGTGCTGCGCAGCCGATGGACTCCGGCCCTGCCCTGCGCATCCACCACCAATCGAACCCTGGTACGCCAACCACCGATCTCGTCGGCGGAGCCGGTGATCGGTTCCACTGTGATGTCGCGCTCCACGCCGGCGATCCGACGTAGTTGCTCGGCGACGACCATCGCTTTCAATTCCCGCTGCGCTGCCGGTGTGGCAAAGGAGAAGTCACAGCAGCCGGCACCGCCCGGCCCCGACACCGGGCAGGTCGCGGGAACCCGATCTCCTGATGCTTCGAGGATATCGATCGCGTCGGCCCGGCAGAACGAACCGCCGCGGTCCTCGGTGACCCGGACCCGCACCAACTCACCGGGCAGTCCGTGCCGGACGAAAACCACTCGGCCGTCGTGGCGGGCCACACAGAAGCCGCCGTGTCCCGGCGGGCCGAGCCGCACCTCGAAGGTGGTGTTGCGCCAGTCGGTCATCCGGTCCTGTCCTCGTACCCACGTCGCACCGCACCCGGCGCGTTGATCACGCCTGCCTGCCGTGCCCGGGTCGAGGAACTCAGCTGCCACGGCACGCTGGTCACCATCACTCCCGGTTCGAAAAGCAGCCTGCCCTTGAGCCGCAACGCGCTCTGGTTGTGCAGCACCTGTTCCCACCAGTGTCCGACGACGTACTCCGGAATGAATACCGTCACCACATCACGGGGCGAATCCTTGCGCACCCGCTTCACGTAATCGAGCACCGGTTTGGTGATTTCGCGGTACGGCGATTCGATCACCTTGAGCGGCACATTGATATCGCTCTGCTCCCACTCCCGGACCAGCCCCCTGGTGTCGGCTTCGTCGACATTCACCGTCACCGCCTCCAGGGTGTCCGGGCGGGTGGCACGGGCGTAGGCCAACGCCCTGCGTGTCGGCAGGTGTAGTCGGGAGACCAGCACGATCGAATGTGAACGGCTGGGCAGCACACCGTCCCACTCGTGTTCGTCCAGCTCGCGCGAGACCGAGTCGTAGTGGCGGCGAATCATTTTCATCACCACGAAGATCGCGACCATGGTGAAGATCGCGATGTAGGCCCCGGCGAAGAACTTCGTGATGAGCACGATGACCAACACCGCACCGGTCGCGCTGAGCCCGATCGCGTTGATCACTCGGGAGCGTTTCATTCTGGCGCGCTGCGCCGGATCGGTTTCGGTGCGCAGCAAGCGGGTCCAGTGCCGCAGCATGCCGGTCTGGCTGAGCACGAACGACACGAACACACCCACGATGTAGAGCTGGATCAGCTTGGTCACCTCGGCGCCGAACAGCACGACGAACGCGATGGCGGCACCGGAGAGGAACAGAATGCCGTTGCTGAAGGCCAGCCGGTCGCCACGGGTGTGCAGCTGCCGGGGCAAATAGCGGTCTTGCGCCAGAATCGAGCCGAGCACCGGGAATCCGTTGAACGCCGTATTGGCGGCGAGCACGAGAATCAGTGCCGTCACACTGGTGATGAAGAAGAAGCCGAGCGGGAAGCCGTGGAACACCGTCTCGGCGAGCTGCGCGATGAGCGTCTTCTGGTGGTAGTCGGCAGGCGCACCGGACAGTTCGGACACGTCGTGCGCGTACACGATATTGATCTTCTGGGCCAAGATGATGATGCCCATCAACAGCACGATCGCGATGGTGCCGAGCATCAGCAACGTGGTCGCGGCATTGCGCGACTTCGGTTTCCGGAAGGCGGGCACCCCGTTGCTGATTGCCTCGACACCGGTGAGCGCGGCACAACCGGAAGAGAACGAGCGCGCGATCAGGAAGGCGAAGGCAAGACCGTAGAGGTGCTCCTCCTCGGCGTTGAGCTGGAAGCCCGCCGACTCCGCCTGTAGGTCGTCACCGAGGACGAAGATTCGGAACAGCCCCCACGCGAGCATCGCGAACATACCGATGATGAA
The DNA here is from genome assembly GCF_040681975.1 of Nocardia sp. NPDC051463. Lineage (NCBI taxonomy): Bacteria > Bacillati > Actinomycetota > Actinomycetes > Mycobacteriales > Nocardiaceae > Nocardia > Nocardia sp. NPDC051463. The sequence goes on from NZ_JBFBAB010000001.1 coordinate 1,134,690, forward strand.
CGCATAGGTCGGAATCGCGAACGCGGTGCCCGACTCGCGCACGCCACGCAGGTTGATAGCGGTCAGCACAGCGATGGCGACCACAGCGAACAACACTTTGTGCGTATCCACGAACGGGATCGCCGACCCGATATTGGAGGCCGCGGAAGAAATCGACACCGCGACAGTGAGCACATAGTCGACGAGCAGTGCGCTGCCGACGGTGAGCCCGGCATTGGGGCCGAGATTGGTGGTGGCAACCTCATAGTCACCACCACCGGACGGATAGGCATGCACGTTCTGTCGGTAGCTGGCCACCACCACGGCCATGACGAAGGCGACCGCGAGTCCGACCCACGGGGCGTACACATAGGCCGAAATTCCGGCTACCGACAGGGTCAGAAAGATTTCCTCTGGCGCGTACGCGACCGACGACATGGCATCGGAGGCGAACACAGGGAGCGCGATTCGCTTCGGCAGCAGGGTGTGGCCCAGCGAATCGCTCCGGAAAGGCCTACCCAGCAGCACCCGTTTCGCTGCCGTCGTCAACTTGGACACTGGAGCGAGCATAGATCCCCGAACGGTTGATCGCGCCTGGGGGCGGCCCGCGTCGCAGGTTTGACTTCCGGCCAGAGGGGGAAAGTGGGCCATGGACGCTCTCGGCGGGTACGGTTTTGCCGAAGACAAGCAGACCGAACGGCACGAACGGCTGCATCGCCTTCGCTCGGCTCGACGCCGCAGGCGTCGACGGACCTTGTCCGGCTGTTGGATCGTTTCCAGGAACGAGGTTGCACGGTGTACGTAGTGATCATGGGGTGCGGGCGCGTTGGTTCGTCGCTGGCACGCGCCCTGGTCCGGGTAGGTCACGAGGTCACGGTGATCGACCGGGACCCGAGTGCCTTCCTGCGCCTCGGCGAGGACTTCCCGGGCGAACAGATCGTCGGGGTCGGTTTCGACAGGGACGTGCTGATTCGCTCCGGAATAGAGCGTGCGGACGCGTTCGCCGCGGTGTCCTCCGGCGACAACTCCAACATCATCTCGGCGCGCGTTGCTCGCGAAACCTTCGGCGTCGAGCGCGTCGTCGCCCGCATCTACGATGCGAAACGCGCCGCGGTCTACGAACGTCTCGGTATTCCGACGATCGCCACGGTGCCGTGGACGACCGACCGGTTCCTCACCGCACTCATCGGCGACAGCGGCACCACCACGTGGCGCGACCCCACCGGCACGGTCGCCGTGGCCCAGCTGACGCTGCACGATGAGTGGTACGGCCGCACGGTGCGCGAACTGGAACGCACGGTCGGTGCCAGGGTGGCGTTCATCATCCGATTCGGTCAAGGACTGTTGCCCGAAAGCAAGACCATGGTTCAGGCCGACGACATCGTCTACGTCGCCGCCACCTCCGGCAGCGTCGGCGAGGCCGTCGCATTGGCCGGTAAGCCCCCAGCAAGCGAGGACTGAACATGAAAGTGGCGATCGCCGGAGCCGGCGCCGTGGGCCGATCGATAGCCAGGGAGCTCCTGCGCGGCGGCCACCGCGTGATGCTGCTCGAACGTCAGCTCGACCACATCGACCCGACCGCCATCCCGGACGCGGTGTGGGTGCATGCGGACGCCTGTGAGCTCGCACTGCTCGAGGACGCGGGGCTGGAGACCTACGAGGTCGTCATCGCCGCCACCGGCGACGACAAGGCAAATCTGGTGCATGCCCTGCTCGCCAAGACCGAGTTCGGGGTGCGCCGCGTGGTGGCCAGGGTCAACGACCCGCGCAACGAGTGGCTCTTCGACTCCTCCTGGGGCGTCGACGTCGCCGTGTCGACGCCACGGCTACTGGCCTCGCTGGTCGAGGAGGCGGTGTCGGTCGGCGACCTGGTCCGGCTGATGACACTGCGGCAGGGTCAGGCCAATCTCGTCGAGATCACCCTGCCGGCCGACACCGCGCTGGCAGGCAAGCCGGTGCGCACGCTCACCCTGCCGCGCGACGCCGCCCTGGTGACGATCCTGCGTGGCGGCCGGGTGATCGTCCCGCAGCCCGACGACCCGTTCGAGGGCGACGACGAGCTGCTGTTCGTGACCTCCGTGGAAGCCGAAGAAGATCTGCGGGTGGCGCTGGCCCACCACGGCATCAAGCCGTAACACCCCGATACGGCCGGATGCGAACACCGGTCCGGCCGTGTCAGGCAGCGGCGAGCTCGGCGCGCAGCCTGTTGAGCGCGCGGTGCTGCATCACGCGAACCACGCCCGGGCTGGTGCCGATCGCTTCCGCGGTCTGCGCGGCGCTCCAGCCGAGCACGATCCGCATCACCAGCACCTCGCGGTGCGCGGGCGCCAGGATCTTCATCAATTCCCTTGTCACGTCACGACGTTCGGACGCCAGCGCCCATTCCTCCGGGCCCGCCGCGGTCGAGACAGCGTCCGGCACGTCGGCCACCGGGTAGCTCGGGTGCATCTGCGAACGCCGGAACGCATCGGCGACCTTGTTCGCCGCGATCCCGTACACGAAGGCCAGGAACGACTTTCCCTGATCCCGGTAGCGCGGGATGGCGTTGACGGTGGCCATCAGGATTTCCTGCACCACATCGTCGACGGTGACGTGCAGGTGTGAGGTATTGCCGAGGCGCGCACCGCAATACCGGCGGACCAGCGGATGGACCAGGCGCACGATCTCGGTGACGGCCTGTCGGTCGCCCGCAGCGGCGGGTCCGATGAAGGTGTCGAGCTCCGCCGAAATTCGGCGACTCTCCGAGAGTGCCGGGCTGTGGTGGCTGCGGGTCTTCGACAGTGCCGCAATGTTGTGCTCGGTAGCCATCTTCCGAGTCCTTTCGCCGATGTTGCGCTTTTTTGTCTCGCAACGATCGTCTGATGAACTCGGCGTTCCAACCAGTAACCCCAGGGTGGGTACTGCCCCACCTCCGCGGTGCCTGTTACCGCACCCCGGTGTGAATCGCCCGGAGTCCCCCGCGGCTAACCCGGTCGCACGGGACCACGACAGTCGCGGCACCCCTAGCCCGTGCGACCGTGAGAACTCTCGGGCCGCGCCCGCGCCAGGTCTCAGGCAGCTTCGGCAGTAGTCGCCCGGCGGACCGGTGTGTGCCCGGCCCTGCGCACCGCCCACACGGTGACCGCCAGCGCGACCGCCGTCAGCGGCCACCCCATCGCGATGCGGGCGGCGGCAAGCCAGCCGGTGTGGTCGGAGTCGTAGAGCTGCGACTGCACCAGGTAGCGCGCCGCGAACACCAGCACCCAGGTAGTAGTCGCGACATCGTAGAGGCGCACCACATGCCGATCGGTCCGCCAATCGGAGCCGTGTCCGTTCAACACACCCCAGATGACACCCACCAACGGCCGGCGCACCAGCATCGACGCCAAGAAGACGCCGGCATAGACGAGGCTGGTGTAGATGCCGAACAGGAAGAAGCCCTTTGCTTCACCCATGCGGTAGGCGATGAACGCGCAGATACCGACACCGAGGAAACCGGAGATAGCTGGTTGAATCGGGCTGCGGCGTATCAGCCGCCAGAGGAGAATCGCGGCGGCCACGCCAAGGGCCGCCCAGATCGCCGCCGTGAGACCGGCGAAGGTGTTCACGGGGACGAACACGAGGACCGGCAGCGTCGAATAGATCAGGCCACTGAAGCCGCCCAGCTGCTCGAGCAGTGTCTGCTCGACCGTATCCGCTGTTTCGTCGAGCGGTCGTGCGTGGTCTGCCTGCCGGTGCCGACCGGAATCGCCGGCGGTGCGCCGTGCATCCTCCGCCACCGCACCGGGTTCGGCGGGCTCACGCATTCCGGTATCGATCGATTTGTCGGCGGTGTTCTCGTTGCTCGATGGCATACGTCAGCTGTTCCCGCGCAATTCGTAGTAGGGGTTGTAGATCACCTTGCGGCCGTCGCGGTCGCCGACCCGGCCACGGACCAGGATGCGCCTGCCCGGCTCGATCCCGGGAATGCGCCTGCGCCCGATCCACACCAAGGTGATGGCGTCGGTGCCGTCGAAGAATTCTGCCTGAACACTCGCGCCCGCGGACTTCGGACACGCCTCGACACTCCGGAGTCGGCCGAGCATGGTGGCTTCGTCACCGCGCTGACACTCCGATGCCCGACATGCTCCCGAGGCATCTGCTGTCTCGGCGAGTTCTTCGGCGTCCAACCGATCGAGGTCCTCGGTCAGTCTGCGGCCCAAACGGCGAAAATAACCTGAGGCAGCGGATGGCATTGCACGCTCTCCTGCATGGAGCAAGACGACGTGGGTTGCACGCCATCGTGGTTTTCCGGTAACGACCGGCTAGTGGCCGTATACCCGCCACTGTAGATGGGCAACCCTGCCCCCGCTACGCTCGGTCCGATGTTCGAGACCCTCTCTCCCGCGGTTGTCGTCGCGCTGCCGGGCACCGGATCCGACGCCGACTTCGCGCGCCGCGCATTCGAACCTGCCTGCGTAGCCCGCAAAACTGCGTTCCTGGCTGTCGAACCGGACCCGGGCGCCGTCGTGGCATCGTGCCGGGCAGCCTTGGACGCCGCGGCCCACTCCGGACCGGTGCTGGTGACGGGAATCTCTCTCGGCGCCGCGATTGCGGTGGAATGGGCGGCCGAACACCCCGACGCCGTCGTCGGCGTGGTCGCGGCGCTACCTGCGTGGACCGGATCCGACACCGCCGCATGCCCTGCCGCGCTCAGCGCCGCCGCAACGGCCGCACAGTTGCGGGCCGACGGTCTGGACGCGGTGATCGAGCGGATGCGAGCGAGCAGCCCACGCTGGCTGGCCGATGCGCTTACCCAGTCCTGGCGCGCCCAGTGGCCGCAGCTGCCCGACGCGCTGGAAGAAGCCGCCGACTACAAGTGGCCGGACACCCAGCGCCTCGCCACCCTCGACGTCCCGGTCGCCCTGGTCACCGCGATCGACGACCCGGTCCACCCGCTCGCGGTCGCCGAGGAATGGGCCGCGCTGATCCCGCGCTCCGAACTGATCCGGATCACCCTCGCCGAGCTGGGCACAGATCCGGCAATCCTCGGGAAGACCGGACTGGCCGCATTCAACTGAGCGACGCTGACAGCCGCGGCCTACCACGAGGGAGCGAACAACACGAGCGACATTCGCTTCGGCGCACTGGGCGGAGCGAGTGCACTGGGCGGAGCGAGTCTTACGAGCGACCGTTCGCGGCCGGCTCGCGTCCGAGTGGCCGAAGCGCACGCGACGCAGTCGCGAGTCTCGGCCGCTCGGACGCGAGCCTTGAGGGCCGCGAACACGCAGTGCCGCAGGCGCTGCAAAAACCAACACAGCCGCGAACACGCAGCGCCGCAGGCGCTGCCAACCCAACACAGATCAGTTCAAACCGAGCTGCTGCATCGCGGATCCATCGGCGCCACGACGGGGTTCCTGCGGCATCCGCGGCGGGATCACCGCGGTGGGCGTGGCCTGGGCTGCGGCTTGGGCGGCCGCGGCTTGCTGCTGCGCCTCCACTTGCTGCTGATGCGCGGCGGCGAGCTGCTCGGCCAATTGCTGCGGCAGCACTACGGCGAGGGGTTCACGCACCGGCATCGGGTCGTCGCCGCGACGAATCACAGTCTCGCTGAGGATGGCTCGCGCGGCCGCAACCAGCGGTCCACCCGCGTCGGCGGCGCCCGCCGGGCCCGCGGCGACGAGACGGACCATCCAGCGTGGCCCGTCGACTCCGATGAACCGGAGGTCGGCACCCTCGGTGATCGCGAGCAGCTCGCGCCCCCACGGTCCGGTCTCGACCGCGACCCTGGCGCCGTCCTTGCGTAGCGATTCGGCGAGATCAGCTGCCACCGTGCGCCATTGGCCTGCCGACTTCGGCGCAGCGTAGGCCGCGACAGTGATCCGCCCGTGTTCGGTGGCCAGGTGCACCGCCTGCGGGGTGCCGTCGGGAGTCATCTCGACCTGCAGCTGGCCGCCCGGGGGCACCGGCAGAATCACCGATCCGAGGTCGAGGCGCTGGTCGGCTACATCCTCGAGCAGCTCGGCGACGTCGCCGTAGTCGTAGGGACCGGACTTCTGCGCGTCGGTATCGTCGTCGTCGTAGTAGTCGTCGTCGGTGTCATAGTCGGTGTCGTCGTAGTCGGTGTCGTCGTATTCGGCCGCGGCGTACGCAGCCGGAACGTAACCGGCTGGGATAATGGGGTTTTCATCGGTGATGGGCTCGTCGATCGGGATGATCGGGTTTTCGTCGGTGATGGGCTCGTCGTCGTAGCCCGGCTGCGCGTACTCGGCGTCGATGTACTCTGCCGCGTCGTCGTACAGGTCATCGGCGTACCGGTCGTCGGACTTCTTCTTCCTTCCGAACATTGCTGTCATGCCTCCTTACCCGCCGAGCCCACCCCATCGGCCTGCGCGGTCAGACTCGCGTGGCCGCCGCTCGAGCCATACCCGCCGGCGCCGCGCGTGGTGTCGTCGAGCGTGTCGACCTCGACGAAATCGACCAGCTCCACTCGTTGCACGAGCAGCTGCGCGATCCGGTCACCGCGCCGCAGCTCGATCGGGGTGCGCAGGTCGTGATTGACCAGGCACACCTTGATTTCACCGCGATACCCCGCGTCGACCGTGCCGGGGGTATTGACCACCGACAGCCCGGTTTTGGCCGCGAGGCCCGACCGGGGATGGATGAGGCCGACGGTGCCGACCGGCAACGCGACGGCGACGCCGGTGCCGACCAGCACCCGCTCGCCCGGCTCCAGAATGACGTCCTCCGTGGTGCACAGATCCACGCCCGCGTCGCCGTGATGGGCACGCGTGGGCATGGGGATGCCGGGATCAAGCCGCAGCAAGGGTATGGGTGAAAGTGCGTTCACGTTGATCGAGCCTACGCGTAAGCCGCTGACCACCGTGACTTAGTGTTGAGTCGTGTCGGACCAGCCCAATCCCGCGACGACGGACCACGAAAACAACAGCCAGCACCTCTACCGCGAACGCCTGTGGGTGCCGCTGTGGTGGTGGCCGGTGGCCTTCGCCATCACTGGGCTGCTTGCCGCCGAAATTCATATGGGCGCACCGGGAGTCCGGGCGTGGCTGCCGTATGTGGCGCTGTTCCCGGTGCCGGTGTGGGTGCTGTTGTGGCTGAGCCGCCATCGGGTCGAGGTTGCACCGGATTCGACCGGCACGCCAGAACTGCGCGTCGATCGCGCACATCTGCCCGCGACCTTCGTGGCCCGCGCGGCGGCTGTCGCGCCGACAGCGAAAAGCGCGGCGCTGGGTCGCCAACTCGACCCGGCCGCCTATGTACAACATCGGCCGTGGATCGGGCCGATGGTTGTGCTCGTGCTCGACGACCCGGACGATCCGACGCCGTACTGGCTGGTCAGTACGCGACGGCCCGAACGGGTCCTTGCCGCGCTTGGCATACCTGGCACAGAGCCTGGCGTGCCGAGCGCGGGCTGACCTCGATCTCGCTACGAGATCAGGCGGCGCAGTCCATGCAAATCAACTGACCGCCGCTTTCACTGGCCAGCCTGCTCCGGTGATGAACCAGGAAACAGCTGGAACAGGTGAACTCATCGGCCTGCTTCGGAATCACTCGAACTGTCAGCACTTCCTCGGACAGGTCCGCGCCGGGAAGCTCGAACGACTCCGCGGTATCGGATTCGTCGATATCCACGACGGCGGACTGTGCCTCGTTGCGACGAGCCTTCAGCTCCTCCAGCGAATCTTCCGACACCTCGTCGGTTTCGGTGCGCCTCGGTGCGTCATAGTCGGTTGCCATGTCGTCTTCCCCTCGTCCTTACTCCGTATATCCCGGACCGGCCGCATCAGTCCCGATTCCTCTCGGAATCGCACTGACCCGCACCGCCCCGCCGGTGGTGCACATCACACGTGCACCGGTCACCTATCAGGTCGGACCCATTCGATCCATCACTGATAGCGTCTGGTGAACGCAGGACATGCCCTACTTGTTCCCGCGACCGACCACCATTTTCGCCGCCGGTGATTCGATCTGGGCCGCCAGACAATAGCGGACCACGCGGCAAAAGTCGCAATCAAAACACAGACGAGTCGAAACCGACGATGAATCGACACCGTTCGTCGAACTCGCCGAGACCTTGCGCACCGTCACCGAGACAATTTCGTACAGTGTGCTCGTGGTTTCACTGATCACCGAAGGCAGCGCAACGGATCAACGGGGTCAACCCTTCCTCCGACGGCGCAATCAGCCATGGCTCATCCTGGTCGGCGTGTTGGTGCTGATCTGCACAGTTGTGTGGGTCAGAGCTCTGACGACCGAGGACGACAGCGGCACGGCCATGTCGTGCAACTCTCCGAGCCCCGCAACTGACGCGAAAGCGCCGCCACCTGCGCCGTTAGGGCAGCGGGTCGGATCGTCGCGGCTCCAGGACGTCGATCCGGCGCCGCTGGCCTCGTCGAAGGTCCGGGTGCTCAACGCCAACAACAAGAGCGGGCAGGCCTCGCACATCGCTACGGCGCTCGGCGATCTCGGCTTTGCCAGTCCGCCCGGGCAGCAATTCGGTAACGATCAGACATACGTCAACGGTGACCTTGAATGCACCGGCCAGATCCGCTTCGGGGTGAACGGCCGCCCGGCCGCCGCCTCCGTGCAGCTGGTCGCGCCGTGTGCCGAGCTGATCGAGGATCAGCGCGGCGACGAGACCGTGGATCTGGTGCTCGGGTCGGTGTTCGGTGAGTCACTGCGGCCGAGTACCGATGCCGAGGAGGTGCTGCGTTCGCTGAAGAATCCAGCGCCGGGTGGGTCTCCGTCGATCGACGGCACGCTGCTGGCGGCCGCGCGGAAGAGCCGTTGCTGAACCTCGTGTCCCTGACTGGGCGCTGAATCGTTCAGCGCCCAGCCTGCCGCACCGGGTCCACTAGACATCCGGGATCGGGTCGGTAGCACCGACCCGATCGAGCAGCTCGATCACCTCGTCGGCGATTCCCGGTGCCGCGGCGACCACCAGATCGCCTGCCGAGCCGGGGTTGATAGCCGGTGGCAGGACGAGCCGCGCGCCCGCCTCCGCGGCGATCAGGGCCCCGGCCGCCCAGTCCCACGCATTGAGCCCGTGCTCGTAGTAGGCGTCGACACGGCCGGACGCGACGAGGCATAAATCGAGGGCCGCCGCACCGAACCGCCGAATGTCCCGAATATCCGGCAGCACCTCGGCGAGCATGGCGGCCTGCCTGCCGCGCCGGTGCGTGCCGTAGGCGAATCCGGTGGCTACCAATGCCAGCGACAACGACTCGACCGGCGTGCAGCGCAATTGTTCGACGGTGCCGTCGGCGTCCTCACGCACCGCGCCGAGGCCGAGCCCGGCGCTGTAGGTCGATTCCCGCGCGACATCGACAACCGCGCCGGCGACGGGCCGTCCGCCACGAACCGCGGCGACCGAGACCGCGTAGCCCGGAATGCCGTACAGAAAGTTGACGGTGCCGTCGATCGGGTCGACCACCCAGTAGATCGTGTCCTCGGCGCCGCCGGTCAGGCTGCCGCCGCCTTCCTCACCGAGGATCGGGTCACCGGGACGCAACTCGGCGAGCAGCCCACGGATCAGTTCCTCGGTCTCGGTGTCCACGACGGTCACCGGGTCGGTGGGATGTCCCTTCGTCTGCACGTCACCCGCGACGCGTGCGCCGTCCGGACCGAAGACCTCGGGACGGCGCGCACGGACGTGTGCGGCCGCGGTCTGCGCGAGATGGACGGCGATCCGGCGCAACTCGGCGTCGTCGCCAGAGGGCGTCGAAGGGGCTGCAACAGTGGCTGGCGACATGGTTTTCGGCACGGCCTCCATCGCATCACAGATCCTCGCGGAACGCGCAGCAGCGCACGCCATTACTCTTGTCGTGCACGACACAGCGCCGTCGTCGGGCACAAGCTCATTCGCGTGCCTTGCGGCCGTGGCGGGGACTGTGCTGCGGCGTCATCATCACACCGGCCAGCACAGGGAACGAGGGAATCGTCATGTCCGCTCGGGGGCACGCATTCGGTATCGACATCGGTGGCAGCGGCGTCAAGGGCGCTGCGGTTGATCTGGCCACCGGTGCGCTCGTCCATGAGCGGATCAAGATCGCGACACCGCATCCGTCGACACCGCAGGCGGTCGCCGACACGGTGGCCAAGGTCGTCGCTCAGGCGGACTGGGACGGTCCGGTCGGCGTCACGCTGCCGTGTGTGGTGCTCGACGGCGTCGCACGCACCGCGGCCAATGTCGACAAGGCCTGGATCGGCACCGACGCCCGGGCGCTGTTCTCCGACGTACTCGGCGGCCGGGAAGTCACCGTGCTCAACGACGCGGACGCGGCCGGCCTGGCCGAAGACCGTTATGGCGCGGCAAAGGATTTCGCCGGCTTGGTGCTGCTGCTGACCTTCGGCACCGGCATCGGCTCGGCGCTGATCTTCCACGGCACGCTGGTGCCCAACAGCGAATTGGGTCATCTCGAGATCGGGGGCATGGAGGCCGAGCATCGGGCCGCCGCCTCGATCAAGGACCGTGACGGGCTGTCCTACGAGCAGTGGGCGGCGGAGGTCAGCGCGGTGCTGAGCGGGCTGGAGAATCTTTTCTGGCCGAAGGTGATCGTCGCAGGTGGCGGCATCAGCCGCGATGCGGACCAGTGGATTCCTTTGCTGACCAACCGAACTCCGGTGATTCCCGCGGATCTGCGCAATACCGCGGGCATCGTGGGTGCCGCGATGGCCATCGACGCGGGCATCGCGCCGTGATGCGACGCGGTGTTTTGCGCGCCGAGCCGAGGGTGCGAGGAACCGCCAATGCGGCAGGTGGCCATGAGTACCCTGGTTCGATCGTTACAATGGAAAGTACTCCGGCCGCGAGCCGGAAACCCCCAGCCCGGCACTCCGCCGGTGAAACCCGACAGACCGCTCCGCCGGAACACCACTCTGGCGTGACGCCGCACGAGACCGTCACGAAAGGGCGTACGTGGTAGCCACGACCCGTCAGACCGCCGACTCGGCCGAGGCCGACTCCGCAGATGTAACCGAAGCACGGCCGGTCCGCAAGGCTGCTGCGAAGAAGGCCCCGGCGAAGAAGGCCGCAGCCAAGAAGGCTCCGGCCAAGAAGGCCGCGGCCAAGGCGCCCGCGAAGAAAGCCGCGAGCAAGAAGGCCGACGGCGAGCCCGGCGAGGAAAACCTCGACGAGGAGTCGCTCGATCTCGAGGACCTCGGCGATCTGGAGGTGTCCGAGGACGACCTCGTCGAAGAGGAGGTTGTCGACGACCCCGCCGAGGAGGTCGACGAAGCCGAGGCCGAGCCGACGGCAGCCGACAAGGCTTCCGGCGATTTCGTCTGGGACGAGGAGGAATCCGAGGCACTGCGGCAAGCCCGCAAGGATGCCGAGCTCACCGCCTCGGCCGACTCGGTGCGTGCCTACCTCAAGCAGATCGGCAAGGTCGCGCTGCTCAACGCCGAGGAGGAGGTCGAGCTCGCCAAGCGGATCGAGGCCGGCCTCTACGCGGCGGAGAAGGTGCGCGAGTTCGCCGAGCAGGGTGAGAAGCTGCCGGTCGCCATGCGCCGCGACTACACCTGGATCGTGCGCGACGGCAACCGCGCCAAGAACCACCTACTGGAAGCCAACCTGCGCTTGGTCGTCTCGCTGGCCAAGCGCTACACCGGTCGCGGCATGGCGTTCCTGGATCTGATCCAGGAGGGCAACCTCGGTCTGATCCGCGCAGTGGAGAAGTTCGACTACACCAAGGGCTACAAGTTCTCCACGTACGCCACCTGGTGGATCCGGCAGGCCATCACCCGCGCCATGGCCGACCAGGCTCGCACCATCCGTATCCCGGTGCACATGGTCGAGGTCATCAACAAGCTCGGCCGTATCCAGCGCGAGCTGCTCCAGGATCTGGGCCGTGAGCCCACTCCGGAGGAGCTGGCCAAGGAAATGGATATCACGCCGGAGAAGGTGCTGGAGATCCAGCAGTACGCGCGTGAGCCCATCTCGCTGGACCAGACCATCGGTGACGAGGGTGACAGCCAGCTCGGTGACTTCATCGAGGATTCCGAAGCCGTTGTCGCTGTCGACGCGGTGAGCTTCACACTGCTGCAGGATCAGCTGCAGTCGGTGCTGGAGACGTTGTCGGAGCGCGAGGCGGGCGTGGTCCGGCTGCGCTTCGGTCTCACCGACGGCCAGCCGCGCACACTCGACGAGATCGGTCAGGTGTACGGAGTTACCCGTGAGCGCATCCGGCAGATCGAGTCGAAGACCATGAGCAAGCTGCGCCACCCCAGCCGCTCTCAGGTGCTGCGGGACTACCTCGACTAGATCGAAACGGTTCCGACAGGCCCGTATCCGCTCAGCGGATACGGGCTTGTTTCGTTATTCGACCGCTAACCAATTTCGGTTTCAACCAAACCGTGAAGTGACCGAAACCACTTCTGCGGATTGAATTTTCACGACTCGAGCCACGCAGTGCTGCCGTATCGTCTGACCCGCTGTCGTTTCAATAGCCGGATGTTCTTACTCCGGTACAGGGGGCGTTACGTGCTAGACATTCATCATTTCAGCTACGGGTTGCTCACCCCACTTCTGGCCTACACCATGTCTGTCACCGGATGCCTGCTCGGATTGCAGTGCGCCGCAAGGGCACGCACCGGAGAAAGCCGCGGCGGCTGGATCGTCGCGGCCGCGATCTCCATCGGTGGCACCGGCATCTGGGTCATGCATTTCATTGCGATGCTCGGCTTTTCGATCCGCGGTACCGAGATTCGCTACGACGTCCCGCTCACCCTGGTGAGCGCGGTGACCGCGATGGCGGTGGTCGGCATCGGGCTGGTCATCGTGATCAGGCCGCAGCCGACAGTGCTCGGCCTGCTGACAGGCGGAACCTTCACCGGCATCGGCGTCGGCGCGATGCACTACACCGGGATGTATGCGATGAAGTCCGACGCGGACATCGCCTACGACTCGACGCTGGTTGTGCTGTCGATGGTGATCGCCGTCGTCGCCGCGACCGTCGCGCTCTGGTTCACGTTGCGCGTCACAGGTTTTCTCGCCACCGTCGCCGCGGCACTGATCATGGGCATCGCGGTATGCGGCATGCACTACACCGGGATGGCGTCGATGCACGCGCACCGCAACGACCATGCGATGCCGCCGTCGGGCACCGGTGCGATGGAGCTGATCGCCCCGGTGATCGTGGTGATCAGCGTGGTCAGCATGCTGCTGCTCATCAGCGTCAGCCTCACCGACATCGATCGCAGTATCGAACTGCCGCCGCTGAAGCTGAGTAATGCGCGCACGGAAAGTGCTGCCGCGCGGAGGGTTTCGATCGCGCAGCCCGAGCCGCTGGAGCCGGCAACGGCCTACTGGCCGACCATCGAGATCAGCGACCGGCCTCGACCGAAGTGAATTCCCCCGGGCCGACCGCATCGGTGCGCGAGGCGTCCTTCAGGTCGACGCCCGACCTGCCGAGCATTCGAGCGCCGGAAACCAAGCCCGCCAACACCTTTGCCGCCTGGGCATAACCCAACCCCGCCGGCGGGTGGATGTTGGAAATGCAGTTGCGATCGGCATCGGTCCGGCCCGGCCGCGGCTGGTGGGTCAGGTAGATGCCGAGGCTGTCGGCCACCGACAAGCCCGGCCGCTCGCCGATCAAAACGACAACCGTTGCCACACCCATGGATTCGGCTATGTGGTCGCCGAGGGCGACCCGCGCCTGCGTGGCGATCACCGGGGCCGCGATCGAATACCGCGGCGCGAGTTCCTTGACGAGGGCGGCGACCATGGCAGGGCCGTGATCGGTCAGCGCACGCGGCGAAAGCCCGTCCGCCAGTATGAATCCGACCTCTGCCCCGCTGCGCGGCACCTGTGACATGGCAGGTTCGCCTGCCGATGTGGTCGCGGGCACTCGCCCCAGATCGGGCCTGCGCAGATACTCGGCGCGGTCACGGGCCCGGCTGTGCACGTGCGCGATGTCCCCCAATCCCAGCGCCGTGAGCTGCTCGGCCAATTCGGCCACGTCCAGTGGCATGTGCACCGCATCGCGAGCCGCCGCATGTGCAGCACGAAATTCCAGCACTCGTCCCGTCGGGAGGGCGTCACCGGTCCGGCCGAGTCCGATCCTGGCCTGGGTGGTGCGCCGCAGTTCTTGCCAGAATCGTTGCTCCGCAGCGTAGTCCGATCCGATAGCCGACGACGCCACACTGCCCGCTACCGGTCGATCGGCATCCGGCACGGCGTTTGCGGGCTGCCCTTCGACTGTCGTGCTCTGCCGATGGCCCGCCGTCCCGGTGCGGGCAGCGAACTCCGACAGCACAACGACGTCGGCGGCCGAGCTGTCGCCGCTCATCGTGCCACCGCCAAGGCGCGCAGCGGCGAGGCGAGCGGCGCGACGGGCAGCACGCGACCGGTGGCATCGATCATCCCGAGTCCGTCCAACCACGCCTCGAACTCCGGTGCGGGCCGCAGCCCGAGTACGCGCCGGGCATACAGCGCGTCATGGAAGCTCAGACTCTGATAGCCGAGCATCACGTCGTCTGCGCCGGGCACCGCGATGACGAAGGCGCAGCCCGCCGCACCCAGCAGGGTGAGCAGCGTGTCCATGTCGTCCTGGTCGGCCTCGGCGTGGTTGGTGTAGCAGACGTCGACGCCCATAGGCAGGCCGAGCAGTTTGCCGCAGAAATGGTCCTCCAGGCCCGCCCTGATGATCTGTTTGCCGTCATAGAGGTATTCCGGGCCGATGAAGCCGACAACCGTGTTGACCAGGAGCGGGTCCAGGTCGCGTGCCACCGCATAGGCCCTGGTCTCCAGCGTCTGCTGATCGACGGGCATGCCACCGGTGCCCAGGTGCGCACCCGCCGACAGCGCAGATCCCTGCCCGGTCTCCAGGTACATCACGTTGTCGCCGACCGTGCCGCGGCCGAGCGCGCGGCCGGCCTCGTTCGCCTCGCGCAGCAGCGAGATATTCACCCCGAAGCCCGCATTCGCGCCCTCGGTGCCCGCGATCGATTGGAACACCAGATCCACCGGCGCACCGGCCTCGATCAGCCCGAGCGTGGTTGTCACATGCGACAGCACACAGGATTGGGTCGGAATATCGAAGCGCGTACGCACCTCGTCGAGCAGATGCAGCAGATCGGCGGTCGCCTGCGGGGAATCGGTGGCGGGATTGATGCCGATCACCGCGTCACCACAGCCCAGCAACAGCCCGTCGAGCACGGCGGCGGCGATGCCGCGGGGATCATCGGTGGGATGGTTGGGCTGCAACCGCGTGCCCAACCGCCCAGGCAGGCCGATGGTGGTGCGGAAACCCGCGGTCACCTCGACGGCGCGTGCCACCGCGATCAGATCCTGGTTGCGCATGATCTTGCTGACCGCTGCGGCCATCTCCGGGGTCAGGCCCGCCGCGACGGCTGCCAGGGTTACCGCCGCGCCTGCGCCCGCCGCGACCTCGAGCAGCCAGTCCCGCAGACCGCCGACGGTGAGATGCGAAATCGGCTGGAAGGCGGTGCGGTCATGGGTGTCGATAATGAGTCGAGTGACCTCGTCGGACTCGTACGGCACTACAGGATCGTTCAGGAACTCCCGCAGCGGCACCTCGGCGAGCGCCCACTGGGCGGCGGCACGCTCGGCATCGGACCCGGCCGCACAGCCCGCGAGCTCGTCGCCGCTGCGCAACGGGGTGGCCTTTGCGAGCAGTTCGACCAGTCCGTCGAACACATAGGTGGTGACGCCGAGTTGCTGGGTGTAGCGCGTCATTCGAGTTCCTCTTCCGCGCGGGCCAGCATGGCGAACTCCTCGTCCGGCGAGTTCGCCACCAGCCGGTGGCGGCTGTAGAGGGCGAAATAGAGCAGAAAAGCAACGAATGCGGCGAGCGTCCACGATGCGGCCACCGGATCGACGAGGAACGTAGCGATCACGGCGGCGCAGGCGATCACGAGCGCGAACGCGGTAGTGACGATGCCGCCCGGGGTGCGGTAGGGCCGTGGCATGTTCGGCTCGCGGACCCGCAACACGATGTGACTGACCATCATCAGGACGTAACTCACCGCCGCGCCGAAGACGGCCATGTTCAGCAGCATCGCACCCTCGCCGGTCAGCGACAGCGCGAAGCCGATGGCGCCCGGCACGATCAGCGCGAGCAGAGGGGCCTTGCGATTATTGGTGACCGACAGACCGGTCGGCAGGTAGCCCGCCCGCGACAGCGCGAAGGTCTGGCGCGAGTAGGCATACACGATGGAGAAGAAGCTGGCCACCAGCCCCGCAAGCCCGATGTAGTTCACCAACTTGGCGGCCGATCCGTCGCCGAGCGCCTCGACGAGCGGGTTGCCGGAGGTCGAAATCGCCTGGGCACCAAGGGCGCCGGTGGCAAGGACGAGCGCGGCGGCGCCGGTGACGATCAGCACCAGCATGCTGATGATAATGCCCTTCGGCACATTCTTCTCCGGCTCGCGCGCCTCCTCGGCGGCCAGCGGCACACCCTCGACAGCCAGGAAGAACCAGATCGCGAACGGAATGGCAGCCCAGATACCGAACACACCGAATGGCAGGAACGACGAACTGCCCGCGGCATTCGGATCGGCCGGAATATCGGTCAGGTTGCCCGCGTCGAAGAGCCCCCACGCCGACACCGCGAACACCACGAGTCCGACCAGTGCGATGGCGGTGATGACGAACATTGCCTTGAGCGCCTCTCCCGCACCTGTCAGATGCACGCCGATGAACAGCGCGTACACGGCCAGATACACCCACCAGCCGTCGGTGATACCGAACAGATTCAACGATTCGATGTAGGCACCGATGAAGGTGGCGATGGCGGCGGGCGCGATCGCGTATTCCAGCAGGACCGCGGTGCCGGTGGCGAAGCCGCCCCACGGGCCGAGCGCGCGTCGGGCGAAGGTATAGCCTCCGCCCGCGGTCGGCAGGGCCGCCGACAGCTCGGCCATGCCGAGTACCACCGCCAGATACATGCCCGCGATCACGACAGTGGCAATGAGCAAGCCGCCGAAGCCGCCCTGTGCGATCCCGAAGTTCCAGCCGGAGTAGTCGCCGGAGATCACGTAGCTCACCCCGAGCCCCGCAAGCAGCACCCACCCCGCCGAGCCGGAGCGCAGCGTCCGCTTGGCCAGATAGTCGTCGCCGGTCGGGCTGCCGACCTTTCCCTGATCAATCGTCATATTTGCTGCGCACTCCTCATCCACCGGCACACCTGGTCGGTGGCCCAATTCTTGGATGGGCATGTTGCACGGAGGTGACCGGAGGTTACGAGTGCACCCCCAGGTCAGGTGATGCCGGGCACACCGAGGGTGGGTCGGGAGACACCACCGGGTGGCGCACGGCACACTGCAGAGCGTGGTTGCTCCCACTTCGCCCCGGCCTCGGGCACCCTGGACACACACCGTCGATCTCGGCACCGAGGTGCGCGCCGCGTGGTCCTGGGTACGCCGCCCCGGCCTGCTACGGCAGATTCCCTCCGCGGTGCGTCATCACCTCTCCGCCGCACCCGCGAGCACCGCGTATGCGTTCACCCTCTTCGTGACCTGGTGGACCCTGCGGGGCGTCGGCGGCTCTGTCGAGCGCAGGCTGATCTTCTCCGCCTCGACCAACCTCTACAACATGCAGCACAACCCGATTCAGGTGTTGGTCGCCTCCGCGTTCTGGACCGAGGGCGAATTCCCGTGGGTGACCATTGCCGAGTTCCTGCTGCTGATGGCCGCCGCGGAACGCTGGCTCGGCACCGGTCGCTGGATCCTGCTGTTCGCGACCGGGCACATCGGGGCAACCTTGCTGACCGTCACCGCAATCGACCGGCTCATTACGCGCGGCATCATTCCGACGAAAGTCGCGGTCGCCGCGGATGTCGGCACCAGCTACGGATTCACCGCAGTGCTGGCCGCGATGGCGTTCCGCTTCCGAGGCAAGGTCCGGGTGGCGTGGATCGGCCTCATCCTTGTCACGCTCGCCGCCGCCTTGGTCGTCGGCCCGACATTCACCGACTACGGTCACCTCTGCGCGGCGCTGATCGGACTACTTGTCGGCACGGTCGCGAGCATGTTCTGGCGACGGGTGGAACGAGTGCGCAGCCGGTCGGACGAGGTCGATCGGCAGGCGTGATCAGGCGGTAGCCGGTGGCGCGACGCGCCCCTTCACCAGCCCGATAACGGGTTCGACCACGCGCGCCGCGATCGGGCCGAGCACCGCCATCAGTAGCACGTACGCCGAGGCGAACGCGGCGAGCTCGCCGTCGACCCCGCCCATGGTGACCGCCAATCCCGCGATGACGATGGAGAATTCACCGTGCGCGACCAGGGCCGCGCCCGTCCGTGCGCGACCCATCCTTCGAACGCCCTGCCTACTGGCGGCCCACCACCCGGTGGCGATCTTGGTCAGCACCGTGATGACCGCGAGCGCGATCGCCCAGCCGAGGACAGCTGGGACGGCCCGCGGATCGGTACCGAGTCCGAAAGCCACGAAGAAGATTGCCGCGAACAGGTCCCGAATCGGTTCCAGCAGTTTCGCCGCCTCGTGCGCGGTCGAACCAGAGATCGCGATACCGAGCAGGAACGCGCCGACCGCCGCGGAGACGTTCAACGCGGAGGCCGCCCCTGCCACCAGCAGTGCGGCGCCCAGCAGCTTCAGCAGGAATACCTCGCGATCGGAACTGTCGACGACCGCAGACACGATGCGGCCGTAACGCAGCGCCACCACGAGCACCACCGTCACTGTGACCAGCGCGATGGCCAATGCCTTCAACCCGCTGAAGAAGCTCAGACCCGCCAGAATCGTGGTGAGCAACGGCAGATACATCGCCATCGCGAGATCTTCGAACACCAGAATCGACAGAATCACCGGGGTTTCCCGGTTGCCGAGCCGTCCGAGATCGTTGAGCACCTTGGCGACGATCCCCGAGGACGAGATGTAGGTGACCCCCGCCATGGTGATCGCGCCGTTGACCCCCCAGCCGAGCATGAGTGCCACCACGGCGCCGGGGGTCGCGTTCAAGACGATGTCGAGCAGACCCGCGGCCCAGGAGCGCCGCAACCCGGTCACCAGCTCCGGCGCGGTGTACTCGAGGCCGAGGAGAAGCAACAGCAGAACAACGCCGATTTCGCTGGCGATATGGCCGAATTCGTTCGCTGCACTGAGTTCGATGAAGCCGCCTTGGCCGAACGCCAGCCCGCCCAACAGGTAGAGCGGGATCGGCGACATACCGAAGCGGCCTGCGACTCTGCCCAGCATCCCAAGGACGAAAAGGACAGCTCCGAGCTCGAGTAGTGCGAGCGCGGTGTCCGTCACGGGCTCACCCGTGCGTTAGAATTTTGGCGGCCGCGTCCAGACCGTCGGGCGTCCCGACGACCACGAGCAGGTCATCGACGGCGAAGGTGAAATCGGGGCCGGGTGAGGGGTGCAGCTGGCCCGCACGCATCACCGCGACGATCGATGTCTTGGTCCGCGTACGCATTGCGGTCTCGCCGAGAGTACGGCCCTCGTACGGCGAATCCTCGCCGATGGGCAGCTGCCTGGTGGTGATACCCGGCAGATCCCGATGATCCTCACGCAGCTTCGCGACCAATTGAGGTGCGCCGAGCAGATTCGCCAGGACAGCGGCCTCGTCGGCTGTCAGCGGGATCTGCGCGGCGCAGGCATCGGGATCGTCCAGTTTGGACACGATGAGATCGATGCCGCCGTCACGGTGGTCGACCACACCGATTCGGCGACCTGAGCGCGCCGAGAAATCCTTACGGACCCCGATCCCCGGAAGAGCGGTGACATCGACATTCACGCTGTCCAGCCTAGCGCTCGACTACGACACACCGTCAGATGAGGCCAACTGCCGCCGAGTCCGCCGATCGCACCGCGCGCGAGCACGATCCCGGGCCAGTGCCCCACCGGTCGCGCTGTCGGCGTGCCTGCTCAGGAAGTTGCCGATCCGGACGAGCGGTGGCTCGATCAGGGCGAGTATCAATGTCGCCCACCGAGACTCCCCCGTGTCGGGTGGCGTCGGCGTCGGTCGTCGGACCGACGACCGCTCATCACTTCGGTGGACCTGTGCACGCGGCTCGGTGTGCTGTGATGGGGACGTGAGGAGGCAGTGGTCGGCGTTGTCGGCGATGGCGCAGGACGCGCTCATCGCCCTCTTCGTGTTCGCCTTCGGCGCGACGCTGTACCTCGCGGGGCTGTATCCGATGACCTCCGTCAGCGTCGGTCCGTCGCTGACGGTGCGTTTCGGGGTGCTCGCGCTGATGTGCGCGGTGTCGCTGCTGCGCCGTAGGACCCCGATGTGGGCGCTGGTCCTCGGGCTCGTGCCGCTCGGCATCGACCTGTGGCTCGGTGCGACGGTGCCGATCTGGATCATGTATTCGGATTTGATCTACGCCGCCGTCCTCTACGCACCGCCCGCGCGGTCCCGGTTCGTGGTGGCGGCGGGCGCGGTGCTGTCAGCGGCGGCCGCGGTGCTCACCTTGGTGCTCACCGGAGACTGGCGCGTGATGGCTTTGGCGATCACCGCAGCCGTCGCTTTCATCGGCACCTCGATCTGGTGGGCACTGTCGGTGCGCCACCACCGGGAGATCGCGGGTGCCGAACGCGCACGCGCGCAAGCGCTTTCCCTGGTCGCCGAGCTGGATCGGCGGGCCGCGATTGCCGACGAGCGCAAGACGATGGCACGCGACCTGCACGACGTGATCGCGGGCCACCTCTCGGCGATTGCCATCCAATCCGAAGCGGCCCTGGGTGTTTTGTCCCGCCAGGAATCGGCCGACGCCGCGGTGACCGGCATCGTCGGCTCGATCCGGTCCAACAGCGTCAGCGCATTGCAGGAGATGCGGACCATGATCGGGCTGCTGCGCCGCGACGACGGCGCCGAGGACGATCCGGCCGCGCCGCGGCGGCTGGCGCAGCTGCCGATCCTGATCGACGCGGCACACGCGGCCGGCATCACCGTGCGGGTGGCCACGGACATCGACGGCGTGGAACTGCCGAGCGCGGTCGACCAGGCCGCCTACCGGATCATCCAGGAAGCGCTCACCAACGCGATGAAACACGCACCGGGACGAGCGGTCGACATCGATGTGTCGGTCGAGGCTGCGACGGTGGCGGTGCTGGTGCGCAATCAGGTCGGATCGACGACGCGCCCGCAGCCCGAGGATCCGGAGGCTGGGCGCGGGCTGGCGAATATGCGTGAGCGCGCCGCCGCACTCGGTGGCAGCTTCACCGCGGGACCGGCCACCCAGGGCTGGGAAGTGCTCGCCCGACTACCGATCTCGACCACCAAGGAGATGTCGTGACGATTCGGGTGCTGATCGCCGACGACCACGGCGCAATCCGGGCGGGCCTGCGCATGATCCTCGACGCCACCGCGGACATCGAAGTGGTCGGCGAGGCCGCGGACGGGGATATCGCTGTGGCACAGGCGAAAGCGCTGCGCCCGGACGTGGTGCTGATGGATGTACGGATGCCCGGAGTCGACGGCATCACCGCCACGGGCAGGATCACCGCCGACGCACTGGCCAAGGTGCTCATCCTGACCACCTTCGATCTCGACGAGTATGTCTTCCGAACGTTGCGAGCCGGCGCCTCGGGGTTTGTGCTCAAATCCGCATCGGGGCAATCGCTGGTGGACTCCGTGCGCGCGGTGGCCGCGGGCGACGGTGTGCTCGCGCCGGAGGTGACCGCGGCGGTGATCAACGCCTTCGCCTCGACGACCCTCGAGGACACCGAGCCCGCGCCTGCGGGTTTCGCCGATCTCACCGAACGCGAACGCGAGGTGCTCGACTGTCTCGGCGAGGGGCTCACCAACGCACAGATCGCCACCCGGCTGTTCATCGGCGAGACGACTGTGAAAACGCATGTCTCGCGAGTGCTCACCAAACTCGGTGTGCGGTCCCGGGTTCAGGCCGCGATCCTGGCCAGAGCAGCCAAGGATCGATAGTCAGCGATCCAGCGGGGCGAAGGTACCGTCGGGGCCGGGCAGGTACTCGACCACGGCGGTGACCGCGCCGGCCGGCAGTGGACCGTAGAGATGCGGGAAGAGCATGGACTCCGGATCGCTCGGCACACCCGGCTCCCACTTCACCGGTGCGCCGACCCGCGCCGGGTCGATGCGTAGCAACACCAGATCACGGCGCCCCGCGAACAGTCGATTGGCTGGCAGGTGCGCCTGCTGCGGCGCGGACAGGTGGATGAACCCGACCTCATCGAGCGAAGGCGGTCGGTGCTCGCCGGTCTGGCGCGTGGTCAGCCATTCCGACAAGGTGCAAATGTGAACGAGAGTGTGAGTGTCGTGGATCACGGGTAATCTCCCGGTAGACAACTGGATAGGCCTGTTCATGATCGTGATCGAGTGGGGTTCCGTACGTGACCAGTGGTGTTCGCCGTTAGCGAAATCCCAGGTCGTGTTACAGAAAACACACAGAATCACTTCCGGGAACAAAGCCCCCGTCCCGAACGTCTGACAGAGTAGTCATACCCCTGCTGGGAAGTAGCGGTAGCGAGCCCGCGGAGTGACCACGGGCCCCACACCAGGTGAACGGACTGTAGTGCCGGGAGCCAGGACGGAGGAGTCATGCCAGGAACCCTGACAAGCACCCCACTGACCGCGGTCGATCGTTGCGACCGCTGCGGGGCGGCTGCACGAGTGCGTGCCGTACTGCCCGCAGGTGGCGAGTTGCTCTTCTGCCAGCACCACGCGAACGAACACATGGATCGACTGCGTGAGCTCGAAGCCGTGATCGATACGGAATCGGCTCCCGCCCTGTAACCCGTCCAGTTTCGCGTCCCGACACAACAGCATCGAACAACAGAACATCGCGAATACCAACAGCGGGCGACTACATGTCGCCCGCTGTTGGCGTTGCACGACACTCGTCGAGGATGCCGTCCAGCAGTGCGGCAAGGCCGAATGCGAACGCGCCGTCCGGATCCGCAGGCGCCTGATAGTGCTCGCCCGCGGCCGCCCCGACGCGGGTGGACAGCGGGAACTGCGCCACCGGCATCGCCTGTGTCAGCAGCGGACCGTGCTGCTCCCACCACTGCGCGTCCGAGAGCTCGGCCGTACTGCGGGTCGCGGCGATGGCCATGCGCGCGTTTCCGGTCGCGAATTCCGACAGCACGGCGATGACCCTGTCCATCGCCACATCCGAGAGACCGATCCCGTCGATCGCACCCAATTGGCGTTCGTAGCGCCGCATTCGCCCGGGGCCGAGCACCAGCCGCCACGGCGGCACCTCGAGCAGCCACGGATGGCTGATCAGCTCGGCACGCACCTGGGTGGCGATGGCGGCCATTCGATCACGCACGGGCACGGCGCCCGGGATCGGCGCGTCCTCGTCGGCCACCGCGTCGACCATCAGTACCGCCAGGGCGTCCTTGCTCGGGACATAGGTGTAGAGGCTCATGGGTTTGAGGCCGAGCTCGGCGGCGACCGTGCGGATAGACACCTTCTCGTAGCCGTCGCGGTCGGCGAGAGCGACCGCGGCGGTGACCACCGCGTCGACGCTGACTGTCTGCTTGGGTCCGCGACCGCCGGGCTGCGGCGGCATGGCGTGCCGCCAGAGCAGGCCTATCAGCTGTTTCGCCTGGTCGGAAGTGGTGCTGTGGGTCACGTGCCTCCTCTCGATAAATCCAGTACGGTGTACGTTGTTACGTTACTCCGTACACCATACGACGAACTAGGGGTGCGCTCTGCCAAGCACACAGGCCACATACCTTCCCGACCGTCACATGTTCGCGCTGTGGACCTGGACCGGGCATGCCGTCGGACGCGCACCGAAGGGCGACAACGAGACCATGCGGCTCGCGGTACCGACCGGTGCGCGCGACACCCTCGAGGTCGCGGACGTCGACTGCGCGCTCGTCGCCCCCGAGGATCTGCTCGGTCTGACCATCGAGCGCGCAGGGCCGTCGGTCGACGCCTGGCAGGCCGCCCTACGCCACACCGGCGAGCAGTCGGATCCTGCGGCCGCCGCGGGAAACACCACGCACAGGTCGTCCGACCCGGACGCCGCTTCGCCTGCCGACCCGCCGCAGCCGATCGGACCGCCGCTTCCGATTGCGGCACACGCCGTCCCCGACGCGGTCGGCACGTCGATCTACGCGGCCGAACACGCACTGCGCGTGCTGCGCGAAACCCATGCCATCGCAGCGGAATTGCGTTCCACCCTGAAGGCCGATCTGCGGCCGTATCAAGCACGTGGAGTCGGCTGGCTGCACGAGACCGTCGCCGCGCACGGTGGCGCGGTGCTGGCCGACGAAATGGGGCTCGGCAAGACGGTGCAGACCATCGGCTTCCTGCTCGGCCGGGCCGCGGCAGGACCGCAGCTGGTGGTCTGTCCGACCTCCTTGGTCGGCAACTGGGCGCACGAGATCACCCGGTTCGCGCCGGAACTACGCCCGGTCGTGTGGCGTGGTGGCAGCCTCGCCGCCGAGGCAGGCGAGGTCATCATCATCGGATACCCGACGCTGCGCCTGCACGGCGGCGCACTGAACGACCGAACCTGGGCGACAGCGGTTTTCGACGAAGCGCAAGCACTGAAGAATCCGCGCACCCAGATCGCCAAGGCGGCGCGCGCACTCACCGCCGATGCGCGGGTCGCGCTCACCGGAACCCCGGTGGAGAATCATCTGGAGGAATTGTTCGCCCTGCTGAACCTGGTCGCGCCGCGATTGTTCGGACACCGCACCCAGTTCCGACGCCGGTTCGTGCGGCCGATCCACGAGGGCTCTGCCACCGCGGCCGCACGGCTGCGCGATGCGATCGAACCGGTGGTGCTTGCGCGCAAAAAGGCTCAGGTCGCCGCGTCGCTGCCTGCAAAGATCCACAGCGATCTGCTGTGCGATCTCACCTCGGAACAAGCGAGCCTCTACGACCAGTTGCTCACTCGGGCGATCGACGGCGGATTCGGCCACGGCGCCCAGCGCCAGAGCCGGGTGCTCGCCGCGCTGACCGCACTCAAACAAGTCTGCAACCACCCCGGTCTGATCACCGGCGAGCTCGGCGAGCTGGCAGGTCGCTCCGGCAAGCTCGACCTGTGCACCGACATCGTGGCCAACAATCTCGAAACCGGTAATCCGACACTGATATTCACCCAGTACCGGCAGACCGGCGAGCTACTGGTACGGCACCTGGCCGAACAGTTCGGGGTGCGCGCGCCGTTGTTCCACGGCGGCCTGAACCAGTCGGACCGTGCCGCGATCGTCTCCGGGTTCCAGGCCGAGGACGGACCGCAGGTGCTGGTGTTGAGCCTGCGTGCGGCGGGCACGGGCCTCACGCTGACCCGCGCCGCCGACGTCATCCACTTCGACCGGTGGTGGAACCCGGCGGTGGAGGCTCAGGCCTCCGACCGGGTGCACCGGATCGGTCAGACCAGGACCGTCACCATCACCACCCTCACCTCGGGCACCACCGTCGAGGAACACATCGCGGGGATGCACGACCGCAAGTCCGCGCTGTCGGACCTCGGCGATTCGGCAGGCATCGCCACACTGGCAAAGCTCGACGACGACCAGCTGGTCGAGATCCTGCGCCGCAAGAGGGAGAACTGATGGCGGACAATGAATTCGGCTACACCGCCTGGGGCATGGACTGGGTACGCCTTGCCGAGCCGATACGCCAGATTCGCCCCGAACCGCTGCTCCCCCGAGCCCGCAGCATCGCCCGCAACGACGGTGTCCAGGCCACGGTCGAGGGCCGCATCGTCCGCGGAACCATCCACCGCGGCAGTCAGGCCTCGATCACCCACGTCGAGGTAACGCCGCTGCCTCGCGCCGCCGTCACCGCGATCGCCGAGATCATCACCGATCCGACCATCCTCACCGACGACATGCATCGGGCACTCGTCACAGCGAGCGTCGCCACGGCGCCCGTGCTCGCGGGTACCGACTGCTCGTGCCCAGCCCGTTCGGCCCGCTGCGTGCACGTCTTGGCGATGTTCTACGAGATCGCGCGTCGCGTCGACGAGAACCCCCGCCTCGCCCTCGAACTCCAGGGCTATTTCCGGCCGGCACCGGATGCGGCAGCGACCACGGTGGAAGCACCGCGCTGGGTGCCGATCAACACCCTGGACCCCACGGGCTATTTCGGACCGCCCCCGAGCTGATGAACTGCCGCCGCGACCCGGGGTATTGCGCTCGTTCGAAGTATCGGCCCGGAGACCAGCGCAATCCCGGCGCGGATCGTTATCGGGTTCCGGGCCGACGGGCACGGAATCGGAAACTGCCCGCGCCGGTGTCGATCTCGATATCGGTGAAACCCACCCTGGCGAGGCGCTCGGCGGCATCGCGCGGAGGTACCGGCAGGCAGGTGTCGCCCAGGTGCATCAGGCGGAAGACTCGGGTGTCGAGTCCATCGCTGCCCGCGAACACACCGTCCGGCCGCAGCACTCGCAACGCTTCGGCGAACAGTGCGTCCTGCTGCCCGACCGTCGGGACATGGTGCAGCATGGTGAAGCAGACCACGGCGTCGAAGTCGCGGTCCGGCAGCGGCATTTCAGCGCCGTCGCCCTCGACCACAGTCATCGCGCCGCCGTGCCGGTCACGCAGGCGATCGGCCAGTGCGGTGTCGATCTCGAGTCCGGTGAGGCTGCCGGTTCGCTCCAGCAGGGCGCGCACGTTCGCACCGTAGCCGGGGCCGATCTCGAGTGCGGAGGAACCGAGTTCGAGACCCGACAGCGCCCACGGAACGATCTTCGTCGCACTGGCCCGCTCCCACATCGCCGACCGGCAAAGGACTCGATGGAAGTAATTCATCGCCATGAGCTCACGCTAGGGGCACACGGGCACGGCCACGACAGGCTACGGTGACACATTGTGTCGCAGAACGGCCAACCTTCGGTCTTCGGCCGATCCCTGGTGCTCCCGGCCACTGCCGGCGACACCGCGATGGTCTTCGGTGCGGGCGCGCTGCCCGCAGGCCACTGGTTCGACACCCACGAGCATCCGCAGCATCAGATCGCCTGGGCCGCACGGGGTGTCCTCGTGGTCGAGATCGGCGAGGGCCACTGGGTGCTGCCACCCACCCGGGCGCTGTGGATTCCCGGCAACACCCGGCACCGGACCGGGACCTCCGAGGGGGCCATGATGCACGGCATCTTCGTGGAACCGGACCGGTGCCCCGTCTCCTTCCGCACGCCGACCATGCTGCGGGTCACCCGGCTCCTCCACGAATTGTTCGACCATCTCACCGCGCCCGACACTGCCTCCGCGCCACGTCGCCGCGCAGAGGCAGTGGTTTTCGATCTGCTCGAACCGGTCGAGGTGATCCCGATCGGCGCGCACCCGCCGTCGGATCCACGGGCCAGGCAGGTATCCGACGCGCTCACCCGGGATCCGGCCGACAGTCGCACCCTCGGCCAGTTCGCTGTCCACGTGTCGGCCGCGCCGCGCACGCTCGCCAGACTGTTCGTCGCGGAAACTGGAATGAGCTTCGGCCAGTGGCGAACTCAGATCCGGCTTGCCGCGTCGCTGCCGCCGCTGGCCGCCGGCGTGCCGATCGCGCGGATCGCCGGACGGGTCGGATACTCCACGCCGAGTGCGTATGTCGCGGCATTCCGGCGCGCGGTCGGCGTATCGCCCGGGCGCTACTTCGCAGGTTGATCAGGAGTTCGTACCGCCGTCGACGGTGAAGAACGCGCCGGTGATGCTGCGGCCGGTGTCCCCGGCGAGGAAGCTGACGGTTGCGGCGATATCGTCTGCGGTGCCGAAGCGACCGAGCGCGGACAGCTCCCGCTGATGTGCGGCATGGTCGCCGTCTGCCGGGTTCATGTCCGTATCGGTCGATCCCGGCTGTACCAGGTTGACCGTGATGTTGCGCGGACCGAGTTCGCGCGCAAGCGCTTTAGTGAATCCGTTCAGCGCAGACTTGCTGAGGTTGTACAGCGAAAGCCCACCGAACGGCGCGTGCTCGGACAAGTTGGTGCCGATGCTGATGATGCGACCACCGTCGGTCATATACGCCACTGCGGCCTGTGCACCCACGAAAGCGGCGCGGGCGTGGATATTGAGCGCGCGGTCGACCTCCGCCACGGTGAACTCCTCGAACGGTTTGGCCGGGAAGATGCCCGCATTGTTGACCAGCACATCGAGCCTGCCCAGTTCGGTGGCGGTCCGGTCGACGGCGCCCTTGACGTCGGCGGCGTCGGCGCTGTCGGCCTGAATCGCGATGGCGCGGCGACCGAGCGCCTCGATCTCGGCGACCACAGACTTCGCCAGCACATCGGCGCTCCGGTAGGTCACTGCCACATCCGCACCGGCGGCGGCCAGCTGCCGCGCGATCGCGGCGCCGATCCCCCTGCTGCCACCGGTCACCAGCGCCACTTTGCCCGTCAAATCCGACATTGCCGCTCCTCCAATTTCTGTGCCGATCAATACATAAATAGCAAAGCGCATACCCGGGCTCGCGTCAAGAGGTATATTTAACGATCGACACAGAAAGGAGAGCGCCATGGCGACCCGCGGACGCCCGCGCGCTTTCGACCGCACCGAAGCACTACGACGCGCCATGGAGGTGTTCTGGGAACACGGCTACGAAGGCACGTCGATGAGCGACCTCACCTCCGCGATGGGTATCAACTCACCGAGCTTGTATGCCGCGTTCGGCGGTAAGGAAGCGCTGTTCCGCGAGGCCATCACGCTCTACGGGCAAACCGACGGCCGCTACACCGACCGCGCTCTGCGCGAAGAACCCACCGCCCGCGCAGGCATCGAAGCGATGCTGCGCGACAACGCGGTCGCCTACACCATCGCGGACAAGCCACACGGCTGCATGGCCGTGCTCGCCGGCTCCACCTACACCACCCGCAACGAAAGCGTGCGCGACTTCCTCGTCGAAAAGCGGCGCGAGACAACCGAAAACATCCGCCGACGGCTCGACCGCGGCGTCGCTGAAGGCGATCTGGCCCCGACAGCCGACACCGCAGCCCTTGCCAGCTTCTACACAACGGTGCTCTTCGGGCTGTCCATCCAAGCCCGCGACCGCGCCGATCTGGCAGAGCTGACACGGTCGATCGACTGCGCCATGGCCGCTTGGCCCGCCGATGGATCGGCGCCGAGCGCTGGGTAAGGACGCTCCGAACTACAGGCGCGGATCGTGCATCAGCCGAAAACTGTGCAGCGCAGTCGAATCGCCGATCGCGGTGAACTCCCGGCCGACCACCTCGACCGCCGAGATATCGCAGTCGTCCGCGATGTCCTCGACCGACAGCCGCATCGGCCGATCGGCGCGATGCCACGGCGTCACCGCGTACGCGGCATCCTCGACCGCCAGCATCACCCAGAGCGGAATGCGGCCGTCGGGCAGAACTCGGTAGTTGCGTGACACCCGGCGCTACTTCCTTCGCAGCGCCGCGATGCGCTCGACCAGCTGATCCGCCGTAGCCAAAGCCGTTGGCGGGCCGCCACATTCGCGACGCAGCTCACCATGGATGACACCGTGCGGTTTGTTGGTGCGGTGATGATGCATGGCGACCAGACTGTTCAGCTCCCGGCGCAGCTCGCCGAGCCGGTCGGCCGTCGCGACTCGCTGCGCTGCGCTGGCGACCTGCGGGCCCGGGTCCGGGGTACTCGACTCGCCGCGCTCAGCGATCTGTCTGGACTGGCGATCGCGCAACAGCGCCCGCATCTGATCGGCATCGAGCAGCCCGGGGATACCGAGATAGTCCGCCTCCTCGGCGCTGCCCGCGATGGTGGCGGTGCCGAACGAGGAACCCTCGTAGATCACCTGATCGAGCTCGGCGTCGGCGGCCAAGGCGACGAACGGCTTCTCGTCCTCGCCGGGTTCGTCCTTCTGCTTGTTGGCATCGATCAGCAGCTCGTCGTCGAGGCCGTTCTTCTCCCGATGCGGCTTGCCGATGACGTGGTCGCGCTGCAACTCCAGCTGCGCGGCCAGATCCAGCAACACCGGCACCGAGGGCAAGAACACGCTCGCGGTCTCACCCGGCTTACGCGCACGCACGAAGCGGCCGACGGCCTGGGCGAAGTACAACGGGGTCGAGGCGCTCGTGGCGTACACGCCGACCGCGAGGCGCGGCACGTCGACGCCCTCGGACACCATCCGCACCGCGACCATCCACGGCTGGGTGTTATTGCTGAACTCGGCGATCCGCTTGGAGGAGTCCGGATCATCCGACAGCACCACCGCGGGCCGCTCCCCCGAGATGTGTTCCAGCAGTTCGGCGTAATCGCGGGCACGCTCCTGATCGGTGGCGATCACCAACCCGCCCGCGTCGGGCATGCCGGAGGCGCGTTTCTGCCGCAGGCGGGTGTCGGCGGCGCGCAGCACCGCGGAAATCCAGTCACCCGCCGGGTCCAGCGCGGTACGCCAGGCACGTGCGGTGTGCTCGGCGCTCAGCGGCTCGCCCAGCCGTGCGCTGTATTCCTCGCCCGCACTGTCGCGCCAGTGCGCCTCGCCGGAGTACGCGAGGAACACCACCGGCCGCACCACGCCGTCGGCAAGCGCCTCGGCGTAACCATAGGCATGGTCGGCGCGTGAACGCGGGAACCCACCCTCGTCGGGCTCATAGGTGACGAACGGGATCTGACTGTCGTCACTGCGGAACGGGGTACCGGTCAGCGCGAGTCTTCGGGTGGCATCGCCATAAGCCTCGGCGGCCGCATCGCCCCAGGTCTTCGCATCGCCCGCATGGTGGATCTCGTCGAGAATCACCAGGGTCTTGCGGTTCTCGGTGCGCACCCGATGCCGGGAAGGATGCGAGGCGACCTGCGCGTAGGTGACCACGACACCGTGGTAGTCGCCG
The DNA here is from genome assembly GCF_040681975.1 of Nocardia sp. NPDC051463. Lineage (NCBI taxonomy): Bacteria > Bacillati > Actinomycetota > Actinomycetes > Mycobacteriales > Nocardiaceae > Nocardia > Nocardia sp. NPDC051463. The sequence continues at coordinate 1,165,335 of NZ_JBFBAB010000001.1, forward strand.
GAGGTGCCGCCGGTCGCGTTGGAGAATCGCGAATCCAGCGCGATGCCGACCCGGTTCGCGGCCTGCGCCCACTGATGCTTGAGGTGCTCGGTCGGCGCGACGACGGTGATCTGGTCGACGGTGCGGTCGGCGAGCAACTCGGCGGCGACCCGCAGCGCGAAGGTGGTCTTACCCGCGCCGGGGGTGGCAACCGCGAGAAAGTCCCGCGGCTTGGCTGTCAGATATTTGGTCAGTGCGCGACGCTGCCACGCACGCAGCGAACCACCTGAAACCCTGGCGCTCGATGCTTCCGAATCGCCTGGCGTTTCCGCTTCTCCCGCCACAGCGGCGCCCGACCCAGTCACGCAGAAGACCCTACTGGCCCAGTATGGCGTGTCGCCAAACCGACGCGGCCGAGGCGACCGGCATCACATGTCGAGCCTGGAGTTATCGCCACGTTCACCTGCCACACGCAGACACGTTGCACCGACGAAGCGGTGCCGAACCGACTTGTGCGCGATGCTGTAGGGACCATGACCGACGACAGTGCCCTATCGAGTGTCACCACCGCGATCCATAGCGGCGGCGGCGCGGAACCCGCCGGGGCGGCCCGCTATGTCCGCGACACCGCCGCCTGGCTGGCGCGCGCGGGCCGGCACAGCGGCAGGCTCATCGCCCGCGTCGCGGTGAAGGCGTGGAACGATTCGATATTCGCGAAGTCCGCGGCCGCGGCGTTCTGGCAGACGATGTCGCTGGCACCGCTGCTGCTCGGCGTGCTCGGCAGCCTCGGCTATGTCGGCGAGTGGTTCGGGCCCGACACGGTGGAGATCGTCGAGCAGAAGATCATTGCGTTCAGCCGAGATCTGTTCAGCACGACCGTGGTGTCGGACCTGATCGAGCCGACAGTCACCGATGTGCTCGGGCGCGGACGGGCCGCCTTCGTGTCGGTGGGTTTCGTGCTGTCACTGTGGGCGGGATCCTCGGCGATGGCGACGTTCGTCGACTCCATCGTCGAGGCGCACGGACAGCAGGATGCCCGGCATCCGGTGTGGCAGCGGATCTTCGCGTTGCTGCTCTATGTGCTGTTCCTGATCGCGGCGGTGTTCATCCTGCCGCTGATCGCACTCGGACCGACGCTGATCGGGCGGGCGCTGCCGGACTCGTGGCGCGAGCCGGGACTGCGCTTGATCGACTCGTTCTATTACCCGGGTGTCGGCTTACTGCTGATCATCGGCCTCACCACGCTCTACAAGCTGGCATTGCACCGATCGCTGCCGTGGCACCGGCTCTTCGGCGGGGCCCTGGTCGCAGGTGTGTTCTTCATGGCCGCCAGCGAGGGATTGCGCCGATATCTGTCATGGGTGACCAGGACCGGCGTCAGTTACGGCGCACTCGCCACCCCGATCGCATTCCTGCTGTTCACGTTCTTCCTCGGGTTCGCGGTGATCCTGGGCGCGGAATTCAATGCCACGGTCCAGGAGTTCTGGCCTGCGGGCAGCACCCGCATCGATCAGGTGAAGGAGTGGCTGTCCAACCAGATTCTCCGTGATGTGGCGGAGGACGAAGAGCCGACAGTCGAGGGGCCTGCCGCGGACACCGTGAGCGCCGACACCAGATCCGCGCCGGCGGCGGAGACGGGATCGGCGTGCCCGCCGAAGACGCCGAGCCCCGAGACAGCACGAAGCCCCGAGCCGAACTCGGGGCCGCAGGCACAATCGGATACCCGAACGGCATCGATTACGACGCCGCCGGGCAGGGCCGACTCGACTCAGTCGCCCTTGCGTAGCCCGTCGTAGACCTTCTTGCACTCGGGGCACACCGGCGAACCGGGCTTCGCGGAGCGGGTCACCGGGAAGACCTCGCCGCACAGTGCGACCACGTGGGTGCCCATGACGGCGCTCTCGGCGATCTTGTTCTTCTTCACATAGTGGAAGAACTTCGGGGTGTCGTCGCCCGTTGTCTCGTCGGTAGTCGTGTCGGGGCGAACCAGAGTCTCGGTACTCACGGATTCCATGATGCCGCATCCGGGCGCGAGTGGCCGAACACGGTCGCGGCAGAACTCGCTGACCAGGTCATGTGCGGTTGACCGTCGACAGTGGAAGACTCGAGGGTATGCAGCAGTACGGCGATTCCCCCGACGCCGACGACATCGGCCGCGGTGATCGCCCGGACGGGACGGTGCCCACTCCCGAACGCTCCTCCGGCTACTTTCCCGGCAGCGACGACAAACACCCGGTGCTGATCACCGAGGCCGCACCGTCGCTGGAAGATCAGCATCGTGCCCGCGTCCGCAGGTACACGATCATCATGGCTTTCCGCATCCCCTGCCTGGTGCTCGCCGCGGTCGCCTACAGCGCCTTCAGCAATGCCCTGATTTCGATTCTCATCATCGCCGCATCCATCCCGCTGCCCTGGATCGCCGTGCTGATCGCCAACGACCGCCCGCCGCGGCGCAAGGACGAGCCGAGCCGCTGGGACGAACGCCGCACCGCCATCGAATCGCGTCCGCACAACGCCATCGACCGCTGAGTTCCCGACCGAACGGGGACTAGGCGGGAACGAGAGCGGTCGTGCGTCGAATGCCCGCCGACAGCAGTGCCGCGATGCCACAGAGCCCGCCCGCGATATACCAGGCCGTGGTGTAGCTGCCCTGCACATCGCGGATTACGCCTGCCCCGGTCGCGGCGATCGCCGAACCGATTTGGTGCGCGGCGAACACCCAGCCGAAGGCAACCGGACCATCCGCGCCGAACAGTTCGCGGCACAGCATCACCGTCGGCGGGACGGTGGCGATCCAATCGAGGCCGTAGAAGATGATGAACACCCACATGCTGGGCTGGGTGTGCGGCGAGAACAACGACGGCAAGATGAGCAGCGATAGTCCGCGCAGGGTGTAGTAACCGACCAGCAGGTAGCGGGGGTCGACCCGGTCGGTGAGCCAGCCCGAGGCGACGGTGCCCGCGACGTCGAAAATGCCGACCAGCGCGAGTAGGCCGGCCGCGGTAGTGGAGGGCATGCCGTGGTCGTGTGCGGCACTGACGAAATGGGTGCCGACCAGGCCATTGGTCGATGCGCCACAAATCGCGAATCCGCCTGCCAACAGCCAGAATCCGGGTCGCCGCGCGATGGTGGCGAGCACGGTCAGCGCACGCATCGCACCGCCGATCGCGGGCGTGCGCAGGCCCACCGAGCTGCCCGCTTCGGCGCCGTAGGCGCAAACACCTGCGTCGCTGGGGAAGTCGCGGATGAACAGCCACACCAGCGGTACCACGGCCAACGCGGCGCCGGCGACGATCAGCGACGGCACCCGCCAGCCGTGATCGTGTGCGACCGCCGACACCAATGGCAGAAAGATCAGCTGCCCGGTCGCGCCCGCGGCGGTGAGCACTCCGGTGACCAGTCCGCGCTGGCGCACGAACCAGCGGCCGGTAATGGTCGCCACGAACGGCATCGACATCGAGCCGACACCGACGCCGACCAGCAGACCCCAGGTCAGCACCAGATGCCAGGGCTGTGACATGAACACCGTCAGGCCGCTGCCCGCCGCGACGAGCAGCAGTGCGCACACCACCACGCTGCGGATGCCGAAGCGGTCCATCAACGCGGCAGCGAACGGCGAAATCAGGCCGTACAACAGCATATTCAGCGAAACAGCCGCACCGATGGTGCCATGCGACCACCCGAATTCCTCATGCAGCGGATCCATCAGCACGCTCGGCACCGACCGGAAAGCCGCAGCACCGAGCAGTGCGACGAACCCGACACCCGCCACGATCCATGCGGGATGCAGCCACGCCCGGTTCATGGAATTGATAGGTCCCTGCGCCGGGGGCGTCTGCAGTTCGGTCACCTGCTGAGCGTGCCGGAATCTCCCTCGGGGAACGAGTGGCCCAGATGCCATTAACCGCCAAGATCGTGCCACTCCGGCCCGACCGGCACCACCTCGACAGCGCACCGACCGACCCTTACTGTGTGGCGGGGGAATTCGACGGAGCGTCGTCGTCGCGTGGCACACAGTCACGCGGCAGGCAAGAGGCGCAGTGCCCCACCAGCGTTCACGCGGTCGTCGGGGCATACCCCCGCAGGACAGAGGAGACAGCATGATTCGGTGGGCCTGGGCCTTCCTCGATCGACCCACGCAGCGTTTCGACGACTGCGCGAGGTTCTGGTCCACCATCACCGGCACCCAGCTCTCGCCCCGCCGCGGCGCGAACGACGAATTCCTCACGCTCCTACCGGATCCCGCATTGTTCGCCGCCGCAGGGGTCAAAATGCAGTCCGTCACCGGCCTCGGCGGCGTGCACATCGACTTCGATGTCGACGACATCGCCGCCGCAGTCCGCATCGCACTCGACCTCGGCGCCGATCTGGTCGCCAACCACCCGGACTATGCCGTCCTGCGCTCGCCGTCGGGCCAGACGTTCTGCTTCACCCCCAGCGGCCGCGCCAAAGGCCAGCCTGCGCCTGCTGTCAGCGCGCCGGACGGGACGCTGACTCGTTTGGATCAGGTGTGCCTGGACATCGGCGCCCCCGATCATGAGGCCGAGTCACACTTCTGGACCGTCCTGACCGGCTGGGAGCACCAGGATGGCAGGCTGCCGGAGTTCTCGCGGTTGCGCGCGAAAGGCCAGCTGCCCATCCAACTGCTGCTGCAGCGCCTCGGCGCGGACCGCCCGACCAGTGCGCATATCGACCTGTCATCGTCGGATATCCACGCCACCGCCGCCTGGCACGAATCCCTCGGCGCGACCCGAATTCAGAATCACGAACACTGGATCGTCATGTCCGACCCCGCCGACGCCACCTACTGCATCACCTCGCGCGACCCCAACGGGGTCTGACAGCTGCCCGCACTCGGCCGAACGCGGACGGCACGCTGATCTGTGACACGGCGAACACCTGGCGGGTGCTGTGTGGTTGCGGTGGCAGAGTACCGGTGTGCCTACGAACCAGACGACGACCGGATCACTGCTCACCGCGTTGTGCCCGGATCTGCGGACGGCGCTGACCCGCGTCCGCTACGACGCGGACACGCTGCTCGAGGTGCTCGGAGCCGACGTGCACGCGGCGCTCGGCCGGTCGGAGCCGGTGCCGGTACGCCGCGCCGCGCGGGACGCCGGCGAACTCGGCACCTTGATCCGGTTGCTGTTGCTCGGCGATGCGCTTCCTCGGCCGAACGTGGCCGCCGCACTCGCACCCGTGGATATCGAGCGCGCCATCGCGGCCGGATTGCTGTACCACGAGGGCGATCTGGTGCGCGCGGCCTTGGACCTGCGCCCCCTGGACGTCGGCGTCGGCACTCGGTGGATCCTGTCCGATCTCGACGACTCCATGCGAAGGCGCACGCTGACCGAAGAGCATGTACTCGGCGTCGGCCACGCTTCGCTGTCGCTGCTGCGCGCGACGCCGACCCGCAAAGTCGGTTCCGTACTCGATCTCGGCACCGGCTGCGGCGTGCAGGCCGTGCATGCGGCCTCCTATGCCGACCGGGTAACCGCTACCGATGTGAACCCGCGCGCGCTGTGGCTTGCCGAAGCGACCGCCGCACTCAACGGCCTCGACATCGAGCTGCTGGAAGGTTCCTGGTTCGAACCGGTGGCCGGACGCCGCTTCGACCAGGTGGTGGCCAACCCGCCGTTCGTGGTCGGTCCCGCCCGCATCGAGCACACATACCGTGATTCCGGCCTCGCCCTCGATGGCGCAAGCGAACTGGTGATCTCCCAGGCCTCCGAGTTGCTCGCCCCCGGCGGCACCGCGGCGATGCTCGCGGCGTGGGCCCACGTGGACGGCGAAGACTGGCGGCACCGCGTGTCGTCCTGGCTCCCCGCGCACGGCGTCGATGCCTGGGTGGTGCAGCGCGATGTCGCCGACCCCGCCTTATATGTGGGCACCTGGCTGCGCGACGCCGGCCTCGATCCGCGTGACCCGGCCGCGCAGGCCCGCGCCGAACAGTGGCTCGACGCCTTCACCTCGGCAGATGTCGAGGGTGTCGGCTTCGGCTTCGTCTACCTGCGCGCCATCGACGGCCCTACGGAGTTACTCGCCGAGGACCTCACCCACGGTTTCGACGACCCGCTCGGCGACGAGGCGACCAGGTATTTCGAGCGCTCGGCCTGGCTGCGCGCCGCAGCGGACAATGAAAACCTGGCCTGGTCTTCACGTTTCGCGGTGGATCCGGCGACCGCGCTGGAACGTGTCTATCTGCCGAGCGAGGATGGCTGGGCCCAGCAGGTCGCCCGGCTGCACCGTGGTGACGGACCGCGCTGGCAGCACGAGGTTGACGAATCCACCATCGCCCTCGTCGCGGGAATGCGGGCGGACGGGATGCCGTTGTACGAGCTGATCGAACTGCTGGCGGTTGCCACCGGATCCGACGAGGTAACCCCGGAGTTCATGGCCGACGCACGGTCGGTGGTGGCCGGACTGGTCCGCCACGGATTGGTGCGGCCCGTCTGACCGACGGCCGCACCGGTGGGTCGGCGGACACGCTCGACAACGAGTGTTCCGATTCCGATTGCTTCTCAGGAACTTCTCAGACGGAAGTAATGGAAACCGCAGTTCAGAGCGGTTTATCTGGGCGGTAGCGGGGAACTTTCTCATTGTCGGGTCCGTTGTTCGGAGTGAGACACCACCGACAGGAGGCAAGTCATGACCAGCCCCGCCACCACTCGTGTGCGCACCAGCGATATGGACCTCGACGCCCAGAGCCCCGCCGCCGACCTGGTACGCGTGTACCTGAACGGGATCGGTCGCACGGCACTGCTCACGGCAGCCGACGAGGTCGAGCTGGCCAAGCGCATCGAGGCGGGCCTCTATGCCCAGCACCTGCTGGAGACCGGCAAACGACTGTCGGCCACGCGCAAACACGATCTAGCCATCGTTGTCCGCGAGGGCCAGTCCGCCCGGTCACATCTGCTCGAGGCCAACCTCCGCCTCGTGGTCTCGCTTGCCAAGCGCTACACCGGCCGCGGCATGCCGCTGCTGGACCTGATCCAAGAGGGCAACCTCGGCCTGATCAGGGCGATGGAAAAGTTCGATTACGCCAAGGGCTTCAAGTTCTCCACCTACGCCACCTGGTGGATCCGACAGGCCATCACCCGCGGCATGGCCGATCAGAGCCGCACCATCCGGCTGCCGGTCCATCTGGTCGAGCAGGTCAACAAGCTGGCCAGGATCAAGCGCGAGCTGCATCAGCAACTCGGCCGCGAGGCCACCGATGCCGAACTCGCCACCGAATCGGGCATTCCGGTCGAGAAGATCTCCGATCTGCTCGATCACAGCCGCGACCCGGTAAGCCTCGATATGCCGGTAGGCAACGACGAAGAGGCTCCGCTCGGCGATTTCATCGAGGACTCCGAGGCCACCTCGGCCGAGTCCGCGGTCATCGCGGGCCTGCTGCACCACGATGTGCGCAGCGTGCTCGCCACCCTGGACGAGCGCGAACAGCAGGTCATCCGGCTGCGCTTCGGCCTGGACGACGGCCAGCCGCGCACCCTCGACCAGATCGGCAAGCTCTTCGGACTCTCCCGCGAGCGGGTTCGTCAGATCGAGCGCGAGGTCATGTCGAAGTTGCGCAAGGGCGAGCGGGCCGACCGGCTGCGCGCCTACGCCAGCTGATCGCAAGGTAATTCGTGCCGGCGACCCCGGCACGCTCATGGCGCCGAGCCACTTCGAGGCCGGTTCGGCGCCCGGCTCGGTGACTGGATCGGTCACCTGGGAACGCCGACCGGTGTACGCGCGTCCCGTCCCCTCCGGATTCGCGCGAGCCGGTCGGCGATGCTTGTTTCCAGCGGCTGGCAGTGCTCATGTGTTTCCTGCTCAGCCCAAGCGCCGCGGGCCCGCGTCGAAACGGCTGGGTTCCGGGCCTATTCGGGCTCGGGCGTAGAGGATCGACGCCGATGCCGACGAGGCGAGAACCGGATCGAAGGACAGTTCACGGATTTCGGGGATGTCGTCGAAGAGGGCCGAAATGCGTTGGGCCAGTTCGGCGAGGGCAGCCTTGTCGACGCGCGGGCTGGCCGGGGTGCCGGACAGCAGTGGCGCGGCGCGCGGCGCATCGATCAAGGCGGTGGCCTCGTCCTCGGTCAGCGGCAGGGCGCGGTAGGCACGGTCACCGAGGAGTTCGATGATCAGACCGGACAGACCGAATTCGATCACGGAGCCGAACGACGGGTCGTCCTGCACGCGTAGCACACAACCGACACCGGGGGTCGCCATCTTCTGGATGTGCAAGACGGGGTCGCCACTGAGCTCCGCCAGATGGGCGTAGGCCTGGCGCACCGCCTCGGGCCGCCACAGATCAAGCCGAACACCACTGAGATCGGGCCTGCGCCGCCACAGTTCTCCCGTGGCCTTGGCCGCCACCGGATACCCGAGTTCTGCTGCCGCAGCGACCGCCTCGTCGGCGTTGTGCACTTCGCGATATTCCACGACGTGGATGCCATAACAGTCGAGCAGGTCGACAGTTTCCTGGTCGGTGAGCCTGCGTCCGGCGGGGTCTGCCATCCATTGCGCCACCAACCCCCTGGCCCGCTCGGTATCGATGTCGTTCGGGCGACGGACCACCGAGACGGGCTTGGTGCGCCACTGCGCGTAGCGCCGCACCCTGGCCAGCGCCCGCGCGGCACGTTCGGGGTCCGGGTACGACGGTATCGAGCCGCGCACTGCCGTCCCGCCGTGCCCGCGCATCGCCAGCAGGTTCGGAATCCCTTGTTCAGCAATGAAAGTGGTCAGGATCGGCTTGCCGGAGTTGGGCACGGCGATAGCGGCCTCGCGGATGGCGTCAGCGAATCCGGCCATCGGCAGCGGCACCGGAGGGGCGAAAACCACTATCACCGCATCGATCTCATCCGAGCGCAGTGCCGCGACCACCGCGTCCAGGTAGGCGCCCGGCGTCGCCTCCGGGCCGAGGTCCACCGGCTCGCCCACCGACTGCTCATCGACGCCGCGCTCGGTCGGACGGGGACGTCGGACGCGCTCGGTCGCGCCACTCGTCGGCCGTCGCACCTCCAACCCTTCCCCGCGGGCAGCATCGACGGCCAGCCAATTCAACGCAGCGCTGTTGCCTACCACCGCCACCCGAGGACCGGCGGGCAGCGGTTGATAGCCCAGCAGCGCTGCACAATCGAACAGCTCCGAGATCGAGTCGACCTGAACGATGCCCGCCTGCGCAAACAGATCCCGCACGATGGAACGGTCCATATCTCCGGTCGGCTGGGCCCGTGCCGCAAGTCTGCCGCTGCTCACCGCAACGATCGGTTTGGTTCTGGCGACTCGGCGCGCAATGCGGGAGAACTTCCGCGGATTACCGAAACTCTCCAGATACAGCAGGATGACCTCGGTGGCAGCGTCGGTGTCCCAGTATTGCAGCAGATCATTGCCGGACACATCGGCGCGATTGCCCGCCGACACGAAGGTCGACAATCCCAGGTTGCGTGCCGCCGCCTCACCGAGAATCGCGGCGCCCAACGGTCCGGACTGACAGAAGAATCCGATGCGCCCACGTCCCGGCAGTAGCGAGGCAAGGGTGGCGTTGAGCGCAACCGCCGGATCGGTATTGGCGATGCCGAGCGCGCTGGGACCGACCACACGCATCCCGTGCCCGCGCGCGGCGGCCACCAAGTCGCGTTCGGCGGCGACGCCGTCCGCGCCGATCTCCCCGAAACCCGCGGTCAGCACCACCAAACCCTTGACGCCCTTCGCCATACAGTCGTCGAGGACCGAATCGATGGCCGCGGCGGGCACGGCGACCACCGCCAAATCCACCTCGTCCGGAATATCGCGCACCGTCGAGTACGCCCGCACCCCGCGTACCGACTTCCGATTCGGATTGACCGGAAACACCGGCCCCTGGAACGCACCGGAGAGCAGATTCGCCAGCACAACCCCACCCACCCGCCCGGTGCCAGGTGTCGCTCCGATGACGGCCACCGAACCCGGCGCAAGCAGATTGCCCACACTGCGCGCCTCCGAGGCCCGCTCACGCGAATCACGCACCGAGAGCAGCGCTTCGGTCGGGTCGATGGCGAATTCCAGGTGCAGCACCGAGCCGTCCCTGCTGCGCTCGACCTGATAGCCCGCGTCGCGGAAGACCGTCACCATGACGGTGTTCTCGGCGAGCACCTCGGCGACGAACGTCTCGATCTTGTTCTCCGCGGCGGCCCCCGCCAGATGTTCGAGCAGAATCGAGCCGAGGCCACGGCCCTGATGCTCGTCGGCCACCACGAACGCGACCTCCGCGGCGCGCGGCCCGGTGCGAGTGAGTAACTCGTAGCGGCCGACCGCGATAATCGCCTCACCGAGTTCGAGCACCAACCCGACGCGGTCGTGGTGGTCCACGTGGGTGGAGCGGTACAGATCCTTGGGCGAGATACGTGGGTACGGACCGAAATAGCGCAGATATCTGGTGCGGTCGGACAGCGCAGCGTGGAACCGCTGCAGGCGGTCGGCGTCGTCGGGAGTGATGGGGCGAAGCCGCACCACACCACCGTCGGAGGCGAGCACGTCGGCGAACCAGTGTTGGGGTGGCGGTGGCGGCACCGCGGGGGTGTTCAAGGAATCCGGGACGGGTGTCGGCTCAGTCACGGGGGTCCTCCGGATCCAGGCCGAGCAACCCGAAGGTCGCTCGGCGCGTGGCCAATACGGCCGTGTCGATGGCACGTTGAGCGCGGTCGAACCGCGCGTCCCCAGTCTCCCCGGTGCCGCCGGGCCCGTCCCATCGGCGATAGGCGATGTCGCCACCGTCACCCATGGTCCGCGGCAGGTCGACGGCAGGCGCTTGGACCCGGACACGGTCGAGCCAGTCCTGCGGCACTGCGGTTTCCGGTGTGACGGTGCGGTCGAGCGCGGTCGCCAGCAGGTGCGTCCAGGCCCGCGGCACCACCCGGACCAGGCCGTATCCACCGCCGCCGACGGCAAGCCAACGGCCTTCCGCATGTCGGTCGGCCAACTCCCGCATAGCGAGAAAAGCCGCGCGCTGGCCGTCGACGGTGAGCTCGAGATCGGCCAACGGATCCTCGCGATGGGTATCGACGCCGCATTGGCTGACGATGATCTGTGGCCGGAAGGCCGCCACCGCACCGGGCACCACCGCGTGGAAACCGCGCAGCCACTGGGCATCTCGGGTGCCGGGCAACACCGCAAGATTGATCGCGGTGCCCTCGGCGGGACCACTGCCGGTCTCCTCCGGCCATCCGGTGTTGGGCCACAGTGTGCCCGGATGCTGATGGATCGAGATGGTGAGCACCCGCGGATCGGAGTAGAAGGCCCGCTGCACGCCGTCGCCGTGATGCACGTCCACGTCGATGTAGGCGATACGGTCGAAGCCCTGATCGAGCAGCCATGAGATGGCCACGGCCACGTCGTTGTAGATGCAGAACCCGGCGGCCGAATCGGCCATCGCGTGATGCATACCGCCACCGATGCTGACTGCTCGCCGCGTGCGACCCGCCGCGATTTCGCGGGCCGCGGCAAGGGTGCCGCCCACGACTACCGATGCGGCCTGATGCATCCGCGGAAAAATCGGGTTATCCGACGAACCGAGTCCGTGGTCCGGTGCCAGCGGCGAGCCGACCGGCACGGTGGCGTGCGCCACGGCCTCGATGTACGCGGAGGTGTGGATGCGCAGCAGATCCGCGACCTCGGCTGCGGCGGGCTCCAACCGCTCGATACCGTCGAGCAGTCCGAGACTTTCCGCCAACGCCATGGTGAACTTCAGCCGCGCCGGTTTCATCGGATGCTGCGGCGTCCAGGCGTAGTCGAGGAACCGGTCGGTCCAGACAACGGTTCCGGTAGCAGTGGCCATGGTTGCCACGCTAGAGCGTTTCGAGCCGCTTGTCGGTGCGGGCAGGTATAGAAGCGCAGGTGTCGATCGAGTTGTCGACACGCTCCATCGGGAAGCTAACAACCCCACAGGTTGTTCGTATGCAGTAGAACTACAGGCAAGTGCGAACACGGCGACACCGCCGTGCGCCGACAGGATTCCCGCAGCACAGTGCATTGGATCGTGACACCGGAGCGCGAGACGGTCCGGCGCACGGTGGTACCGCTGTGCGTGGGTAGAATTCGTGCCGACGAAGGGGTTATACAGGTGAAGGATCTGGTCGACACCACGGAGATGTACCTCCGTACCATCTACGACCTCGAGGAGGAGGGCGTGGTGCCCCTGCGCGCCCGGATCGCCGAGCGCCTCGAGCAGAGTGGTCCGACGGTGAGCCAAACAGTCGCTCGTATGGAGCGCGACGGTCTGCTGTTGGTCGCCGGTGACCGTCATCTCGAGCTGACCGACAAGGGACGCAGCATGGCTGTCGCGGTGATGCGCAAGCATCGCCTCGCCGAACGCCTGCTGGTCGACATCATCGGCCTGGACTGGCAGAACGTGCACGCCGAGGCGTGCCGCTGGGAACACGTTATGAGCGAGGATGTCGAGCGGCGACTGGTCGAGGTGCTCAACCATCCGACCACCTCCCCCTATGGCAACCCCATCCCCGGCCTCGACGAGCTGGGCATCATTCCGCCCACCGGCTCCGAGGAGACCCTGGTGCGACTGTCGGATCTGCCGCACGGGCAGGTCCACGCGGTCGTGGTGCGCAGGCTCGCCGAGCACATCCAGACCGACCCCGAGGTCATCGGCCAGCTGCGCGAGGCGGGCGTGGTGCCCGACGCACGTGTGACGGTCGAGACCAAGCCGGGTTCGGTCGTCATCACCGTGCCGGGCCACGAAGGTTTCGAGCTCTCGGACGAAATGGCCCACGCCGTCCAGGTGAAGCTGGTCTGACACATGAAACTTCTGGTCACCGGCGGGGCAGGCTATGTCGGCGGGGTGTGCGCACAGGTCCTGCTCGAAGAAGGTCACGAGGTCGTGGTGGTCGACGACCTGTCGACTGGCAATGCCGACGGCATCCCGACCAACGCCCGCTTCGTCGAGGGTGATGTCGCCGTAGCCGCACCCGCGCTTCTCACTGCCGAAACCTTCGACGGCGTCCTGCATTTCGCCGCGCAATCGCTGGTCGGCGAGTCTGTGCAGCAGCCGGAGAAGTACTGGCATGGCAACGTGGTGAAGACACTGGAACTGCTGGAGGCGATGCGCAATACCGGCACGCCGAGGCTGGTGTTCTCCTCGACCGCGGCCGTCTATGGCGAGCCCGAACAGGTGCCGATCACCGAGGATGCGCCGACCCGCCCGACCAACCCGTACGGCGCGTCGAAGCTTGCCGTCGATCACGCCATCACCTCCTACTCGAACGCGCACGGACTGGCCGCGACCAGCCTGCGCTACTTCAACGTCGCGGGCGCTTACGGCGGTCTCGGCGAAAACCGGGTAGTGGAAACTCATCTCATCCCCCTCGTATTGCAGGTCGCCCTCGGGCACCGCACCGCGATCTCGGTCTTCGGCACCGACTGGCCCACCCCCGACGGCACGGCGGTCCGCGACTACATCCATATCCGCGACCTCGCCCAAGCCCATCTGTTGGCGTTGGAAACCGCCGAATCGGGCACGCACCGGGTGTTCAATCTCGGCAGCGGCACCGGATTCTCGGTCCGCGAGGTGATTTCGGCCTGCGAACGTGTCACCGGCCTCCCGATCGCCGCACAGGATGCCCCGCGCCGCGCGGGCGATCCCGCGACCCTGATCGCCTCCAGTGATCGCGCGGTCGCCGAACTGGGCTGGCTCCCGAAGCACAACGATCTCGACGAGATCGTCGCCGACGCATGGGAGTTCCTGCGCGCCTTGGGTTCCCGCGCCCACTCGGCACCCTAGGCGAGCACCGGGGAAGCAGACCAACCGACTCGGCTCATCCGGGGCCGCGTGCGCAACGATCGACCTGCTGTCCCGCCGACCGCTCGCGGACCTGGCGTACACCATTCCACGGCCGGAGCACAGCGCGGCCAGGCCGTCTACGCGACGTGCCGGCAGCCGCGGTGGCCCCGCCTCGACCATTCAGCACAACTCGATGCCGAGATCGGCTGCGGTCTCCAGACCTGAGCGAGCCAGTCTGCGCAGCTGATCCGGCCGCATACCTGCATGCAGCGCAGTTTCCAACAGCATCGCCATCGGGTGTGACGGGTCGGCCTCCAGCGCCGCGTGGAAGGCGATGCCCGCCAGCGGGCCGTCACCGCGGACATAGGCGCTGTAACCGAGCAACGCGGCGGCATCGGCGCGATCGGAGTCCGACAGCACTCGGACCAGCTCGGCCCACAGCCGCTCCGCCGAAGCGGCGTGGTCCCCGACCGCCAGTGCGAACAGCGCATCACGGACCACTCGATCACGCAGTGCAGCAGCCAGCTCCGCCAGTTCTCGTGCCGTGAGCCTGGTACCGAATTCGGTATTGGCGATCTGCCACAGCACATGCTCGAGCATGCGGCGGTGATAGCCGTCCGGATCGCCGCGCCGGACCGCCCTCGCATACCGCTCGCGGGCGGTGGCGACCGCATCCTCGAGCTGGGCCGCGACCTGTGAGCGCAGTGCCCCGTCGGCGGCCACGATGGCGGTCAGCTCCGAGCGGGTGCGGTGGATGGGCCTGCCGTCGAGGACATGTGCCACCGTCACCATCGAGGTAGCCGGATCTGGCAGCGCCCCATGCCGTTCCGCGTCCGGCAGGCTCCACCATCGCTCATCCTTGGCTATCGCGCGGACGGCCCAGGCGCCCCCGAGGATGACGCCGTGATCGTCGACGAGCCGCCGGGCGAAGGTGGCGATCAGTGCGCGGTGCGACCCGGTACGGGTGACGCGGCGAGCGTCGGAATGCTGTCGTGCCGGTGCACGATCGCGGTCGTCGACGATCACCGCCAGCACCTCACTCGCGTTCTCGCCGTGGCAGATCCGTCCGACCTGCTCCGCGAACACCGCCGCCGCCCCGCATCGGCCGCGGTCGCCCTGTTCCAGATCGAACCGGACCACCGCGTCGATGATCGGGATGTCGACGTGCTCAGGAGCGGCGCGCAGCACCGTGACGACGAGCGAGCGCTCGGGCACGAATCCGACCATCGCGGGCAGCGCCGCTATCAATTCACCCGGATCGTCGATGCGTAGCTGTATCGGCGCCGCAGGCTCGAACCGCGGAGGTTGCTCGGCGCAAGTGAGGGTGCGGCGCAGGCGATCGCCGAAATCCTCGGCTGCGGCAGGGTTAACGGGAGTGGTCATGCATCGAGCGTGCGCTCGCCTGTACCCATGCCCCAGAGGCCGACCAGGGTTTTACACCGCCCTGGGGAAAACTCTTGTCCTGGGGGCGAATATGCCTTGGCGCCGGGACAGTTGCCGACCTTGTCGGTGCCGCCTGCTACTGTCCGTCGCCGGTCATGCTGTGGCCCCTGCCTATGCCTGCTTGACCCGCTGCACCGCCGTCGTGAACAACTTGTCCAACGCGGCCGTGTCCGGTTTTGCGTCACTGAAGGACATATACGTCACCGCAATCCGCACGTCACCGACCTGACCAGTCAACGTCTGCATGGATTGGGTCAGCCCGGCTTCGCCGACCTCCGGCGCCACGGTGCGTCGCAACGCCAGCGCGTCATCGGCGTCGATCGGCGGCGGTGGCTCCAGTCGGGTGGTGACGGTCGTGGTGGCGCCTGCTCGGGCGACCTGCATCGTTTCGCACCTCTTCAGCTGGTTGCGCAGCGCAGACAACGGCAGATCGTTCCTGGTCAGCTCGACGGTGAGGGTGGCGCGGCTGTCGTTGTCGGTGCCGACCGCGATGGCCGTCCGATCCGGGCCGGACCGTTGCACGGGCGGCAGGCAGCCCTCGGGCCGCACGGTCGAACCCCGCCCGATGCCGGTGAGATCACCTGCGGCCTGTGTAGCTGCCTCCGGCGGCAGCACGACCGCCGGATACCGGGCCGGAAACTGCGCGGGATCCGGTAACAGCGCCGAAAGTTGGGCGCCGATGTGGCGCTGTACATCGGTCGGTGTGGTCACGACCGGGTGACCGGTCACCGTCGATGCACAGCCGACAAGCAGCAGCACACCCGCAACGACAGGCAGCCAGCCCGACATCGCGAATTCGAGTTGCCCCCTGCGCATCGAATCGGGCACAGTCACCCGACCACTGTGCCAAATTCCCGGTGCCCGACCGCGATGCCACGCCGTGCGCGGCCGACGCGGGAATGCGGCGGGTAACACGGCGGTTGGCTGTTGATATGGGTCGGTGTCCGGCCGTGAGCGCGACCGTCTGCGCCATGGGGGACAATGGACAGTGGTTCGCCCGCTGCGAGACGGCAACACGCCGAAGACCTGGAAGTTCTTCGGATAGCTTGCGGCTCGCATCGGTGGACCGCGCAGGAAGGAGTACGCGATGGACCACGAGTCGCGAATGTACGAGTTGGAGTTCCCCGCTCCGCAGCTGTCATCCGACGATGGCTCGGGTCCGGTACTGGTGCACGGACTGGAAGGCTTCACCGATGCCGGGCACGCGGTGCGGCTGGCGACTACGCACCTGCGCGAGAGCCTCGAAAGCGAACTGGTCGCCTCGTTCGATGTGGACGAGCTGTTGGACTACCGCTCGCGGCGCCCGCTCATGACGTTCAAAACCGATCACTTCTCCGATTACGCCGAGCCCGAGCTCAACCTGTGGGCACTGCGCGACACCGCGGGCACGCCGTTCCTGCTGCTTTCGGGCCTGGAGCCGGACCTACGCTGGGAGAAGTTCACCACCGCCGTGCGGCTGCTCGCCGAACAGCTCGGCGTGCGACGCTGCATCGGGCTGAGCGCGATTCCGATGGCGATCCCGCACACCCGCCCGCTCGGCATCACCGCGCATTCCTCCGACAGCGACCTCATCGGCGAGCATCAGCGCTGGCCGGGCGAGTTGCAGGTGCCGGGAAGCGCGTCCTCGCTACTGGAATATCGAATGGCGCAGCATGGGCACGAATCCGTCGGCTTCTCGGTGCATGTGCCGCACTACCTCGCACAGACCGCCTACCCGGAGGCCGCGCAGACGCTGTTGGAGAACGTCGCGGGCAATGCGGGCCTGGAGATTCCGCTGGCCGCGCTCGGCGAGGCCGCCGCCCGGGTGCGCGAACAGGTCAACGAGCACATCGCAGGCAACTCCGAGGTGGAGACGGTCGTGCACGCGCTGGAGCGCCAGTACGACAGCTTCGTGACCGCACAGGAACGCCAGTCGAGCCTGCTCGTCGGCGACGGTGAATTGCCCAGTGGCGACGAGCTCGGCGCGGAGTTCGAGCGCTTCCTGGCCGAACAAGGCGGCTACGACGGCAACGCCGAGGGCGACGAGACCAAGTAAGGGATTCAGCGCCGATCACCGGGCGGTCGGCCACCCGAAGGTAGCCCGTAGGGTGGTCGGAGTGGATCTGACCGAACTGCTCGAGATACCGGGAACCGACGCCGACGCACTGTACGAGTCGTTCGGGGCCTGGGCGGCCGAGCAGGGCACGCCGTTGTATCCCGCACAGGACGAAGCGCTGCTCGAGCTGGCGTCCGGATCGAACGTCATTTTGGCCACCCCGACCGGCTCCGGCAAATCACTGGTCGCCGTCGGCGCACACATGTTCGCACTGACAAGAGGTCAGCGCACCTACTACACCGCCCCGATCAAAGCCCTGGTCAGCGAGAAATTCTTCGCACTGTGTGAGGTGTTCGGCGCCGACAAGGTCGGCATGGTGACCGGCGACGCCGCGGTGAACCCGCAAGCGCCGATCATCTGCGCGACCGCCGAGATCCTGGCCAACATGGCGTTGCGCGAAGGCGCGGCCGCCGATGTCGGCCAAGTGGTGATGGACGAGTTCCATTTCTACGCCGACCCCGATCGCGGCTGGGCCTGGCAGGTGCCGCTGCTGGAGCTGCCGCGCGCCCAATTCCTGCTCATGTCGGCCACCCTGGGGGAGGTCGACTTCTTCGCCACCGACCTGGAGCGTCGCACCGGCAATCCGACCGCCGTGGTCGCGGGCACCGAACGCCCGGTGCCGCTGAGTTATTCGTATGCGCGCACGCCCATCACCGAGACGCTCGAAGACCTCGTCACTACCAACCAGTCCCCCGTCTATGTCGTGCACTTCACCCAGGCCGCCGCGCTCGAACGCGCCCAAGCACTGACGAGCGTGAACTTCGCCACCCGCGCCGAAAAGGACGCCATCGCTACCGCGTTGGGCGATTTCCGCTTCTCCTCGGGCTTCGGCAAGACGCTGTCACGACTGATCCGCCACGGCATCGGCGTGCACCACGCGGGCATGCTGCCCAAGTACCGCCGCCTGGTGGAACGCCTGGCCCAGGACGGACTGCTGAAGGTGGTGTGCGGCACCGACACCCTCGGCGTCGGCATCAATGTGCCGATCCGTACGGTGCTGCTCACCGGCTTGACCAAATACGACGGCGTGCGCACCCGCAGACTCAAAGCCCGCGAATTCCATCAGATCGCCGGTCGCGCGGGCCGCGCGGGATTCGACACGCTGGGCACGGTCGTCGTGCAAGCGCCCGACCACGAGGTGGAGAACACCAGGCTGATCGCCAAGGCAGGTGACGATCCGAAAAAGCAACGCAAGGTGGTGCGGCGCAAACCGCCGGAGGGCTTCGTGTCCTGGAGCGAAGAGACCTTCGACCGCCTGGTCGCCGCGGCCCCGGAGCCGATGGTGTCGCGCTTCGCGGTCACCAACTCCATGCTGCTCAACGTGATTGCCCGACCGGGCAACTGCTTCGAGGCGATGCGTCACCTGCTCGAAGACAATCACGAGCCGCGCCCCGCACAGCGCCGCCATATCCTGCGCGCCATCCGCCTCTATCGGGCACTGCGCGATGCCGGTGTGGTGCAACAGCTTCCGGAGCCGGATGCACAAGGCCGCAGAGCCAGGCTCACCGTGGACCTGCAACGTGACTTCGCCCTCGACCAACCACTGTCGCCGTTCGCACTGGCGGCACTGGAGCTGCTGGACAAGGAATCTCCCGTCTACACCCTCGAGGTCGTCTCACTCATCGAGTCGACACTGGAGGATCCGCGCCAGCTACTGATGGCCCAACAGCACAAGGCCCGTGGCGAGGCGATCGCCGAGATGAAGGCCGACGGCATCGAATACGACGAGCGCATGGAACTGCTCGAAGAGGTCACCTGGCCCAAACCGCTTGCCGAGCTGATCGATCCGGCCTTCGAAACCTACCGCGGCGGGCATCCGTGGATGTCGGAGTTCGCGCCGTCGCCGAAGTCGGTGGTGCGCGACATGATCGAACGTTCGATGACCTTCGCCGAGCTGATCTCACACTACGAGCTGGCCCGCTCCGAGGGTGTCGTGCTGCGCTACCTGGCCGACGCCTACCGCGCATTGCGCCGCACCGTGCCGGAATCGGCCCGGACCGAGGACCTCGACGACATCACCGAATGGCTCGGCGAACTCGTGCGTCAGGTGGACTCGAGCCTGCTCGACGAATGGGAGCAGCTCACCAACCCGGGCGCGGAGACCGACGCCGACCAGCTCGCCTTCGGCGCCGAGACGGTTCGCCCGATCTCCGCCAATGAACGCGCCTTCCGGGTGATGATCCGCAACGCCATGTTCCGCCGCGTCGAGCTGGCCGCCCTGCGCCGCTGGGATCTGCTCGGCGAGATGGGCAACGGCCCGGACTGGGAAGCCGACCTGGCCCCGTATTTCGCCGAATACGACCGCATCGGCACCGGTCCCGACGCGCGCGGTCCGCGACTGTTCCAGGTGGAACAACGCCCCGAGTTCTGGCACGTACGCCAAGTGCTCGACGACCCCGCAAACGACCACGGCTGGGCCTTGGAAGCGATCGTCGATCTGGCCGAGTCCGATGCCGCAGGTGAGGTCGTATTCGACGAGGTCACGGTGTCCGCGGGGTGATCATGGTCAAGGTGTCGCCAACGAGTTCGTTATCGGGGCCATTGCGCTGATACTCTCTCGCGCGGTGCCTGAATGAAGGCAACAGCCCAAACCATGGAGAGTTCCCTTAGATTGACCAGTTCAAACCTGCCCGAATCACCCTTCTTGGTCATCGACCCCGAGCGGGTGCGCGATAACTTCCGCGCACTCCACACCGCGCTACCCAGCGCGCGAATTCGGTTCGCGGTCAAGGCAAGTCCGGTTCCGGAGCTCATCGGGCTGCTGGCGCAGGAGGGTGCGGAGTTCGACGTCGCCAGCGTCGGCGAGATCGAACTATGCCTGCGTGCGGGCGTCGACCCGGCACGGATGTGCTACGGGAACCCGATCAAAAAGGCCGCCCACATCGCGGCTGCCGATGCCGCAGGTGTGCGCCGCTACGCCTTCGACACCGAGGACGACCTGCTGCGTATCGCCGCACACGCCCCGGGCTCCGCGGTCGAATGCCGCTTCCTGTCCGCGGCCCCCGAATCCAAGACGCCGTTCGGCACGAAATTCGGCTGCAGCCCCGCCGAGGCGTTACGCCTGCTGGTGCGCGCCCGCGATCTCGGGCTGATCGTGGCCGGACCGTACTTCCACGTCGGTTCCCAACAGCTGGACCCCGAGGCCTGGCGGATCGGCATCGAGCAGGCCGGAAATATCGCTGCGGCATTGGCGGATAAAGGCATTCGGGTCGAGTCGGTGAACATCGGCGGCGGTTTGCCCATTTCCTACGTCGAGGCGGCGCCTGCGCTCGACGACATCGCGGCCGTTGTTGCGGCCGCGACCGTTGAATTCCTGCCCGAGACCGCCGGCCTCGTCATCGAGCCCGGCCGTGCGCTCGTGGGGTCAGCGGGCACTATTCACGCCGAGGTGGTCGGCGTGCGCATCGCGCCGGATGGACGGCGCTGGGTGTATCTCGACATCGGCCGCTACAACGGGATGGCCGAGACAGAGAACGAGTACATCGCCTACCGCTTCGTCACCGAACGTGACGGTGATCCCGTAAGCGAGGCGGTGGTGGCCGGTCCGACCTGCGACGGCGACGATGTACTGTATCAACGCACGCGAGTCCTCCTTCCGACCACGTTGCGAGCCGGTGATCGCATTCAGATCCTCGACACCGGCGCCTATACCGCGAGCTATTCGTCGGTGTCCTTCAATGGTTTTCCGCCCTTGACCGTTCATGTCTCGGGCGCTGAGCGAGAGTGAGTTGCCCCATGACGGCGGAATTCACCGGCTGGCACGTGCTGGCCGAGTTCGGTGGTGTCGACGCGACCCTCTGCGATGACCTCGAACGACTCGAAGCGGCGTTGCGAAAATCGTTGATCGCCGCGGGAGTCACGATCTGCGATGTCGTGCACAAGAAATTCGAGCCGCAGGGTGTCACTGTGCTTGCGCTGCTGTCGGAATCACATGCCTCCATCCACACCTACCCGGAGTCGGGTGACATCTTCGTCGACGTCTTCACCTGTGGGAGCATCGGTGAGGGCGCCTCGAAAGCCGTGGAGCTGCTGCGGGATGAGTTGTCGCCCAAGGAAGTTCGCATGTCGACCATCCGGCGCGGCCGAGCCGGGCATCGGGTCGAGGAGCCGGTCGGCGACGGCCTGACCCGCATCTGGGATGTCTCGGACGTCATTGTCGACACCCACACGCCCTTCCAGCACATGCTGATCGCGAAGACCGAGCAGGGCATCAGCCTGTTCTCAGACAACGATCGGCAGTCCACCGAGTTCTCGCAGCTCACCTACCACGAGGCAATGATGGTTCCTGCCTTCGTGCTGGCCGAGAAGCTGGAAAACGTGCTCATCATCGGTTCCGGTGAGGGCGTGGCAAGCCAGATGTCGGTGGCGGCGGGTGCGACCCACGTCGACCACGTCGATATCGATCGACTCGAGGTCGAGCTGTGCGCCCAGCACCTGCCCTACGGCTACACGACCACGGAGCTGACCGCGGCGGTCGCGGGCGAGGGCCCGGTCACGGTGCACTATGCCGACGGCTGGGACTTCCTCGCCGATGCGGCCGAGGCAGGCACCCGCTACGACGTCATCGTGATCGACCTGCCCGACGAGCGCGTCGAGGACGCGCAGCACAACCGCCTGTACGAGGCGGAATTCCTGCAGCGATGTCGAGCCCTGCTCGCACCCGGTGGTGTGCTGTGTGCGCAGGCCGGTTGCGCGACCATGTGGCGCAACGAAACCCTCAAGCGGTCCTGGCAGCGCTTCCACGAGCAGTTCGGCACGGTCGTGCACTACGGCAGTGACGAGCACGAGTGGTCGTTCCTGTTCGGACTCGTCGAGCCGATCGCCGACCCGGTGCAGGCCATGACCGACCGGCTGGTCACGCTGCCCTACCGTCCGGAGACAATCGACGATCGCGCCCTGGTGCGCGGTGCCATCGAGCCGCACGCACTGCGCGTGCAGCAGTAGTCCTCGAAAACCGAGACGCACCGGCTCCCTGCGAATTCACCGCGGGTGCCGGTGCGTTCGGGCAGGTCGGTCACTAGGGCCGCTGCCCTGACAGGTTCGCCCTGGATACCGTCGCCACCGGCACGGCAGGTTCGGACTCCGGGCCCTGCGTCGGCTCCACGAGCGGGTTCGACTCCTCACCGGTGGGCCAGAAGACTCGGCCGTTCTTCTGAATCCGGAGGGTAGCTCCCTCGACATACCATTTTCGTGTCGCGCGCCTGGCATGCACCGCGCGCGGCCGAATGTATTGCGGTGCAGGTCAACTCGCTTCGGCCGGCTGCTACCGCCGGGTGCCGATGGGGTCAACGGGCGTCACAACCCCCAGCTCGTTCTCGATGACAGCGGCCGCGGTGAGGCATAGGTCCTCGCGGTACATTCCGCCGATGAGCTGCACGCCCTGCGGCAATCCATCGGTCACACCGACAGGAACTGCCACGGCGGGGACCCCCACCAGAGAGCTCGCCGCGCACAACCGCACCGGCTCCATCATGCGCTCATGCTCCTGCGCGTCGGCCGGGACCAGTGGTGCCGGTGGCAGCTCGGTCGACACCGGCCCCAAGAGCAATGAATAGCGTGTGAAGAAGCTCGCCCACTGTCGCTGAACCCCCAGCCGGGCAGCGGTCAACTGGACGTATCCGGCCAGGTCCAACGGTGGTCGCCGCTGCATGATCAGCTCCAGGTGCCGTCGGCCTGTCACACTCAACAACGGTCGAATATTCGACCACACCAGGGAGAACTCGGTGCTGATCAGGCCCGCGTAGACCTCCAACGCTTCGGCCAGCGCGGGCGTTTCCACCTCCTCGACCAGGTATCCGGCCTTCCGCAAGACAGCCGCCGCGGTCTGCACGGCAGCTCGGACGTGTGGGTGCACGCCGTGGCCGCCCGGATCGACAACCAGGCCGATCCGAACCGGTCCAGCGAGCGCCGCGCCGTCCACGGGCACGGGCACCGCCCGCGGGTCCTGCGGGTCGGCTCCCGCCAACACCTCGTACACCAGCCGAAGATCTGCCACCGACCGCGCCATCGGCCCATCGACGGGCAGCACCTGTGAGGCCAGCGTCGGCTCCTGCCCACCGATACGGTGATCCGCCGCGAACCGGCCGTAGCTCGGTTTGAGCGCGGCCACGCCGTTGAACATCGCCGGAATGCGCAGTGAACCACCGGAATCGTTGCCGAGACCCAACGGCGTCATTCCGGTGGCCACCGCGACACCATCGCCACCGCTGCTGCCGCCCGGGCTACGGCCTGCCGGGTCCCATGGGTTGCGGGTGTCGCCGTAGAGCGTGCTCGTCGTGTGCATCCCCGCGATCGTCAAGTCCGGCAGGTTGGTTCGGCCGATGGGTATCGCCCCGGCGGCCCGCAGCCGCCGAACCGGTGGCGCATCCTCCGAAGCCACCAGGTGACGTAGCCGCGGCACCCCCATCGTCGTCGCCGATCCCGCGACGTGAATGTTCTCCTTCACAGTGAAAGGAACCCCGGCCAGCGGACCCACCCACGCACCGGCGGCCAGCCGTCGGTCGACCTGCTCGGCGGCTGTCAAGGCGCTGTCGGCCAGCACATTCGTCACCGCGTTCACCACTGGGTCGACTGTCTCGATGCGCGCCAGGTGAGCGGTCATCACCTCGACCGCACTGACCACTCCGGCCGATACCGCTGCCGCGATCTGTTTCGCGTTCGCTCCACATATCTCCACGCCCAGGAAGATACATATCTGCATCCAGATACACTATTGGATATGAAGGAGCGACTCACCCGCGCGCAGAGCCGACAACAGACCCGCGACCGACTGCTCGCCGCGGCCGCCGAACTGTTCGTCGAGCGGGGAGTCAACGGCACCTCGGTGGAACAGATCGCCGAACGCGCCGGATACAGCAGGGGCGCGGTCTACGGCAACTTCACCGACAAGCACGAATTGATCGTCGAACTGCTCGTCCAGCGAACGCAGCGCGAAATCGACGAGGTCAGCCGGCTCGACCACACCACCCGCGAGCCGCTGCGGCAGTTCAACCGCGATCGCGCCGAGCATCTCACCGACTGGCTGGCACTGCGCCTCGAGCTCATACTGCACATCCTGCGCAACCCTGACCTGCGGCCACGCCTGGCCGAGCGTGAACTACTCGCCCGTGCCGCCATCACCGCGGGCGTCGCCGACGAGCTACCACGGCCGCCGGCTGATCCGGCTTTCCTTGCGCTGATCATGCACGCACTGGAAGACGGTCTGCTCATCCAGAAATTGCTGACACCCGAAGGGATTCCGGACGACGTCGTCGCGGCGGCAAGCGAGCTACTCATCAGCTCATGGGCCGCTCTGGCGGACTCCCGAGGTAAGAAGTAGCCCCGGCGAGACACGTTCGGGCGCCCGGCGTGGGCGCCCGAACATCGACGCGAGCCTACTGCGCTCGATACTGCTCTACGGACATACCACCGATGCCCCAATCGGTCAGCTCGACCTCATCGATCACGACAAACGTCGTCGCGGGATCCTTGCCGAGCACATCCCGCAGCAGATCGGTGACTCCTTTGATCAACTGTGACTTCTGCTCCCGCGTCACGCCCTCGTTGGTGACTTTGATATTGACGTATGGCACTACGCAGCCCTTCCCGAGATGAACCCACCGTCGACGGGGAATATATGACCGGTTGTGAACGCGGCATCCGCGAGATACAGCACGGCTGCGGTGGTTTCACTCACCTCACCGATCCGATTCAGCAAAGCCAGCCTGCCCGAGGAGCTTTCGTCGCCGTCTCCGAACAACGGGGTGCGAATAATCCCTGGCGCAACAGCATTCACCCGGATTCCGTCGGCCGCGAGCTCGGCGGCGAGGCTGGTGGTCAGCGCATGGACGCCACCCTTGCTGACCAGCGCCGCGGAGGCGGGCAGCCCGGCCAGCGCGTGATTGATCAGCACGGTGCCGATATTGACGACGCTGCCGCCGTTGCGCTGCGCTCGCAGCTGTCGGACCACGGCCTGGGTGGTGAAGTAGGTGCCTTTCAGGTTCCCGTTCAGGTAGCTGTCGAGGTCTGCCTCAGTGACGTCGACGAACGGCTTGGCCCCGAAGATCCCCGCGTTGTTCACCAACACGTCGACCCGGCCGAACCGCTCGACAGCGACCCGCACCAGCTCGGTTCCTGTAGCGGGAGAACCGATATCGCCTGCGAACACCGCGACCTGTTCCACCGCAGCCAGCTCGTCGGCCACTGCCGCGAGCTTGTGCGCGTCACGCCCGTTGAGCACGACATTGTCGCCCCGCGCCACGAAGGCCCGTGCAACATCGCGCCCGATCCCACTGGAGGATCCGGTCACGATGACCGTTTTCGATGTGGACATTTCATTCTCGCTTTCTCGTGAACCTTTGATACGACCGGTCGTCTTGTAATGGAGGTGCGGAAATGAGCAGCACGCAATGGGGACGAGCTATGGCCGGAAGTAGTCGTCCAGCAGTCGGCGCAAACACTTCTGCAGCGGCTCGAGCGAGCGGTTGATCTTCATCCGGATCACCGCCCCCTCCCAGGACTCCAACAGCATGTCCGCGAGATCCACCGCGTCGATATCGGCGCGAACGGCACCCGATTGCTGCGCCCGGCGCAGCGCCTCCGCCACCCCGTCTCGCCACGAATGCCATGCGCCGGCAAGCGCTTCGCGCAGTACATCACTCCCCTCCAGCTCACCACCGAGGTTCGCGATCAGGCACCCGCCCGTGTACTCGGCCTCGACGAAATCCGCCATCAGCCGCCCGAAGAAGGCTCGCAGCCCCGACATCGGATCCGGTGCAGCACCGAGCGCCTCGGACAGGTTTCGCTGCACACACAGCGAATGATGGTCGATGATCGCCTGCCCGAAGGCTTCCTTGCTGTCGAAATAGTTGTAGAACGACCCCTTGGGCACACCGACCGCATCGAGCACCTGCTTGATTCCGGTGCCGTGATACCCATTGGTCAAGAACCCTGCGGCACCTTCCTCAACCAGAAGCTGCCGGGTGTCATCACTCCGTCGCGGTCGCGCCATGCGATGAATATACGACCGGTCGTCTTCGAATTGCAACCCGAGATTCGGCCCGATATGAGTGCCCGTCGGTGGCCGCTGCAGCACCCACCGTGCGATCGGCCCCGAAGTGCCGTGCACGGCCGACTAGAACGTGGACAAACCGGCACGCCATCGCCCGCACCCGGCGGTGAACTCGACAAGATGATCGAGCGCGAACCGGTCGGGATCCCAGTCCCCCGACGCGACCTCCGCTGTCCACACGTAGGTCAGGACTCGCGCGTGCCCGGGGATCACCAGCGGACTCAGCTCATACTCGGCATCCTCGAAGGCATCGAACACCTTCCACACAGCGGCAGTAAGTCCGGTGAGCAGCACGCCGCGAGCGACGGACGCAGGCCGCGCCACCAGTCCGGGATACATGCGCCCCGGCAGCGCCGCCACCCGCCAGCCGGATACCTCGACCAACTCCGAGCTCGGACAGCGGCCGAGCAGCTCGATCAACACCGCAGGAAACTGCAATGTCCCGTAGGCGAAGAGCGCCTTGTCCGCGCCGCGCGCAAACCCGAGGCGCCGCGGATCTGCCGCACTGTTGCCGATCGGTGCCACCGCGAGCGCATCGGCGTCAGGCATCTCGAACCGCCCCACCGCCACCTCCCGCTGTCGCGCCGTCGACTGCTGGACCGATATCGCGAATGATCGCGGCCAACTGCTCGTAGTCCTCGGACCGTGCTGTCGAAGCCCGGAAGGCGAGCCCCAAGGTACGGCCCGGCGCGGGCGCCGCGAAGCGCGCGGTTTCCAGTGTGCCGCGGGCTGTTTCGGCGGCGACCGCCATGTCGGGAATCAGCGTCACACCCAAACCTCCTGCCACACACTGCACTACAGTCGCCAGCGACGCCGCACGCGTGTCGCCGACACCGGCGGGATGCACCTCGGCGGTGCGACACAATTCCAGCGTCTGATCGCGCAAACAGTGCCCCTCGTCCAGCAGCAGCAGCGGCAGCGCGTCGAGGGCTGCGGGCGCGATGTCGGTGCGCCCGGCCAGCTCATGACCGCGCGGGGTGACCAGCACGAATTCCTCTGTATACAGCGGTATCTCGACGACCCCGGACATTTCCGTCGGCAGCGCGAGCAGCGCGACATCCAACACTCCGGTACGCAGGCCGTCGAGCAGTCGCGCTGTCCGGTCCTCGATCACCTGGGGCGCCAACGCGGGTACCCGCGTACGCAATTCGGGCAGTAGCGCAGGTAGCACATACGGGGCAACTGTCGGAATGATGCCGAGCCGCAGTGTGCCGCCGAGCCCGTCGCCCGCCGCTGAAGCAACGAATCGGTCGGCCGCTTCGAGGGTCGCGATCGCTTGCGGCAGCAGCCGCATACCGGCGGCGGTGACGAGCACGCGCCGCGTGCTGCGTTCGATCAGTTGCAGCCCGAGGCCGTGTTCCAGCGCCGCGAGCGCCTGCGATAGCGTGGGCTGGCTCACACTGAGCCTGGTTGCCGCAGTGCCGAAATGGCGATATTCCGCGATCGCGACGAACGCACGCAGCTGCGACAGGGTCGGCTGATAAGTCTGATCAGTCACGCCTATCAGTGTAGTGCGACTGATCACGTTTACCTTTCAGCGGGCTTTGGGCAAGATCACAAGTGAGCTTTTCGCACAGTGCTAGCAAACCAACATGACGAGGAGAAAAGCATGGCCCTGCTGACCATCGGCGACCAATTCCCGGCATACAACCTCACCGCGGTCATCGGCGGTGACCTGTCGAAGGTCGACGCTCAGCAGCCTGACGATTACTTCACCCAGATCACCTCCGACGACCACGCGGGCAAATGGCGGATCGTCTTCTTCTGGCCGAAGGACTTCACCTTCGTGTGCCCCACCGAGATTGCCGCCTTCGGCAAGCTCAACGAGGAGTTCGCAGACCGTGACGCGCAGGTGCTCGGCGCCTCGGTCGACAACGAGTTCGTGCACTTCCAGTGGCGCGCCCAGCACGAGGACCTCAAGACCCTCCCGTTCCCGATGCTCTCGGACCTCAAGCGTGAACTCGCCTCCGCCACAGGTGTTCTCAACGCCGATGGCGTCGCGGACCGCGCCACCTTCATCATCGACCCGAACAACGAGATCCAGTTCGTCTCGGTGACAGCGGGTTCGGTCGGCCGCAACGTCGAGGAGGTGCTGCGGGTGCTCGACGCCCTGCAGTCCGACGAGCTGTGCGCCTGCAACTGGAAGAAGGGCGACCCGACCATCAACGCGGGCGAGTTGCTCGCGGCCAGCGTCTGAGATCCAGTCGTCCCAGCACACCGTAAACCGAGCATGAGTAGAGGATTCGCCGAATGAGCATCGAGACCCTGAAGAACTCCCTCCCCGAGTACGCCAAGGACCTCAAGCTCAATCTGTCGTCCATCGCACGCACCACCGTGCTGAACGAGCAGCAACTGTGGGGCACACTCCTCGCGTCGGCGGCCGCAACCCGGTCGGCGACCACGCTGCGCGAGATCGCCGAGCAAGCCGCCGACACCCTGTCGCCGGAGGCGTACAACGCCGCACTCGGCGCGGCCTCGATCATGGGCATGAACAATGTGTTCTACCGAGGCAAGGCGTTTCTCGGCGGTCGCTACGACGACCTGCGGGCCGGCCTGCGCATGCAGATCATCGGCACGCCGGGCGTCGACAAGGCCGATTTCGAAATGTGGTCGTTCGCAGTGTCCTCGATCAACGGATGTGCACACTGTCTGGAGGCGCACGAGAACGTGCTGCGCGAGGCGGGCGTCGGACGCGAGGTGATTTTCGAATCGCTGCGCGTGGCCGCCATCGTCGCCGGTGTCGGCCAGGCGGTCCAGTCCACGGAGGCACTGGCCGCAGCCACGGTCTGACATTCCTACCTCGACGGCCCCGTCCACCAGGACGGGGCCGTCGTTCGCTCGCACGGCCGGGAACTGTCGGACGCCGTCGCTAGCCTGTCGGCGAAACACCCAGCGCCGAGGAGGGAGACCAGCCGATGGCCGTCCGCACACCACCACCGACGAACGAAGACGACTGGAAAGTACCGACCGCGTGGTGGTCGAAATCCGATCCGTTCCGGGGGCTCGGTCCCACCCCAAAAACCACGGTGAACAGTGCGGCAGCCGCAGCGGTAGCCGACACATTGGCGCAGTCGGCCGACAAGATCCGCTCGGTGCTACAACACCCCCGCTCGCACAACGTATTCCGACAGCATGGTCTGACCTACCTATCCGCGCCCGGCGCCGATCCGATCGGCGCCGCCGTCTGCGCAGCAGTCGCGATCGATGCCTACGTGCTGAATCCCGACAGCCTCGGCAGGTACAACGACAACAACTTGCATCTAGCGGACTATCTGGTCCGCACGCACGGCTTCGCACTCGCCACATCGATCACGATCGCGCTCGCGGGCATCCACTGCGAGTTCGACTCGCTCGCACCGAATGAGCGGTACCGAAATTCGAACCCGGAGAACCACCGGGTCGTGGCAGGCCGCCCCGATCCGCCTGTCACCATCGTCCGACGCCTACGGGCCATACTTGCGACGTCCGACGACGCGGAGTATGCAGACGCGGTGGCGGCCGCGGCCCGATTGCGTCATGACGCGACCCTGCCGATCCGATTGCTGACCTCGTACTTGTTTCCCACCGAACAGCATTGGGTGACAAGCGATCTCGCCGAACCAGGATTGTCCGCGGGGGAGGCCGGAGCAACCTTGCTGCTCGCCTGCGTCACAGACACGACCCTGCGCACCGAGTAGTCGATCTGCTCGGATCGGACTGGCGCATGCTCCATCGCAACCCAGCGCTGCTGTTCAACCTCGCCACTCAGCTCGGACCGCCCGCCGCGGATGTCATCATCCGGATCTGGAAGGAAGGCTGGGGCAACGCTTCCGCGCCGAAAGCGGACAAGTTGGGGCGCATACTCGCCCAACTACCCAACGACGCGGCCATACACTTCCTCTCCGACGAATCATGGCGCGACTCCACCACGACGGCGCTACTCGCGTCCGCGAGGCGATTCCCTGCCCGAGCCCTACGGGTATTTGCCGAACGGGTCGACCGACCCGGTAACAAGGGCGCTTTCCTCGATCATGCCCAACGCCATCGCGACCTCACCGCAGCCGTCCACCATGAGCTGCCCGCGAAAGCCCGGCAATTGCTGACCGAGGCCATGCCCGACCTGGCCGCGTGTTCGACACCCGATGACGCGAGCACACCGGGATCTCCGACGATGCCCCGATGATATTTCGTTGTGCGTCTCCGACTATGTGACCAATCCCCCATCACCGAGCGACAATTCGGACTTATCGGACAATATCCGGAGCGCTCAGCGGGTCACCCCCAAGTGGGCGCAGATAGATAGCTGGCCAGTTGCTCAATTAGTCGGCCCTTCGGATCTCGACCATATCCATGCCTGGGAGCACGTCCGAAGTCCCGGTAGGCTCACGACCATGGGCACACAGGATGAGCTGGAGGTCACGAGCACACGGGTCGAGGTTGTGCGGGTGTTCACCGACGCGGCCGGACGGTTCGGAAACGAGCTGGGAATTGCCCGGGCGGACGAGGTTGCCGACGCAGACCGGCAGGCGCTCGCAGCGCGTGTCGGTTTCAGCGAAACCGTCGTGGTCGACGACCCCGTCGAGGGATCCGCCCGGGTGCGGATCTTCACACCCGCCGTGGAACTGCCGTTCGCGGGTCACCCATCGGTGGGCACCGGGTGGTGGTTCGCCGAGCAGGGCATCAAGGTACAGGTGCTCGATATGCCCGCGGGACCGGTGGCCGTCGAACTGACCGACGGTCTCACCTGGATCACAGCCCGGGGCGAATGGGCGCCCGAATTCACCTTTCATCAGCTCGCCGACGTCGAGGAGCTGGTGGCACTGAACCCGGACGACTTCCCCACCGGACATCACTACCTGTGGGTGTGGACCGACGAGCACCGCGGCGCGCTGCGCTCCAGGATGTTCGCACCCGCCATGGGCATCGCCGAAGACGAGGCCACCGGTGCCGCTGCCGTCGCACTCACCGCACTGTTGCGCCGTGGCCTGGTGATCACCCAGGGCCAGGGCTCCCAGCTGTTCACTGAATGGGACTCCGACGGCTGGGTGCGTCTCGGCGGACGCGTCGTCGCGGACTCGGTCATCGACATCTGAGGTCACCCGTAGACCATGGCGATCAGCATGTAGGCGGTCCCCACGTCCATCACGACGTGGGGAACGATCGCTGAGGAGAGCACTCGACCGGTCGACGCACCGTCAGGATGACCGAGCCAGTGATACCGCCACCCCGCGCTCACCGCGACGATCGCCACGACCGCGTCCACGGCGAAAAGCGTCGCCAAAACCAGGGCGGGGCCGGGCTCGGGTCCGCCGCCGTGTCCGACGTCCCGATGCCCCGACATCGCGTAGAGCATCGCTCCCGCCGCTACGACGTGGTATCCGAGCGCAACCATCCGATCGGCTGGCATCGCACGACGCTCGCCGTGCCACTCTGCGACTCTGCCGAGGAGCAGGACCGCGAATACCACCGTCAGCGCGGTCAGCACCCCACGTAATGCCAGCGGGTTCGCCCCTGCTGGAAAGACCAGCATGGTCAACATGACCAGGCACATGATCAGATGTGCGGCATCGGACTCGTGACAGGCATTCGGCCCGTCGCCGTCACTCGATGAATGATCGTGCCGCCGAGCATATGCAGCCTGCACATCCCCTGCCGACCGCGGCGCCGCGCCGGCCGCGGACGGCGTCGCCAACCGGACAACCACGATCGCCGACGCACACAGGAACGCCACGACCACCGACCACCGCAACGCGGCGTACTCCTGAACGAACTCCGCCACACCCCACCACCTCTCGTCGCGGGCAGCACCTCCATGCTCGCACCCGCCCACCCTTAGGACACCCTTTTCCGACGGAGGCCTTTCGGCCACGCGGCTATGATCCGATCCGCGCATCCCTTTCGCCGCACCCTCACGCAGCTGCTCCAGGCGCGGTTCCCGCTGCTCTACCTCGAATCGTTCGAAGAACAACGCGCACTCGACGAGATCGTCGCCACCACAGCCGCGCTGAAGACGCCGCGGCCGGTCCGGCGGTCACGGCCAGATCGTGAACATCGGCTCGGCAGTCGGGGTCACCGCCACACTCGGAGCCGCTGTCTACAGCGCGACCGAGCATGCGGTGGTCGGGCTCGGCGCGGCGCTGCACCGCGGACTCGCCGAACAGGGTGTCACCGTCAGCACCGTCGCGCCTGGTTTCGAGCCCGACGCCGAGGTGGTGGCCGACGCCATCGTCGACTGTGTCGAGCACCAGCGCGGCGGGCTGTTGGTGGTGCCGCCCACGTGCTGGTTCCGCACCGCCACGCCCGATCCCGTGCATCTGCGCCACTCGATGCGCCGCATGCTCGGCATCATGTAGCGGCTCGGGTCAGATCAGTCAAACAACTCACGCAGCACGCGCACGAGCACCTTTCCGGTTGGATTGCGCGGCAATGCATCGATGAACAGCACGTCGCGGGGGACCTTGAAGCGGGCAAGATGGGTCTTGACGTACTCCCGGACCTCGTCTTCGGTGAGGGTGTGCCCCTCGCGGACGACGACCGCCGCGCGCAGGCGCTGGCCGTACTTCTCGTCGGCGACGCCGAACGCACTGACCTCCGCGATGGCCGGGTGCGTGGCGAGCAGTTCCTCCACCTCGCCGGGGAAGACGTTCTCGCCACCGGAGACGATCATGTCGTCGTCACGTCCGTCGACGAAAAGCCTTCCCGCCCTGTCGAAGTGGCCGACATCGCCGGTCGACATCAGGCCGCCGATGCGGGCCTTGTCGCCGCCGCCGGTGTAGCCCTCGAACTGGTAGCTGTTGCCGACGAAAATGCGGCCGGTCGCACCGGCCGGCACCTCGGTGTCGTTGCTGTCGAAGATCTTCACGACGGTGCCGGGCACTGGGGTGCCGACACAGCCCGGCTCGACAGCAAGCTCGGCGGGCGTGGCAATGGTCGCGTACGCCGCCTCGGTGGATCCATAAACGTTGTAGACCACCGGACCGAAGGCCGCCGTCACCCGAACGCACAACTGGGCACCCAACTGCGAACCGGCGACGAAGATAATGCGCAAGCACGGGAAGTGTTGTCCAGCAACGGCTTTCGGTCCGACATCCACGATACGCCGCAACATGACCGGTACGGCGATCAGCGCAGTGACGCGATGTCTGCCCATGCTGTCGAGCACAGCCAGCGGATCGAAGCGACGCCGGATCACCAGGGTGGAGCCGAGGCCGACGGCCAGGATGGCATGTGCGAAGCCGAGCGTATGAAATAGTGGCGCAGGGCATTCGGTGATCTCGCGGGCCCGGAACGGCACCTTGCCGAGGATGGCGCCCAGCGGCGCCAGAGAGGTCGGTTCACCGCGCGGCGCCCCCTTCGGGGTGCCGGTCGTGCCGCTGGTCAACAGGATGATCTTGGCGGTGGTGGTGGCCCGACGCGGCGGCGTGTGCGCACCGCCGGCGATCAGATTGTCGAGGGTGTCGACACCCGGCTTGTCGACCCAGGCGCGATAGCGGCCCCGGCGCGGCGCGAGATCACCGAGCATGCCGCAGTATTCGTCGTCGAAGACCAGCAGATCGGCGCCCTCGCGGGCAACGACCTCACGCAGCTGCGGACCCGCGAAATCGGTGTTCAGCAATACGATTCGGGCACCACACTTGGCCGCGGCGAACACCGCGTAGTGGAAGCCGCGGTGGTTGCGCGCCAGAATCGCGACGCCTTCACCGTCGCGCAGACCTCGGGCGCGCCACGCGTTGGCGAGCGCGGTGCTGCGCTCGTCGAGTTCGCGGAACGTGACGGTCCCGATGTCGTCGATGATGGCGGCGCGATCCCGATAGCGCAGAGCGGCCACCGTCGTGAGCCCGCCGAGCATGCCCGAGCGCAGCACCGCCACGCCCATCCTGGCGAGCCGGTCCGGGCGCTCCGGTGCCGCGAGTCCGGCGCGGACCATGAGCGCGGCGTAATACATTTCATCGCCGGCCCGGCGGGCCGCGATAGCGGCCAGCGCCCCGACCTTGTTGGTCAACTTCATGATTCAGCTCCCCTGCTGGGCAGTGCCTGACCGAACGCCGTCGACCGTGGTGTGTGCTCGCAGCCGAGGGCTTGCTGGTCCGCACCCAACGAGGCGGGTATTGCATGGTCGGCCGTACCCGAGGTGAGGGCGAGCGCCCTCACAGTAAGGCGTATCGGACGGGTTCGTCGAGTGAGCGGTACCCCATCCACCCCCATTACCCGACGTTCCGATCCATGATGGACGAATGCCGAGCGACATCCCTGAGCAACTACTGCGACCGCACGCACCACGGGTGTCGACAACCACGCCCCCGGTCCAGATCATCGTCGACGACCTCTCCGCTCCCCGGATCGCCACGCTACTCGGCGAGCACCTGGCCGAAATGCAGGCCAACTCCCCCGCCTGCAGCATGCATGCCCTCGACCTCGAAGCACTGCGTGCCCCCGGCATCACCTTCTGGAGCGTGTCGGATGCCACCGACCTCCTCGGCTGCGGTGCTCTTCGACAACTCGATCCCACCCACGGCGAGATCAAGTCCATGCGCACTGCCGCCGCCCACACCGGTCGCGGCGTCGCCGCACACCTGCTCGACCACATCATCACGACGGCTCGCGCTCGCGGCTACCGCCGCCTCAGTCTGGAAACCGGCGCCTCGGACTTCTACGGCCCCGCCCAACGCCTGTATGCCCGCAATGGCTTCGAACGCTGCGCTCCGTTCGCCGACTACACCGACGACCCGCACAGCGTCTACATGACCCGCACCCTCTGACCGAATCGGACCGATCCGATGCGCACCCCAGAAATTTTCACTCGCCTCGACGGTCGCACATCGGTGCTGATCGCAGGGGCAGGCGGTGGATTCGACATATACGCCGGTCTCCCATTGGCATTCGCGCTCCGCAGGACAGGAGTCTCGGTCCACCTGGCCAATCTCTCGTTCACCCGACTGGAGACGCTCGACCCTGCGGTGTGGTTGAACGGGAGCGTCGCGGTGATCACGCCCGACGTCGCCGGCCCGGAGAACTATTTTCCCGAACGCACCCTCGCGAGGTGGCTCGCGCTGCACGACGAGCCGTCGACGGTCTATGCATTTCCGCGCACCGGCGTCCGGGAGCTGCGGGCCGCGTATCGGACGCTGCTCGAGCTGCTCGACATAGACGCCGTCGTATTGATCGACGGCGGGACCGACATCCTGCTTCGCGGCGACGAGTATCTGCTCGGCACCCCCGAGGAGGACGCGGCCAGTCTGGCCGCGGTCGCCGGAATCGATGAGACGCCGGTACGACTGGTCGCCGCGCTAGGATTCGGCATCGATGCGTTCCACGGGGTCAATCATGTTCAGGTGCTCGAGAACATCGCCGAGCTCGACACGGCAGGCGCCTATCTGGGCACGTTCTCGATACCCGGTGATTCGCCGGAAGCTCGACGCTACCGCGCGGCCGTCGAGCATGCCGCCGCGCTGACACCCAAGCGACCGAGCCTGGTCAACGGGCAGATCGCGGCAGCACTCTCCGGGCGGCACGGCCACGTGCCGATCGATGGCAGAAGCCGGGCTACCGACCTTTTCGTCAACCCGCTGATGGCGATGTACTTCACGTTCGACCTGCCAGGGCTGGCAGCACGCAACGCGTATCTGCCAACCCTGGAGGACACCATGGATATCGCCGATATATCGCTGCGGATCGGGCAGTATCGAGCCCAGATCACCCCGCGGCCGCCTCGTTCGTTCCCGCACTGACCGCCACGAGCCTGTGGACTCAGCCGAGGGCTGCGGTGAACCCTGAGACCAGCTCGGTGACCTGATCGTCGGTCATCACGAACGACGGCGAGATCTGCATCGCGCCTTGGCCCGCCGCGCGACCCGAAACACCGTGTGCACGGAGCGTTTTCACCAGAGGAAGCCCTTCCGAGGGGTCGGCGAGCTGGATCGCGGCGACGGCGCCGAGCCCGCTGCGCACTTCGGCAACGCGCGGATGCTCAGCCAACGGTGCCAACTTCTCGTGCAGGGTCGATTCCAGGCGCTTCGCCTCGTTCAGCAGGCCCTCGCGCTCGACGATCTCCAGATTGGCCAGCGCGGCCGCCGCGGCGCCGGCATGACCGCCGTAGGTGTAGCCGTGCCGCCACCACACGCCCCCGCTGAAGAATGGTTCCGCAACGCGTGGGGCGATGAAGACCGCACCCATAGGAACATAGCCGGAGGTCAGGCCCTTGGCGGTGGTCATGAGGTCGGGCTCGAGATCGAATCGGGACGAGGCGAACCAGGATCCGCCGATACGGCCGAAACCCGTGACGACCTCGTCGACCACGAACAGGATGTCGTTGTCGCGGCAGATACGGCGGACCTCGGCAAGATAACCGTCCGGCGGCAAATAGATACCGCCGGCGCCGATGATCGGTTCGCAGAAGAACGCCGCGATGCGTTCGGCGCCGATTTCCTCGATCAAGGCAAGCAGCGATTTCGCGTCATCCCACGCCACGGTGCGAGCATCGGCCATCAGTTCGCCGTAGCCTTCCCGGTTGACCGGGATGCCTGCCAATGCCGTTCCCGCGATATGCATTCCGTGATAAGCGCGCTGACGGCCGACCACGATCGTCTTGTCCGGCCGCCCCATCTCATGCCAGTACCGCCGGGCCAGCTTCGCCGCGGTGTCGACCGAGTCCGAGCCACCGGAGGTGAAGAAGATCTTGCTGTCGGGCACCGGTGCAATCGTCGCCAACTTCTCCGCGAGCAGCTGGGTGGCGGGTTCGGCGAAGTCGCCGAAGTTCGAGTAGTGCGCGATGGTGCGCAGTTGCGCGGCGACGGCGTCGGCAATCTCGGCGCGCCCGTGCCCGACATTGGTGAACCACAGGCCCGCGGTCGCATCCAGATACCTGGTGCCGGCCGCGTCCCAGATGTAGGCGCCCTCCCCACGCGCGACGACGAACGCCCCGTCCCGTTCGACGGCCCCCATATCGGCGAACCCGTGCCATAGCGCACTCATACCAACCACCTTTACCTCGAGAACCGAATCATTCGTCCGTACCCCACCAGCGCCGCTCGGATCGCCGAAGGCGGCGACGGCAGCCGCGAGCAGCGCGAACGCCACAACCACAACCACCGATCCGATGGTCATCGACCCATATTCCCGATGCCGCAGGTCGATGAACGGGTACGGATACCACTCCACGAACACGCCACGGAACAGGGTGCGTGCGCCGTATGTCACCGGGTAGGCCAGCCGGCCCGCGATCAGCGGACCGTTGCCCCTGATCGTCACCGGCACCAACGCCCAGTCCGCGATCATCGCCATCGGCACTGGTTGTCCAGCGGGTAGCCGAACGATCCATGGTCGTGGATCGGACCACATATCAGCCACCATCCCCAGCCCAGCGAACCCGAAACGCAGGACACGACCCACCATGGAGCCATCCCGACGGCGTTCACGGTGCGATTGTTGCATAGCTCGGGAAGTGCCAGACCATTGCTCAGGAGGATGCCGGTGGCGGCCGGTGCCGCCGGGTATTGGCCGTTGTCGGTGCCGACCGGTCCGCTGTCGGGCACGCCCAGCTGAACTCGAACGCACCCGAGGGGTGAGTGACCGCACTCAGCCCGTCGTGGCAGGTTCCCGCCTGCGGGCAACGAGTGCGCCGAGCGAGACGACGGCGACGGCGAGAAGC
Organism: Nocardia sp. NPDC051463; assembly: GCF_040681975.1. Classification (NCBI taxonomy): domain Bacteria; kingdom Bacillati; phylum Actinomycetota; class Actinomycetes; order Mycobacteriales; family Nocardiaceae; genus Nocardia; species Nocardia sp. NPDC051463. Next base: position 1,203,286 of record NZ_JBFBAB010000001.1, read on the forward strand.
GCGAAGACGCCCGAGAGGATGAGCAGACCGATGATCAGCGAGATGTAACCCTGCTCGCGGGGATCGAGGAAGGGATAGGGGTACCAGTCGACTATCGGGCCCCGGATGAGGGTGTACGCGCCGTAGCCGGCCGGGTATATCAGCCAGGCGCCGATCAGTGTGCGGGTGATGCCGAGGGTTGCCGGGACCAGGACCCAGTCCAGCATCACGACGAGGGGCAGGATGCGGTGCACGACGTCGTTGATCCACTTGTCGGTGAGCATCACCTCGACCTTGGCGAGCAGGACGGCATAGACGACGCCGGTGATGAGCAGGTACAGCGTGGTTGCGCCACGGATGGCCTGCCATCGGCGGTCGCGGGGGTCACGCACGGCGCCGACCACCAGGACGATGACAGCGAGAACGGTGGACTGGATGGTGAAATAGCTGAAGTAGTTGGCGGCGGAGAAGGCGGAGTCGTCGAAGTTGCGGATAGGTATCCACACCAGAGCGACGAGGCCGAGCGCGGCAAACGCGAAGCGCGGGATACGAATCCACAGCGGAGCAGCACTGGCGGTCATTTCTGGATCGTCGCACATCAGGATGGTTTTCACGGGTGAACTCCGCTCGGTGTCACCGCCGTCACGCGTGGTGTGCTCACTGGATGCCATCACCCGCGCGGGGTTCGACGAGCGGTCTGCACGAGCGTTTCGCTACGCTGGTAGACGCAATGACCAGGACAGCCGACCCGACTCTCCGCGAGCTCCGTGACCGCCTGGCCTCCGTAACCCTCCGCGACGAACACCGGTTGCGCCGACGCCTGGACCGGGCCCGCGGCGACGATCTCACCGCCGTCGCGGTCGATATCGCGGCGGCCGAGGGGCGCATCGAGGCCCGCCGCGCGGCGGTACCCGAAATCCGCTACCCCGAACAGCTGCCGGTATCCGCGCGCCGCGACGACATCGCGAAGGCGATCGCCGAGAACCAAGTGGTGATCGTGGCAGGCGAGACCGGCTCCGGTAAGACCACCCAGATCCCCAAGATCTGCCTGGAGCTCGGCCGCGGCATTCGCGGGACGATCGGACACACCCAGCCGCGCAGGCTGGCCGCGCGCACCGTTGCCGAACGCATCGCCGAGGAACTCGGCACCGAACTCGGTGATGTTGTCGGCTACACCGTGCGGTTCACCGATCAGGCGTCCGATCGCACGCTGGTCAAGCTGATGACCGACGGCATCCTGCTCGCCGAAATCCAGCGCGACCGGCTACTGCGCCGTTACGACACGATCATCATCGACGAGGCGCACGAACGCAGCCTCAATATCGATTTCCTGCTCGGGTACCTCAAACAGTTGCTGCCTCGCAGGCCCGATCTCAAGGTGATCATCACCTCCGCGACCATCGACCCGGAACTGTTCGCGCGCCACTTCGGTGACGAATCCGATACTCCCGCACCGATTGTCGAGGTCTCCGGCCGGTCCTATCCGGTGGAGATCCGCTACCGGCCACTCGCACTCGAACTCCCCGGCTCCTCCGACGACGAAGACGATGACGACACCCGGATCGTCGACCGCGACCCGGTCGACGCCATCGGCGACGCGGTCGGTGAACTCTTCACCGAGGGCGACGGCGATGTCCTGGTGTTCCTGTCCGGCGAACGCGAAATCCGCGACGCCGCAGATGCGCTGCGCGACCTGAAACTCCCGCGCACCGAGATCCTCCCGCTGTATGCGCGCTTGTCGACTGCCGAGCAGCACCGAGTGTTCGCCCCGCATCCCGGGCGTCGTGTGGTACTCGCCACCAATGTCGCGGAGACCTCGCTCACCGTGCCCGGGATCCGCTATGTCATCGACCCCGGCACTGCGCGCATCTCCCGGTATTCGATGCGCACCAAGGTGCAGCGCCTGCCCATCGAAGAGGTCTCGCAAGCCTCGGCCCGGCAGCGCGCCGGGCGGTGTGGTCGCGTGGCCGACGGCATCTGCATCCGCCTCTACTCCGAGGACGACTTCGAATCCAGGCCCGCGTTCACCGAACCGGAGATCCTGCGCACCAATCTGGCCGCCGTCATCCTGCAGATGACCGCGCTCGGCCTCGGTGACATCGAGAACTTTCCGTTCGTGGAGGCGCCGGACCGTCGCGCCATCCGCGACGGCATCGCATTGCTGGAGGAGCTCGGGGCTCTCGCACCACGCGCTACCACGAAACCCACGCGGCGGCGACCCCCGCCGACCGAGATCGACGAACGGGCACAGCACGGTTCCGACCGGAGCGCGGGCGCGGAACTGCAGCGCGACGACAGCGCCGCACACCTACCGGTTCTCGACAGCGAGCCGACCGGCGACGCCACGCTGACACTGACGCCGATCGGGCGCGAAATGGCGCAACTACCGGTCGATCCGCGCATGGCGCGCATGCTTGTCGAGGCGAATCGCAACGGCTGCCTGGCCGATGTCCTGGTCATCGTGACCGCGCTATCGATCCAAGATGTGCGCGAACGCCCCGCCGACCACCAGCAGGCCGCCGACACCAAGCACGCACGGTTCGTCGTGGACGGCTCGGATTTCCTCGCCCACCTACGGCTATGGGAGTACCTCACCGAGCAGCGGAAGTCGCTGTCCGCCAATCAGTTCCGGCGGATGTGTCGCGAAGAGTTCCTGCACTACCTGCGAATTCGGGAATGGCAGGACCTACACGGGCAACTGCGGACCATCACACGGGGACTCGGCTGGTCGACGCAGGCAGACGGCGGCGCCCCCAGCGGCCGGCTATCCGATTCCCCAGCAGCGGGCGAGCAAAGTCCACGCCGCGGACAGCGCGACAGACGTGCATCGAAACCCAAGGCCGACAACACCTCCCCTGCTGCCGCATCCGGACAGAGCGGATCGCGACGCGGTAGACAGCCCGAGACCACAGCGCAGACGACGCCCCTCGGCGAGGACGGCACCCCCTGGGATTCCACCTCGATCCACCAGGCACTGTTGGCAGGCATGCTGTCGCATATCGGCGTCCGAGAGGCGGAATCACGCGAATTCGTCGGGGCGCGCAACGCCAAATTCATGATTTTCCCCGGCTCCTCCCTCGCGAAGAAGCCGCCGCGCTGGGTGATGGCCGCGGAACTGGTCGAGACATCGCGGCTGTGGGGCCGAATGGCCGCCAGGGTGGAACCGGAATGGGCCGAGCGCCTAGCCGGAGATCTGGTGAAACGCACCTACTCCGAACCGCATTGGTCCGCCAAGCGCGGCGCCGCACGCGCCTACGAGCGTGTCACTCTTTACGGCGTCCCGCTGGTGACAAGCCGCCCCGTCGATTACGGCCGCATCGATCCTGAGCTGTCGCGCGAACTGTTCATTCGACACGCACTCGTGCAGGGCGAATGGCAGACCCACCACGAGTTCTTCCACGGAAACCGCGCCCTGCTCGACGATGTGGCCGATCTGGAACATCGCGCCCGTCGCCGCGACATCCTCGTCGATGACGAGGTGCTCTTCGAGTTCTACGATCGGCGCATCCCGGCCGACATCGTGTCGGTGCGGCATTTCGACAGCTGGTGGCGTACTGCAAAGCGCAAAGATCCTGCACAGCTGGATTTCTCGACCGACACCGTCGTGAACGAGGGCGCCGCGACACTCGATCCGACCGATTTTCCCGATGCGTGGCGTCAAGGCGAGCTGAGCTTCCCGCTCACCTACCAATTCGAGCCGGGCAACGACGACGACGGCGTCACGGTCCGCATCCCGGTGGCACAGCTGGCCCACATTCGGCCGGTCGGGTTCGACTGGCTGGTGCCGGGCATGCGCAACGAGCTCGCCGCAGCCCTGATCAAGACACTGCCGAAGACGTTGCGCCGCACCGTTGTTCCGGCACCCGACTTCGCGGCGGCGGCACTGGCCGCGCTCACCCCGCGCGCCGAACCGCTGCGCACCGGTCTGGCGCGGGAGCTGTCGCGCCTCGGCTCGGTGACGATCACGCCGAAGGATCTCGACCCGGCCGCGCTGCCCGACCATCTGCGCATGACCTTCGCGGCTACCGACGCCTCCGGGCGCACCCTGGCCAGTGGCAAGAGTCTCTCTCAGCTGAAAACCCAACTGGCCACACAGGTTTCCGCCTCCGTCGCCCGTGCCACCGCAGGCGCGGAGCGGGCCCCCGCCATGGTATGGACCTCGGAATCCCTCGGCACGGTCGAGTCCACCGTCCGCCGCGAAGTGGCCGGTCAGACGGTCACCGGCTATCCGGCGCTGGTGCCGGAGGGCGACGGTGTCGCGGTGCGGGTGCTCAGCTCCCCTATGGAACAGGCCGCAGCGATGCGGGCCGGCACACGCGCGCTGATCCTGCGTGCGATCCCCACCTCGCCGCGTGCCGTGACAGCCGGGCTGTCGGCCACGGATCGGCTTGCGCTGAGCCAGAACCCGTACGGCTCACTGGAAGCTCTCGTCGAGGACTGTCGGGCCGCGGCCGCCGACGAACTCATCGCCGCCGCGGGCGGCCCTGTTCGCAGTCCCGACCGTTTCGATGCCCTCGTCGCGGCCACCCGGCCGAAGCTCGCGGACACCGTCATCCGATTCGTGCGCCTGGTTGTCCCGGTCCTTGCTGGGGCACACCAGCTTTCGGTGGCGCTCGCGGTGGCCACCGACCGCGACATCGCCGAGGATGTCCGCCATCAGCTCGCCGAGCTGGTGTTCCCCGGTTTCGTCTCCGAATGGGGCGGCACCCGGCTTCGCGAACTGCCCCGGTATCTGCAGGCGGCGACTGTCCGCCTGGAGTCGCTGCCCGGCTCGGCCGTCCGCGATCGTCAGGCCACGATCGAGCTCGACCGGGCGCTGGCCGCCTACGACCGACTCATCGCCGTCCTTCCGGACAACCACAAACACGCCGCCGCGGTCACTGAAATCTGGTGGATGATCGAGGAATTCCGGGTAAGTCTGTTCGCCCAGAAGCTCGGCACACCGTACCCAGTCTCGGCCAAGCGCATCGAGAAGGCGATCGACGCGATACGTCGCTAGGTAAAGCTGTTCGGTTCAGCGTGGCATCAGTCGACGGTCGCGGCGACCGTCGCCTCGTCACGATGTCGGCGCAGGTCGGCGATCTCGCGCTCGAAATCGTCGGCGGAGGTGAAGGACCGATAGACCGAGGCGAAGCGTAGGTAGGCGACCTCGTCGAGATCACGCAGCGGGCCGAGAATGGCCAGTCCGACTTCGTGGCTCGGCACTTCCGGCGAACCTTTGGCCCGCACGGCGTCCTCGACCTGCTGGGCCAGCAGGTTCAGCGCGTCCTCGGCGACCTCGCGTCCTTGGCAGGCACGACGCACCCCTCGGATGACCTTCTCGCGGCTGAACGGTTCGGTGACGCCACTGCGTTTGACCACGGATAGAATCGCGGTCTCGACCGTGGTGAAGCGTCTGCCACACTGCGGGCAGGAACGACGGCGGCGGATGGCCGCGCCTTCCTCGGCCTCACGCGAGTCGACGACCCGCGAGTCAGGGTGTCGGCAGTACGGGCAATGCATCTGGGAAATCCTTCGTCGATGCGCGCGCTCGCGTCCGGGCCGGGCGCCGATTGGGGTGACCATTCCGGCGAGCACGTGTACAGGGGTCTAGACCTATACGTCCATAGCACTTCGAGGATACCCGGGCCGAGTCGGTGGCTTTCCCTCGCGTCACTCGCCGATCCGCCACTGCGTGGTCATGTCCGCGACAAGTTCGGGGATTCGCTGGATCATCCGGCCGCGGGCGAGCTTGTTCCAGAATGACTCACCGAGCCAGGCGGCGGCGAACGGCGGATTGCGCTCCATGTCCACATGGCGCGGCACCAGGTCGCCGGTGATGTAGGTCCAGCGGGTGTTCCGGTCGGCCCAGTTGAAGTCCGGCAGCGGGGTACGTAGCGCCACGGTGCGTCCGGCAATGTCGGCGCGGACGGTCGCCGGAGCGAACACCCCCGGCGCCAGGACGCCTGGAACGGCCGGCTTACCCGCCACGGTGCTCACGTAGGTGAGCACTCGGCCTATCGTGCCGCGACCTGCGGAGGTCGCGTCCCACTGATCGGCAATGACCCGATTCTGTTCACGATCGGTCATCCGGACCAGCGCGTCCTCGTACCCGTCCTGCGTGTGCGAGTCGATCGACTGCCAGGCGGCACGGATATCCGCGTCGATCACCCCCGCGGCATACATCTCGTCGATCCCCGCCATCCCCAGCGCGACATAGGCTTCATGCATGGGCACCAGGTCGGTGAAAATGTGCCTCTGCATGATCATCAACCGGGTCTGATACCAGGCGATGTCCTCGGGGCTCAGGCGCGCGCCCTCGGTGGCGAGCAACCTGATGTCTGCAGGCACCTTGCGCACCAATTCCTCTGGAGTACCGCGCAACAGGTCGGCCACCGCGTTGCCGAGCTGATGAATGCCGGGCAGGTCGAGCACAACACCGCTCTCACCGAGATCGAAGAAACCCGAGGCGAAGGAGCCACCCGCGATGCCGGCGAGACCCGCCCACCAGAACTCCGGATGCTGGTTGGCGAGCCGGAAGTAGTTGACGTACACCAGATTGAACGTGTTCTGGTTGGCGCGCACGCCACGCGCCGGATCCCAGGTCGCCAGGTCTATCGCGGCGTTGCGGGTGGAGACCACCAGCCAATACTGATGCAGCAGGGTGGCATACCGTCGCGGCGCGACCCCGTCGGCTCTGGCCGCGCCGAGCGCCGCACGCAAGACTGGTTCATCCAGCGGGACAACCGGGTTCAAGCCGCCTCCCGCAGCGCCGTCACCGTTGAGAGTGGGCAGATCCAGATACATCTCATACGCGGGAGCGGCATGTGCTGCGGGAATCGCCGTGAATCCGATGACGAGACAGGCGAACAGCCCGACGACCCGGGCGAACAGTCGGGGGAAGTGTCCGGCCGAGCCGAGCCGAGCGATCATGCCGGGCCGATGGGAACCGCCTGATCGTCCCCCGGTGCTCGGTCGGTCGGTAGTGGCGATGGTTCGAGCGGTACTGAGGTGCGTCATCGCATGGAATCCTGTTGCCTGAGTCACGTTTTCAGGACAGTAGCAACATGTTCTACTTTGCAATCAACAAATTCGGCCACCCTTCGTGGCCGATTCCGCCACCCCCGCGCGCATCAGCGCGATACCCCGGGCCCGGCCACGTCGGGAACGAGTCGCCCGTCGACGTTCCGCTGCTCGAACACCGCGGGCGCCGTCGTCGGTCCACCCTTGTCGAAAGTGCCCGCCCGCAGGTGCGCGAGCCCGATCAATGCCGTCACAACCAACGCACTCAGCAGTGCGGCCACCGCGAGCACCGCAAAACCGACCTGAGCCCGCTCGACCATCTCCACCGGGTGTGGGCCCCGAGCCTGCCGCACCGACGGCGTTGTCCGGATGCGGCGCTCGTACAGCGCCACCGTGCCACCCGGCCTGTTTCCACGGGGGCGCCGGTCGGCGACAGACCGCGGCGCCGAGCCGAATGCCCGCACCGCACCGCGATGCGGGCCCCGCACGCGCGGAACGGAATCGAAGCCGAGATCGACATCGACCTCGGCCGATTCGACGGCGCCGGTCGCGCCGATGGTGCTGATGTCACTGATCGCTGTGCTCATCGGACAAACCTCCGCGGTGGGCTGCTGACTGGAGACTCGATGGGGTAGCTATTCGATCACGTGTTCGAAGAACTTGTGTTCGATTTCTACCACGAGGCAACGACAAAGTCAGCAGAAACGCCGACATGCCTCGAACAGATGTTTGAAACATCGGCTCGACCGGACTAGATTCGGAAGACGAAATCAACGACAGGTGAAGGGCGGTTGCGGTGAGCCACACAGACGACACGGGCGACGAGAGCGTAGGAGGCACCGACCCATCCGGCGCCGGGGCGGATCTCACCGTGCGTCAGCGCAAGGTACTGGAGGTCATCCGTACCTCGGTGAGCGAGCGCGGCTACCCGCCGAGTATTCGGGAGATCGGCGATGCCGTCGGGCTGACCTCCACATCGTCGGTGGCCCACCAACTCAGGACGCTGGAGCGCAAAGGCTTTCTCCGGCGCGACCCGAATCGTCCACGCGCCGTGGACGTCCGCGGTCTGGACGAGGCGGTCCGCGCGGTCACCAGCCTGGCCTCGGTCGAGGAATCCGATCCGAGCAAGCCGACACCGACCTTCGTCCCGGTACTCGGCCGAATCGCGGCCGGTGGTCCGATCCTGGCCGAACAAGCGGTCGAGGACGTTTTCCCGCTGCCCCGTGAATTGGTCGGCGACGGATCGCTGTTCCTGCTCAAGGTCGTCGGTGAGTCGATGATCGACGCGGCGATCTGTGACGGCGACTGGGTGGTCGTGCGTCAGCAGAACGTCGCTGACAACGGCGACATCGTAGCCGCGATGATCGAGGGTGAAGCGACGGTCAAGACCTTCAAACGCACCGGCAAGGACGTCTGGCTTATGCCGCACAACCCGCTGTTCGAGCCGATAGCGGGCAACGACGCGCGGATCCTCGGCAAGGTCGTCACTGTCATCCGCAAGATCTGACGCACAAGTCATTGCGGTGCGCGAGGCCCGCGCACCGCAACGGCTACCATCGGGTCGGCATGGTCGACCAGAAGTCCGCCTGATGCTCGGCGGCATAGTTCTCGACGAGCCTGCTTCCGTCGGGCCGGAACGACATGACTTGCGGCGCGGCCGAATCGTAGGCGGGGATGGGTTGGAGTCCGGCGGGATCGGGGCTACCTGTGATGGTGAAACGACTCCAATACCTTCGCATTTCGCCGGCGAGACGCCGCTGATCCGAACTCATCACCGCGCTGTAGACCCAGCTCAGGTCGCGCATGCTGAACAGCCCGAACAACTCGCTCGCATGATAAGCGCCCATCGGGAAATTGGAAGGTGGCGCGAGCGGCGCAGGATCGTCGAACGAGTACACAGAGGTCGCGTTGGTTCGGCTCAATTCCGCATATTCGACGATCAGCCCGGACAGCGTTCGATCGGTCCACGCCCTGGTCAGTGCGAGCGCAGGCTGCGCGAAGTCCGACACCGGGTATCGGCGTTCGACGCTCGTGATCTGCTCCGGCGTCAGATCCGGCATGACAGCGACCAACGCGTCGTGATACCCCTCCGCGGTCAGCGGCATGCCCACCCCGTACATCATGTACACCCGCAACGCCATCTCATCGTGGTTCGCACCGACCAGAATCGGTAGCTGCGGTATCGCACCGCCCCGCACGGCCGCCCGCGGACCACTGGGCAGGAACGCGCCACCGGAAACGGTGGCAGTAACCGGATCCGCCACCAGCACACCGTCGGGCAGGCCACGCAGACAGGCCGCGACATCCGGTCCTGAGCAACCGTGCCGCGCCGCATAGGTGTCGCCATCGCTCATCGCGCGAGCCATCGGCACTGCATTCGCGCACGGCCCGCTCTGCATGATCGCGGCACCGAACAGTCCCCGCGAGCTCGGCGCGGCCAGCTGCGAACACACCGAACTGGCACCCGCGGACTCGCCTGCCAGGGTGACCCGATCCGGATCGCCGCCGAACGCGGCGATATTGTGCTGCACCCACCGCAATGCAGCCTGCTGATCGAGCAGACCGTAATTGCCAGAACCCGAGCCGTCATCCAGCGCCGTCGCGGCAAGAAATCCGAGCGTCCCGAGCCGATAGTTGATTGTCACGACAATGACATCGCCATCGCCGCTGGTGACGAGCGGGCCCGCGCCATACGTATCGCCGGACCCGCTGGCAAAGCTCCCGCCGTGAATCCAGACCAATACCGGCAAATGGCGCCCATCCACCGGCAGCGTGCTCGGCGTCGAAACATTCAGGTACAGACAGTCTTCCGACTTCGCGACGCCAGAACTCACTACCTCGATCGCACCGTTTCCCTGCGGGCAACTCGGGCCCGCATTGATGGCATCTCGTATGCCGGACCACGACGCCGGTAGCGCGGGAGGCCGCCAGCGCAGCTCCCCTACCGGTGGTGCCGCATAAGGAATCCCCTCGAACAACCGCAGACCGGCAGACTGCCTGCCACGCAATTGTCCGGTGTCGATGGTGACCACATTCGAGGTAGCTGCCAAAGGCGCTGCCGAGACCGGCAGGGCGATCCCTGCCAGCACAATGAGCAGACCAACGAAGGCCGACCAGGCATGCTTCATCACAGACACACGCTAACCAGCCTGCCCGCACCCGCGCGGCCGCCGCACCGCACAACTTCCAGAAGACCGGGCCGACCGCGTCCATGGCCGGGCACCCGATCACCGCGACCCCCGGACACCCCATTCACCTGGGCTCAACGCACGACCGCTATGCCGCCCGCTCCGTATCGCCGGCTACCGCTTCATTGAGACGAACTGCGCGAGAGATCCGTTGCAGTAGAAATCATCTCGGCTCAGACCTGCCGTATCCAGCCAACCGAGCAGGTCGTCAGCGGTACACGGCGGACCGAACACACCAAACGCACCCAGGGCCTGTATCTGTCGGTCATAGCGACCGGAGACCCCGGAAACCACGCAACTGCCGACCACAGTGCCACGGGGGCGAAGGACACGGGCAAGCGACGCAATCGCAGCACCCGGGTCGGGCATACAGTGCAGGCCCGCGAAGGTGACCACAAGGTCGAATTCGTCATCGGCGAAGGGCAGCTCGACGACATCCGCTCGCACGTACTCGATCTCGGACAGACCATGGCGCTCGGCAACGCGCCGCGCCGCGCTCAGCTGGTTGTCGGAGATATCCACAGCGACGTAGCGAACCTTCTGGTATGGATCGAGACGGCGCAGTGTGACGCCGCCACCGACGGGCAGATCCAAAATGCTTGCGCCGTGCGAGATCTGGTTTACGACATCCATCGCCGCATACATCCGATCGGTGTCGCACCCCCACAGCGCCCGACCCACCGGCCTCGCGAACGAAGGGCGGTCGAGGACCGCATCGTAGACCCGGGCGCCGAAAGCACCGAACACCGGATTCTGCCAAACCTGCCTGACGTCAACCATTTCCACTCCCTCGGCGCGGTGCGGCCAGCATAGCCGCCAGGAAAGTGCCTGCGGGTACCGGTGTAGAAACGACGAAAGCCCCCGACCGAAGTCGGGGGCTCTCGCGAATGATGTTCCGGCGGTGTCCTACTCTCCCACACCCTGTCGAGTGCAGTACCATCGGCGCTGGCAGGCTTAGCTTCCGGGTTCGGAATGG